>NZ_JBSWBU010000008.1:0-367367 GCF_054052245.1 Micromonospora sp. PTRAS2
ATCGACCGCTTCCGCGCTGGGGAGGATGACGTACTTGGTGAGGCAGGCGCGTACCTGGTCGAGGATCGCCGCGCCGTCTTCGGGCTGGTCGGTGTCGCTCATGGGGCAACTCCTTCGTCTCGGAATCCGCCGGTGATGGCACCGCGGATTTCGCGTTCGGTCTGTTGGGCGGCGCGGCCGGTGTCGGTGAGCGCGGCAATCGCGTCGGCGTGGCTGATGGCTCCGGCGGCGACCATCCGGGCGACGCCTCGGGCGGCGCCGTAGAGGGTCACGCGGTGGCGTCCCTTGGGAGCGGCGGCGACGGTGGCCAGGATGGAGGCGAGCAGCGCGTCAGGGGATGAGATGGCCCCGCCCCCGGGCGTGCGGGTCGACCTGGTCGTGTCGGTGGCGGTGCGGGTCGGTGCGGCCTGGCAGGCGTCGAGCAGGGCGGGGGCCATCTCAGTCAGGTCGTGGTCGGCGTCAGCCCACCGGTACGGGCGGCCGGTGCGCTGGTGTCTGCTCGGCGGTAGCACCACGTAGCCGCCATCGGCCTTGATGTCGATGCCGTGCCGGCCGGGCATCGGCCGGGAGATCACCGAGGTTCCGGGGTGCCGGTAGTACAGGTGCAGCCCGTCGGACCCGGTGACGGCGTAGCGGGTGCGGGGTAGGAGCCCTTCGGCGATGAGCGCGGCCATGCTGTGGTGGCCACCGTGGCGCGGGTCGACGTCCACGACCACCGTCCCGGACGCTGCCCCGGTGCGCAGGGCGAGTTGCCCGCGCGGCACGGCGTCGATGATCGCGGCGACCCGGTGCGGGTCGGTGGTGGCGGCGTAGAAGCCGTGGCAGGTCAGGCACGGGCAGGTGTCGCGGTCGTGGTCGGGGCCAGGGTCGGTGCAGGGTGGGCAGTTGGCGAGGGGTCGTTTGGAGCGGGCGAGCATGAATACCGGCCAGCCTCGGGCGGCGTAGTCGAGGGCGGCGGCGAGCAGGTCGGGCATGGGGTGTCTCCTTTCTTGCGGCGGGGTGGGGATGTCGTGGGGGGTGGGGTTGTGCAGGGTGGGGATGCCGGCTTGTTCGGCGAGGGCGGCGCAGCCGGTGGCACCGGGGGATGCGTTGCGGATGAAGGCCAGGCAGAGATCCGGGCGGCTGTTGACCATGGCCGCGTTGCGGCGTGGTCCGGCGGCGCGGCCGGTTGTCCAGTCGGCGGGGTAGGTCTCGACCGGTACCCGGTGTCGGGTGCACCAGGCGTGGGCGATGGCGTCCGCCCCACTGGGGCACGCCCCATGCACCACCACCAACGCCGACCCGTACCGCTGGTGGAGCGCGGTTAGGGCGTTGGTGATGGCGTGCCGGTCGGTCCACGTCCGGGAACCGGTGATCAGTACCCGCATGGTGGTTCCTCCTTCCAGCGGGCAGCGGCGGGTCGGTGGCCAGCGCCGCGCGGACGCTGGCCATCTGGTGGTGAGCGCGCGAAGCGCGCCGATCAGGTGTTGGGCCAACGGGTCAAGCGGGGCGGCGGGTGGTGCGTGCGGCGTTCAGGTCGATCAGTGCCGCCCTGTTGTCGGTGGCCGGGGCGGGTCGTCCGGTGGTGGCGCGGTCGGCGGTGACGGACAGGCGTAGGTAGACGCGGAATCGTCCGGCGTCGGCACCGGTCAGCGGGCGGGGTGTGCCTTGCCAGATGACGCACCCGGCCACGGCGAGCGCGGTGGTGGCGGCGCGGAGTTCGGCGCGGGTGCCGGTGAGCCATACCTCCAGCCCGGACAGGGCCGGGTCGTGGCGCGATGGGGTGTCGCGGCGGGTGCCGGTCATCAGCGGGCCAGCGCCCACACGACGAACGCGGCGACGGCGACGGTTCCGGCGGTGGCGGTGGCGTAGCCGGCGAGGTCGCGGATGAGCCATCCGGTGACGCGGGCGCGGGTGATGGCGGCGTCGGCGTACCAGGCGACGCGTTCGACGCGGCGGCCGAGGGGAACACCGAGCGTGAGGCCGAGTAGGGCACCGAGGGCGAGGGTGAGGATGGCGAGTTTCATCGATGCTCCCTGATGGTGGGCATGACGGGTCGCCCGTGGATTCCACGTGGATTCCACGGCGGGTTTGTCTAGGTCAGGGGCCGTGGAATCGGTGTGGATTCCACGTGGATTCCACGGCCCCGGGGGTGGCTACTGGCCGGTGCGCAGGATGCGGTAGCGGCCGTTGCGGTTGACGGCCATCAGCAGCGGGTGGTTACCGGTGGTGAGTTCACCGAGGGCCTTGCTGAGCCACTTCGCGCCGTAGCCGGTGGCGGCGAGCACGTCGCCGAGGTCGGCCGGGCGTACCTCGGTGGCTCCCTGCTCGGCGAGGGCGGTGATGTGCTCGCGCAGCACGGCGCGGGCGCGTTCCGGGTTGGCCTGCGGGGGAAGTGCGAGCGACATCCGCCGGGGCGTCGGGGTGGTGTCGATCTCCTGTGAGGGGTCGATGTCGTCGGGCGGGTCGTTGGGGTTGACGCCGGGGCGGGTGGCCATGGCCGGTACCTCCTGGTCCTCGTCGTCGTGGTCGTTGTCGGTGGCGGCCGGGCCGGCGGTCGCGGTCGCGGTGGTGGTGGGCATGACGGGTGCCAGGGCCTTGGCGGTGACGGGGTCGAGGGGCCGCCGCACGTTCGTCCAGCCGGTGACGGCTTCGGCGAGGTCGGCGCGCTGGGCGAGTTCCGCGCGGCAGGGGATCGCCCACCGGTTGGTGGGGATGCCGGGCGACTCGACGTAGAGGTATCCGGGTTTGCTGCTGCCCCACGCCTGCGGGGACGCTCCCGCGTCGACCGTCTCGGCGGTGAGGGCAAGCGACGGGTCATCGCGGCTGTCGATGCCGAAGCACACGTTCGTAGCGAACTGCGACCGCAGCGACGTTGGGGCCCGGTCGTGCGTCCAGCGCTGCTGGGACAGCACGAGGCAGATACCCGCCGACCGCGCCCGTTCGGCCACCTGCACCAACGCCGGGTGACCGGACCACGCCGCCGACTCCTCCACCCACACCGTCAGATGCGACAGCGAGCACCCCGGCATCCACTCCGTCAGGTCCTCCCGGCCGAGGGCTTCGGTGCGGGCGGGGATGACCTGCTCGGCGAGCACGTCGAAGAACGCTTCCGCGTGGTCGTCCTCGGTGACCAGCAGCGTCAACCCGCCCTTGACCGGCTTGACCGTCTGATCCCGCTTGACGGTGTCGACCACGATCAGCGCGCCGTCGGTGCGGGTCAGGTAGTCGGTCATCACCACCAAGGCCCATTCCGTCTTGCCCGAACCCGTCATGCCGGTCGCGCGCACGTGGGTAGCCGGGCGAACACCGGGCCGGCCGGTGAGCCACAACCCGACCGGCTCCCCATCCTCGGCCAGGCCGAACCGCAACGGCGCATCCCCGACGGAACGGCCGGGGGCGGACGGGCCGGCCCACGCGATGGTGTCGCGGAGCTGGTCGACCGGCACCACCTCGATGTGCCCGGTACGGACGCTGTCGGGGTTGCGGTGCACCCGCACCGCCGTCGGCGCCACATCCAACGCCGACGCGATGGACTCGCGGGAACCTTCGACCTCGGCGAGAGTGTCGCCGTGGGGCATAGTGACCGACGCGCGGACCTTCGCCCCGTCGACCTTCGCCCGTCCGATCCGCGCATCCCGCAGGGCGGCGACGGCCTCAGCGAGCCCACCCCCTGCTGTGGTGGTGGTCTGTTCGTCGGGGTTGGCCTTGGCCATCAGCCGCATCACCGCGACCGCGACCGACGCGACGACGGTGCCGCCGGCCCACACGTCCAGCCAGGGGCGTTCCCAGGGTGCGCCGATGGTCGCGCCGAGGGCCCACGCCGACCCGGTCGCGGTGAGCAGGGTCGCCACCCGCTGCCGGATGACACCCCGCGCCCGGCCGGTGGCCCAGGTCAGCGCGGTGAGTCCGCCACCGGCGGCGGTGATGCCGGCCGCGGCCCACGGGTTGCTGCCCCACCAGTGGTGCGACGCGGCGGCGGCCGGCCACGCGAGCAGGCAGCCGGTGGGGCAGGCGAGGTAGGGGATCGCGGCCGACCGGAGGTCGACGGAGTAGCGGACCGGTGGGAGTCCGCCGTGGCGGGGCATCCGGGTGCGGGTGCGGGCCATCAGCGGCCACCCCCGCCGCCGGTGGTGAACCGGAACCCGTCGCGGCGTGCCTTGTAGCCGACGGCCTCCAGCTCGGGCAGGTACACGGCCTCGAAGCGGGTCGACGCGGTCACGATGTACTGCGACGCGGTCACCAGGGCTTCGGAGGCGTGGGTGATCGGGCGGGCGACCTGCCGAGCGCGGGCCCGTCCGGTGAGACCGCCGACCATGACGCCGCCGCCGACGGCGCGCAGCCGGGCGTCGAGTTCGGAGGCGGTGACGCCGAGTTCCAGGGCGGCGGCGTGCAGGATGCGGCGGGTGGAGTTGAACCACTCCACGAGCGCGACGTTGTCGGTGAGGGCGTCGGCACCGGTGAAGATGCCACGTTCCTGGGGCATGCCTGCCATGCTGTGGTTCTCCTTCAGGGAGGGCCGGGCGCGGGAGTTGTCCAGACGTGCCGCGCCCGGCGCAAACACTGGGGTGGTGCGGGCCGGTCGGCCCCCGCACCCACCCGCACCCTTTCGGCGCGGGTGGGCACGGCCGGGGGACCGGTCAGCCGAGCATGAGGACCAGGACGGCGGTGAGCGCCGTGCCGGCCAGGCCAGCGAGGAGCAGGTCGACGGCGGTGCGAACCCGGCGGTACTTGGCGACCGTGGTGCGGGACAGCCACACCAGTTCGTGTGCTCGCAGGGACGCCATGCTCAGCGGCGGCAGCGCGGCGTCGGTCATCAGGTCCCCTGGCGCGCTGGTCGCGTAGCGGATCAGGCCGTGCCCGCCGCCGAGGGACGGGCGTACCGCGCAGGCCAGCAACCCGACGGCGACACCGATCACCGCGACCGTTGCGGTTCCGGTGGCGAGGGCGGGGGCGGGTAGGCCGGCGCGGGCCAGGACGGCCAGTCCGACGGTGAGGGCGGTGCCGGCGAGCGTGAGCAGAGCCGACGCTTTCGCGTCCACGCGGACCAGCTCGGCGCGCACGGTGGCCAGTTCGGTGGTGAGGAACGTGGTGTCTGGCACCATCAGAGGTGCCCTCCCTTCACATGGGGGTGGGTGACCGGACCGGCGGCACAGCACAGGTTTCTGAGGCCGATGGGCTGTGCCGCCGGGCGGGGTCAGGTGCGGCTGCGGCGGTTCGTGACCAGCAGGGCGGCGGATGCCATGACCATCAGGCCGTCGACGGCGAGGGGGCCGATGGCGATGGTGAGCGGGTCTTCGCCGAAGTGCTCCAGCAGCCCGGACAGGTGCCGGTAGGACACCACGGCGGCGACCACCGCGACCGGCAGCACACCCGCGACCCGGGCGACCACGGAACTGAATCCTTCGCCCCAGGGGATGCGGGTCAGGATCTCCACCGCGACGAACAGGGCCACCGGCCAGAACACCGACAGCGCCACGGCCAGGGGCGACGGGGACCACCCCGGGTCCGGGGCCCACCCGAGCGGTGCGCCGTCGGGCGGCTTCGGCAGGTAGGTGTGCGCCACGTTCGCCGCGATCGACACCACCCCGCCGAGGATCACCCCGACGTAGGCCCACCCCCGGCCCTGGACCCGCCTGCCGTGCCGGTCGGGGCTGATCTTCGTACCCGGGCGACTGACCACCGTGACCTGCTCGACCTGCTCGACCGGCGCGCTGTCCACGGCGACAGCCGGGGCCGGCGAGGGCGGCGCGGTCTGCTCGGCCACGATCGGGGCGGGGGCCGGGTCCGGGCCGATCGGCTCCGGGTAGTCCAGCCGGGGCGCGACGGGTTCGTCGGTGGCCGTCTCGGGGCTCAGCAGCGCGCCGCGCACGATCATCGCGGTGCGCAGCGTCTCGGCCCGGGCACGGTCGGCGTGCTCGGACTTGAGCCGGGCGAGCAGGTCGTCAGCCTTCGCCGCACCGATGCGGAACTCACGCATCAACCGATTGCGCGACGGCAGCTTCTGACCGGCGGGCAGCTCCAGCGCGCGGGCCGCCGGGAGCAGGTCTTCGACCGGCTGCGGGTAGCGGGTGCCGTTGATCGTCGGGGCGGTCATCAGGCCACCGCCAGGGCCGCGAGCCGGTCGGCCGTGGACGCGTCCAGCGCCGGGGCGTCGGTGTACTCGGTGGCGTGGGCGTAGAACTCCCAGCCGTGCCACGTCGGGTAGGCGTTCAGGGCCCGGTACGGCCGGCCGTCGTCGCGGGTGCCGGTGTGCTCGCCGATGAGCAGGTCCGGAGTGTTCAGCCCGGCCAGGTGCAGCCAGGAACGCAGCTCGGCGATGCTGTCGAACTCCACCGACAGCGAGACGCCGTCGCCTCGGGTGTAGATGGTGGTCGGGTTGGCCAGCAGGATCAGTTCCGCCATCACGGCGCGGCGGGTCTTGCGGGTGGTCATCGAAGCGTCTCCTTCACGGTCGGAACGGCGCTGTTGAGGGCGTGGCCGATGGCGAACGGGGCGAGCATCACCAGCGGGCCACCCAGCAGGATCAGCAACAGCCAGATCACGAGGGGCCTCCTTCGAAGCAGGTCAAGCACTCGCCCAGCGAGCGCGGGATGTAGTAGGAGCGGGTCACCCCGCAGATCCGGCAGGTACGGCGCGCCGTCAGCGCGGCGCGAACGGCGCGGAGCTGGGCGGGGGTGGCGGTGCGCTTCGGCCGGGCCAGGTCAACCCGGTACAGGTACGCGGCACGGGTGCCGCCGACACCACGCCAGAGCACCTGAGCGGCCACCGGCTGACCAGCGGGGCGCAGACCGGCGGCGCGTAGCTGACGGCGGGTGGCATAGCCGGGCGGGGCACCTCGCCACCAGAAGGTGGGGATTCCGTAACGGTCGCCGTCCGGATCCCAGTACGCGGCGCGGATACGGGACATCAGGCCGCGTGAGCCCTGCCGGCCCGGCACCTGTCTTCGGTACGGTGAAGCACCTGCTCACCACCGCAGCCGGGGCAGCGCACGATCTCGCAGCCGTAGCCGCAACCGGTCCAGCCGACCACGGCCAAGCTGTGCGACACACACCCACCGGCACTCCAGGACGGGCGGACCGCCGTCGTGGCCGTGCGGGTAACGCGGGCCTCAGCCCGGCGCAGCCGCCGCCAGTCCAGCGACGACGGGCCGCCGTGGTCCTCGGCATAGATCAGGCTGATCTCAGCGTCGAGCAGGTCCAGTTCGGCGGCGATCAGCGGCCATTCGGCCTCGATCGCGGCCAGGTCAGAGGTAGACGGTCCGGGCCGGTCGTCGGGGGTCACTTCGATCGGTTCCTTCCGGTACAGCGAGAGCGCGACGGCTGCCGGCAGGGCCGGCAGTGCTGCTCGTCGGGGGCCAGCGGGGCGAGGTCCCCGCACGCGGTGCAGGTGCGCCAGGTGGCGCTGGACTTGGTCGTGACGCGTACACACGCAGCGAGCACGGACATAGCGAGATCACCTCTCCCTACAGGTCAGGTCAGGTAGACAGCGCGGGGCGATCACGCCCCGGTCACGCACGGCCCGAACACAGCAGGCCGGGGAACCCCCTGGGGCGTACGCCGCGCCCTCTAACAGCGCGGCCCCCGCCCAACAGGGAGCGATCAGTGGCAGAAGCAACCGCGCGCCAGATCCGCCCACTCGGCCCGCTCGCTCGGGATCTACCGAGGTCGGCCACCGTGTGGATCAAGGCAGGCATACCGCAGACGGATCAACGCGGCGCTTCGTGCTGTGGAGTTGTCAACTAACGACCTGATCCGGCGGCCCGTGGGCATGCGGCAACGAGTGCCACCGTTCCCCGGGCCATCCGGCCGGCTACAACTTGACGTTGTATTCGGGACGCTACAGCGTCACGTTGTATTCGCGCAAGCACCTGTACCGCGTAGGCTTGTACTGATGACTGACGCCAACCTGCCCGCCGACTGGTGGACGACGGAGCACGTACGTACCTACCTGGCCTCGGTAGGTGCCCCGATCAGCCGCGCAACCTGGGCTTCTTACGTCTCGCGCGGCCAGGCTCCCGCGCCCGATCGGATGTTCGGCCGGTCTCCGGCTTGGCAGCCCGAGACCATCCGGAAGTGGCAGGCCGAGAGGCCGCGTAAAGGCACCATCGGCTAGGTCGGATCATCTGGTGCCTCCTGTCCTCGGCTCCCGTCTGCGGCGGCACCTTGCTCGCCTGCCAATGAGACTGCCCGCCCAGCGGCGATCCGGGCAGGTCCTACGCACGGACACGAAGGACACGACCTATGTCCACTGAGGTCCCCCGGCAGTTCAAGCCCAACCTCGTGCTGGTCAACCGCCGCAAGGCCGCCGGTTGGGAGTCGCGTAAGCGTGCTGCGCGAGAGCTACACCGCGTCGGCCAACAGCGCGGCATCCGTGAGACGCCCACGGTCGAGGCCATCGAGAAAGCGATGTATCGCCACGAGACCGGGCGGGTCGCGGTCACCGACCCGGTCTACCGGCAGCTCTACTGCCTGGCGTACGGAGCAAAGCCCCACGACCTATTCGGCGACTTGACCAGTGGTGCTGAGGACCGTCCGCACTTCTCGGCGCGATCCCACAAGTTCGTGACGGCGTTCGTCGGCGCTCAGGGTGCTGCTCGGCTGCGGAAGGTTGCAGGTTGCGCGCCCGCCGTGGGGGAGTGGCACACCTGCTATTCGGCTTCCGTCGAGCACGCGGAAGGCGATTGCACCCTGTATGTATGGCCGTGCGGGTCGGCCATCTTTCACCTTGTCGAGCATGTCCAGTTGTCCACGATCGCGGCACTCGCCGCATGGCGAGATGTCTCGTACGGCGACAACATCAAATGGGCCATCGACTACCTCGCACCCATCGCGCCACCCGAGGACGATTCTGCGGTGTACGTTCTTGGTGCTCATTGGGTAATTGAACCAGCATGGCCGGCTGAGTTGCTGGATACCGCATTGCGAATCATGTCGACGCCACGGGTGTTGCTACACCGTGGCCGCGCCATGGACGACGAACACTTGGCGCACGCCGAACTGATCGAACAGTCGTTGCTGTCTGAATCGTACGACCACGTAGGTATCGAGTCGTTCGGCGTGCGCGGGATTTCGGTCGGCTATGCCTCATGGTCTGGAGTTGTGTACCATCCGATCTCAGCAGAGCGATCCTTGACGGAAGCCGAGTTGATTTCGTGCGAGCTTGCGATTCAATCCATGTGGGCATATAGCGACGCGATCGCCCGAAAGGTAGAGCAAGGGCGAGACCCACAAGTGCCGCCGGAGCATGGATGGCGCTACCTTCGGGGGGTGCGCTCCCGACTTACTGTCTCCCGCCTGCGGGAGACAGGACAGCATCAGGCGATGCGTCGCGCGATTCTGCGTACCTGTGACCTAATGCCAGCCCTAGACCAAGCCATCGAGACCCTCCGTGACACGGATCGAGGTTGAGCCCATGACATCAGGTCGCACTGTGCTTGTCGTGACCGACATGCAAAATGGCTTCGTGCGCGAACAGTCGGCGCACATTGTTCCTGTCGTCGTCGACTTGGTGCGCCGCTGGCAGGCGGCCGGCGGCGATACGCTTTTCACTCGATACCTGAACTACCCTGGCAGTCCGTTTGAGCGCTTCTTTGGCTGGCAACGCCTCCAGTCCTCCCCCGACATTGACTTTGTGCCCGAGTTGCATCCGTACGTGGGTCAGGGTGTAACGCTTGACAAGAGGATTTACAGCCCGTTCACCCCGGAGGGTATCGCGCTTTCCAAGCAGCGCGAATGGGAAGAGTTTTACTTCTGCGGCATCGCTACCGAAAGCTGCGTCCTAAAGGGTGCTGTGGACGCGTTCGAACACAACTTCACGCCGTGGCTGATCGCGGACGCGTCGGCAAGCCACGCAGGCACTCAGGCACACGAGGCGGGCCTGCTGGTCGCGCGACGTTTCATTGGCCCTAGTCAGGTAATCCACCTGACCGATATCCCTGCCGCGCTAACCGACCCATCGCCGCCGTTGATCGGGCCAGCTTGAATTACGAAACGTCTCCAACCTCGGGACGTCTCGGTGGCAAGCGAAGTTCTGTGGAAGAGTCTTGTCGCCTGCCGGCTGTCCGCAGGTTGACCGACACCGCTTCTGGTATCGCTAACCGGTCAAATTGTTCAGACGCATTAATGTGGTTGCCAGTGCAATGATTACCAATCTTCTTCCAGTTCATGACGCCTCATTACGTGGCGCAGAAGCGCCCGACTGTTGTTGAAGATTACCTCATTCCCGTCTTCGTCTTCATCTCTAAACTTGCCCGCCTCCCGGTTCTCCCGAAGCTTGTTGGTGCCGAGTTTTACCACCTCGTGAAAGTACTCATCGAAGTTCATGCCGCGCTCTGCGGCTGTGTTGCGCACATGTTCGCCGAGCTTGCCGAATAGAACAATCTGCGCTCCCCCCTCTCCGGGTTTTTCGATGATTAGGACACCGTTCTTCGGCGAGTATTCAATCTTCACGCCCAGTTCGTCCTCAAGAAGAGCCACGAGAACTTCGGCCCCCTCTTGCTGCTGCTCATACCTCTGGTGTCGTCGCTTCGTTCTCGCTTCGATCCGTCGAATCCCCTTCTCGTCGAGTTGATTGTCTAGAGGAAAGTAGCAGTAAAAGTTGCTTTTCCTTTCGTCCCATGCCATCTCTGGCTCTTGCGCTATCTCCCAATATGTTCGGTCGTTTGCTGCATCCCAAATGGTTAGCACCACCGGCTCCCAGTAGTCTTTCCAGTTCTCGAAGTGGTCCTTTTTGAAGGGGAACCGCAAATACTTTCCGTCCCTCGTGAGGTACCGACTTGCTTGGACTGTCGCTTTTGCCTGCACGAAGAATGCGTATGGTGTGGCGCGCTCGTCATTGAAGATGCGCACCAAGAGGTCTTCTCCGTAGTCCTTGTCCAGATCCTCGACTGTCCATCCTTTGGAAAGAAATGACTCGTGGAGTCGGATTATTGATCTATCCGAGTTGAGATGAGAGCTGGGGCGTCGAGGGGGCATGGGTGAGCCATCCTTTCGGGTGTGCGGCGGCGAGTATAAAGCCGTCGACCGATAAAGCTTGACTGGGGTCGTCGTCGGCTACCCTGGGATGCTCCGCGTTTCTGCGCTCGACCTATCTGAGTGTCTGATATGTGACAGCGGTTTGGGCTCAGGCATTCCCCCGGGGGGCTAGCCGTTGCTCGCCTCTCGGGGACCAGGTGGGGACCACACGGCCTGCGCGATGGTGCGCGGCACGACGTCGGCCGCACAGCCTGATCTTGGGGATAGCGTGCGTGACGTGCGTGGACGTGTGGCGAATCGTCCTGGGGGTCAAGGGGTCGTCGGTTCGAATCCGGCCGTCCCGACACACGAAAAGCCCTGACCAGCGGAAACCCTGGTCAGGGCTTTTGCTTTCGTCTATGGAGTTTTGAACCGCCCCCCGAAAACCCCCCGATTACCCGGGGCGGCAACCAGGTTTGTCATCCATGGTCATCGTCGTGCCCCCCTGGGCGTGGGGCGGCCGTTCCGGTGGGCGCCGAGGCGTTCGAGGACGTCGGAGACGTCGGGTGCTTGGACTGGCTTGGCGATGTAGTAGGTGGCGGTGACGTCCTCGCTGGAGTGCCCGATCTGGGCTGCGGCGTTCTTGGTGTTGGTTTCTTCCTTGATGAGGGTGGCCACGGTCTTGCGGAAGGTGTGCGGGGTGACCCAGGCGAGGTCGGTGTCGGCGCGGGCCTGGCGCCACTGGCGGCGGACGTTGTTGGGTGACAGCCAGGTGCCGCGTCGGGACGCGAAGATCGCGTCGTGGGGGTTGTCGGCGGCGTCGAGCTTGCGGGCCAGGAGCATGCCGACGGCGAAGCGGGGCAGGACGACCATGCGGTAGCCGGCGTCGCTCTTGGTCCAGGGCTGTCGGAAGAAGCCCTGGGCTTTGACGAAGACGAGTGTGCCGCAGATCGTCAGGGTGGGGCGTGCGGTGGCGAGGTCCAGGTCTGCCCAGCGCAGTGCGAGGATCTCGCCGATGCGGGCTCCGGTGGCGAGCATGAGGTCGACGTGGCCCGCTTCGGTCCGCGCGACTTGGTGGCAGCAGGGTGCCCAGTACGTCATCCGGCACACCCTGCGCGACGTCGGGGCCGACAGCTACCTGCGGGTACGTGGCACCAGCACCGACGAGGCCGAGCCGCTGGCCGACGTGCTGGAGAGCCCGTGGAGCGATCTGTGGTTCTACTCCAACCCGGTGTTCGTCCGGGTGCGCTGATCGACCGGTCCCGGCCCGCCGTCGGTGGGCCGGGACCGCCGGCACCGGGAAGCCGGGTCCACGGTGGACGCGCAGACTCGCCACCAAACGCCCACATTAGGCCGGGTGTGGGGCAGTTGACGAATCGTGTGCCGGCCGCCGGTTGTGAATCTTGACCACCCGAAAGCGCAGGTCATACGCTCCGGGCACCCTTGATTCATTTCCCGGGAAGGGAAACGGGACACCATGCGAACTGCCCCATTCCGCTCCACATTGCATTCCCGTAAACGGCTGGCGGGCGCCACCGCAATCGTACTACTGGCCGGAATGACCCCTCTGGTGGTCGGCCCCTCGGCCGCCGCCGCGCCCCCGACAACCTGTAGTACCGATCCCACCGACCGGTTGGCCTCGGTGCCCAGCCCGGAGAGCTACCTCGGCTTCCCGCTCGGCACCGGCCAGGAACGGGTGGTCACCAACGAGGAGGTGCGGGGCTACCTCGACGCCGTGGACACCGCCTCCAAGCGGGTCGTCACCGGCGTGATGGGCACCAGCGTGCTCGGCCAGCCGCTGCCGTACGCGATCGTGTCGAACGAGCGCAACGTGCGGCCGGCCGTGCTCAAGGGCATCGCCGAGGACGTCCGCTCGCTGCGCGACCCCCGGGTGGTCAACCAGCAGCAGGCCGGGGAGATCGCCGAGGCGGCGCCGGCGATCGTCTGGGTCACCGCCAACGTGCACGGCGGCGAGAAGAGCGGTACCGACGCCGCCCTCAAGACGCTGTACGAGCTGGCCGCCGGGCTCTCCTGCGAGGTCCAGCAGCGCAACGACAATCTGATCACGATCATCGTGCCGACGCAGAACCCGGACGGCCGCGACGCCAGCCGCCGGCAGAACGAGTACGGCTTCGACATGAACCGGGACTGGTTCGCCCGGACCCAGCAGGAGACCGACGGCAAGCTCGAACTGATGCGCAGGTACCCGCCGCAGGTCTTCATCGACGCGCACGAGATGGGCGGCAGGCAGTACTTCTTCCCGCCCAACGCCGACCCGATCCACCACGAGATCTCCGGCGAGGCGGTCGACTGGATCAACCGGATCGGCGAGGCCAACAAGGCCGGCTTCGGCTACAACGGCGCGTGCGGCGGCGCGGTGACCACCGAGTGCTACTTCAACTACTCCACCTACGACCTGTTCTTCATGGGGTACGGCGACACGGTGCCGGCCGCAGGCTTCGGGGCCGCCGGCATGACCTTCGAGAAGGGCAGCTCGTCGGCGGTGGCCGACCGGGTGCAGCAGCAGTTCCACACCCAGTGGTCGACCCTCGGCTGGGCGGCGGCGCACAAGCGTGAGGTGCTCAACGGCTGGTTCAAGGTCTGGAAGGACGCCCTCGCCCAGGGGCGGGCCGGCACGTTGGAGCCCAACGAGGTGGTCCAGCCGACCAACACCGTCCAGTTCCCGGTGCCGGCGCAGACCGTCCGGTCGTACTTCCTGCTGCCCGACCGGCAGCTCGCCGACGCCCGGCAGCTCGTCGAGCGGCTGCGCCGGATGGACGTCGAGGTCTACCAGGTCCGCAAGGCCGTCAAGCTGCCCAGCGCGAAGCTCTTCGGTGGCCGGTCGGCGACCAACCTGACCGTGCCGGTCGGGTCGTACTGGATTCCGATGAACCAGCCCCAGAAGCACTGGATCCAGGCGATCATGGGTGAGGACCCGTACACGCCGTTCCCGTACTTCTACGACGTGTCGTCGTGGAGCAACCCGCTGCTGATGGGCGTGAACGCCGTCTACACCGGCGCGGACGTCAAGCCCAACGCGGAGCTGATCGACAAGATCCAGAACACCGGTGGCGGCAAGATCCTGGCCGCGCCGCCGTTGAAGGGCTCCTACACCTACGAGCTGGACTCCGCCGCCGCGGCCGAGTTCACCTTCACCCTGCTGGGCCGGGGCGTGAACCTGGTCCGGGACCTCGACGACGGCCAGGTGGGGATGCCGGCCGGCGCGTTGACGCCGGAGCTGAACACCACGGCCAAGAAGCTGGGGGTGACCCTCACCCCGTACACCACGGCGGCCGTCGGCACCCCGATCAGCCGGCCGGACGTCGGCCTGTTCCAGGGCACCGGCATCTCCACCACCTCCGGCTCGCACGGCGAGGCCCGGTACGTGCTGGGTAAGCGGTGGGGCCTGGATCTCACCCCGGTCACCACCGCCGACATCAACGACAACACTCCCGCCTTCACCGGCCGGACGGTGCTGCTGGTGCCGGACGGCAGCAACGCGACAGGTGGGCTGACCGCGACCGGGCAGGCCAACCTGCGCAACTGGATCGCCCAGGGCCACACCTACCTGGGCCTGCGCAACGAGGGCACCCGGATGGCCCGCGCCGCCGGTCTCACCTCGACCACCGAGAAGCCGAAGCCGACCGGCTACACGGTGATCGGCTCGCACCTGCGGGTCGACGTGGACGCCGACAGCCCGGTCGGGCTGGGCCGGCCGGCGGAGGACTTCGAGTTCAACAACAACGACCCGATCCTCACCCCGAGCAGCACCGGCCGCAACGTGCTGCGCTACCCGAGCGGGGACACCTTCTGGGCCAACGGTTACACGGTGCAGGGTGACGCGCTCAAGGACACGGTCGCGGTGGTGGACGAGCCGACCGGCGCCGGTCGGGCGGTGCTGTTCGCGTTCAACCCGCTGTTCCGGGCGTACAACGAGAGTGGCCTGCACCTGGTGGCCAACGCGCTGCTGTACCCGAGCAGCGGCACGGCGGCCCGGACCGCCTCACCGGTCCGGGTCGACCCGGCCCGCGCCGCCGCGGCGGCCACCCCGGTCGCCGAGAACCTCGGCGGCGAGTGGCGGCCGTTCACCATCCAGGTGGCGGCCGACGACCTGGCCCGCACCGAGGCGGTCGTCGACCGGTACACCGACACCGCGCGGGTCTCGGTGGCACACGGCTCGGCGTACCTGGTGATCCCGAACCCGGAGGGTCTCCAGATCGACGAGCACCCGTTCCTGGGTGACCTGGTGCGGACCTTGCGGGCCGAACAGATCCCGCTGCTTTCCGTGGTGGGCTGACACCGGCGGGTGGGGGCGGCACCTGCGGGTGCCGCCCCCACCCACCCCGCGCGGAGCCGGGCGGGCCGCGTCGGCTGGGAACGGTGCATGCCCCGCTACCTGCTGTTTCCGGCCGACATCACCTGCTGACCCGGTTCCAGGCCGACTATCTGCACCGGCTCGCCACCGCCGGTCACCACGATGCGCCGGACGGCGACCGCGTCACCCCCGACGGCGGGCCGACCGCCACCTCCGGCGACGAGGAGACGGTGGTCTGGGCGGTCACCTCGGCCAACCACGAGAACACCGCCGCCCCCGGCCTCTCGGGCCGGGGGCGGCTTGCCGCACGCCGCCGGACAGCCGCGCGCCCACCGCGCAGCCGTGCCAGCCACCCGCCCGTGCGGGGGATGACGCGGCCAGGTCCTTGCTGGTGGCCACGTCGCGCGAGAGACCCCCGCGTCTGCGGGGACGACACCGCCAGGCACGCCCACACCACGCCGGACTGCGGGAGGCCCTCGCGCGTGCGGGACGTCATCACCATCTGAGAAGCAGTGTGGCTACGCAAGCACCAGTTGGCCGAGTTCCTGGGTGCAGCGGGTGAGTGCCACGTAGAGGCCGTTCCAGCCGCGTGGTTCGGCGGTGATGCCGTCGGGGTCGACGAGGAGGGTCGCGTCCCATTCGAGGCCCTTGGACTGGGCCGCGGACAGCACCGGCACGTCGTCATCCACCGTGGCCTGCAGTTCGGCGATGCGACCGGCCGGCGCGACGACGCCGACCGTGCCACCACGCCATCGCTCGCGCAGTTCGCGCACGGCTTCGGCGACCGCGTCGCTGAGCTCGGCGGGCATCACCGTGCGCTCCCAGGGCGGGAAGCCGGAGGCGCGTACGGCCCGGGGCGGCGCATTGTGGCTGCCGGCTCGCCGCAGGACCGGTGCGGTGAGCTCCATGACCTCGCGTGGCGTCCGGTAGCAGATGGTGAGCTCCGCGGGGGTCCAGCGGTCGCCGAGAACGGCCTGCACCGCCTGGGCCCAGCTGGTGTGCCGGTGCGCCGCCTCCGCCTGGTCGATGTCGCCGACCGCGGTGATGGAGCGGCTGGGACACCGCCGCACGACCATGTGCCACTGCATCTCGGACAGCTCCTGCGCCTCGTCGACGGCGACGTGGCCGTACACCCAGCCGCGCTGCCGGCGGGCGCGGTCGGCGACGAACTCGCCCTGTTGCTGCGGGGCGTCGCTGTCGCCGAGCAGGTCGGCGACAGCGTCGAGCAGGGGGATGTCGCTCGACGCCCACGGCGCGGGCTCGACCACGACGGCGGCGATCTCCGCCGCGGACAGCTGCGGGGCGAACCGGGCCAGCAGGTCACCGTCGGCCAGGAGGTCGCGCAGCAGGGTCTCGGCGTCCAGGGTGGGCCACCAGGCCTCGACGAACCGGGCGATGGCCGCGTTCTCCGCGATGCGCTGGCGAAGGCTGTCCACCTCCTCATCGGAGAGCAGGCCGTCGACGTCGCTGCCGGCGGCGGCACCGGGGTCGTAGTGCATGCTCCGGTCGACGCGGGCCAGGATGTCCTCGAAGCCCTCCTCCATCTCGTTCATCAGCGCCGCACGCTGATCGACGACGGCTTCGGCCAGGATCTGGTGCAGCTGCTCGGCGAAGACCCGGCGAGCCGGATGGTACGGCCGTCTGCGCACCGCGGCGAGCGCCTGTGCCACCGTCGCGGCGGGAATGACGTAGAACTCGCCCTCCCAGCGCAGCTTGAGGTCGCGGGCCCGGGGCAGCAGCGACGCGACATAGTCCTCGAGCGCGGGCTGCCAGAGGGCGCGGCCCTTGATCTCGGCGAGCGCCCGGCTCTCGTCGCGGCCCACGCTGACCCCGGGCAGCAGGGTGTCGCAGGTCGCCGCGACGACAGCTGTCTCACCGAGCGCGGGCAGCACCTGGCCGATGCACTCCAGGAACCGCGGGGAGGGGCCGAGGACCAGGACCGCCTGCTCGGCCATCGTCGGATGGGCGAAGAGCAGGTAGGCGACGCGGTGCAGGGCCACCACGGTCTTGCCGGTGCCGGGACCGCCCTGCACGACCAGCGGGCCGCTTGCCTCGGCCCGGATGATGTCGTCCTGCTCGCGTTGCAGCGTGGAGATCGCCGTGGACATGCGGCCGGTGCGTCGCTGGTCCAGGGCCGCCAGGAGGGCGCCCTCGCCGACGAGATCCGTCGTGATGGTCCCGTCGAGGGGCTCGTCGTCCACGCCGACGACGGCCGGTCCCGTCGTACGGATGTGCCGGCGCCGGGCCTGACCTTGCGGGTCGACGGCGGTCGCGGTGTAGAACGGCCGCGCCGCCGGGGCGCGCCAGTCCACCAGCAGTGGCTCGTCGTCCTCGCCGCCCTCGTCGTCGCGGAGGCCGACCCGACCGATGTGCCGCACGGTGCCGTCCAGCCCGTCAAGGCGCCCGAAGACCAGCCCCTCGGTTGCTCGGCGCAGTTCTTCGTACTGCTGGCGGAGCATGCGCAGCCGCGCCCGCTCCAGCACGTCCAGAGCCTCCACCGAGAGCCCGGCCAGCAGGTGGTCGGCAAGCTTGTCGCGCCGGGCCGTGGCCTGGTCGAGAAACACCTGTTCCTCGGCGATCGCGGCGGACGCCGTGTTGTTGTCCAGAGCAGAATCCCGGCGCATTCGCGAATCCTCGTGTTGGCATCGGATCGTCGGTATTTCGCGGCCAGCATAGGGGCAGTTTTTCCGGACCGCCCATGATCACTGCCGACGGAGGCAAGAGTCTCACTGCCTTGCGATCGACGCCTGGTTGTGGCCTCGATAATCGTGGTGCGCCGCACGTCTACCCCGATCGGGCTGACGTTGTAGCCACTCGATCGGTCTACCGATCACGTGAATCATCTGTCGAGGATTGAGCCGTCCAATCGTTATTGCCGGAGACAGCAATGGAAGGTCCCATGAGCGTGCGAGCGCCCTCGCCGTCGGCGCCCTCTGCGCCACCGGCGTCGGATGCTTGATCCTTGCCGGCGCCGCCGCGGGGGCCCTCGCGTCAGGAACCGGCTACATGGTCGACGTCTCCCGGGGTGATCAGGAGTTCTCCTGGAGCGGCCTGGCCGGAACGATGATCGAGGGTGGTCTCGACGGTGCTGCGTCCGTTGGTCTCGGGCGGCTCGGGGAGCGCTCGGGACCCGGGCGCTCGGCGGGGCGGCCGGCCGGCTGCCGAGCCTGGGCAGTCGGATGCCTGGCGGCAGCGGGGTGAAGGCTGTTGGGGGCTCTTCGGCCCGTGCCGCCGCGACCAGGAGCGGCGGGGGCCGGGGCGGGAGCGGTGGCGGTGGTTCGTCGGTGCGTACGGTCGATCGGTCCTCAGGTGATGGCTCGCCGTCGGCGGGTTCGGGTCGTCGGCAGGAGAACTGCCACAGCTTCGACCCGTCGACCCGGGTGCTGCTCGCCGACGGCAGCGGCCGCCCCATCTCCGCGCTCAACACCGGCGACAAGGTGGTGGGTGCGCCCTGGTCGCCGAGGCCGACCCAGCCGACGGTGGAAACGGTGTGCCGGTTCAGGATTCTCCTCCCTGACTTCGCGGTCTGACGGCCGATCAGCTCAGGTACTGCTCGGAGGCCGTCCAGAGCCGGTCGGCCGCCTCGGGGTCAAGGGCGTATCTCGCGACCGTGGTGACGAGAACCCGGGCGTCGGCGGGACGCTCGTCGACGGGGACGGCCTCGGTGTTGTCGTTGAAGTACCGCCCGCCGATGCCTTCCAGCAGGGGGGACACCGCGGCGAAGATGCTGGTCGCCGCGCCCTGATGAACGTCCTTCTGCTGATCCTGCGGGGTGGCCAGCTTGCCGCCGATGTGCCGCTGCAGACCGGTTCTGATCGCGCCGGGATTGACGGCGTTGACGAGGATGCCGTCACCGGCCCAGCGTTGGGTGGCGCCGACGGCGAACAGGATCCCGGCGGTCTTCGACTGTGCGTACGCCGACAACGGGTCGTAGAGCCGGAACCGGTAGTCGATGTCGTCGAAGACGACCGGGCCGAACAGATGGCCGGAGGAGCTGACATTGACGACGCGGGCGCCGTCCGGCGCGGCGGCCAGGGCGGCATGCAGACGCGTGGTGAGATCGAAGTGGCCGAGATGGTTCGTCGCGAACTGCATCTCGCGGCCGTCGGCGTTGCGGGTGAGTTCCTGGATCATCATGACTCCGGCGTTGTTGATCAGTAGGTCGAGCGGCCCGGTCCAGGCATCGGCGAAGGCGGCCACGGACGCGCGGTCGGTGAGCTCGAGCTCGGCGGCGTGCACGTTCGGGTGGCCGGTGTCGGCCTTGATGTCCTCCGCGATCCTGGTCGCGGCGTCGAGCCGCCGAGCCGCGATCGTGACCTCGGCGCCTCGCCGGGCGAGGGTGCGGACCGTCTCGACGCCGATGCCGGACGCGCCCCCGGTGACGATCGCCCGCCTGCCGGTGAGGTCGATGCCCGCGCTGACCTCGTCGGCGGTATTCTCCCTGGTGAAAGGGCTGATGATGGACGTGCTCACGAGTTCCCTCCTGGTGGCGCCGACGGATTCCGGCCACTCCGGGAGCGGCGCCGATCACATGGTGCAACGGGTCCGGGACCTGATCGGAGGCCCCCGTGAGGCAGGGCCCTGTCAGGACCAGGATGAGAATCCGGGTCCGAGTGCCTGCTGCGGTGGGAAGTCGGCGGTCACGCCGCGCAGCGGACTACGGTCGGTGGGTGGACGGTAGGAAACGGCTCGGGGCATACCTGAAAGCGCGTCGCCAGCTCGTCACGCCGGAGGAGGTGGATCTGCCCCGGGGCAGCCGGCGCCGGGTGCCCGGCCTGCGACGCGAGGAACTGGCCCTGCTTGCCGGGATCAGCCCGGACTACTACCTCCGCCTTGAGCAGGGCCGCGACCACAACCCGTCCCCGCAAGTGCTGGACGCGCTCGCCTCGGTCCTCCGCCTCGACGCCGACGCCACCGGTTACCTGCACCAGCTCGCCCGGGCCACCGCCGCTCGCCCCGCCCGCCGGGAGACGGAGGAACGAGTGCCGCCCGGGGTGGCCGAGCTGATTGAACAGCTGACCGTGCCGACCTTCGTTCAGGGGCGCTTCATGGACGTCCTCGCCGCGAACCCCCTGGCCCGGGCGTTGTCTCCGCAGTACCGGCCCGGCGTGAACCTGCTCCGGGCGGTGTTCCTCGATCCCCGGGACAGGCAATTGCACCAGGACTGGGACAGGGCGACGGCGGAATCGGTGGCCGGGCTGCGGGCTGCGGCCGGCGTCGACCTCGACGATCCACGGCTCGACGAACTCGTCGACGAGCTGTGCCGGCGAAGCGACCGGTTTCGCCGGCTGTGGGCCCGACAGGATGTGCGGCCCAAGGTCGGCGGCTTCAGCCACATGCTCCACCCGGTCGTGGGGCCGCTGAAGCTGCGACACGAGAAGTTCACGGTGAACGGCGCCGACGGCCAGCTCATGGTGATGTACCACGCCGAACCCGGCTCTCCGTCACACGCCGCGCTCCGCCGCTTGGAGGAGCCGGGAGCAAGATAGGCGTGGCCCGCTCGTACCGCTGGTGGTCTACCGCTGCGCGAATGCGGATCCGGCGCGTATCGCGCGGCGTCGGCCCGGTGGCGGTCGGCGAGTGCGTCGGCCAGATCGCCTCCGCCGAGGTTCGCCAACTGCGCGGTGTGCATGACGAGATCGGCCAGCGCGGGAGCGGGATCGCTCCGCAGGGCACCGACGTCCACGGGCGCGCCGCGATGACTCCGGTGATCTCCCGGTTCGATCGGATCGGCGATCCGGCCGCTGGTGGCCGACAGCTGCAGGTGGGTGTGACGCCTCGACGACGTCATCGGACGTGTGGCGCAGTGTGGGCGCATTGAAGGGCAACGCCGGGTAGGCCGCGCGACCGTCCTCATCAGGTGGCAGTGAGCGTCTCGGCCAGTCCGACAGCGGTCGACTGCAGCAGCAGTTGGAGCCTGGGACGGAAGTCGAAGGCGACGTGGCCCCATTCCGGCACCTGCTCGTACAGCGCCGCGAGGGTGGGAGTGGGGTGCGACACCTGCCAGAAGTTGGCGGCGAAGGCGAGTGTGGCCGCCAGCAGCGCCTGGATCTGGTCGACGGTCATGCTGCTCGCCCGGTCCAGGGCGGCCACGATCTCGTCGTAGGCGGCGAAGGCCCTGGTCTTGTACTGCCGGGCGCGCTCGATGTCGACGTCGCCTTCCAGGCTCAGCGTCACGTGGGTCAGCAGGTCGCAGAACACCGGCAGGGACGCGATGGTGTCGGCCAGCACCAGAGCCACCTCGCGCGGCCCGAGGCCGTCGCTGTCGCGCACCTTGTCGGTGATCGCGGCGCTCCACTGCTGCCAGCCGCGTTCGGCCAGCTCGAGAAGCAACTCCTCCTTGCTGGCGTAGTAGCGCCGCACACCCGTGCGGTGCAGGCCGGCTCGCTCGGTGACCGGGGCCAGCGTCACGAACCGGACGCCACCCCGCTCGAGGGCCACCGCTTCGGCGGCCACCAGCAAATCCTCGGAACGACGCTGCTTGTCGTCGATCGACCGTGCCCGCTGACGCATGACCCCACCATAACGCACCTTGCGCTGCGCTACGCCAGGTGCATATGCTGACACCACTTAACGCATCACAGGGTGCGTTAAGCAGGGAGGGTCATCATGAGGGTCGTACAGGTCACTGAGTTCGGCGACGCGAAGGTCCTGGCGCTCACGGAGCTGCCGGACCCCGAGCCCGGGCCCGGCCAGGTGGCGATCGACGTGACCCACGCCGCGGTCGGGCTGATCGACGTCTACCTCCGGCAGGGCCTGTACGACGGTGTGCCTGGCCTGCCGCAGCCGCCGTACGTTCCTGGCCTCGAGGTCGCCGGTACGGTCCGGGCCCTCGGCGAGGGCGTCACCGATCTGACGATCGGGGAGAAGGTGGTTACCCTGTCGGCGTCGGCCACCGGCGGCTACGCATCGGTGTATGTCAGCGACCGGGCCAGGGTGCTGTCGACCCAGGCCTACGACCTCGACCCCGCGCTGGCGGTGGCCGTCGTGCCCAACGCGCTGATGGCCCATGTCGCCCTCACCGGCCCGATCCAGCTGCACCCGGGGGAGCGGGTCCTGGTGCACGGGGCGTTCGGCGCGCTCGCGGCGGCGTTCCCCGGTGTCGCCAAGCAGCTCGGGGCGTCCCGGGTGGTCGGCACCGTGCGCGGTGATCGGGTGGCCGCGGCGACCGCCAGCAGGCTGCCGTACGACCAGATCGTCGACTCGGCCGCCATGCTGAGCGTCCTCGACGACGAGAAGTTCGACGTGATCGTCGACCCGGTCGGCGGGCAGGTCCGCACCGAGAGCCTGCAACTGCTCGCCCCGGGCGGCCGGCTGCTGCTGGTCGGCAACGCCAGCGGCGAGTGGGAGCACGGCGTCAACGGCAACACGATCTGGCAGGGCAACGTCATCGTGGCCGGCTTCAACGCCGGTGGCTACCTGCCGGCGCACCCGGAAGCCGTCCCCGCCGCCGCAGCCGCCGCCCTGACCGCCGCGTCCTCCGGGCTCGCCGACACCGAGATCGAGTTGCTGCCCCTCGCGGAGGCGGCGACCGCTCACCAGCGGCTGCAAGAGCACACGGCCCAGGGCCGCGTCGTCCTCGTCCCGTAAGACCGCTGCACGCCTCGGCCCCCGCACCGCCTCGTCCGAATCAACAGGAGACCATCGTGAGCACCCGCCCCAAGAATGATTTCGTCACGAAACTGGCCGGTCGGCTCGGACAGCGGATGCTGAAGCTTCCGCCGGCCGTCACCCGCGAGGTGACGGTGGAACGGGACATCCCGATCACGGTCGAGGACGGCGTCACCCTGCTCGCCGACCACTGGGCGCCCGCGGGCTCCGCCGGCATTCCGCTGGAGCAGCTGCCCACTGTGGTGGTGCGGACCGCGTACGGGCCGGGTGGTCCTCTGGGGTGGATGTACGGCCGGGCCATCGCCGAGCGCGGCATGCATGTGCTGATGGTGCGCAGCCGGGGCACGTTCGGCTCCGGTGGCACGTTCCTGGCCATGCGGCACGAGCGGGAGGACGGGCTGGCCACCTTGCGCTGGCTGGCGGACCAGCCGTGGGCCAGGGGCGGCGTGGTACTGGCCGGCTCCAGCTACTTCGGTTACACCCAGTGGGCGGTCGCCGCTGAGGCGCCGGTGCAGGTCAAGGCGATGGTTCCGCACATCACGTCGTCGCGGCTGGCGCTGACCCTGCTACGTCCCGGTCGTTTCGAGCTCGACACGCTGACCAACTGGGTGTGGAACACCGAGACGCAGGAGCGACCGCGGGCGTTGCTGCGGTCCATGCTGGGCCTGGACCGCAAGCGCGTCGCCGCGGCGATGAACACGCTCCCGTTGACCGGTGTGGACAAGGCGCTGCTCGGTCGCGAGTCGCCGTTCTTCCAGGAGACGGTGCGTTACGACCAGAACGACCCGTACTGGAAGGACGAGGACCACAGCGGCGCCGTCGGTGACGTGACCGTGCCGGTCAGTTCGATCACCGGGTGGTACGACATCTTCCTGACCGACCAGCTGCGCGACTTCCAGGCCCTGGCCGCCGCCGGCCGCAACCCCCGGCTGACCGTCGGCCCGTGGTGGCATGCCGACCCCGTCGGCATGGGCGCCGCGATCGAGCAGGTGGTCGATTGGGGGGCCGCGCTCGCGCGGGGAGAGCAGCCAGCCGACCGGGCGCCGGTGCGGTTGTTCGTGATGGGTGTCGGCCAGTGGCGTGACTTCGACCAGTGGCCGCCGGCGGGGTACCCGCGGCAGCGCTGGCACCTGCGCTCCGGCGGCGCGCTGGAGCGGGGTGTGAACCCGGCCTCGCCGCCGAGCACCTTCACCTACGACCCGAACGACCCGACCCCGTCGGTGGGCGGGCCGAAGCTGGACGGTAACGGTCCCGGCCCCAAGGACAACCGGTCGCTGGAGAAGCGGGCGGACGTGCTGACCTTCACCTCACCGGTGCTCGAGTCCGACCTGGAGGTTGTCGGGCAGGTCACGGCGCAGGTGTGGCTGCGCGCCGACCGGCCCAGCAATGACCTGTTCGTCCGGCTGTGCGACGTCGACGAGCGCGGCAAGTCGATCAACGTGTGCGACGACCTGGTCACCGTTCGGCCCGACGGCACGACCGAGGTGACCGTGGAGCTGTCCCCCACCGCGTACGTCTTCCGGCGCGGTCACCGCCTGCGCGTTCAGGTGTCCGCCGGGGCGTTTCCCCGGTTCGCCCGCAACCTCGGCGGGGACGAGCCGGTCGCGACCGCCACGACCGCCCACGTCACCCACCTCGAGATCCTGCACGATGGCGTTCACCCCTCCGCGATCCTGTTGCCGGCGAAGGCCTGACCCGGCCCTCAGCCGGTGGTCTCGCGTGCCTGGCTCGCGCACGGACCGGTCGGACGCGCCGGGCTCGCGTTCACCGTCCGCACCGGCGTGGCAGGCGTCCGCAGCCCCGGCGGGAAAAGACTGCGGACCGTGACGGCCACCGCCGTAGGCGACGATCTCGGTCGCGCCCACACGGCCCGCAGCCTCGCTGGTGCGGAACTGATGCGGGGCCGTGCGGACTCCGCGGCGCGGTTGCTCCGCCAGTCCCCAGACCCCCGCGTCAGGGGTCGGCGTGACTCCGACCGGCCTCCTTGACCCTCCCCCGGAGGGAGACCTGATGGTTGGGGCATGGAGATGCGCTCGAAGCGGGCAACGGCGTTGAACTGGGACGATCTGCCGGCGGCGATCACGGGGTTCCTTCCCGCGCATGAGGCCCGGGAGGCGGACGCCGCCGTCGGCGCGTTCGCCGCGGACGCGGTGGTGACGGATGAGGGCCGTAGCCACCGGGGTGCGGCGGAGATCCGGAACTGGCTGGTCAACGGGGGAAGTGAGTACACGTACACCACGGAGTTCGTCGCCGTCAGCTGGAGGCCAGGCGGAACACCGGCCACCCGAGTTCGGTCCGCCACCGCTCGGAGTGCCGCGTGTCGCGCAACGTGGAGGCATCGGCCTGCTCCGCCGGGTCCGCTCCGTTGGCGGCCAGGTATGCGAGATAGTCGAGCGGTGTCCGGTCGAAGACGGCCCTGGATGTTGACGGCGACTGCAGGCTCCGAATCGAGCAGGCCAACATCGCCCGGTAATCCTCCGATGACGGTGGGAGAGCGAAGTCGTACCCCTGCTCTTCCAGGAGGTAATACGGCTCGTCGACCATGACGTGGCCCGGCAGGCGCGCACACAGCGCTTCGGCCAGGGTGGTCTTTCCGATCCCATGCGTCCCGGAGATCGCGACCCTCATCCGCGCTACCACCCTTCGACGAATCTCGGCGATCATAGGCTCGCAGCAGCACGGTTGAACCTTCGTACCGGCACGACGATGTCGAGGCGGAGCATCCGGTCGCTACGGCCGGAGGTGGCCCGGTGCTTGTCGGGCGGGATGGCCGCGACCAACGAGTTCCTCGACGGTGCCTTGGTCGAGGAACTCGACTGGGCATGCCATGCACTTACCGCGTTGGCGGAATTCCGGCTCGACCGGCAGGAGCCGCAAGATGTGGACGAAGGCATTCTGAGGGAGATCAGCTTGGCGAGGCACCAACTGCCACGAGAGTGGGAGGGGCGATGTCTGGGCACCTGGCGCGCAATCTGAGCCGAACGCTCTGCCGGGAGTTCGTCGATCCGGTTATGGCAGAGCATCGCCTGGTAAGCGGGGCGGGACACGTCTACCGCCGGGTCGAAGACGACGGGGATGCTCTCGTCGTGGAGTTCCAGCGTTCCTCATCGTCGACGAGGAACGCGTATCTCTTCTACGTCAACGTGGCTGTCGTGCCGTATCCGTGGTTGCTGCACAGGCGAGGCGATTCGACGGCGACCGACGCCGAATTGCCGGAAGTGACGGAGGGCTTGGTCCGCGCCCGGTTGGCCAAGCCGAACTCGCTCTGGACCTTGCCGCGTGAGGAGATGCTCCGCATCCTGACCAGTGGCAGGGTCCCGGCGGGGATCGACTCCGGCGATCACTCCCTGTGGTTGATCGATTCCCCTCAGGCGGTGGTGGAGAAGGGGGCGACCCTGCGCACCCTGTTGGCGGAGAAGATCGCGGAGTTCGCTCCGCTGCTGGACCGCGGTGTTCTCAAGGAGCGGCTCCGGTCGGGCGCCACGCTGCCAGGTGACTGTCCCCGCGATGCAGCGCTCGCTGTCCTGCTCGCCGATGAAGGGCCCAGCGCAGAGTTGGATGGTGTGCTGAGCCGCTTGGGCGACCCCGACTTCTCGTCCTTCGTCGACTGGGTACGACGGTACGCAGCCAGAGCCGAGTCTCGGTGATGGAGGCAGGGGCGCGGCTTGCAGGCCGCGCCCCTGCGCCACGATGACCGCCCCCGGGCTGCGGGGAGGATCGGCTTTGGTGTTGGCGCCTTCGGGGCCGCCGTCGTGGAAGCGGTGACCACCGCGCCCACCGTCGTCTGCGCGGCTCTGGTTCGTCGACTTCTACGGCCCTCAGGTCTGGTCCATGCGGGAGGACGGCGCTGATCTGCGGGCCGAGGCCGACGTGCCAGGGCAACCCTCCGGACTGGGCTGGCTCCCCGACGGACGCATGTTGGTCGTATCGATGCGCGACCGCAAGGTGCTCCGCAAGGAGCCGGGCGGAACGCTGGTCGTGCATGCCGATCTGGCCGGTCACGCCACCGGGCACGCCAACGACCTGGTCGTGGACAGCCACGGCCGCGCGTTCGTCGGCAACTTCGGCTTCGATCTCATGGCCGATGATCCGCTACGACCGGCCGGGCTGCACCGCGTGGATCCCGACGGCTACGTCACGCAGGTGGCCGACGACCTGTGGTTTCCCAACGGCAGCGTCATCACCCCCGACAACGTGCTTCTCGTGGTGGAGACGTTCGGCAACCGGGTCACCGCCCTTCGACATCTCCGACGACGGGGACCTCAGCGGCCGGCGGCCGTGGGCTGTGGATCGCCGATGCGGTCGGCAGCCGGCTCGTGCGGGTGGTCGAGGGCGGCACGATCACCGACGAGATCCGGCCCGGCTCGCCGGTGTACGCCTGCGCCCTCGGCGGTGCCGCAGGGACGACACTGTTCGCCTGCGCGGCACCTGACTTCCACGAGAAGGCTCGCAGGTCGGCCCGCGAGGGCCGCATGCTGGCAGTGCGGGTCGCTGTTCCAGGGTGCACACCGTGATGACCGCATTGAGACGACCGGTTGGCTGACGGAAGGTCTCCGGCAGTCCTGCGGTCAGCCGGTCACGCTGCCCGGATGTTCGCTGCCAGCGGGGCCCACCCGCTCCCTCAAAGCGGGGGGGAACTCGAGCGAGGCGAGGATGAGTTCCCGTGCGGTGTGGACCGTGGCCGAGTAGGTGGCCGGGTCCCGGCCGATGCGTTCTGCGCCCGCGCGCATGACGCCGGAGAGCAGCTCCACCGTGAGGTGCACGTCGCCGACATCGCGGAACTCGCCGCGTTCGATGCCGTCCTGTACGACGTTCTCGACCTCGACGACGATCGCGTGGAACGGGCTGTCCGGCCCCTTGGGTAGGTCGACGAACGGCGGACCGGAGCCGGGCCGGAACATCAGCTGCAGGATCTGGTCCTGGAACGCGGTCAGGACGGTCTCGATGATCTCCCGCATCCGATCCGCAGCCGGTTCGGTGGAACGTGTGGCGATCGTGGCCACCCGTTCGACCGTGGGCTGGCCCACCCGCTGGGTCAGTGCCAGGACCAGCGCTGTCTGGTCGCGGGCGTAGTTGTACAGCGTGTTGCGCGCGAGCCCGGCCCGGGTCGCGATGTGGCCCATGTTGATCGAGTCGTAGTCGCGTTCGAGTAGTAGCTGCCGCATCGCCTCGGCGAGATCGGCCCAGACCATCTCGTGGTGTTCCCCGATGCTGGTTCCCCGGATCCGCGGCATTCGGTCATCCTTCCCTACGGCAGGGGGTCATCCGGTGGCTGCCTTCGGGTGGTGGCGGCGTAGGTTGGCGGCGATGACGCGGTCGAGCATCCGGTCGGAGAGCAGCCGGGTCAGGCCGATGACCAGGGCGGCATCGCGGCCGATGGTGTAGCGGGTACGCGGTCTGCGGGCCGTCACGGCCTTCGCGACGACCCGGGCGGCGGCGTCGGCGGTCACGCCCGACGCCGTGCCGGTCTGCATCAACGTGTTGATCGCCTGGACCAGGCTGCCGTACCGGGCGTCCTGCTCCGGCGTCATCTCGGCGGCCAGTTGGTTCGCCGTGGCGATCCCACGGGCGGCCATTTTCGTGCGGACGCCGCCGGGCTCGACCACGACCACGGGTACGCCCAGCGGCGCGACCTCGCGCCGCAGCGAGTCGCTCACCGCCTCCAGGGCGAACTTCGCGCCGGCGTACGCCCCGTAGGTGGGCATGGCGGCCTTGCCGCCTATCGAGCTGATGTTGATCACGCGGCCCTTGTCGTGCAGGAGCGCGGGCAGGAGTGCCTGGGTGACGGCGACGTGGCCGAACAGGTTGACCTCGAACACCCGCCGCCACTGCGCCATCGGCAGTGCTTCGACCGGCGCGTTCACCTGGATTCCCGCGTTGTTGACGAGGGCGTGCAGCGTGCGCGGGTCGGCCGCGACCCGCGCGGCGAGTGCCGCGACCTGCTCGGAGCTGGTGATGTCGAGGATGACCGGCTCGATGCCGGTCGTGCGGATGGCGTCGGCGTCGTGGTCGCGTCGCACGCCGGCCAGGACGTGGAACCCCTGGCGGGCCAGTTCGCGGGCGGTTGAGGCACCCATGCCGGTGGAGGCGCCGGTGACCACGATCAGCTTCTGCATGGCCGCACTCTGCCTTATGCGACACCCTGTCGTCAAGTTTGCGACATGGTGTCGCAAACAGTGTCGCGCTGTCCATGCCCACCCGGCGCGCTGTCCGGGATCACCCGCGCCAGCTTCGGGGTCGGCGTGGAGAACTGCGGGCGTCGTCAGTGGGGCACGGCGGCCGGGAACTCCTCGACCCCCAGCACGCGCAGCAGCTCGAGTTTCTCCCGGGCCTCGGCGTCGGCCGGGGTCAGCACCAGCAACTGCTGGCCGAGGTCGGGGGTGACCAGGGTTTCGCAGTCCATCGTGACGCGGCCCACGCGCGGGTGCAGGAACGTCTTGCGGTCGGCCCGGCGCACCGCCACCTCGTGCTCGGCCCACAGCTGCCGGAAGTCGTCGCTCGCCGCCCGCAACCGCTCGATCAGGCCGGTCACGGCCGGGTCGCCGGCCCGCCGGCCGGCCACCGCGCGCAGGTCGGCGACCTGCTGGCGGGCGTGTCGCTGCCATTCATCGGGGCCGTGGAGGTCGCGGACGGCCGGGTCGGTGAAGTAGCGGTAGGCGACGTAGCGGCGGTCGCCGGTCAGCCCGGTGTGGTCGCCGGCGAGCAGGATCGACATGCGGTTCTGCGCCAGCACCTCGCCGAGGTCGGACAGGACCATGGCGGGGGTGTCGCCCACCAGGTCGAGCAGGCGGACCAGGCCGGCCCGGGCCAGGCGGGCGATGCCGTCGGCGGGCGGCGGCTGGTGGCCGGCCAGGTGGAACAGGTGGCTCCGCTCGTCGTCGGTCAGGCGCAGGGCCCGGGCCAGGGCACCGAGCAGCTGGGCCGACGGCTGGCTGCTGCGGCCCTGCTCGAGACGGACGACGTAGTCGACGGACATGCCGGCGAGCATGGCGACCTCCTCGCGGCGCAGGCCGGCGGTGCGGCGGCGGGGGCCGTCGGCGATGCCGGCCTCGGCGGGGCGGATGGCCTCGCGCCGGCGACGCAGGAAGTCGGCGAGCTGCTTGCGCTGCATGCCTCCATGCTGCCCCCGGGACCGGGCACGGAGCCAGGGAGCGGCGCTCCCACGACAAGCGCTCCGCTGCCAGCGGGCCGGGAACCGGCGCAGGGTGGAGCCGAGATCGACCGACGAGGGAGAGTTTCGATGCAGACACGCACTCTGGGCGACACGGGTCCCACGGTTTCCGCGGTGGGACTGGGGGCGATGAGCATGTCGGGGACGTATGGCCCGGCCGATCGCGGGGAGAGCATCGCCACCGTGCGGGCCGCGCTGGACGCGGGGGTCACGCTGGTCGACACCGGTGACTTCTACGGCATGGGGCACAACGAGCTGCTGCTGTCGGAGGCGTTGCGGGGATGCGACCGGGACAGCTATCTGCTGAGCGTGAAGTTCGGGCAGCAGGTGGGGCCGGGCATGCGGTTCGCCGGTCAGGACTCCCGCCCGGCTTCCGTGCGGAACTTCCTGAGCTACTCGCTGACCCGGCTCGGCGTCGACCACGTGGACATCTACCGGCCGGCCCGGCTCGACCGGTCGGTGCCGATCGAGGACACGATCGGCGCGATCAAGGAGATGATCGACGCCGGTTACGTACGGTATGTGGGACTCTCCGAGGTGGACGCGGAGACCGTCCGCCGGGCGCACGCCGTACACCCGGTTTCTGATCTTCAGATCGAGTATTCGCTGTTGTCGCGGGCGGTCGAGGCCGACGTGCTGCCCACGCTGCGGGAACTGGGCATCGGGCTGACCGCGTACGGGGTGCTGGGCCGTGGCCTGCTCTCGGGCAACTGGGTGCCGGGGCGGGCGGACGACCCGCGTAACCACAGCCCCCGCTTCTCCGCCGAGAACGCGTCACACAACCTCGCCCTGGTGGAGGCGTTGCGCCGGGTCGCCGACGCGAAGGGGTGCACGGTGGCGCAACTGGCGATCGCGTGGGTGGCGGCGCAGGACCCGTCCATCGTTCCGCTGGTCGGTGCGCGCACCCGGCAGCGGCTGGCCGAGGCGTTGCCGGCGCTGGCCGTGCAGCTGTCGGTCGATGACCTCGAAGAGATCGAGGCGGCCGTGCCGAAGGGCGCCGCGCGCGGTGACCGTTACCCGGCGGCGTTCATGTCGAGCCTCGGCGTCGGCAACTAGGGCTTCGTCACGGGGTTCGCCGGGGCGGTGGTGAGTGTCCCCACCCCGGGTCTCGGGGCGATTTTCTCGTCGCGTCGTGGTGATCGCGGCGGGTATCGTGGCCGGGCCGGTCGCGGGACTTCGGTGCGACTTCCGGAACCCGCCTCTGAAGCGATGCTTCGCAGTTCGTGCCCCCAATCCCCGACCGGCCCCATCAGCACCGTGTGGAAAGGCGGTCCGCGGTCATGTCACGGGCGGATCGGGTCGCGTGCGAGGACGTGGTGATGTTCGTCAACGCCGCGATCGCCTCGACGGGCCAGCGTGAGTTCCGCTCCGGAGCCGCCACGCAGCGCCTGTCGTTGGCGTTCCTCCACGAGTACGTGCTGGGCAACTACCGGGACCTGTACGCCGCGACCCTGGCCCTGGACGTCAACCACTTCAACACCGGCATGGTCGTGACGAACCTGCTACGCACCGCCCGGGAGGCGAGCGACCAGCAGCGCGCGACGGAGGGGCGGCTGATCGCCGCACGGCTGCGGACGTTGCCGCCGCAGCGGGTGTACGGCGTGTTCCGCGAACTGCGCCGGCTGGGGATCAACAACCGGCGTACCCGCGCCATCGTGCGCGACTGGGTGGCGGCCCGGCCCGACCCGGCTTTCGACGCGGTCAAGTACCGCCGATCGTTGTCGGTCGCCGCCCGCCACGCCCACCTTCCACTTCCCGGCGAGGTCGGTGCGGTGTTGTTCGACTGGCGCCGCCCGAAGCGCTACGAGACACCGATCCTGGACGCGTGGCGACGCGCCCACTACGACCAGCGCGCCCTGTACGAGCTGCCGTACACCGTCGCCGAGGGACTGGCCGCCCAGCACGGCATCGACCGGGCCCGGTTCCTGTCCGGCATCGCGCCCAAGCTCACCGACGGCGAACGGTTGCGGTTGCAGGGGGCCGCCGCACGGCACAAGGTCGCGGCGGTCGCCCCGGACCTGGCCACCGCGCCCCTGACGCGTCTCGCGATCTACGCGCTGTCGCTGCCTCGCCCGGAACGCGCCCGGCGACGGGACGAGCTCACCGGAGCGCTGCGGGCCGCCGCGCGCCGCGCCGCCCGCCGGCAGGCGGGCACCTGGGGCCGGGTGGTGGCCGTCCTCGACGACAGCTACTCCGCCGCCGGCTCCGGCGTGAAGCGCGGCCGGCCGCTGGCCGTCGCCCTGGCCACGCACTATCTGCTGGAGGCCCTCGCCGCCGACTACGCCGGGCTGTGGCTGCACCACCGCGGCGAACCGTTGCTGGTACACCCCGTCGGCGCCACCGGGCTGGGCCTGCGCCTCGTCGACGCCCTCGAGCGTCGCCCCGACCGGCTCGTCATCGTCTCCGACGGCTGGGACAACGACCCGCCCGGGCAGGCCGCCGAGGTGCTGCGGGTCTGGCGTACCTGCCTCGATCCCCACCAGGCCACGAGCGTCGTGCACCTCAACCCGGTCTACGACGCCGACACCTTCGACGTGCGTCGTCTCGCCGCCGGCGTGGCCACGGTCGGTGTCCGGGACGCCGAGGACGCCGCCGCGCTCGTCGAGCTGGCCCGCTTCGCCACCGGCAGCGCCGGCTTCGACGAGCTGCGCCGCCACCTCGCCGACCGGGTCGAACGGTTCCTCAACGCCGGGCAGGCGGCGTCGTGACGGCCGTCGCCAGCGGAATCGACCTGACCGGGCTGGCCGCCGGCCCTGCCCAGACGTGGGGTGCGGTCCGCCTCGTCCCGCTACTGCGGGCGGTCCCCATCACCGACCTGCGTCTGCACGCCCGCCTCTACGACCCCGACGAACTGTCGATGGTCCGCACCGGGCCGCGCACCGGGTACCTCTCCTACCTCCCGCACGCGTTCGTCGCCACCTGGACCACCGACGCCACCCCGGCCGCCGCGTACGGCACCCAGCTGCGTGACCCCGCCGACACCGGCGCTCCCACCGGCATCCGGCTGGCGTCGCGCCGCCGCATGGCTCGCCGTGAGGACAGGCAACGGCTGCGGTTCCTGCCGCTGCACCTGGCCACGGAGGGGTACCTCACGCTGCAGTTCGGCGGCCCGCCCGTCGCCTGGCAGGAATGGACCCGCGACGCCGTCACCCGAGGGCTGTCCCCCCGCGTGGAGGCCAGCTACACCGGCGCCACCATCACCGGCCTCGACGAGGCACTACGCGTCTTCGAGATCCACCCCGACCAGTGCGGCATGCTGCTCTACGTCGCCGACGCGCTCGCCGCCGCGTTCGTCGTCCCGCACCCGGACGACTACCGCGCCCTGCACCCCACACTGTTGCAGGACTTCTACGGCGAACTGCTGTTCCACTACACCCAGCTGTATCCAGCCGTTCCGGACTTCACCTTCCGTCTCGACGACACCCGCATCGCCAGCATCGCCGACCTGCGCGCGCAACTGGCCCGGGTGAACGCCGACTGGGCGGCGTCGCACGTCCTCATGGCCGACGGGCTGCTCACCGCCGAGCGACTCACCAGCACCCCGGTTCAGCGCATGGGCCGCTTCACCCTGTCCCGGTTCCTGCCCGCCTTCGACCCCGACGCCGAGAACCACATCGGCGAGACCATCACCGACGAGGCCGGCGCGTTGGCGTACCTCAAGACGTTTCGGCTGTCAGCCGCGCAGACCCGCCGCGGACACCTGCTGTCTCAGCTCGCCGCCACCGACTGGGACCTCGACGCCACCGCCGTCGCGCTCCGCACCGACCGGGACGGGCTGGTCCGACGACTCGACCGCGCCGGATTCGGCCGCCTGCTCCGTTGCGACATCATCGATTCCAGTCGTCGGCGTGAAGTCCCGGTGCGCGGCACCGGCAGGGGCGGGGCCTGACGTGTCGCGCCGCCGTCAGGCTTCCGGTGCCCCTCGCGGCTCGCGCGGGGACCGCAGGGCCGGCAGCGCCCAGAGGAACGCGAGCAGGCCACCGGCCGTCGCGAGGACGACCGCCGGCCGCAGCCCGACCGACTGCCCCACCAGCCCGCCGAGCACCGCGCCGACCGGGCGTACCCCGAAGCTGATCGTCTGGTAGGCCCCCCGGACCTGGGTGCGCAGCGGCACCGGCACGGTGGAGACGAAGGTGGCGGCCACGCTGATGTCCTGCACCGAGCGGCCCACCCCGGACAGGAGCGAGGCGACGAGCACGAAGCTCACGACCACCGCCGTCGGACCGGCCGCGACCGCGACGGCCGTCAGCGGCGCGGCGGAGAGCAGACTGCCGGCCACCAGGCTCCGGGGCATCCCGAGGCGCCGGGCGACCGCCGGGAGCGCCAGGGATCCCGCCAGGGCCCCGGCGGCCTCGGCGCCGAGCACGAGCCCGGTCACGGCTGCGGACAGGTGCAGCGTCCGGGTGAGGAACAGGACGAGGAGAGCGTGGAACATCAGGTTGAAGAAGTTGGCGGTGGTGGTGACGCCGAGCGCGCCACGTAGGGCGGGGCTGGCCGCGATGAAGCGGAGCCCCGTGGTGGAGACCGGTGCGGTCCGTGGTGGCGGCGTCCGTGCCACAGGGCGGTCGATCCTCGTCAGCAGGGCGGCCGACCAGAGGTAGGACAGCGCGTCCGCGGCCACCGCGACGGGGGCGGAGAGGACCGGGACCAGGAGACCGCCGGCACCGGATCCCGCCACGGACGCCACCGTGCGAGCGCTGTAGACCAGCGACTGGCCGGCGACGAGGCGGTCGTCGTCGAGGAGGGTGGGGAAGAGAGCGGCATCGGCCACGACGAACACCACCGACGCGCTCGCGACGATCGCGGTGAGCGCGTACAGGGCGGGCAGGTCCAACCAGCCCAGCCACCAGGCCGCCGGCAGCGACGCGGTCACCGCGAAGCGGACGAGGTCGGCACCGATCATCGGGGTCAGCGGGTGCCGGAAGCGGGCCACCCACCCTCCCGCCGGAATGGCGAACAGGACGCTCGGGATCCACGCCAGCGCCGTCAGCCAGCCCATCTGGGCCGGGCCCGCGCCGAGCAGCACTGCGGCGGCGACGGGCACCGCCACCGACAGCACCCCGTCCCCGGCGGTCGAGACGCTCACGGCGCCCCAGTAACGCCGGAACGCCGGCACCCGCAGCGGCGCCACGTGCGACGGGAGGTCGGTCCGTGCCCACCGGCGTCCCCCTTCCGGACCACCCGGCCGCCCTGCTCGGGCCCGGTCCGTGGCGGGCCGCTCCTGCGGCCGGCGCGGGAGGCGGCCCGCCACGGGGCCGCGGGTCACTCGCTCCAGTCGGCGATCTTCATCGGACACCTCCTCTCGCCTCCAGGGACTCGCCGGCACCGGCCCCGACCCGGTGCCGCACGGCATGCGGCGGCCTGGGCAAGCTTTCAGCCCGGCTTGCGCGTGACGACGAAACTCTTGCGGTGCAGCTCCTCGTCGGCGTTCTCGGCCAGCTCGCCGAGGTGCAGCCCGTGGGTGGCCAGGTGCGTCAGGCCCACCTCGCCCAGCAGCCGCCCGACCACGTCCGGCGCGAAGTACGAGAACTCGTGCCGCTGGTGGAACCGCCGCCAGGTGATCCCGTCGTCGGTCGTGAACCGGTCGATCAGGTAGTCCGAGCCGTGCGGGTCGCGCCGCGACGACGCCCCGCGTACGACGGTGAACTCGTCCTCGCTGTCCTCCACGACCACGCGCGACGGGTGCCGCCGATGGAATCCGGCGGTGCCGAGGTCGAAGACGAACAGGGCGCCCGGCGCCAGCAGGGCGGACACCCCGCGTAGCGCGGCAGACAGCTCCTGCTCGTCGCGCAGGTAGATGAACGGCTCGCCCAGCGTCACCGCGACGTCGAACACCCCGAGGTCGGGCAGCTCCCGCAGGTCCGCGACGACGAGGCGGACCTGCTCGGCGCCCGGCTTCGCCCGTGCCTGCCGGAGCATCTCCGGCGAGACGTCGACCGCGGTGACCTGGTATCCCGCCTGGGCGAAGCGGATGGCGGCCTGGCCGGTGCCGGCGCCCAGGTCGAGCAGGCGTCGTCCGGCTGCGCCGTGCCGCCCGATCAGGTCCAGGTAGAGCGCGACCCAGCGGTCGTAGTCGTTGCGTCGGGTGACGTGGTCGTACGTGCTCGCGATCGAGTCGTAGATCGTCTGCACCGAGCGACCCGTCGAGCGTAGCTCTGTCACCGTGAGCTCCTGTCGTCCACCGTGCTCGAAGCACTGGTGAAAGGCTAGGAGCGCCTTGTGGACAACGAGTGGACGACGGATCGGGGCAGCTCAGGAGAAGGGTGGGACGGTGCGGTGGCGCCGTGCCCGTCAGCGGCTGGTCGCCGGGGCGGGCTCGGGCTCCAGGGTGACCTGGCTGCGGTGCGCGACCGGGACGATCAACGCCGACGCGGCGAGCGCGGCGAGGGCGATGCCCAGCCACCCCCAGAACCCGAACGTGATGACCAGGCCGGAGAGCACCGCCGGGCCGACGATGTTCTGCGTGATGACGTGCAGGTCGAACGCGCCCAGGTATTCGCCCTGGGCGTGCTCGGGGGCGAGCCCGAAGGCGAGTCCCCAGCCGGAGGCGGCCTGCATCACCTCGGCCACCGAGAGGATCAGCACGCCGGCGACGATCGCCACGCAGGCGAGCGCCACGTTGTCCTCCAGCGCGGTCAGGGCGATGACCAGGCATCCGCCGGCGAGCCAGTAGCCGGAGCGTCGGGCGAGCCGGCCGGCTCCCGCCACGGTGTCCGCGCCGCGGCTGGCCCGGACCTGGAACAGGATGACGAACACGGTGTTGAAGATCAGCAGCAGTGGCACCAGGAAGTGCGGCAGCGTGGTGCGGTTGAGTGCCCAGAGCGGCATGGTGACCAGGATGACGCTGACGTGTGAGGCCAGGATCGTGGAGACGCCGATGACCGCGAGGAAGCGCGGATCGCGTACGGCGGCGAAGCGCTTGAAGCCCACCGGCACCGGCCGGGACGGCGCGTCGGGCAGGCGGGTGACCAGCAGCGCGGCGCCGACCATCAGCGCGGCGGTGGTGAGCGGGATGAGCACCAGCAGCCGCTGGCTGAGGGCGGCGACGGCGGCCACCCCGATGCCGATGCTGAAGCCGATGTTGAACACCGAGCGCATCATGGCCTTGAGCTTGACCCGTTCGTCGGCGGGCACGAGGTTGCCGACCAGGGCCCCGTTCGTCGGTCCGGTGCCGTACTCGATGAACCCGACGGCGACCACCAGGGCGTAGAACTGCGCCGCGCTGCCCACCAGGGTGTAGAGGCCGAAGCCGACCGCCAGGGTGGTGAACAGGACGATCAGCAGCCGCCGCGCGCCCACCCGGTCGGCGATCACCCCGAAGAGCACCGACGACACGAAGGCGGAGAGGCCGGCCGCGGAGAGGCCCAGGCCGACCTGCTTGGCGTCGAGCCCGACGCGGAGTGTGAAGTAGACGACGCTGCCGCTGAGGAAGACGCCCTTGCCGATCGACTCGGCCAGCCGGATCGCGATCAGTTTCCTGCGCAGCGGATCGGTCGGCACCAAACGGAACGAATAATCAATCAATCGCGAAAAGGGCATGTTCCCACATCCTGGTGTAATGGCGCGGTCGTCATCAATAATCGTGATCGGGGTGGCGGATGGACAGGGCCTGCGGGCGGCGGCGGGCGGGACGACTTCCCGGCCGTCCGGGAAGTTTTCCGCTGGACAACCCGGGGCCGCTGCGCTAGGCGTAGGCGCAGATCGGGGCGGATCCCGCCGGCCGGACGACCGTAGGCGCAGGTCGTGACCTTGGGATCCACCATCGGCGCTGAAATGTTTCTGACTGACAGTAGCTGCGATCCATCTTCGTTTACGTAATTGACCTCGGAAAATAGGTCGGATGATTGACAGGGGGGCCCGCCGATCGTGTATATGTGTTGTTCTAGTAGATGTAGGTAGCTGTTCATGCCGATGAGGCGATCCGTTCCCGCGACGCCCTCCCGCCGGGAGGCGTCGCGGGCTGCTTGGGGACGGGGTGAGGTGTGGCAATGGTCGGCGTTGGCTCGTCCACGGACCTGGCTCATACGATGAGTCGGGATCCGGAGGAGGTCGCGGACGGGGCACAACCCCGGGTCGTGACGGTGGTGCTGGCCGACGCTCAGCCGGTGGTGCGCAGGGGGCTCATCGCCCTGCTGTCCACCTCGACTGAGATCGACGTGGTGGCCGAGGCGGGATCGGCGCAGGCGGCGCTGCGGAGCGCGGCGTCGGTCCGCCCCGACGTGCTCGTGCTCGACATCGCGATGCCGGACTTCCAGGCCGGCACTCTTCAGGAGATCACCCGGGTCTCGCCGTCGACCGCGGTGCTGGTCTTCACCGCCGTCGAGGACGAGGCCGTCGTGGTTACCACCATGCGTGCCGGCGCCCGGGGGTACGTGCTCAAGAGCTGCCCCGGCGACGGCATCGTGCGGACGGTCCGGGGCCTTGCCACCGGCGAGGTGATCCTCGGTCCCCGCGTCGCCGACCTGCTCATCGGGCAGCTCGGCCGGGAGCCGCGCAACCAGCAGATGTTCCCGGAGCTGACGGAGCGCGAGCGGCAGGTGCTGGAGCTGATCGCGGCGGGCATGCGCAACGCCGCGATCGCCGCCCGGCTCAACCTGTCCCCGAAGACGATCAGCAACCACATCTCGACGATCTTCAACAAACTGAACGTGTCGGACCGGTACGAGGCGATCGAGATGGCCCGCGAGGCCCGGTTCGCCCGCCCGCGGCCGTACCGGCCGGGGCTCGACCTGGTGGCCGGCGGCGGGAGTCCCCGGCTGCACGGCGCTGGCGCGATGCCGTTGCGCCGGGCGGGCGGCCCGGCGGCACTGGCCAGCCTGCGCTCGGTGGAGGGAACGGCATGACCCTGGACCTGGAGACCATCGCCAACCGGCTGGAGCCGCGCTTCGGCAAGGCCGCCCACCGCTGGGCCGGCACCTTGCCGCAGCGGCTGACCGATCTCGTCGCCGAGTGGGGGCTCGACCTCGGTGAGCAGCTCAAGTCCGGCAACTCCTCGGTGGTGTTCCGCTGCACCGGCCCGCAGGGTGAGGCGGTGCTGAAGCTGTCACCGGACAGCTACGCGGTGCGGGAGGAGGTCGACATGCTGCGCCAGTTCGGGCCCAGCGGGCGGGTGCCGGTGGTGCTGGCGGCGGCCCGGGGCGCGGTGCTGCTGGAGTCGATCCGGCCGGGCACGCTGGTGGAGAAGATGGCGCAGCCGCCCACCCCCGCCGACTACGCCGACTTCCTCACCGACCTGCACGCCGCCGGTGACCCGGCCGCCGCGCCCCGGCAGCTCACCGACTGGATCGACGTGCTGTTCAACTCGGCGGTCCGGCGGGGCGCCGACCTCGCCGGGTCGAAGCGGCTGCGCGACGACCTCTTCGCGGTGCCCACCGAGACCGTGCTGCTCCACGGCGACCTGCACCTGGGCAACGTGCTCAGCGGCGGCACCCGGGGGTTGGTGGCGATCGACCCGATGGCCTGCGCCGGCGACCCCTGCTTCGACGCCGTCGACTACGTGCTCGAAGGACTGGATCGCGTGGAGATGGTACGCCGCCGCGACGAGCTGGCCGCCGCCGCCGGGATCGACGTCGACCGGCTCGACATGTGGTGCCGGGTCACCGCGCCGATCGGCGCCACGTACGTCAGCAACCCGGCACACTCCGCCGAGCTGGCCGCCTTCGGGCGCGGCGAGTACTGACCCTCGGTCGGGCCGTCAGGTCGGGGTGGCACCGCGCGCGGTGCCACCCCGACCTCGCGTGGCCCCGGCTCCACGGCGGTGGCCGGGACGGTGACCGTGGGCCCGCCGGCGGGTCGGGCCCGGCGGAGCTGTCCGCCAGCCGACCGGGAGGTTTTCCCTGCCGGGGCGGGAAAGCCCGCTCTGTCGGGCGGGGTGCCCGGACGGCCACGATCGGTGCATGGTTCGTACCGGTCGTGCTTCGTTCGCTCAGGAACGGCTCTACTTCCTCAACCAGCTGCAACCCGGCAACCCGGCCTACGTGGTGGCCTTCGGGGTGCACCTGCACGGCACGCTTCGCCCCGAGGAGCTGCGCGCGGCCCTGCTGCGCGTCACCGCTCGGCACGAGGCGCTGCGTACCACGTTCGCGCTGGTGGACGGGGTGCTCGTCCAGCGGGTGGCGGACTCCCCGCAGGCGGAGATCGAGATCGGGGCCGGGGAGTGGGCCGACCGGGACACCCAGGAGGGGTTCCTGCGGACCCTGGTCGCCGAGCAGGCGCGTCGGGCGTTCGCGCTCGACGAGGGCCCGGTGCTGCGCGCGTACCTGCGTTCCTGGGGGCCCGACGAGCACACCCTGGCGGTGCTGGTCCACCACATCGCCTGCGACGGCTGGTCGGTCGGGCTGCTGCTGCAAGACTTCGCCGCCGAGTACAACGCCGCGCTGGCCGGGGCCGACGGCGCCGGCCACGCCGAACCCGCCGAGTCCTACCTGGCGTACGCGCAGCGGCAGCGCGCCGACTGGGAGCGGGACGGCTCCGGGCTGGACTTCTGGCGCACCACGCTGCGGGACGTCCCGCAGCTCGCGCTGCTCACCGACTTCCCCCGGCCGAGCGTGCTCGGCAACCGGGGCGCGGTGCTGCGGCGGCCGGTCGACGCCGGGCTGGTCGACCGGCTGACCGCGTGGGCACGGGAGCACGGCGCGACGCTGTTCGCGGTGACCCTGGCCGCCTACGCCGCGGTGCTCTCCCGCTACGCCCGCCAGGACGACGTGGTGATCGGGGTCCCGGTGGCCAACCGGATGGACGAGGCCGAGGAGCGCCTGGTCGGCTGCCTGGTCAACACCCTGCCGATCCGGCTCGACCTGGCCGACCGGCCCCGCTTCGCCGAGCTGGTCGACCGGGCCCGCCGGGCCAGCATGGCCGCCTTCGCCAACCAGGACGTGCCGTTCGAGGAGATCGTGCGGGCCACCGTGGGGGAGCGGCAGCTCAGCCACGCGCCGCTGTTCCAGACCTCGCTGACCGTGCAGAACTTCCCGTTCGCCTTTCCCGAGTTCGACGGGGTGAAGCTGACCGAGGTGGACGTCGAGGTCGACGTCACGAAGTTCGACGTGGGGCTCACCCTCGACGTCTCCACCGACGCCCCGTTCCTGCGCGCCGAGTACAGCACCGAGCTGTTCACCGAGGAGAGCGTCGCCACGCTGCTCCGGCACTACCTGACCTTCCTGCGCGCGATCGTGGACGAGCCGGACGCCGAGCCGTCCATGGTGGACGCCGCCGAGCACCGGCTGCTCGTCGAGGAGGTGAACCCGCCACTGACCGCCGAGCCGATCGGGTACCCGTCGGTGCTGCGCCGCTTCGACGAGCACGTGGCGCGTACCCCGGAGGCGGTGGCGGTGCGGCACCGCGACGCGACGGTGACGTACGCCGAGCTGGACCGCTGGGCCGGGCGGATCGCCGCCGGCCTCGCGGACCTGGGGATCGGCCACGGCGACCGGGTGGGGCTGCTGCTCGGCCGCTCGCCCGCGGTGATCGCGGCCATCGTCGGGGTGTGGCGGCTCGGCGCCGTCTACGTGCCGCTGGACCCGGAGTATCCCCGGCAGCGCCTCGACCTGATCACCGCCAGCGCCGGGCTGCGGATCATGCTGGCGGAGCCCGGGACCGCCGACACCGCCGGGGCGCTCACCGCCGGCCGGGGCATCCGGCTGGCCGACCCGCACACCCTCGACGGGGCCGCCGAGGTGCCGCTGGCCTACCCCGCCGGGGACGACCCGGCCTACGTCATCTACACCTCCGGCTCGACCGGGGTGCCCAAGGGCGTGCTGGTCGGGCACGGTGGCCTGGACGCCCTGAACACCCCCACCCCCGGTGGTCTCGACGTCACCGCCGCCGACGTGTGGCTGGCGGCCAGCTCCTTCTCGTTCGACGCCTCGGTGTGGGAGATGTGGGGGGCGCTGACCACCGGCGGCCGGCTGGTCATCGCCGACCAGGCGGACCTGGTCGACCGGGAGCGGCTCGCCGCCCTGGTGCACCGGGAGGCGGTCACGGCGGTGTTCCAGACCCCGGGCGCCCTCTATCGGCTGCTGCCGCCCTACCTGCGGCAGCTCGGCGGCGGGCGGTCCCGGCTGCGCTACGTCGTCCTCGGCGGCGAGGCGTTGAGCTGGGCCCGGCTCACCCAGCTGGTCGGCGGGGCGCCCCAGCTGGACACGGTCTTCGTGAACATGTACGGCATCACCGAGGGCACCATCCACTGCACGATCTTCGCCGCGCCCGCCGCCGAGCTGGCCCGGGTCCGGGAGGGCACCATCGGTGTGCCGCTGCCCTCGGCCCGGTGCTACGTCCTCGACGAACAGCTGCGCCCGACCGGGGTGGACGTGCCCGGCGAGCTGTACTGCGGCGGGGTGCTCGTCGCGCACGGCTACGTGAACAACCCCGAGCTGACCGCCGCCCGCTTCCTGCCCGACCCGTACGGGCGGGGAGTCATGTACAAGACCGGCGACGTGGTCAAGTGGGGCGCCGACGGCACCATGGTCTACCTCGGCCGCAACGACACCCAGGTGCAGCTCCGCGGCTACCGGGTGGAGCTGGCCGAGGTCGAGGGCGCGTTCCTGACCCACCCGGCGGTGCGCTCGTGCGCGGTGGCGGCCGAGAACGACCAACTGGTCGCCTTCGTCGTCGGCGGGACCGGCCCGGACACCGAACGCGAGCTGCGCGGCCACGTCCGGCGGACGCTGCCCGCCTACATGGTGCCGGCCCGGATCCTCGCCGTCGAGGCGATCCCGCTCACCGCACACGGCAAGGTGGACACCGCCCGCCTGCTGGCCGAGACCCGCGCGGCCCGGACGGCCGCCGCGCCGGCCCCGGCCGCCGACCGCGCCGCCGGCACGGACCTCCAGGAGCGGGTACGGGCCTGCTGGAGCGAGGTGCTCGGCCGCTCCGACGTGGGGCTGCACGACAACTTCTTCGACCTGGGCGGGCACAGCTTCGCGCTGATCGCGTTGCAGCAGCGGCTCGCCGACGACGGGCTGGAGGTCTCCGTGACGGACCTGTTCCGGGCCGGCACGGTCGCCGGCTGCGCGGCGCAGCTGCGCGAGGCCGCCCCGGTGCTGGCCGACGCGCGGGTCACCCAGCGTCACCAGGGGCGGGCCCTGCTCGCCGGCCGGCGGCGCGGTGCCGGAGGCGGCCGTGGCTGAGCCCGACGACGACGCCGCGGTGGCCGTGGTCGGCCTGGCCGTGCGCATCCCCGGCGCGGACCGGGACCTGGACCGGTTCTGGCACCACGTGGTGCACGGCATCGACGCCGTCAGCTTCTTCACCCCGGAGCAGCTGCTCGGCTGGGGCGTGCCGAAGGACCTCGTCGAGCATCCCGACTTCGTGCCGGCCCGGGCGGTGCTGGCGAGCGCGGACCGCTTCGACCACCGGCTGTTCAGCTACTCGCCGTCGGACAGCGCGCTGATGGACCCCCAGCAGCGTGTCCTGCTGGAGTGCGCGTGGGCCGCGCTGGAGCACGCCGGCCACCCACCGGTCGCCGCCGACGGCAACCGGATCGGGGTGTACGTGGGCACCGGGCTCAACGTCTACCTGCTCGACAACGTCTGGCCCAACCAGCGCGCCGTCGAGGCGGCCGGCGGCCTCGGGCTGATCATCGGCAGCGACAAGGACTTCGCGGCCACCCGGATCGCGTACAAGCTGAACCTGCAGGGCCCGGCGGTCACGGTGCAGGCCGCCTGCTCGACCTCGCTGGTCGCGGTGCACCAGGCGGTGCAGGCGCTGCTGACGTACGACGCCGACGTGGCGCTGGCCGGGGCGGCGACGGTGGCGCCGCCGACGCGGCGCGGACACCGGTACGAGCCCGGCGGCATCTTCTCCGCCGACGGCCGGTGCCGGGCCTTCGACGCCGCCGCCGACGGGACCGTGCCCGGCGACGGGGCGGGCGTGGTGGTGCTCAAGCGCCTCGCCGACGCCCGCCGGGACGGCGACACCGTGCACGCGGTCGTCCGGGGGTCGGCGATCAACAACGACGGCCTGCGCAAGGCCGGCTTCACCGCGCCCGGCCCCACCGGCCAGGCGGCGGTGATCTCGGCGGCGCTGGAGGTGGCCGGCGTCGACCCGGACACCGTCGGGCTGATCGAGACGCACGGCACCGGCACCGCGCTGGGCGACCCGATCGAGGTGGCGGCCCTGCGGCAGGTCTTCGACAGCGACCGGCCCGACCGGGCCCCCTGCGCGCTCGGCGCGGTCAAGTCGGTCGTCGGGCACCTGGACACCGCAGCCGGCGTAATCGGGCTGGTCAAGGCGGTGCTGGCGCTGAAACACCGGACCGTCCCGCCGATCGCCCACCTGAGCACCCCCAACCCCCGGGTCGAGCTGGCCGGCTCCGTCTTCGACCTGCCGGTGGCGGCGCGGCCCTGGACCCCGATCGACGGGGTGCTGCGGGCCGGGGTCAGCGCCTTCGGCATCGGCGGCACCAACGCCCACGTCGTCCTCGAAGCCGCCCCGGACCCCGCGCCCCGCCGTCGTCGGCACGTCACCGAGCTGGTCCTCGTCTCCGCGAAGACGGCCACCGCGGCCCAGGACAGCGTCGACCGTGCGGTGGACGTCGTGGCCCGGACCGCCCCCGGCGACCTGGCCGACATCGCGTACACGCTGCGCACCGGCCGCGCCGAGCTGCCCTGGCGGGCGGCGTTCCTCACCGGCCGGCACGCTCCGGCGGCCGGGACCGGCGTGCCGGGGCCGGCGGTGCGGCAGGTCGACGCGAAGGCGCGGGCGCGGGGCGTGGGCCTGTACCTCACCGCGGCCGGCGAGCTGACCGGCAACCGGCCGAACTACGACGCCGACCCGGTCTACCGGGCCACCGCCGACGAGGGGGCGGCGCTGCTGCGCGGGCAGCCCCTCGACGAGCCGGCCCGGGAGCGGGCCAACCGGCTGGTCGCCTGCGTCGGCCTGGCCCGGTCGCTACGCGGTCGGGGGATCGCGCCCCGCGAACTGGCCGGCACCGGCCTCGGCCTGCTGGCCGGCGCGGTGGTGGCCGGGGTGGTCACCCTGCCGGAGGCGGTGGCGCTGCTGCGCGGCGACCGCGACCCGGCCCGGCTCCGCCCCGCCGAGCTGCCGCTGCGGGCCGCCGGCGGGGAACCGCTCACCGACGCCGAGTGCGCCGATCCGACCCGCTGGCGGGCGGCGGCGCTCGCCCCGGCCGCGCCGCAGCCGCTCCCACCCGACGCGGACCGGCTGCTCTGGATCGAGGTCGGCACGAGCGTCACCCCCCGGTTCGGGCCGGACCCGTCGGCGCTGCCCACCGACCGGCACGCCCGGCTGCTGGCGACCGTCGGCGCGCTGTGGCAGCTCGGCCTGGCCGGCCCCTGGGATCCCGCGTACGACACGGGGCGGCGGCGGGTGCCCGCCCCCACCTACCCCTTCGCCGCCACCCGGCACTACCTGGACGCCCCCGCTACCCACCTGGACACAGAGAGGCACCACTGATGCGCGACGTAGACGACCGGACCTGGGTGGCCGAGTTCGAGGAGCTGTGGAAGGAGGTGCTCGGCGTCGACACGGTCGACGACGACGACGACTTCTTCGACCTCGGCGGCCACTCGCTGAGCGCGCTGCGGCTCAGCACCCTGATCCGCCAGGAGCTCAACCTCGCGGTGATGTTCGGTCACGTGCTGGAGAATCCCCGCTTCGCCGACCTGCGTACGGTGGCGGGCCAGGTGCCGGCGGACCGGCCGGCGGCGGAGGCGCGGTGATGGACCGCCCCGACCTGGCCGCCTGGACGCCACTGGCCGCCCAGGTGCTCGGCGTCGCGCCCGAGCACCTGCGTCAGGCGGCAGCCGCCGAGTCCTTCGTCGGGCTGGGCGGCACCTCGTTGCAGGCCATCGCGCTGGTCTCGCTCGGCCAGCGGGAGCTGCGGGCGCACGTGGAGGCGGGCCGGCTGCTGTCCGCGCTGCCGCTGGCGCAGGTGCTCGCCGACGCGGTCGAGTACGTCGACACCGCCCCGCCGGTGCTCGCGCGGCGGCCCGCCGAACGGGACCTGCTGCCCGGCCAGCGGTCCATGCTCGCCGCGCACCTGCTCGACCGGGACGCGCCCTACCACCTGATGTTCACCCTGGAGGCGGACGGCCCGCTGGACCCGGCCCGCGTCCGCCGGGTGCTGGGGGAGCTGGCCGCCCGGCACGAGGCGCTGCGCACCCGCTTCGTCCACGAGCCCCGGCAGGCCCGGATCGTGCTGCCCGCGCCGTACCAGCCGCGGCTGCTGCACCAGGCGCTGCCCGGCGACGACGCGGTCCGCACCGTGCACGACCTGTACGGCACCGCGGCGGGGCGGCTGCTGCGCCCCTTCGAGGAGCCACCGGTCGTGTTCGTGCTGACCCGGGCCGGGGACCGGGATTTGCTGACCCTGCTGGTGCACCACGTGGTCAGCGACGGTTGGAGCATCGGGCTGCTCTGGCGGGAGTTCACCGCGCGTTACGCCGCCGACGCGGCGGGCGGCGCACCACCCGGTGACGACGCGCCCGCGCCCGCCCCGGACTGGATCGGCAGCCGGCTGGCCGCGCGGGAGGTGGCCGGGGAGGTGGACGCCGCGCTGGCCCGGATCCGGACCCGGCTGACGGGCGCGCCGAGCACGGTGGCCCTCGCCACCGACCTGCCCCCGCTGGCCGAGGCCGACGGGCGGGGCGCGCGCCTGCACTTCCACCTCGACCCGGCGACGGCCGGCGCGGTGACCGACCTGGCCCGCCGGTGCGGGGTGACCGTGACGTCGGTGGTCATGGCGGGCTGGGCGCTGGCCGCGTCCCGCCACGCCGGGCTGGACGACCTGGTCCTCGGGGTGCCCGCGGCGGGCCGCTTCGAGGCGGGCATGGCGGACATCGTGGGCCTGTGCACCCGGGTCGTCCCGGTGCGCTGCGCGAGCGGCGACGCGCTGACCGTACGCGAGCACGTCCGGGGCCTGGCCGGGGCGCTGGGCGAGGCGGCCGCCGACGCCGACGTGCCGTTCGAGCGGGTCGTCGCGGCGCTCGACGTCCCCGCCGACCCGGCGCGCAACCCGCTGGCGCAGCTCGGCTTCGCCGCCCACCACGAGCTGGTCCCCGACGAGCTGACCGGGGGCGGCCGGCGCTGGCGGCTGCACGAGGGGCACTGCCACGGGGCGGTCTTCGACGCCCTGCTCTACCTGCAGTCCTGGTCGGCGCGCCCGCGGCTGGCCCTGGAGTACGCGACGTCGGCGCTCACCGCCGCCGAGGCCGGCGAGCTGGTCGAGTCGTTCCGGGCGGCGCTGGCCGCGCTCGCCGCCGACCCCGACGCGCCCCTGGGCGAGGTCGGCACCCTCTCGCCGGCCCAGCGGGACCGGCTGCGCACCCTGGGCGGCGGTGACCCCCACCACACCACCGACGACGTGTGGCACCGGTTCGCCCGCCACGCCCACGACGCGGGCGAGAAGATCGCGCTGGTCGACCCGCAGGCCGGGCTCACCCTCACCTACCGCGAACTGCACGACCGCGCCGTGGCCCAGGCGGGCCTGCTGCACGTCCGCGGGGTGCGGGCCGGCGACGGGGTGCTGCTGGAGCTGCCGCGCTCGGCGGCGGAGGCGGTGGCGGTGCTGGGCGTGCTGCGCCTCGGCGCGTACTACGTGGCGGTCGACCGGGACGCCACCGACGAGTGGCGGGCACACCTGGTCGAGGCGGTCGCACCCCGCGCCCGGCTCGGCGTGGACGCACCCGCACCGCACCGGTCCGGCGTGGCCGACTGCCCGCTGGTCGACCTCCACGACCCGGCCCCGGTCCTCGACGCCGGCCCCGAGGCACCGGCCGGACCGGACCGGACCGCGTACACCTCGTTCACCTCCGGCTCGACCGGCGTGCCGAAGGGCGTCGTCGTCCCGCACCGGGCGGTGCTGCGCCTCGCCGACGACCCGGGGCTCTTCGTCGACCGGCCGGGCATGCGGATGCTGCGCCTGTCGCCGCTGGCGTTCGACGCGTCCACGCTGGAGCTGCTGGTGCCGCTGGCCAACGGGGACACCGTGGTGGTCTTCCCCGCCGGGGAGCCGACGCCCAGCGCGCTGACCGGGTTCCTGCGCGCCGAGGCCGTCAGCCACGCCTGGCTCACCTCGGGCGTCTTCCACCTGGTCGCCGACCACCGGCCGGACGCCTTCGCCGGGCTGCGGCAGCTCTTCACCGGCGGCGGCGTGGTCTCCCCGGCGCACGTGCGCCGGGCGCTGGCCGCCTGCCCGGGGCTGCGGCTCACCAACGGCTACGGTCCGACCGAGAACACCACGTTCACCACCACGTACTCGATCGACCACGCCGAGGCCACCCCGGACCCGCTGCCGATCGGCGGGCCGGTGCGCGGCACCGACCTGCACGTCGTGGGCCCGGGCGGACGCCTCGTCCCGCCCGGGGCGGTCGGCGAGCTGTGGGCGGCGGGGACCGGGCTCGCCGACGGCTACCTCGACGACCCGGCCCGCACGGACGCCTCGTTCGTCCGCTCCGCGGAGCTGGGGACGCGCCTGTACCGCACCGGTGACCTGGTGCGCTGGGGCGCGGACGGGCAGCTGCGGTTCCTCGGCCGCAACGACCGCCAGGTGAAGATCGCCGGCCACCGGGTCGAGCTGGTCGACATCGAGCGCCGGCTGCGCGCCCGCCCCGGCGTACGCGACGCGGTGGTCTTCACCGTCGGCGACCCGGCGACCGGGGTGCGCCTGTGCGCCGCCCTGAAGCCCGACGCGGACGGCGTCGACGTGGCCGACGTGCGCCGGGCGGTGGAGCCGGAGCTGGCCCCGTACGCCCGCCCACAGCAGTGGCACACCGTGGCCGAGTTTCCGCTGGACCGCAACGGCAAGGTCGACCTGCGGGCGCTGGCCGCCCTGGTCGCCGCCACGCCCCCCACCGCGGCCGCCGCGGCGGAGTCCCCGGCCTCGTCCCCGGCCTCGTCCTCGGCGTCGCTCACCGAGTTCGAGGAGCTGGTCACGGGGGCGTGGGTGGAGGCCCTGGGCACCGACGACTTCGACCTCGACGAGGCCTTCTTCGACGTCGGCGGGGAGTCCCTGCGGCTGGCCGTGGTCCGCCGGCTGCTCCAGGAGCGGCTGTCCGGCCGGACCATCCCGCTGACCGACCTCTACCGCTTTCCGACCGTCCAGACGCTGGCCCGGCATCTGCACGCACAGACCGAAGGAGCAGGCGCACCCTCATGAACGGCGACATCGCGATCGTAGGCATGGCGGGCCGGTTCCCCGGCGCCGCCGACGTCTGGCAGTACTGGTCCAACCTGGCCGCCGGACGGATCACCATCAGCTCGCTGACCCGCAGCGAACTGCTGGCCGCCGGGGTGCCCGCCGACCGGCTGGACGACCCCGCGTACGTGCCGGCGCGCGGGATGCTGGCCGACCCGGAGCTCTTCGACGCCGCCTTCTTCGGCATCACCCCCCGGGAGGCGGAGACCACCGACCCGCAGCACCGCCTGCTGATGCAGACCGCCTGGGCCGCGCTGGAGTCGGCCGGGCTCACCACCGACGCGCCCTTCGGCCGGGTCGGCGTCTTCGCCGGCGCGGGCTTCAACTACTACGCGCTGAACCACGTCTTCGCGCGGCCCGGCCTGGTCGACGCACAGGGGCTGCTGTCGGTGGTGCTCGGCAACGAGAAGGACCACCTGGCCGCGAAGATCGCCTACCGGCTGGGCCTGGGCGGGCCCGCCGTCACCGTGCAGACCGCCTGCTCGACCTCGCTCGTGGCGGTGCACCTGGCCGCGCAGAGCCTGCGCGCCGGCGACTCGGACGTCGCGCTGGCCGGCGGGGCCTGCGTGGCCGTGCCGCAGCACTCCGGCTACCTGTACGAGACCAAGGGCATCATGTCGGCCGACGGCACCTGTCGCCCGTTCGACGCCACCGCGGAGGGGACCGTGCCCGGCAACGGCGTCGCCCTGGTGGTGCTCAAGCGCGCCGAGGACGCCCGCCGCGACGGCGACACCGTCTACGCGGTGATCAGGGGCTCGGCGGTGAACAACGACGGCAACCTGAAGGTCGGCTACACCGCCCCCGGGGTCGCCGGCCAGATCGACGTGCTGACCCGCGCGTACGCTGCCGCCGGGGTGGACCCCGCCACCGTGGGCTACCTGGAGGCGCACGGCACCGCCACCGAGGTCGGCGACGCCATCGAGCTGTCCGCGCTGACCGAGGTCTTCACCCGGGGCACCCGGCCCTGCTCGCTCGGCTCGGTCAAGGCCAACGTCGGCCACCTCGACGCGGCGGCCGGCGTCGCCGGGCTCATCAAGGCCGCGCTGGCGCTGCACTTCCGCCAGATCCCGCCGCTGGCCGGCCTGAAGCAGGCCCGGCCCGAGCTGCTCGACGGCTCCACCCCGTTCACGGTGGACGCCGTGGCCCGGCCCTGGGAGACCGACGGCACGCCGCGCCGGGCCGGGGTCAGCGCGTTCGGCCTCGGCGGCACCAACGTCCACGTGGTGCTGGAGGAGGGGGACGGGCCGGACGTGCCGGACCCGACCGTCCCGCCCGGGGAGCGCACCGAGCTGGTGGTGCTCTCCGGGCGTACCCCGGAGGCGGTCCGGGCCGCCGCCGAGCAGCTCGGCGAGCACCTGCGGCAGCGCCCCGACCTGCCGCTGGCCGACGTCGCCCGCACCCTCCAGTCGTACCGCCGGCACTTCCCGCACCGGCTCGCGGTGGCTGCCCGGGACCTCGCCGAGACGGCGACCCGGCTGCGCCGCGCCCCGGCCCGGGCGGCGGCCCGCCGGCCCAGCGTGGTCCTGCTCTTTCCCGGCCAGGGCACCGAGTTCCCCGCCATGTCCCGGGGCCTCTACGACCGTTACCCCTCGTTCCGGGCCGACCTCGACCGGGGGGCGCGGCTGCTCACCCCGCTCCTCGGGCTGGACCCGCGCGACGTGCTGGTCGACGACGACCCGCACGACGTGGTGCACCGCACCGACGTGACCCAGCCCGTGCTGGCGCTGCACGAGCTGGCCCTCGGCCGCCTGCTGCTCTCCTGGGGGGTACGCCCGGCCGCGCTGGTCGGCCACTCCGTCGGCGAGTTCGCCGCCGCCGCGCTGGCCGGGGAGCTGGGCGACGACGACATGCTGCGCCTGGTGGCGACCCGGGGCCGGCTCATGCACGACGCACCCGAGGGCGGCATGCTGGCCGTCCTCGCCTCCCCGCCCGTTCTCACCCCCCACCTGGCCGGCCTGGACGAGCTCGACGTGGCCGCGCGCAACGCCCCCGACCTGACCGTGGTGGCCGGGCCGGTGGCGCAGCTCGACGCGCTGCGGGAGCGGCTGACCGGGGCGGGCGTGCACTGGCGGGCGCTGCCCGCCCGGCGGGCCTTCCACAGCCGGATGATGGCCGACGCGGCCCGGCGGTTCGGCGTCGAGGCCGACCGGGTGGACCAGCGTCCCCGCACCGTTGCGGTGATCAACACAGTGGACGGGGCGCTGCTCGGCAAGGGGCTGTCCCGCCCGGCGGGCTACTGGGCGACCCAGCTGCGCAGCCCGGTCGGCTACCACGACGCGCTGCTGACCGCGCTCGGCCTGCCCGACCCGGTCCTGGTCGAGGTGGGGCCGGGAAGCGCGCTGACCGGCGCCGCCCGGCAGACCCCGCAGGGCCGGTCGGTGCCCGGGTACGCCCTGCAGCCACGGCCGACGGCCCGCCTGGACGCCGGTGACGTGCTGGCCGGCATCGGCGCGCTCTGGACGGCCGGGGTGGGCGTGGACTGGCCGGCGCTGCGCGGCGACACCGGCAGCCGGCGGGTCGCGCTGCCCGGCTACCCGTTCGCTCCCACCCGCTACTGGCTCGACGCCGCACCGCCGGTCCCGGAGGACCCGGCACCGGGCCCGGACCTCCCGGCGTCGCCGGCCGGCGGCGAGGGTGTCCTGGCGTCGCCGGCCGGCGGCGAGGACGGCCTCGTGGGGGAGCTCGTGGCGCTCTGGACCGACCTGCTCGGCGTCCCGGAGATCGGCCCGGACACGAACTTCTTCGCGGTCGGCGGCGACTCGCTGCTGCTCATCCGCATGATCAGCCAGGTGCGGCGCCGCTACGGGGTGCGGGTGCCGATCGACACCCTCACCGCGGACGCCACGCCGCGCGTGCTCGCCGGGCTGGTGACCGCGTGAGCGCCCGCCACGACGACCTGGACCTCGCCGCCGCGGTGGCGGCCGTGCTCTGCCACCGGCTCGACGGCGCGACCGAGGTCGTGGTGCACGGCCCGCGCGGCGAGCTGCGGCTGCGCGTGGGCCCGGAGCACACCCTCGACCAGGTACGCGCGCAGGCGCGCAGCCTGTCCCCGGCGGCGGCGGTTCCTGACGTGCTACCCGCAGCCGCGCCGGACGTGCTGCTACCCGCGGCGGTGCCGGACGTGCCGCTGCCCGCGGCGGTGCCGGACGTGCCGCTGACCGCACCGGCCGCCACCGCCGGCGGCGTCGCGGCGACCCTGGGTAGCCTGCCGGTGCGCTTCCTGCGCCATTACGGCGACGCCCGGTGGCTGCCGGAGCGCCTGCGCACCCTGCACGCCTGGCTCACCGCCCACCCGGACCGGCCGGTGCGGGAGGCGACGCTGGTCGGCCCCGAGGAACGCCGGACCCTGCTCGGCTTCAACCCCGCGCCGACGCCCGCCCCGCGCACCCCCGTGCACGAGCTGATCTGCCGGCAGGCGGCACGCACCCCGGACGCCGTCGCGCTGCGCGGCGACGGCCGCCACCTCAGCTACCGCGAGTTCCTGGACGAGGCGGCGGCGCTGGCCGGACGGCTGCGCGCCGACGGGGTGGGGCCGGGGGCGGTGGTCGGGCTCTGCGCCGAGCGCAGCCCCGAACTGGTGGTCGCGGTGCTCGGCGTGCTGCTGGCCGGTGCGGCGTACCTGCCGCTCGACCCGGCGCACCCGCGGCCCCGGCTCGACCTCATGCTCGGCACCGCCGGGGCGGCGCTGGTGCTGGCCGACCCGGCGGGGCAGGCCGCCCTCGGCGCCGAGCCGACCGTGCCCGTCCGCCCGCTGGACGGCGGCGACCGGCCCGCCCCGCCGGTCGACTGGCGCGGCTACCGGGCGCCGGAGGAGGTGGTCCACGGCCTCTCGTACGTGATCTTCACCTCCGGGTCGACGGGCGCGCCCAAGGGCGTGCAGATGACGCACCTGTCGCTGGCCAACCGCCTGGTCTGGATGCAGGACACCTATCGGATCGGCCCGGGTGACGTCGTGTTGCAGAAGACGCCGTACACCTTCGACGTCTCGGTGTGGGAGCTGCTCTGGCCCTTCCTCACCGGCGCCACCCTGGTGACGGCGCAGCCGCAGGCCCACCGCGACCCGCAGGAGATGGTCGAGGTGATCGCCCGCGAGTCGGTGACCACCGTCCACTTCGTGCCCTCCATGCTCGCCCTCTTCGTCGAGGAGGCGGGACTGGACCGCTGCGCCGACCTGCGCCGGGTGATCTGCAGCGGGGAGGCGCTGCCGCCGAAGCTGGTCAACAAGCTCACCGCCGTGCTACCCGGGGTGCGGGTGCACAACCTGTACGGCCCCACCGAGGCGGCCATCGACGTCACCGCCTGGCAGTGCCGCCGGCCCGAACCGGCGGACACCGTGCCGATCGGCCGGCCGATCAGCAACGTCGTCGCGTACGTGCTCGACGACCGGGGCGATCTCGCCCCGCTGGGCCAGGTCGGGGAGCTGGTGGTCGGCGGGGACTGCCTCGCGCGCGGCTACGCCGGCCGGCCCGACCTGACCGCCGAGCGGTTCGTCGAGGTGACGGTGGCCGGCCGGCCGCAGCGGGTGTACCGGACCGGGGACCTGGTCTGGTGGTCGCCGGAGGGCCACCTCAACTACGTCGGCCGGGTCGACACCCAGGTCAAGATCCGCGGGCAGCGGGTGGAGCTGGGGGAGATCGAGTCGACCCTCAACCGGCACCCGCTCGTGGCCAACAGCGTCGTGCTGCTCCGCGAGGACCTCGGCGCCGCGCCGACCCTGGTGGCGTACCTGGTCGCCGAGCGCGACGCCGATCCGGCCCGGCTGACCGAGCCGGCGCTGCGTGCCTTCCTCGCCGAGGCGCTGCCCGACCACATGGTGCCGGTACGCTACGTCGTCCTGCCCGAGCTGCCCGCCACCGCCAACGGCAAGGTCGACCGGCGGGCGCTGCCTCCTCCGCCGGCCCGGGTCCGCCGCCGCTCCGGCGTCCGGGCGGGCCGCCCCGATCCCGTCGCCTCGCCGTCCGGGGCATGATCCGTCGTGGTTCCGGCTGGTCAATGGTTAGGAGCGGAAGGTGTTCCCTATCGTCCGGCAGCGCGCCCGCGTCACGACTTGGCCAGGCGGCCGGGCAGCTGACCCGGCGGTGGTGTTCAAGCTCGTCAAGGCTGCCCAGGACCGGTGGCGGGCGGTCAACGCTCCCCACCGCGTCGCCCTGGTCCGTGCTGGTGTCACGTTCATCAACGACCACCTCGTCGGGCAGGCCGCAGCATGACCACCGGTGGCGGCCGGCCGCAGTGGCCTACCGACAAACTGAACGCGCTGCGCCTGGGCCGGCGTTTGGTCACCGAGGTAACCGCTGCCGGACCCGCTCGACGAGGGTTCGTCGACATACGCCCCGTCACGACCGCCGCTGACGCCGACGCCCGACGGCAAGGCTGGACCAGATCCGACCCTGACCGCACCTTCACCCTGGAGCACTGGGACTACGACGCCAACCAGATCGCCGGCTTCGACCACGACGTCGGCGCGATCCTCGTCCGCGCCACCACCGTCACCGGCGAAGCCCAACTCGTCGCGGCCCTCGAAGCATGGAACCTGCAGCCGGAGCAGTTCCTCCACCCATGGCAGACCGACGACCCGAGGTAGCAGCAGACCTTTCGCCGAGACGCACCGATCCCGTGACGACGTACGTGGTGACCGGGCTCGTTGCCGTCGGACACCAGGTGTCGGCGGTCCCTGCCGGGGTGCGACTGCCTGCCGCACCCCGGGCACGGACGGCGCCGGGCTGGGGTCAGGCGGAGACCGTGAGCACCAGCTTTCCGGCAGCGTGACCGGTCTCCACGGCCGCTACCGCCTCCGCGCTCTGCTCGAAGGTGAACACGCGCGTGACGTGCGGGTCGACGGTGCCGTCCACCATCAGCGCGGCGACGGTCTCCAGCGACGCCCGGTCGAGGCGGCGGGGCAGGAACTCGCCGCCCAGTTCGCGCACGGTGTCGTCGGCGGCCGACAGCACCGTCCCGGGGCCCGTCATCAGCGCGGAGGTCCCGGTGTGGCTGCCAGGAGATCCCGGCGGCCACACCGGGCCGTCCGCGCCGCTCAGGCGGCGGGTGGCGACGAGATCAGACGCCGTGGTACGCGGCGTCGGACCGGCACGTCACATCGGGTTCCAGCCGTCGGTGCCGGCCAGGTACCTCTGCGGCGTGTAGGTGGCGGCCTGCGAGTCGCTGAGCTGGGGGCGGTTGCTGTTCACGGCCGCGCCCGAGCCGGTGTTGCGGTATTCGAGGAAGCGGGCGTTCTGCCAGGTGGCGTCGCCCATGTTGGTCCAGGGCTGGGCGTTCTTGATCGTGTTGCTGAGCGTGGACTCGCGGTAGAGCACCTGGGCGCCCTGGCGCCAGGGGCGGCCGAGGTTGGTGTTGTTGCTGCCGGCGCCGTTGATGGTGGACCGGTAGAACAGGAAGCCGTAGGTCTTGGCGGCGTCGGTGCTGGCGGCGGTGATGGTGCCGCCGGTGGAGCGCTTCTCGTGGATCGTGCTGGCATTGAAGACGACCGTGCCGCCGCCGAAGATGAAGTCGGTGGTGCCCTCGACGTAGGAGTTGACCACGTAGGCGCGGGTGCGGTCGTTGACGAGGAAGGTGTCCTGGTCGCCGAGGAGCCGCACGTTGCGCAGCACCGCCCGGTCGGCGTTGAGGTGCAGGGCGACCGCCTGGTCACCGGTCTCGTAGGTGTTCTCGTCGTAGTCGTTGGAGATGGTCAGGTTCTCCGCGACGAAGTTCGCGCCGTCGACGAACATGCTGGCGCTGCCGGAGGTGCCGCTGGTGTGGGCGGAGTTGTTGTAGACGATCGTGGTGTTCGACGGGGACGAGCCGAGGCCCTGCAGGGTGATGTGGGGTTTGTTCGACGGCACCCGCACCACCTGCCGGTAGGTGCCCGGTTTGATCGTGATCACCCGGCGGGTCGTGTTGTTCGCCGGCACCGCGTCGATCGCCTCCTGGACGGTGCGGTACGTGCCGCTGCCGTCCGAGGCGACCGTCGGTGTGCCACTCGACGGCGGGGTCGTGGTGGGTGGGGTGGTGGGGGTGCTGCCCGTCGGGTTGAATCGCCACTGCATGCGGGCGGTGTCGGAGCAGGGTTCCTGGATGATGGGGTTGTTGCCTGCGGTGGAGCCGTCCTTGTTGGATGCGCAGAGGTTGTTGTGGTTGCTGCGGATCAGGTAGCGGTCGGCGACGGTGGAGGGGCTGAGGGTCCAGGTCTGGTTGGTGCTGGTTCCGCAGGTCCACTGCCAGAGTTGTTCGCCGGGGGTGGTGGAGAAGTTGGGTACGTCGACGCACTTGCCGCTGTTGACGTTGACCAGGCCGTAGGCGCCGTTCTGCGACACCGCCCGGAACTGCTGCGAGGACGCGGTCGCGTCACAGGCCACCTGGACGAGCCGCACGCCGTTGTCCGCACCGGCGCCGGTCACCACCACGCACTTCCCGCTGGAACCACTCGCCAGGGTGTAGGTACCACCGGCGACCGGGGCGGCGGCGCCGGCGGGGTCGACGAGCGCCACGACGGCGACCGGGACGGCGACGGCCGTGGCGGCGATCGTGGACAGGACGCCCAGCCGGCGTCCCGGAAGTGAACTCTTCAACATTCTTGATCCTCGATATCTTCGCGGTATGGCTGAGGGGGTGGGGCGTGGGGCCGGCCGGTGCCGTGGACCGCTGCCGGCCCCACGCCGGCCGTTGCCGCTACTGGCCGATGGCCGCCTGCGGCCCGGCGTACGTCCGGAGCATGCTGGGCACCTCGGACGCCGGGTGCAGGGTGTACGAGTAGAAGCTCGACGGGGTGAACGCGGAGCCGCCGGTCTCCCGCTGCCCGGTGCAGCTGACGCAGATGCTGCCGGTCTGGCGCAGCTGTGCGTTGTCGTCCCGGTAGTACGGGTCCTTGACGTTCTCGTAGTAGCTGTTCTCGATCACCATCTTGGTGTAGCCGCGCGAGTAGTTGCCGTAGCCGCGGATGTTCTGCATGTAGTTGTTGTAGAAGTGCGCGTACGCCACGTTGTCGGTGCTCGGGTTGCGCACGTTGTTGTCGTGGATCCAGTTGTGGTGGATGGTCATTCGGGCGGTGACGTTGGTGGTCCAGCCGATGCCGAACGCCTTGTTGCCCTCGGCGATGACGTTCCACGACACGGTCAGGTTCGTGGTGTCCTTACGGCTGTCGATGAGGCCGTCGTTCATCCGCACGATCTGGTTGTGGTCGATCCAGATCTTGTTCGCGGTGTCCATCTGGATGCCGTCGTAGTCGAAGTCCTTGTCGTCCGGGTCGTCCGAGGCCACCCGGGTGTCGCGGATGGTCAGGTTCCGGATGATCACGTTGCTGGTGCCCTCGCTGAGGTGGAACCCGCCGTTGACGATCTGGCCGTTCCGGCCCACGCCGATGATCGTCTTGTTCGACCTGATCGGGATCTCCTTGCCGTACGGGCTCACGGCGATCGCCGCGTTGACCCGGATGACGTACGCCGCGCTGGAGCTGGCGTACCTCTCCAGGTCGGCCTGGTTGGTCACGGTGACCGTGGTGCCGCCCGCACCGCCGGTGGTGCCGGCCGCGCCGGCGAACCCGTCCGGCGAGTTCGAGTACGGCACGCTGCTCGGCGGGGTCGTGGTGGGTGGGGTGGTGGGGGTGCTGCCCGTCGGGTTGAATCGCCACTGCATGCGGGCGGTGTCGGAGCAGGGTTCCTGGATGATGGGGTTGTTGCCTGCGGTGGAGCCGTCCTTGTTGGATGCGCAGAGGTTGTTGTGGTTGCTGCGGATCAGGTAGCGGTCGGCGACGGTGGAGGGGCTGAGGGTCCAGGTCTGGTTGGTGCTGGTTCCGCAGGTCCACTGCCAGAGTTGTTCGCCGGGGGTGGTGGAGAAGTTGGGTACGTCGACGCACTTGCCGCTGTTGACGTTGACCAGGCCGTAGGCGCCGTTCTGCGACACCGCCCGGAACTGCTGGTCGGCCGCCGTGCTGTCGCACTGCACCTGGGCCAGTCTGGCCCCGTTGTCGGTGCCGGCGCCGGTCACCACCACGCACTTCCCGCTGGAACCGCTGGCCAGGGTGTACGTCCCGCCGTTGACCGGGGCCACCGCCGCACCCGCCGGCGTCACCAGGGCGACGATCGCCGCGGGTGCCGCCAGCGCCGCGGCGACGGCTGACGAAGCGATGGCGATGCGTCGCCCGGAGAATCTGGTTCTGGACATTCTCTTCCTTCTCATTGGCCGTGAATCGGGATCGCCGAGTTCGACCGTCCGGCCTGGCGGGGTGCCCGGTGTCCATGCCTCCGCCACGAAGATGGCAGCCGGCATGGCCCCGCCGGATACGGCCGAGGAGTCGATTTCTGGGCATGCGGAACACCGGTGTGTGCCGACGAAAGGTGGCATTCAACGGTGCCCGTTGCCCTGGTGTCGTTGTTCGCTGCCCATGCGAACGGCGACCAGGGTGGGTCTTGCCTGCACCCATCCCGGGGACGGGTGACGCTGCCGGCTCCGGCGCGTGCCCGAACAGCTAAACACATGTCGACAAGCGGCACCACGTGTCGGTTCGGTAAATCCTCGGTGTCGATTTCGGCGCTGGTTCAGGATTCGGGAAACTGCCTGCTCGTGAGCTGCCCCGACCTGCGCGAACAGCGCCATTCGAAAATCTTCTCCAGTTTGTGTTATCTGCTTTCCCGTCACGCGTCGCAGCGTTTTTCCATGGCGCGACGCAGCTACCCGGGTAGCTGACAACTGGACCGGAAGACCGCGCTCTGCCCGCGCCGCCGCCCGGGTGTGCCGTGCCGCCTACGCAGTTCGGTTGCCCACCGGTCAGCCGGTCAGGTCGGCGCCGATGCCTTCCCTGGTGCTCAGGAACGAGGTGCGGGGCAGTCCGCCGTCGGGGGCGCGTCGCCCTTCCGCCACCGCCGGATCGACCGAGCGTAGGGACGAGTCGCGCCACTCGCCACGGTCCCAGGAGTTTCCTTCGCCGGAGACGTCCGGGCCGATCCGGGCCGGTTGTTGTCCGTTGGCGGCGGAGAGGTTGTCGACGGCCGTGCCCCGGCCGCCGCTGAGATCGAATCCGTCTCCGCCGTTGCGATAGGCGGTGTTGTCGGCCAGGGAGAGTCGGCCCGTGTTGGCTTCGGCACCGAAGCCGTCGCCGCGATTGTCCCAGGCGGCGTTGTTCCGTACCCGGTGCGCCGCCGACGGCGTGGTCTCACCGCCGCCGAGGGAGAAGCCGAAACCGTTGCTGGACCAGCCCTCGGCGTTCCACCGGTTCTGGCCGTTGCCGTAGGACCAGTTGTCCTCGATCGTGATCGGGCTGCGGAAGGCGCCGAAGTCGAAGCCGTCGTCGGCGTTGTGGAAGGCCCGGTTGCCCCGGACCACGTTGCCACCGCCGTCGCCGAACTTGACGCCCAGCCCGATGCCGGCGCTACCGGCGGCGCGGGGGTCGTAGTTGCGGTAGAAGTCGCTGTCGAGCACCTGGTTGCCGGTCGTCCCCGGGTCCCTGAGGGTCAGGCCCGAGCGGTGGTTGTCGTGCACGGACAGCCGTCGGAACGTGGTGAACCGACAGGAGTTGCAGGTCCACGCGTGGCTGCGGGAGCCGCGTACCTCCAGATCCTGGACGGTCCAGAAGCTGGTGCGCTGGGTCACCGCCTGCTTGCCGGAGGGCACGCCGGCCGCATCCAGGATCGCGTGCTCGCCGGAGTACCCGCTCAGGACGATCTGTTGCGCGCGGGTGCCGTCGGTGTCGATCTCCACCGGCCGGGTGAGCCGGTGGACGCCGCCGCGCAGGGCGATGGTCTGGCCGGGCCGGACCACCTCGACCGCCCGGTTCAGCGTCGCGAACGGCCGCTGCCGGCTGCCGTCGGCGGCGTCGTCGCCGTCGGGCGCGACGAAGATGTCCGCGACGGTCACGCCGGTCACCGGCGCGGGCCCCGGTGCGGCCGAACTCGTCCGTACGGTCGGGGACGGGCTGCCCGAAGCCCGGGACGGCGGGGCGCCTGCCGGTGACGGGGCGGCCACGGCGGGCACCGGGCCGGGGTCGGGCGTCACGTGGACCGCGTACGCGATGGCCCCGAGGACCAGCGCCGCCGCCGCGGTCCCCGCCAGGGCCAGTTTGTGCGACGTGAGCTGCGGCGCCGGCCCGTGGGCCGGCAGCCCCGGCTCCGCCTCGACGGCGGCCCGGACCGCCGCGACGAGCGCCGCCGGCACCGGCACGACGGACAGGCCGTGGAGCAGCCGCTCCGGTGGGATCAGCTCCGCCCGGTGGGCTGCGCAGTGGACGCAGTCACGGACGTGCCTGTCGAACCTCTTGCGCCACACGGGGGAGCGTTCGCCGGTCCATGTCCGGCTCAGGGCCGACAGCTCCGCACAGCCCGAGCGCTGCCGCAGCGCGGCCTCGATCGCCCTGGCGGACTCCAACCGGCCGCGCATGCGCTGCAGCCGCACCGCCAGGTGCGGCTCGCCGATCCCCAGCATGTCGGCCAGGCCCGCCCGGCTCAGGTCGCCGAGGGCCTCCTGCCACCACGACGCGAGCAGGTGCTGGTCGTCGGGTGCCAGCCAGCGGGATGCCTCGACCAGCTCGCGGCGCTGCCCGCTGAGCAGCGCCTCGAACACGGTGCGTTCGGCGACGTCACCGGCGTCGGGAAGCTGGTCCGGCTCGACGAACGGATCCCGCGGCATCGGTCGCCGCCGCAGCTCGTCGCTCACCTGGCGGTAGGCGATGATGGTGAGCCAGGCGCGGAAGCGGTCGGGCTCACGCAGGTCCGGCAGGCCCCGGACCATGCGGATCATGCAGTCCTGCACCACGTCGTCGACCTCGGCGCGGTCGCCCAGGATGCCCCTGACGAGGTGGTAGACGGTCGGCAGCGACCTCGTCGTCAACTCGGCGAGCGCCGCCCGGTCGCCGGCCCGGGCCGCCAGGACCAGCCCGGTCCCGTTCCGCGAATCCACGGGACGCTGGTGGGGACGGTGCTGGGCCATGACAACTCCTGGTGCCGAGGATCGGAACTCTGCGCGGAACCCGGCGAGGCGGCGGGTGGCGTCCCTGCACACCCGCCCGGCGGCCTCGCGCGTCGGTGTCAGCCGAACGTTTCGGGACCGCCAGGCGGCACCCTCGTCCGGGTTCGGCACGTGGCGAAGATCGTCGCCCGGTCCACCGCTGCGGTCAACCGTCGGCTGCCGCCGCGGACCGCTGGCACCGGCGGCACAGCCCCGCCGGGACCGTCAGCTCCGGTCGGCCGGGGGCGGGGGGAACCCGCGCCGACCACCCGCAACCGATTGACTGTCATCGCTGGCCGGGTGAGGATGGCGGGATCAGGGGCCGTCATCGCCCGTCTTCCTCGCCCGATCGGGAGGAGGTGTCGAGCATGGAGCGTTACGAGGACCTCGAAGGATCCGCCGTCGGTCTGATCAACGCCGTCATCAACTGACCCGCCGGTCACCAACCGGGCGGGCGCCGGCTGTGCCATCGTCGCGTGTCCGCCCTCCGGCACCGCACCAACCGTCCGGGGCGGGAGGAATGCAATGGCCGACATCGCCTGGCGGGATCCAGCGGCGTTGCCGCTGCGTCCGCTCATCGACCTGACCGCCGATCCCGCGGTCCCGCCGGCCCTGGTCGCCGAGACGGCACTGTTCTGTGCCGGCCGGTCCGACCCGTGCGGCTGGTTGCCCGCACACTCGCCGCCCGCCGGCCTGCGCCGCACGATGCGTCGCTCCGGTCTGCTCGACGCGATGGACACCCTCGTCGCGCCGCCCGAGGTCCGGGAGCGGCTCGAAGCGGACGACCCCGCCGGTCTCCTGTGGGCGGCCCGACTGATGCGCGCGCTGGGCCGCCGGGAGGACGCCACGCAACTGCTGCGGCGCCTCGGTGGGGACGTGCCGTCCCCGGTGCGCGCCTGGCGGGATCTCCTGCTCGCCGAGGACGGCCGGCAACCGCTTCCCCCGGTGCCGCCCGAGTCGGCGGGCCTGCCGGTCCGCCTCGCCACCGCACTGGCCCGGGCCGGGCAGGCCGCGACGGGCGGGCAGCCGGCCGCCGAGGCGCTCGCCGTGGCGGAGTCCCTGGCCGTCGGCCTGGCCGGCGACCGGCTCGGCGTGGTCGCCCGGGCCCGGATCCTCGCCGTGCGGCTGCGCTGCCCGGGCGAGCCGGTGCCCGAGGCCGACAGGGTCCGCGCCGCCGTCCGCGACCTGTCGACGGACCGGGGCGACTTCCTTGCGCGCGACGCCGCGCTGGCGTTGCTGCGGGCCGCCGCCCGCGCCGCCCTGAACGGGGCCGGCGCGACCGCCGCCGGGCCGGCGCGGGAGTTCGCCGACGCCGCCCTCGACCTCGACCCGACCGGCGCGGCGACCCGGCTCCTCGCGGCGGACGCGGCCCGCGCGGCGGGCGACCGGGAGGCGGCCCGCATCCACTACCGGGTGGCGGCCCGGACCGGGCTGGCGGAGCGGACCGCGGCGCTGGCCGGACTGCTCGACCTGGTGGCCCCCAACCCGGCCGTCGAGGGCGGCGGGCCGACCCCTCCAGCAGACCCCGACGGTCCCACTGCGCCAGCCGACCCCGGCGGGTCGGCGGTGCCAGCCGACCCCGGCGAGCTGGTGGGGGCGCTGGCCGATCTGCTCACCTCGGAGCGCCGCGAGGAGCGGGACCGGTTGGCGGTTCTCGTGGCGCGGCGCCCCTCGTTGGGTGGCACGGTCTGCGCCGACACGGTGCGGTGGGCGGTCGCGGTGCGGGAGCAGGCGGGTGCGGTGCGGGAGCCGGCGGCGGGGGCGCGTCCGCTCCCACTCGAACGCTACCGGCCGTTTCTCGACCTGAGTCCGAGCGAGATCCTCGACCCGGTCGACACCCCGCCGGTCGCCATCCACACGCCACTGATGTCCTACGCCGCCGTGGTCGAGCGTCGCGAGCCGTGGTTCCGGGAGATCCACCCGCAGCGGGCGACGGCCGCCATGTTCCGCGACGAGATGCAGGCGACGGCCGCGGTGTACGGGTATGCCTCCGGCGGCGCCTCGGCCGACTACCGCACCTGGCTGGCGGCGCCCGACGGCTGCCCACCCGAGCTGCGGGAGCGGCTGGCCAACCCGGCGGACCTGCCGCTGCTGGACCGGGCGCTGCTGGGCCGGCTGCTGTCCGCCGTGGGCTTCCACGCCGAGGCCGAGCGGATCCTCCCCGGGCCGGACGTGCCGGTGCGCGACCCCGTGGGCGCGTACGCGCTGGCCAGCTGGATCTTCGCCGAGCAGATGCTCACCACGGGGCACGCGGCCGAGCTGGAGCCGCACTTCCGCACGTTGTACGACCAGCTCGGCGACGACGTCCGGTACGCCCGTACGAGGGTGGTCACCACCATCAACGCCACGGTCAACGCGGCCCGGCGTCGGGAGCCCGAGACCATTGCCCGCTGGCGCAAGCTCGGCGCGGAGGACCTGGCCCGGTACACGGCACTGCCTGAGGTGTCGGAGTTCGACGCCGCGATCATGACCAGCAGATGGTTCCGGGCCATGGGGTTCCTGCCGTTCCTCACCGGCGACCGGGACCTGCTGCGCGCGGACATGGACCGGTGGCTCGGCATCGCCCGGGAGCTGACCGGGCACGACGCGCACACCCGGGTCATCGCCGCCGACAACTACTTCCCGGCCGTGGAGACCGCCGTGCGCACCCACACGTACCTCGGCGAACGCGACACCGCGCTGGCCCTGGTGGACGAGCTGGCGGAGCGGATCGACCCGATCGACCCGAAGACCTGGCTCACCGCGGGGGAGCTGCGATACCAGGCCGGCGACGTCGGCGGCGCGCTCGACGCATACCTGCGGGCCGCGCACCTGCAGTTCCCGTACGGCCGCATCTCCTGGTTCAACGCCGGCCAGGTCCACGAGCAGCTGGGCCGGGCCGACCTGGCCGCCGAGTGCTACCGCCGGTCGCTCGCGCACTGGCCGACCGGGGTGACGCCGCTGCGCCGGCTGCGCGACCTGCACCTGCACGGCCGGCTGCCCGACGACGGGGGAGTGCTGGCGGCCTGGGCCGCGGGCCAACCGGCATGGTCACAGCTGCCCGCGTTCCAGGGGTGAGTCGGTTGGGGGTGCCGCCCTACGGGGCACAGCGCGAACTGCTGCTGCTGAGCGACACCGACGAGGCCGGCCTGCCCCGGCACAACCCGATGCCCCGGGCCTGGACGCTGTGGCACGTCCGGGGCGCGGTGGACGTGCCCCGCCTGGCCGCCGCCCTGCGGGCCGTCGCGGCCGGCAACGACGTGTGGCGGGCCCGGTTCGCCCCGGGCCCCGAGCTGGTGTACGCGGCCGAGCAGCCGTTCCCGGTGACCACGGTCGACTGTGCCGACGTCCCGGCGGAGCGGCGGCTGGAGGCGGCCGGTGCGGTGCTCGGCGGCGCGGTGTACGCGCCCATCGACCTGCGCCGCGATCCGCTGGCCGGCGCCTGCCTGGTGCGGCTGGCGCCGGACGACCACGCGCTCGCCCTCGTGGTGGACCACGGCTTCGCCGATCACGCGACGCACACCCGGTTCGTGCGCCGCGCGGCGGCGGCGTACGAGAATCCGCAGCGCACACTGCCGCCACTGCCCTCGTTCTTCGCGCACGCGGCCGAGGCCGCTGCCGATCCGCGGCGGTCCGCGTCCGGGGAGTTCTGGGCGGAGGCGATGAGCCGGGAGGTCCCCGCCGTCGCCTTCCCCGGCGGGCGCTGGAAGCCGTGGCGGGACACCACCGCGACCGCCGCCTGGCCGATGCGGCTGGGCGGCGACACCGCAGGCGCCATCCGGCGGGGCCGGCAGCTCACCGGCGCGACGGGCTCCGGCCTGCTCCTGGCGGCCCTGTCGTTCCTGCTGGGGCTCTGGGCCGAGACGCACGTCCCGGTGCTGTACGCGCGGGGCGGCCGGTGGACGCGGGAGAGCCTGGAGGTCCCCGGCGCGCTGCACGAGGCGGTGGTGAGCGTGCCGCCGGACGACGTCGCGGCCCCCTCGCTCGCCGGCCGGGTCCGTGGCCTCGCCGCCGCCAACGCCGCCGCGCCGCCCCTGCTCGGCCAGTGGCTGACCGACTTCGGTGGCATCGAGGCCCTGCGCGAACGGCGTCGCCTCGTGCTCAACGTGGTGGCGGCGGAGCGCACCCACCCGCTCGGCTCCGCCACGATCGGCCCCGCGGGCCGGCTGTTGCGCGGCGCCGTGCGCCCGCCCGCCGGCCGGCGCGGGTTCCCCGCCCACAACGCGTTGCACCTGGCGGTCACGTGGTCGGCCGAGCGGCCCGAGCTGACCGTCCACCACGACCCCGAGGTGCTGCCGGCCGCGGAGCCGGTGGGCGCGGCTCTGGTCCGGTTCTTCGAACTGCTCGCGGAGCGGCCCGACATCGACGCCGACCGGGCCGCCGACCTGCTGCGGGCGACGTGGCTGCGGGCGGCCGACGCCCCGGCCACGGCCGCGCCGACCTGACGTGGCGCACCGCCGTGGCGGGCTGCTCCGGCAGCACGACTTCCGGTCCCTGTGGCTCGGGGCGGTCGCGAGCCAGTTCGGCGCCCGGATGGCCCTGGTGGCGCTGCCGTTGGTGGCGGTCGGCCCGATGCACGCCTCCGCGTGGCAGGTGGGTCTGGTCGGCACGCTGGGCACGGTCGCGTTCCTGGTCGTCGGCCTGCCCGCCGGCGCGGTCGTCGACCGGGTGCGGCAGCGGCGGCTGCTCATCGGCACCGACCTGGGGCGGGCCGCGCTCATCGCCTCGCTGGCCGTGCCGGCGGTGCCGGGCGGGGTGGCGCTCGGCCAGTTGTACGTCGTCGTCCTCGGCGTCGGGGTGCTCACGGTGTTCTTCGACGTCGCCCACCAGAGTTACCTCCCGCGGGTGGTGCGGCCCGAGGAACTGGTCGAGGGCAACGCCCGGCTGAGCACCACCCTCGCGGTGGCGCAGGTCGCGGGCCCCGCGCTGGCGGGACTGGCCGTCGAGCTGGCCGGCACCGGACCCGCCGTCCTGCTCATCGCGGCGGGGTTCGCCGGGTCCGCCGCGTACCTGGCCCGGATCCGCGCGGCCGACCTGCGGCCGGCCACCCCCGGCCGGTCCCGGCTCGTCGGGCAGATCCGGGAGGGCGTGGCGTACGTGCTGCGCCACCCGGTGCTGCGCGTGCTGGCGCTGGCCGGCGGCGCGTACAACATGTTCGCCCTGGTGTTGCAGACGATGGTGCCGGTGCGACTGGTCAGCGAGCTGGGCGCATCCCCGGCGGCGGCCAGCGCGTACTTCAGCGCGGGCGGGGCCGGCGGGATCCTCGGCGCGGTGGTGGCCCGCCGCCTGGCCCAGCGGCTCGGGCAGTATCGACCGGCCTGGCTCTGCCTCCTCGTCACCGCGCCGTTCGCGCTGCTCACCCCCCTGATCGACAGCGCCGGCCGGATCTGGTTGGCGGCGGGCGGCTACCTGCTGCTGTGGGCGGGCGCGACGGCCTCGACCGTGGCCCAGGTCAGCCTGCGTCAGCGGCTGTGCCCGCCCGAACTGCTCGGCCGGATGAACGCCACCATGCGGTTCCTGCTCGGCGGGGCGATGCCGCTGGGCGCGTTGCTGGGCACCGTGCTGGGGGCCGCCGCCGACGCCCGGGTGGCCCTGTGGGTGGGCGCGGTCGGCCTGCTGCTGTCCTGCCTGCCGCTGCTGCGCCTCGGGGCCCCGGCCGACCGGCAGCCCGGGTAGGCAGCCGATCGCGGGAGCCGGGGGTGGACGCCCCACCCTGACGATCCGCGTCCGGTGTGGTCACAGCCCAGCTGCGGTGTCGTACCGGCGGCGCAGGTCGGCCATCTCCTTGGCGCCCAGCGCCTCCTCCTGCGCCAACGTCGCGTACTTGGCCGGGAACATCTGCCGCAGCCGGTCGATGAACCTGACGCCCTCTGTCGCCTCGACGACCTGGATGCCCAGGGGGTCGGTGGACATGTCCATGATCAAGGGCCCGGCCAGCTTGACCGCGACGTCCCAGGGACGCTTCTGCTCGGCGATTCCGCAGAGGTGGAAGCCGTAGACCTTCTGGACGTCGGCGAGCGTCGTGGCCTCGGCCGGCTCGTAGCCGTAGACGCGGACCCCGCAGATCACCGGCGGCTTCTCCTCGGTGGCGCCCTGTTGGGCGGTGTGTCCGGCGTGGTTGTGCTGCCCCGGGTCCGCCTGTTCGAGCGTGGTGCGCATCCGCGCCACGATCTGCGCCTGCAGATCCGCCGGCTCCGCCTCCTGGCCGGCGGCCCGGTTGAGGACGACCACGCTGGCCGCCACCGCCAGCAGGATCACCGCCACCCACACCAGGCGGTGGCGATACCACCCCGCGAACCTGTCTCGGGAAACCATGATCGCTTCTCACCTCGTCGCTGGTCCTGCCGGGAACATGTGTGGCGGGCGGGAGCGTCCGCCCGGTATGGGCCCTCCATCGGGGCGATGGCCCGGCGAGGTGGCAGGCGAGCGTCCGTCGAAGCGGCGTCCTGCCGGCACTGCGCTGCTCCCGTGCTGGCCGTGCTCAGCGCGGTTGCCCCCGCGCTGCGGCGATATGAGCTATTCCAACACGTCTGGATCGGCTCTGGCAATATCGACGGGCGTCGGTGCGGGCCGCTGGGCGGTGCCGGTGATCGGTCAGAAGGCGCGCAGGTCCACCGCGAGGCCGTCGGGACCGGTGTGGCTGACCGCGACCCAGTCCGCTCCGGCTCCGGCGAGCCACCCCGGATAACGGCCGAGCTGACGACCGGTGCGAGCCTCGTACACGAGCACGATCGGCCGGTCGCCCTCCGCCGCGCTTACCGCCACCAGTCCCTCGGTCACCGCCGACCGCCAGCTCGCCGACGCGCCCGACAACAGCGGATCCGGCGCCGTCCAGCGGGTCACGCCGGTGGACAGGTCCAGCAACGCCAGCTCACCCGCCTCGGCGTTGCCCCGCACCAGCACCGACTGGTGGTCACCGTCGATCGGCACCCCGACGGCGGCGCCCTTCCAGACCGTCCGACCGGTGCGCAGGTCGACCAGTTGCGGCCGCCCGTCGGCGGTGACCGCGACGAGCCGGGTGCCGGCCCCGATCAGGGTCAGCCCGCTGTGGTGGTGGGCCAACCGCTTGCCGCACTCGCCGTCCTCCTTGCGTCCGCTGAAGACCACGCCGGACCAGCCCTTGTCGCCGGTGGCCGCGTCGACGGTGGCGATGCTGACCGTGCAACGCCGTTCACCCCGCGCAGGGTCGTTGTCGGTGGTCACCAGCAGGTCCCCGGCCACGAAGCCGTACCAGGCCCGGTTCGGCAGCCGACCGGCGCCGACCCGACCGGTGGTGGGCGCGACCGGGGCGTAGGTGGCCGACCGGGGGGACGTGCTCAGCCGCACCGCGACGTACCGGCCGCTGGCCGGCGCGTACGGCGTGCGGGCACCGAGGGTCACGTCGCTCACCCTGGCGAACCGGTCGGCGGGCCGTTCCCAGAGCTGGCGACCGCTCGGCACGTCCCGGCCGACGATCGTGCACGTCGCGGAATCGCCGGTGCCGGCGCACTCCCTGGCGAAGACGGTCTGCTCGTGGACGACGACGTCCTGGCTCCCCGCCGTCCGCCACCGGGTGACGCCGGTGGCCGCGTCGAGCACCTCCATGCCGCCGTCGTCGCTGTCGGCGGCCACGATCGACTCACCGGCGATCACGTACTGGTAGCCCGTGGTGAACGGATGACGCCACCGCTCCTGGCCGGTGGCGCGGTCCACGGCCCGCAGCTCCCTCGAGTCGGGGACCAGGATCACCGGACCGATCTCGCCCAGCTCCTGGTCGAGCCGCCGGAGCGGCACCGACCAGGCGGGCGGCGGGCCCTCGGCGGGCGCCGTGACCCTCTGCCGCAGGCTCTCCTGGGTCTGCTCGACCCGCACGGATGGCCGATCCGTCCGCTCGGCCCGGGGCGCGGTGCAGCCGAGGAGCCCCGCGACCAGGCCCAGGGCGAGGGCGGCGGCACTCCAACGGGCTGGGCGGTGCGACGGCGACAACGGTCTCTCCCTCGATCGGCGGTCCGCGCCCACCGTAGGACCCGCCGGCACCCTCGCGCCCGGCCCGTCAGTGGTGCGACCAACCGATCAGTCAGGGCGGCGCGGCTGCCGTGTCAGTACACGTAGGGCCAGGCCGCCGCGTCGTAGCCGAGGCGGTTGATGCCGAGCAGCGAGGCGCCGTTGTCGGCGTAGTAGTGGTAGAACAGGCAGTCGCCGTCGCTGTCGCCGAGGACCGCCTGGTGGCCGGGGCCATGGATGCTGCCGTGCGAGGCGAGGATCTCGGTGCCCCCACCCGAGAGCATGGCGCGTCCGGCCCGGTCGACGAACGGCCCGGTCGGGCTCGCCGACCTGCCCACCATGACGCGGTAGGTGCTGCTGGCGCCCTGACAGCAGCGGTCGAACGAGACGTACAGGTAATACCAGGCGCCACGCTTGACCATGACGGGCGCCTCGATGCCGGGACCGTAGCTGGCGAGGCTGTGCATCGACGTGCCGAGCCGGCGTCCGGTGGCCGGGTCGATCTGGATCAGCTTGATCCCGGACCAGAACGAACCGAAGCTCAGCCACCAGCGGCCCTGGTCGTCGACGATGAGGTTCGGGTCGATCGCGTTGAAGTCGTCCGACGTGCGCGACTCGATGACGAGACCCTCGTTGGTCCAGCTTCCGGACGCGCCGGTGGTGCTGGTGGCCAGGAAGACGGCCGAGTGGTTGGAGCCGAAGGTCGACGCCGAGTAGTAGAGGTGGTAGCGGCCGTTGCGGTACGACAGGTCCGGCGCCCACAGGTTGCGTGCGCCACCGGTGTAGGTGGTGGTCCAGGGGGCGCCACCGGGGAAGACCGTGCCGGCGTTGCGGAAGGTGATCCGGTCCGTCGAGGTCTTCAGGGCGATGTTGTCCCCGGTGTGGGCGACGAGGTAGGTGCCGTCGGGCCGCTTGACCACGGTCGGGTCGTGGACGCCGACGTCCCCGGCGACCCTGCCGGGCTGCGGGTAGGCCGGTGGCGTGGTCGGCGTGCCGCCGGCCAGGCGCACCAGTTGCCACTGCTGGTTGGCGCCGTCCACGTTGGAGTATCCGGCCAACCGGCCCCCGTCGGCCGTCGACCACTCCCACAGGTCGATCACCTTGCTCGACTGCCGGTTGACGAACCGCACGAACCCGCCGGCGGAGTCCTGCAACCGGAACTGCTGGGTGGCGGAGCCCCGGTCGGTGGTCTGCACCAACTGGGTGCCGTCGGCGGCGTTCGGCAACTCCAGCACCTTCCCGCTGTGCCGCGAGCGCACCTTGAAGAAGCCGTCACCGGCGTCGACGAACTGCCACTGCTGCACCGCGAGGTCGTTGCGCGTCCACTGGTTCACCGGCGCGTTCTCCGCCGTCGACCAGTCGTAGAGGTCCATCGCCTTGCCGCTGTGCCGGTTCACGAACACGTACGACGCCGACGTGTCCACCGTCGCCGCCGAGGCCGACGGCAGGCCGAACACCGCAGTGCCCGCGAGCATCGCCGCCGCCGCGCCGATGGCCAACCCGACCCGCCGTCCCTGCCGCCGCGGGGCCACCCCCGGCAGCGAGTTCCACCTGGTCATCGAGGCATCCTCCGAGTGGTCGACGGGCCCGGGTCGCCTCGGACGCCCGCGCGAGCAAGACGCGGGGGCCGGGCTCGTACGCGGGAGGTCCCGCGCGCCGGCGGGATCAGCAGCTGCGCGGCTGCCAGGTCACCTTCGTGACGTACATGGGGACGTACAGGTCCCCGTCGCCGCCCGGGAGAACGCAGATCGTGCCGGTGAGGGGCGTGCCGAGATACGTGTAGGACCAGGTGATCTCGGCCTTCTTCGAGGTGTAGTTGTAGAAGTTGAACGCCGGGACGTTGCCGGACCACTCGCTGTTGGTCGTCAGGGACGGAGTCGACGTGGGGCCCTCCGGCGGGTGGTTCCAGTTCGGCCAGATGCAGAGCATGCCCTGCGGGCAGTTCCCGGCCCCCCAGCTCTCGGTCGACACCTGGGAGGGGGCGGCCGCGGCGGCGGGGGCGGTGGCCAGCATGCCTGCGACGGACGCGGCGGCGGCGATGGATTTCCACAGCATGGCCCACCTGCTTCGAGAGAAATCAATCGATGGGCATCAAAGTTATCGCCGAAAAGTTGAATGGTCAAGCAGGTGGGATCGCGCCGCCGTAGGTGATCGTGCCGGCTGCGGTCGAGGGCGTCGGTGGCGGCGGCGCGGGGCGTCCGAGCCCGGCCCGCGCCGCCGCCACCTGATCCGGTCGCCCGGTGCGCCTAACCCGGCAGCCAGGCCCGGAAATACCAGCCGTCGTACTGGCTGTCGGGCAGCGTGCGGTATTCGCAACTGTTGCTTACCTCGCCCCAGTAGCTGGCCTGGATGCGGTAGGCCTCGCACTCTTCGTACGTCGTGAAATAGCCGTTCCAGTCGAATGGCACGGCGAGGGCCGGAGTCGGCTGTGCCGTGAAGCTGACGGCTGCCGCGGCGGTGGCGACAACCGCGAGGCGGGTGAGCCGGCGGCGGAGCGGTTGAGGCATGAGGGTTCCTTCCGGAGCGGCGACTGACTGCTCGCCTACCGTAGATCCAGCACCGCCGATCTGATGATCCGCCGATCGGGTGGGCCGGCCACGACTGTCGGGAACCCTCAGTCGCGGTCGCGCTCGATCCGGAAGCCGAGCTTGATCAGCAGACGGATGGTCCCGTCGATGAGCTCCCGGTCGTACGACTTGTCGTCGTCGTCCAGCTCCTCGTAGGCCACCAGGTTCGGGTGGGTCTTCTTCTCGTCGTCGCGGGTCTCGCCGTACCTCCACCCGTCCGCGAGCCGCTTCGCGGCCCAGATGTCGTGCGCCTGGCGGGAGAGCGTCTCCCGTTCGTCGCGCACCGACTGCGGCAACTCGATCCCGCTGGTGTCAATCGGCTGCGGCTGCCACACCGGATGCCCCCTCGTCTGCCGCGTCGGTGCGCGGCGGTCGCGGCCAGTGCGCCGAGACTAACCGGCTGACGACGGCGAACGCCCGCTCCGCCGCCGCCTCCCGGACCGCATCCTCCGCGCCTGGCGGCGCGACCCCGGCGACCGCGCTGAAGTGACTGATCCGCCCGTACGTCCGGAAGTCCTCCAACTGTTCGACCGTGTCGACCGACAGCACGCCCACCGCCACCGCGTCCGGCCACGCCTCCAGCACCGGGGCGAAGGCGGGCGCCTGCGGCCCGTGCACCACCTCGTCGCCGACGGCCAGGGTGCCCCGCACCACCGACGGCAGCCCCTCCGCCGAGGCCGCGACCCCGGGGTCGGTCGGATAGTCCCGGTCCAGGCTGGGCACGAACGAGCTGTCCACGCTGAACCGGTGGAAGCCGCAGATCCGGTCGGCGACCACCACGTCGGCCGGCACCACGGCCGACGCGGTGCCGAGCAGGACGACGTGCTCCGGCCCGAACGCCTCGACGGCCGCCCGCAGCGCCTCCCGGCCACCGTCCGCGCCGGCCCGGCAGAGCACCAACTGGTAGCCGCCGCCCTCCGGGCGGGCCACGGTGCCGCCGAGCCAGCCGAAGCGGTTCGGGTGCTCGGCCGTGCCGACCACCGGGGACGGGTCGCGCAGCGTGCGGGCCGCCGCCGCGTACTCCGTCGGGCCGGTCGCGAGCACGACCACGTCCACGTCGGGCGCCATCCGCCCGCCGGACACGGTGACCTCGATGCGAGGCCGGTGCCGCCGGTCGGTCAGGTCGGTCAGCGCCCGGTCCACGTCGTCGACGACGCGCCGCACCCGCGCCGCGTCGTCCAGGTGCATGATCGAGGTGCCCTGGATCGGGACCGAGGCGCCGGCGCCGTGGTCGAGGAAGTACGGCAGGACCCGCATACGCCGCTGACCGCTCAACTCCAGCGCGATGTCCATCTCCTTCCTGCACCACGTGCTGCTCAGGTAGTGCCGGCTCACCAGCGGCACGAAGATCCGGCACTCGCCGACCTTGGCGAGCAGGCGGTGCTCCCACGCCTTGCCGCGCGGCAGGTCGCTGTTGAACAGGTAGTGGAAGTGCTCGACGTTGCGCAGGTCGAGCTCCTGCGCGATGAGCTGCGCGAGGTCGTTGTCGCCCTGGGCGCTGCTCAGGAAGACGGGGCCCTGGTCGCGGCCGAGGCTCCAGACGTACCGGCGGGCCTCCTCCAGGCCGGCGAACTGGAGGCGGGGCATCTGCAGCCGGCCGATCTCCCGGCTCAGCTCCGGCAGCAGGCCGTCCATGTCGGACCACCAGATGGCGTGCCGGTTGACCGCGCTGGACGCCTGCAGGGCGTGGCTGACCGCGAGCCGGGGCAGTTGCCGGGCCGCGTGGTCGTCGGCGCGGTGGCACACCAGCCGGACCGTCGGCACCCCACGGGCCTGCAGGAACGGCAGCACCCAGGTCGGCGTCCGCGGATCCAGGACGTCGAGGAGAACGAAGTCGTACCGGTCCAGCAGTGTCGCCGCGCCCGCGGCGTCGACCTCGTCCCGCAGCAGCGCCTCGGAGATGTTCTCCACCTGCCAGCCGGCCTGCGAGATGAGCCGGCGCAGCTCCGGCGCGGCCTCCGCGTACTCGCGGGTCGGCGGGAGCATCAGCGCGGCCGCACCCAGCGGCCGGTCCACCTCGTCGGCGTGCTCCCGGGCGCGGGCCACCAACTCGTCGAGCGCCTCCAGGGGCATCCGGTAGGCGGCGAGCCGGTTGCGGTTGAACGGACGGGCCAGGTCCGCGCCGATGAAATGGCGAGCCGGAATGTTGATCTCGGGAATCACGAGCCTCGGCCGATTAGCCAGCACCGCCATCCCGTACTCGTGCACGGCGAACGGCGAGCAGCGGTATTGGGGCTGGTTTTCCCGACGGGTGACGACGGCGACGAAACACGCGGTCCGCCGCATCATCAACTCAAGGTGCATCGTGGACAAAGTCGCCGAACGCGGGTCGACGGCGAGAGCGAACCGCTCGGAGAGCGCCTCCAGGAAGAAGTCGGTGACCCGCCGGTCCAGCACGTCGTAGCTGTGGCTGAAGTAGGCCGCCGGCCGCTCGTCCAGCATCTCTGCGCTCCTCTTCAGGCCACTATCCGACAGCACGCTCAATATCAACGACCACCACTGCCGGAGTTATGCTCAGGTTAACCGCCGCGCTCACACTCAACGAACGCGTTGATTTCCTGATCAAGGAGCGGCACCGTGCCCGACAGTCAGCCGAACGTCGAGATCCTCTCCGAGGATGTGCTTCTCACCACCGCCATCTTCACCATCCGACAGGCCAGACTCCGTTATCGCCGCTTCGGCGCGGACCGTTCGTTGTCGAACAAGTGGAGCAAGAGGATCACCCGCGTCAACGCCGACCGGGGCGACTCCGCCGCGGCGGTCATTGTGGACACCTCGCGCGACGAGATCGTCCTCGTCGAGCAGTTCCGCTACCCGACCCTCGGCCACGGGTCGGGGTGGTTGGTCGAGCTCGTCGCCGGAATGGTCCGCGCCGACGAAGAGCCGGAGTCCGCCATCCGCCGCGAGATCCGGGAGGAGATCGGCTACGACGTCCGTGCCCTCGACCCGATCGCCACGATCTATCCCTCGCCCGGCGGATCGTCGGAGCGCGTCACCATCTTCCACGGGGAGGTCGACGACAGCCTGCGGGTCGGCGAGGGCGGCGGCCGCGCCGACGAGGCGGAGGACATCGCCCGCCGCACGGTGCCGCTCGCCGACCTTCCGGCACTGCTCGACAGCGGCACGATCCGCGACGCGAAGACCCTGGCCGGGCTTCTCTGGCTGCACCTGAAGCGGTCCCGACGATGACGCCCCTGCTGCTCGGCGTCACCGGCGTGCTGGTGTCGATCGGCATCCTGCTGCAGATCCTGTTCTCCGACCCGCGGCGCGCCGGCCGACAGGCCGCGATGCAGCTGCCGTCGGTGCTGCTCTACGCGGTCGCGGTCGCACTGCTGATGTTCTCGATCTTCCCCGACTCGTACGCCGACGGCCGCGCCCTCGGTTTCAGCATCGGCGGCGCGGCGGCGTTCGTGCTCGCCTTCATCACCCTCTCGTTCCAGTGGCTGGCCCGCGCCGGCATCCGCGACGAGCTCGAAGCCGAGGTGCGCCGCGCCAGGGAGGAGGTCGAGCAGCTGAAGCTGCGGCTCACCATCGTGGAGACCGCGCAGAAGCCGAAGCGCCTGCAACGCACCACCCGGACCCTCGCGTTCGTCCGGCAGGACCGCCGGCACCGGCTCGGCATCATCACCGGCAACATCGCCAACGTCACCGGCGTCGACGTCTGGGTGAACGCCGAGAACACCCAGATGGAGATGGCCCGCCCGACGGAGCCGACCATCTCCGGCACGATCCGCTACCGGGGCGGCCGGCGTGATGCGGCCGGCACCCTGGTCGACGACCTCATCTACACCGAGCTGCGTGAGGTGGCACGGCGTACCCCGGTCGCCCCCGCCACGGTCTTCACCACCACGTCCGGGGCGCTCGCCGACGACAACGGCGTCAAGCGGGTCCTGCACGTCGCCTCGGTGGACGGCTCACCGGGCACCGGCTACCGGCAGGTCGCCGACGTCGGCGGCTGCATGCGCAACGTGCTGGCCGAGCTGGACCGGCTCAACGCCGCCGGCGAGCAGCTGCGCACGGTCGTCCTGCCGCTGCTCGGCACCGGCAACGGCGGTGGTGACCCGGAGCGGACCGCCCAGATCATGGTCGAGGCCGCGCTGGACTACTTCCGGGCGCACCCCGCCTCCCGGGTGCGCACCGTCTACCTGCTCGCCTTCACCGACCTGGAGGAGCAGATCGTCCGCCTGGTGCTGGCCGAGCACGGCGACATCAGCAGTCTCGAGCGGGAATGACCGCGCTCGCCGACGCGGTCGAGGCGCTCGCGAGAGCCGGTCCCGCCGGCGTCCTCTTCTGGACCGGGGCCGGTGTCTCCCGGGGCGCGCCGAGCTGCCTGCCCACCGGCTGGCAGCTCACCGAGCGCACCTTCTCGGCGCTGTTCCGGCCGTTCACCCTGGAGACCGTCCTCGCGTACCACGAACTGCTGGGTTGGCGGCGCGGCGCCATCTGCCCGACCGAGCCGGTGCGGACCCGGCCGCCCCGGCTGGAGACCGCACTCGGCGCGGGCTCCCAGCAGAGCCCCGACCTGGTCGGGGAGGTCCTCGCCGACCTGCGGGACGCCCGGCCCAACCCGGTGCACGAGTTCCTCGCCGCCCACCTGGACGCGGGCGGGCGGCAGCTCACCGCCAACTTCGACCTGTGCGTCGAGCGTGCCTTCCACGAACGGCGCGGGCGGCCGCCGTGCCCGGGGCAGATCCACCACTTCCACCACGCCCTCGCCGACGGGACGGATCCGGCCCGCCTGGGTGCCACCCTCGCGCACATCGAACGCGGCTTCGACGACGCCGACCGGGCGGCGTTCGTCGAACGCCTGCGGGGACCGGCCCGCCGGATCGTCGTCGTCGGCTACAGCGGCAGCGACTTCTTCGACGTGGACGTGGCGGTCGCCGGCCTCCCGCCGGGCGCGCTGGACGGGCGGACCGTCCACTGGGTCAACCACTCGTCCTGCGCCTGGCACCGGCCGGTCCCGCAGCCGCCCACCGCCGTGTTCGGGGTCGAGGCCGGCAACCCGGACGGCACCCTGCCCGCCCTGGCCGGGCACCTGCGCAGGGCGGGCGCCACCGTCGAGTTCCTCTGCGGTCCGACCACCGAACTCCTCGACGGGCTCGCCTCCCGATGGGGGTTCGACCCGGTGCCGCCGCCGGTCCTGCGGCCACCCCGCCCTGTCGGCACCGCCGTCGACGACCGACGCCGGCTGGCCGCCACCTTCCTGTTCTTCCGCGCGGTCGGTCTCGTCCCCGAGGTCCGCCGGCTGCTCCCGGCGGAGCCGGCCGTCTCCGCCGAGGAGCTTGCCCTGTCCCGATCCGACCTGATGTGGGAGGAGGGTCGGTACGCCGACCTGCGCCGCTGGTGGCGGCGGCAGTCACCGTCGCCGCGTCGCACCGAACGGATCGGGGCGACGCTGTGGGTGCAGGGTCGGCTGCTGCCCGCGTACGCGTGGTTGACGTGGCACCGGCGGCGCACCTCGGACGCCGGGGACCTGCGGCTGATCGCCGAGACCGAGGCCCGGGTGATCGAGCACATGGGGCTGGTGCCCGACCTGCGGTGGCTGGGCCGCCCTCTGGGCCGCAGGGTCGCCCGCTGGTTGCCGACGCCCAGCCAGCAGGACGGGCTGCACGTCTTCCGGCGACTCGCCGACGTCCACGGCAGCCTGAAGTACGCCACGGCAGCCGCGCCGCGACCGGAGTCCGAGGCGGCCGAGACGCAGGAGTGGTTCCTGGAGGCCGGCAACGTGCACGCCGCCCTCTCCTTCCAGCACCGGCGGCTGCGGGACAACCACCGTGCCGGGACACCCGTCGCCGAGTTGGGCCGGCGCTACCGCGACCAGCAGCGCCGGGCCGAGATCCTCGGCTCGACGGCGGCGTCCTGGCGGGTGCTCCTGCTCCCGCGCGCCGGGCAGGTGTTCACCCTGCGCGAGGCGGTCGTCGGCTGCGCCGCCGTGCAGTTCGGCGCCTGGCACCGGGTGCGCCTGCTGGGTCGCCTCCTGCTCGACCGGGCCCGGTCCCGGGGCCGGGCCTAGGGCGCGCCCGCGAGGCGACGGGAGGCGCGCGGATCAGGCCGCGGGCAGGCGTACCTCGAACTGGCAGCCGCGGCCGGTGTTGCGCACGTCGACCCGGCCGCCGTGCGCCTCCACCAGGCCGCGCACGATCGCCAGGCCGAGCCCTCCGCCGCCACCGGAGCCGGCCGCGCCCGGGGTGCGTGCGCGCTCGCCGCGGAAGGCCACGTCGAAGACGCGGTCCAGGTCCTCCTCCGGGATGCCGCCGCAGGTGTCGGAGACGGCAAGCCACACGGCGTCGCGTTCGTGGCCGGCCGCGATGTGCACGGTGCCGTCCTCCGGGGTGTACCGGACGGAGTTGATCAGCAGGTTGCTGACGACGCGGGCGAGTTCGCGTTCGCCGGCGCGGACGAGGGGCCAGCCGCTGTCCGCGGCGACCAGGTGGATCCGGCGGCGGGCGGCGAGCGGGGCGACGCCGGCGATGGCGTCGGACACGACGTCGCGCAGCGGCACGGTGGTGGGCGCGAGCCGCAGCGCGCCCGCGTTGATCCGGGACAGCTCGAACAGGTCGTCGACGAGCTGGGTCATCCGGTCGGTCTCGACCCGGATGCGCCGGTGGTATTCGTCGACGGTGGCCGGGTCGTCGATGATGCGGTCCTCGAGGGCCTCGGCCATCGCCCGCAGCCCGGCGAGCGGGGTGCGCAGGTCGTGCGACACCCAGGCGACGAGTTCGCGCCGTCCGGCCTCCAGCCGCCGTTCCCGGTCCCGGGCCGCCTGCGCCCAGACCGCGGAGGCGGCCAGCCGGCTGCCGAAGACGGCGCCGACGGCGAGGCTGATCACCGCGGAGGCGCTCACGGTGACGAGGACGACCCACAGGTCGTGCGGGGACAGGAACATGGCCTGGGCGACCGTGGCGACGCCGACGACCACGGCGAGCACGGTGACGGTGAGCAGCACCAGCACGTGGACGAGGATGGACCGGCCGCGCAGCAGCCGCAGCGCCCCGGCGCCGGCCAGCCCGACGACGCCTCCGGCGACGAGGGCGTAGAGCCCGATGAGCAGCATGTCGGTCACCGCTGGGGTCCCCCGTCGAGCGGGTCGTAGCGGTAGCCGACGCCCCAGATGGTGCGGATGCGGCGCGGCTCGGCCGGCTCGTACTCGATCTTCTCGCGTAGCCGGCGGACGTGGACGGTCACCGTCGACTGGTCGCCGAACTGCCAGCCCCACACCTTGTCGAGCAGATCGGCGCGGGACCACGCGCGCCCGGGATGGCGCATGAGGAAGGCCAGCAGGTCGAACTCCCGGACGGTCAGCGCCAGCGGCGCGCCGTCGCGCTCGGCGACGCGGCGGGCGGTGTCGACGGCCAGCTCCGCGTCGACGAGCCGGCTGGAATCGGCCGGGCCGGTGGTGTGCCCGCTGGCGCGACGCAGCACCGAACGGATCCGCAGGACGAGTTCGCGGGGGGAGAACGGCTTGGTCACGTAGTCGTCGGCGCCGACCTCCAGCCCCAGGACGCGGTCGGCCTCCTCGCCGAGGGCGGTGAGCATGATGACCGGCAGGCCCGGCAGCTGCCTGCGGATCCGGCGGCACACCTCGAGGCCGTCGATGCCGGGCATCATGAGATCGAGCACCACGAGATCGGGCCGGTGGGTGGCGATCGCCGCGAGACCGGCGGCGCCGTCGGCGGCCAACCGGACCTCGCAGCCGTCCTGTTCCAGGTAGCGTCGCACGACGTCGCTGACCGTGGGGTCGTCGTCGACCACCAGCACCCGGTGTCCCATCCCGGCCACGCTACCGACCGGCGGGCGGTGGGCCGCTACCGCCGGGTCTTTCGGATTGCTTACGGTCCGCCGCCGGCCGGCCCCTCCCACGGTCCGCCGCCGACCGGTGACGCCGGTCCGCCGTCAGGCCCGCCGCCAGTGCCGCGCCGGCGACGAGGAGCAGGACGGCGGCGAGGTTGCGGCCGTACGGCAGCGGCAGCACCGACGGGTTGTCCGGGGGCCGGCCGAAGCCGAGGACGAGCGGCACCGCCACGACGGTGAGCGCGGCGGCGCTGATCGCGGCGGCACGCGCCACGGACCGGTGCCGGCGCGGGACGCACCGGGCGACCGCCGCGCCACCGGCCAGCAGCACGACCATCCAGACGAGGTCGTGACCGGCCAGCACCCCGGCCAGGAAGAGCAGCACGCCCGCCGGCTTCAGGTCGGGGTCGGCGCTGCCGCCCACGACGGCGTACCCCATCAGCAGGACGCCGACGGCGACGAGCACGCTGCGGACTCTCATCGCGGCTCCCGCACGGTGATCGTGGCGACCCACTTCGTCTGGAGCACGCCGGGCCGGTTCGGGGCGATCAGCCGCGCCGGGTAGCCGTGGTCCGGGTGCAGGAGCTCGCCGTCGAGCCGCAGGGCGATCAGCGTCAGCGGGTCGCGGGCGTGGGCCGGCGCGACGGTCGACGCGCGGTACCGGCCGGCGGCCTCCAGCGATTCGACGAGGACCTCCGCGCGGTCCGGGTCGCCGCCCACGAGGGCCACCAGGTCCCGCAGTCGCACGCCGGTCCACCGCCCGGTGGCGCTCCACCCCTCCACGCAGGCGATCGGCAGGTCGGCGGTGTGCTGCGCGAAGGCGTGCAGGGCGGCGAGATCCAGGTCGGCCCGCCCGGCGGGGCCGACGACCGCCAGCCGGTAGGACGGGTCGAGCGCCCGGACGCGTACCCCGGCGGTGTCCGCGGTCTTGTTGACCGGGAGCCCCTGCGGCCCCACGTCCGGCCGGCGGGGCGCGAGCACCGCCAGGCCGGACAGCGGCCGGACGGTCTGCCCGACCGTGGTCAGGGTGACCAGCCCGGCCGCGGCGGCGACGCCGCCGAGCAGCCCGCGCCGGCTCAGCCGGCCCGGCGGTGGCCCGGCGGCGGGGCGGGCGAGCGCGTCGCGCACGGTCGGCAGGTGCACGCCGACGTGCACCAGCAGCGCGCCGACCGCCAGCCACGCCACCCAGTAGTGCCCGGCGGTGAAGAAGAACGGCATCGGCGCGTACCAGCGGGAGACGTTCAGGACGCCGCCGATCACCTGGAACAGCGCGGCGGCGACCAGGACGCCGACGCTGGCGCGTTCGAGCGCGTGGGCGACCGAGCGGACCGGCGGCCAGGCGAACAGGTGCGGGTAGGCCGACCACAGCTTGGCGCCGAGCAGCGGCACCGTGGCGAGCCCGGTCGCCACGTGCAGGCCCTGGGTGAACCGGTAGAGCCCCACCGGGCGGGCCGGCCACCGGAACCAGCCCGGCGGATCCTGGATCAGGTGGCTGAGCAGCCCGGTGAGGAAGCAGACGGCGAACGCCACGCCGAGGGCGACGCCGAGCTGGCTGGTCAGTCGCGTGGACCGCAGCCGGGACGGGAACGCGCCGGCGCGCAGGGGTCCCCGCCGCAGCGCCGCGGGCGGTGCCGGCAGCGGCGTCGACCACCAGCGGGCGAACCGCCGCAGCGGGGTCGGACGGCCGGTCACGCGGGGCCGAGGGTGGCGAACCAGCGGCCCGCCGCCGTCCAGGTGTCGAGGATGCGCAACGCCGTGGCCCCGGCCAGCGCGGGCAGGTCGTCGAGGGGCACGCAGGCCCAGCTCAGCGGGCTGCCGACGCCGCCGGGGGCCTGCACCATGGCGGTGCCGGACCAGGCGGGCGTGCCGGGTGGCGCCAACTCGGCGTGCAGCCGGCCGTCGGCCGCCAGGAGCCGGCGGCAGCGGCGCAGCAGCCGGTGCGGGTCACCACCGATGCCGATGTTGCCGTCGGCCAGCAGCAGGTGCTGCCAGCGGCCGGTGCCCGGCACCGGGTCGAAGACGTCGCGTTGCAGCGCGACCGCGCCGCGGCCCCGGGCCAGGCGGACGGCGGTGGCGCTGATGTCGATGCCGAGGGCGGGGCGGCCGGTGGCGATCAGCGCGCCGGTGAGCCGGCCGGGTCCGCAGCCGACGTCGAGGGTGGGCCCGGTGCAGCGGGCGAGCAGCGTCGAGTCCCCGGCGGTCGCGTCCCGGCACCAGACGGTCGGGTCGAACCGCAGCTCGCCGCCGCTGGAGTGTCGGGCCGTGAACGCGGCGGGGACGCCCGACGCGGCCCGGTCGAACACGGCGTCGAAGACCGCGACGGCGTTCACCGGCCGACCCCCGCCACTGACGGCACGTCGGCGTCGACGGCGACGGCGAACCGGCTGCCCGGCGGGCACAGGGCGGCCACGGCGTGCGCGTCGGCCGCGGTGTCCACGTCGCGCAGGCGGGGGAGCAGGTGGACCCGCAGGCCGCGCCGGCGCAGCGCGGACAGGGTCAGCCGTCCGGTGCGCGCCGTCGAGGTGGGGATCGCGCGCAGGGCCTCGGCGTGGCCGGGCTCGCGCAGGCCCAGCGCCCACCAGCCGCCGTCGTCGGCCGGGCCGAGCACCGCGTCCGGCCCGGCCGCCGCGCCGAGCAGCCCGACGGCGGCGTCGAGGTGCGCGGCGGTGAGCTGCGGGGTGTCCATGCCGATCAGCAGGGTCGCCGCGGCTGTCCCGCGGCGGTCGGCGACCGGGCGGGCGTCGGCGAACGCGTTGGCGAGGCGGTCGCTGAGCGGGCCGCCGCGCTGGGCGAGCCGCGCCCAGCCCGCCGGGGCCGGATGGTCGCCGTCGACGACCAGAATCCGCGCGCCGGCCGTGGCCGCGCCGACGGTGTCGAGGGTGTCGGCCAGGGCCGCCGCGGCGATCCGGGCGGCCTGCTCGGGGGTGCAGGGCGGGCAGAGCCGCGTCTTGACCCGGCCGGGTTCCGGCGTCTTGGCCAGCACCAGCACCTGGGGGGCGCTCACCGGGCCAGCACCGCGCTCATGTCCCGGACGGCGCGGACGGTGCCGAGCACGGTGCCGGTCACCTTCGAGCGGGTGCCGGCCGCCCGGGGGTGGTAGTCGACGTCGACCTCGACCACCCGCCAGCCGGCCCGGCCCGCCGCGATCAGCAGCTCCAACGGGTAGCCGAACCGGCGGTCGCGCAGCCCCAGCGCCAGCAGGTCGGCGCGGCGCACGGCCCGGATCGGCCCGATGTCGTGGATGTCGAGGCCGGTCGTGCGGCGCAGCCGACGGGCCAGGACGGCGTTGGCGACCCGGGCGTGCGCGGGCCACACCCCCCGCGCGGCCGGGCGGCGCCGCCCGGTGCCCAGGTGCGCCTCGCCGGCCAGCACCGGGTCGGCCAGCCGGGGCAGCTGCGCCGGGTCGAAGGACCCGTCGGCGTCCATCACGCACACCACGCCGTCGCCGGGGTCGGCCGCCAGGACCCCGGCGTGTACGGCGGCGCCGTAGCCGGGCTCGGCGACGCTGATCACCTCGGCGCCGCAGGCGCGGGCCACCTCCGCCGAGCCGTCGGTCGAGCCGTTGTCCACCACGATCGGCCGGTAGCCGGCCGGCATCCGGGCCAGCAGGTCGGGCAGGGCCGGGGCCTCGTTGCGGCAGGGAAGAACCACATCGGTCATGCCGCGGACGCTAGGACCTGATCCGCCCGGAAATCCTTACCTGACGGTGACAGAGTCTTACGGAACGGTGACCCGGCCCGGAGTTTCTTACGAACCGCTGACGGTAGGCCGCGGCCGGGGCGGAGGGCCGCGTCCCGGCTCTACCGTCGGCGCCGTGACCCACGTACTCGTTACCGGCGGCGCCGGATTCATCGGAACCCACGTCGTGACCGCCCTGCACGACGCCGGCCACCGGGTGACCGTCGTGGACGCCGGCCATCCCGGCGCGCACCGCTCGCCGCTGCCGGACACCGTGGCGGGGGCCCCGCTCGTCCGGCTCGACCTGCGGGACCGGCCCGCCGTCGCCGGCGTCCTGGCCGGCGTGGACGTGGTGGTCCACCAGGCGGCGATGGTCGGGCTCGGCGTCGACCTGGACGACCTGCCCGAGTACGTCGGCTGCAACGACCTCGGCACGGCGGTCCTGCTCGCCGCGATGGCCCGCGCGGGCGTGCACCGGCTCGTGCTCGCCAGCTCCATGGTCGTCTACGGCGAGGGCGCGTACGCCTGCGCCGGGCACGGTGCGGTCCGCCCCGCGCCGCGAAGCGTCGCCGACCTGGCCGCCGGTCACTTCGAGCCGGCCTGCACCAGTTGCGGCGCCGCCGTCGCCCCGGGGCTGGTCGACGAGGAGGCCCCGCTGGACCCGCGCAGCGTGTACGCCGCCACGAAGGTCGCCCAGGAGCACCTCACGGCGGCCTGGGCCCGGCAGACCGGCGGCACCGTCGTGGCGCTGCGCTATCACAACGTCTACGGGCCCGGGATGCCCCGCGACACGCCGTACAGCGGGGTCGCGGCGATCTTCCGTTCCGCGCTGGAGGCCGGGCGGGCGCCGCGGGTGTTCGAGGACGGCGGCCAACGCCGCGACTTCGTGCACGTCCGCGACGTGGCGGCGGCCAACCTCGCCGCGCTGGAGGCGACCGGCACGCGCACGGGCTGGCGCGCGTACAACGTCGCCTCCGGTCGCCCGGCCACCGTCGGCCAGTTGGCCACGGAGCTGGCGCGGGCCGCCGGCGGGCCCTCGCCGGTGGTCACCGGCGAGTTCCGGCTCGGCGACGTGCGGCACGTGGTCGCCTCGCCCGCCCGGGCCGAGGCCGAACTCGGGTTCCGGGCCGCCGTGGGGCTCGCCGACGGGATCGCGGAGTTCGCCCACGCGCCGCTGCGCGGATGAGCGTCCGGCTGCCGAGCGCGGTGCCGTCCCCCTCGACGCAGCGGGGGCGGCGTCCGCCGCGGGCCGACCTGGTCGCCGCCGCCGCCGCACTCGGCCTGGTCGCGGCGGCCGCCGTCGTCGGCGGCGTGCTGTACGCGCTGGGCCGCCCGGTGTACGCCAGCGCGGCGCCGCTGTCCGCGCACTGGCTGCCGCACGTCGGCCCCGGCACGCTGGCGGCGCTGCTGCTGGCCGCGCTGGTCTGCTGGCGCGGGCCGGCGCTGGCCGCCCGGCTGCCCTGGCGGCCGCTGCTCGCGCTGTCCTACGCCACCGCCGTGGCCTGGACGCTGTCGCTCGCCCTGGTCGACGGCTGGCGGCGCGGCGTCGCCGGGCGGCTCACCACCGTCCACGAGTATCTGCACGAGGTCCCCGGCGTCACCGACATCCCGGCCATGCTGGGGGAGTTCACCACCCGGATCCTCGACTTCCAGCCGGACTCCTGGACCACGCACGTGTCCGGCCACCCCCCGGGTGCGCTGCTCGTCTTCGTCTGGCTCGACCGGGTCGGGCTGGGCGGTGGCGGCTGGGCCGGGGTGCTGTGCATCCTGGCCGGGGCGCTCGTCGCCGTCGCCGTGCCGCACACCGTACGGCTGCTCGGCAGCGGCGCGGCGGCCCGTGCCGTGCTGCCGTTCGCGGTGCTGTTCCCTGGTGCGGTCTGGTCCGGGGTGTCGGCCGACGGGCTGTTCGCCGGGGTGACCGCCACCGGCGTCGCCCTGCTGGCGTACGGCGTCACCCGGGGACGTGCCGTGGGCGCGGTCGCCGGTGGCGCGTTGCTGGCGTTCGGCTGCTACCTCTCCTACGGGCTCGTCCTGATGGCCCCGGTCGCCCTGGCGGTCGTCGTGCTGGCGGGCCGGCACCGGCGCACCGCGGGCTGGGCGTTCGCCGGGGCGGCACCGGTCGTGGCCGCGTTCACGGCCGCCGGCTTCTGGTGGCCCACCGGCTACCACCTCGTCGTCGAACGCTACTACCAGGGCATCGCCGCCGACCGCGCGTACGGCTACTGGGTCTGGGCCAACCTGGCGCTCGTGGTCGCCGCAGCCGGGCCGGCGGCGGCCGTGCTGCTGCGCCGCGCGGCGCTGGCCGGCTGGCGGGCCGTCGCGCTGCGGCGGCCCGGTGCGGAGTCGGCGACCTGGCTGCTGCCCCTCGCCGCCACGGCGGCGATCGTCGCGGCGGACCTGTCCGGCTACAGCAAGGCCGAGGTCGAACGCATCTGGCTGCCGTTCACCGCCTGGCTCATGGCCGGGGCGGCGCTGATCCCGCCCGCCGACCGCCGCACGTGGCTCGCCGTGCAGGCCGGGGTGGCCCTGACGATCAACCACCTGCTGCTGACAAGCTGGTAGGCCACCGGAGGATCCGATCTTCCGCGTCGCGTCCCGTGACCAGCTGCCCGAGAGCCTCGACCGAGGGTCAGCGGGTCTTCCGCGTCGCCCGCTTGCGGGGCGGGGTCAACAGGTCGGCGATGGCCGCGATCGCGGACGGCACCAGCCGGTAGTACGCCCAGACGCCGCGCTTCTCGCGTTCGAGCAGGCCGGCCTCGGTGAGGATCCGGAGGTGGTGGCTCACCGTCGGCTGGGAGAGCCCGAGCGGCGCGGTGAGGTCGCTGACGGACGCCTCGCCTTCCGGGGAGGACTGGATCAGGCTGAGCAGCCGCAGCCGGGCCGGGTCGGCGATCGCCTTCAGCACCCCCGCGAGCCGCTCGGCGTCGGCGCGTTTGATCGGCTCGCCGGTGAGCGGCGAGACGACGGGCGGGGCGGTTCTCGGAGTTCCCACGCCCCTCATGGTCGCACCGACATCATCGATCGGGCGGTGGATCCGGAACTCGGGTGTCGGCACCAGCCTGCGGGGTGACGTCCGGCCGGACAGGCCGGCGACGGGGGGTGGCCGGGTCGGTCGGATGGTGGAGGCGCCTCCTGTCCGGTCGCGGAGCGCGGACGACGTTCCGGTGGAGTTCGGGAATGCGCTGGTCAGCGAGGAGCGGGGCGGGAGGTTCATGTATATGAACTTATGTTCTTATCCTTGACAGTCGAGCGCGGCCTGGCAGACGATGCCGGGCGTGTGCAAAATCCCTGTAAACAATCGGTGCCAACAACCGACATCGGCCGGCGCGCGATGACCGCCGAGCCGGGGTGCGGGCCGCGCGGGATGCGGGTCGGTGGGCGGGTCGCACCACTCGGCGTGCCCGGCACGGCACCCCACCTGTCCTGGTCGGTGCCGGGCGGTGCGGAGATCGACCCGGATCGCGGGTTCCAGGTGTCCGTGGCGGCCTCCCGGCAGGCGGTCGAGTCGGACAGGGACCTCGCCTGGGCCACCACCTGCGCCCGGCCCTGGACGGTGTACGCGGGCCCGCCCCTGACCTCGCGCGACCGCCGCTACTGGCGGGTCACCGCCACCGACCGCTCCGGCCGCCCGGTCAGCAGCGCGACGGCGGCCTTCGAGGTCGGGCTGACCGACCCGGGGGACTGGTCGGCCACCTGGATCAGCGCACCCGTGCCCACCTACCGGCGGGAGAGCTGGGACCCCTGCCCGTACCTGCGGCACGAGTTCGACGTCGACGAGGTGGGCACCGCCCGGGTCTACGCGAGCGCGCTCGGGCTGTACCGGCTGTGGCTCAACGGCGTCGAGCTGACCGCCGACGCGCTCTACCGCCCCGGCTGGACCGACTACCGCACCCGGGTCTACCACCAGACCTTCGACTGCGGGGCGGCCCTGCGTCCGGGCCGCAACACCCTGGCGGCCGTCCTGGCCAACGGCTGGTACGCCGGACGCCTCGGACTGCTGCGCGAGCCCGGCTTCTACGGCGACCGGCCGGCGCTGCTGGCCCAACTGGAGATCGACGGCAGGCCGGTCGCCTCGACCGGCACCGGTTGGCGCGCCGGACACGGGGCCCTGCAGGCGACGGACCTGCTGCGCGGTGAGTCCCAGGACCTGCGGCAGGAACCACCGGGCTGGCGGCTCGCCGGCTTCGACGACGCCGAGTGGGCGCCGGCCGAACCCTTCGCCGGGGTCACGCCACCGGTCGAACCGCAGCCCCACGACCCGATCACGACCTACCAGGTGCACACCGGCCGGCTCGTGCACGAACACGCCCGGGGCCCGGCCGTCTTCGACTTCGGGCAGAACCTGGTCGGTTGGACGAAGCTCACCACGAGATGCCTGCCGTCGGTCGAGTTGATCGTGCGCCACGGCGAGATCCTGACCCCCGAGCAGCTCGTCTACCGCGACAACCTGCGCGGGGCCTTCCAGGAGGACCGCTTCGTGGTGCCCGACGCCGGCCCGCACCAGCTCGCCACGTCGTTCGCCATGCACGGGTTCCGCTACGCGGAGGTCTGGGGCCTGCCCAGCCAACTGCCGCACCACAACTTCACCCTGCTGCCCGACACCTCGATCGAGGCGGTCTCCGTCACCGGACTGCCCAGCCCGGTCGGCGAGTTCGCCTGCTCCGACGAGCACCTGACCCGCCTCGCGGCCAACGTGGCGTGGACCGTCCGTGACAACTTCCTCGAAGTGGCCACCGACTGTCCCCAGCGCGACGAACGCCTCGGCTGGTTGGGGGACGCGGGGGCGATCGCGCCGACCGCCGCGTACCACTTCGACGTGTCCGCCTTCCTGGCGAAGTTCGCCCGGGACGCGGCGGACACCCAGGGCCCCGACGGGGAGATCCGCAACTACGCCCCGGCGATCCCGCCCGCCAGCATGCGGCCCGGGGCGCCCGGCTGGTCCGACGGCTTCATCCGCCTCGTCCACCTGCTCGTGCAGCGGTACGGGGACCTGCCGACCGCCGAGCGGCTGTTCGCGTCGATGGTCCGCTTCCTCGACCACGTCGACCGGGCCAACCCGGCCGGGCTGCGGGTCAACGAGGTCGGGGCCGACTTCGGTGACTGGCTGTCGCTGCCGGAACGCGACGGCCTGGAGCTGCACCCGGGGTACGCCTACACCGGCGCCTACTCGACCACCCCGACCGCCATCGTCGACACCGCCCACAGCTACCGCTCCTTCGTCCAGCTCGCCCAGATCGCGGCCTGGCTGGGCAGGGACCGGGAGGCGGCCCGGCTGGCGGACCGGGCGGCGGCGATCCGCGCCGCGTACCGTGCCGCGTTCCCGCTCGCGACCGGCGACGTCGCGGACGCGACCCAGGCCGCGTACGCGCAGGCGGTCGGATACGGGCTGCTCACCGGCGCCGAGGCCCAGGAGGCGGCGGACCGGTTGCGCGCGGCCATCGAACGGGTCGGCCACGTCACCACCGGCATCCACGGCGTGGAGCACGTCCTGCCCGTGCTCTGCGCCCACGGGCACGCGGACTTCGCGCTCGAACTCCTGCTGCGCAGGCAGATGCCGAGCTGGCTGTACATGGTCGACCAGGGCGCGACCACGATCTGGGAGAAGTGGGACGGCATCCGCCCCGACGGCACCCTCGCCACGGCCGAGATGAACTCCTTCAACCACTGCGCGCTCGGTGCCGTGGGCCGGTTCCTGTTCGAGCACGTCGCCGGCATCGACGCCACCGAGACCACCTGGACCGGGGAGATCACGGTGCGGGCCGCGTACTCCGCCGCGCTCGGCTGGGCCCGCGCCGCCTACGACAGCCCGGCGGGCCCGATCGGCAGCTCGTGGCGCTGGGCGGGCGACGTGGTCGAGCACGAGCTGCGGATCCCCGCGACCGCGTACGCCACCGTCCGGGCACCGGCGGGCGCCCGGCTCGTCGCGGCCGGCCAGGGCGGCGTCGGCGGCACCGAGCTGCGGCTCGGCCCCGGCCGGCACACCGTCGCCGTGCACGGGCTGGTCGCGCCGTGACCCCCGGGTGGCCGCTGGCCCGTACCGTGCTGCTGAAGCTCGTCCGGCTCGCGGCGGTGCTGTTCGTGGTGTCGCTGCTCTGCTTCCTCAGCCTCAGCCTGCTGCCCGGCGACCCCGCCCAGGCGATCCTCGGCGAGTCCGCGTCGCCGCAGGCGGTGGCCGCGCTGCACGAGCAGCTCGGGCTGGACCGGCCGTTCCTGGAACGCTTCCTCGGCTGGCTCGGCAACGCGGTGCAGGGTGACCTCGGCCGGTCCTACGCGACCAACCAGACGGTCGCCCAGATCATCGCCGAACGGGCCCCGGTCACGATCGAGCTGATCGTGCTCAGCCAGCTCATCGCGATCGCCGCCGCGATCCCCGCCGCCGTGGCGGCCGCCGCCCGCCGCGGCTCGGCCGTGGACCGGGGGATGAGCCTGTGGGTCTTCACCGTCCTGTCGACGCCCAACTTCGTCGTCGGATTCGTCCTGATCTGGGTGTTCGCGGTCCAGCTCGGGCTCTACCCGGCGAACGGCTACGTCCCGGTCAGCGCGGGGATCGGCCAGCACCTCGGCTCCCTGCTGCTGCCCTCGCTCACGCTGGCCGCCGCACCGTTCGCGCTCTACCAGCGCGTGCTGCGCGCCGACCTGGTCGAGACGTACGGCCAGGAGTTCATGCAGGTCGCCCGGGCCAAGGGCATCTCGCCGCTCCGCGCCGCCATGCGGCACGCCTTCCGGCCGAGCCTGCTCAACCTCACCACCTCCGTCGGCGTCACCGTGGGGGTGCTGATCGGCTCGGACGTGATCGTGGAGACCCTGTTCAGCCTGCCCGGGCTCGGCGCCGAACTCGCCCACTCGGTCAGCGCCCGCGACTACGCGGAGGTGCAGGGCCTGGTGCTGGTGATCGCCGCCGCGTTCGTGCTGATCAACGCGGCGGTCGACCTGATCTACGGGCTGATCGACCCGCGGCTGCGGGCGCGAAGCAAGGCGGTGACCCGATGAGTCTCGACGTCGCACCCACGGCACCGGCCACCGTCGCCCCGGCCACGCCGAAGACCCCCGCGCGGTCCGGCCGGCGGTGGCGGGTGACCGACCTGCTGTCCATGGCCTGGCTGGTGCTGCTGGTCCTGTCGATGCTGCTGCTGCCGACCGTGCTCGGCCTCGACGACCAGAAGATGGCCGCCGCCGACCGGTTGAGCGGGCCGTCCGCCGCGCACCTGCTCGGCACGGACAACTACGGGCGCGATCTGCTCGCCCGCGCCCTGTCCGGGGCGCGGGTCTCCCTGTTCATCGGCTTCGGGTCGGTCGCCGCCGCCGCGCTCGTCGGGGTGCCGCTGGGCATGCTGGCGGGCTACCTGCGCGGCCGGTTCGACGCGGTCGTCTCGTTCGTGGTGGACGTGATCCTGGCCTTCCCGGGCCTCATCCTCGCCCTCGCCCTGGCGTCGTTCCTCGGCGCCTCGATCACCAACGTGCTGATCGCGATCACCGTGCCGATGACACCGGTGTTCGTCCGGTTGGCCAAGGCGCAGACCCTGGCGGTCGCCGGCCGCGAGTACGTGGAGGCCAGCCTGGTGATCGGCACCCCGGCCCGGTCCATCCTCTGGCGGGACGTGCTGCCGAACATCCGCACCGCCGTGCTGTCGTACGCGCTGGTCAGCATCGGCACCGCGATCCTCATCGAGGGCGGTCTGAGCTTTCTGGGCCTGGGCGTGCCCTCGCCTCAACCCTCGTGGGGAAGCATGATCAATCTTGGCCGGTCCTTCATCGCGAACGACCCGTTGCTGATCGTGGTGCCGGCGGTGTTCATGCTGCTGACGATCCTCAGCCTGAACCTGCTCGCCGACCGGTTCCTGTCCGGGGCGGACGCCGTGACGGGCGGTGTGCGATGACCGGGGACGCCCTGCTGAGCATCCGTGACCTCGTGGTGGAGTTCCCGACCCCGGCCGGGCCGGTGCGCGCCGTCGACCAGGTCAGCCTCGACCTCGGCTTCGGCGAGCGGCTGGGCATCGTCGGTGAGTCCGGCTCGGGCAAGAGCGTCCTGGCGCGTACCGCGATGGGCCTCACCCGCACCAGGGCGGCCCGGGTCACCGGCCAGGTCCGGCTCGCCGGCCACGCCGTGCTCGACCTGAGCGAGCGGCGCCGCCGCGCCCTGTGGGGCCGGGAGGTCGCCATGGTGTTCCAGGATCCGCTCAGCGCCCTGCACCCCATCACCCCGATCGGGGAGCAGATCGCCGAGGCGGTGCGGCGCGATCCCCGGGTGACCCGCCGGCAGGCCGCCACCCGGGCCGTCGAACTGCTCGAAACGGTGGGCATCCCGCTGGCGGCGCAGCGGGCCCGGTCCCGGGCCCACGAGCTGTCCGGCGGGATGCGGCAGCGGGTGGCGATCGCCATGGCCGTCGCCGGTCGACCCAAGCTGATCTTCGCGGACGAGCCCACGACCGCCCTGGACGTCACCGTGCAGGCCCGCATCCTCGACCTGTTCGACGCCCTGTGCCGGGAGTTCGGCATCGGGCTGGTCATGGTGAGCCACGACCTGGGCGTGGTGGGCCGGCACACCGACCGGGTGGCGGTGATGTACGCCGGCCGGATCGCCGAGCGCGGTCCCGTGGCCGACGTCTTCGCCCGCCCCGGCATGCGCTACACCAGCGCCCTGATGGCCGCGATCCCGCGGGCGGACGTGGCGCGGCAGGTCCTGCCCAGGCCGATTCCGGGGTTGCCGCCGAACCTGCTGGACCCGCCGCCCGGCTGCCGGTTCGCGCCCCGCTGCGGCTTCGCGTCCGACCGGTGCCGCACGGCGCAGCCGCCGATGACGGCGCGTGCGGCGGGGGCCGGGCACGAGTTCGCCTGCTGGCACCCCGGCGAACCGGCGGTCGGCGCGGCGGTCGCGCCGCACCAGGACAGGGAGGTGGCGGAATGACCGCCGAGCGAAGCGCCCCGGTGTTCGAACTCAGGGACGGCTCGGTCCGCTACGGCACCGGCCCGGTCGAGGCCGTCTCGCAGGTCTCGGTGCAACTGCACCGGGGCGAGATCCTCGGCCTGGTCGGCGAGTCCGGCTGCGGCAAGTCCACCACCGCCCGGGCCATGCTGGGCCTCGTCCCGCTCAGCGGCGGCACCCTGCTCCTGCACGGCGAGCCGGTGCGGCGTCACGACCGCCGGCTGCGCCGGTCTGTACAGGCGATCTTCCAGAACCCGGCGGCGTCGTTCAACCCGAAGCGGTCCCTGCTCGACTCGGTCGCCGAGCCGTTGCGGGTGCACGGGCACGGCACCCCCGCCGAGCGGCGGCGGCGTGCCCTCGCCGAACTGGACCGGGTGGGCATCACCGAACAACTGGCCCACCGCCGGCCCCGGGAGGTCTCCGGCGGCCAGTGCCAGCGCGCGGCGATCGCCCGCGCCACCATCCTGCGCCCCGAGATCCTCGTCTGCGACGAGCCGGTGTCCGCGCTGGACGTCTCGATCCAGGCCCAGATCCTGGAACTGCTGGCCGAGCTGCGCGCCGAGCAGGGGCTGGCCATGCTGTTCATCTCGCACGACCTGGGCGTCGTCGCGTCGCTGTGCGACCGCACGGCGGTGATGTACGCCGGCCGGGTGGTGGAACAGGGCGGCGCCCTCGACATCGCGCACGACCCGCGCCACCCCTACTCCGTCATGCTGCAGGACTCCGTACCCTCCCTTGACCTGGCCGCCGCCCGGGCGCCCCGGGTCCAGCCCACCCCGGGTGCCGAGGACGTCGACGGCCGCCAGCTGGCCGGCTGCCGGTTCGCCACGCTGTGCCCGTCGGTGACCACCGCCTGCACCACGTCGTCGCCTCCGCTGCGGCAGATCGCGCCGCGCCACGAGGTGGCCTGCGTCCATCCCTTCCCGTCGACCACCCCGCGTGTCGCGGCGCAGCCGTCCAACACGGTCTGACCCAGCCTCCGGGCTGCCCGGCCGGCCCGCCGCGACACGGTTCCACCACCCCCGAACCCGTCATCCGAAAGGCCCCGACATGCCTTTTCCCCCAGCCCGCCGCCGCTTCGGCCGGGCGACAGCCCTGCTGCTGACCCCCCTGTTGGCGGTGGCCCTGACCAGTTGCACGACGAAGGCCGGCACCGGCGACACCGGTGGCGACACCGCGCCCCGGGCCGGCGGGACGCTGACGGTCGCCCTGGCGGTCGAGGTGACGACCCTCGACCCGAGCAAGGGATCGGCCAACGCGATGGCGCTGGTCGGCTCGTCGATCTACGACACCCTCATGGTCGTTCCCAAGCTCGGCGACCAGCCCCAGCCCAACCTCGCCAAGTCGCTGACCGCGAGCCCGGACAAGTTGACCTGGACGATGACCCTGCCCACCGGGGTCCAGTTCAGCGACGGCACGCCCTTCAACGCCGAGGCGGTGAAGTTCAACCTGGAGCGCGGCATGGCCAAGGGCTCCACGGCCGCGGCGCTGCTGTCGTCGGTCAAGTCGGTGGAGGCCCCCGACGAGACCACCGTGCTGCTTCGCCTGAAGGAACCGTTCGCCAGCCTGCCGTACGCCTTCGCCTACGACGGCTCCGGCACCGCGGGCTACATCGCCTCGCCCACCGCCCTCAAGCAGTACGGCGACGACTACACGGCCCACGCGGCCGGCGTCGGACCGTTCAAGCTGAAGTCCTGGTCGCCCGGCAAGCCGGTCGAGCTGGTGCGTAACCCGAACTACTGGAACAAGGACCGGCAGGTCTACCTGGACCAGGTCGTCATCAAGACGATCGCCGACCCGCAGAGTGCCTACCAGGCCCTGCAGGCGGGTGACATCGACCTGATGTCGACGGTCAACCCCACCCTGATGCAGACGGCCAAGGCCGACAGCCAGGTCAACTTCGTCCAGGGGGTGGGCGGCGACCAGGACGCCGTCATCCTCAACCTGACCCAGCCGCCGTTCGACGACCTGCGGCTGCGGCAGGCGGTGTCCAAGGCGCTCAACCGGCAGGAGATCGTCGACCTGACCACCGAGGGCTTCGGCAAGCCGGCGGTCAGCCTGTTCCCCGAGGGGAACGCCTTCCACGGCACGGCCGCCGACCCGGGATTCGACCTGGCCGGAGCCAAGGCGCTGGTCAAGGAGTACGAGACGGCGACGGGCCGGAAGGCGACGTTCTCGTACACGTGCAACACCATCCGCCCGGCCACGGACGTCATCGTCGCGCAGCTCAAGGCGGCCGGCTTCGATGTCACGCTCGACGCGCTGGACTACTCGGCGTGGGTGGCGGCCTTCTTCGGCAAGAAGTACCAGGCGATCTGCTGGACCATGGCCGGCTTCCTGACGCCGGACCTGCTGCCCTACCGGTTCCTGTACTCCGGTGGCGACCTGAACACCGGCGGGTTCACCGACGCGACGTTCGACGCCCGGGTGACCGCGGCGCGCGCCGAGTCCGACCCGGCCAAGCGCAAGCAGCTGTGGAACGAGGCGGACACCGTGCTGACCACCCAGCTGCCCTGGGTGTGGACGACCAGCGCGCCGATCGGCTTCATCTGGTCCAAGCGGATGCACAGCGCCGACTACGACGAGCCGAGCCGGCTGCGCTACAGCGTGCCCACCTTCGCCAACGCCTGGGTCACGAACTGACGCCGCCGCCGGTCACGCGACCGGCGGCCTGAGGAAGGGAACACCACATGGAGTGGATCGGTCGGGTCGGTGCCGTCACCGGGGCAGCCTCGGGCATCGGGGCCGCGACGGCGCAGGAGTTGGCCGCCCTCGGCGTGCACGTCGTCGCGATGGACATCGACCCGGCCGGTCTGTCCGCCACGGTCGCCGCGATCGAGGCCGCCGGGGGCGCCGCGACCGCCGCCGTCGTCGACGTCGCCGAGCGGGCCGCGGTGCAGGACGTGATCGCCGGTGTGGCGGCGGGGCACGGACGCCTCGACCTCGTCGTCAACTGCGCCGCGACGTTCCTGGCCCGTGGCCTCGACGTGACCGGCGCCGACTGGGACCACGTGCTGCGGGTCAACGTGCAGGGCATCAGCAACGTCGTGCAGGCGGCCCACCCCCTGCTGGCCCGCGCCCCGGGCGCGGCGGTCGTCAACACCGCCAGCATCTCGGCGCACGTCGCGCAGCGGTCCCGGTGGACGTACAACACGACGAAGGCCGCGATCGTCACGCTGACCAGGTGCATGGCGATGGACCTCGCCCCCGACGGCATCCGCGTCAACGTGGTCAGCCCCGGCTGGATCTGGACCCCCGAGGTCGCCCGGGCGGCGGGCGGCGACCGGGCCGCCTGGGAGCCGGTCTGGGGCCGGTTCCACCTGCTGCGCCGCCTCGGGGAGCCGGTGGAGGTGGCCCGCGCCATCGCCTTCCTGTGCTCCTCTGACGCCAGCTTCATCACCGGCACCGAACTGCCGGTGGACGGCGGCTACCTCGCCATGGGGCCCGAAGGGCTCGGGGACGACTCGTCCTTCGCCGGCTCCCGGTAGCACCGCCCGCCCCGCGGGGCGCATCGACTAGTGATTCGAGGAACGACAGTGACCACCAACATCGTCATCACCGACACCAACCTGGGGGACGGCTCGATCGAACGAGCCGTGCTGGCCGGCGACTTCGCGGTCAGCCGGTTCGACGCCAGGACCGAGGACGCCGTCCTCGACGTCGCCGGCGACGCCGACGGGCTGCTGGTGCAGTGGGCGCCCATCACCGACCGGGTGCTGGCCGGGCTGCCCCGGCTGCGTGCCGTCGTGCGCTACGGCATCGGCCTGGACAACATCGACCTGGCCGCCGCCGCCCGGCGGGGGGTCGAGGTGCGCAACGTCGACGACTACTGCCTGGCGGAGGTCGCCGACCACAGCATGGCGGCCGTCTACGCGCACAACCGCCGGCTCACCACGGCCAGCCGGTCGTGCGCCGACGTGGGGTGGACCACCGCGGGCATCGCCCCCGCGCTGCCGCCCGGGCAGGACCCCGTCGGCGTCGCCGGCTTCGGCCGCATCGGCCGCGAGGTCGCCTCGCGGGCCCTCGCCCTGGGCTTCCCGGTGCACGTGTGGGACCCGTTCGTCTCCGACGTGCCCGCCGGCGTCACGGCGCACCCGACGCTGGTCGAGCTCGCCGCCGCGGTCAACCACCTCACCCTGCACGTGCCCGCGACGCCACAGACGCGCGGGATCGTCGACCGCGCGGTGCTCGACGCGCTCGGGGCCGACGGCCACCTGGTGAACACGGCCCGGGGCGCCCTCGTGGTCGAGACCGACCTGCTGGCGGCGCTCGACGCCGGCACGCTGGGCTTCGCCTCGCTCGACGTGCTGGCCAGCGAGCCACCCGAGCAGACGTCCGCGAAGCTGGCCGGGCACCCGCGGGCCCTGGTGACCCCCCACCTCGCGTACCTGTCGACGGTGTCGCTGCCGCAGTTGCAGCGGCGGGCCGCCGAGATCCTGCGCGACCTGCTGACCACGGCGGGCTGACCGGTGCGCGCTCTCGTCTTCACCCGGCCGAACACGGTGGAACTGCTCGACGTCGCGCCGCCCGTGCCGTCCGACGGTGAGGTCGTCGTCGCCGTCCGCGCCGTCGGCATCTGCGGCAGCGAACTGCACGGCATCGGCGACTCCCACTTCCGCAGCCCGCCGCTGATCATGGGACACGAGTTCTCCGGCACCACGAGCGACGGGCGTCGGGTCACGGTGAACCCGCTGCTGAGCTGCGGCACCTGCGACCTGTGCGGCCTCGGCCGCGAGCAGTTGTGCCGCCGCCGGCAGATCCTCGGCATCCACCGGCCCGGCGCGTTCGCCGAGCACGTGGCGGTGCCCGAGCACGCGCTGCACCCGCTGGCGCCCACGATGTCGTTCGAGACGGCCGCGATGATCGAGCCGCTGGCGAACGCCGTGCACGCCCTGAACCTGGCCCGCCCGGCCGAGGGCGCGCGGATCGCGGTCCTGGGCGCCGGCACGATCGGCCTGGTCTCGCTGCTCGTCGCCCGCCAGTACTCCGACGAGGTGACGGTCTGCGACCTGTCCGAGGCCCGCCTGGCGGTGGCCGAGCGCCTCGGCGCGGCGGCCGTCGGCCCGACCCTGACCGGCGAGTTCGACGTCATCATCGACGCGGTGGGCGCCGCGGCCACCCACCGGCTGTCGGTGCAGCGCCTGCGTCCGGGCGGCACGGCCGTCTGGGTGGGCCTGCTCAGCGGCGACGCCGGCTTCGACGGACAGCAGATCGTCCGGGAGGAGAAGCACGTCGTGGGCTCGTACTGCTACACGGGTGCCGAATTCGCCCACGCGGTCGCCCTCGCGGAGACGGTCGCGCTGGACTGGACCTCACCGTTCGACCTCGCCGACGGGGCCACCATCTTCACCGAGCTGATGCGGGGCCGCCAGGACGTGGTCAAGGCGGTGCTGCGGCCGTGACGGCGCGGCGACGACCCCTGCCGGCCGACCCCAAGGAAAGGAGGAACGCCATGTACGGCGTGCGGCTACTTCATCTCGGTGACGGTGACGTGCCGGGGCCCGAGGTGTACTGGATGTCGGACTGGGACCGCTGGTACCGGCTCGCCTTCCAGGCGGTCCTGATCCAGGGCCCGGGCGTCAACGCGCTGGTGAGCACCGGCCCGGCCCGGGATCTGGGCCCGATGAACGCGCGGTGGGCCACCTTCCTCGGCGAGCGGGCCGCCCTGCGGCGGGACCCCGGGCAGTGGCTGCCCGACCAGTTGGCCGCCCACGGCCTCGCCCCCGAGGACATCACGCACGTCCTGCTGACCCCGTTGCAGCTCTACACCACGTCGAACGTGCCGTTCTTCCCCCGTGCGCAGATCTGCCTGACCGAGCGGGGGTGGACCCACTTCCACCGGACGACGAAGCACCCGCACGACGACCGCTGGTCCTCCCTGTCGCCGGAGGTGCTGCACCACCTCACCCACGAGGCGTGGGACCGGGTCCGGCTGCTCGCCGACGAGGACGAGGTCGTGCCCGGCATCCGTACCTGGTGGACCGGGTCGCACCACCGCGCCTCGATGGCCGTCGAGATCGACAGCACCGTCGGCGTCGTCACCGTCACCGACGCCTACTTCACCCGCCGCAACCTGGACTCCGACCATCCGATCGGGATCTGCGAGAACATCTACGAGGCCATGGCGGCGCACGAGCGGGTGCGACGGGTCGCCGACGTGCCGCTGACCCTCTACGACGCCGACCAGCTCACCGCGTACCCGGACGGGCTGGTCGCCGAGCCGCCCGGGCGGTGACGTGCCCGGGGTGCGCTTCCCGCTGTCCGGCCCGGCCGGACAGCGGGAAGCGGCGGGGTCAGCCGGCCGCTCGGTGCCCGACGACGGTCTGCTCCTGCCGGCCCAGGCCCTCGATCTCCAGGGCCACGACGTCGCCGACCCTGAGGTAGGGGAACCGGCCGGACAGCGCGACGCCCTCCGGGGTGCCGGTGTTGACGACGTCGCCGGGCATCAGCAGCATGTGCTGGCTGAGGTGGACGATCAGCTCGGGCACCGAGAAGATCATGTCGGCGGTGCTGGAGTCCTGCCGGGGCTCACCGTTGACCCAGGACCGCAGCCGCAGCCGGCCGGGGTCGAGCTCGCTCGCCGGGCGCAGCACCGGCCCGAGCGGGTTGAACGTCTCCGCGCACTTGCCCTTGGACCACTGACCGCCGGAGACCTCGATCTGGAAGGCGCGCTCGGACAGGTCGTTGGCGAGCGCGTAGCCGGCCACGTAGTCCAGGGCGTCGGCCGGGTCGGTGAGGTGGCGCGGCGTGCGCTTCATGACGACGGCGAGCTCAACCTCCCAGTCGGTCTTCGTCGACCCGAGCGGCAGGATGACGTCGTCGTCGGGGCCGACCACGCAGCCGGGGTGCTTGAGGAAGACCACCGGGTGCTCCGGCGGTGCGGCGCCGGACTCCGTGGCGTGGGCCGCGTAGTTCATTCCGATGCACACCACGGCGGGCGGGCGCGCGATCGGTGCGCCGATCCGCTGCCCGGCCGTGTCGACCGGGTCGAGCGTGCCGGCGGCGAGGGCGGCGGCCACCCGCTCGATGCCGTCGGTCTCGAAGAAGGAACCGTCCAGGTCGGCGGTGAGCCCGGTGAGGTCGTACTCCCGGCCCTCGTGGCGCACGGCCGGGCGTTCCTTGCCGGGAGCGCCGAAGCGGAACAACTCCATGTCAGTCCCTTCGTGTCGTGGGTGCGGCGCCGTCCCGGTAGCCCAGGCGCAGCGAGAGCTGGTGGGCCGTGGAGCAGAGCGTGTCGATGGTGCGCCGGATGAGTTCGGGTGTCTTGCGGACCTCGGGAATGGAGACGCTGATGGCGGCCCGGGTGGTGGCCCGCAGGCCGTTCAGCGGGGCGGCGACGCAGAAGACGCCCGGGGTGTACTCGCAGTTGTCGATCGCGTACCCGTGCGTGCGGGCCTGCCGGACGGCGGCGACGAGCTCGGGGAGCGAGGTGACGGTCTGCGGCGTGTACGGGACGAACTCCGTGTCGGCGAAGCGGTCCCGCAGGTCGTCCTCGTCGAGCTGGCTGAGCAGTGCCTTGCCGATGCCGGTCGCGTACGCCGGCAGGCGCACGCCGACCCGGGAGGCGAGACGCAGGTGGTGATCCGGATCGACCTTGGCGATGTAGACGTTGTCGGTGCCGTCGAGGGTGGCGAGCTGGACCGTCTCGTTCAGCGTGTCCCGGAGGGTCTCCATGTACGGCAGCGCGACCTTCTCCAGGTCGTTGATCGCGACGTAGCTCTGGCCGGCCTGCCACAGCCGGATGCCGATGCGGAACCGGCGGGTGTCGGGGTCCTGTTCGAGGAAGCCCCGGGCCGTCATCGTCATGAGCAGCACGTAGGTGCTGCTCTTGGGGAACTCCAGGCGGCGCTGGACCTCGGTCAGGGTCAACCCGTCACGGTGCTCGGTCAGCAGGTCGAGGATCGCCAGCGTGCGGTCTGCCGACTTGACGAGAGTGCTCATAGGAACGGACCTGTTCATGTAGATGAACCATGGTTTTGATACTGGTACCATACAACCTCGTCGCCGCCCGTGGGTCACCGGGTCGGGTGGCACGCCGAAAGGACATCGATTGGGCCAGGATGCCGGGCCTTCCGCCCGTACCGTCGCGTCAGCTCCGTCCCCGGTCCGGGTGGCGCTGTTCGTCACGTGCCTCGTGGACGGGCTGGTGCCCCGCGTCGGCGCCGCGACGGTCGCGGTGCTCGAACGGCTGGGCCTCGACGTGGCCGTGCCCCGGCGACAGACCTGCTGCGGTCAGCTCCACGTGAACTCCGGCTACCCGGACCAGGCGCTGGCCCTGGTCCGCAACCACGTCGCGGCGTTCGCCGACGCCGAGGCGATCGTCGTGGCCAGCGGCTCGTGTGTGGCGGCGATCCGGCACCAGCACGTCGAGCTCGCCCGGGCGGCCGGCGACGAGGGGCTGGCCGCCGAGGCGGCCGCCGTCGCGGCACGCACCTACGAGCTTTCCGAGTTCCTCGTCGACGTGCGCGGCGTGCTGGACGTCGGTGCGTGGTTCCCCCACCGGGTGACGCTGCACCAGGCGTGCCACGCGCTACGCCTGCTGCGCACCGGCGACCGGGCGCGACGACTGCTGGACCGGGTCGAGGGCATCGAACTCGTGGACCTGCCCGACGCCGACTCCTGCTGCGGCTTCGGTGGCACCTTCGCGCTGAAGAACGCGGCGGTGTCCGCCGCCATGCTCGCCGACAAGCTGCGGGCGGTCGACGCGACCGGCGCGACCGTCGTCACCGCAGGTGACGCCTCGTGCCTCACGCACCTCGGCGGCGGGCTCTCCCGCGCGGCGGCGGGGGCCCGCACCGTGCACCTGGCCGAGATCCTGGCCGCGACCCGAGATCGACCGTGGGCACCGCCCGGTGCTCCACCGCCCCCGAGGAGACGACCGTGACGGTGTTCCTGGGCCTGCCCACCGCGTCGCCCGGCGTCGGCAACCTGCACGCCGCGACGCCGTTCCCGGCCGCCGCCGCCGAGGCGCTGCGCGACGACCAGCTGCGGCGCAACCTCTCGCACGCCACCCGCACCATCCGTGGCCGGCGACTGCAGACGGTCGCCGAGCTCGACGACTGGGAGCAGCTCCGGGCCGCCGGAGCCGCCATCAAGGACGACGTGCTCGACCACCTCGACCGCTACCTGCTCCAGCTCGAACAGGCGGTGACCGCCCGCGGCGGCACGGTGCACTGGGCCCGGGACGCGGCGGAGGCCAACGCCATCGTCGTCGACCTGGTCCGGCAGGCCGGCGCGACCGAGGTGGTCAAGGTCAAGTCGATGGTCACCGCCGAGATCGGCCTCAACGAGGCCCTGGCCCAGGGCGGCATCGATGCCGTCGAGACCGACCTGGCCGAGCTGATCGTGCAACTCGGCCGGGACCACCCCAGTCACATCCTCGTGCCCGCCATCCACCGCAACCGGCGGGAGATCCGCGACATCTTCCGGCGCGAGATGGCCGGGGTGGACCCCGCGCTCGGCGACGAGCCGGCCGAGCTGGTCGAGGCGGCACGGGCCCACCTGCGGCAGCGGTTCCTCACGGCGCGGGTGGCCGTCTCCGGGGCGAACTTCGCGATCGCCGAGACGGGCACCCTGGCGGTCGTCGAGTCCGAGGGCAACGGGCGGATGTGCCTCACCCTGCCCCGCACCCTGATCACCGTCATGGGGATCGAGAAGGTCCTGCCCAGCTGGCGCGACCTCGAGGTGTTCCTGCAACTGCTGCCCCGCTCGTCGACCGCCGAGCGGATGAACCCGTACACGTCGATGTGGACCGGCGCGGTGGAGGGGCAGGAGTTCCACCTCGTGCTGCTCGACAACGGGCGCACCGCGACCCTGGCCGACTCGGCTGGTCGGGCGGCTCTCCGCTGCATCCGGTGCTCGGCGTGTCTGAACGTCTGCCCGGTCTACGAGCGCACGGGTGGGCACGCGTACGGCTCGGTCTATCCCGGGCCGATCGGCGCGGTGCTCACCCCGCAACTGACCGGGGTGGCCGACCACCCTCACCTGCCGTTCGCGTCGACCCTGTGCGGGGCCTGCTTCGACGCCTGTCCGGTGGCGATCGACATCCCGCGCATGCTGGTGCACCTGCGGGCGCAGGCGGTGGCGGCGGGCGCGCGGCAGCGGCGGCTGCCGACGTCCGAGGCCGCCGCGATGTCGGTGCTCGGCTGGTTCATGTCCAGCCCGGGGCGCTGGTCCGCCGCCCTACGGGCGCTGTGGCTGGGGCGGGTCCTGGGCCGGCGTACCGGTTGGATCCGCCGGTTGCCGCCGCCGATGTCGGCGTGGACGAGGTCGCGGGACGCGCCCCGCCCGCCGCGCCGCCCGTTCCGGGCCCGGGGGAGGCGGCGGTGAGCCGCGACATGCTGCCCGCCGGCGGGACCGGACGCGACGCCGACGCCGCGCGGGCCGAGGTGCTGCGCCGGGTCCGGCTCGCCGTCGGAACGCAGCCGCCCGGCGGCGGGGTGTCCCGGGACTACCGGGGCGTCGGCGCGCGCCCGGCCGACGACCCGGTCGGGTTGTTCGTGGAACGGCTGACCGACTACCGGGCGAGCGCGTACCAGTGCGGTGCGGACGAGGTCGGCGCGACGATCGCCGGCATCCTGGGCGAGCGCGGCCGGACCCGGATCTGCGTCCCCCACGGCCTGCCCGCGCGGTGGACCGCGCCCGGTTGGCAGGTGGTCGGCGGCGACGCGCCACCGGACCCGGTCGCGCTCGACGCCTTCGACGGCGTGGTCTCCGGTTGCGCCCTGGCGATCGCGCTCACCGGCACGATCGTGCTCGACTCGGGGCCGGGCCAGGGCTGGCGCGCGGTCACCCTGGTTCCCGACTACCACCTGGTGGTGGTGCGTGCCGACCAGATCGTGCCGGCCGTGCCGGACGCGATCGCCCGACTCGACGCCACCCGGCCGATGACCTGGATCAGCGGGCCCAGCGCCACGAGCGACATCGAGTTCGACCGGGTCGAGGGGGTGCACGGTCCGCGCACCCTGGACGTGCTGGTGGTGGCCGAGGGCCGGTAGGCCGAGCCCTGCCGGGCACCGGCAGAGCTCGGCCTACCGGGCGGTGGCGCGCAGCTCGACCTTGCGGACCTTGCCCGAGGCCGTCTTGGGCAGGTCGCCGAACTCGATGCGGTCGGGCACCTTGAAGGCGGCCAGGTGGGCCCGCACGTGGGCGCGCAGCGCGTCCGGGTCGGCGGGCGCGCCGGGCCGCAGCGTCACGAAGGCCACCGGCCGCTCGCCCCAGCGCTCGTCGGGCACCGCGACCACCGCGGCCTCCAGCACCGCGGGATGGCTGCACAGCACCGCCTCGACCTCTATGGACGAGATGTTCTCCCCGCCCGAGATGATCACGTCCTTGGCGCGGTCGCGCAGTTGGAGGTAGCCGTCCCGGTGCCGGACCCCGAGGTCGCCGGTGCGGAACCAGCCGCCCGGTCCGGCCTCCCGGGTCGCCGCCTCGTCCCGGTAGTAGCCGAGCATGACGTTGTTGCCGCGGATCGCGACCTCGCCGACCGTCTCGCCGTCGGCGGGGACGTCGTGTCCGTCGGCGTCCAGCACCCGCAGCTCGCACGAGACCACGTTGGCCACGCCCTGCCGGGCGCGCAGCGCCGCCTGCTCCGCAGCCGGCCGGTCATCCCACTCCGGCCGCCAGTCGCAGATCGCCGCCGGGCCGAAGGTCTCGGTCAGCCCGTACAGGTGCGTGACGTCGAAGCCGAGCGTCGCGCACCGGCGCAGCAGGCTGGGCGACGGCGGCGCGCCGCCGACCGCGACCGTGACCTGCCGGCCCGCGACGGCGCCGGCCGCGTCCGCCTCGGCGAGGGACACAAGCACCGTGGGCGCGGCGCACAGCATGGTGACCCGCTCGTCGCGGATCAGTTCCCAGACCCGATCCGGCGCGACCCTGGGCAGGCAGACGTGGGTGCCCCCGGCGGCGGTCACCGCCCAGGTGAAGCTCCAGCCGTTGCAGTGGAACATCGGCAGCGTCCACAGGTGGACGGTGTCGGCGCCCAGTCCGAAGTGAGCGACCATCGCCAGCGACTGGAGGTAGGCGCCCCGGTGGTGGTACATCACCCCCTTGGGGCGGCCGGTGGTGCCGCTGGTGTAGTTCAACGCCATCAGCGCCCGCTCGTCGGTCACCGGCACCCGGCGCGGTGGCGCGGCGGCGAGCAGTCGCTCGTAGTCCGCGCCGCCGTCGACCAGCCGCACCCCGGGCAGCGCCCGGACGATCGTGGCGGCGAACCCGGCGAGATCCGGGTCGTGCAGCAGGACCCGGCAGCCGGCGTGGTCGAGGATGTAGCGCAGTTCGTCGGCGGCGAGCCGGGTGTTCAGCGTGACGAGGACCGCGCCGCCGTAGAGGACCCCGAAGTGCGCCTCCAGCATGAGGTGCGTGTTCGGTGCCAGGACGGCGACCCGGTCACCCGGCCGGACGCCGAGGTCGGCCAGCGCACCGGCCAGGCGCAGGCACCGGTCGTGGAACTGGTGGTACGTCAGCCGTAGCGCGCCGTCGACCACCGCCAACCGGTCGGCGTGCACCGCCGCGGCCCGGTCGAGGAAGGCGGTCGGGGTCAGGGGTTCGAAGCTGAGGCTGCTGTGGGGCCCGTCCCGGTCGGCACGGCCCGCTCGGGCGCTGCTCGCCATAACAGAGGGTTCCGTCTCGCTCGGCTGGAGAGTCCGGCCATTGTTTCCACCTGTTCCAGATGCTGTCAACAGGTTCAAATATGTGAACCGTCCTGGTGGTGGTGCCCCGCGATCCGCAGGGCCATCTCCCCGTACTGGCGGACGACCTCGTCCTCGGTGAACTCGCCGTCGGGCCGGAACCACATCGCCACGCCGATGCCCATGTCGAGAATCGCGTACGAGGCGAGCCGGGCCGACGGGACCCGGAACCGGCCGAGGTCGACGCCGTCGGTGATGAGCTGACGCAGCCGCCGCTCGTAGGTGGCGCGCCGGTCGAGAACGTCGCTGCGGTGCGGCTCGTCCAGGCTGTTGATCTCCCGGTTGCCGACGAACGCCTCCGCCGCGTGCCGGGCGTGGTATCGCACGTGGGCCTCGGCGGCCCGGCGCAGCCGGCTCTCGACGTCGGTGCCGCCGTCCAGGGCGGCCTGCTGGTCCTCCAGCAGCGCCGTCATGGTGCGCAGCATGATCCCGGCGAGCAGGTCCTGCTTCGAGCGCACGTGCTTGTACACGCTGGGGCCTCGAATTCCGGCGCGTTCGCCGATCTCGTCCATGGTGGTGAGCTGGTAGCCGCGGGCGGCGAACAGGTCGAGCGCTGCGGCCCGGACCCGCTCGCCTCGATCCGGCCGCCCGCCCGCAGGGGTGGGGGCGGGGCCGTGCGGGCGTGCCTGGTCGTCCATCTTCCGGGATTCCACCGGCACATGTTGACACGCCTGCGCGGGACTGCTTCCCTGGATCGGCTAGTGAGCGTTAGCTCAGGTTGATGGCATCGGAGGCAGCCTTGGCCGTGGATCTCACCCCCGACGACGCGGCCCGCTCCGTCGCCGAACGCACCCGGGCGTTCGTCCGGGGCACGGTGCTCGCCGTCGAGCGCGAGCACCGGGGCAGCGCCCATGCGCTGCCGGAGCAGGTGCGGCGCGATCTGCAGGCCGCGGCGAGACAGGCGGGCGTCTTCTGCCCGCACCTTCCCCCGCGGTGGGGCGGCCTGGGCATCGACCGGCGCGGGCAGGCGCTCGTGTTCGAGGAGGCCGGCTACTCGCTGTTCGGCCCGCTGGCGCTCAACATCGCGGCCCCCGACGAGGGCAACATGCACCTGCTGGCGGCGGTGGCCGACCCCGACCAGCAGGAGCGCTACCTCCGCCCGCTCGCGGCCGGGCTGATCCGTTCCTGCTTCGCCATGACCGAGCCGGCGCCGGGGGCGGGATCCGACCCGAGCGCGCTCGCCACCACGGCCCGCCCGGTGTCGGGTGGGTGGGTCCTGAACGGGCGCAAGTGGTTCACCACCGGCGCCGACGGGGCGGCGTTCGCCATCGTCATGGCCCGCACCTCCGGCCAGCCCGGCGACCGGGGTGGGGCGACGATGTTCCTGGTCGACACCGACGCCCCCGGGCTGGAGCTGGTCCGGACGATCGAGACCCTCGACGAGGCGATGGTCGGCGGGCACGGCGAGTTCGTGCTACAGGACTGCTTCGTCCCGGCCGACCGGGTCCTCGGCGCGGTGGACCAGGGGTTCGACAACGCCCAGGTCCGGCTCGCGCCGGCACGCCTGACGCACTGCATGCGGTGGCTCGGCCTGGCCCGCCACGCCCAGGACATCGCGCTGGACCGCGCGGCCGACCGGCGGGCCTTCGGGTCGGCGCTGGCCGACCTGGGCATGATCCAGCAGATGCTCGCCGACAGCGAGATCGAGATCGAGGCCAGCCGCGCCCTCATCCTGCAGGCGGCGTGGGAGCTCGACTCCGGGGGCCGCGCCGCGCAGTCCACCTCCGTCGCGAAGGCGTTCGTCGCGGAGGCGGTGTGGCGGATCGTCGACCGGTCGCTGCAGATCTGCGGCTCCCTCGGCGTCTCGGGTGACCTCATGCTCGGGCGCTACCTGCGGGAGGTGCGTCCGTTCCGGATCTACGACGGGCCGAGCGAGACCCATCGCTGGGCGATCTCCCGCCGGGCGGTCAAGCGCCGGGTCCAGGAGCGCGACGCGGCGGTGCGGGGAGCGCTGCCGGCATGACCGCCGACCTGCGTTCGCTGGACCTGCCCGCGCTGGAGGCGTACCTGGCCGACCGCATCCCGGGCCTCACCGAGGGCCTGCGGGTGGACTTCGTGGACGGTGGGCGTTCCAACCTGACGTACGCCGTCCACGCCGGCGACCGGTCGTGGGCGCTTCGGCGTCCTCCGTTCGGCACCATCGCGCCCTCGGCGAACGACATCCACCGCGAGTTCCGGGTCACCGCCGCCCTGGCCGGCTCGACCGTTCCGGTCGCGGCACCCGTGCTGTACTGCGCGGACCCGGCCGTGATCGGGGCGCCGTTCAGCCTCGCGGCCTGGGTGGACGGCGTGGTGATCCGCGACCCCGGGCAACTCGCCGTCCTCGCGCCGTCGACCGTGCGCGCCGTCGGGCATTCGATGGTCGACCTGTTGCTGCGGCTGCACTCCGTGGCGCCCGCGAGCGTCGGCCTCGACGCCTTCGGCCGACCGGAGGGCTTCCTGCTGCGACAGGTGCACCGCTGGAAGCGGCAGTGGGACGTCGTCGCGACCCGGCCGTCCGCCGACGCCGACGAACTGCACCGATGCCTGGCGGCCGCCGTGCCGCCGCAGTCCGCGCCGGGCATCGTGCACGGCGACTTCCGGCTGGACAACATCATCTACGCGGCGGACCTGTCCGGGGCGGCCGCGCTGCTCGACTGGGAGATGGCCACGATCGGCGACCCGCTCGCCGACCTGGGTCTGCTGCTGGTCTACACCGACCCGGTGTGCGCGCCCGTGCTGCCGCACGGCTGCCCGGTGACCGGCAGCGACCACTTCCCGACCCGCGACGAGCTGGTGGCGGGCTACGCCGCCGGCACGTCCCGCGACCTCATCCATCTGACCTTCTACGAGGCGCTGGGCTACTACAAGCTGGCCGTGATCGCGGAGGGCGTGCACCGCCGGTTCGTGGAGGGGATGACCGTCGGCTCCGGTTTCGAGACGGTGGGCGGTGCCGTGCCCGGCCTGCTCGCCGCCGGGCTGGCCCGGCTCGGCGGGTGATCCGGGCGCACCTCAGAAGCAGGGGAACGGGATGTTTGCGCTGGCGGTCTCGGCGCCGCTGACGACCGTCACCCGCACGACGGTGTCGGCGTACGCCGTGCAGTATCCGCTGCTCGACGGGCCCCGGTCGTCGTGGAAGACCGTGATCGGGATCAGCGGCTGCCACGTGTAGCGGTAGTCGCCGTCGCCGCCGGTGGCCGACGCGGTGCAGTCGAAGTCGCGCCACTGGCCGATGCCGAACTGGGCCTTGCACCGGCCGTCGACGGTCAGCGTGGTGGTGGCGGCCGGCGCGCCGACCATCGTGCCACCCAGTACGGTCGCGGCCAGGCCGGCGGCGACTGTCGTGATCAGGCTCATCGGGGCCTCCGATCGACATGCGTTCACGTCCGGACGGTGTGGCGCGGCGTGACCGCGCCTGAACCGACCGTACGGCCCGCCAGCCCGGACCGCAGGACGAGCTGCGCTATTCATCGACGTACTCCCATGTAACGATATTGACATCAGATGTCATACGAATTACGTTGGCGATGCTCCCGTCACCTCCGCCAGGCGGGGGAGCGCACGTGCCGCAGCAGCCCTGCCTGCACCCGGACGGCCCGGTTCTTCAACCCGCATTCCCGAGAGATGGGGAGGACAATGCGAAAGCTAGCCGCTGCCCTCACGGCGCTGGTCACCGCCGCCGCGCTCGTGCTGATCGGGCCGCCGGGACCGGCGTCCGCCGCCCCCTACGTTCCGCAGGGGTCCAACCGGTCCGTGCTCAACTTCAACACCAACTGGCTGTTCTCCGGTGACGTGCCCGGCGGGGCCGGGCAGGCCGTGGGGCTCGACGAGAGCGGCTTCGTCCCCGTGACCCTGCCCTACTTCCGGACCCATCCGCACAAGGGCTTCCCCAAGGGCGACTTCGAGGTGCCCGCCTCGTGGTACCGCCGCCACTTCACGCTGCCCACCCAGTACGCCGGCCGCCGGATCGCGGTCGAGTTCCAGGGCGTCGCGAAGGTCGCCGACGTCTACGTCAACGGCACCTTCGTCGGCCAGCACAAGGGCGCCTACACGTCCTTCACGTACGACGTCACGCCGTACCTCAACATCGGCGGCGCCGACAACGTGATCGCGGTGAAGGTCGACTCCATGACCCGCAACGACATCCCGCCGGAGGGCGGCGCGATCGACTACTACGTCTGGGGCGGGATCGTCCGCGACGTCAACATGATCGTCGCCGACCCGGTGCACGTGGACTGGACGTACCTCACCACGCCGAACACCAACACGGTGAACGCGCGGACCCGGGTGCGCAACGACAGCGCACAGTCCCGGTCGGTCACCGTCGTCACCCAGGTCGTCGACGCCACCAACAACGTCGTGGCCACCGGCACGGCCACCCAGACCATCGGCGCGCAGTCGGCCGTCGAGTTCGCCTACAACACCAGCACGATCGCCAACCCCACCGCCTGGCACCCGGACCGCCCGTACCTCTACACCGTCTACACGCAGGTGCGCGACGGCTCCACCTACGTGGACGAGCACAAGACCCGGATCGGCATCCGGAGCATCCAGTTCAACAAGAGCGACGGCAAGTTCTACATCAACGGCCAGGCGCTGAAGCTGCGCGGGCTCAACCGGCACGAGTCCTACCCCTACATCGGCCGGGCCGCGCCCAACCGGCTCCAGGCCAAGGACGCCGACATCATCAAGTACGAACTCGGCGCGAACATCGTGCGGACCTCGCACTACCCGCAGGACCCGGAGTTCCTCGACCGCGCCGACGAGATCGGTCTGCTGGTGATGGAGGAGATCCCCGGCTGGCAGCACATCGGCAACACCGCGTGGCAGGACATCGCGGTGGAGAACGTCCGCGAGATGGTGATGCGCGACCGCAACCACCCGTCGGTCGTGCTGTGGGGGGTGCGGATCAACGAGTCCGGCGACAACCACAACTTCTACACCCGCACCAACAACCTGGCCCGGCAGCTCGACCCGTCGCGTCCCACCGGCGGCGTGCGCAACTTCAAGGGCAGCGAGCTGCTGGAGGACGTCTACACCTACAACGACTTCTCCGGCACCGCGGAAGCGCCGACCGTGCTGCCGTGGCTGGTCACCGAGGCGGTCGGGCACACCTCCCCGCACAAGTCGTGGGACCCGGAGCAGACGCAGGTCAACACGATGCGGGTGCACCTGAACGTGCAGAACACCGCCGCCGGCAGGTCGAACATGGCCGGCGCGCTGGGCTGGGCGGCCTTCGACTACAACACCACGTTCGTGACCCCGCCGTCCTGCCAGGACTACACCTGCTACCACGGCGTCTCGGACATCTTCCGGATCCCGAAGATCGCCGCCGCCGCGTACGCCTCGCAGCGCGACCCGGCGCTGTACGGGCCGTACGTGTCGATCGCCAGCCAGTGGACGCCCGGCGTCTCCAGCGGCACCGTCTACGTCGGCGGCAACTGCCAGCAGGTCGAGCTGTTCGTCAACGGCGCGTCCCGCGGGCGCATCAACCCCAACGCGTACACGAGCCTGCCGCACCCGATGTTCCAGTTCACCGGGATCACCGTGAGCAGCGGGCAACTGCGGGCCGACTGCTGGATCGGCGGGCAGGTCGTGGCCACCGACACCCGGCACACCCCGGGCGCGGCGACCCGGCTGACGCTGACGGCCGACGACTCCGCGATCAAGGCCGACGGCGGGGACATGACCCGCGTCGTGGTCAAGGCCCTCGACAGCAACAACCAGGTGGTACCCACCAACAGCGCCCCCGTGTCGTTCACCGTCACCGGGCCCGGGGCGGTCGTGGGGGAGAGCCCGCTGGCCCTGGAGGCCGGCACCGGCGCGGTGTATCTCAAGAGCGCGCTGGGCCAGACCGGCGCGGTGACGCTGACGGCGTCGGCGCCGGGCCTGACGTCGGCGAACGTCACCGTGAACACGACCGCGTTCACCGACCCGATCGTGCCGACCAGCGGCGCGTACACGTTCGGCTTCCCGGTCGACGTCAACGACCGGCAGAGCTTCACCTACGCGGGGAGCTGGCAGGCCGTCGGGGACAACCAGACCTTCAGCAAGGACTACACCCGCAGCGGCACGGCCGGTGACACGGCCACCCTCACCGTCACCGGCAACCGCGTGGTGCTGTTCGGGGTGCAGGACCCGTCGCACGGCTCGGCCGCCGTCTCGGTCGACGGCGGCCCGGAGCAGACGGTCAGCTTCCAGGCGTCCGCCCGTCGCGGCAACGTGGCGCTCTTCAACAGCGGCACCCTCACCCAGGGGCAGCACGTCGTGCGGGTGCGGGTCGTCGGCAACGGCTCCGTCGCGCTGGACCGGGCGACCGTCGTGTCGGCCGCGCCGGCCGTGGTGGCGCCGCCCCCGGCGAACGGCGGCAACGGCCAGCAGGGCACCATCGTCGGCACCCAGTCCAACCGCTGCGTGGACGTGCCGAACTCGACGACGACCAACGGCACCCAGGTGCAGCTCTTCGACTGCGGCGGCGGCAGCAACCAGCGGTGGACCTACACGTCGAGCCGCCAGCTCCAGGTGTACGGCAACAAGTGCCTGGACGCCTACGGCCAGGGCACCAGCAACGGCACCACGGTCGTGATCTGGGACTGCAACGGCGGCAGCAACCAGCAGTGGAACGTCAACGCCAACGGCAGCATCACGGGCGTCGCGTCGGGGCTCTGCCTGGACGCCAGCGGCGCCGCCACCGCCAACGGCACGAAGATCGTCCTGTGGTCGTGCAACGGCGGCGCGAACCAGCAGTGGAGCCTGAAGACCTCCTAGCCGGCCGCAAACCCGGATCCGGGCCAGCCCGCGCACCTGCGGGCTGGCCCGTCGTCCGGCGGGTGGCCCGTGGTCGCCACTCACCTGGCGTGAGGGGAAAGTCACGCTGCGAGGCGACTCGCCCGACACATCATCTGGTGTTGCCATCTTCGCCTTGCGCCCATATATGGTGTCACCCGTAGCTGGTTCGGCCATCGGTCCACGGTGGTCGAGGCAAGAGGGAACCCGGTGTGATTCCGGGGCTGCCCCGCAGCGGTGAGTGGGAACGACCGCCGTCAACGAAGCACTGGGCCCGGCGGGGCCTGGGAAGCGACGGTCAGTAGGCACCGAGCACGACGCCCGCGAGTCCGAAGACCTGCCAGCGTGCCGCACGCGACGCGTGCGGCGGTCGAAGGCCGCGTGGGACGGCCGACGCCATCAGCCGGCAGCGGCGGCGGGTTGTGCCGTCGCGGGTGTCCGGCGGCGTCCTCCCGCGCGCCCTCGACCTCGGGGACGGGCTTGAGGAGGGCGAACATGAGCGCGACGCGCGAGCAGGCGGGGCCGGGGCAACGCCGGCACGTCATGCAGGTCCGTAAGCGGGACGGCGACACCGAGCCGGTGGACGTCAACAAGATCGTCGAAGCGGTGCAGCGCTGGGTCGCCGACCTGGACGAGGTCGACCCGCTGCGGGTGGCGACGAAGACGATCAGCGGCCTGTACGACGGGGCGACCACGGCCGAGCTGGACAAGCTGTCGATCCAGACGGCGGCGGAGCTGATCGGCGAGGAACCGCAGTACTCGAAGCTGGCGGCGCGGCTGCTGGCCGCGTACGTGGCCGAGGAGGTCCGCGGGCAGCAGGTGGAAAGCTTCAGCCAGTCCATCCGGTACGCCCACGGCCTGGGCCTGATCGGCGACGGCACGGCCGCCTTCGTGGCCGCCCACGCCCGCGAGCTGGACGACGCCGTCGACCCGGCCGGGGACCTGCGGTTCGAGTACTTCGGCCTGCGCACGGTCGCCGACCGTTACCTGCTGCGGCACCCGCAGACCCGGCTCGTGGTGGAGACGCCGCAGTACTGGCTGCTGCGGGTGGCCTGCGGGCTGTCGCAGACGGCGGGGGAGGCGGTCGACTTCTACCGCCTGATGTCCACCCTGGCGTACCTGCCCAGCTCGCCGACGCTGTTCAACTCCGGCACCCGGCACACCCAGATGTCGTCGTGCTTCCTGGTCGACTCGCCGCGCGACGAACTCGACTCCATCTACGAGCGCTACCACCAGGTGGCGAAGCTGTCGAAGTTCTCCGGCGGCATCGGCATCTCCTGGTCGCGGGTGCGCGGCCGGGGCGCGTTGATCCGGGGCACCAACGGGCGCTCGAACGGGATCGTGCCGTTTCTCAAGACGCTCGACGCCGGGGTGGCGGCGGTCAACCAGGGCGGCCGGCGCAAGGGCGCGGCCTGCGTCTACCTGGAGCCGTGGCACCCGGACATCGAGGAGTTCCTGGAGCTGCGGGACAACACCGGCGAGGAGTCCCGGCGCACCCACAACCTGAACCTGGCCAACTGGATCCCGGACGAGTTCATGCGCCGGGTCGAGGCCGACGGCGACTGGTCGCTGATCGACCCGTCCGACGCCCCCGAGCTGCCCGACCTGTACGGCGAGGCGTTCGACTCCGCGTACCGGGCGGCGGAGAAGAAGGCCGTCGGCACGGTCCGGGCCCGCGACCTGTACGGGCGGATGATGCGCACGCTCGCGCAGACCGGCAACGGGTGGATGACGTTCAAGGACGCGTCCAACCGGCTGTCCAACCAGACCGGCGAGCCGGGCAACGTGATCCACCTGTCGAACCTGTGCACCGAGATCCTGGAGGTCAACGACGACGCCGAGACGGCGGTGTGCAACCTCGGCTCGGTCAACCTGGGCGCGCACGTGGGTGCCGACGGCGTCGACTGGGACCGGCTGCGCGCGACCGTCCGCACGGCGGTGGTGTTCCTCGACCGGGTGATCGACATCAACTACTACCCGGCCGAGCAGGCGGCGGCGTCTAACCCGCGCTGGCGGCCGGTCGGGCTCGGGCTGATGGGCTTGCAGGACGCGCTGTTCACCCTGCGCCTGCCGTTCGACTCGCCCGAGGCCCGCGAGCTGTCGACCCGGGTGCAGGAGGAGATCTTCCTGACCGCGCTGGAGACCTCCGCCGGGCTCGCCGAGCGGTTCGGCCCGCACCCGGCGTACGCCCAGACCCGGGCCGCCAAGGGCGAGCTGCACCCGGACCTGTGGGGAGCGCGGGTCACGCAGCCGTCGCGGTGGGCCGCGCTGCGCGCGCGGATCGCCGCGCACGGCCTGCGCAACTCGCTGCTGGTCGCGATCGCGCCGACCGCCACCATCGCCTCGATCGCCGGCTGCTACGAGTGCATCGAGCCCCAGGTGTCCAACCTGTTCAAGCGCGAGACCATGTCCGGCGAGTTCCTCCAGGTCAACACGTACCTGGTCCGTGAGCTGAAGGCGCGCGGGCTGTGGACCCCGGCGATCCGCGAGCGGATCAAGCGGGACGAGGGCTCGGTGCAGGGCGTCACCGAGCTGCCCGAGGCGGTGCGGAGCCTGTTCCGCACGGCGTGGGAGCTGCCGCAGCGCGCGTTGATCGACCTGGCCGCCGCCCGCGCCCCGTACGTCGACCAGTCGCAGTCGCTCAACCTGTTCCTGAGCGCGCCGACCATCGGCAAGCTCTCCTCGATGTACCTGTACGCCTGGAAGTCCGGGCTCAAGACCACCTACTACCTGCGCTCGCGTCCCGCGACCCGCATCCAGCAGGCCACCGTCGCGGTCACCCCGGCCGCCGGGCCGGTCGTCGCCGTGAGCGCCGACGAGGCGCTGGCCTGCTCCCTGGAGAACCCCGAGAGCTGCGAGGCGTGCCAGTGACGACCGTTTCCGAACCCCGCTCCACCGCCGGCCAGCGGCACCTGCTGCTCGACCCCGGGATGGACCTGACCCTGCGGCCGATGCGCTACCCCCGGTTCTTCGACCGGTTCAAGGACGCGATCAAGAACACCTGGACCGTCGAGGAGGTCGACCTGCACTCCGACCTCGCCGACCTCGCCCGGCTCTCCCCGGCGGAGCAGCACCTGGTGTCCCGGCTGGTCGCGTTCTTCGCCACCGGCGACACGATCGTCGCCAACAACCTCGTGCTCAACCTCTACCAGCACGTCAACTCCCCGGAGGGCCGGCTCTACCTGTCCCGGCAGCTGTTCGAGGAGGCGGTGCACGTCCAGTTCTACCTCAACCTGCTGGACACCTACGTGCCGGACGAGCGGGAACGGTTCGCGGCGTTCGCTGCGGTGGAGAACATCCCGTCGATCGCCCGCAAGGCCGAGTTCTGCTTCACCTGGATCAACTCGATCCACGACCTGCGGGAGCTGCGGACGCGCGAGGACCGGCGGGCGTTCCTGCTCAACCTGATCTGCTTCGCCGCCTGCATCGAGGGGCTGTTCTTCTACGGCGCCTTCGCCTACGTGTACTTCCTGCGCTCGCGGGGGCTGCTGCACGGGCTGGCGTCCGGCACCAACTGGGTGTTCCGCGACGAGTCGATGCACATGGAGTTCGCCTTCGACGTGGTGGACACCGTACGCGCCGAGGAGCCGGAGCTGTTCGACGCGGAGCTGGAACGGCAGGTGCGGCAGATGCTGGCCGAGGCCGTGGAGTGTGAGGTGCAGTTCGCCGCCGACCTGCTGGAGCAGGGGGTGTCCGGGCTGTCGCTGGTCGACATGCGCGAGTACCTGCAGCACGTGGCCGACCGGCGGCTGGCCACGCTCGGCATCGAGCCGATGTACCACAGCCGCAACCCGTTCGCGTTCATGGAGCTGCAGGACGTGCAGGAGCTGTCGAACTTCTTCGAACGACGGGTGTCGGCCTACCAGGTGGGGGTGACCGGCACGGTCGGCTTCGACGAGGACTTCTGACCGGGCCTGCGCGGCGGCGACCGCCGCTAGGAGGCGATCGACGGCTGCCGCGGTCGCCGCCGCGCGGGCCGTGCGCTGGACTCCCGCACGACGAGCTCCGGCTGGAAGACCACGTGCCGGTGCTGGTGCTGCCCGGCGTTGTCGACCTCCTCCAGGAGCAACTGGGCGGCCGTGCGGCCGAGCTGCTCGCGGGGCTGCCGCACCGAGGACAGCGGCACCGCCGCGGCGGCCGCGTACTCGATGTCGTCGTAGCCGACGATGGCGATGTCCTGGGGGACCCGGATGCCCTGCCGGGTCAGCTCCTGGAGCACGCCGAGGGCGATCAGGTCGTTGGCGCACATCACGGCGGTGGGCCGGTCGGCCGCGGGTAGGGCGGTGAGCTCGCGGGCGGCGGACCGGCCCGCGCCGACGGTCAGGTTCGGGGTCGTGACGTTGATCAGCTCCGCGTTGCCCTCCAGCGCCTGGGTGACGCCCGCGCGCCGGTCGGCGACCTGCGCGATGCTGAGCGGGCCGCCGACGAAGGCGATCCGCCGGTGCCCCTGCTCGACCAGGTGGTCGCCGGCGAGGCGACCGCCGAGCACGTCGTCGACTGCCACCGAGCACAGGCTGTGTCGGCCGGCTCCCCGGTCCACCAGCACGACGGGGGTGCCCCGGCGGATGAGCTGCTCCAGCCGGGAGCCACGCGAGTCGTCCACGGGGGTGATCAGCACCCCGCGTACGCGCTGCTCCTCCAGCAGCTCCAGGTGCCGACGCTCGCGCTCGTCGTCGTCGCCGCTGTTGCACACGACGACCATCACGCCGTGCTTGTCGACGGCGGCCTCGGCGCCCCGGATCACGTCGGTGAAGAACGGGTTGGTGACGTCGAGCACCACGATGGCGATCTGGCGGCTGCGCCCGGCGCGGAGCTGCCGTGCCGAGTCGTTGCGGACGTACCCCAGCTCGGCGATGGCGTCCAGGACGCGCCGCCGGGTGGCCTCGGCGACCAGGTCGGGCCGGTTCAGCACGTTGCTCACCGTGCCGATGGACACCCCGGCGTGGCGCGCGACCTCCTTGATGCTGGCCGTCATCGCCCTCGCTCCTCGTCGCCTTGCCAGCCGGTCGCCGTCAGCCGGCGGCACCGGTGCGACCCCGGCAGGGAGCCGCCTTCTAAAACGTGTCAACTACGGTCGGGCGGGAAAACGCCGTCCCCCAGGTTACACGCAGGGCGAGTTGGCCGAACTCCTTGACGTGCCGTGCGTGGCGACCTACCGTGAGCGTAACAGGTGTATGAAACGTTTCACGACGTGTTTGCCGAGATCGGAGCGATGGTGGCCAATCCGCTGCTGCCCGGAACGGGCCCGGGATCCCCCGGCGCCCCCGCACCGGGGGAGGCACCCGATGCCTGAGCTGTCCCCAAGCACCCGGGCTCGGGTGGCGGCGGCGCTGCGTGCCCAGCGCATCGAGACGGCGTCCTGGGCGTTCGGCAATTCCGGTACGCGGTTCAAGGTGTTCGCGCAGGAGGGTGTGCCGCGGGATCCGTACGAGAAGGTCGCCGACGCTGCCGTCGTGCACCGGTTCACCGGTGTCGCGCCTTCCGTGGCTCTGCACATTCCGTGGGACCGGGTCGACGACTATGCGGATCTGGCCCGCCATGCCAAGGAGCAGGGCGTGGCTCTCGGTGCGGTCAATGCGAACGTGTTCCAGGACGATGACTACAAGTTGGGCAGCGTGACCAACCCCGACCGGGGGGTGCGGCGCAAGGCGGTCGATCATCTGTTGGAGTGCGTGGACGTCATGGACGCCACCGGCTCCCGCGATCTGAAGTTGTGGTTCTCCGATGGCATCAACTATCCGGGTCAGGATGATGTGCGTGCCCGGCAGGACCGGCTTGCCGCCGCGTTGCGGGAGGCGTACGACCGGCTGGGGGACGGGCAGCGGATGTTGGTGGAGTACAAGTTGTTCGAGCCGGCTTTCTATGCCATGGACGTGCCGGACTGGGGCACGGCGTACGCGCACTGCCTCCAGCTCGGGCCGAAGGCGCAGGTGGTCATCGACACTGGGCATCATGCGCCGGGGACGAACATCGAGTTCATCGTGGCGGTTCTGCTGCGGGCCGGGAAGTTGGGTGGTTTCGACTTCAACTCGCGGTTCTATGCCGATGACGATCTGATGGTGGGTGCGGCGGATCCGTTCCAGTTGTTCCGGATCATGCAGGAGATCGTGCGCGGCGACGCTCTGCGTGCGGAGGCGGGTGTCGCGTTCATGCTCGATCAGTGTCACAACATCGAGCCGAAGATTCCGGCGGTCATCCGGTCGGTGATGAATGTGCAGGAGGCCACCGCGAAGGCGCTGCTGGTCGACCGGGCCGCGTTGCGGGCCGCTCAGGACGCCGGTGACGTGCTCGCGGCGAATGCGGTGTTGATGGACGCCTACCACACCGACGTGCGGCCGCTGCTCGCCGAGCTTCGCGCCGACGCGGGTCTGGACCCGGACCCGATGGGCGCATACGCCCGCTCCGGCTACTTCGAGAAGATCCGCGCCGAACGGGCCGGCGGACAGCAGGCCGGCTGGGGTGCCTGACACCGGCGGGGCCGACGAACTGGCGTGGGGGGACCGGGAGTCGGCCGAACCGTGGCACGACCTCGCGCTGGGGCGGTGGTCGGCCCGGCTCACGGCGCGCGGGATCGAGGACGTCCGGCTCGACGGGCGGCGGGTGCTCACCCGCGTCCTGCACACCGTGCGGGCCACCGACTGGTCGACCGAGCGGGCGGCGCTGACGTACACCCTCGCCCCGCCCGGCCGGGACGGGCCCGCCGCCACGTTCACGGCGCGCTACCCGGGGCACGGTCTCGACCTGCGCGGCGAGATCCGGGCCGTCCCCGACGGCTTCGACGTCGCGTTCGAGTCCCGGCCCGCCGGCACCCGCGCGGTGCGGGTCAATCGGGTCGGCCCGGCCGTCCTGCACCCCGGGGACCAGGCCGGACGCCCGGTGCGCGGGCACCCGGGCGGGCTCCCGGCCGGGTTCGCGTTTCCCCGGCACGTCGCCCGGTCGCCGGTGTTCGCCGCCGGCGACCGGATGGAGCTGGACCTCGCCCCCACCGGCGTCGTGCTGGAACTCGACGGCGGCGAGTTCGAGGTGGAGGACCACCGCGACTGGTCCGACGACGGCTTCAAGACCTACACGCCGCCGCTGGCCGCGCCCCGTCCGATCGTTCTGCGCCCCGGCGACGTGCTGCGCCACCGGCTCCGGATCACCGCCGCCCCGACCGCCCCGGGCCCGGCCCGCGCCCGCCCCCGCCGGCCCGACGCGGCCACCCCGGCCGGCGTCATGCCCCCGCTGGGGCTGCAGCACTCCGGGGGAGCGCTTCCGCCGGCCGCCCTCGCGGCCGTCGCCGAGCTGCGGCCGGCCTTCCTTCACCTGACCACCGACCTCGCCCACCCCCGGTGGCGGGAGCTGCTGGCCGCCGACGCCACGGCAGCCCGTGCCCTGGACGTGCCGGTCGTGCTCACCCTCGTCGCCGACCCCACCGACCCCGGGCCCGCCGCCGAGCTGCCCGGCCTGCTCGACGGCCGGCTGACCACCGTCCTCGCGTTCGACGCGGGCACCGCCCGCACCTCCGCCGCGCTGGTGCGCGCCCTGCGCCCCCGTCTCGGCGCGGGCGTGACGATCGGCGGCGGCAGCCGCGCCCACCTGGCCGCCCTGCTCACCGCGCCGCCGGTCGACGAGCTGGACGTCGTCACGTTCCCGATCGCGTCCTGTGCGCACGACGTCGACCGGGCCGCCGTGCGATCGTCGCTCGACAGTCACCCCGCCGTGCTGGCCGCCGCCACCGAGTTGGCGGGCGGCCGGCCGCTGCTGGTCGGCCCGGTCGGTCACCTGCCGTACTGGGACTCGTGGGGGGCGGCCACGCCCGGCCCCGCGTACGGCTGGGGGCCGGGGCTCGCCCGGCAGCGGTCGGTGTTCCATGCCGCCTGGACGGTGGCCGCGCTCGCCGGCTTCGCCGCCGCCGGGGTGGCCCGCGTGTCGCTGTGCCACACCACCGGCCTGCGCGGCGTCGGCGAGCCGGCCGGCGACGCGTTCGCCGCGTACCCCTTGTGGTTCGCGCTGCGGGAGCTGGCCGGCACGGCCGGCTGGCGGCGGCTGCCCGGGACGCCGCCGCCGGGCACCACCGGGCTGCGGCTGCGCGGCCCGGCCGGCGGGCTGGACCTGCTGGCCTGCCTCGCCGACGACCCGCCCGCCGGCGGTTTCCCGCCCACCGCCGAGGTGCTGCACGCCGTGGCCGGCACGCTGCGCCGCGAACCGGCCCGCACCGCCGGCACGCCCACCCCCTGCGTGGTGGTCGACCGGCAGCCACGAGGAGGACAACCATGAGGTACGCGCTGCTCGGCCCGTCCGGTATCCGGGTCTCCCGGATCGCCCTGGGCACGGCGACCTTCGGCGTGGCGCCCGACGCCACCCGCGCCGACGCCGTCGTCGGCGCCGCCCTCGACGCCGGCATCAACCTGGTCGACACCGCCAACGCGTACGGCAACCTGCCGCACTTCGACCGCCCCGGCGTGCCCCCGGCGGCCGAGCGGGAGTCGGCGGAGGAAATCCTCGGCCGGGCCCTGGCCGGCCGCCGCGACGACGTGGTGCTGTGCACCAAGGCGCAGGAGCCGGTCGGCCCGGGCGTCAACGACCGGGGACTGTCCCGCCGGCACCTGTTCGCCCAGCTCGACCGCAGCCTGCGCCGGCTGCGCACCGACCACGTCGACGTCTTCTACGCCCACCACCCCGACCCGGCCACCCCGTTGGAGACCACCCTCGCCGCGCTGGACGACCTGGTCCGCGCCGGCAAGGCCCGGCACTGTGCGCTGTCGACGTTCCCGGCCTGGCAGACCGTGCACGCGCTGTGGATCTGCGACGACCGGCGGCTGCACCCACCCGTCGCCCTCCAGGTGCGCTACCACCTGTTCGCGCGGGGCGTGGAGGCGGAGATCGTCCCCCTCGCCGACAGGTTCGGGCTGTCGGTGGTGGCGTTCAGCCCGCTCGCCGGGGGGCTGCTCGCCGGGGCGGCGGCCCGCACCAGGGCGCACGCGGGGGAGTCCCGGTGGGGCGGCGGCGCGTTCACCCCGTCCCAGCAGGCCGCCGCCGCGCAGGTGGAGGAGATCGCCGCCGCCGCCGGGCACCGCGCCGACGAGCTGGCCGTAGCCTGGCTGCTGTCCCGGCCCACGGTGGCCGCCGCGATCGTCGGCGCGGAGAACCCCGAGGAGGTGGCCGCCGCCGGTCGCGCCGCCGCCCTGATCCCGGACGCGGAGGTGCTGGCCCGCCTCGACGCGATCGACGTGGCCGAGATCCGCGAGCCGAAGCCCCGGACGGCTCGGCCCACCGCACCGGGCCTCTGACCGACCCTCGACCACGTGTCGCGCCCGCCGGGGCGGGGCGTGCGGCGGCCCGGCCCCGAGATCGGGGCCCCGGGCCGCCGCTGCGGTCAGGCCGCCTCGCTCCAGGGCACGGTGAACCGGTGCGCGCCGGAGCCGACCTTCGTCGGCGCGGCGCCGGGCAGCTCGACCCGCGCGGTCGCGCCGGGCGGCACCGTCACCTCGACGGCCAGCTCGCCGTCGGCCAGCCGCCAGCCCACCGCCGCCGGCCCGTACGGGGTCAGCAGCGCGGCGCGGGCGTGCCGCAGCCCGCCGCCGGGCCGGGGCCGCACCAGCAGCCGGCGGTAGCCGGGCTCGGCCGGGGCGAGGCCGGCGACCGTGCGGTGCAGCCAGTCCGCCACCGCGCCCAGCGCGTAGTGGTTGAACGACGTCATCTGCCCCGGGTTGACCGTGCCGTCGGGCAGCAGGCTGTCCCAGCGCTCCCAGATCGTGGTCGCGCCCGTGGTCACCGGGTACAGCCAGGACGGGCAGTCGGTGCTCAGCAGCAGCCGGTACGCGGTCTCCACCTCGCCGTTGTCGGCGAGCGCGTCGCAGATGGCCGGGGTGCCGGCGAACCCGGTGGCGATGCGCCACCCGGCCTCCTCGACCAGCTCGGCCAGCCGCCTGGCCGCCGCCCGGCGCGGGCGGCCGGCCGGCACGAGACCGAACCGCAGCGCCAGCGCGTACGACGTCTGCGCGTCGTTGTCGAGCAGCCCGGAGGGCAGCACGTACCGGCGCTGGAACGCCTCGGTGACGGCGGCGGCGAGGGCGGCGTAGCGCTGTGCGTCGGCGTGCCGCCCGAGCACCTCGGCCATCCGGGCGAGGGCCCCGGTGGAGTGGGCGAAGTAGGCCGTGGCGACCAGGTAGCGGTCGGCCTTGGCGTCCTCCGGGTCGTCCGGCGGGGCGGTCGGGTCGAGCCAGTCGCCGAGCTGGTAGCCGCTGTCCCACAGGTGGTCCGCGCCGGCCCGCTGGTCGACCAGGTCGACGAACGCCTTCGCGCTGGCGTACTGCCGGGCCAGCACGTCGCGGTCGCCGTAGCGCTCGTAGAGCGTCCAGGGGGTGAGCACGGCGGCGTCGCCCCAGACCGCCGTCGGCTGCGGCGGCTCCCACCTCGGCGCGGGGATGCGGGGCACGAAGTACGGCACGGTCCCGTCGGGCAGCTGCTCGGCGGCCAGGTCGACCAGCCACGACGAGAGCATGCCGGCGCAGTCGTACAGGAAGGCGGCGGTGGGGGCGAAGACCTGGATGTCGCCGGTCCAGCCCAGCCGCTCGTCGCGCTGCGGACAGTCGGTCGGGATGTCCAGGAAGTTGCCCCGCATGCTCCACACGACGTTGTCGTGCAGCTGGTTGACCAGCGGGTCCGAGCACTCGAACGTGCCGGTGCGGACCATGTCGGTGTGGTGGACCCGGGCCACCACCGCCGCCGGGTCGAACTCGCCGGGCCAGCCGGTGACCTCGGCGTAGCGGAAGCCGTGGAAGGTGAACCGGGGCTCCCACGTCTCGACGCCCCCGCCGCGCAGCGTGTACGAGTCGGTGGCCTTCGCCCCGCGCAGCGCCCGGACGAACAGCTCGCCGTCCTGGAGCACCTCGGCGTGGCGCAGCCGCACCGTCTGCCCGGCCGGGCCGGTGACCGTGATCCGCAGCCGGCCCACCAGGTTCTGCCCGAAGTCCAGGATGATCCGCCCGCCGGTGGCGTCGACCACCTCGGCCACCGGCACCTCCTGCACGCAACGCACGGGCGGGCCGGTCGGGGCGACCAGGGCCGCCGCCGGGCGGGGCAGCACGCGCACCGGGGTCCAGCCGTCGGCGGCGAAGCCGGGCGAGGACCAGCCGGTGGGCTCGCGGCGGGCGTCGTGGTGCTCGCCGTCGAGCAGTCCGGAGGCGGTCAGCGGCCCGGTCGCGGCCCGCCAGGAGCCGTCGGTGGCGACGAGCTGCCGCCGGCCGTCGGCGTACTCGATCTCCAGCTGGGCGAGCAGGCCGATCCGGCTGCCGTAGACGGTGCGGTGGCCGCCGTGGAAGCCGAGGCGGCCGGCGTACCAGCCCTCGGCGAGCCAGCCGCCGACGGCGTTGCGGCCCGGCCGCAGCAGCCCCGTGACGTCGTAGGTCTGGTAGCGCAGCCGGTGATGGTAGCTGGTCCAGCCCGGGGCGAGGGTCTGGTCGCCGACGCGGGCGCCGTTGAGCTCCAGCTCGTAGACGCCGAGGGCGGTGGCGTAGACCCGGGCCCGGGTGACCTCGCCGGTGACGTCGAACTCGTGGCGCAGCAGCGGCGGGGGCTGCTCGACCGTGGGGTCGACCTCCCAGTCGGGGGAGACGAACTCCGCCTGCCAGTCGTCCGCGTCGAGGCCGGCCTCCACGGTGGCCGGGTCGCTGAACGGCGTGGGCTCGTCGGCGTCGGCACCCCAGACCCGTACGCGCACCTCGCACCGCTCGCGGGGGCGCAACGGCGGCGCGGGCCAGGGCACCAGCACGCAGTCGGCCGAGTCGAGGCGGCCGCTGCGGTGGGCGGCCCGGTCCGGCCCGGTCACCTCGACCTCGTAGCCGACCTGCCGCCAGCCGGCGGGGGCGTCGGTGACGCGGAACGAGAGCCGGGGGGCGGGCTCGCCGATGCCGATCGCCGGGTCGACGTGCGCGACGCGGGGCGCCTGGACCGTCGTCCGGGGCGCGGGGTCGGCGTTGCTCATGGGCTTCCTCTCGACCGTCCGGTGGCACCGGGTACGTTACGAGCCAATGAAAGGTTTCACAAGTGTCGTGCCGCAGGGTGTCGAGTGGCGACGCCGCTTGACCGGTGGTGGTGACGGGCATAGCGTGGGGTCGCAGATTGAAACGTCTCAGCCCCCGGTTCGGTCGCCGCCGTGCCGCTGACCCGCCCCGACGCGCGGTCCGCCCTACGGCGGGACGGCCGCGGGGCGCGCACCCCCGAGGAGAGCGTGTGGGGTCCCTGGTGGGAATCCAGATCGGTGCCATCTCCTTCGTCGACGAGGGCGTCGACCAGGTTCTCGACATCGTCGGCGAGGCCGCGGCGGTCGACGCCGTGTTCGTGGCGACCCAGTCCTTCGACCGTGGCCTGCAGGGCCGGCAGGTGGTGAGCCGCCCCTGGCCCGGCCACGGCGCCCGCCAACTCGACCACCACCACGTCGGCGGCTCGTACGTCACCCAGCACCCGGAGTTCTACGCCAACACCGCGCTCGGGCCGTTCCGCGCCCCGGACCGCGAGGTCGCCGGCTTCGACGTGCTGGAACAGGTCATCCCGGCCGCCCGGCGGCGCGGCATGAGGGTCTACTCGTTCGTCCTGGAGAACACCCACTCCGGGCTGACCCGGCACGTGCCGAACTGGCCGAAGGTCCTCCAGGTCGACGCCTGGGGCCGCGCCGACCCGTACGCCTGCGTGCGCAACCCCGACTACGTCGCCTGGTGGCTCGGCCTGATCGAGGACCAGCTCAAGAGCTACCCGCTGGACGGGCTCATGTTCGGCTCCGAACGGCACGGCCCGCTCGGCAACGTCCTGGGCGACGGCGGCTTCGCCCGCGACGGCAACCCGTACTGCTTCTGCCCGCACTGCGAGGCCGCCGGCCACCGCCGCGGCATCGACGTGCGCCGGGCCCGCGAGGGGTACGTCGCGCTGCACCGGCTCGCCCACGGCGGGGCCGACCCCGGCGGCGACAGCGGCTTCGTGCGCTTCCTGCGCCTGCTCACCGAGTACCCGGAGATCCTCGCCTGGGAGCAGCTCTGGACCGACGGCTTCGAGGCCCTGCGCCGCCAGCTCTACGGCACCGCGAAGTTCCTCGCCCCGCACGTGCAGGTCGGCTGGCACGTCTGGCACCACAACTCGTTCTCCCCGCTCTACCGGGCCCAGACCGACTTCACCGCGCTCGCCGAGTACGCCGACTTCGTCAAGCCGGTGCTCTACAACAACTGCGCCGGCTACCGACTGCACCACCACATCCGGCAGGTGGCCCGGAGCATCTTCGCCGGGGTCGACGAGCAGACCCTCTACGACCTCTACCGGGGCGTGCTCGGCTACGACGAGGCCGTCCGGTTCGACGACCTGCCCGCCACCGGCCTGTCCGCCGACTACGTCACCCGGGAGACCCGCCGCACCGTGACCGCGGTCGCCGGCCGGGCCGCCGTGTACCCGGGGCTCGACCTCGACGTGCCCACCCCGGAGCACGTCAAGAAGACCAGCCCCGAGGAGGTCCGCGCCTCGGTCACCGCGGCGCTCGACGGCGGCGCCGACGGCATCATCCTGTCCCGCAAGTACTCCGAGATGCGGCTGGACAACCTCGCCGCCGTCGGCGACACCCTGCGCGCCCGCGCCTGACCCGCTGCCGGACACGAATCGGGGCGGGGACCCGTGCAGGGTCCCCGCCCCGATCGTCGTGGCGACCGGTCAGCCGGCCGACGGTCCGGGTCGCCCGACGTCGTGGCCCAGAGCGAACTCCGGCTCCCGGTGCAGGTGCCCGGCCGGCTCGCCCTCGGGCACGGCCGCGACGAAGAAGAACAGCCGCAGGTCGTCGGTGTACGCGCGCAGGATGTCGTGCTCCACCCCGGCCGGCGTGCAGACCAGGTCACCGGGGGCGACGTCGTACTCCTGCGCCCCGACGGCGACGCGGGCCCGGCCCTCGACGACCGCCCAGTACTCCGGGCAGGAGTGGTGGTGCCGGTCGAACCGGAAGCCGGCCCGCTCCAGGCTGAACCAGCCGACCGCCGACAGGTCGCTCCAGGCCGGCCCGTCGACGGTCCACCGCTGGCCGGCGCCCAGCCGCAGGACGCTCACGCGCCCGGCCGCTGCCAGGCCACGACCTCACCCGCCGGGTGGCGGCAGAAGTCGGGCAGCCCGGTCAGCGCCTGCTCCTCGCCGCCCGGCGTGTACGTCACCAGCAGCCGCAGCGTGCGCCAGGTGGAGTTCATCGTCGAGTGCAGGGTGTCGCGGGGGATGTAGACCATGTCGCCCTCGGCGATGGCGAACTCGTCGTCGCCGACGGTCTGCACCCCCGCCCCGGACACCACGTAGATCAGCTCGTCCGCGCCGGCGTGCAGGTGCCGGCCGTGGCCCTGCCCCGGGTTGATGATGACCTCGCCCTGGGAGTTGACGGCCCCGGGGATGGTCACCGGCGAGACGAACCACTTCATGGTGCCCCAGTCGAAGCTGAAGGTCTCCACGTCGTGCGCGGGGATGTGGGTGGGTGGCATGGGGGTCTCCGATCGGGGTGGCTCAGGAGGTGGGCAGGGACTTGAAGGCGCGGACCTGGGCGGTCAGGGCGCGCTCCACCGGCAGGCGTTCCATCGACGAGGCGCCGAAGAAGCCGACCACGCCGGTGGTGTGGGCCAGCACGTACGCGGCGTCGTCCGGCTCGGCGATCGGGCCGCCGTGGCAGAGCACCAGCACGTCCGGGTTCACCGCCACGGCGGCGTCGCGCATGGCCTGGATCCGCTCGACCGACTCGTCGAGGGTCAGCGCGGTCCGCGCGCCGATGGTGCCGGACGTGGTCAGCCCCATGTGCGGCACCAGCACGTCCGCCCCGGCCGCCGTCATGGCCGCCGCCTGCTCGGGGTCGAAGACGTACGGGCAGGTGAGCAGGCCGCGTTCGGCGGCCAGCCGGATCATCTCGACCTCCAGGTCGAAGCCCATCCCGGTCTCGGCGAGGTTCTGCCCGAACACCCCGTCGATGAGGCCGACGGTGGGGAAGTTCTGCACCCCGGTGAAGCCGATCGCGGCCAGCTCGTCGAGGAACCGGGGCATCAGCCGGAACGGGTCGGTGCCGCAGACGCCCGCGAGCACCGGGGTGTCCCGCACGACCGGCAGCACCTCGGCTGCCATCTCCACCACGATCGCGTTCGCGTCGCCGTAGGGCAGCAGGCCGGCGAGCGAGCCGCGCCCGGCCATCCGGTAGCGGCCCGAGTTGTAGATGATGATCAGGTCGGCCCCGCCGGCCTCGGCGCACTTGGCCGACAGGCCGGTGCCGGCGCCCGCGCCGACGATCGGCCGGCCGGCGGCCGCCTGTTCCCGCAGCCGCCGCAGCGCCTCCGCGCGTTCCATCTCAGGCTCCCTTCTGGATCAGCCGGTGCAGGGTGTCGGCCATCGCCGACGCGAACTCCGGCGCGTTGACGTGCGCGTCGACGCGGTGCAGCGTCCGGCCGTGCGCCGCGAGGGCCGCCGCGAGGGCGTCGCGGCACGCCGTGTCGGCCGCCGGGTCGGCGAACGGCTGACCGGGGGCGTCCAGCGCGCTCACCCCGCCGTCGGGCCAGAACACCTCGGTCGGGCCGGTCGCGGCGGCGGCCTTCGCGCCGATCCGCCGGCCCAGCTCGGCCATCTCGTCGGCGGTGGTACGCATCAGGGTCACGGTCGGGTTGTGCACGAAGAACAGCCGGTCGGCGAAGCGCTCCGGCACGGTGTCGACCGGCCCGAAGTTGACCATGTCCAGCGCGCCGGGCGCGATCACCTGCGGCACGCCGGCCGCCCCGGCGGCGGTGAGCCGGTCAGGACCGGCGGTGAGCACCCCGCCCACCAGGTCGTCGGCCAGCTCGGTGGTGGTCAGGTCCAGCACCCCGGCGAGCAGTCCGGCCTGAGCCAGTCCCTCCAGGGCCCGGCCCCCGGCGCCGGTGGCGTGGAAGACCAGCACCTCGTACCCCAGCTCCTCCAGCCGGGCCTTGGCGGCCTCGACGGCGGGGGTGGTGACGCCGAACATGCTGGCCGCGACGATCGGCCGGGCGTCGGTGGCGGTGTCGGCGCGGGACCGGTCGCGGGCCATGCCGGCCATCGCCGCGGCGGCGTTGCCGAGCACGAGCCGGGAGATCCGGTTGACCCCGGCGACGTCGACGACCGAATACATGATCGTGACGTCGTTGGCCCCGACGTACGGGGAGACGTCGCCGGAGGCCATGGTCGACACCAGCAGCTTCGGCAGCCCGACCGGGCAGGCGGCCAGCACCGCCGCCGCGATCGACGACCCGCCGGAGCCGCCGGCGGCGAGTACGCCGTCGACCCGGCCCGCGGCGACCAGCCGGCCGACGACCGCCGCCGCGCCCCGGCCCATCGCGGTGACCGCCGCGCCCCGGTCGCCCGCCGAGACCAGCTCGGCGACGGTGGTGCCGGCCGCCCCGGCGACCTCGTCGGCGGTGACGTCCGGGGTGAGGCCGCGCGGCGCGGCGGTGCCGGCGTCCACGACGAGGACGTCGACGCCGAGGGCGCGCAGCCGCTCGGCCAGGTACGCGTAGTCGGGGCCCTTGGTGTCGAGGGTGCCGACGAGGACGACGGTGGGCATGCCGGCCTCCTTCGGGGCGGTGGACATGTCAGTTCCCTTCGGGCAGCGGTGGGGCGGGCGGGTCGGGGTCGTCGACGTCGACCCCGGCGTCGGCGAGCGCGGCGCGGACCACCGCGAGCGCGTTGATCGCCCGGGGGAACCCGACGAACTGCACGCAGTGGATCACCACCTCGACGATCTCGGCGGGGGTGAGGCCGACCCGCAGCGCGGCCTTGGTGTGCCCGGCGATCTGCGGGTCCGCGCCGCCCATGCCGATGAGCACGGCGAGGGTGGCGATCTCCCGGCGGGCCAGGTCGAGGCCGGGCCGGGAGTTGACGTCGCCGAAGTTGAACTCCAGCCCGAAGCGGGCCAGGTCTGCGCCGAGGCCGGAGCGGCGCTGCAGGAACACGTCGGCCGCGCCCGGCCCGTAGATCTCGTTGAACGCCCGCCGTCCCCGGTCGAGCCGGCTCTGTCCGGCCTCGGGCGTCCCGGTCGGTTCCGTGGTCAAATCGAGTGCCCTCCGTCCTGGGCGAGGGTGACGCCGGTGATGTACGCGGCCGACTCCTGGCACAGGAAGACCACCGAGGCGGCCAGGTCGTCGGGTTGGCCGAGGGTGCGGGTGGGGATCTGGGCGAGCAGCTCCTCGCGGCGCTGCGGGGTGTCCCGGTCCCGGCCCGGGGTGGCCTGCGCCCCGGGGGCGATGGCGTTGACGGTGATGCCGGTCTCGGCCAGCTCGATGGCCAGCGCCTTGGTCAGGCCGATCACCCCGGCCTTGGCCGCCGCGTACGCCGTGGCGTTGCGCACCAGCCGGCCGCCGCGCACGGCGGCGATGGACGACAGCGACACGATCCGCCCCCAGCCGCCGGGCAGCATGTGTGGCAGGACCGCCCGCGTGGAGGTGAACACGCTGGTGAGGTTGCGGTCGAGCTGGGTCTGCCACTCGTCGAGCGTCAGCTCGGCGAACGGCCGGACCAGGCCGCCCCCGGCGGTGTTGACCAGGATGTCGATGCCGCCCCACTCGGCGGCGGTGCGGTCGGCCGCCGCGACGACGGCGGCGAAGTCGAGCAGGTCGACCGCGTCGTGCCGGGCGGTGGCCCCCCGGGCGGTGAGGTCGGCGGTGGTGGCCGCGGCGGCGTCGGCGGAGATGTCCAGGCCGGCCACGGCGGCGCCCTGGTCGGCGAGGGCCCGGCAGATGCGGCGGCCGAGGGCGCCGCCGGAGCCGGTGACGACGGCGCGGCGGCCGGCCAGCGGGCGGGCCGACGGCGCGGGTGGGGCTGTCATGTCGCGGGAGGTTCCCTTCGGGTGGAGGTGTCCGGTTGGCTCAGGTGGGGTCGATGACCAGGTTGTCGGGTCGCCGACCGTGGGCGAACAGGTCGATCTGCGCGGCGGCCACGGCCCAGGCGCGCGCCGAGATCCCCTCGGTCAACCCGGCGACGTGCGGGGTGAGGGTGACGTTCGGCGCGTCCCACAGCGGGTGGTCGGGCGGCAGTGGCTCGGGGTCGGTGACGTCCAGGATCGCGTGCAACCGGTCGCCGCCGGTCTCGCGCAACAGCGCGTCGGTGTCGACCAGGGTGCCCCGGCCCGCGTTGACCAGCACCGCGCCGTCGCGCAGCCCGGCGAGGAACCGCGCGTCGGCGATCCGGTCGGTGTCCGGGCCGGCCGGCAGCGCGAGGACGACGACGTCCTGCTCGGCCGCGACGGCGGTGAACCCGGCGGCCGACAGGACTCCCGCGCGGGCGCGCCGCCCGACCAGGGTCACCTCGCAGCCGAAGGGGCGCAGCAGGCCCGCGACGTGCCGGCCGATGTCACCGGCGCCGAGGACCGCCACCCGGCTGCCGGCCAGCGACCGGCCGGTCCGGCGCTCCCAGCGCCGCCGGCGCTGCGCCTCGGCGAAGAAGGCCAGCTCCCGGTGGTGCGCGAGCAGCACCGCGACGACCCACTCGGCCACGGCCGCGCCGTGCGCGCCACGGGCGTTGGACAGGCCCACGCCGGGCGGCAGCCGGCCGATCCAGCCGTCGTAGCCGGCGTTGAGGGTCTGGACGAGCCGGACGCGGGGGAGCCGGGGAAGCAGGGCGAGGGTGCGCTCCACCGGGTGGAAGCCGTGCACGACGACGACGGCGTGGTCACGCTGCCCGGCCGTCGGCTCGCCGCCGGGCCCGAGCAGCTGCGGGCGCAGCAGTGGGTACGCCGCCAGCGCCGCCGCGCCCTGCTCGTCGGGCACGAGGACGCAGACGCCCGCGTCGCCGTCACTGTCGGTCATGGCATCTGCACTCCGTGGTCGGTGGCGGGCAGGCGCGCCCGGACGGCGCGCGGCTGCTCCTCGTGGCCCCGGGGACGGGATGAGGCCGACGGCGGCGGGCGGCGAGGGCCCTGCATGTATAACGTTTCAGAGCGGTGCTGGCAAGCCCGTCTGCCGGGGCGCGGCCACTGCCTGTCCGGCGTGCGCGCATTCCGCCCTGCTCCGTGTCGCTGTCGCCCCGCCGACCGGCGGAGCTGGGGCGGCGGCCGGGCCGCGTTACAAGCGGGAAACAGCCTGTTGACACTGCGGATGTGACGCAGGTAGCATCCGTCCGTTGAAACGATTTAAAGGCCGGCCGGCTATGCGCGTTGCTTCGCACGACCATCCCTGCCCCCGAGGAGCACCCGTGATCAGAACCTGGCGAGCCGCTCGCACGCACCCCACACTACGCACAGTAGCGGCTGTCAGCGCCGCCGCCCTGCTGGTTTCGGGATGCAGTGCGGCAGGCACCGGCACCAAGTCCGGTTCCGCCTCCAAGCCCACCGCGTTCTCGGCGCTGTTCACCACCGAGAACACCCAGATCCCCGCCGAGCTCAACCGGCTCGCCGCCGGCGAGTGCAAGGCCCAGAACGACGCGCTGCCGCTCAAGATCGAGCAGACCCCCAGCAGCAACATGCAGCAGAAGGTGCAGCTCCTCGCCGGCCAGGACGCGCTCCCGGTGCTGTTCGCCGGGGGCAACGCCCTGATCAACAAGGACGGGGCGCTGCAGAAGTCCGGTCAGCTCGTCGACGTCAAGAAGGCGCTGACCGACCTCGGCGTCGCCGACAAGCTCACCCCGGCCGCGTCCGACACGATCGACAAGCTCTACGGCGGTGGCGTGTACCCGACCATCCCGTTCCAGTACAACATCGAGGGCATCTTCTACAACAAGAAGATCTTCGAGGAGCAGGGCATCGCCGTCCCCGCCACCTGGGACGAGCTGCTCGCCGCCGCCGCGAAGCTGAAGGCCGCCAAGATCACCCCGTTCACCGCCTCGGGCAAGACCGGCTGGACGATCAGCCGCTGGGTCGGCGCGTACATCCTGCGCGACCTGGGCCCCGACGCGCTGAAGAAGGTCGCCGACGGGCAGGCCAAGCTGACCGACCCCGAGTACGTCCGGGCCGCCCAGGCGATCGCCGACCTCGGCAAGGCCGGCTACTTCGTCGACGGGGTCACCTCCGTCGACTACGACACCGCCACGGCCAACCTGCTCAACGGCAAGGCCGCCATGATGTACATGGGCAGCTGGCTGCTGGCCAGCATCAACGACCCGAAGAAGAACCCCCTCGGCGACGCGATCGGGTTCATGCCCGTCCCCGCCGTCACCGGCGGCAGCGGCTCGATCGACCAGTACCCGGCCAACGTCGGCGCGCCGACGGCGATCTCCGCCAAGCAGTACAGCCCCGAGGTCGGCGGCTGGCTCAAGTGCATCGCCGAGAACTACGCCAGCGGGCTGATGGAGACCCAGGGCGCCTTCTCCGGCTTCAAGATGGGCAAGCCGGTGGCCAACGTCCCGCCGCTGACCCAGGACCTGCAGAAGCGCATCGACGCCAGCACCTCCACCGTCCTGTGGTTCGAGGCCCTGTTCAACACCAAGGCGACCGGCGACGCCAGCGCCAACGCCGCCCCGCTGCTCACCGGCGCCATGAAGCCGGAGCAGTACATGAGCCTGCTCCAGAACGACCTCTCCGCGGCACAGTAGTTCCGGCGGGCCGGTCCACCGGGCGGCGGCGGGTAGCCGCCGCCCGGTGGACGGCCCAACCGGTCAGGCATCCTTGGTTGGGACGGGTAATCAATGGACCGAGTATTCGGTGACAAAAAGGCCATCGCGATCCTGCTCGGGCCCGCGTTGTTCATGTACACGGCGATCATGCTGGTGCCGTCGGTGTGGTCGCTGTTCTACGCCTTCTCCACCGGCAACGTGATCGAGGGCTTCCGCCCGGTCGGGCTCGACAACTTCCGCAAGCTGCTGGACGACCCGATCGTCCCGACCTCGCTGCGGTTCACCGTGACCTACGCCCTGGTCATCACGGTCGGGCAGATCCTGCTCGGCCTGGCGCTGGCCCTGTTCTACGTCTTCGTGCTGCGCCGGGCCTCCGCGCTCATCCGTACCCTGGTCTTCTTCCCGGTGGTGCTGCCCACCGTCGCGGTCGGCCTGCTGTTCTCCAAGATGTTCGCCATCGCGCCGCAGACCGGCCCGGCCAACAGCCTGCTCGACCTCCTGGGGTTCGGGGCGACCGACTGGTTCTCCACCGGCAGCAAGGCGTTCTGGGTCATCATCCTGATGGACCTGTGGCGCACCATGGGCTTCTACGCGGTGCTGCTCTACACCGGCCTGCTCGACATTCCCGGCGAGGTCCTGGAGTCCGCGCGGCTCGACGGGGCGGTCGGCTGGCGGCTGCTGCGGCACATCGTGCTGCCGCTGGCGCTGCCGGTGCTGATCTCGTCGATCATCTTCAGCCTGAACTCCTCGCTGAAGGTCTTCGACTCCGTGGTGGCGCTGACCAACGGCGGCCCCGGGACGTCGACCACCCCGCTGAACCTCTACATGTTCCAGACCTCGTTCTTCTACAGCGACTACGGCTACGGCAGCACCCTGGCGATCCTGATCACCACCATCTGCCTGACCGTCACGCTCTTCCTGTTCCGCTCCTCCCGACGAGACCTCACCAAGGGCTGACCATGGCGACACGTACGGACCTCTCCGCGCCGGTGGCGACCCGCGCGACCGCACCTGCCCCACCCGCGCCGTCGCGCCGCCGCGGCGTCAACTGGCGTCGGGTGGGCAACCGCGCCTGGACGGGCCTGGTGATCGCCGTCCTGCTGGTGATCACCATCTACCCGCTGTTCTGGATGTTCGCCAGCTCGCTGAAGACCGAGAACGAGTTCATCACCGAGCCGCTGTGGTCGCTGCCCCGCGAGCTGAACTTCCAGAACTACGTCGACGCGTGGGAACTCGGCGGCATCGGCACCGTCATCCGCAACAGCCTGCTGGTGACCCTGCCGTCGCTGTTCTTCATCCTCGCCCTCGGCGCGGCGGCCGGGTTCGCCCTGGAGGTGATGGTCTGGAAGGGGCGCAACACCGTCCTGCTGCTCATCGTCGGCGGGATGATGCTGCCGCTGCAGCTGATCCTGCTGCCGCTGTTCACGATCTACTTCCGCCTCGGCCTCACCGACTCGCTGCTGCCGCTCATCCTCACCTACGTCGGGCACGGCCTGCCGCTGACGGTGTTCCTGATGGCGGCCTACTTCCGGGCCGTGCCCCGGGAGCTGTTCGAGGCCTCGACGCTGGACGGGGCCGGGGTGTTCCGGGCGTTCTTCTCCGTCGGCCTGCCGATGGTCCGCAACGGCCTGCTCACCCTCGGCCTGCTGATGTTCTTCTCCGTCTGGAACGACCTGCTCATCGCGTTGACCTTCAACACCAGCAAGGAGCTGAGCACCATCCAGGTGGGCCTGCTCAACTTCAACGGCGAGTACGGCTCGACCCTCTACGGCCCGCTCTTCGCCGGCATCTGCACCACCGTGCTCGGCATCCTGGTCGTCTACGTGTTCATCAACAAGCAGATCATGAAGGGCCTGGCGGCCGGGTCGCTGAAGGGCTGAACCGGTGATCGTCGACGCGCACACCCACGCCTGGCCGCGCTGGCCGTACCGGCCGCCCGTGCCGGACGACGCCACCCGGGGCGGGGTCGAGGTGCTGCTGCACGAGATGGCCGCCGCCGGGGTGGACCGGGCGGTCGTGGTGGCCGCCGAGATCGACCGCAACGCCGACAACAACGACTACGTCGCGGCGGCGGTGGCCCGGCACCCCGGGCGGCTTCACCACTTCGCCGACCTGGACAGCCGGTGGAGCCCCCGGCACCACACGGCCGGGGCCGCCGACCGGCTCGCGGCGCTCGCCGACCGGTACCCCCTCGCCGGGATCAGCCACTACCTCGGCCCCGACAACGACGGGTGGCTGCGCTCGGCGGACGCCCGGGCGCTGTTCGCCGCCGCCGAGCGCCGGGGACTGCTCATGGGGCTGGCCGCCGGGCCGGCCTGGCACGCCGACCTGCGCGCGCTCGCCGCGACCGTGCCCGGCCTGCCCATCCTGTGCAACCACCTGGCCCTGGTGCCGGCCTGGCCCGGCGGCGTCGCCGACGCCCTGGCCCGGGTGCTCGACCCGGCCGTCCCCGCCAACCTGATCGTCAAGGTCTCCGGCCTCCAGTACGGCGCGGCCGACCCCTGGGACGTGCCGCACCGGGCGGCGTTGGACGTCGTCCGGGCGTACTACGAGACGTGGGGCCCCCGGCGCCTGGTGTGGGGCTCGGACCACCCGGCCTCCGGCGCGGCGATGACGTACCGGCAGTCGCTGGAGGCGGTGCGGCGGCACTGCGACTTCATCGCGCCGGCCGACCTGCCGCTGGTCCTCGGCGGCACCCTCGCCGGGCTGCTCGGCGACCCGGAAGGAGTCCGCGCATGACCCCGCCGCCGCCCCGCCCGCACGTGACCCCGCCGCCCCGCCCGCGGGTGGGCGTCGCGTGCAACCGGGCGACCCGGGAACGCTTCGTCACCGAGGCCGCGCTGGCCCGCCTCGCCGGGGTCGTCGACGTGGCCTGGCTGGAGTTCGACGGACCGGACCGCTCCACCGCGCCGCCGCCGACGGACCCGGCGACCGTCGCCCGGCTGACCGCCTTCGTGGCCGACCTCGACGCGCTGGTCGTCAGCCACGGCTGCCCCCGGGTCACCGACGAGGTGCTGGCCGCCGCGCCCCGGCTGCGTCTCGTCGGCGACACCCACGGCGACCGCTTCGCCCACCGCGTCGACGTCGCCGCCGCCCGCGCCCGGGGGGTCTGGGCGGTGGACACCACCAACGGCTCCTCCGACCCGGTGGCCGAGTGGGCGCTCGCGCTGATGCTCGTCGGCCTGCGCAACGCCGGGGCGCTGTTCCGCCGCCTCGTCGCCGACGAGGTGCTCTGGCCCGACCGCGGCGTGTTCCTCGACGACCCCGGCTACCGCAACGGCGAGCTGACCGGCCGGACGGTCGGCATCATCGCGCTCGGCCACATCGGCCGGCGGCTGCTGGAACTCCTCGCGCCCTTCGGGGTGGACGTCCTCGCTCACGACCCGTACGCGCCCCGGGTGCTCGCCGACGTCTACGACCTCACCCTGACCAGCCTCGACGGCGTGCTCTCCGGGTCCGACGTGGTGGTCTGCCTGGCCCCCCTGACCAGCGCCACCCGGGGCCTGCTCGGCGCCCGCGAGATCGCCCTGCTCAGGCCCGGCGCGGTCTTCGTCAACGTGTCCCGGGGCGCGGTCGTCGACTCGGCCGCGCTCCTCGACCGGCTCGCGACCGGCGACATCGTCGCCTGCCTCGACGTCTTCGACCCGGAGCCGATCCCGGCCGGGCACCCCGTCCGCGCCCTGCCCAACGTCTTCCTCAGCCCGCACATCGCCGGGGTCACCGCCGCCAGCGAGCCGCGCTTCTTCGACCTGATGGTGGACGAGGTGATCCGCGTGATCCGCGGCCACCACCCCCGCCACGAACTGGTCCCCCGCGAACCCGACTGAACCGCCCCGGCCGGGCGTCAGCGGCCCCGGCCGCCGAGCGCCGGGCCAGCGGCCCCGGCCGCCGCCGAGACTGGAGCCACCGTGACCGTTTCCTACTCCGCCGCGCCGCCGCTGAGCGAGCGCGCGCGGGCCGAGGTGCTCAGCCCTGCCGCCCTGGACTTCGTGGCCGGGCTGCACCGCCGCTTCGACCCGCGCCGGCGGGAGCTGCTGGCCGACCGCGCCGCCCGACCCGCGCCGACCGGCTTCCTGCCGGAGACCGCCGACGTGCGGGCCGGCGACTGGCGGGTCGCCCCGCCCCGCCCCGACTACGCCGACCGCCGCGTCGAGATCACCGGCCCTACGGACCGCAAGATGGTGATCAACGCCCTCAACTCGGGGGCCCGCGGCTTCATGGCCGACTTCGAGGACGCCAACAGCCCGACCTGGCGCAACCAGGTCGAGGGCCACCTCAACCTGACCGACGCGATCGACCGGACGATCACCCACGACGCCTCCGACGGCCGGCGGTACCGGCTGGTCGACTCGCCGGCCACCCTGCTGGTCCGCCCGCGCGGCTGGCACCTGGTCGACAAGCACCTGCTGGTCGACGGCGTCCCCGTCGCCGGGGCGCTGATGGACTTCGGGCTGTTCGCCTTCCACAACGCCCGCCGGCTGCTGGAGCGGGGCAGCGCACCGTACCTCTACCTGCCGAAGCTGGAGCACCACCTGGAGGCGCGGCTGTGGAACGACGTGTTCCTCCACGCCCAGGACGCGCTCGGGGTGCCCCGGGGCAGCATCCGGGCCACGGTGCTGATCGAGACGTTCCCGGCGGCGCTGCAGATGGACGAGATCCTGTTCGAGCTGCGGGAGCACTCGTACGGGCTCAACGCCGGCCGCTGGGACTACATCTTCTCGATGATCAAGACCTTCCGGGACCGGCCGGGGTTCGTGCTGCCGGACCGCACGGCGGTGACGATGACCGTGCCGTTCATGCGGGCGTACACGGAGCTGCTGGTGGCCACCTGTCACCGGCGCGGCGCGTTCGCGATGGGTGGCATGGCCGCCCTCATCCCGTCCCGCCGCGACCCGGAGGCCAACGCCCGGGCCGTGGCGGCGGTGGACGCGGACAAGCGCCGCGAGGCCGGCGACGGCTTCGACGGCACCTGGGTCGCCCACCCCGACGTGGTGCCGGTGGCCCGCGCGGCGTTCGACGCGGTGCTGGGGGAGCGGCCGAACCAGCTCGACCGGCGGCGCGACGATGTCACGACGACCCCGGCCGACCTGCTCGACGTGGCGTCCACCCCGGGGTCGGTCACCGAGGCCGGGCTGCGGGGCAACGTCAGTGTGACGTTTCAATACCTGTCGTTCTGGCTGACCGGACGGGGCGCGGCCGGGATCGACAACCTGATGGAGGACGCGGCCACGGCCGAGATCGCCCGATCCCAGGTCTGGCAGTGGATCCGGCACGGCGCGCGGCTGCCCGACGGGCGGGTCGTCACGCGGGACCTGGTGGCCGGCATCCTCGCCGAGGAGATGGCGCGGATCGCCGCCGAGGTCGGCGACCGGGTGTGGCGACAGGGCAGGCCGGAGGACGCGCGGGAGGTCTTCGCGCGCGTCGCACTCGCCGACGAGCTGCCGGAATTCCTCACCCTGGTGGCGTACGACCGGCTGTAGGCCACCGGTGCGCGGCGGCCCGTTGACCGTCCCGCGCCATCTACTGTAACGTTTCATTCCGTCGGCCGTGGCCCGTGGCATCCGCCGGGGCCACCCGCCCCCCCGCCGGCCCCACCCTTCGCCAACCCCTCTGCCACCCTTGTGAGGAGCCCCTCATGTCCACCTCGGACCTGGTCATCACCGTCGTCGGCGCCGGCGGCAAGATGGGCCTGCGGATCTCGGCCAACCTCCAGCGCAGCGGCCACACCGTCCGCTACTGCGAGAACCACCCGCCGGCCCGGGCCCGGGTGACCGCCGAGGGCCGCGAGCTGAGCGACACGGCCACCGCCGCCGCCGACAGCGACGTCGTCGTCCTCGCCGTCCCCGACGTGCTGCTCGGGGACATCTCCGCGCAGCTCGTGCCGCTGCTCAAGCCGGGCGCCGTCGTGCTCACGCTCGACCCGGCCGCCGCCTACGCCGGCGTCCTCGCCCGCCGCGACGACATCCACCTCGCCTGCGCCCACCCCTGCCACCCGTCGGTCTTCCTGGAGCGCACCACCGGCGAGGAGTACGCCGACACCTTCGGCGGCGTCGCCGCCGCCCAGGACGTCGTCGCCGCGCTCGAATCCGGCGACGACGCCGTCCGCGCGCGCGTCGAGGACGTCGTCCGCATCATGTACGGCCCGGTGCTCGACGTGCACTGGGTCACCGTCAAGCAGCTCGCCGTCCTGGAGCCGACCCTGGTCGAGACCGTCGCCTGCATGATCAGCGGCCTGCTCCGCGACGCGCTGCACGAGACCGTCCACACCGTCGGCGTGCCCGAGGCGGCCGCGAAGGCGATGCTTTTCGGCCACATCCAGGTGGCGCTGAGCAACTCGCTGCGCGGCTCCAACCCGTTCTCCGAGGCGTGCCTCATCGCGATGGACTACGGGCGGGAGACCATCGTGCGCGACGACTGGAAGCGCATCTTCGACGACGCCGAGCTGGACTCCGTCATCGCCCGGATGCTGCGCATCGACGCGGTGCGGCCGGCGCGATGACCCGCCTGTCCAACGACCCCGCCCGCTTCGCCGCGCAGGCCCTCGACGGCTTCGTCGCGGCCCACCCGGGGCTGGTGCGCCGGGTGGGCGGCGGCGTGGTCCGGGCGGCGGCTCCCGCACCGGGGCGGGTCGCCGTCGTCGTCGGCGGCGGCAGCGGCCACTACCCGGCGTTCGCCGGCCTGGTCGGCGAGGGCCTCGCCCACGGCGCGGCCGTCGGCAACGTCTTCGCGTCCCCGTCGGCCCGGCAGGTCCGGTCGGTGGCGCGGGCCGCGTCCGGCGGCGGCGGGATCCTGCTGGCCTACGGCAACTACGCCGGCGACGTCCTCAACTTCACCGCCGCCCGGGTGCACCTGGAGGCGGAGGGCGTCGACTGCCGCGCCGTCGCCGTCACCGACGACCTGGCCAGCGCCCCGGCCGAGCAGGCCGACCGGCGGCGGGGGATCGCCGGGGGACTGGTGGTGTTCAAGGTGGCCGCTGCCGCCGCCGACCGGGGGCTCGACCTCGACCAGGTGGAGCGGATCGCCCGGCTGGCCAACGCCCGGACCCGCTCGTTCGGGGTCGCCCTGACCGGCTGCACCCTGCCCGGCGCGGCCGCCCCGCTGTTCGCGGTCCCCGCCGGGCGGATGGCCGTCGGCCTGGGCATCCACGGCGAGCCCGGCATCGACGAGCGGGACCGCCCCGACGCCGACGGCCTGGCCGAGCTCCTCGTCGACACCGTCCTCGCCGAACTGCCGGCCGGGATCGACGCCCCCGCCGGCCAGCGGGCCGCCGTCCTGCTCAACGGGCTGGGCAGCGTCAAGTACGAGGAGCTGTTCGTCGTCTACCGGCGGGTCGCCGAGCTGCTCGCCGCCGCCGGTGTGCAGGTCGTCGCCCCGGCCGTCGGCGAGCTGGTGACCAGCTTCGAGATGGCCGGCGTCTCGCTGACCGTCTGCTGGCTGACCGACGAGCTGACCCCGCTGTGGTGCGCCCCGGCCGACGCCCCCGGCTTCCGACGCGGCCTGTCGGCCACCGCCGCCGCGCCGCCCGCGCCGGTCCTCGCCGAGGAGGCGGCGGAACCCGTGCCGCCCGCGAGCCCCGCGTCGCGGGCCGCCGGCCGCCGCCTGCTCGGCGCGCTCGCGGCGGCGCGGGACGCCGTCGACGCGCACGCCGACGAGCTGGGCCGCATCGACGCCCTGGCCGGCGACGGCGACCACGGCATCGGGATGAGCCGGGGCGTCAACGCCGCCGTGGCCGCCGCCGGGGCCGCCGTCGCCGCCGGCGCCGGGGTCGGCACCGCGCTGACCCGGGCCGGGGACGCCTGGGCCGACGCCGGCGGCGGCACCTCCGGCGCGCTGTGGGGGGTGGCCCTGCGCGGCGCGGCCCTGGCCCTTGGCGACGAGAGCGAGCCGACCCCCGCGCGGGTGACCAGTGCGGTCTCCCGGGCGCTGGCCGACGTCACCCGGGTCGGCGGGGCCGCCGTCGGCGACAAGACCCTCGTCGACGCGTTCGCGCCCTTCGCCGCCACGCTGGCCGACCGCGTGCAGGCCGGACAGCCGCTCGCCGCCGCCTGGCGGGAGGCCGCCGCCGTGGCCGACGCGGCGGCCCGGGCCACCGCCGACCTGGTGCCCCGCGTCGGTCGGGCCCGCCCCCTGGCCCACCGCAGCGTCGGCGCCCCGGACGCGGGGGCGGTCTCGCTCGCCCTGATCCTGGCGGCCGTCGCGCCCACCGGGGAAGAAGCCGCCACCGCCCCCACCCGAGAAGACGCCCCCACCCGTGCAGAGGAGACCGCGCGATGAGCGCCAGCAGGCTGCGGATCGTCGTCGGCGCCGACGACGCCGGCTACCAGTACAAGGAGATGCTCAAGGCCGACCTGCGCGGCCATGAGCGGGTGGCCGAGGTGATCGACGTGGGCGTCGACGCGGACGGGCACACCGCCTACCCGATCGTCGCCATCGCCGCCGCCGAGATCGTCGCGGCGGGCCGGGCCGACCGGGCGCTGCTGGTCTGCGGCACCGGCCTGGGCGTGGCCATCGCCGCCAACAAGGTCGCCGGCATCCGCGCGGTCACCGCCCACGACAGCTACTCCGTCGAACGGGCCATCCTGAGCAACAACGCCCAGGTCCTCACCTTCGGCCAGCGCGTCATCGGGCCGGAGCTGGCCCGCCGGCTTGCCCGCGAGTGGTTGGCCTACGACTTCGACGACTCGTCGCCGTCGGGGGCGAAGGTCCGGCTGATGTCGACGTACGAGTCGACCGGGTCGTGCTGAGCCGATGCGCGACCGCCCGCTGACCGTCGGGGTCAGCCTCAAGATGTACTTCGGGGAGCGGGAGACGCTGCGCTGGTGCGCGGACGTGGCGCGACTGGCCCGCGGCCACGACGCTGTCGCGGCCGGACGGGTCGAGCTGTTCGTGCTGCCGTCGGCGCCGCTGATCGCCCCGGTCCGGGGCGTCCTCGCCGGCACCCGCGTCCACGTCGGCGCCCAGGACCTGCACCACACCGACCGGGGCGCGGTCACCGGCGGCACCAGCGGCGCGCTGCTCGCCGAGCTGGGCTGCCGCTTCGCCGAGGTGGGCCACTTCGAGCGCCGTACCCTCTTCGGAGAGGACGACGCCGTCGTCGCCGCCAAGACCACGGCGGCGCTCCGCAACGGCCTGACACCGGTGCTCTGCGTCGGCGAGCCCGACCGGGTCGACGCCCCGGCGGCCGCCGCCGACTGCGTCGCCCAGGCCCGCGCCGCCCTCGCCGCCGCCCCGCCCGGCCCCGTGGTCCTGGCGTACGAACCATGGTGGGCGATCGGCCGGCCCGAGCCGGCCCCGCCGCAGCACATCGGGGCCGTCACCGGGCCGCTGCGCGACTGGATCGCCGACCAGCCGGGCCGGGCCGGCAGCCGGGTGATCTACGGCGGCAGCGCCGGACCGGGGCTGCTCGGCCGGCTCGGCGACCGGGTCGACGGGCTGTTCCTCGGCCGGTTCGCCCACGACCCGGCGGCCCTGGCCGCGATCCTCGACGAGGCGGCCACCCTCGCCGGTGCCGCCCCCACCGGCGACACCGGGGACAGTGCCCACACCGCCGGCGGCGCGCCGGCCCGCACCGGGGAGCCGCCGTGGCCATCGGCCTGAGCACGTACTCGTTCTTCTGGCGCTGGACGGCGGCGCAGCGCCCGTTGTCCCTGACCGACATGGTCGAGCGGACCGCCGAGGCCGGGGCGACCGTCTTCCAGATCTGCGACTACCCGCCGATCGAGGAGGCGTCCGACGGGGAACTGGAGCGGCTGCGCCGCCGGGCGTCCGCCCTCGGCGTCCGGCTGGAGCTGGGCACCCGGGGCGTCGACGGCCCGAGCCTGGCCCGCTACCTGGACCTGGCCGGCCGGCTCGACGTCGGCTTCGTGCGCACCATGCTGAACACCGCCGCGCACCGCCCGACCGTCGCCGAGGCCGTCACCCTGCTCGCCGCCGCCCTGCCCGGGTACGCCGCCCGGGGCGTCACCATCGGCCTGGAGACCTACGAGCAGGTGGCCACCGACGACCTGCTCGCGGTCGTACGCGGGGTGGACGACCCGCACCTGGGGGTGTGCCTCGACCCGGCGAACTGCGTGGCCCGGCTCGAACTGCCCGCGACCACCGTGGAGCGCACCGCGCCGTACGTGGTGAACCTGCACGTCAAGGACTTCGCCTTCACCCGGGCCCCGGGGTGGGTGGGCTTCTCGCTGGTCGGCTGCCCGCTCGGCACCGGCCTGCTGGACTACGCCGCGATGGTGGCGCGGGTCCGGCCGGCCGAGCGCGGGATCAACCAGATCGTCGAGCACTGGTTGCCCCGGCAGGAGTCGATCGAGCGCACCTGCGCGGTCGAGGACGAGTGGACCCGGCACAGCGTGGAGTTCCTGCGCCGGGCCGGGAACTGACCCGCCCGGTCCCGCGTACGACGGGCGACACGTAGGCGACCCCGCCGAATTCATCGGCGGGGGCATGAACATGTGTCGATTATTTCACCGGGCGGAATCGTTGAGAACTCAGGTGTCTCGATGAATGGTGGGTCGGGAACCGCACCGCCGTTCGTCGAGCACAGGAGGCAGCAGCATGAGGAAGCGGATCGTTCGTACCGTCGTGGGCCTGGCCGCCGTGGCGGGGGCCACTGCCGCGACGGCGCTGCCGGCGCACGCCGCGCTGGCCGCGGGCCTGACCTTCTACCAGGGCACGTTCGCCACGCCGGTGCTGCACGTCCCCGAGCCCGACGGCGCCTGCACGGCGTTCCCGGCGAGCGCCGACTCCCTGGCCGCCGCCGGTGGGGTGGAGCAGGTCCTCGCGTTCCGCAGCGCCGACTGCGCGGGCGCGGCGGTGGGCCTGGGCACCCTGCGCACCTTCCCGGCCGGCGAGTACCACTCCTTCCGGGCGTTCTGAGCCGTCGCCGGGGGCGGGCACGGCCACCGCCCCCGGCCGACCATCCCGGGTCGGACGCGTCGGCTGCTTCCCCATGGCCAACCCGCCTCTCGGGGTTCCGTTCTCAGCCGGCCAGGGACACCAGCGCGCGCGGTCGCGCGGTGGCCCGGGGCCGCCGGCAGAAGTACACGAAGGCCGGCGGCACGTTGGCCCACACGGTGCGGCCGGTCACGACCTCCTCGAACCGGTCGCCCAGCGCCCGCCGCAGTCGTCGGGCGGGCGGGGCCCAGCGGGCGAACGTGTAGCCGAACGTGGTGAACGCCCCGTCCGGCGTGAGCGCGCCGGTGACGGCGTGCAGCAGCTCGTCCTGCTGGCCCTCGGCGAACGCTGCCCACGGCAGCCCGCTCACGATCACGTCCGCCCGGCCGTGGCCCCGCTGTGCCAGCACGTCGCCGAGGCCGCGTGCGTCGGCCACGGCGACGTCGAGCCGGGGGTACCGGGCGGCCAGCAGGCCGGCGAACCGCTCGTTGACCTCGACCGCGAGGTGGTGACCCCGGCCAGCGAGCCGGCGCTGGATGGCGGCCGTGAACGCCCCGGTGCCGGGGCCGAGTTCGACCACCAGCGGCTCGCCGGCGCCGGGGACGGGCGCGGTGACGAGGTCGGCCAGCAGTCGGCCGCTGGGGGCGACCGAGGCGACGGTGAACGGGTCGCGGAGGAACTCGCGCAGGAACTCCGCCCGGTGGTTGTCGCTCATCGTCCGGCCCGCTGCCCGGAGAGCTGCGGCCGGGCCGGCCCGGCGGCGGGGTCCAGGACCCGGGCGAGCCAGTCGGTGCGGGCGCGGCGGGCCTGGGCCGAGACCCGCGCCTGCGGGTACAGGGCGTCGAAGCCGTGGAAGCCGCCCGCCCAGACGTGCAGCTCGGCCTGGCCGCCGGCGGCCCAGATGCGGGTGGCGTAGGCGACGGCCTCGTCGCGGAACACCTCGGCGGTGCCGGCGTCGACGTAGGCGTCCGGCAAGCCGGACAGGTCGTCGGCCGTCGCGGGAGAGACATGCCCGGGTACGGCGTCGTCGGCGACGTCGCCGAGCACCGACCGCCAGCCGAACTCGTTCATCTCGCGCGTCCACACCCCGGGCTCACCGGCGTACTGGCGGCTGGAGGTGGTGTCGTTGTGATGGTCGAGCATGGGGCAGATCAGCACCTGGGCGGCGAGCGGCGGGCCGCCGCGGTCGCGGGCCAGCAGGGCGATCCCGGCGGTGAGGCCGCCGCCGGCGCTGACCCCGGCGACGACGATCCGGTCCGGGTCGACGCCCAGCTCGTCGGCGTGCTCGGCCACCCACAGCAGACCGTGGTAGCAGTCGTCGACCAGGCTGGTGCCGGTGGCCTCGGGTGCCAGCCGGTAGTCCACGGAGACCACGACGGCGCCGAACCGGTCGAGCCACTCCAAGGGGATGTCGAGCTGGGAGAAGCGGTCGCCCATCACCATGCCACCGCCGTGCATCCAGTAGACGCAGGGCACCGGAGCGGTGTGTTCCGGGCCGGCGGGGCGGAAGACGGACAGCGGGATGTTCGTGCCGTCCGGGCCGGCGATGCCGACCTCGCGCCGGTCGATCGCCCGGCCTTCGAGCAGCGGCTCCACGGGCGTCGACGAGAACTGCCGGATCTGCGGGAGCACGTCGCGGTTGAGTTCGGGTACGAGCGGCATGTCGGCCAGGAGCGCGCGCAGCTCGGGGTCGAAGGGGGGACGTGTCAGTACCATGAGGGGCTTCCTGTCGTGTTCGATGTTGACGGCCGGATGGACGGCCGTAGGGACGGGCGGACGGACGGGCGGGTCTCAGATGGCGGCCTTGCCGCCGACCGGCACCTCGTCGAGGTATGCCGGCTCGCCGACGATCAGCGGCTGGAGCTGCGCCAGCAGGGCCTGCGCCTCGGCGGTGGCGAAGAACCGGTGGTGCGCCTCCTCGGTCGTCCAGCCCTCGGTGACGTGGACGACGTCGGAGTCGGCGGCGGAACGGCCGATCAGGAAGACGACGCAGTCCTCGTTCGTCAGCGACGGCGACGCGAGCAGGAAGTCGGCGAGTTCGTCGCCCTTGCCGGGCTGGGCGGTCATGGTGGCGTGGAAGCCGTAGCTGATGGTCATCGGGCACTCTCCTCGGCGGCTGCCGCCGGATGTCGGCGGCGACGGTATTGCCTGGCTGGTCTCTACCTTCGGGGCCGCCGGGCCGGCCTTCATCAGTCATCCGACTTCCGAGATCCGGGCCGCCGACGACGATGACCTAGCCGGTCGTGCCGGAACCGGGCAGGCCGGCGGCAGGGCGGGGCCGGTGACGTGAGCGGAGCCGCCGGCCCGCGCCGCGTCCTTGTGCACCGGCCCGGGGCCGCGAGGACCCTCCGCCGCCGCGAGCACCCTCCGCCGCCGGCACCTCGTCCCCGGGTTAGGTCATTCGACAGATGTGCGGGCCGGGTGCCGCGCCGCACCATCGACGGCGTGACGCCATCAGGACGGGAACACCCCGCATCGCCGCCCACCGTGCTGCGGATGCGCGAGGTCCGCGACCGGGCCCTGTTCGACCTCGACGACGGGCCGGTCACGCCGTCGAACCGGGCTGACCTGACGGCGACCACGCGCCTGCTCAACGTGCTGCTGGCGAGCCTGGTCGTGTCCTCGTTGCAGTACGAGCAGCATGCGCTGGTCGTCCGCGCTCCGTCGGCCCGGCCGCTCGCGGAGCTCCTGTTCGCCGGGGCCGACCGCGACCGTGGTGACGCCCGGCTGGTCGCGACCCGGATCCGGCAGCTCGGGTGCGCCGGCGACTACGACCCGCAGCACCTCAGCGCCCGGTCCCGGGTCGCCTTCCGGGCGTTCCCCGACGGTGACGTCGTCGGCATCGTGACGCAGAACCTCGTCGGGGCGCGGATCCTCGTCCAGACGTTGCAGGAGGCGGTGCGCTGGCTCGGCGGCGACGACCCCACCACCCGGCGTCTCCTGGAGCGGCTGCTCGAAGCGAAGGAGACGCAGGCCGACGAGCTCAGCGCGCAGTCTGCCCAGCAGCAGGCGGCGACAGCGCGTCCCGGAGCGCGGCCCGGGACGTGACGCCCAGCTTGGGGAAGATCCGGTACAGGTGGGCGCCGACGGTCCGGTGGGACAGGTACAGGCGCTCGGCGATCTGCTTGTTGGTCAGGCCGCTCGCCGCCAGCTCCGCGATCTGGAGTTCCTGCGCCGTCAGCGCGGTCAGGTCACCCCGCTGCCGGGGGGTCGGACGGTGACCGCAGGCACGCAGTTCCCCCTCTACCCGGTCGAGCCAGGGCTCTGCAGCCAGGGCGGCGAATCCGTCCCGTGCGGCGAGCAGGTGCGGCCGGGCCTCCACCGGCGACCGGGTCCGCCGCAGCCGCTCCCCGAGGGCCAACCGCACCCGGGTGCCGTCGAACAACCACCGTCGGGTGACGGGTTCGACCAGCAGGGCCTCCACGCGGGTCACCGACTCGTCGTCGTCGAGGACGAGGGCCTCCGCGCCGGCCTGGAGCAGGGCCAGCCGGGGCGACAGGACGGCCAGGTCCGCGTCCCGCATCGCCTGGACGTGGGCCCGGGCCTCGGCCGTACGCCCGGTGCGTACGGCCGCCTCGACCAGGTCGAACATGACCCAGGTGCAGTGCGGCACGTGGGAGGCGAGCACGCCGGGCGGGCTCATCGCGGCGGCGTGGCCGAAGGCGGCGTCGTAGTCGCCCTGCCCCATGGCGGCGAGCACCCGGGGATGCTGCGCGAACAGCGCGGCGGCGGCGACGCCCCGGGGCAGCGCCCAGTGGGTGATCTCGTCGGCGAGCGCGTACGCCTCGTCGAACCGTCCCCGGCCGGCGGCGAGGATCGCCCGGTTGTACCGGAAGTACCACGCGAAGAACGAGAAGCCGCTGGTGTCGCAGGTCCGCTGGCCCTCCGCGGCGAGTTCCTCGGCCTCGTCCCACCGGCCGGTCAGGAAGTCGTCGAGGCACAGGTGCATCAGGGCCCCGAGGTGCCGGCGGGGCGCCCCGCCGTTGCGCCCGTGCTCGACCAGCCGCCAGGACGCCTCCCGCGAGTCGCCGAGACGATCGAGGTACACCGAGGCCGTGCCGATCCGCATGATGCGGGTGGGGTCCTCGTTCTCGGTCAGCGTGCGGAGCACCGCATCGATCCGGCCCAGCGCGGCCTTCCCGGTGCGCACCGGGTCGGCGAAGCTGTCGCTCGCCAGCGCGAGCACGTCCGGCGGCCGGGGCCGGATCCGGCGCAGCATCGCGAAGAACGGTTCCCAGTACTCCGGCCTGCTGCCGTACCAGCACAGCAGCAGCAGGGTGTGCATGGCCTCGACGAGCGCGGGGTCGGCGGCCCGGTAGCCGTGGTCGCCGGTCTCGATGGCGCCCACCAGCAGCCGGTGGGCGGTGTTCACGTCGCCGTCCCCGTTGATCATGAGGAAGGCGGTCGCGTTGGCCGCGTGCAGCGAACCGGCAGAGTCGGGAGCCGCCCGACGCGCGTCGGTCAGCAGGATCTTCGCGTCGTCGATGGTGCCGCTGGCCTCCGCGCCGATGTACGCGGCCTCGGCGAGCCGCCGCCCCCGGCCGGCGCTCGTGGCGCTCAGCTCGGCGGCGCGGACCAGGGCCGCCACCGCCGCGAACCCGTCCCCGCGCCGCATCACCCGGTGCGCCGCCTCTTCCAGGAGTTCCGCCACCGCCTCGTCCGGGCCGACAGCGGCCGCCGCGAGGTGCCACGCGCGGCGTTCCTCGTCGTCGACCAGGGCTCCGGCGAGGGCGACGTGCGCGGTGCGGCGCTCCTCGTGGGTGGACATGGCCACGATCGCCGAGCGGATCAGTGGATGCCGGAACGCGATCCGGGCCGTGGCGTCGTCCACCCGGACGAGCTGCGCCCGCTCGGCGGGGGCCAGGTCGGCCAGGCTGGACTGGTCGGGCAGCGCGGCGCGGAGCACCCGGACGTCGCCGGTGCCCTCGAAGGTGGCCAGCAGCAGCACCCGCCGGGTCGCCTCGGGCAGCCCGGTCAACCGGGCCGCGAAGATCGCCTGCAACCGGTCGCTGAGGGGGACCACCTCGGGCTGCGTCTCCGTGCGCCGCACGGAGCCCAGCAGCGTGGCGGGCAGCTCCATCAGCGCGAGGGGGTTGCCCTGGGCGAGGTCGAGCAGGCGGCGGCGTACCCGCGCCGGCAGTTGCGGGTGGCGGGCGTCGACCAGCCGCCCCGCGGCCTCGTCGTCGAGCGGCCCGACGGCGTGCTCGGACAGCCCCCGCAGGTCGAGGAAGCTCACCGATCCCGCCCTGGTCGACGCCAGCAGCCCGGCCCGGACACCCGCCAGCCGCCGGGCGATGAAGCCGAGGACGACGGCGCTCGCGCGGTCGAGCCAGTGCACGTCGTCGACCACCAGCAGGACCGGCTCGTCGGCCGTGAGCTCCGTGACGAGCAGCAGGGCGGCGTTGCAGACCAGGAGGACGTCCGGGGGCGTGCCGACGCCGAAGCCGAGCGCCACCGACAGCGCCTCGCGCGGACCGGGCGGGAGACGGTCGAGAGCCGCGTGTGCGGGCAGCAGCAGCTGGTGCAGGCCGGAGTAGCTGACGTCGGCCTCGAACTCCGACCCGGACGCCCGCAGCACGCGCATCCCGTCCGCGAGGGCGAACTCCATGGCGGCGGTCATCAGGGCGGACTTGCCGACCCCCGGCTCGCCGCAGATCAGCCGCGCCCCGCCGCCCTGGCGCACCCCGTCGAGGAACTCGGCGAGCTGCGCCAGGTCGTCGTGGCGTCCGAACAGTTCGCTACCGGCCACCCGTACCTCACGCGCCCGTCGTTGTCCGTCGGCCCCCGGCCGACCTCGGCCCTCTGCTCGGGCAGGCTACCGGCGGTGATCAGCCACCCGGCCGTCCGTCGGGCAGGCGGGCAGGATCGGGCAAGAGAACGCGAGTTCCGGTCAACTGTCGCGGGGCGTGACCCGTGCGGCGGTGCGGGCGTGCAGGCGGGCCGCGTCCTGGCGGGGCGGGCCCCCGAACTGCCGGCGGTACTCGCGGCTGAACTGGGCGGGGCTCTCGTAGCCGACGCGGCGGCTGACCCCGGCGACGTCGCCGGGGCTCGCGGCGAGCAGCAGCCGGGCGCGTTGCAGGCGGATCTGCTTCTGATACTGGATCGGGCTCATCGAGGTGACGGCCTGGAAGTTGCGGTGGAACGCGGAGACGCTCATTCCCGCCTGCTGCGCCACGTCCTCGACGCGGAAGGGCCGCGCGTAGTTGTCGCGGATCCACTGGACGGCCCGGGCGATGTGGCTGAGGCTGCTGTCGGGCAGGCCGAACTGGCGCAGGACGCCGCCCTGCTCGCCGGTGAGCAGCCGCCAGATGATCTCCCGCTTGATCAGGGGCGCGATCATGGGGATGTCGCGGGGCTGGTCGAGCAGGCGCAGCAGGCGGACGGCGGCATCGAGCAGCTCGACGGGGGCCCTGCTGACGGCCAGGCCCGCCGGCACGTCGGTGGCGGGTGGCGGCAGGTCCGCCGGGTCGGCCTGGAGCAGCACGTCGGCGACGGCGGCCGGGTGGAGGGTCAGGCCGAAGCCGAGCGCCGGCTCTTCCGGGCTGGCCCGGGCGAAGTGCGCGGTAACCGGCAGGTCGACCGAGGCGACGAGATACTCCCCGGCCTGGTACTCGTACACGCGGTCGCCGAGCGCGAACCGCTTCGTGCCCTGCGCGACGAGGGCCAGCACCCTGCCGTAGGTGGTCGGCGTCGGCGGGTCGGGCCGATCGGCACGGAAGATACGCACGTCGGCGATGCCCGTGCCCAGGTCGGGCCGGGCGTGCCGGGCCAGCAGAACGCGCAACTCGTCGAGCGGCATGACCGCAATTGAACCACCGTGACCACGATCCGGATTCCGGGCTCATCCGCCGCCGGCCAGCCGGGACCGCCGGCGACGGCAGAGCCGGGTACGCACCCGGGGGAGTGCGGCAGCCCCTGCCTCCCTGTCAGCCCTCTCCCATCGCGGCGCGGAGGGCCCGCAGCGCGTAGTAGACACGGGAGCGCACGGTGCCGACCGGAATGCCCAGTTCGGTGGCGATCTCGTCGACTGTCCGGTCGCGGAAGTAGACCTCGTGCAACACCCGGCGGTGGTCCGCGCTGAGCCGGGCGACCGCCTGGCGTAGCGCCTGGCTCGCGATCGCCGTGTCGGCCGTCTCGTCGCCGGTCACGCCATACTCCTGGGCCGCCTGGGCGGCGACCTCGACCGGGCGGGCCTGCCGCCGCCGCGCCTCGTCGATGACCAGCCGCCGGGCGACGGTGAACAGCCAGCGCCGGCTGCTGCCCCCGCTGTCCGGCGGCAGCGAGTCGAGGTGGCGCCACGCCCGGAGCAGGGTCTCCTGCACCACGTCCTCGGCGGTCTGCCGGTTGCCCATGGTCAGCCCCCGGACGAACCGGGTCAGCGGCGTGCCGTGCGCGGCGAGCAGCTCACGGATGCGGGTGTCGGTGTCGTGCTCACTGGCCAGGCAGCTCATCGGGCGGTCCTATCGCTGAGGCGGCGCGTCTTCGTGGTGCACGCGGTCCGACCCCGCACGCCGCGGGGCCGGACCGCCCGGACCGCGCCTCACCGCGCGGTCCGGCCGGATCACCTCGCCTGGTCGAGCCAGACGGCGTCGGGGCCGGCAGGGAACCGCAACTGGCCGGTGGTGTCATGGACGGCCCGCCACACCGCCTCGGCGACGTCGCTCTCCCGGGTGAACAGGTCCTGGTTGACGAAGCCGCCGAGGGCCTTCTTCGCGAAGGGCTCGTAGGGCGCCGGGACCAGGCCCTCCAGCGAGGCGGTGAGGTCGATGTTGTTCGTGGCCCCGGCGGCGAAGTTCGTCGTCAGGCAGGCGCCCGGCTCGACGGTCTTCGCCCGCACGCCGAACTCGGCGAGCTCCAGGGCGAGGGACGCGGTGAAACCCTCGATGGCCATCTTGCTGGCCTTGTAGACCGCCGAGAGCGGCATGTGGCCGAGCACCACGCTGGAGGTCACGTTGACCACGACCCCGCAGCCGCGCTCGCGGAACTGGGGCAGCACCGCCTGGGTGGTGGCCATCACCCCGAAGGTGTTGGTCTCGAAGATCTCCCGGACCCGGGCCATGGGCGTGCCCTCGAACACGCCGATCAGTCCGACTCCGGCGTTGTTGACCAGGGCGTCGAGGGGCCCCGCCGCGGCGAACGCGGCGGTGATGGTGTCGGGCCTGGTCACGTCGAGTTCGAGGACGCGGAGCCGGTCCGACTCGGGCAGGACGTCCGCGCGCGGCGTGCGCATGGTGGCGATGACGTTCCACCCCTGCGCGAGGAAGTGCCGTGCGGTTTTCCGCCCGTATCCGGATGAGGCGCCGGTGATGAGAACTGTCTGCATGGTAAGGCTCCTGTCGCCCGTTCGGATGATTGCCGAACCAATCCTGTTCGGCCACGTTGGTGCGTTGCATCGGTCATTCGACTTCCCGCCTGACTACGCCGGCAGGGCACCGATCTGCCGCATGATGGTCAACCGGTCCGGCGAGACCCAGAACTCCGCGATCCTGCCCGCCTCGATTCGCATGATGCCGATGCCGACCGCCGACACCCGCCGCCCGCTTGCGGGCACACCCAGCAGTTCCCCGTCGTGGGTGCCCTCGTATCGACAGCGCAGCGCCACGTGGTCGCCGTCCGCGATCAACTCGTCGAGGGGGTGCCGCAGGTCGGGCATGCCGGCGAAGAACGCGTCGCCGAACTCCTTCACCCCCTGCCGGTCCATCGACGGCAGCCCGGCCGGGTGGAACCGGTAGTCGTCGGTGCACAGGTGCAGCGGGGTCGTCCGGCCGCGGTCCAGTTCCCGGAAGTAGTCGCGGACGATCCGCTTGTTCTCCTCGGACATGGGGGTCCTCTCAGGTGGGGATCGGGATGTGCGGAGCCGGGGCGGAGCCCGCCGCGACGGCTCGCCGGTCAGTCTGGTGCGGCGGGCGTCGTGGGGCCTCTGTCATTCGACTTCGTTTCGGGAGGATCGCGCGGTGGACCGCCCCCCATCGCGGCGGGGAACCTGCGGCCTCTGCGCCGCCCCCCGACCCCGTGGCCGCCTGAAGGTCCGCGCGGAGGTGCTGGAGATCGTCGGCCTAAAACGTTTTATGGATCGCCTAGGGCTTGCTGCCGGAATTGTGCTGACACGAGCGGATCGCGAAGGCCGGTACCTCGGCGTCGGCCAGCCGGCCGCATGACGTCGGAAAAGCGCTTGAACCTCTTGACGTTCGCCGGCGCGCACCCTACGGTCCTATCTCGGGACGCGCATGAAACGATTCAGGTGCGTCGCGAGGCAGTCGGACGTGCCGTACGGCGGCTGGACAGACCCGGGGCGCAACTCGCCGCCCGGACGGGAGACGCACCATGACGCAGAGCGAAGCAACCCGCGACCGGGTCGAGCAGGCCCTGCGTGCCCAGCGCATCGAGACGGCGTCCTGGGCGTTCGGCAATTCCGGTACGCGGTTCAAGGTGTTCGCGCAGGAGGGTGTGCCGCGGGATCCGTACGAGAAGGTCGCCGACGCTGCCGTCGTGCACCGGTTCACCGGGGTGGCCCCGTCGGTGGCTCTGCACATTCCGTGGGACCGTGTCGACGACTATGCGGATCTGGCCCGCCACGCCCAGGAGCAGGGCGTGGCTCTCGGTGCGATCAATGCCAACGTCTTCCAGGACGACGACTACAAGTTGGGCAGCGTGACCAACCCCGACCCGGCGGTGCGCCGCAAGGCGGTCGACCACCTGCTGGAGTGCGTCGACGTCATGGACGCCACCGGCTCCCGCGATCTGAAGTTGTGGTTCTCCGATGGCATCAACTATCCCGGTCAGGACGATGTGCGGGCTCGGCAGGATCGGCTGGCGGAGGCGCTGCGGGAGGCGTACGACCGGCTCGGGGACGGGCAGCGGATGTTGGTGGAGTACAAGTTGTTCGAGCCGGCGTTCTATGCCACGGACGTGCCGGACTGGGGCACCGCGTACGCGCATTGCCTCGAACTCGGGCCGAAGGCGCAGGTCGTCATCGACACCGGGCACCACGCCCCTGGAACCAACATCGAGTTCATCGTGGCGGTTCTGCTGCGGGCCGGGAAGCTGGGCGGTTTCGACTTCAACTCCCGCTTCTACGCCGACGACGATCTGATGGCCGGCGCGGCGGATCCGTTCCAGCTGTTCCGGATCATGCACGAGATCGTGCTCGCGGACGCTCTGCGTCCGGAGGCGGGTGTCGCGTTCATGCTCGATCAGTGTCACAACATCGAGCCGAAGATCCCGGCGGTCATCCGGTCGGTGATGAATGTGCAGGAGGCCACCGCGAAGGCGCTGCTCGTCGACCGGGCCGCGTTGCGGGCCGCTCAGGACGCCGGTGACGTGCTCGCGGCGAACGCGGTGTTGATGGACGCCTACCACACCGACGTGCGGCCGCTGCTCGCCGAGCTTCGCGCCGACGCGGGTCTGGACCCGGACCCGATGGCCGCATACGCCCGCTCCGGCTACTTCGAGAAGATCCGCGCCGAACGCGTCGGCGGCCGGCAGGCCGGCTGGGACGCCTGAGCGCCGACCGAGAAACGCAGACAGGGGAAACAAGGAATGCACTCCGAGGTTCAGGCACTGGTGGCCCGCAGCAACCGGCTCGGTGCCGACCCGACCACGACCAACTACGCCGGTGGCAACACCTCGACCAAGGGCGAGGCGACCGACCCGGTGACCGGCGGGCCCGTCGAGCTGCTGTGGGTCAAGGGCTCCGGCGGCGACCTCGGCACCCTCACCGAGGCCGGGCTGGCGGTGCTGCGGCTCGACCGGCTGCGCGCCCTGGCCGACGTCTACCCCGGCGTCGACCGGGAGGACGAGATGGTCGCCGCGTTCGACTACTGCCTGCACGGGCGGGGCGGGGCGGCCCCGTCGATCGACACGGCCATGCACGGGCTGGTCGACGCCCCGCACGTCGACCACCTGCACCCCGACGCCGGCATCGCCCTCGCCACCGCCGTCGACGGGCCGGCGCTCACCAAGGAGATCTTCGGCGACCGGGTGCTGTGGGTGCCGTGGCGGCGGCCCGGGTTCCAGCTCGGCCTCGACATCGCCGCCGTGGCCAGGGCCAACCCGCAGGCGATCGGGGTCGTCCTCGGCGGGCACGGCATCACCGCGTGGGGGGCCACCAGCGGGGAGTGCGAACGCCACTCGCTGGAGATCATCCGCACGGCGCAGGCGTACCTCGACCGGCACGGCCGGCCCGAGCCGTTCGGCCCGGTCGTCGCCGGGCACGAGCCGCTGCCGCCGGCCCAGCGGCGGGCCCGCGCCGCCGCCCTCGCGCCGGTCCTGCGCGGCCTGGCGTCGACCGACCGCCCGCAGGTCGGCCACTTCACCGACAGCGACGTGGTGCTCGACTTCGTCGCCCGGCAGCGGCACCCCGCCCTCGCGGCGCTGGGCACCTCCTGCCCCGACCACTTCCTGCGCACCAAGGTCCGCCCGATGGTGCTCGACCTGCCGCCGTCGGCACCGCTGGAGGAGACCGTCGCCCGGCTCAGGGAGCTGCACGCGGCCTACCGCGACGACTACCGCGCCTACTACGAGCGGCACGCGGGCCCGGACAGCCCGCCGATGCGCGGCGCCGACCCGGCGATCGTCCTTGTCCCCGGCGTCGGCATGTTCAGCTACGGGCCCAACAAGCAGACCGCCCGGGTCGCCGGCGAGTTCTATGTCAACGCCATCAACGTCATGCGCGGCGCCGAGTCCGTGTCGACGTACGCCCCGATCGACGAGGCGGAGAAGTTCCGCATCGAGTACTGGGCCCTGGAGGAGGCCAAGCTCGCCCGGATGCCGAAGCCGAAGCCCCTCGCCACCCGGATCGCGCTGGTCACCGGGGCCGGCTCCGGCATCGGCCGGGCGATCGCCCACCGCCTCGCCGCCGAGGGCGCCTGCGTGGTCGTCGCCGACCGCGACATCGCCGCCGCCGAGACCGTGGCCCGTGAGCTGGGCGGCACCGACGTCGCGGTGGCCGTGCCGGTCGACGTCACCGACGCCGGGGCCGTGGCCGACGCGGTCGCTGCGGCGGTGCTCGCCTACGGCGGCCTGGACCTCGTGGTCAACAACGCCGGGCTGTCGCTGTCGAAGTCGCTGCTGGACACCACCGAGGCGGACTGGGACATCCAGCACGACGTGATGGCCAAGGGCTCCTTCCTGGTCTCGCGCGAGGCCGCCCGGGTGCTCGTCGACCAGGGCATGGGCGGCGACATCGTCTACATCTCCAGCAAGAACTCCCTGTTCGCCGGCCCCAACAACGTGGCCTACGGCGCGGCCAAGGCCGACCAGGCGCACCAGGTCCGGCTGCTCGCCGCCGAACTCGGCGGCCACGGCATCCGGGTCAACGGCATCAACCCCGACGGGGTGGTGCGCGGCTCCGGCATCTTCGCCGGCGGCTGGGGCGCGAAGCGGGCCGCCGTCTACGGGGTGCCCGAGGAGCGGCTGGGCGAGTACTACGCCCAGCGCACCCTGCTCAAGCGGGAGGTGCTGCCCGAGCACGTCGCCAACGCCGTCTTCGTGCTCACCGGCGGTGAGCTGTCCCACACGACGGGCCTGCACGTCCCGGTCGACGCCGGCGTCGCGGCGGCCTTCCTCCGGTGAGCGCCGTCGTCGACGTCGCCGCGGTCGACCTCGGCGCGTCCAGCGGCCGGGTGATGGTCGGCCGCGTCGGCCCGGGCCGGGTGGCGCTCACCGAGGCGCACCGGTTCCCCAACGTGCCCGTCCGCGTCGGCGGCACCCTGCACTGGGACATCCTCCGTCTGTGGCAGGGGGTCGTCGCCGGGCTGCGCGCCGCCGGCCCGGTGACGAGCGTCGGCGTCGACTCCTGGGCCGTGGACTACGGGCTGCTCGACGCCACCGGCGCGCTGCTGGGCAACCCCGTGCACTACCGCGATGGGCGCACCGACGGGGTTGCCGAGCGGGTCGAGGAGCACCTGGGCCGGGAGCGGCTGTACGCCACCACCGGGTTGCAGCGGCTGCCGTTCAACACCCTCTACCAGCTGGTCGCGGCGGCCGGCACGCCGCAGCTGGCCACCGCCGACCGGCTCCTGCTGATCCCGGACCTGATCACCTACTGGCTCACCGGCCGCCTCGGCGCGGAGGTCACCAACGCCTCGACCACCCAGCTGTACGACCTGCGCCGCCGGGCCTGGGCCACCGACCTGATGGTCGAGGCGGGGGTCCCCGCCGGACTGCTGCCGCCCCTGCACCCGCCGGGCACCCGGATCGGCCCGGTCCGGCCCGACCTGGGGCTGCCCGGCACCCCCGAGGTGGTGGCGGTCGGCTCACACGACACCGCGTCCGCCGTCGTCGGCGTGCCCGCGGCCGGCGAGCGGTTCGCCTACGTCTCCTGCGGCACCTGGTCGCTGGTCGGCGTCGAACTCGACGCCCCGGTGCTCACCGAGGCGAGCCGGCGGGCCAACTTCACCAACGAGGCCGGCGTCGACGGCACCGTCCGCTACCTGCGCAACGTGATGGGTCTGTGGCTGCTGCAGGAGTCGGTGCGCACCTGGGGCGACGTCGACCTGCCCACCCTGCTGCGCCAGGCGGCCGGGGAGCCGGCGTTCCGGTCCGTGGTGGACCCCGACGACCCGGTGTTCCTGCCGCCCGGCGACATGCCGGCGCGGATCGCCGACGCCTGCCGGCGCGCCGGCGAGCCGGCGCCGGACAGCCCGGCGGCCACGGTCCGCTGCGTCCTGGACAGCCTGGCGCTGGCCCACCGGCGTGCCGTGCGCCAGGCCCAGGAGCTGTCCGGCCGGTCGGTCGACGTCGTGCACGTGGTCGGCGGGGGCGCCCGCAACGAGCTGCTCTGCCAGCTCACCGCCGACGCCTGCGGGCTGCCGGTGGTCGCGGGGCCGGTCGAGGCCACCGCGCTGGGTAACATCCTGGTGCAGGCCCGGGCGGCCGGCGTGGTCGGCGGCGACCTGGCCGCGCTGCGGGGCCTGCTGCGTGCGACGCAGCGCCTCGTCCGGTACGAGCCGAGGGGCGACCAGGCGGCCTGGCGAACGGCCGAGGAACGGATGGGTGGTGAAGGATGCGCGTCGCGTTGTTCGTGACCTGCCTGGCCGACACCCTGTTCCCGCAGGCGGCGGTGGCGACGGTGCGGCTGCTGGAGCGCCTCGGGCACGAGGTCGTCTTCCCCGAGGACCAGACGTGCTGCGGGCAGATGCACGTCAACACCGGCTACCCGGACGACGCGCTGCGGCTGGTGCGCCGGCACGTGCGGGTCTTCGCCCCGTACGACGTGGTGGTGGCGCCCTCCGGGTCGTGCGTGGGCTCGGTGCGGCACCAGCACGCCACGGTGGCCCGGCGGGCGGGCGACGAGCGGCTCGCCGGCCGGGCCGAGGAGGTCGCCGCCCGCACGTACGAGCTGTCCGAGTTCCTCGTCGACGTGGCCGGGGTCACCGACGTCGGGGCCTACTATCCGCACCGGGTGACGTACCACCCGACGTGCCACTCGCTGCGGATGCTGCGGGTGGGCGACCGGCCGCTGCGCCTGCTGCGCGCCGTACGCGGGCTGGAGCTGGTGGAGCTGCCGCAGGCGGAGCAGTGCTGCGGCTTCGGCGGCACCTTCGCGGTGAAGAACGCCGACACGTCGACGGCGATGCTCGCCGACAAGATGCGCCACGTGCTGGCCACCGGGGCCGACGTGTGCACCGCCGGCGACGCCTCCTGCCTCATGCACATCGGCGGCGGGCTGTCCCGGCTGCGCGCCGGCGTGCGCACCGTGCACCTGGCCGAGATCCTGGCCAGCACCGAGGCGAACCCGGCCGGCGGGGCGGTCGCGACGCCGGCCACCGGAGGTGCGCGATGACCGAGACCTTCCTCGGCATGCCGGCCACCGCCCCGCCCGGCGTCGGGCACCTGCGCGGCGACGAGCCGTTCCCGGTGGCCGCCCGGCGGGCGTTGGGTGACGCCCAACTGCGCCGCAACGTGGGCCACGCCACCAGCACCATCCGCGCCAAGTCGGCCGCCGTGATCGGCGAGGTGCCCGACTGGCCGCAGCTGCGGGCCGCCGCCCGGGCGATCAAGACGGACACCATGGCCCGCCTGCCCGAGCTGCTGCAGCAGCTGGAGGCGGCGGTCGGTCGGGCCGGCGGGACGGTGCACTGGGCCGCCGACGCGGTCGAGGCCAACCGGATCGTCACCGACCTGGTCCGGGCGGCCGGCGCCGACCGGGTGATGAAGGTCAAGTCGATGGCCACCCAGGAGATCGGCCTCAACGAGGCCCTGGTGGACGCCGGCATCGAGCCGGTCGAGACCGACCTCGCCGAGCTGATCGTGCAGCTCGGCGACGACCGGCCCAGCCACATCCTGGTGCCGGCGATCCACCGCAACCGGGCCGAGATCCGGGAGATCTTCCTGCGCACCATGCCCGGGGTGGACCCGGCGCTCACCGACGAGCCGGCGGCCCTGGCCGCCGCCGCGCGCCGACATCTGCGCGAGACGTTCCTGAGCACCCGGGTCGCCGTGTCGGGGGCGAACTTCGCCGTCGCCGAGACCGGCACCCTCGCCGTCGTCGAGTCGGAGGGCAACGGGCGGATGTGCCTCACCCTGCCGGAGACCCTGATCACCGTCATGGGCATCGAGAAGGTCGTGCCCACCTGGCGTGACCTGGAGGTCTTCCTGCAACTGCTGCCCCGGGCGTCGACGGGGGAGCGGATGAACCCGTACACCTCGATGTGGACCGGCGTCACCCCCGGCGACGGCCCGCAGGCGTTCCACCTGGTGCTGCTCGACAACGGCCGCAGCGCCGTGCTCGCCGACCCGGTCGGCCGGGAGGCGCTGCACTGCATCCGCTGCTCGGCCTGCCTCAACGTCTGCCCCGTCTACGAGCGCACCGGCGGCCACGCCTACGGGTCGGTCTACCCGGGGCCGATCGGCGCGGTGCTCTCCCCGCAGCTCACCGGCGTCGCCGACAACGCCTCCCTGCCGTACGCGTCGTCGCTCTGCGGCGCCTGCTACGACGCCTGCCCGGTGATGATCGACATCCCGTCCATCCTCGTCCACCTGCGCGGCCAAGCGCCGCACCCCAGGGGCGAGGCGGCGGCGATGGCCGCCGCCGCGTACACGATGGACCATCCCGCGCTGTACGCGGCCGCGCAGCGCGGCGCGAAGCTGAGCCGGCTCGCCGGCCCGCGCGGGCGCGGCCTGCCCCCGCCGCTGTCGGGCTGGACGGCCAGCCGCGACCTGCCGGAGCCGCCGCCGCAGACCTTCCGCCAGTGGTGGGCCGACCGGTGACCGCCCGCGACCTGATCCTCGGCCGCCTGCGGGCCGCGCTGGCCGCACCCGCGCCCCCGCCGGCCGAGGTGCCCCGGGACTACCGGCCCGCCGGCGCCGTGGCCGCCGACCTGGACGTGCTCGCGGACCGGCTCACCGACTACCGGGCGACCGTGCACCGGTGCGCGGACGCCGACGTCGCCCGGGTCGTCGACGAGGTGCTCGGCGGCCGGCGGGTCGTGGTGCCGCCCGGGCTGCCCCCGCACTGGCTGCCGCCCGGCGTCACCGCCGTGACCGACGACGGCCTCGACGCCGCGCGGATCGCCGCGGCCGACGGCGTGGTCACCGCGGCGGCCGTGGCCGTCGCCGAGACCGGCACCATCGTGCTCGACGGGGGCCCGGACCAGGGCCGCCGGGTCGTCACCCTGCTGCCCGACGTGCACGTGTGCGTGCTGCGGGCCGACCAGGTCGTCGCCACCGTGCCGGACGCCCTCGCCCGCCTCGACCCGCGCCGCCCCCTGACCTGGATCAGCGGTCCGTCGGCCACCAGCGACATCGAACTCGACCGGGTCGAGGGTGTCCACGGCCCCCGCCACCTGCACGTGGTCCTCACCGGAGGGCCCGGCGGGGGCTGAAAACCCTGTCGCTTCCGCCCGCCCCGCCCGGTACGGTCTCCGGCGTGTTCCCACCGTCGGGAGCGCGATGCTTGTTCCCCTCACTGTTAGGTGGCGTCGATGGCCTGTCGGATCAGCGAGCTCGTCCTCAGTTGCCGCGATCCCGAGGTGCTGTCGCGGTTCTGGTGCGAGGTGCTGGACTTCGTGGTGCTCGACCGCGACGGCGACGGCAGCATCGAGATCGGGCCGCGCGAGGGGTTCGGCGGCCCACAGCCGACGATCATCCTCGTCCCCACCGACGAGCCGGAGCCGGCGAAGCCCCGGCTGCACATCGACGTCAACGCCACCGACCGCGACCAGGACGCCGAGCTCGAACGGCTGCTCGCGCTCGGGGCGCGCCGGGCCGACATCGGCCAGACCGGCGAGGAGTCCTGGCACGTCCTCGCCGATCCCGAGGGCAACGAGTTCTGCCTGCTCAAGGCCCGTCTTCAGCCGCTCTGAGGGCGCGGGCGTCCCCGGCGCGCCCTCAGAGCATCGCGCGTCACGTGTCCTGTCGCGGTCGGTGGTGTCGGGGTCAGCGCCAGAGCGACGAGTTGCCGAAGTTGGCCGGCTCGGTCTCGCCCGCGGCGCCGACGGTGTCGGTGGTCGTGATCGTGATGGTGGCGTCGGGCAGGCCCGCCGACCGGGCCGTGACGGTCGTCGTGCCGGCGTACCAGGAACGGAACTCGATCGCGGCCTTCCCGTCGAACATCTGCGTGCCCGGGGTGAAGGTGTAGGTCTTGCCGCCGGGCAGGATGCCCGGGCCGCTGGTGACGGTCAGCGTGACGGCCCGGTTGTTGTTGACCCACGCCCCCGAGGCGTTGCGCATCGTGACCACGAGCTGGGTGTCCGTGGTGCCGTCGTTGGTGATGGTCGTCGACGAGTTCTTCCCCGCCTCCAGGGTCATCCTGGTCGCGGTGCCGCTCGTGGACTGCTCGCGGGCCACGGGCGTGGGGTCGGCGACGGTCGTGGTGCCCGTCCACCGCGCCTTGTTGGCCCGGTACCAGTACCACTGGTTCTTCGGCAGCCGGTAGAAGTCGATCATCCCCATCCGGGCGAAGCTGGGGTCGAAGATCGTGCCGTGGTCGAAGCCCGCCCAGATGGCCAGCCCGGCGCTGCCGGTGGTGAGCTTGAACCGGGTCCCGTCGGCCGGGTCCTTCACGTCGCCGTACGTCGGGTCGTAGGTGCCGGGCCGGTCGGAGGTGTACGACCCGTATTCCGAGACCATGTTCGGCATCCAGGTGTTGGTGATCTTCCCGCCGTCGCCGTTGTAGCCGGCGATGTCGCAGACGGAGAGCTGGTCGAGCGCGCTGCGCTGCACGCCGCCCATCCCCGCCTTGCGCGTCGGGTCGAGCTGGTGGGAGTAGTCGCGCATCCTGCTCACCAGCGCCTTGGCCTTGCTCAGGGTGGTCGAGGCCGTGAAGAACACCTCGTTGCCCATCGACCAGTTGATGATCGAGGGGTGGTTGCGGTTGACCCGGATCATGTCGCGCAGCCCGTCCATGGCGCTCTGCTCGAAGACCGCCTCGTCGGTGGTGCGCTGCGGGTAGCCGTCGGCGAGGTAGTCGTTGGAGCTGCCGGTCGGCGTGGGTTCCCGGCCGGCGGTCGCGGTGGCCCAGAAGGTGCTCTCCGACCAGAACATCAGGCCGAGTTTGTCGGTGGCGTCGGCGAAGGACGGGTCGTGCGGGTAGTGCGACCCCCGGATGAAGTTCATCCCGGCCTCGCGGATCTGGCGGACGTCGCGCTCGAACCCGGAGTTGCTGACGACGTTGCTCCACCCGCCGTGGTCCTGGTGGGCGTTCGCCCCGAACAGCAGGGTCCTGACGCCGTTGAGATGGAAGCCGTCCACCTTCCACTGCGCGCTGCGGAAGCCGAACGTGCTGGGGTAGCTGTCGACGACCGTGCCGTCGATGACCACCCCGTCGGCGGTGCCGTCGACCACCAGGGAGGTCGTCACGGTGTACAGCGCGGGGTTGTTCGGCGCCCACAGGTCGAGGTTCTGCAGCATCGCGGCGGTGTTCGACAGGGAGCCGCTGAGCGCGTCGAGGCTCGCCGTGCTCGCCGCGCCGAGGGTCCGCACGGGCGAGGCGAACGTGGCCAGCACGGTGTTCGACCCCTGCCGGCGCACCTCCTGTCGGGCGTAGACGTCGATGGCGGAGCCGCCGTCGTTGCGTACCTCCGTCTGGACCCGCACGTTGGACCGGCGGGCGGCGAGGTTCGCGCGCAGGTCGGTCTCGCTCGGATACTGCGCCAGGTCGATGTTGCGGTAGTAGGCCGCGTTGCTGGTGTCCCACGCCGGGTTGGTCAGCGCGGGCGTGGTGACGAAGGTGCCGTACCAGGTGACGTGGACGTTGTCGGTGACGTTGAGGAAGACGTCGCGGTAGATGCCGCCGCTGAACTGGTGGTCGCCGGTGCGCGGGGCGAGGTCCGGCCGCCAGGAGTTGTCCACCCGCACCGCGACCACGTTGTCGCCGGTGTGGATCGCGCCGGTGATGTCGAAGGCGAACCCGGTGAAGCCACCCCGGTGGGTGCCGATCCGGGTGCCGTTGACCCACACCTCGGTGACCGCGAACGATCCCTCGAACTCGATTTCGACGCGCCGGCCGGTCCAGGAGGAGGGGGCGGTGACGTGCCTGCGGTACCAGCCCGCGCCCACGTGGAACGACTTCCCGCTGTTGGTGGGGCTGATGTCGTAGGGGGCGTCGAAGTCGTGCGGCAGGGCCACGGGCACCCAGGTCGAGTCGTCGTAGCCGGGGTTCTGGGCCCCCGGGACGTCCGAGCGGACGAACCTCCAGCCCCGGTTGACGTTGACCTTCTCCCGCGCGCCCGACCCGGTCGGCGGGCCGGCCGTGGGGGTCGGGGTGGGCGACTGCGGCGTCGTCGACGGGGTGGGCGTGGGCGTGGCCACCCCGCCCGTGCAGGCCGTGCCGTTGAGGGTGAACACGGTCGGCGTCGGGTTGCTGCCGGTCGACGAGCCGTTGAAGCCGAAGTCGACCGTCCCCCCGGTGGGGATGCTGCCGTTGTAGGCCGCGTTGGTGACGGTCACCTGCGCGCCGGACTGGCTCACGGTGCCGTTCCAGAGCTGGGTGACCGTCTGCCCGGCGGCGAACGACCAGGACAACCGCCAGCCGGTGACGGCGTCGCCGAGGTTGGTGACGGCGACCGTCGCGCCGAAGCCGCCCGGCCAGGAACTGGTGACCGTGTAGTCGACCCGGCAGCCGGCGGCGGCCTGGGCCGCGGTCGCCGCCACCAGCCCGCCCGTGCCCGCCAACACGGCGCTGAGGACGAGAGCTCTGATCTTCATGCTGCCTCCACTGCGGAGTGGGTGGAGCGGTGGACCCCGAAACGGGCGGGCTGAGCGGTGCACCCGACGAGCGGCGGGTTGAGCGGTGGACCCGACGGGCGGGCGGGGCGCGCCGGCCCGGGCGGCCCCGAGGCCGCCCGGCGCGACGGCGCGCCCCGCGCCGGTCAGGTGGTGGTGCAGGTGAGGTTCGTCGGCGGGTTGTTGGTCCCGGTCGTCGTGCCGATGAAGCCGAACGTGGTGGAGGCGCCGGCCGCCAGCGCCCCGTTGTAGTCGACGTTGCGCACCGACACGTTCGACCCGCTCTGGGTGTGCGAGCCGCCCCAGATCTGGCTGATCACCTGGCCGTTGGGGAACGTCCAGGAGACCGTCCAGCCCCGGATCGCGGTCGCGCCTGCGGTGACGGTGACCTCGCCCTGGAAGCCGCCCGACCAGGACCCCGTCACCGCGTACGTCGCCCGCGCGCCGGACGACGGCGGCGAGCTGGTCGGCGGCGGGGTCGGCGTCGGCGTCGGCGACCCGGTGGGCGTGGTGGTGGGGGTGGGCGTCGGGGTGGGGGTCAGGGTCGGTGACGGCGTGACGCCGGGCCGCGCCGCCCGGTAGGTGTGGCCGGCGCGGACGGTGAGCGCGACGACGTCCGTCTCCGGCCGGGTGACGGCCGGCGTGCTGCCGTCGGTGACGTCGACGAGGGTGAAGCTGCCGGTGAGCAGCCGCGCGCGCAGCTTCAGCGTGCCGTCGCGGTCGGCGCGGATGGCGATCTCGTCGATCTGGCTGTTGGTCCAGGCCACGCCGACGGTGTAGCCGCCCCGGCCGCGCAGGCCCGCGACCTGCCCGGTGGGCCAGGCCGTCGGCAGCGCGGGCAGCACGTGCAGCTCCCCGGCGTGGCTCTGCAGCAGCATCTCGGCGATGCCGGAGGTGGCCCCGAAGTTGCCGTCGATCTGGAACGGCGGGTGCAGGTCGAACATGTTCGGCGCGAGCCGGTCGGTGCGCACCAGGTCCTTGAAGAGCTTGTGGGCGCGGGCGGCGTCCTCCAGCCGGGCCCAGAAATTGATCTTCCAGGCGAGGGACCAGCCGGTGCCGTCGTCGCCGCGCAGCTCCAGCGTCTTGCGCGCGGCCTCGTGCAGGGCCGGGGTGCCGCGCTTGGTGATCTGGTTGCTGGGGTGCAGGCCGTACAGGTGGGAGACGTGCCGGTGGGTCCGCTCGGTCTCGACCCAGTCGGCGAGCCACTCCTGGACGTTGCCGCGCGAGCCGACGCGGCTCGGAGGCAGCCGGTCCTTCGCGGTACGCACCTGCGACCGGAAGGTGGTGTCGACGCCGAGCGCCTCGCTGGCCCTGGCCGCGGCGTCGAACAGGTCGCGCAGGATCTGGTTGTCCATCGTGGGGCCGGCGCAGACGCTGACGTTCGAGTGGTGGGCGAGTTCCGGCGAGTTCGACGGGTTCGTCACCAGGTAGCCGAGCGTCGGGTGGGCGACCAGGGTGTCGAGGAAGAACTGCGCGGCGCCCTTCAGGGCCGGGTAGTTGGTCTGGAGGAACCCGAGGTCGCCGGTGAACAGGTAGTGCTCCCAGATGAGCGTGGCCAGCCACGCGCCGCCGGTCTGCCACATGCCCCACAGGGCCCCGTCGACGACCGACGCGCCCCGCCACGCGTCCGTGTTGTGGTGGGTGACCCAGCCGCCCGCGCCGTACTGGGCCTGGGCGACGCGCGCGCCGGTCACCGTCAGGTCCTTGATCATGTCGAAGACCGGCAGGAAGCACTCGGACAGGTTCGTCGTGTCGGCCGGCCAGTAGTTCATCGGCAGGTTGGCGTTGATCGTGTACTTCGAGTCCCAGGACGGGGCCAGGGAGTCGTTCCAGATGCCCTGCAGGTTCGCCGGCTGGGTGCCCGGCCGCGAGGAGGAGATCAGCAGGTAGCGGCCGAACTGGAACAGCAGCGCGGCGAACTGCGGGTCGTTGGTGCTCGCGTGCTGGGCGATCCGCACGTCGGTGGGCTGGTCGGCGGCGGCCGTGCGCCCCAGATTGATCGTCACCCGGTTGAACAGCGCCTGGTAGTCGGCGACGTGGCGGCTGCGCAGCTGGTCGATGGCCACGCCCTTGGCCGCGTTGAGCCGGGTGCGCGCGATGCCCTGGTAGTCGCCGTTGACGGTGCGGTAGTTGACGTAGCTGGACCCGATCGACACCAGCACGGTCACGCTCGTGGCCCCGGAGACCCGCAGGGAGCCGCCGGAGCTGCTGACCGTGCCGCCCGTCGCGATCGCGTGGGCCAGGCCGAGGAACCGCACCGACCCGTTGAGGCCCTCCATGTTGCCGGAGATGCCGTCGACGGCGATCGTGCTGGCGTCCGGGCTCGACATGGTCGTCCGTTGCGGACTGTCGAAGGTGGCGGTGAACGTGATCGAGTTCGCCTTGTCGGCGGTCAGCCGCAGCACGATCACCTGGTCGGGGGCGCTGGCGAACACCTCACGCTGGTAGCGGACCCCGCCCAGCACGTACGTGGTGGTGACGGTGGCGGTGGTGAGGTCGAGGGTGCGGTTGTACTGCGACACGCCGCTGGCCGAGCCGAAGGCGAGCCGGAGGTTGCCCACGGTCTGGTAGGCGAGCTGGCCGCCCGGCGAGCCCATCATCGTCTGGTTGATCAGGTCCTGCGCCGAGGACCACTGGTCGGCGAAGACGCGGCGGCGGATCTCGGCCAGGTTGGCCGCGCCCCGGGTGTTGGCGGAGTCGTACGGGCCGCCGGCCCACACGGTGTCCTCGTTGAGCTGCAGCCGCTCGGTGTCGACGTTACCGAAGACCATCGCGCCGAGGCGTCCGTTGCCGATGGGCAACGCACGCAGCCAGTCGGTGCCGGCCCCCTCGTCGTACCACAGCGCCATGTCACCGGCTGCCAGCGCCTGCGGCGGCGCCGCCGAGTCGGCGCGGGCGACGGCGCTCCACGCCGCCGGCACCAGCGCGGCCCCGGCCCCCGCGGCCCCGGCCTTGAGCACGTTCCTTCGTGTCACTTCAGACATGATCTCTCCAGTTCACGCGGCTCAGAGGCTGGTGCAGGTCAGGGACGGCGTGTTCGGCGAGCCGCTGGCGAGAAAGCCGAACGTCGTGGACGTGCCGGCGGCCAGGCTGCCGTTCCAGGTCTCGTTGGAGACGTTCTGGGTGCTACCGGCGGGCGCGTTGCGGCCGCCCCAGATCTGGGTGATCGTCTGCCCGCCGGCGAGCGTCCAGCTGACCCGCCACCCGCTGATGGCGGTGCCGCCCGCGGTCACCTTGACCTCGCCCTGGAAGCCGCCCGACCACTGGCCCGTGGTCTGGTAGCTGGCGGCGCACCCGCCCGGTGCCGGGCTGGTCGGCGGCGTGGTCGGCGGGGTCGTGGGCGGCGTGGTCGGCGGCGTGGTGGGCGGGGTGCCGGCGAACTGGGTGAAGAACCGCCACACCTCGCCCGGTACCCAGGTCCGCGAGCCGCTGTCGCCGCCGGCGCCGTCCTGCGGCGCGGCGATGTGGCCGCCGTCGAACGCCGCCCACACCACCGGGTAGCCGGACCGGCAGCCGGAGTAGCTGAAGACGGTGTGCGTGAGGCTGCCCGCCCTCGGCTCCGGCGGGCTCGCCGCCGTGCACCCGTTGTTGCGCACGAAGCGGTCGCGCAGCGAGCGCCCACCGGCGATGTTGTCGCCGATGCCGTGCACCCCGAGGTACGCGAACGGCTGGGTGCCGCCGCTGCATCCGCTGAGCGTGCCGGGGGCGGACTGGACGGCGACCGCCCGGAAGACGTCCGGCCGGGCGCAGGCCAGCGCGTAGCTCATGGATCCGCCGTAGCTGAAGCCGACGGAGAACCGCTGCGTCGTGTCGACGCACAGGCCGCCCTCGATCCGGCGGAGCATGTCGTCGACGAACGTGAGGTCCTCGCCGCCGGCGTTGGCCCAGCCGTTGTCGATGCCCTGCGGCGCGACGAAGATCGTGCTGTTCTCCGCCAGGCGCAGCAGGCCGTAGTAGGCCCACACGTCCCGCTGCACCGTCTGGCCCGTGGCGACGTCGACCGCGGTGCCGCCCCACCAGTGGAACCCGAAGACCAGCCGGTACGGCCGGTTGGCGTCGTAGCCGTCGGGAACCCGCAGGATGAACGTGCGGTTCTTCCCGTTGCTCTGGATCGTGTGCGTGCCGCTGGCCAGCGTCGGCGCCTTGCCGCAGCCGGCCGTCGCCGCCGCCGCGCCGACGTCCGCGGCCCGGGCGGTGCCGCCGAGGCCGCCGCCGACCATCGCAGCGCCCATGCCGAGGGTCAGCAGCGTCGCGACCGCGACGGATGCCAACCGGGACCTGTGTGTGGACATCAGATGTCTCCTTCATGCCGTGGGGTGGTGGTGTCGACGGCATGCCGTCGTTGGTCAGCCCGGACGTGGCCGTCCGGCCGGGAGCGGCCACCAGCGCTGACCTGCCCACGGTCAGGCGTGACGGGGAGGATGGCGTGCCTGCCCGGCCGTTGGCGCGTGAACTGGCGCTGACGCGTTGGAGCTCGTCGGGTCGCCGACCGGTCGCCCGTGCCGGTGCGGTGATGAGGACAGCGCGTCGAACGACGCTGCTGTTGCCAGCGAGAGCCACACCCGCGTTCTCGACGCTGACGTGCGTCGATGTCTGCCGGCGTCCGAGCTCCCGACGGTGCACCAGCTTTGCCCACATAGACTTTCGTGGATTCCCGTGCCCGCCGTCAAGATATGACGTTTAGGTTTCGCGAAAGTTTTCCGCTGATGAGGCGCCGGTCCGTCGCGGTCGCCGCCCGCCCGCCGCCCCGGAGGCCACGGAGCGGGCCTGCGGACCTTGAGCCCGGCCGGGGTTTCTCGTAGCATCCAGGGTCCGAAATGTTACCGCGAACATTTCTCGGAGGTGGTGCCAGTGTCCGCCGACGCGCACTACCGTAACCCGGTCGTCGCCGGTTTCTATCCCGACCCGAGCGTCTGCCGCGTCGGCGACGACTACTACCTGGTCTGCTCCAGCTTCGAATACTTCCCGGGCGTGCCGCTGCTGCACAGCCGGGACCTGGTCAACTGGCGGCAGATCGGCAACGTGCTCGACCGCCCGAGCCAACTCCAACTCCCCGCGGACACCCCGGCCTCCCAGGGCGTCTACGCCCCGACCATCCGCCACCACGACGGCCGGTTCTGGGTGGTCACCACCAACGTGAGCCTGGGCCGGCACCTGATCGTCACCGCGCAGGACCCCGCCGGGCCGTGGTCCGATCCGGTCCAGATCGACCTGCCGCACGTCGACCCCTCGCTGGCCTGGGACGACGAGGGGAACTGCTGGCTGACCACCTCGGGGGTGAAGTCCTACCGGATCGACCCGGACACCGGCCGGGTGTTGGAGGGCCCGATCCCCCTCTGGTCGGGCACCGGCGGCCAGTACCCCGAGGCCCCGCACCTCTACCGCATCGACGGCTGGTGGTACCTGCTGCTCTCCGAGGGCGGCACGCACACCGGCCACGCCGTCTCGGTCGCCCGGTCGCGCAGCCCCCGGGGCCCCTTCGTGCCCGCACCGACCAACCCGATCCTCACCCACCGGGGCAGCAACCTGCCGGTGCAGGCCACCGGGCACGCCGACCTGGTCCAGAGCCCCGACGGCGGCTGGTGGATGGTCCTGCTCGGCATCCGGGCCAAGGGCCAGTGGCCGCCCTACCACGTCCTGGGCCGCGAGACCTTCCTGGTGCCCGTCCGCTGGGTCGACGGGTGGCCCGCCGTCGACCCCGTCGAGGAGGTCACGGCGGCCCCGGCCGGCAGCGCCCCGGCGCTCGCCGCCCCGGCCGAGGCGGGCGCGTACCGCGACGACTTCGACACAGCCGTCCTCGCCCCCGGCTGGGTCTCGCCGCGCTCCCGGCCCGACGCCGCCTGGTCGCTGACCGCGCGGCCCGGCTGGCTCACCCTGAACGCCACGGGGGCGACGCTGGACCGCGCCAGCGCGACGATCGTGGCCGCCCGGCAGCGGCACCACGACTGCCGCGCCAGCGCCCGCCTGGACCCGGGCGGCGGCACCGCCGGGCTCACCATCCGCATCGACGAGGCGCACCACTACGACCTGGAGGTCTCCGCCGGCCGTGTGCGGGTCGTCGGCCGGGTCGGCCCGTTCCGGCAGGTCTTCGCCGAGCTCGCCGTGCCCGGCGGGCCGGTCGTCCTCACGATCGCCACCCGCACCCACGACCTCCGTCCGCCGACCGTGACCGGCGCCGCCGACCTGGCGGCCGGGGCCGCGCCCTTCGGCGTACGCGCCGCCGCCTGCGACATGGTGGCCTTCGAGGTGGAGACCCCCGACGGCCCCCGCGTGCTGGCCGAGCTCGACGGGCGCTACCTGTCCACGGAGGTCGCCGCCGGCTTCACCGGCCGGGTCGTCGGCATGTACGTCACCGAGGGCAGCGCCGCCTTCGACTGGTTCGACTACCGGCCGGCGGGCTGACGGCGCTCGCCGCGGCGGTCACGGCCACCGTCCCGCCCCGGGCGGCCGCCGTAGACTCTGCCCCGTGATCGAGGACGGCCCGCGGCGGCATCCCCGCAAGCCCCGGCGCGGTGACCTGCCCATCGCCACGATCGCCGAGCTCGCCGGGGTGTCCCCGCCCACGGTGTCCAAGGTGCTCAACGGCCGCGGCGGCGTCGGCGAACAGACCCGGCGACGGGTGGAGGCGCTGCTGCGCGACCACGGCTACCGCCGGCGGCAGGCCGCCGGGGCCACCCCCTGCGTCGAGGTGGTCTTCCACCAGATGCTGCCCTCGATCGCGATGGAGATCCTGCGGGGGGTCCAGCAGGTCGCCGGCGCGCGGGACTGCACGGTCGGCTTCACCGACGTCCACCGCCGGGTCCTGTTGGGACAGTCCTGGGTGGAGCCGATGCTGCGGCGACAGCCGACCGCCGTCATCACGGTCCTCTCCCAGGTCACCGCCGAGCACAGCGCGCAGTTCGCCGCCAGCGGCGTGCCGCTGGTCGCCGTCGACCCGATCGGTGACCTGTTCCCCACGCCCGCCGTCGGGGCCAACAACTGGAGCGGTGCCCTCGCCGGCACGCGGCACCTGCTCGACCTGGGCCATCGCCGGATCGGAGTGCTCACCGGCCCGGTCAAGGACCTGTCCGCCCGGGCCCGGCTGGACGGCTTCCGTGCCGCGCTGGACTACGCCGGGATCCCGTTCGACGACGGTCTCGAACGACGCGGAGTGTTCACCTTCGACAGCGGCCGGGAACTCGCGGCCGAGCTGCTGTCGCGGCCCGCGCCGCCCACCGCCGTCGTGTGCGGCAACGACCTGCAGGCGCTGGGCGTCTACGCGGCGGCGCGCGAGGCCGACCTGCGGATCCCCGACGACCTCAGCGTCGTGGGCTTCGACGACATCGACCAGGCGGCCTGGCTGGCGCCGCCGCTGACCACGGTGCGGCAGCCCTTCGGCGAGATCGGGGCCACCGCCGCCCGGCTCGCGCTGTCCATGGCCGACGGCCACGCCCCGGCCCAGGAGCGGTACGAGCTCAACACCGCTCTCGTCGTGCGCGGCAGCACCGCGCCGCCCCGGGCCGGCTGAGCGGGGCAGGGCCGCTGCGGGTCCGGCATCCCGCCGGGCGGGGTCAGCCCTTCAGCGGATACGGGATGAAGGTGCTGCGGTTCTCGTCCAGGTCGAGCCGGCCCGTGATCGGCGCGGCGGCGCGCTGCGGGCAGGTCATCCGCTCGCAGGTCTTGCAGCCGGGGCCGATCGACGTGGTCGCGTCGGCCGCGTACAGGTCGATCCCGGCGGAGTAGACCAGCCGCTCGGCGTGCCGGGTCTCGCAGCCGAGCCCGATCGCGTAGACCTTCCCCGGCTGGTTGTAGCCGCCGTGGTGCCGGGTGATGGTGCGGGCGATCCACAGGTAGCGCTGCCCGTCGGGCATCGCGGCGACCTGCACGACGACCCGGCCGGGCGAGCTGAACGCCTCGTAGACGTTCCACAGTGGGCAGGTGCCGCCGGTCAGCGAGAACGGGAAGCCGGTGGCGGACTGCCGCTTGGACAGGTTGCCGGCCCGGTCGACCCGGACGAACGAGAACGGCACCCCCCGCGCGCGGGGCCGCTGCAGGGTGCTGAGCCGGTGGCAGACCGTCTCCCACCCCATCGCGAAGTGCTGGGTGAGCAGGTCGATGTCGTAGCGGCGCTGCTCCGCCGCCTCGAGGAAGCGCTCGTAGGGCAGGATCAGCGCGGCGGCGAAGTAGTTCGCCAGGCCGACCCGGGTGAGGATCTGCGTCTGCACGTCGTCGAAGCGTTCCTCCTCCACGATCTCGTCGATCACGTCGGCGAACTCCAGCAGCGCGATCTGCGCCGCCATCCGCATCGCCTCCTGCCCGGCCCGCAGCGACGTAGACAGGTGCAGGGTGCGCGTCTGCGGCCGGTAGCGGTGCAGCTCGTCGCCGAGCAGGGTGGCGTCGTCGCGGCGCACCTGCACGCCGTGCCGCTCGGCGAGCCGGTCCTGCAACGCGGAGCGCACCTCGCCGCGGCGCAGCCCGATGGTCGCCGCCAGCCGCTCCGCCGCCTCGTCGAGGTCCGGCACGTAGTTCTGCCGCCGGTAGAAGAACTCGGTCACCCGGTCGTGCGGGCTGCGCCCGATCGTCTCCCGGTCGCCGAGCAGCTCGGCGAGCTGCTCGTCGGCCTGCCGGTAGCGCCGGTGCAGGTCGAGGACGGCCTCGGCGACCTCGGGCAGCCGGGTGGCCAGCTCGGTGAGGTCGGCGACGCTCGGCCGCCCCGGGAGCGCCTCGCGCAGCCCGGCGACCAGCCGCGGCGTGTCGCGCGGGGCGAACACCGTCGGGTCGACGCCGAAGACCTCGGTTATCCGCATCAGCACCGGCACGGTCAGCGGGCGCGCGTCGTGCTCGATCTGGTTGAGATAGCTGGGGGAGATGTTGAGCAGGCGGGCCAGGTGCGACTGGCTCAGCGCGCGGTCCTCGCGCATCCGGCGCAGCCGGGCGCCCGCGAAAGTCTTGCTGATCGCCCTCACCTCCTCGTCGGTCTTTCGGCAGCCCAGCACCGTTGGCAGGCTGCAAATATAACCCTTCGCAACTTCGCAAGACGGGGCGCGAACTTCTCAGAACTTGGCTTCTTCCGTCCCTCGACCGCACCGCCGACGCCGTGTGACCGTTGGCGACACGCCGGACGGGCACCGCGGTCACGCCGCTGGGCGGCACGACGGAGCGCCGGCGTCACGACAGCCGAGGAGACGACATCATGCAGAACGCCGTGGAGAAGTTGCGGACCGAGTGGGAGACCGACCCCCGCTGGCAGGGGGTGCGCCGCGGCTACCGCGCCGAGGACGTGGTGCGCCTGCGCGGGGCGATCCAGGAGGAGCACACCCTGGCCCGGCACGGGGCGCAGCGGCTGTGGCGGCTGCTGCACAGCGAGGACTACGTCCACGCCCTGGGCGCGCTCACCGGCAACCAGGCCGTGCAGATGGTCCGGGCCGGGCTGAAGGCGATCTACCTCTCCGGCTGGCAGGTGGCCGCCGACGCCAACCTCGCCGGGCACACCTACCCCGACCAGAGCCTCTACCCCGCCAACTCGGTGCCCGCCGTGGTGCGCCGGATCAACAACGCCCTGCTGCGCGCCGCCCAGATCACCACCGCCGAGGGCGACGAGAACGGGACCGACTGGCTGGCCCCGATCGTCGCCGACGCCGAGGCCGGCTTCGGCGGGCCGCTCAACGCGTACGAGCTGATGACCGCCATGATCGCGGCCGGCGCGGCGGGCGTGCACTGGGAGGACCAGCTCGCCGCCGAGAAGAAGTGCGGCCACCTCGGCGGCAAGGTGCTCGTCCCGACCGGGGCGCACATCCGCACCCTGGAGGCGGCGCGGCTCGCCGCCGACGTCGCCGGGGTGCCGTCGGTCATCATCGCCCGCACCGACGCGCAGGCCGCCACGCTGCTGACCACCGACGTCGACGAGCGGGACCGGCCCTTCGTCACCGGCGAGCGCACCGCCGAGGGCTTCTACCGGGTGCGCAACGGCGTCGAGCCGTGCATCGCCCGGGGCCTGGCCTACGCCCCGCACGCCGACCTGCTCTGGATGGAGACCTCCACCCCCGACCTGGAGATCGCCCGGCGCTTCGCCGAGGCGATCAAGGCGGAGCACCCGGACCAGCTCCTCGCCTACAACTGCTCGCCGTCGTTCAACTGGCGCAAGCACCTCGACGACGCCACCATCGCCAAGTTCCAGCGGGAACTCGGCCACATGGGCTACAAGTTCCAGTTCATCACCCTGGCCGGCTTCCACGCCCTCAACTACTCGATGTTCGACCTGGCCCGCGGCTACGCCGCCGACGGCATGCCCGCCTACGTGTCGCTGCAGGAGCGGGAGTTCGCCGCCGAGCCGGCCGGCTACACCGCCGTCAAGCACCAGCGCGAGGTCGGCACCGGCTACTTCGACCTGATCAGCACCGTGCTCAACCCGGCCGCCGAGACCACCGCCCTGCGCGGTTCCACCGAGGAGGAGCAGTTCGCATGAGATACGAGATCATCGGCCCGATGGCCGACCGGTTCGACGAGGTCCTCACCCCGGCGGCGCTGGAGTTCCTGGTCGAGCTGGACAGCGAGTTCGCCGCCCGCCGGGTGGCCCTGCTGGACACCCGGCGGGCCCGCCGGGACCGGTACGCCACCGGTCAGCTTCCCGACTTCCTCCCCGAGACCGCCGCGATCCGCGCCGACCCGACCTGGCGGGTGGCCCCGCCCGCGCCCGGCCTGCTCGACCGGCGGGTCGAGATCACCGGCCCGCCCGACCGCAAGATGACCGTCAACGCGCTCAACTCCGGGGCGCGGGTGTGGCTCGCCGACTTCGAGGACGCCACTTCGCCGACCTGGCACAACGTGGTCTCCGGTCAGCTCAACCTCATCGACGCCCTGGACCGGCGGATCGACTTCACCGACGCGCGCGGCAAGCGCTACGCCCTCGGCGACGAGCTGGCCACGATCGTCGTGCGGCCCCGCGGCTGGCACCTCGTGGAGAAGGGCATCGTGGTGGACGGGCGGCCCATCTCGGCCAGCCTGGTCGACTTCGGGCTCTACCTGTTCCACTGCGCGCGGCGGCAGCTCGACGCGGGCGCCGGACCCTACTTCTACCTGCCGAAGCTGGAGAGCCACCACGAGGCGCGGCTGTGGAACGACGTCTTCGTCTTCGCCCAGCAGCGCCTGGGCCTGCCGCGCGGCACCATCCGGGCCACCACCCTCATCGAGACGATCACCGCCGCCTTCGAGATGGAGGAGATCCTCTACGAGCTGCGCGAGCACTCGGCGGGCCTGAACGCCGGCCGGTGGGACTACATCTTCAGCGTGATCAGGAACTTCGGGCAGTGGTCGGACTTCGTCCTGCCCGACCGGGCCGAGGTCACCATGACGGTGCCGTTCATGCGGGCGTACACCGAGCTGCTGGTGGCGACCTGCCACCGGCGCGGCGCGCACGCCATTGGCGGGATGGCCGCGTTCGTCCCCAGCCGGGACCCGCAGGTCAACGAGGTGGCCCTGGGTCGGGTGCGGGCGGACAAGCGGCGCGAGGCCGGCGACGGCTTCGACGGCTCGTGGGTCGCCCACCCGGGGCTGGTCGCCACCTGCCGGGAGGAGTTCGACGCGGTGCTGGGCGAGCGCCCGCACCAGCTCGACCGGCTGCGGGACGACGTCAGCGTCGCCGCCGCCGACCTGCTCGCCGTCGACAAGACCCCCGGCCAGGTCACCGCCGCGGGGGTGCGCGCCAACATCGCGGTCGCGCTGCGCTACATCGACGCGTGGCTCGGCGGCGCCGGGGCGGTCGCCCTGTGGAACCTGATGGAGGACGCGGCGACCGCCGAGATCGCCCGCTGCCAGGTGTGGCAGTGGCTGCACCACGGCACCCCGCTGGCCGACGGCGGCTGCGTGACCGACGAGCTGGTGCGCACGATCCTCGCGCAGGAGCTGGCCGACCTGGTGACGGGTCGCGGGGCCGCCGACCGGGAGCGCGCCGAGCGGGCCGCCCGCGTCGTCGAGGACACCGCGTTCGGCGAGGACCTGCCGGCGTTCTTCACCACCGGCGCGTACGCCCGGCACCTCGGCCCGGGCCGCCGGCTCGCGGCGTCGGCGCGCTGAGGCGGCGCATCGGCCGCCGACGCGGTGGCGGTCCGGACCGGTGCCGGTTCACCGGCCCGGACCGGCCGCCAGGTCCTCCTCGACGCGCTTCGCGGTGGCCAGCAGGGGCGGCAGCAGCTCCGTGCGGATCGTCTCGGACGAGCCGCGGCTGGCGTGCGCGGAGACGTTGATCGCGGCGACCACCGACCCGTCCTCCCCGTGGATCGGCGCGGCCAGCGAACGCAGCCCCTCCTCCAGCTCCTGGTCCACGATCGCGTAGCCCTGTGCGGCGATCGTGGTCAGGGCGGCGCGCAGCCGGGCCGGGTCGGTGACGGTGTGCCGGGTCAACGGCCGTAGCCGCGCCGTGGCGAGGTAGTCGTCCAGCCAGTCGGCGGGCTGCGCGGCGAGCAGCACCCGGCCCATCGACGTCGCGTACGCGGGGAAGCGGCTGCCGACGCTGATCCCCACCGTCATGATGCGTCTGGTGGCGACGCGGGCGACGTAGACCACCTCGTCGCCGTCGAGGACAGACACCGAGCACGACTCGCGCACCTGCGCGGCCAGCGCCTCCAGGTGCGGCCGGGCGACCTCCGGCAGGCCCAGGCCCGACAGGTAGGCGTAGCCGAGGTCGAGCACGCGCGGGCGCAGCGAGAACAGCCGCCCGTCGGTGTGCACGTAGCCCAGCTCGACCAGGGTGAGCAGGAAGCGCCGGGCGGCGGCCCGGGTCAGCCCGGTGGCCCGTGCCACCTCGCTGAGGGTGAGCCGGGGGTGCTCGGCGTCGAACGCGCGGATCACGGCCAGGCCGCGCTCCAGCGACTGGACGAACTCGCCGGATCGCGCCGCGTCGGTCACTCGGTCTCCTGCCGCAGGGTCGCCCGGGGCGGCCTGGCGCACCCGTCACCGTCGGTGGCCAGCGTAGCCGCGCCGCCCGGGGTGGCCGGCACCGGTGCCCCGCGGGTCGCGCGGTGTCGGCGCCCGGGACCGGTCGTCCCGTCACGCCTCCAGGACGACGGCCAGGCCCTGGCCCACCCCGATGCAGATGGCGGCGAGCCCCCGGCCCCCGCCGCGGCGGTGCAGCTGCCAGGCCAGTGACCCGAGGATGCGGGACCCGGAGGAGCCGAGCGGATGGCCGAGGGCGATGGCGCCGCCCTGGGGGTTGACGATCGCCGGGTCGAGGTCGGGCCAGTGGGCCAGGCAGGCCAGGGACTGCGCGGCGAACGCCTCGTTGAGCTCGACCACGTCGAGGTCGGCCCAGCCGAGGCCGGCGCGGCGCAGCGCCTCCTCGGCGGCGGCCACCGGGCCGATGCCGAACAGGTGGGGCTCGATCCCGGTGACGGCCCGGGAGACGATCCGGGCCAGCGGCGCGCGCCCGATCTCCCGCGCGCCGGCGGCGTCGGCGATCAGCAGGACGCTCGCCCCGTCGTTCAGCGGCGACGAGTTGCCGGCGGTGACCGTGCCGGCGGGCCGGAAGACCGGCTTGAGCCGGCCCAGCGCCTCGGCGGTGGTGGTCGGCCGGATGCTCTCGTCCCGGTCGACGTCGGTGCCGGGCACCGGGACGACCTCGTCGGCGTACGCGCCGTCGCGCCAGGCCCGGTCGGCCCGCTGGTGGCTGCCCAGCGCGAACTCGTCCTGCCGCTCGCGGGTGATCCCGTGGCGTTCGGCGAGGATCTCCGCGCCCTCGCCCAGCGCCACCGTCCACTGTGCCGGCATCGCCGGGTTGACCATCCGCCAGCCCAGCGTGGTGGAGTGCAGCGTCTCGTGCCCCCGGGGGTAGGCCCCCTCGGGCTTGGGCAGCACCCACGGCGCGCGGCTCATCGACTCCACCCCGCCGGCGAGGCAGATCGACGCGTCGCCGAGGGCGACGGCCCGGGACGCGCCGATGACGGCCTCCAGGCCGGAGCCGCAGAGCCGGTTGACGGTCGCCCCGGGCACCGACGGCGGCAGGCCGGCCAGCAGGACGGCCATCCGGGCCACGTCCCGGTTGTCCTCACCGGCGCCGTTGGCGTCGCCGAGGAGCACGTCGTCGATGCGCGCCGGGTCGAGCCCGGGGCTGCGGGCGACGACCTCCCGCACCACGTGCGCGGCGAGGTCGTCGGGGCGTACGCCGGCCAGGCCGCCGCCGTGGCGGCCGATGGGGGTGCGGACGGCGTCGAGCACGTACACGTCGCGGGTCATGGCGTCGCCTTCAGCGTGGCCTGCAGGGCCCGCAGCGCGGCGAGCTCGTCGGGGGTGGGGGGCTCGTTGGTGGTCAGCCCGTCGGCGACGGCGAGCGGCCAGCCGGTGGCCGCCCGGGCCTGCTCGACGGTGACGCCGGGGTGCAGCCGGGTGAGGGTCAGCTCGCCGGTGGCCGGGTCGGGTTCGAGGACGCCGAGGTCGGTGATCACCGTCCGGGGGCCGCCGCCGCGCAGCCCGAGCCGGGCCCGGTCGCCCGGCCCCGTGCCGTAGCCGACGGAGGTGACGAAGTCGACGCGCCCGGTGAACGTGCGCCGGCTCTGCCGGACGATGACGACCACCTCGCCGCAGGACGCGGCGATCTCCGGGGCGCCGCCGGCGCCGGGCAGGCGGACCGCCGGGTCGGCGTAGGAGCCGCCGATGACGGTGGTGTTGATGTTGCCGTGGCGGTCGAGCTGGGCCGCCCCGAGGAAGCCGACGTCGATGCGGCCGGGCTGGAGCCAGTAGTTGAACACCTCCGGCACGGAGACGACCGCGTCGGCGGTGTCGGCGAGGATGCCGTCGCCGATGGACAACGGCAGCCGGTCGGGCTTCGCGCCGAGGCAGCCCGACTCGTAGACCAGCACGAGGCCGGGGGCGTGGGTGACGCGGGCCAGGTTCGCCGCAGTGCTGGGCAGGCCGATCCCGACGAAGCAGACGGTGCCGTCGCGCAGCTGCCGGGCGGCGGCGACCGTCATCATCTCGTCGGCCGACCAGTCCGCCGCGCTCACGCCGGCACCTCCGTCGTCAGCACGTGCCGGGCGATCCAGGCCCGGAAGGTGTCGCGGTCCCGGCTGATCGCGTCCCAGTCGCGGTAGAAGTCGTTGTCGCGCACCGAATAGCCCTGCGTGTACGACGGGTGCGCGCCGCCGGGGACCCGGGCCACCGCCGTGATCGCCCACCCGGGCAGGACGACCTGCCCCGGCACCGGCGTCAGCTCGTCGACGAACTCCTCGACGGTGACCAGGGACCGGAGCGCGGCGAGCACGGCCTCCTTCTGCACGCCGGTGATGCCCCACATCTGCACGTTGCCGGCCCGGTCGGCGCGCTGGGCGTGCACCACGGTCACGTCGGGCCGCAGCGCGGGCAGCGCGGTCAGCGTCTCGCCGGTGAACGGGCAGTCGACGGTGCGGATGGTGGCGGTGTGGCGGGGCAGGTCGGTGCCGGTGTAGCCGCGCAGCACGGCGAACGGCAGGCCGGAGGCGCCCGCGACGTAGCGGTTGGCCATCCCCGCGTGGCTGTGTTCCTCCAGCTCCAGGGGCGCCGGCCAGGAGTGCTGCACGGCGTCGCGGAAGCGGTGCAGCGAGCCCACACCGGGGTTGCCGCCCCAGGAGAAGACGAGGCGGCTGGCGCAGCCGGCCCCGATGAGCTGGTCGTAGATGACGTCCGGGGTCATCCGCACCAGGGTCAGGCCGCGCCGCCCCTGCCGGATGATCTCGTGACCGGCGGCGAACGGGATGAGGTGGGTGAACCCCTCCAGGGCCACCACGTCCCCGTCGTGCACCAGCTCGGCGATCCCGTCGGCCAGCGAGACGATCTTCGCCATCGCCCTCCCGCCTCCTGTGCTGTCGTCGTCCGCGCTGTCGTGTTCGCTATGCGGACGGGTGTACTCATGTCGAACGTAGTGCCCGGCGGCGGAGGCCGTCAACGGCGACGGCGTGCCGCGTCGGTCACTCGTCCTCCTGCCGCAACGCCCGCCGGGCCACGGCGAACGCCCGGTTCGCCGCCGGCACCCCGGCGTAGACGCCGACCTGGAGCAGGACCTCGCTGATCTCCTGCGGGGTGAGGCCGTTGCGCAGGGCGGCGCGGACGTGCATGGCCAGTTCCTCGTCGTGGTGCAGGGTGGCGAGGACCGCGAGGGTGATCACGCTGCGGGTGCGCCGGTCCAGCCCGGGGCGCGACCAGATCTCGCCCCAGGCGTAGCGGGTGATCAGGTCCTGGAAGTCGGCGGTGAACGGGTCGGTGGCGGCGACGGCCCGGTCGACGTGGGCGTCGCCGAGGACCTGCCGGCGGACCGCCATGCCGGCGGCGTGCCGGTCGCGCTCGGGCGGGGGACCGGATGGCCCGGGTGCCGGTTCAGGCGTCACGGTGTGTCTCCTCGGCGAGGTGGTCGCGCAGCAGGCGGCCGACCTGCCCGGGCTGCTGCACGTTGGCCAGGTGCGCGGCGTCGGCGACGACCGCCAGCCGGGCCCCGGGGATCCGTTCGGCGATCAGCCGGGCGTGCGGCACGGGGGTGGCCTGGTCGTCGGCCCCGGCGACGACCAGGGTGGGCGCCCGGATGCCGGTCAGGTCGTCGCGCAGGTCCATCGTGGAGATCGCCGCGCAGCACGCGGCGTACCCGTCGGCCGGCGTCGAGGTCAGCATGGCCCGCCAGGCGGCGACCGCCTCCGGCCGGGCGGCGGCGAAGCCGGGCGTGAACCAGCGGGCCACCACGGCGTCGGCCACGGCCGGCAGGCCGCCGGCGCGCACGGCCGCCGCCCGGTCGTGCCACATCCGCGCCGGGCCCAGGGCCGCCGACGTGCACAGCAGCGCGAGCCGGCCGACCCGCTCGGGCGCGTGGGCGGCCAGCCACATGCCGACCATCCCGCCGAGGGAGAGCCCGGCGTAGTGCACGCGCCGGGCGTCGAGGTCGTCGAGCAGGCGCAGCACCTCCCGGCCGAGCAGTTCGATGGTGTACGGGCCCGGCGGTACCGCCGAGCGGCCGTGGCCGAGGTGGTCGTACCGGACCACCCGGAAGTGGGCGGTGAGCTCGGCCAGCTGTGGTTCCCACATGGCGGCGGTGGTGCCCAGCGAGCTGCCGAGCACGAGGACCGGCGCGTCGGGCGGGCCGTCGACGGTGGCGTGCAGGCGGGACGTCACGAGGGCCCGGCCCGGTGCGCGCGGTGGTCGGCCAGCGCCCGGTCGACGAGGAGCCCGGCGGAGCCGAGCCAGCCGTACGGGTCGAGCGCCTCGTCGATCTCGCGCGGACCCAGGTGCGCGCGGACCTCGGGGGCGGCCAGCAGCGCGGCGCGGAAGTCGGGCCCGGCCGCGGCCCGCGCGACGACGTCGTGCGCCGCGCCCCGGCCCAGGGCGGGCGTCAGCCGCGCGGCCACCGCCTCGGCCAGCACGAGGCCGCCGGTGGCGTCGAGGTTGGCCTGCATCCGGCGCGCGTCGACCCGCAGCCCGCCCAGCATCCGGGCGGTGCGGGCGGCCGCGCCGCCGGCCAGGTGCAGCAGGTCGAGCAGTGGCTCCCACTCGGCGTGCCAGGCTCCGGCGGCCCGCTCGTGCTCCTGCACGGCGGCGGCGTACAGGGTGGCGACCAGGCCGGGCCCGCGCCGCGCCGCCGCGCCGACGAGGACCGAGTCGACCGGGTTGCGCTTGTGCGGCATCGCCGACGAGCCGCCCCGGCCCGGCCCGGCGCCCGTGGCCGCGTCGCCCTCGGCCGCCTCGCCGACCTCGACCTGGGCGAGCAGCCCGACGTCGAGCGCGGTCTTGCCGGTGGCGGCGAGCAGCCCGCCGAGCGCGGCGGCGAGGTCGAGCAGCGGCTGGCGGCGGGTGTGCCAGGGCAGCGGGCTCGCGGCGAGGCCGAGGCGGGCGGCGAAGCGGGCGGCGACCGCCGGCCCGGCCGGGCCGAGCGCGGCGAGCGTGCCGACCGCGCCGCCGAGCTGCGCCGGCAGCGCCGCGCGGACCGCGTCGAGCCGGGTCCGGGCCTCGGCCAGGCCGACCAGCCAACCGGCGGCCTTCAGGCCGAACGTGGTCGGCGCGGCCTGCTGGCCGAGGGTGCGGGCGAGCATGACCGTGTCGCGGTGGGCGGCGGCCAGCCGGGCCGCGGCGTCGGCGGCCCGGTCCAGGTGGGCCAGCAGCGGCCCGGCCGCCCGCGCCGCGACCAGCATCAGCGCGGTGTCGAGGACGTCCTGGCTGGTCGCCCCGAGGTGCACCCAGGCGCGGGCCGGCTCGGGCAGGGCCGCGGTGAGCTGCCGCACGAGCGGCACCACCGGGTTGCCGGCGTCCTCGGCGGCCCGGCCGAGGGCCGCCGGGTCGAACAGGTCGGCCCGGCAGCACGCCCCGATCGCCTCGGCCGCCGCCCGGGGCAGCACCCCGCAGTCGGCCCCGGCGGCCGCGAGCGCGGCCTCGGCGTCCAGCAGCGCCCGCAGCAGCGCCCGGTCGGTGAGCTGCGCGTCGACCCCGGGGTCGCCGGACAGGCCCGAGAGCAGGCCGTCAGACGGCGAAGAAGACGGTCTCATCGTCACCCTGGAGCCGGATGTCGAAGCGCACCCCGTCGGCGGATTCCCGGCCGACGAGGGTGCCCCGCCGGTCGGCGTCGACACCGCGCAGGACGGGGTCGGCGGCGTTGGCCGCCGGCTCGTCGGGGAAGTAGAGCCGGGTCACGACCCGGTGCAGCAGCCCGCGCCCGAACACCGACAGGTTCAGGTGCGGCGCCTCGGTCCCGCCGTCCGGTGCCGGCAGGGCCCCGGGCCGCACGGTCAGCAGCGCGTACCACCCCTGGTCGTCGGTCTCGCTGCGCCCGAACCCCCGGAAGCCGGCCACCGACGACGCCCGCGCGCCGCGCGGGTCGTCGGGGTGGTCGAACCGGCCGTCCGGGTCGGCCTGCCAGCTCTCGACCAGGGCGTCCACGACCGGCGCTCCCGCGCCGTCGGTGATCCGGCCGCGCACCCAGAAGGAGCCCGGGGTGCCGGGCGGGACCACGTGCGGGCCGTCGGGCCAGCGCAGGCCGATGCTCAGGTACGGCCCGACGGTCTGGGCCGGGGTCACGCCGTGGCGCTCACTCATCGTCGTCCTCGTCCTCGAAGGGCGTGCTCTCCCGGCCCCGCAGCACGATGTCGAACTCGTACGCCAGGGCCCACTCCGGGCGGGTCGTCGCGTGGTCGTAGCGGGCGACCAGCCGCTGGCGCGCCGCCGGGTCGGGGATCGAGTTGAGCACCGGGTCCTGGAAGAAGAGCGGGTCGCCGGGGAAGTACATCTGCGTCACCAGGCGCTGGGTGAACGCCCGGCCGAACAGCGAGAAGTGGATGTGCGCGGGCCGCCACGCGTTGTCGTGGTTGCGCCAGGGGTACGCGCCCGGCTGCACCGTGACGAACCGGTAGCGCCCCCGCTCGTCGGTGCAAACCCGGCCCACGCCGTCGAAGTGGGGGTCCAGCGGCGCAGCCCAGTTGTCCACCGCGTGCCGGTAGCGGCCGGCGGCGTTGGCCTGCCAGATCTCCACCAGGGTGTGCGGCACGGGCCGCCCGTCGCCGTCGTGGACCCGGCCGTGCACGATGATCCGCTGGCCGAGCGGCTCGCCGTCGTGCTGCCGGGTCAGGTCGTGGTCGAGCGGGCCGAGCCGGCCCTCGCCGAGCAGCGGCCCGGTGACCTCCGTGAGCCGCTGCGGCAGGTACACCAGCGGTCGGCTCGGCGCGCGGAGCACCGTCGACCGGTAGCCGGGGCTGAGCAGGGGCGGGTGGGCGTCGACGTCGTCACGCCGGTACGTCGGCAGCGTGCTGACGGGGTGGTCCATGGGGCGACTCCCTCGCGGGTTGGATCCACGCATGCTACTTTTGGATCCCTTGATTGGAAAGTGGGGGCCCGCGTGAGCAGACTCGACGACGTACCGCACGACGCTGCCACCGTCGCGGCGTGGCGCAGGTCGGGGTCATGACCGTCGCCCTCGCCGCCCCGCACCACGAGGCCGTCCGCGCCGGCGAGCGCGCCGTCGCCGCCGGCGGCAACGCCCTCGACGCGGCCCTCGCCGCCGCCTGCGCGCTCACCGTGGTCTACCCGCATCAGTGCGCCCTCGGCGGTGACCTCATCGCGGTGGTCCGCTCGCCCGAGGGGGAGACGACGGCGGTGGTGGCGGCGGGCACCGCGCCGCGCGGGATCGACCGGCCGGCGGCGGGGTGGCGGACCATGCCGGGGCAGGGCGCGCACTCCGTCACCGTCCCCGGCGTCGTCGCGGGCTGGCGGGAGCTGGCCCGGCTCGGCGCGCTGCTCCCGCTCGCCACGCCGCTGCGGGAGGCGGCGGCCGTCGCCGAGGCCGGCACCCGGGTCAGCGCGGGGCTCGAACGCGCCCTCGACAGCCGCCGCGACACCGTGCTGGCCGACCCGGGGCTGCGGTCGGTGTTCGCGCCCGACGGGCGGCCGCTGCGGCAGGGGGCGACGCTGCGCCAGCCGGCGCTCGCGGCCACGCTGCGCCGGCTCGCCGCCGACCCGCGTGACCTGTACGAGGGGGAGACGGCGCGGGCCATCGTACGGCTGCTGGGATCCCTGGGCGGTGCCCATACGCTCGCCGACTTCGCCGGCTACCGGCCGCAGACGGGGCCGGCGGTGACCCGGGAGATCGCGGGCCGCACCTGGTCGGTCGCGCCGCCCCCGTCCGTCGGGGCGGTCCTGCTCGGTGTCGCGGGCGCGGTGGCCGACGGCGGCGGCGAGCCGGATCCGGCGCGCCTGCTCGACGCCAGCCTGGCCGGGGTCGCCGCCCGGGCCGGGTTCCTCGGCGACCCCCGCACGGGCGGGGCCGACCTGGCGGCCCTGCTGCGGCTCGACGCCCCTGCGGCCGCCGCCGGCCCGGCCGAGCCGCCCGCCCGCGGTGACACGGTCGCGGTGGTGGCCAGCGACGACGCCGGCTGGAGCGTCTCGCTCGTGCAGAGCGTCTACCAGACCTTCGGCGCGGGCCTGCTCGAACCGGAGACCGGCGTCGTGCTGCACAACCGGGGCGCGGCGTTCAGCCTCGACCCCGCGTCACCGGCGCGGCTCGTGCCCGGGGCCCGGCCCCCGCACACGCTCTGCCCGGTCATCGTCCACTCCGCCGAGGCCACGGTCGTCGCGGGCTGCCAGGGCGGCCGCGCCCAGCCGTGGATCCTGGCCCAGCTGGTCCCCGCGACGACGGACCTGGCCCGCCCGCTCGACGAGGTGCTGGCCCGGCCGCGCTGGGTGGTCGGCGACGTCGACCTGGGCCACGCCGACCTGACCCTGGTGGCCGAGCCGGGCGTGGACGACCGGGTGGTCGACGCGGCGCGGGCCGCCGGCCTGCCCGTCGCCTGGTTCCCGGGCCGGGCCGACGCCGCCGGCCACGTCCAGGTCGTGCGCAGCCGCGCCGGGCGCGACGGCGCGGCGTTGCAGGCCGCCAGTGACCCCCGCGCCGACGGCGCGGCCGTGGTGGTCCGGGCCCCGGGCCCCCACCACCGAGCCTGAGCCCTGCCCGAGTCCGGGTCGCAGTCCGAGCCACCGTCCGAGTCCGACCAGAAGGAGCACCATGCCGATCCACACCGTCCTCGGGCCGATCGCGCCGGAGCAGCTCGGGCCGACGTCCATGCACGAGCACCTGCTGAGCGATCTGCGCATCTGGTCGAAGCCGCCCCGGGAGCTGCCGCCCGTGGGCGTGCCGATGGGCCCGCAGCTCGCGTCGTACCTGCGATGGAACGCGCTGTCGCTGGAGGAGAACCTGATCCTGCACGACCCCGACGTCGCCGCCGAGGAGCTCGCCCACGTGCGGGCGGCCGGCGGATCGGCCGTCGTGGAGCTCACCCTGGAGGGGATGGGCCGGCGCGTCGGGGACCTGCCGGAGATCGCGCGCCGCGCCGGGGTGCACGTCTGCGTCGGCTCGGGCTTCTACGTGGAGGAGACGATGCCGGCGCACGTGCGGGCGGCGGGCGTCGACGAGCTCACCGAGCTGCTCGTGGCGCAGCTGACCGACGGCATCGGCGACACCGGCATCAGGCCCGCCCTGCTCGGCGAGATCGGCACGAGCTGGCCGATCACCGACGCCGAGTGGCGGATGGTGCGCGCCGCCGGCCGGGCCGGCGCCCGCACCGGCGCGGCCGTCTACATGCACCTGTCCTTCCGGGGCGCGGGCGGCGTACCGGTGCTGGCGGCGCTGCTGGAGGAGGGGATGCCGGCGGACCGCGTGGTCATCGGCCACCTCGACGAGCGGTGGGACCGCGGCTACCACCGCGAGATCGCCCAGGCGGGCGCCGTGCTCGCCTACGACACGTTCGGCTCGGACTTCTACTACGGCACGCCGGCCCTGCGCAATCCCACCGACGCGGAGCGGCTCGACATGGTCGGGTGGCTGTTGAGCGAGGGGTTCGGCGGGCAGCTCGTGGTCGGCGCGGACGTCTGGACGCAGGCGAACCTCCGCCGCAACGGCGGCAACGGCTACGACCATCTCTTCCGCCGGATCGGCCCGGCGATCGCCGACCTCGCCGGGGGCGACCCCACCGTCGTCGACACGATCCTCGTCGGCAACCCCCGCCGCCTGCTCGACCGCCCCTGACCACTGCCGGGCGGGGCCCGGGCCGCGTCGTCAGCCGACGGCCGGCCCAGGCACCCCGTCGGCCGGGTCGGGTGCCGCGCCGGGCCGGCCAGGTGCCGCGCCGGGCCGGTCGGGCGGGGCTTCGCGGGCGAAGGCCGCGACGACGACCAGCGCCGCCACCTGCAGCGCCGCGACGAGGAGGAACGCCCAGCCCGTCGAGGCGGCGGCGATGACGAGCCCGCCGACGAGCGCGCCGCCGGCGTTGCCGAGGCCGGTGAAGCTGGAGAACAGGCCGAGGCCGAGGGCCTGGTTCGCGCCGTCCAGGCCCCGGGCGGCGAGCATCGTCAGCGACGGGTACAGCGGCGAGAACCCGATGCCGATCAGGACCTGGGCCGCCGCGGCCACCCAGAAGTTCGGCGCCAGGCCCATGGTGACCAGGCCGGCCGCGAGCGCGCACAGCGAGACCGCGGTCGCGCGGACCGGGCCGATCCGGTCCGGCAGGCCCGCCAGGGCGATCCGCGCCCCGATCACGCTGATCGAGAAGACCGCGAACACGGAGGCCGCGCCCGTGACGCCGCCGGCCGGCACGCCCCGGGCCTGGAGGTGGACGAGGAGGAAGCCGAGCATCAGCCCCTCGCCGCACCAGGCCGCGGCGGCGACGACGCCCGGCACCCAGACCGCGCGGAAGGAGCCCCGGACCGCGCCCGCGCCCCGGCTGTGGGGGGCCGCCGGTGGCCGCGCCGGCCGGGGCAGCCAGGCGACGAGTACGACGGTGGCCACCTCCAGGACGGCGCACAGCGCGAACACGCCGGCGGGCCCGACCGCCTGGTTCACGGCCACGCCGACCTGCGGGCCGACGGCGAGCCCGAGCCACACGCTCAGCCCGAAGACGCTCAACGCCCGGCCGCGTTGCCCGGTGGGCGCCAGCGCGACCAGCCAGGCCATGACGAGCGTCATCGCGGCGGCGTTGCCGAGGCCGAACAGCAGCCGGGCCGGGCCGGCGCCCCACAGGGAGGGCACCGCCGCCAGCAGGAGCATCCCGAGTGCCGCCGTGCCGCCGCCGGCCAACGCCACCGTCCGGTAGCCGCGTCGGTCGCCGAGCATCCCGGCCACGGGCATGGCGACCATCGAGGCGACCGCGCTGAGCGAGATGAGCACGCCGGACAGGGACGCGTCGCCGCCGAGCATGCGTTCGACGTAGCCGGGGATGATCGGGGTGCTGGCGGAGTTGGTCATCGCGCCCAGGGTCGAGGCGGCGAAGAGGAGCCAGAAGGGTACGGTCCGGGTGACGTCGCGGGGCGACGTCATGACGCCGTCGGTTCCGGCGCGCACTCCAGGCTGAGCCACAGCTCGAAGCAGTTGCGCCGGGACAGCGCGGTCGCGCCGATCGACGCCCGCCCCACGCTGCCGACCTCGTCGCCGAACACCTCGACGAAGAGGTCAGTCGCGCCGTTGGAGACCTCGTGCAGCGGCTCGAACCCGGGTGGGCAGGCCACGAAGCACAGGGCGCGGGACAGGCTCACCACGTTGTCGAGCGAGCCGAGCGCGAGCCGGATCATCCCGAGCGTGTGGACCGCGGTCAGCCGGGCCGCCTGGTAGCCCTGCGCGACGGTGACGTCGACCCCGACCACCCCGGGGTGCAGCCGCTCGCCGGCCCGGTTCTCGGGCGTGAGCCCGCTGAGTTCGAGCAGGTCGCCGATGCGGTGGAACGGCTTCAGCCGGCCGTAGCGCCGCCCGTACGGTGGGTCGGCGTAGTCGGGGATCTCCAGGCCGAGTTCCCGGACTCTCTGCTCCGCACTGGCCACAGACTCTCCCGCTTTGTATCCGAAGATGGTTAGAGTGGATCCACTTTAACCGGAGGAGGCTGGCATGACGACCCCGACCCCTGAGCAGCGCGTGGCCGAGCTGGGCCTGGTGATCCCCGACTACGCCGACCCGCCCTACGGCGAGCGGTACGGCGCGATGAAGCCGTTCCACCGGTCGGGCCGCACCCTCACCCTCGGCGGCATGACCCCGGAGGACCGGCAGGGCAACAAGGTGTTCCCGGGTCGGGTCGGCGCGACCGTCACGCCGGAGCAGGGCTACGAGGCGGCCCGCTACACCGCCGTCAACGTGCTCGGGCTGATCCGTTTCGCCGTCGGCTCCCTCGACGAGGTCACCTCCTTCGTGCGCACCCTCTGCCTGGTCGTGACGACCCCGGAGTTCAGCGACGTCAACCTGGTCGCCAACGGCGCGGGCGACCTCTTCGTGGAGGTCTTCGGCGACCGGGTCGGGCGGGCCACCTCGGCGAGCGTCGGCGTGCTGAGCCTGTCGGGCGGCAACGTCTTCGAGATCCTCACCGTCGTCGAGACCCGCGGCGCGGCCGACTCCTGACCCGCCCGCCCGGGTGGGCGCGCGGCCGGCGACGGTCGCCCGCCCCGGCCGCGCGGGGTCAGAACGCCCGGACCAGCAGCACGCCGCCGACGACCGCGCCGAAGGCGATGATGACCGCGCGCAGCAGGGCGGGCGGCAGCCGTCGGGCGAGCCGGGCGCCGAGGAAGCCGCCGAGCATGGTCGCCGGCACCAGCACCCCGGTGGCGGCCCAGTTGACCGGCCCGAACACGCCGTAGACCAGGATGGTCACCACGCCCACCGTCGCCGAGAGGACGTTCTTCAGCGCGCTGACCCGGCGCAGCGAGTCGTCGAGGACGAGCGCCAGGCCGGCGATGAGCAGCAGGCCGAGTGCTGCGTTGAAGTAGCCGCCGTACAGCCCGCAGCCGAAGACGGCCAGGTGCAGGGCCGCGTCGGCCCGGCGGGGGGAGTGGGCCCGGGGCTGCCCGGCGATCGCGCGCACCCGGCCCTGGAACGCCAGCAGCGCGGTGGCGCCGAGCACCAGGAACGGCACCACGACGTCGAAGACCGCGCGGGGCGTGACCAGCAGCAGCACGGTGCCGCAGAGCGCGCCGAGGACGGCCGTCGGCACCGCGCGGCGGATCCGCTGGGCCTGCCCGGCCAGGTCGGCGCGGCTGCCGAGGACGCTGGCGCCGTAGCCGGGTGCGACGGAGAGGGCGTTGGTCACGTTCGCCGACACTGGCGGCAGGCCGATGCCCAGCAGCGCCGGGAAGGTGATCAGCGATCCGCCGCCGGCGACGGCGTTGACGATCCCGCCGGCCAGGCCGGCGAGCAGCAGGAGGGCGGCCTGGGACGGGGTCACGATTGGCACTCGCGCATTGGATCCAATGTCATGTAGCATGGATACATCACTCGGGCGCGGAAGGCCACCCCGGCCTCCGGCGCCGGGCCCGCCCCCGCCGGGTCCCGCCGGCCCGCCCTGTCCGGACGGCACAGGCGCCGCTGACGAAGAGGAGCCCGATGGGCCACGAGAGCGCTCCGGCTTGGCACGTACCCCACCCGACCGTCCTGGGCACCCGGCATGCCGTCTCATCCGGGCACTACCTCGCCAGCTCCGCCGCCCTGGCGATCCTCGACGCCGGCGGCAACGCCGTCGACGCCGGCTGCTGCGCCGGCATGGCGCTGGCCGTCCTGCACGCCGACGAGGTCAACTTCGCGGGCGTGGCCCCGATCATGATCCGGATGGCCGACGGGACGACCGTCAGCATCGACGGTCTCGGCGTGTGGCCCGCGGGGATCCCGGCCGACCTCTTCCAGCGCGAGCACGGCGGCGCGATCCCGCGCGGCCTGCTGCGCACCGTCGTGCCGGCGGCCCCCGACGCCTGGATCACGGCGCTGCGCGACTACGGCACGATGAGCTTCGGCCAGGTCGCCGAGGCCGCCATCCGGCTCGCCCGCGACGGGTTCGCGGCCTTCCCGCTGCTGGTCGAGGGGATCACCGCGCGGCAGCGCGGCTACCGCAACTGGCCGGCGAACGAGGCCATCTACCTGCCCGAGGGCCGGCCGCCCCGGGTCGGCGAGCGGTTCGTCCAGACCGATCTCGCCCGCAGCATCCAGCTCATGGCCGATGCCGAGGCGGCCACCACCGGCGGCCGGTTGGCGGGCCTGGAGGCCGCCCGGGCGGTCTTCTACGAGGGCGAGCTGGCCGAGCGGATGGTCGCGTACCACCGGGAGAACGGCGGCTATCTCACGGCGCGCGACCTCGCCGACTTCCGCTGCCGTTACGAGCCGGTCCTGACCACCCGCTGGCGCGACTTCGACGTGCTGACCTGCGGCGCCTGGTGCCAGGGCCCGACGCTGGCCCAGACGCTGCAGATCCTTGAGGCGTACGGCCTGCAGGACCTGGAGCACAACTCGCCCGGGTACGTGCACCTGGTCGTCGAGGCGCTCAAGGGCGTCTTCAGCGACCGCGAGCACCTCTACGGCGACCCGGCGTTCGTCGACGTCGACGTCGAGCGGCTGCTGTCGACCGCACACGCGGCGGCCCGCGCGGCCGGCATCGACGCCGACCGGGCCCACCCGGGCCTGCCCGACCTCCTCTTCGGCACGCCGCAGCCGCTGCCCGAGCCCAAGGACTACGACGAGCTGCCGGTCGTCGGCGAGGGCGCGACCTCGTACGTCTGCGTGGTCGACGCCTGGGGCAACGCGTTCTCGGCGACGCCGTCGGACGGCGCCTCCACCTCACCGGTGATCCCCGGCACCGGGTTCGTGCCGTCGCTGCGCGGCATGCAGTCGCGGCCCGACCCGGCGCACCCGTCGGGCGTCGCCCCGGGCAAGCGGCCCCGGCTCACCCCGAACCCGGCGATCGTGGTGCGCGACGACGGTTCGGTCATGCCGTTCGGCTGCCCCGGCGGCGACATGCAGGTGCAGGCGATGGTGCAGGTCTTCCTCAACGCCTTCCACTTCGGGATGCCGTTGCAGGAGGCCGTGAACGCGCCGCGCTTCTCCACCTGGAGCTTCCCCAACTCGTTCGCCCCCTTCGACTACCTGCCGTCCCGGCTGTTCCTGGAGGGCCGGTTCCCCGCCGGGACCCTCGAGGCGCTGCGCGCCAGGGGGCACGACGTGCGGTCCTGGCCGGCGTTCACCCGGGACGCGGCGGCCGTGGAGGCGATCTACCGCAACGCCCGCACCGGCTTCCTGGAGGCGGCGGCCGACCCGCGCCAGCCGGCAGCGGCGTACGTGTCCTGACCGCCCTTCGAGCAGCTCCGTGAGGAGATCGTGGTGAGCGTTGAACCCCCGTACGTGGTCGCCGGGCGGATCCACACGATGGACCCGGCGCGCCCGCTGGCCGAGGCGATGGCGGTGGACGGCGACCGGATCGCCGCCGTGGGCACCCGGGCCGAAGTGCTCGCCGCCTGCCCCGCCGGGGCCCGCGTCGAGGAGCTGGGCGGCGCGACGATCACCCCCGGCCTCATCGACACCCACCTGCACATGCAGCGCGGCGGCCTCAAGATCATCCATGACCTCGGCGACGCCACCCACGATCTCGACCTGGTGATCGCGACCATGCGGGAGAAGGGCTTCGCGGCCGGGTGGGGACCGCAGCCACCGACCCCCGCCGACCGGGCCGCCGCCCTGCGGCTGGTGCAGCCGCTGATGCACCAGCTCGGCTTCACCGGGATCATCGACCCCGCGGCGACCCCCGAGGAGCTGCGCGGCTACCAGGAGAGCCGGCGGCGGGGCGAGCTGACCATGCGGGTGGTGGCCATGCCGTACCCCGAGGTGGGCGGGTTCGCCGACCCGGACGTCGACGGGGCGATCGGGTGGCTGCGGGGCCTGGGCCTGCGCACCGGCGACGGCGACGACCTGCTGCGCGTCGGCGGCATCAAGGTCTACTTCGACGGTGAGGCGATGAAGGGCGAGGCGCTGCGGCGCACGCCGTGGCCGCACAGCGGCTCCACCGGGCGGCAGCGCCTGCCCACCGCGCAGTTCCAGCGGCTGGTGGACTTCTGCGCCACCGAGGGCTGGTCGGTCGGGGTGCACGCGGTCGGCGGCGCCGCGATCGCCGCGGTGCTCGACTGCTTCGCCGAGGCCGACCGCAAGCACCCCATCGCCGGCCGGCAGTGGCAGGTGATCCACGGCTACCTGGAGGTCGAGCCGGAGTCGATGGCCCTCGCCGCCCGCCTCGGCGTCGTCCTGGCCGCCCAGCCGTCGATCCCGCTGCGCAACGCCGCCGGCCTCGTCGCGCAGCTCGGCGCGGGGGCGGAACGGATGAACCCGCTGCGGTCCTGGCTCGACGCGGGGGTCCCGGTGGTGCTCGGCTCCGACGGCCCGTTCTTCCCGTTCGACCCCCGCGAGCTGATCTGGTCGGCGGTCACCCGGCGGGTCCGGGGCCGGGCGGAGCCGCTCGCCCCGCAGGAGGCGATCACCGTGGCGGAGGCGCTGGCCGCGTACACCGCGACGGCCGCCGTGGCGGCCTTCGGCGGCGACCGGCGGGGCCGCCTCGCGCCCGGCCGGCTGGCCGACTGGGTCGCCTTCGACCGGGACCCGTTGGGCGTGCCGCCCGACGAGCTGCCGACCCTGCGGGTGCTGCGCACGGTGGTCGGCGGCCGGACGGTCCACCGGGCGCCGGCATGAGCGCCGGGGCCCGCCACCGGCCGTCGACGGGACGGGTCGCGGTTGTTTACACATCGGCAACACACGTGGGACGCTACGGGATCCATAAAGCAATACCGTGGATCCAATGCAGTTCGTTTCGGTGGAAGGGAAACCGGATGACTCATCGGCCGCAACCCCAGCTCGCAGCGTACGTCGGGGCAGCGCAGGCGGCGAAGCGGAGCGCGCCAAGATGACCATGGAACAGGCTCTCGCCGCGCCGGCCACCACCCGACGGCGCAGGCCCATGGCGGACGGCGCCGCCGCCGAGCGGCGCTGGCTGCTGTGGCCGCCACTGGTGTTCTTCCTCCTCACCGTCGCCGGGCCCGTCGTCGCGCTGGTCCAGCAGGCGCTCTCCGGCGAGGGCAACGCCTTCGCCGAGTCCCTGCGGATGGAGGTCTTCGTCGACTCCGTGTGGCGCACCCTGCTGCTCGCGGCGGTGGTGACCGTGGCGACGGTCGTCGTCGGCACCTGCTACGCGTTCGCCATCGCGGTCGGGCCGGTGTGGGTCAAGGCGCTGCTCATGGGCGGCCTGCTGATCTCCCTCTGGACGTCGGTCATGGTGCGCACGATCGGCTGGATGCTCCTCGAACTCCCGACCGGCGCGCTCTTCTGGGTGCTGGAGCTGCTGCACCTGCGCAGCGAGCCGATCGACTTCTACCAGAGCACCGCGGCGATGTACCCGGCGATGATCGCCGTGATGCTGCCGTTCGCCGTGCTGCCGGTGCTGGCGTCCGTCATCGGCTTCGACCGCGAGCAGCTCAAGGCCGCCACCGTCTTCGGCGCGGGGCCGCTGCTCACCCTCGGCGCGGTCGTGCTGCCGGCGATCCGCCAGGCCATGATCAGCGGCGGCGTCCTGGTGTTCGTGATGAGCCTGGGCTTCTACGTGACCCCGCTGCTGCTCGGCGGGCCCGCCAACATGACCATGTCTGGCATCATCAACGCCCAGCTCAACACCGCCAACCGCGCCGACGTCGGCGCGGCGATGAGCCTGCTGCTGGTCGGCGGCACGGTGGCCATCTACCTGGTCGCCGACCGGCTGTTCAAGGTCAGCGAGAGGTGGGGCTGACATGACCGACTCCCCGCTGCGCCGCAGCCTCGGCTGGTACCGGTTGCCCATCCTGGCCGTCGCGCTGGTGACCAGCCTGCTGTTCTACGTGCCGTTCCTGGTCGTCGTGGCGACCAGTTGGACGGAGACCTCGTTCATCATCTTCCCGCCGGACGGCTTCTCCCTGCAGTCGTACTCCGGGGTGCTCAACGATCTGGAGTGGATGGACGCGTTCAAGGTGTCGCTGCGGGTGGCCGGGCTGGGCACCGTCATCTCAGTGGCGCTGGGCACCCTCGGCGCGCTGGCGCTGACCCGGCTGCGCTCGCGGACGGCGCGCAGCTGGGTCCGCACGCTCTTCATCGTGCCGATGGCCATCCCGCCCGTGGCGTACGCCGTCGGCCTCTACTCGGTCAGCCTCCGGGCCGAGGCCCTGCAGGACAACCTCGCCCTGCTGGTCCTCGGCGAGGCGCTGCTCGCCGTGCCGTACGTCTTCGTGATGGTCTCCTCCGGCCTGAGCCAGGCCGACCCCGCGCTGCGGCCGGTGGCCAGCACGCTCGGGGCCGCCTGGCCGATGGTCATCTGGCGGGTCGACCTGCCGATGATCGTGGGCCACATGCTCGCCGGCGCGGTCTTCGCCTTCGCCGTGATCTTCGACGAGGTCGTCCTCTCGGTCTTCCTGACCCCGATCGGCGTCAAGACCCTCCCGTTGCAGATGCTCACCGCGTCGCAGGAGGAGCTGTCGCCGCAGCTCACCGCCGCCTCGACGCTGGTCTCGATGCTCGCCGTCGCGCTGCTCGGCGGCTACAGCCTGTTCTCCAACCGCCGGGCGGCCCGCGCCCGGCGTCTCTCCCGAAAGGCCGCGACCGCATGAGCATCGCGCTGTCGATCAAGGATGTCCACGTCACCCTCGGCCAGTTCGAGGTCCTGCGGGGGGTGAGCCTCGACGCCGAGCCGGGCACGTTCGTGACGCTGCTCGGCGCCAGCGGCAGCGGCAAGACCACGCTGCTCAACGTCATCGCCGGGCTGCAGCAGCTCGACTCCGGGCACGTGCTGTTCGACGGGGCCAACGTCGAGCGCCGGCCGCCGCGCAAGCGCCGGGTCGGGGTCGTCTTCCAGTCGTACGCCCTGTTCCCGCACATGAGCGTGGGGGAGAACGTCGCCTTCCCGCTGCGGGCGGCCCGCCGGCCGGCTGCCGAGCGGCGGCGCGTGGTCCAGGAGATGCTGGACCTGGTCGACCTCGGCGGCATGGTGGACCGGGCCCCGGCGTCGCTCTCCGGCGGTCAACGGCAGCGGGTGGCGCTGGCCCGCGCGCTCGCCTCGGACCCGGCCATCCTGCTGCTCGACGAGCCGATGGCCGCCCTCGACAAGCAGCTGCGCGAGCGGATGCAGGTCGAGATCAAGCGGATCCAGCAGCAGGTCGGCATCACCACCGTCGCGGTCACCCACGACCAGGCCGAGGCGATGACGATGTCGGACCTGGTGGCGATCATGCACGAGGGGCAGCTCGTGCAGGTCGACTCGCCGGAGAACCTCTACCGCCGGCCGGTCAACGAGTACGTCGCGAGCTTCCTCGGCGAGGCCAACCTCTTCCCGGCCGACCGACAGGGGCCGCTGCCGGTCGACTCGGGCGCACCGGCGACCGGCACGGCGGTGGTCCGCCCGGAGGACCTGGTCGTGCTCGACGCCGGCCAGCTCGGCGACCGCTGGCACGTGCGCGGCGTGGTCCGCCTGCTCAGCTTCCAGGGCAGCCGCTTCCGGCTGGAGGTGACCACCCCGGCCGGGCGCAGCGTGGTCTGCTCGCTGCCGCCGCACACCGACGCCGGCGCGCTGCTGCCCGGCAGCGAGGTGACGCTCGGGTGCGCGGACTCCGACCGGGTCCACGTGATCCACCCGGCCGCCGTGGGTGAGCAGCTCAAGCTGGTCGCGTGATGGCGGCGGGCAGGCCGGGGTGGCGGCGATGATCGAGACGGTCCTCGGGCCCGTCGCGGCGGCCGGCGTCGGCCGGGTCAACATGCACCAGCACCTGCTCAGCGACGCCAGCGCGCTGAGCCGCCCCGGGGCGGAGCCGGCCCCCGCCGACGCGCGGGTGACGACGGCCAACCTGGGCTTCCTCCGGTGGAACGCCCTGGCCCTGGCCGACAACCTGCGGCTGGACGACCCGCGGCTCGCCGTCGCGGAGCTGCGGCACGCCGCCGGCGGCGTCGACCTTGTCGTCGAGGACACCAGCATCGGGCTGGGGCCGGACCACCCGGCCCTGCCGGCGATCTCGCGGGCCGCGGGCGTGCACGTCGCCGTGGCGTACGGCCTGTATGTGACGCCGACCCTGCCGGGCTGGGCTCGGGACCTCGACGAGGACGGGGTGCACCGCCTCCTGCACGGCGCGCTGACCGACCGCGTCCCGGGCACCGACTACCGCGCCGCCCTGCTCGGGATCATGGGCACCACCGCGGCGTTCCCCGCCGTCGAGCGGGCCCGGCTGCGGGCCGCGGCCGTCGCCGCCGCCGGTGCCGGGGCGAGCGTCGGCGTCCGGCTCGACGGCGACAGCCGCACCGGCGTCGAGGTGGTGGCCGAGCTGACCGCCGCCGGGCTGCCGGCCGACCGGATCCTGCTCACCAACGCCGACGAGTATCTCGACGCCGCCTACTGGCACGACTTGATCGACACCGGCGCGACCCTGGAGATGTGCTTCGGCACCGAGTGCCAGCACGTCGGGCGGATGCGTAACCCGTCCGACGGGCAGCGGCTGGACTTCTTCGAGGCGTTCCTCGCCGCGCGCCCCGACGGCCGGTGGGTGCTCGGCGGCTCGGTGTGGACCAAGGCCCAGCTGCGCCGCTACGGCGGTGAGGGCTACGACCACCTCACCACCCGGGTCCTGCCGGAGCTGGTCCGCCGGGGCGTCGCCCCGGACCGGCTGGCGGCCATGGTGACCCACGAGCCGCGCCGGCTGCTGGACCGGCCGTCCCCGATCGCTGTTCCGACCACCACCCCGGCCGAGGAGGCCCACGATGCGCGCTGAGCTGCCCGCCCTCGCTCCCACCCAGGCGCTGTTCGTCGACGGGGCGTGGCACCCCGGCGGTGAGCTGTTCGACGTCGTCGACCCGGCCACCGAGGAGGTGCTCACCCGGGCCGTCCAGGCCACCCCGGCCGACGTCGACGCGGCCGTGGGCGCGGCCCGGCGGAGCCTGGCCGACCGGCGCTGGGTGGGCCTGCCGCCGCTGGAGCGGACCCGGATCCTGCACCGGGTCGCCGACCTGATCGAGGCGGAGCTGGAGCAGCTCGCGATCCTGGAGACCCGCGACAACGGCAAGCCGATCGAGCGGTCCAGGGCCGACGTGGCCACCGCCGCGCGCACCTTCCGGCACTTCGCCGGCGCGCCGAGCCGGCTGCTGGGCAGCACCGTCCCGATCGATCCCGGCGCGCACCACGTCTACACCACGCTGGAGCCGGTGGGGGTGGCCGCGCTGATCCTGCCGTGGAACTTCCCGATCATGACCGGCGCCTTCAAGATCGCCCCGGCGCTGGCCGCCGGCTGTTCGGTGGTCGTCAAGCCGGCCGAGCAGACGCCGCTGACGATGCTGCGCCTCGCCGACCTGATCACCGCCGCCGGGGTCCCCGCCGGGGTGCTCAACGTGCTGACCGGCGACGGCCGGGTCGGCGCGGCCCTGGTCGACCACCCCGGCGTCGCCAAGGTCTCCTTCACCGGGAGCACGGAGGTCGGCCGGCTGGTCGGCGCCGCGGCCACCCGGCGGTTGGCGCGGGTCACCCTCGAACTGGGCGGCAAGAGCGCCAACATCGTCTTCGCCGACGCCGACCTGGACGCCGCCGTCACCACCGCGATCCGCGCCTCGTTCGGGCACTCCGGGCAGATGTGCACGGCCGGCAGCCGGCTGCTGGTGCACCGCGCGGTCCTCGCCGAGTTCACCGGGCGGCTCGCCGAGGCGGCGGCGCGGGTGCCGGTCGGCGACGGGCTGGCCGGGGGCGTCTCGGTGGGGCCGCTGGTCTCGGCGGAGCAGCGCGAGCGGGTCCTCGGCTACGTCGCGCAGGGGCGCGCCGAGGGGGCCGAGCTGCTCGTCGGCGGCGCGACCCCGGACGGCCCCGGCTTCTACGTGCCGCCCACCGTCTTCGCCGGGGTCACCAACGACATGGTCATCGCCCGGGAGGAGATCTTCGGGCCGGTGGTCGGCGTGCTGGCCTTCGACGACGAGGCCGAGGCGGTGCGGATCGCCAACGACTCGACGTACGGCCTGGCCGCCGGCGTCTGGACCACCGACCTGAGCCGGGCGCACCGCGTCGCGGCCCAGCTGGAGGTGGGCACGGTGTGGGTCAACAGCTACAACGTGTTCGACCCCGCGCTCTCCTTCGGCGGGCGCAAGGAGTCGGGCGTCGGCCGCGATCTCGGCGACGAGGCGTTGCACGGCTATCTGGAGTCGAAGGCCGTCGTCGTCAGCCTGTAGATCGTATCCATTCTGAGGGAGATAGTATCCATGAGGCTGGCGAGCGTGGGAAATCGTGCCGTACGATGGGATCCACATTCGGTCTTTCTGGATCCCATGTCGGGGAGTTGGGGGAGCGGTCGACGGTGGAGCTCTCGGTGAACGCTGACCACGCGGACGTCGACCGGCTCGGCACCCTCGTGCGACCCGTGGACGTCGCCCGGGAACGGGCGCAGACGGTCGGGGTGCGCCACGCGCACCACCTCAACTCCGCGGGTTCCGCCCTGCCGACGGTCGCGGTGGTCGACGAGGTCGTCGCCCACCTGCGGCGCGAGGAGACCGAGGGCGGCTACGAGGCCGCCGCGGCCGTCGCCGGCCGCATCGAGGAGGTGTACGCCTCGGCGGCGCGTCTCGTCGGCGCCCGGGCCGAGGAGATAGCCCTGTCCGACAGCGCGAGCACCGGCCTGCGGGTCGTCGTCGACGCGCTCCGCCTCGACGCGACCAGCCGCGTGCTGGTCGCCCGCTCGACCTACGTCAGCCACGCCCTGCACCTGCTCAGCCTGACCCGGGAGACCGGCGCGGAGCTCGTCGTCCTGCCCAGCGGCCCCGACGGCGCGGTCGACCTCGACCGGCTGGAGCGGGCGCTGACCGGCGGCCCGCGCGACGTCGTCTGCGTCGCCCAGGTGCCGACGTCCTCGGGCCTGGTCGAGCCGGCGCGCGACATCGGCGCGCTGACCCGCCGCTCCGGCGCGGTCTACCTGCTCGACGCGACCCAGTCGGTCGGGCAGCTGCGCATCGACGTCGACGAGATCGGCTGCGACGCCCTGGTGACGACCGGACGCAAGTTCCTCCGCGCCCCCCGGGGCACCGGCTTCGCGTACCTGCGCGGCGGCTTCCTCGACCGGCTCACGCCCGTCGCGCCCGACGTGCGGGGCGCGGTGTGGACGGGGACGCACCAGTGGACCCTGGCGGCGACGGCCCGCCGCTTCGAGACCTGGGAGTCCTCGGTGGCCGGCCGGCTCGGCCTGGGGGTGGCGCTGACCCAGCTGCTCGACCGGGGCGTCGAGGCGACCGAGGCGTACCTGACCGCGTGCGGGGCCCGGCTGCGCCGGGGGCTCGCCGCCATCGACCGGGTGACCGTGCAGGACCCGCCGGCCAGCCGCTCGGGCATCGTCACGTTCACCGTCGACGGTCTCGGCAGCGACGCGGTCAGCCGGCGGCTGGCCGTGCGCGGCGTACGCACGGTGTCGGTGCCGGCCAGCCACGGCCAGTGGGACCTCGGCCTGCGCGGCGTGCCCGCCGTGGTCCGGGCCTCGGTGCACGTCTACAACAACGACGCCGACCTCGACGCGCTGCTGGGCGCGGTGGCCGAGATCGCCCGGGGAGCGAACCCGTGAGCGGGCCGCCCGAGGTCGACGTCCTCGTCGTCGGGCTCGGCGTCCACGGCACGGCCGCCGCCTACGAGCTCGCCCTGCGCGGCGTGGACGTCGTGGCGATCGACCAGTTCGCCGAGGACCACCACCGGGGCTCGTCGCACGGCCGGACCCGGATGATCCGGCGCGCGTACCCCAACCCGGTCTGGAACGACCTCGTCGCGCGGGCCTTCGCCGGCTGGGAGCGCTGGGAGCGGGCCAGCGGCGAGACCCTGGTGCGGCGCACCGGCGGCCTCTACGCCCACCGGGGGACGGCCCAGCTCCAGGGGCCCGGCTGCGAGGTCGTCGAGGACCGGGGCCGGCTGCGGGAGCTGATGCCCTCCTTCGCCGTGCCGGACGGTCACCGGGCCGTGTACGACCCGTCCGCCGGGGTCGTCGAGGCCGGCACCGCCCTCGCGGTGGCCCGTGCCGGGGCCCGGGCGGCCGGCGCGGAGCTGGCCTTCGGCGAACGTATGCTGAGCTGGCAGGCGACCGGCGACGGGTGCCTGGTCGAGACCACCGCCCGCCGGATCCGGGCCCGCTCGCTGGTGCTCGCCACCGGCGCCTGGGTCGGCCGCGCCGTGCCCGCGTTCGCCGACCTGTTCGAGGTGTGGCGCATCGTCACCGTCACCCTCCGCGCCGACCAGCCGGCCGCCCGGCCGCCCCGGCTCGGCGCCTTCTCCGTGGACCGCCCCGAGGGTCTCGTCTTCGGCATCCCCGACGCCGCCGGCAACGGTTTCAAGGCCGGCGTCGATGCCGGGGAGGTCTGGGACCCGCAGCGGCCGGCCGCGCCGCCGACCGCCGACGAGATCGGCGAGCTGTGCCGCCTGATGGCGCGCTACGTCCCCGGCGTGGCCGCCGACCCGCAGCGGGACGTGGTCGAGGCGGCGTCCTGCCTCTACACGATGACCCGGGACCGGCGGTTCGTGCTCGGCCGGCTGCCCTGGGCCCCGCCGGTGGTCGTCGCCGCCGCGTGCTCCGGGCACGGGTTCAAGTTCGCCCCGGCGATCGGCGCGGCCGTCGCCGACCTGTGCGGCGGCGACGACCGCCGCGACCTCGACTTCGTCGGCGTACGACGCCGGCTCGACCCGTGACGCCCGCGCCGCCGGCCCCGGCGTCCCCCGCCGGTGGGCCGGTGCCCGCCGCCCGCATCCCGCACCCCGTGGAGGACTCATGACGACCGCAGCGCACTGGAACGACCCCCTCACCGCAGCCGAGATCGCCGAGGTCGTCGCGCTGGTCGCCGACGATCCGCGGATCGGCAAGCGCCCGCGCTACTGGGGGATCGCCGTCGAGGAGGGACTGGCCCGGGCCCTCGCCCCGGGGCAGGGCCGGCCGGTGCGGCTGGTGGTGATGAACCCCGACGCCCACGCCGCCTGGGAGGTCGGCGCGTGGACCTCGGGCACCGACCGGCCGGCGTCGATCGCCTCCTGGTCGCCGGTCGACGCCGAGCGGCCCGGCGTCTCCAGCGAGGAGGCCCGGATGGTCGCCCAGGCGTGCCGCGAGGACGCCGCGTTCCAGGCGGCGCTGGCCCGGCGCGGCATCACCGACGTCTCGCTGGTCTGGGTCGACCCCGAGTCGATCACCGGCTTCGAGCCCGAGGACCTGGTCGGCCGGCGGCTGTCCTGGGGCACCGTCTGGCACCGGGTGAGCGAGGACGACAACGGCTACGCCCGGCCCGTCGCCGGGCTCGTGCCGATCATCGACCTGGAGACCCTCGAGGTGGTCCGGATCGAGGACCACGGGGTGCTCCCGATGGCCTCCGAGACGGGCAACTACCGCTCCGGCACCTGGGGGCCGGACCGGCACGTCGCGCCGCTGGAGATCGTCCAGCCCGAGGGGCCGGGCTTCACCATCGACGGGCAGCTCGTCACCTGGCAGAACTGGTCGTTCCGGGTCGGCTTCACCCACCGCGAGGGCCTGGTGCTGCACGACGTCGTCTACCACGACGGCGACGAGGCGCGGCCGGTGGTGCGCCGGGCGGCCGTCAGCGAGATGTACGTGCCCTACCTCGACAGCGACCCGACCGCGTACCGCAAGAACTTCTTCGACTGGGGCGAGTACGGCGCCGGGCCGCTCACCGCGTCGCTGGAGCTGGGCTGCGACTGCCTCGGGGAGATCCGCTACTTCGACACCGCCGTGCTCAACGGCCACGGCGAGGCGCGCACCATCAAGAACGCGGTCTGTCTGCACGAGGAGGACTTCTCGATCCTGTGGAAGCACGTCAACACCCGCACCGGTGAGGCGGACGTGCGGCGCAGCCGCCGCCTGGTGATCTCCTTCTTCGCCACCGTGGCCAACTACGACTACGGCTTCTACTGGTCGTTCTACCAGGACGGCATGATCGACCTGGAGATCAAGCTGACCGGCGTCATGTCGGTCTCCGGCATCGACGACGGGCAGACGCCCCGCTACGGCCGGCTGGTCGCCCCCAACGTGCAGGCCCCCAACCACCAGCACTACTTCGGCCTGCGGCTGGACATGGGGGTCGACGGCCCGCTCAACCGGCTCTACGAGATCCACGCCGAGGTCGAGGAGGACGAGGCGCTCAACCCGTACGGCAACGCCTGCCGGATGGTGCGCACGCCGATCACCACCGAGGCCGAGGCGGCCCGCAGCACCAACCCGGCGAAGGCGGTGCACTGGCTGGTCGAGAGCACGTCGCGGACCAACCGCTACGGCGACCAGACCGGCTACCGCCTCACCCTGCCCAACACCGCCCGGCTCTACGCCCGGCCGGGCAGCGTCGTCGAGCGGAAGGCGCCGTTCGTCGCCAGGCAGCTCTGGGCCACGCCGTACGAGCCGACGGAGCGGTTCATCGCCGGCGAGTACCCGAACCAGGCGCCGCTCGGCGCGGAGGGCATCACCGCCTGGCAGCAGGCGAACCGGTCGCTCGACGGCGTCGAACTCGTGCTGTGGCCGGTGGTCGGGGTGCACCACGACCCCCGCCCCGAGGAGTGGCCGATCATGGCGGTGCACCGCATCGGCATGCGGCTGGAGCCGGACGGCTTCTTCGACCGCAACCCGTCGCTGGACCTGCCGGCCCCGCGCCGCCACGGCGCCGGCGCCGACGACGCCTGCTGCCACTAGGGGGCGCGGCATGGACCAGGTGTGGTCGGTCACCGGGCCGATCGGCCCGGACGACCTCGGGCTGACCCTGCCCCACGAGCACGTCTTCGCCAACCTGACCCGCACCGAGTCGCGGGACGGGTTCATGACGGTGTGGGAGGAGCGGGAGCGCGACATCCGCCGGTTCGTCGAGCGCGGCGGGAAGACCCTGTGGGACGTCACGAACGGGGAGCTGAGCGCGTACGCCGCGCCCGTCTACTACGACCGGGACCCGGCCCACCAGGTGCAGAACCCGGTCACCGGGTCGCGCTCGGTGGCCAACGTGCTGGCGACCAGGGAACTGGCCGAGCGCACCGGCGTCACCGTGGTGCTGGGCACGGGGCACTACTTCGAGGCGTACCTCGACCAGGGCTGGTGGGAGCGCACCAGCACCAACCAGATCGCCGACCACCTGGTCGCGGACCTGCTCGACGAGATCCCCGGCACCGGCGTGCGCGCCGGCCTGATCGGGGAGATCGCCTCCGACCAGCCGAGGATCACCGCCAACGAGGAGCGCTCGTTCCGGGCCGCCGGCCGGGCGGCGGTCGAGACCGGCGCGCTGGTGAGCACCCACGCGCCCACCTACCCCACCGGCGAGGCGCAGATCGACATCCTCACGGCCGAGGGCGTCGACCCGGAACGGATCGTGATCGGGCACACCGACACGGTCAAGGACGTGCGCTACTCGCTGGATCTGCTCCACCGGGGCGTCTACGTCCAGTACGACTGCATGATGGCCTGCAAGAGCGGCGGGCAGGTGGTCGTGCCGGAGCTGCGACGGCGGGTGGACTACCTCCGGCACCTCGTCGACCGGGGCTTCGCCGCGAAGATCCTGCTGTCGCAGGACGTCAGCCAGCGGTCCCACCAGGCCGAGCTGGGCGGGCCGGGGATGTGCTTCCTGTTCGAGGAGTTCACCGAGTACGCGGTGGCGGCGGGCATCGAGCCCGAGGTGCTCACGATGATGACGGTGGACAATCCCCGGCGGGCGATGTTCGGCCGGTGAGGCCCGTGGCCGGGGCGCTCCTGCGGGGGCGCCCCGGCCACGTGTGTGCTCAGCTGGCGGCCGGCCCGCCTGCGACGTCGGCGGTCGGCCGCGTACCGTCGGCGGTCGGCTTGCCCGCGGCCAGCCAGGCGAAGACCTGGTCGCTGGTGACGAGGGCGTCGCGCTGGAGGTACCGCACGGCGCGCAGCGCGGCGTCGTGCGCCTCGCGGGAGGATCCGCCGACGCAGTCGGTCAGCACCCGGACCCGGTAGTCGTGCTGGTGGGCGTCGACGGCCGTGTAGTGGATGCACACGTCGGTGAGGCCGCCGATCAGCAGCAACGTCCCGGCCCGGTACGCCTTGAGCACGATCTCCAGCTCGGTGCCGAAGAACGCCGAGTAGCGCCGCTTGCGGATGAGGAACTCCTCGGGGCGCGGCCGCACCCACGGGGCGAGTTCCGTCTCGGGCCACCCCTCGACGCAGTGCGGGCCCTCGTCGCCGTCCAGCTCGCGGCCGATGTCGACCAGGCTCGGCTTGTGGACCTCCTGGATGAAGACGACCGGGACGTCGTGCTCGCGGCAGGCGTCGATGAGGCGTTCCACCCGGTCGGCGCGTTCCCGGCGGCCGCCCATCTGGGCGATCTCGGAGCGGGACTCCTCGTCGGGCACCGGGCCGCCCTGGATGTCGACCACGACGAGTACGGCGTTGCCCACGATCGCGGGCGGCGGCGGGTTCGTCATGACTTGAACACCACGTAGACCTTGCGCAGCGTCTCGTGGACGGTCCACGTCCCGCACCAGCCGATCGGGAAGTAGGCCGTGCTGCCGGCGGTCACCTCGGCCGGTTCCTCGCCGTCGCGCTGGACGGTCATCCGGCCGGAGACGACGTGGATGATCTCGCCCCGGGTGAGGAACTCCCAGCGCGACGTGCCCGGGTCGCTCTCCCAGACGCCGGAGATCACGGTACGCGCCTCGTTGGTGAAGTCCACCCGGCTGCGGACGAGGATCTCGCCGCTGAGCGGCTGCGCGCTCGGGGGCCCGAGGGGCTTCTCCTCGAGCCCCGTGGCCGTGCGGGGGACGGTGGTGAGCGTCATGTGACCTCCTGAGTGCGGGGAACAGGCCCAGGCTAACTCAGTGGATGCCATGACGGCTAGATTGTATCCAATTCTACCCGCGGAAGACGGTGGAGGAGCGCAGCTCGTACCAGCGGGCCAGCTGCTCGCCTGCCTTGATGACGTGCTCGCGCATCTGGTCGGCGGCCCGCTGGGCGTCGCCGTCGGCCAGCGCCTCCAGGATCCGCTCGTGCTCCTGGAAGTTCTCGTCGCGGTGCCGGCTGTCGTTGACGATCAACTGCGCCGACACGTTGCGCGGGAAGGTCTCGTTGATGTCGTTGATCGCCTTGCTCAGCCGGGCGTTGCCGGAGATGCTCGCGATCAGCGTGTGGAAGACGTCGTTGCTGCGCCGGTGGTCGTGCTGGGCGGGCACGCCGTCGCCGCGCCCGGCGACGGAGAGGTCGTACATCTCCTGGTTGGCCGCCCGGAGCTGGTCGATCTGGTCGCGGGTGATCCGGCGCACCGCGCGCGCGGCGGCCAGTGCCTCCAGCTCCGCGCGCACCTCGTAGGCCTCGCGGACGTCCCACGGCGCGGGGACGCTGACCACGGCGCCCTTGTTGGGCAGCACCTCGATCAGGCCGCTGGTCTGCAGCTGGCGCAGCGCCTCCCGGACCGGGGTGCGGGAGACGCCGAAGTTGCTGGCCAGCTCGGCCTGGCGCAGCTGGGCGCCGATCGGGATCTCGCCGGTCATGATCCGGTTGCGGATCTGCTCGGCGAGGTCGTCGACGAGGGCGGCGCCGGTCTTGCGGGTTGCCGCCAGTTCCTCGGTGGTCAACCGGCCACTCTCCCTCTGCGTCGATCGATCCGGGCCCCCCGGCCGCTCACCTGCGGCGGAGCATCGGAACGCCGCGTTGGTGACCAAACCTGCCCGTTGGGTCACACCACGATAGCAGGGTGGAGGATGCGTGGACCCACGTGGCCCCGACATGGGTGTGTTTGCTTCCGTAACGGATCCGAAGAAAGTAACATTGGATCCAATGAGAGGGGGCCCGTGTCTACAGAACTACCCTTCGTCGTCCGCGCGCTCCGGTTGGAGGCGGCCGGCGTGCTGTCGGTCGAGCTGGTCCCGGCCGACGCCGACGCGCCGCTGCCGGACTGGACCCCCGGGGCACACGTCGACCTGGTGGTCGGCGACGGTTCCACCCGGCAGTACTCCCTGTGCGGCGAGCCCGGCGCCCCGTGGTGGCGGATCGCGGTCCTGCACGAGCCCGCCGGCCGCGGCGGCTCGGCCTGGGTCCACGACCACCTGCGCCCCGGCGACCGGGTCCGGCTGCGCGGCCCGCGCAACCACTTCGCGCTGGAACCCGCCGGCAGCTACCTGTTCGTTGCCGGCGGCATCGGCATCACCCCGCTCCTGCCGCTGCTGGCCGAGGCGCGGCGGCGGGGGGCCGTCTTCCGGCTGCACTACTTCGGCCGGAACCGGCGCGGCATGGCGTTCCTCGACGAGCTCGCCCCCCACGGCGACCGGATCCGGGTGCACGCCGCCGACGACGGGCCCCGGCCCGAGCTGCGCGACCTGCTCGACGGGCTGCCGCCCGACGCGCTGGTCTACGCCTGTGGCCCGAGCCGGCTGCTGGACGGGCTGCGCGCCGCCACGGAGGCGGCCGGCCGCCCCGACCGGCTGCGTACCGAGCTGTTCTCCGCGCCCGCGTCGGAGCAGCCGCAGCCGGCCGGGTCCTTCACCGTCCGGCTCGACCGCAGCGGCGTCGACCTGACGGTGCCCGCCGACCGGTCCGCGCTGGACGTCCTGCTGGAGGCCGGCGTCGAGATCGTCAACGACTGCCGCGAGGGGATCTGCGGCAGCTGCGAGACCCGGGTCCTCACGGGGGCCGTCGACCATCGGGACCACGTCCTCACGGCCCAGGAACGGGCGGCGGGGGACTGCCTGATGGTCTGCGTCTCCCGCGCCGCGGGCGACCGGCTGGTCCTGGACCTGTGAGCCGCCCCGAGGTGCCGCTGCCGACCGCCGCCGGCGGGCGTCCGGCACCCGATCCCCGCTCCACCCCCATTCCCCCACCGCGGAGGTAAGCAGTGCTGCGACAGGCAGACAACGAGAAGCTCACCCGGACCGGGCCCGGCACCCCGCTGGGCGGTCTCATGCGGGCCTACTGGCAGCCGGCCGCGCTGGTGTCGGAGATGCCCGCCGACCGCCCGGTCAAGGCGATCCGGATGTTCGGCGAGGACCTGGTGCTGTTCCGGCGCGCCGACGGCTGGGGGCTGATCAGTCGCTTCTGCGCCCATCGCGGGGTCGACCTCTCCTACGGCCGGCTGGAGGACGGCGGGCTGCGCTGCCTCTACCACGGCTGGCTCTACGACGCGCAGGGACGCTGCGTGGAGCAGCCCGCCGAGCCCCCGCACAGCCAGTTCCTCGACAAGATCCGGATCGCCAACTACCCGTGCGTGGAGCGCAACGGCATCGTCTTCGCCTACCTGGGGGCCGGCGACCCGCCGCCCTTCCCGGCGTACGACTGCTTCACCGCGCCCGACGAGTACACGTTCGCCTTCAAGGGGCTGTGGGAGTGCAACTGGCTGCAGGGGCTGGAGGGCGGCATCGACCCGAGCCACGTCTCCTTCCTGCACCGGTTCGTCGGCGAGGACCCCCGCGACGTCTACGGCCAGCAGTTCAGCGAGGAGGTCGAGGGCACCGGCACCAAGCTGTCGAAGCTGGTCGGCGACCACTACCGCCCCGACATCGAGGTGGAGAGCGCCGAGCACGGGCTGCGGGTCTTCGCGATCCGCCAGCTCACCGAGCAGCACAAGCACGTCCGGGTGACCAACCTGCTGTTCCCCAACGCCTTCGTGGTGCCGTTCGGCAACGACAAGGTCTTCACCCAGTGGCACGTGCCGATCGACGACGAGAACCACCACTGGTTCATGATCTTCTACGACTTCGCCGAGCGGACCGACAAGGAGACGCTGCTGCGCCAGCGGCTGGAGAACGTCTCCCTGCCCGACTACCGCCCGCTGCGCAACCGGTCCAACAACTGGGGCTTCGACCCGGCCGAGCAGCGCGACCTCACGTACACGGGGATGGGGCTCGACATCAACGTCCACGACCAGTGGGCGGTGGAGAGCATGGGCCGCATCCAGGACCGGACCGTGGAGCGGCTCGGCGTGTCCGACCGCGCCGTCACCGCCAACCGGCGGCTGCTGCTGCGCGCGATCGACGCCTTCCAGGCCGGCGGCGCGCTGCCCGCGCACCCGCTCGACGAGGCGGAGGCGGCCGGGCTGGTCGGCCCGCTGGCCGTCGACATGGTCTCGCCCAGCGAGGGCTGGCAGGAGCGGTGGCGGGAGAAGGAGGCCGAACGCCGCAGCCGGTCGCCGTGGCACCGGCCGCAGTCGGAGGTGGCCGGTGCGTAACGCCGACGAGCGCGACGTCTCCGCCGGCGGCGGCGGGGCCAGCGCCCGGCCGATGCTGGCCCAGGACCGGGGCGGCTTCGTCGACCGGCACGACCTGTGGTCCGAGGCGCAGTACGCCGCCGCGGCGCAGATGCGCCGGGTGATCGACGAGCTCGGCATCGAGATGATCCGCTTCGGCTTCGTCGACCAGCACGGGATCGTCCGGGGCAAGACCATCGCCCGGTCCGCGGTCGCCGCGGTCATGCGTTCGGGCCTGACCGCGCCCAGTTCGCTGCTGCTCAAGGACACCTCGGGCAAGTCGGTCTTTCCGGTGTTCGCCGCCGACACCGGGGTCGGCGTCGCCGGCTTCGCCGGTGCCGGCGACATCGTCCTCGTGCCGGATCCGTCCTCCTTCCGGGTCGTGCCGTGGGCCGAGCGCACCGGGTGGGTCCTGTGCGACGTCCGCTTCCCGGACGGCTCGCCGGTGCCCTTCTGCACCCGCAGCCTGCTGCGGGACCAGGTGGGCGCGCTGGCCGGGCGCGGCTACGGGATGACCGTCGGCGCCGAGCTGGAGTTCCACGTCTTCCGCGCGGCTGGCACGGGGCTCACCGGTGACCGGGTCGGTCGGCCCGGCGCGCCCGGCGCGGCCGCCCCGGTCGGCCCGACGACGCCCGGCGCGCAACTCCTGCACGAGGAGGCGCTCGACGGCCTCGACGCGCTGGTGCAGGCGCTCTACACCGGGCTGACCTCGCTCGACCTGCCGCTGCGCTCGATCGAGCTGGAGTTCGGGCCGAGCCAGCTGGAGCTGACCATGGCGGCGGCCGACGCCGCGACGACCGCCGACGCGGTGGTGGTGTGCCGCAGCGCGGTGCGCCAGATCGCCCGGCGGCACGGCTTCCACGCGACGTTCATGTCCCGGCCGCAGGGGGCCGAGACGGCCTCCACCGGCTGGCACCTGCACCAGTCGCTGACCGACCTGCGCACCGGCCGGGCCGCGTTCGTGCCCGACGCCGACGACGCCGGGCCCCTGTCGGCGACCGGCCGCGCCTACCTGGAGGGGCTCCTGCGCCACGCCGCCGCGGCGGCGGCGTTCACCACGCCGACGGTCAACGGCTACAAGCGCTACCAGAGCCACTCGCTGGCCCCGGACCGGGTCGCGTGGGGGGTGGACAACAAGGGGGCCATGGTGCGGGCCGTCGGTGGCGCGGGTGACCCGGCCACCCGGCTGGAGAACCGCTCCGGGGAGCCGGCGGCCAACCCCTACCTCTACATCGCCGCGCAGGCGGTCAGCGGCCTCGACGGCATCACCCGCGACCTGGAGCTGCGGCCGCCGACCACGAACCCGTACGACGCCGCCGCGCCGCCGCTGCCCCGCTCGCTCGGCGAGGCGGTGGCCGCGCTGGAGGCCGACGGGGTGTTCCGGGCGGCGCTGGGCGACGTGGTGGTCGACTGGTACGCCCGCCTCAAGCGGGCCGAGTACGAGCGCTACCTGCTGCACGTCTCGGACTGGGAGCAGCGGGAGTACTTCGGGCTGTTCTGACGGCCCGGCCCGGCGGTGCGTGGCGCTCCCGGCGGTGTCCGGGGGCCCCGGTCCGGCTGTGCTGCCGGCTCCGGTCCGGCGGCGCGGCCGGCTCCGGTCCGGCGGCGCGGCCGGCGGCGGCGCAGCGACGCCGCTGAGCTGGGCACGAAACACGTCTGTAGCCGTAGCGAGACCCGAGTTTAATGGATGCACATCTTGAGTTCGGGATCCAATCGGGTGTTCAATGGATCCACGGCGGCGGGGTGCCGGTGCGACAGCTGAACAAGCCACACCAAAGCACATGGAGGAACCTTGCGCATACTCCTGGTCCAGCCGGGTCGGCGAATGCGGGCGGCGCTTGTCGCCGGGGCAGCGCTGGCCCTCGTACTCAGCGGGTGCTCGTCGGGCGGCTCCGACGACTCCGGCGACGCCTCGGGCTCCGGGTCGGACGGCCTGAGCGGTCAGGTCGTCTGGGCCGACTTCGGCGGCCCCACCAACAAGGCCCGGTACGGCACCTACTTCGACGACTTCACCAAGGAAACCGGCGTCAAGGTCATCTCCGAGGTCGAGAGCGACGCCATCGCGAACACGATGCTCACCGGCGGCAAGGGCGCGTACGACGCGATCCACGTCGGCCTGGACACCGTCTACCAGAACAAGGCCAACATCGCCCGGCTCGACGACTCGGTCGGGCGCGACACCAACCTGCCCGAGAACATCCGCGACTACGCCTTCGGCACCTTCCTGGTCGGCCACGTCCAGGCGTACCTGACCGCGACCTTCCCCAACGGCGGGCCGAAGAACTGGGCCGACTTCTGGGACGTCGCGAAGTTCCCCGGCAAGCGGGGCTGGATGGGCAGCCCGGGCAGCTACGACGGGGCCTGTGAGATCGCCCTGCTGGCCTCCGGCGTCACCCCGGACAAGCTGTACCCGCTCGACCTGGACCGCTGCACCAAGAAGCTCGACGAGCTGCGGCCGAACATGGTCTTCTACACCTCGTACCCGCAGATCCAGCAGCTGCTGACCTCCAAGACCGCCGCGGTCGTGGCCGGCCCGTCCGGTCAGGCGGTCGCCCTCAAGAACCAGGGCGTGGACGTCACGATCTCGTTCGACCAGGCGCTCATCGCGCCCAACGTGATGGCCATCCCGGCGAGCGCGCCCAACATGAAGAACATCCAGGCGCTGGCCAAGGTCTTCAACGACCCGGAACGCCAGGCGGCGTTCGCCAAGCTGACCGGCTACGGCCCCGGCAACCCCGACGCGTTCAAGTACATGGACGCCGAGACCAAGGCGAAGGTCGTCAACGCCCCCGAGAACACCACGGTCGTCCCGTGGAACTCCGAGGAGCGGGCGAAGGTGAGCGACGAACTGCTGGCCTGGTACACGAAATGGCTCGCAGGCAAGTGACCGACCGACCGGTGGGGCCCTGATCGTGGGGCCCCACCGGCGTCGCCGGCCCTGACCACCCCGCCCCGCCCCACCGCCGCCCGCCGGGCGTGCGCCGCCGGCGGGGGCCGGAACGAGTTCGCGGAGGAAGTGACATGGACGTCGGACATCCCGTCCGCAGGGCCCGTGCGGCGGTGGCCGCGTGAGCGACCCCGGCGGCCACCGGCACGACGTGCCCGGCGGCGCCGCCTGGTCCCTCACCCTCGCCCGTGGCAGCACCCTGCGCCTGGAGGCGCTGGGCGCCGACGCGGTCGCCAGCATGCTGCTGTACGCGGCGGACGACCGGTGGGAACGGCTCAACGTGCCGGACACGCTGAAGGCGCAGATGTCGGCGCGGATCCACCCGCCGATGGTGCTGATGTCGGACATGGGCAGGGCGCTGGCCTCGGTGACCGGCTCCTCGTCGGACTGGCACGACGCGATCACCGGCCACAGCGTCGACGCCGACCTGGCCCGGTTCGGCCCGTCGGACTACGGGCGCGACCGCAACGGATGGCGGCGCAGCGCCCGCAGCCTGCTGCTCGACGAGCTGTACGGGCACGGCCTCGGCGAGCGCGACCTGCACGCCACCGTCAACTGGTTCGTCAAGGTGCGACCCGGCGGCGACGAGCGCGGCACCCTCGGCTACGTCCCGGGGCACACCGCGGCCGGCGACTGGGTGTGCCTGCGGGCCGAACAGGACCTGTTGGTGGTGTTCGCCACCGCCCCGCACCCGCTGGACCCGGCGGCGCGGTGGCGGCCGGCCGGCGTGCGGGCCGTGGTCGCCCCCGGTGACCCCGCGCCCGCCGACGACCCCAGCCGGGCGTTCCGGGCCGAGTCCGCCCGGGCGCTGGCCGCCGCCGAGCGGAGCGCGCGATGAGCGCCACGGGGGACCCGGAGGTCCTGTTCGACGTGACCGTCGCGGCCGGCGACGGCTGGCTCGGCGAGATCCCGGCCGGCGGCCGGCTGCGCATCGTCGACCTGCACGGCAACCAGGCCGTGGACACCCTGCTGTACGACGCGCGGGACACCGCCAACCGGTACAGCGCCGTGGACACCGTCCGCGCGCAGGGCTCGGCGTACCTGACCACCGGCTCGGTGCTGCGCAGCGTGCGCCTCGACCCGCTGGCCACGATCGTCGACGACACCTGCGGCCGGCACGACACCCTCGGCGGCGCGTGCGCCAAGGAGAGCAACGTCGTGCGCTACGGCGAACACACCCGCCACCAGCACGCCTGCCGGAGCACGTTCCTGCGCTACGCCGTGGCCGGCGGGCTGGAGAAGCGGGACCTCACCCACAACATCAACTTCTTCATGAACGTGCCGCTGACCGAGGCCGGCGGACTCACCTTCGAAGACGGCGTCTCCGCCCCCGGCAAACACGTCGAACTCCGCGCGGAGCGCGACATCCTGGTCCTGATCAGCAACTGTCCACAGGTGAACAACCCGTGCAACGGCTACGACCCGACGCCGGTGCGGCTGCTCGGGTGGGCGTCGTGACGCGGCAACCGGTCTGGATCACGGAGTTCTCCCCGGAGGCGGTGGCGCGGTTCGCCGCCGAGGCGCCCGACGGGCCGCTGGCTGGCGTCCGGTTCGCCGTCAAGGACAACCTGGACGTCGCCGGCTACCCGACCACGGCGGCCTGCCCCGACCTGGCCGACCGGCCGGCGGCCACGTCCGCCACCGCCGTACGCCGCCTGGTGGCGGCCGGCGCGGCCCCGGCCGGCAAGACCAACATGGACCAGTTCGCCACCGGCCTCGTCGGCACCCGCAGCCCGTACGGCGCCTGCCACAGCGTCCACAGCCCGGCGCACGTCAGCGGCGGAAGCAGCTCCGGCAGCGCCGTCGCGGTGGCGTCCGGCCTGGTGCCGCTGGCGCTGGGCACCGACACGGCCGGCTCCGGCCGGGTGCCGGCCGCGTTCAACGGCCTCGTCGGGCTCAAGCCGACCCGTGGGCTGGTCTCCACCCGTGGGCTGCTGCCGGCCTGCCGGTCGCTGGACTGCGTCACCACGTTCACCCGCACGGTGGCGGGGGCCGCGTCCGCCCTCGACGTGCTGGCGTGGGCCGACCCCGATGACCCGTGGTCGCGGCCGGCTCCGCCGGCCCCGCCGCCCGGCGTGGCCGCGCGGATGCGTACGGTCGCGGTGCCCGCCGGTGACCTGGACCTCGACCCGCCCCACCGGGCGGCATGGGCGGCGGCGCTGCGCCGGCTCGACACGGTGGCCGCCCAGGTGGTGCCCGTCGACCTCGGTCCGTTCCTGGCCGCCGCCGCCCTGCTGTACGGCGGGCCGTGGGTCGCCGAGCGGTGGGCCGCGTTCGGGGCGCACCTGTCCGGTGCCGGCGTGGACCCGACGGTCCGCAGCATCGTGACACCCGGCCGGGACGTCGCCGGCCCCGACGTGTTCGCCGCGCTGGACAGGCTCGCCGCGCTGCGCCGGGCCACCGAGCAGGTCTGGCTGGACGTGGACGCCCTGCTGCTGCCGGTCACGCCGGGACACCCCACGCTGGCCGAGGTCGCCGCCGACCCGGTCGGCGTCAACAGCCGGCTCGGCACGTACACCAACTTCGTCAACCTGCTGGACCTGTGCGCGGTGGCCGTGCCGGCCGGCGCCCGGGCCGACGGCCTGCCCTTCGGGGTGCAGTTCGTCGCACCGGCCTTCGCCGACCTGCCGCTGCTCGACCTGGCGGCCCGCTGGTGCGGCGAGCCGCCGCGCGGGGTGGACGCGCCGTCACCGGGGACCGCGCTGGTCGCGGTCGCCGGGGCGCACCTGACCGGGATGCCGCTCAATCCGCAGCTCGTCGCGCTCGGCGGGCGGCTGCACACCCGGGCCCGCACGGCCCCCGGGTACCGGCTCTACCGGCTGCCCGGCCCCGGCGTCGCCCGGCCCGGCCTGGTGTTCACCGGCGACGGACCCGACGGCGGCATCGCCGTCGAGGTGTGGCGGCTGCCGCAGCAGGCGGTCGGCGCGCTGCTGGGCAGCATCCCGCCGCCGCTCGGGCTCGGGCCGGTCGGCCTGGACGACGGCACGACCGTGACCGGCTTCCTGGCCAGCGGCCACGGGGTACGCGACGCCCGGGACGTCAGCGCCGCCGGCGGGTGGCGGGCCGCGCTGCGCGCGGACCGGGCCTGACCGCCCCCGCCTCACACCATCGCCAGCAGCATCAGCCCCATCACCGCCCCCATCGTGGCGTGACAGAGGCCCTCCACCCGCACGGCGGGACCGGCCGGGGACGCGACCGCCCCGGCCTGGGCCGGCCACCGCGGCGTCAGCCGCAGGCCGCGACCGGCCCACCAGCCGGCGGTGAGCAGCAGGTATCCGCCCAGGGCGAGGCTGACCACCGAAGGCCACCAGGGTGGCCCCGCCGGGCCGCCGTGATGGCCCCCGCCCCCGGGGTGCCCGTTCGGCCAGGCCATCCAGGCCATCGCCGCCATGGAGACCGCGAAGTACCAGGTGACCGCCCGGGACCCGTGCGGCAGCCGGCCCGGCGAACGGGCGGCGAGCACCACGAACCACAGCGCGGCCGGCGCGAACACGGCCACCCACATCGCCCCGGGCACCGCGACCGTCCACACCATCGCCGTCATCGCCACCGCCATGAGCAGGTGCGCGGCGTCGCAGCCGCGGTGCCGGGCGGGGCGGGCCGCCCCGCCGCTGGCCGCCGGCCGCAGGAGCCGGGACGCGAAGTAGGGGGCCACGACGGTCAGCGCGAGCGTCATCGGCCAGCGCAGCGCTTCGCTCATCGGCGGGCGGTCCCTTCATCCGGCAGGGCGGGGGACAGTCAGGAAGGACGTCCGCCCGGGACCGTCGTGCCAACCGTCGTGGCCGCGCCCGGGGCGGATGCCGGGCGTGCGGTGCGCCGGGCTCTCCGACAGCCTTTCACCTCCCGCCCGCATTGGGAAGAGCCGAGTGACACCGTCGGGACGGCGTCCGAGCTGCGGAAACGGGTCACCGCGCCGGTGCCCGGCCGCCCCGTCGGGCCAGCAGCAGCGCCGCCGTGAGGACCGCCGCGGCCACCGGCAGGCCCCAGGGCCGCCGGGCGGCCTGCACCGTGAAGGCGACCGGGCGGCCGGGCACGTCGATCCGGCCGTCGATCTCGAACCTCCCGTACGGGGCCGCGCCCGTGGGCACCGTGATCAGGTAGTCGCGGGTGGCCCCGGCGGCGACGGTGCCGATCGCCGGGGCGGCCACGATGGTCCGGGCCCGGCCGGGCGGCCCGACGAGCACCGTGAACGGCGGGTCGGTGACGTCCTCGGTGCCGGGGTTGCGCAGGGTGAACCGCACGGCCAACTCGCCCGGCAGGCCGACCCAGCCGCCCGGTCCGGACCGGTCGTCGGCGCGCAACGCGTCCAGGGCCAGCGCGGCGGGGACGCCCGGCGCGGCGGGCGGCGCGTCCACCCCGGTCAGCGGCAGGTCGGCGGTGGCGGCGGCCGTGCCGGTCGGCGTCCGGACGCGCAGCACGCAGGGGCAGGCCACCGGCGGGGCGGCCAGCAGCAGCGGCAGCCGGGCGCGGCCGGACGGCGGCACCTGGGCGTGCGTGGCGTCGCCCGTCGCGCAGTCCAGCGCCCCGCGCCGGGCGGCGTTGCCGCACACCTCGGCCTGCACCGTGCCGGCGGGCCAGCCGTCGAGGCCGACCAGCACCCGCTGCCCGACGCGCAGCGGCCCGGCGGGCAGGGTGACGCCGGGCCCGTCCTCGGGGGCCCCGGCCGCCCCGGGCGCCAGCGCCAGGGCCGCGACCAGGGCCAGCGGGGCGGCGGCGCGGGTCCGGGCGGTCATGCCGTCGCCCGCCCGGCGTCCACGGTGGCCCGCCCACCGTCGCCGGGGGTGCGGCGGCGCCGCCACCACCGCAGCCCGCCCCAGCAGCCGGCGACCGCGAGCAGCGCCAGCGGCACCCACGGCAGGGCCCAGACTCCGGCGGAGCGCAGCACCGGCGGCAGCGCGGTGTCCGTGGTGGTCGCCGCGAGGTCGACCTCGGCGGTCAGCCGCAGCAGCGGGGGTACGCCGGTGATCCGCTCGGTGACGGTGAAGGTGCCCCCGGGCAGCAGCTCCGGCAGGTCGGTGGGGGAGGTGCGGGCCTGTTCCCAGCCGAAGGGCCCGGCGACGCGCACCGTGCCGCTGCCGGTGACCCGGACGTTGCCGGTGTTGCGCACCCGGTAGCGGACCACGAGGTCGCCGCCGGCGAACGGGTCGATCGGATTGTCGTATGACAGGTCGACCGATTCGACGGTGACGGCGGGGCGGACCGGGCCGGTGACCCGCAGGTGGACCCGGGCGGCGAGGCGCTGGTCGACCAGGACCCGCTGCCCGTCGGCGGTGGTCCGGGCGCGGGCGACCGCGCCGATCACCCCGCCGGCGTGGTCGCCCGGGGTGGCGTCGGCCGGCACGGCGAGGCGGAACGGGATGTCGACCCGTTCGCCGGGCGGGACCGTCCAGGCCCGCCGCTCGAACCGGATCCACGAGCCCACGTCGGTGGCGGGCCGGTCGGCCGGCAGCAGCGCGAACGCGCCGTCGGCGGTGGTGTACGCGTCGGTGCCGTACACGTCGAAGGTGAGCGGGCGGTCGCCGAGGTTGGTGATGCCGACGTGGTCGGTCAGGGTGCTGCCCGGGGCCAGGTCGTAGATGAAGTAGTTGCGCCCGGTCGGTCCCTTGGCGCTGGAGGGCTGCACGGCCCACCGGGCCGCGCCGGTGCGGTCGGCGCCGTCGGCGCTCGGCGACGGGGCGGGCGCGGCGTCGGCCGGCGCGGGCAGGGCCGTCGCCGTGAGCAGCGCGGCGGCGAGGGCGACGCTCGCCCGGGACAGGGCGGTGGGCAGGGGCATGCCGGGCTCCGCAGGTGGTCGGGCCGGTGGGACGGGCGCGGGGCCCGTCCCACCGGGTGGTGCCGTGATCAGGAGAGGGTGAGCGTCAGGACCGCGGTGTAGTCGCCCGCCGGGGCGGACGCCGGGATCCCGAGGTTGAGCTGGGCGCCGCAGCCGAAGGTGCCGTTGCTCGCGCCGCTGGCCGAGGTGCACAGCGCGCGCGCCGTGCCCAGGCCGGTCCCGGGCGCGGCGGTCGCGCCCGGGGTGACCACGCCGGGCGTGCCGGCGAGGCCGTCGGTGACGACGGACGCGCTCGGCACCCAGCCGAGGTTGTCCGCGTCGATGCTGCCGCCGCCGGCCGAGGCGAAGTCGGAGACCTGCCCGACCAGGCTCCAGCCGGCGTTGGTGCCGCGCAGGTCGGCCACCGTGGCGGTGTTCAGCGCCCCGCTCGCGACCTGACCGTTGCTGACCGCCGGCAGCGCGACCGTGGAGCCGGCCACGCCGAGGGTCAGCGCGCCGCCGGTGACGGTGGCGGTGATCTGCTGGTCGGCGTCGCCGCCGCCCACCGGGGTGCTGCGGAACGTGACCGGGGTGAAGGTGTCCTGGCTCCGGTCGGCCGACCCGCGGGCGGCGAAGGTGATCACGTAGCACTGCACCTGAGTGCAGTCGACCTGCGCGCCGGTGCGGTCGGTGTAGACCGCGCTGATCGGCAGGGTGGTGCGGAACGTGCCGTCGGCGTTGAGCCGGTCGCGGGCCTCCGTCGGCTCGTTCGTCTTGTTCACCCACTTGGTGACCTGGAGGACACCGGCGTTCGTCCAGTGCTCGTCGACCTTCGGGCCGAAGGAGACGTAGACGCCCGCCGCCCCGTTGGCCTCCGGGTCGAAGCCGCTGCCCTCGACCGTGATCGTCGCCCCGGCCGGGTCGACGCCGGTGGACGGGCTGACGGCGACCGCCGGGCCGGCCGGCTCGCCGCCGCCACCGGTGGAGAAGGTGAACGACAGCGGGTCGAGCGCCGCGCCGGCCGCGTAGAAGCCGTTGAACGCGCTGGCGCCCTCGGCGGTCAGCGTCGCCGCCAGGTCGGTCGCGGTCACCGTTCCGCCGCTGCCGCCCGGGTTGCCCCCGGTGACGGCGATGGTGGCGATGGTGGCCTGGCGGACCGAGACCGGCTCGGCGGCGGTGGTGGCCAGGTCGACGTCCGCCTTCAGGGCGGCGGTGCCGCCGGAGACGGCGACCGTCGGGTTGGCCAGGGTGATGGTGAACATGTGCGCCGGGTACGAGAAGACCACCGTCCCGCCGTACTCGGCGTCGATGGCACCGGTGCCGGCGTCGTACGTGCCGCCCTTCGCGGGGAAGGTGAACGTGCCGTCGCTGTTGATGCTGGCCCCGTTGCTCGCCGCGATCGGCGGGTTGCCGTTGCCGGTGTTGACGTAGCTGCGGAACGACGACTTGAAGCCCCAGGTGAGGCTGCCGGTGCTGATGTCGGCCCCGGCCGCCGAGGCGGGTGCGGCGCCGACGAGTGCGGCCGAGGCGCCGAGGAGGGCGACCGTCGCCCACCGCAGCGACCGCCACCGGCCGGCACCGGTTCTGGATCGGACCATGCTGTTCCTTTCTCACGCCCAATACGGACAGTGGTTGAGGTTAGGCAAGCCTAACTATCGCGGCACAGGGGCGAGGGGGCGAAGATCTTGACCCGAAGAACCCCTTGTGAACTGGGTAAGTGTCGCTTAGGTTAGGCAAACCTTAGTCACGGTCGGTGCGTCAGCCGGCCGGACCCGTCACGTGGGGAGCCTGATGCGAGCACTGCGTCGCGCCGTCCTGACCGCAACACTGATCACCCTCGGTGTCGCCGCCGGTGCGGTGCCGGCCCACGCCGGCACCGGCCGAGGGGCCGGCGGGCAGGCGCTCACCGTCACGCCCAGCAGCGGCGTCGCCCGCGCGGGCGCGAGCGTCACCGTCTCCGGCACCGGCTACGACGTCACCAAGGGCATCTACGTCGCCTACTGCGTGGACAACGGCGCCGGTGCCGCGCCCAGCCCGTGCGGCGGCGGCGCCGACACCACCGGGAGCACCGGCGCCTCGCACTGGATCTCCTCCAACCCACCCTCCTACGGGGAGGGACTGGCCGTGCCGTACGGAGCGGGCGGGTCGTTCCGGGTCACCCTCACCGTCGGCACCCGCATCGGCGACGTGGACTGCACCGTCCGCCGGTGCGTGGTGGCCACCCGCGCCGACCACACCCGCCCCGCCGACCGGTCCCAGGATGTCCGGGTGCCGATCACCTTCGCCGCCGCAGCGACCCCGGCCCGTACCAGCGCCGCGCCGGCCAGCACCGGGACCGCCGGCACGGCCACCACCGGGCCCGCCGCGCGCACCACCGCCCCGCCGGCCGCCACCACGGCCGCCGCCCCGGTCACCGCGCCCGCCGGCAGCGCGGCGCCGGCCGCCACCGGCGCCGACGCGGTCGCCGCCCCGGGCGGCACCGCCGACCCCGCCGCCCAGGTCACCCGGGTCAGCGCCGCCTCCGGCACCGGCGGCTGGTGGCTCGCCGCGCTGGTCCTGCCGCTGCTCGGGCTGACGCTGCTCGCCGGCCTGCGCCGCCGTCGGCGAAAGGCCACCCCGTGACCGGCCGTGCCGTCACCCGCCGTGCCGTCGCGCCCGTCCGGGGCCTTGCGCCGCTGGCCGCCCTGCTGCTGCTCGCCGGCGCCCTGACCGGCTGCACCGCCCCGGCGGCCGGCGGCGAGACCCCCTCCGCCACCTCCTGCGGCCCGGTCACCGCCGCCCTGCCCGACACCGACGTCACCCCGCTCGATCCCGTGCCGACCCCGGCCCTGCCGGTCACCGTCACCTCCGCCGACGGCGTCGCCACCACGGTCACCGACGCGACGCGGATCCTGCCCGTCAACCTCTACGGCTCGATCGCCGAGATCGTGTTCAGCCTCGGCCTCGGCGGCAACGTCGTCGGCCGGGACACCTCGACCACCTTCCCGGCCGCCGCGCGCCTGCCCGTGGTCACCCCCGCCGGGCACGACCTGTCCGCCGAGGCGGTGCTCGCCCTCGCCCCCACCGTGGTCCTCGCCGACGACAGCATCGGCCCACCCGAGACGCTGCGCCAGCTGCGCGCCGCCGGCATCCCCGTCGTCCTCGTCGCCGCCGAGCAGACCCTCGACGCCGTACCCGCGCACGTGCGGGCGATCGCCGCCGCGCTCGGCGTCGGCGAGGCCGGCGAGCGGCTCGTCGCCCGGGTCCAGGGGGAGATCGCCGCCGCCCGCGACGGCGTGCCCGACGATGCGCCGCCCCGCGTCGCCTTCCTCTACCTGCGCGGCACCGCCGGGGTCTACCTGATCGGCGGCCGGGGCGCCGGCTCCGACGCGATGATCGAGGCGGCCGGCGGGGTGGACGCCGGCACCGCGATCGGCCTGGCGAAGTTCCGGCCGCTGACCAGCGAGGGCCTGATCAACGCGGCCCCCGACGTGATCCTGGTGATGAGCGGCGGGCTGGCGTCCGTCGGCGGCGTCGACGGCCTGCTCACGCTCCCCGGGGTGGCGCAGACCCCCGCCGGGGCCGCCCGCCGGATCATCGACATGGACGACGGCGTCCTGCTCACCTTCGGCACCCGCTCCGGCCGGGTCGTGCGGGCCCTGGCCGACGCGCTGCACTGCCAGGGCCGGTCGTGACCGCCACCGACACCCCAGCCGGGACGGACATGACCACCACCGACACCCCACCGGCCACCGTGGACGCCGCGCCGCAGGACGCCCGGCCCGGCGGGACCCGGCGCGCTGCGCTCCTGCTCGCCGGGCTCGCCGCCGGCCTGCTGCTGGTCGCCCTGCTCGCCGCCGGCCGGGGGCAGGTGGCGATCGCCCCGGCGGAGGTGCTCGGCTCGGTGCTGCACCGGCTCGGCCTGGACGTCGGCCCCCGCCCCGCCGCCCCGCACGGCGAGAGCGCGCTGTGGCTCGTCCGTTTCCCCCGGGTGACGCTCGCCGCCGTGGTCGGCGCGGCGCTCGGCTGCTCCGGGGCGGTGATGCAGGGCGTCTTCGGCAACCCGCTGGCCGAACCCGGCGTCATCGGCGTCTCCGCGGGCGCGGCCCTCGGCGCGGCCCTGGCCATCGTCACCGGCGTCACCGTCCTCGGTGGCTGGACGGTGCCGGCCGCCGCGTTCGCCGGCGGGCTCGCCACCACCTGGCTGGTCTACACGCTCGCCCGCTCCGGCGGCCGGACCGAGGTGGTCACCCTCGTGCTCACCGGCGTCGCCGTCAACGCCGTCGCCGGTGCCGCCATCGGGCTGCTGATGTTCGTCGCCGACGAGTCCGGCGTGCAGGCCATCGCGTTCTGGAACCTCGGCAGCCTCGCCCAGGCGAGCTGGTCGGCCGTCGGGCTGGCCGCCCCCTGCCTCGCGGTCGGCCTGGCCGCCACCCTCGCCGACGCCCGCCGGCTCGACCTGCTCGCCCTCGGCGAACGGTCCGCCCGCCACCTCGGCGTCGACGTGGAACGGCTGCGCGTGCGGATGATCGTGGTGACCGCGCTGCTCGGCGCGGCCGCGGTCGCCTTCACCGGCATCATCAGCTTCGTCGGCCTGGTCGTGCCGCACCTGGTGCGGATGGTCGCCGGCCCCGGGCACCGGCTGCTGCTGCCGGCCAGCGCCCTCGGCGGGGCGATCGTGGTCGTCGCCGCCGACCTCGCCGCCCGCACCCTCGTCGACTACCAGGAACTGCCGCTGGGGGTGCTCACCGCGGTCGTCGGCGGGCCCGCGTTCTTCTGGCTGCTGCGGCGCACCAGGGACCGCGCGGGAGGCTGGGCGTGACCGGGCCCGGGAACCCGACCCCCTCCGGCGGCCCAGGACTTTCGCGCGGGCGGGTGCGGTTGCGCGTGCTCGGCCGGCGGTCGGCACCGCAGCCGCCGACCCCGGTGACGCCGGGCAGCACCCGGATCCGGGTCGCCGGGCTGCGGGTCGAACGCGCCGGCCGGCCGGTCCTCGACGGCGTCGACCTCGCCGTCCGCGCCGGTGAGGTGCACGCCCTGGTCGGGCCCAACGGCGCCGGCAAGTCCACCCTGCTGGCCGCCGCCAGTGGCGACCTGCCGGCCGCGGCCGGGACCGTCGAGGTCGACGGCCGCCCCCTCGGTGGGTGGTCGGCCGTGGAACTGGCGATGCGCCGGGCGGTGCTGACCCAGCGGCACACCCTGAGCTTCCCGTTCGCCGTCGTCGACGTCGTCCGGATGGGGCGCGCGCCCTGGACCGGGCGGCCCGAACAGGCGCACGACGACGCGATCGTCGCCGAGAGCATGCGGCGCTGCGACGTGATCCGGTTCGCCGCCCGGCCGTTCCCCACCCTCTCCGGCGGCGAGCAGGCCCGCGCGGCGCTGGCCCGGGCGCTGGCGCAGCGGGCCGGGGTGCTGCTGCTCGACGAGCCGACCGCCGCCCTCGACCTGCACCACCAGGAGCTGGTCATGCGGATCGCCCGCGACCGCGCCGAGGCCGGGGACGCCGTCGTGGTGGTGCTGCACGACCTCGCCCTGGCCGGGGCGTACGCCGACCGGATGACGCTGCTCGCCGACGGGCGGGTACGGGCCACCGGGGCGCCGGCCGCCGTCCTGACCGCACCCCTGCTCAGCGAGGTCTACCGGCACGACATCGAGGTCGTGCCGCACCCGCGTACCCGCCTGCCGCTGGTCGTGCCCCGCCGGGGCCCGGCCCACCGCACCGCCGTTCCGGAGGAATAGATGAGCACGCCACCCATCCCGTTCTCGGCCCGGCTGCGGGCCGCCAGCCAGGGGGCCCACGCCGCCGCCGAGAGTCAGCGCTACGTCACGGCGCTGGTCGCCGGCGACGTGGACCTCGCCGGCTACGTCGACCTCGTGGTGCAGCACCACGCCCTGTACCAGGCGTTGGAGTCGGCCGCCGAGGCGATGCGCGACGACCCGCTCGCCGGGCCGTTCGTCGACGACGCGTTGACCCGGCTGCCCGCGCTGGAGGCGGACCTGACGCACCTGGTCGGGCCGGACTGGGCGCGGCGGAGTGCAGTGCATCCCGCGACGCTGGCCTACGCCGATCGGATCCGCGCCGTCGCCACCACGTCCCCGGAGCGCTTCGTCGCCCACCACTACACCCGCTACCTCGGCGACCTCTCCGGCGGCCGGCACATCGGCCGGGCCGTCGCCCGGCGGTACGGGCTGAGCGGGCAGGCGGGGGCCGGCTTCTACGCGTTCGACCGGATCACCCGGCCGAAGGCGTACAAGGACGCCTACCGGGCGCGGCTGGACGCCCTGCCGCTCGACCCGGCGGCCGAGGCGGCCCTGCTGGAGGAGGTGCTGCTGGCGTACCGGCACAACACGGCGGTCTTCGCCGCGCTGGCCCGGCACGTGCCCGACGCCGACCCCGGGGCGACGGAGGCCGTGGCGTGACCGGCCGGCCGCACCGACCCGCGCCCGACGACGCCGGGCACCCGTCCGACGCGGACCCCGGCAAACCGCTCGACGCGGACGCCGGGCAGCCGTTCGACGCCGACACCGTGCACGCGGTCTGCCGGCACATGAACGCCGACCACGCCGACGACTCGCTGCTGATCTGCCGCACCCTCGGCGGCTGCCCGGACGCCACCCGGGCGCGGGCGACCGGGCTGGACGCCGACGGCATGGACTTCGCCGTCGCCGTCGCCGGCATCGAGGTGCCGGTGCGGATCCCGTTCGCCCGCCGGATCAGCGAGCGGGCCGAGATCCGCCAGGAGGTGGTCCGGATGTACGAGCAGGCGTGCGACGCGCTCGGCGTTCCGCCCCGTTCGGCTGAGAGAAACAGCAGGTCAAGGCCCGGTCTCAAGTGAAGTTACTGACTGGTAAGTCATTGACGGGAGATGAACGACAGCCCTAGCGTTCCTCTTGTTCGAACGGCGTACGGTTCACCCGAACGGTCTGCGGTCGGGGGCGGTAGGTCCAGACAGGAGGCCCGCGCATGGTCGACGAGAAGCTGCGGCAGCTCCTCTCGCCGGTCCGCATCGCCTCGCTGACCCTGCGCAACCGGGTCTTCGTCCCGGGCCACACCACCAACTTCGGCCTGCACAACGAGCCCACGGCCCGACTCGCCGCCTACCACGCCGAGCGGGCCCGTGGCGGCGTCGGGCTGATCATCACCGAGGCGATCCGGGTGCACCCCACCAGCGCCGGACGCAGCATCAGCCTCGGCGCCTTCACCGACGCGTGCGTCCCGGCGTACCAGCGGGTCACCGACGCCGTGCACGAGCACGGCGCGCGGATCTTCGCCCAGATCATGCACGCCGGCCGGCAGGCCAACGGCGACGCCACCCGCACCGCCGCCTGGTCCTCCTCCCCGGTGGCGTGGGCCGCCGGGGCGCACGTGCCGCACGCCATGGGCCGGCGTGACCTCGCCACCGTCGTCGACGCGTTCGCCGCAGCCGCCCGCCGGATGCGGCGGGCCGGCTTCGACGGGCTGGAGGTCCACGCCGGACACGGGCACCTGCTCCAGCAGTTCCTCTCCCCGCACACCAACCGCCGCGACGACGACTACGGCGGCAGCCTGGCCAACCGGATGCGGCTCACCCGGGAGGTGCTCGACGCCGTCCACGCCGCCACCGACCTGCCGGTCGGGCTGCGGATCAGCGCCGACGAGTTCCTCCCCGGTGGGCTCGACCCCGACGCGATGGTGGAAATCGTCGCCCGGCTGCGCGCCGACCACCCGCTGGCCTACGTCCACGTCAGCCACTCCGCCTACCACGGCAGCTGGTCGCTGGCCACCCAGATGGCCGACATGAGCTTCGGGCACGCGCCCTTCCGCCACCACGCCGCCCGGTTCTCCCGGGAGTTCCCCGACCTGCCGGTGCTGGCGGTCTGCCGGCTCGACAGCCTGCCCGAGGCGGCCGAACTGATCGTGGCGGGGGAGGCCGACCTGGTCGGCCTGGCCCGCCCGCACATCGCCGACCCGCACCTGGTCCGCAAGGCCGCCGAGGGCCGGCAGCACGAGACCCGCTCCTGCCTGGCCTGCAACCAGGGCTGCATCGCCCGCGTCGAGGCCAGCCTGCCGATCACCTGCGTGGTCAACCCCGAGGTCGGCGTCGAACGGGAGTGGGCCTCGGCCCGGCGTCGGCCCGTGCCAGCCCGTCGGGTGCTGGTGGTCGGCGGCGGCCCGGCCGGCCTGGCCGCCGCCACCGCCGCCCGCCGCGCCGGGCACCGGGTCACCCTCGCCGAGGCGGCCGACGACCTCGGCGGCCAGGTCCGCGTCGCGGCCCGGGTGCCCGGCCGGGAACGGCTCGGCCTGCTCACCCGCGACCTCGCCGCCGAGGCCCGCGCCGTCGGCGTCGAGATCCTCCTCGGCCACCGGGTCACCGCCGCCGGGGTACGCGCCGGCGGCTACGACGACGTGGTGGTGGCCACCGGCTCCCGCCCCGCCCGCCGCGCCCTGCCCGGCGGGCCACCCGTGCTCGACCTGTGGCAGGCGGTCGACCTGCTCGCCGCACCCGGTGCCGGCACCGGCGCGTACGTCGTCCTCGACGACGACGGCACCTGGGCGGCGTCCTCCGTCGCCGAGGCGCTGGCCCGGCGGGGCGCCCGGGTGCACCTCGTCTCCCCGACGGCGAGCCTCGCCGCCCGGATCACCACCTACTCCCGACTGGCGCTGCTGCGGCGCTTCACCGAGCTCGGTGTCGTCGTCCATCCACTGCGGACACCCCGCGTGGTGGCCGGCGACACGATCGCCCTGACCGGCCCACTGGCCGGCGCCGACGTTCCCGTCGCCGGCGTCACCGCCGTCGTCGACGCCGCAGCGCCGGCCGCCGACGACACCCTGTTCCGCCACCTGGACGCGGCACCCGACGGACCCCGGATCCACCTCGTCGGTGACGCCAACGCACCCCGCACCACGCTGGAGGCGGTCTACGAGGGCCGGTTCGCCGGCGCGTTCCTCGGCCGCCACGACAGCCCCGACGCCGCCGCGGTGGCCCTCGCCTACTGACCACGTCGGTGGCGGACCCCCGCCGGCACCGACCCGAGCATCCCCTCACCGAGCCGCCCGCCTCACCGGGCCGGCGCGACGCAAGGAGATCCGCATGCTGGACATCGAGGATCGACTCACCCTGGACGAACGCTCCGCCGTGGACTTCGTCCTCGGCCTGCGCAAGCGCTGGGCGGACACCGTCTACCCCGCCCTGACGCGGGAGTACGCCGCCACCGGCGAACCGGCGGACACCATCGCCGACGCCGGCGCGACCCTGCGCGACCTGCCGCTCTACCCGTGGTTCAGCCACCTGGAACGGGTGCAGCAGAAGATGCTGTGGAAGACCGCCGGGGAGGCCGTCCTGGGCCGCCGCGACGAGCTGGCCGCCCAGCTCGCCGAGGTGCCGGCGCAGCCGCTCGGCGCGCTCACCCTCGACCCCGACGTGGACCTGCCCGCCTGGTACACCGACTACGACATCCACATCCAGCCGGGCGGCTTCTTCTCCGACGACATGTCCGCCTACGTCTACGAGTTCGGCGCGCGCATCGTCATGCTGCGCGACAACGACGGCTACAAGTTCCACCGGCTGTTCACCGAGACCGCGCTGCCGGACCTGCCGGGGGCCACCCGGGTCGTCGACATCGGCTGCGGGTTCGGCAAGAGCACCCGCCCGCTGGTCGGCCGCTACCCGTCGGCGCAGGTCATCGGCGTCGACCTGGCCGCGCCCGGGCTGCGCCTGGCACACGCCGAGGCCGAGGCGCAGGGGCTGGCCATCGACTACCGGCAGGCCGACGGGCGGGCCACCGGCCTCGACGACGCCTCCTGCGACGTGGTCACCGGCACGATGGTCCTGCACGAGATGCCCGCCGAGGCGATCCGGGAGACGATCATCGAGGCGGCCCGCCTGCTCAAGCCCGGGGGCGCGCTGCGCTTCCTGGAGTTCCAGCTCACCGGCGACCCGCTGCGCGACGCCACCGTCTACGAGCACGCCGAGCGCAACAACGAGCCGTTCTTCCACGCGCTGTTCGGCTCCGACCTGCTCGCCGTCTGCGCCGAGGCCGGCCTGGTCGACGCGAGCTGGACCCCGTTCGACGAGCGCCGCGACGGCGTACGCCCCGATGGCTGGGGCGACCGGGTCGAGTGGCACTTCCCCTGGGCCGTGCTGGCCGCGACGAAGCCGGAGGCGTGATGAGCACCGAGTTCGACTACTTCGGCGACCCCCGCCTCGGCAAGCTGCTCGACCTGGTGCTGCAGCTCTCCACCGAGCTGCACGTCGACCGGCAGCGGCTGCGGGCGCTGGAGCAACTGCTCGTCCGCCGCGACGTGCTCGGCCCCGGCGACCTCGACGGCTTCACCGCCGACGCCGACGGGCAGGCCGTGCTCGACCGGGAACGCGACCTGCTGCTGACCCGGCTGATGCGCATCCTCACCGAGCAGGGCCCGGCCGAGCACCCGCTGCGCGACCAGTGGGAAGCGGCCCTGAGCGGCAAGAGCGGCTGATGGACGCCGCCGGGCTGGTCGACCACTACCTGCAGCTCTGCGAGGACCGCGACCTCGACCGCGCCGGGCGGCTGCTCGCCCCGGGGGCGCTGATCGTCTTCCCCGGCGGGCGTCGCTTCGCCTCCCTGCCCGAGCTGGCGTCGGCGTCGAGGGGCACCTACCGGTGGGTGCGCAAGCACCGCGACCGGTACCTGGTCGGCGCCGCCGCCGACGGCGTCTCGGTGACCTCCCTCGGCCGCCTGTACGGGCAGTGGCCCGACGGCGAGCCGTTCGACGGGATCCGCTACGCCGACGTGTTCGTCCTGCGCGACGGGCTGATCGTCGAGCAGCACGTCTACAACGACCTCGCCATCGCCGTGGCGTCGCGGGACCCGTCCCGCTGACCCTCCCCGGGCCGCCCGGCCCACCGGCCGCACCACGGCCGGCATCACCGAACCGTCCCACCCGCCGCGTGGATCCCGCGCGGCCGATCTTCCCTACCCAAAGAACCCTGAGGACGAGGTGTCGATATGAAGCAGAAGTGGGGTGTGCTGCCGGCGGTGTTGGTCGCCGCGCTGGCCCTGGCCGGATGTGGGGGCTCCGGCGACGACGCGGCGGCCGAGGAGGGGGCGCCGGCGAAGCTGACCTTCGCCATCGCCTCCGCGGTCATCGGTCCCAAGGAGGAGGTGGCCGTCTACGCGGTGGCCAAGGAGCTCGGCTACTTCGCGGAGGAGAAGCTCACCGTCGAGACGATCAACACCGACGGCTCCGTCGCCGCCCTGCAGGCCGTCGCCTCGGGCAGCGCCGACCTGACCGCCGCCGACAGCGGTTCCATCCTCGGCGCGGTCGAGAAGAACGTGCCGGTCAAGGCCATCGGCGGCCTGGTGCAGAACTGGCCGTGGGTGATGGCGGTGAAGCCGGACAGCACGCTCACCGGCGGCGCCGACCTCAAGGGCAAGAAGATCGGCGTGATCAGCCTGGCCTCCGGCTCCGCGCCGTACGCCCGGGCCTTCGTCGCCGCCGCCGGCCTCGACCCGGCCAAGGACGTGGAGCTGCTGCCGGTCGGCGTCGGCGCGCCGGCCGCCGCCGCGCTCAACGACGGCAAGGTCGACATGCTGGCCCTCTACACGCAGGCGTACGCGGTGATCGAGAACTCCGGGATCACGCTGAAGTACCTCGACAACCCCGACGCCTTCGACGGCATCCGGTCGCTGAGCTTCGCCGTCGGCGCCCGCAAGCTCGACGACAACAAGGACGTCTACACCCGGTTCCTGCGGGCGGCGTACAAGGCGATGCTCTTCTCCGCGAAGAACCCGGAGGCCGCCATGCGGATCGGCTACCAGGTGTTCCCGCAGATCCTCGCCGGCAAGCAGGCCGCCGACCAGTTGCCGGCCGACACCCGCAGCCTCACCGCCTGGCTGAAGACCGCCACCCCGGCGTCGGGCACGCCCGACCAGTTCGGCGACTGGGGCGCGATCAGCGACCAGGAGTGGACCAAGACCCAGGCGTACACCAAGGAGGCCGGCCAGATCACCGGGGACGTGCAGCTCGGCGACGTGTGGGAGCCGGGCCTGCTCGCCGGGGCCAACGACTTCGACAAGGCCGCGGTGCTCGACAAGGCCGCCAACTACCCCGCCAAGTAGCGGCAGCGGACGCGGAAGGGAATTCGATGGCCATCAAGGCGATGGGTCGCCGGACGCAGCAGCCGGCAACGGTGTCGGAGGACTCCTGGATCGAGGTCGCCGGGCTGGACAAGCAGTACCGGCCGCGCCGGTCGGCACCGACCCAGGCCCTGCACGACATCAACCTGACCGTACGCCGCGGCGAGTTCATCTCGGTCGTTGGCCCGTCGGGTTGCGGCAAGACCACCCTGCTCAAGATCCTCGCCGGGTTGAGCCCGAAGACGGCCGGCACGGTGCGGATCGCCGGCACCGAGGTGGTCCGCCCCCTCCGCGAGGTCGGGATGGTGTTCCAGGCCCCCACGCTGCTGCCCTGGCGCACCATCTTCGACAACGTCATGGTGCCGGCGGAGATCCAGAAGCTGGATCCCGCCCGGCACCGGGCCCGCGCCCAGGAACTGCTGGACATGGTGGGCCTGACCGGCTTCGAGCGGAAGTACCCGCACGAGCTCAGCGGCGGCATGCAGCAGCGCGCCGGCATCTGCCGGGCGCTGGTGCACGACCCCGCCGTCCTGCTGATGGACGAGCCGTTCGGCGCGCTCGACGCGATGACCCGCGAGTACATGAACGTCGAGCTGCTGCGCATCTGGCGGGAGAGCGGACAGACCGCGGTGCTGGTCACCCACTCCATCCCGGAGGCGGTCTTCCTCTCCGACCGGGTGGTGGTGCTCAGCCCTCGCCCCGGCCGGATCGCCGAGATCCTCACCATCGACCTGGACCGGCCCCGCGACCTGGGCGTCATGTCCTCCGACCGGGCCGGCGTCTACGTCGACCGCATCCGCCGCCACTTCAACGCCGCCGGCGTCATCGACTGAGGAGGTGCCGCCATGACAGACACCGAGGTAGTGGACACCACCGCCCCGGCCCCCGGGCCGACGGCCACCCGGCGACGCCGGGTCGACCTGCGCGAACGCCCCCAGCTCTGGCTCGTCCCCACGGTCTTCGTCGTGGTCGTGCTCGCCTGGGAGTACGGCACCCGGCTGCTGGACGTCGACGAGTACGTGCTGCCCCGCCCCTCCCAGATCGTCGAGGCGCTGCACCGGCAGCTCACCGACGAGCAGTTCTGGGGCCACTTCTGGGTCACCACCCAGGAGGCGCTGCTCGGGTTCGCCATCGGCGTCGGCGCGGCCGTGCTGCTGGGCACCTTCATCTCCCAGATCAAGGTGGTCGAGGCCACCCTGATGCCGTACATCGTGGCGTTCCAGACCGTGCCGAAGGTCGCCCTCGCGCCGCTGTTCGTGCTCTGGTTCGGCTTCGGGCTCACCAGCAAGGTGGTCATGGCCGCCGTCATCTCGTTCTTCCCGATGCTGGTCAACGTCATCGAGGGGCTGCGGGCCGCCGACGCCGACCGGATCCAGATGCTCACCGTCTTCGGGGCCAGCCGGGCGCAGATCTTCCGGATGGTGCGGCTGCCCAGCGCGCTGCCGTTCATCTTCGCCGGCCTGGACATCGGCATCGTCTTCGCCATCCTCGGCGCGGTCGTCGGCGAGTTCATCGGCGCGAAGGAGGGCCTGGGCTACCTGCTGCTGCAGACCAACTACAACTTCGACATCGCCGGCATGTTCGCCGTGCTGGTGGTGCTGTCGGTGATGGGGCTGGTCGCGCACTTCGTCATCCGGCTGTTGCAGCGTCGGCTCGCCTTCTGGGCCGAGGACACCAAGGTGATCGGCGCATGAGCGGCACCGGCGACGTCAACCGCTTCGACGGCCGGGTCGCCCTGGTCACCGGCGCGGCGCGGGGCATCGGCGCGCGGATCGCCGCCACCCTCGCGGCCCGGGGCGCGGTCGTCGCCCACGCCGATCTGGCCGACGTCGACGATCCCGGCGGGCCGCACAGCCGCCACCGGGTCGACATCCGCTCGGCGCGCTCCTGCGCGGGCCTGGTCGCCGGGGTCCTCGACCGGCACGGCCGGCTCGACCTGCTGGTCAACAACGCCGGCGTGGTCCGCCGGGGGCCGGCGGCCACGATGACCGAGGAGGACTTCACCACGGTCCTGGACGTCAACCTCACCGGCACGTTCCGGATGTGCCAGGCGGCGTACCCGGCGCTGCGCGCCGCCCGGGGCGCCGTGGTGAACCTCGGCTCCACCAACGGGCACATCGCCGTGCTGAACACCGTCGGCTACTGCGTCAGCAAGGCCGGCGTGCTGCACCTGACCCGGGTGCTGGCCCTGGAGTGGGCGCGCGACGCCATCCGGGTCAACGCGGTCGGCCCGACCATCGTCCCCACCGACATGACCACCGACGTGCGCGGCGACGCCGCGTACCTCGCCGAGAAGCTGGCCACCATCCCGCTCGGACGGATGGCGCACGCCGACGACGTCGCCAACGCCGTCGCCTACCTGCTCAGCGACGCCGCCGCGATGGTCACCGGCCAGACCGTCTTCGTCGACGGCGGCGTCACGATCCACTGAGCCCCGCGGAGGAACCCATGCCCCACCCGGACACCGCCGCCGCGCTCGCCGCGGTGGACACCCACTTCGACGAGTTCGTCGCCGAACTCCAGCAGCTCTGCCGCATCCGCAGCCGCCGGCAGGAGCCCGACCAGATGGCGGCCACCGCCCGGTTCATCGCCGACTCCGTGCACCGCTGGGGCGGCCAGGCCGAGATCATCGAGTGGGAGCAGTCCCACCCGTACGTGCTGGCCGAGATCCCCGGCGCGGGGCAGCGCCGGCTGCTGCACTTCACCCACTACGACGTCGAGGTCGAACCGGCCGGCGACGACGCCGACTGGATCAGCCCGCCGTACGCGGCCGAGATCCACGACGGCCGCCTCTACGCCCGGGGCGTCGCCGACGACAAGGGCGCGCTGATGTCGCGCATCCACGCGGTGGCCGCCTGGCGGCTGGCGGGCCTGACCCCGCCGGTGACCAGCCGGTTCATCTTCGAGGGCAAGCAGTGGCTGCACAGCCCCGGCCTCGGCTCGTTCTGCGCGGCGTACGCCGACCGGCTGGCCAGCGACGCGGCGCTGTGGGAGAACTCGTGGCGCGACGGGCAGGACCGGCCGCTGCTCAAGCTCGCCGAGAAGGGCGTGCTCTACCTGCGGCTCACCGTCCGTACCCTGCCCCGCGACCTGACCAGCCAGAACACCGCGCTGCTGCCGGCTGCGACGGCCCGGCTCGCCGCCGCCCTGGCGCAGTTGCAGCGCCCCGACGGCACGGTCACCGTGCCCGGCTTCGCCGACGACGTCCGCCCGCTCACCGACGCCGAGCGTGACCTGCTCGCCGAGGTGGAGTTCGACGGCGACTTCCTGCGCGAGCGGGCCGGCGTGCGCGGCTTCACCGGCGGTCTCGACGACCGGCAGGCCGCCGTGGCGATCCGCACCGTGCCGACGCTGACCGTCGCCGGCATCGCCGGCGGCGACATGCGCGACGACGTCACCCTCGGCATCCCCGCCACCGCCGCCGCGAAGGTCGAGATCCGGCTGGTGCCCGGCCAGGACCCGCAGCGGGTGCTCGCCGCCGTCCGCGACCACCTCGCCGCCACCGGCTTCGGCGACGTCGACATCGAGGTGATGGCGACGAGCCGGCCGAACATGACCGACCACCGCGACCCGTTCGTCGCCCTGGTCGCCGACGCCGCCCGCCGCGCGTACGGCACCGAACCCGTGATCGAGCCGTACACCCAGTGGATCGGCAACCAGGGGGCCCTCGCCGCCCGGCCCATCGTCGGCGTCGGCGTGTCCCGCGCCGACTCCGGGGTGGACGGGCCCAACGAGAACATCCGCCTCGACGACTACCGCGACGGCATCAGGCACGTCATCGAGGTCATGGCCGCCCTGGCGGTGACCGAGTGACCCGGGTGCGGGGCCACGCCGCGCGCGGCTACGTCGACCTGCCCTGGGGCCAGGTCCACTACCGCCACGCCGGGACGCCGGGACACCCGACTCTGCTCGTCGTGCACCAGTCGCCGCTGTCGTCGGCGACCTACGACGTAGCGCTGGCCCCGCTGGCCCGGCGCGGGCTGCGCGTCGTCGCCGTGGACACCCCCGGCTTCGGGATGTCCGACGCCCCGCCGCAGCCGTGGACGATCCCGCAGTACGCCGCCGCGCTCTGGCAGACCGCCGACGCCCTCGGCCTGGACCGGGTGCACCTGCTCGGCCAGCACACCGGCGCGGTGATCGCCGCGGAGGCGGCCCTGCGGGCCCCGCACCGGGTCCGCCGGCTCATCCTGCAGGGGCTGCCGCTCTACGACGACGCCGAACGCGCCCAGAAGAAGGCGACGTACGCCCCCGGCTACACGCCGGAGCGCGACGGGTCGCACCTGCGGGTGATCTGGGACCGCGTCTGGGGGCTCTACCCCCGGCTCAGCCCCGACGAGGCGGACCGGCAGGTCGCCGAATACCTGCTGACCGGGCCGGACTACGCCACCGCGTACCGGGCCGTCTTCGACCATCGGCTGGACACGGCCGCCCTGGCGGCGGTGCCGACCGTGCTGCTGCACGGCGCCGACGACCTGGTCGACCGGATGACGCCGCAGGTGCGGGCCGCTCTGCCGCACGCCCCGCTGGTCACCATCCCCGGCGGCACCGACTTCGTGGCGGACGAGCAGCCCGAGGCGTTCGCCGACGCCGTGGCCGCCCAGTGCGACCTCGACGCCCCGGCGGTGACCCCGTGACCCGGTCCCATGTCCGGCGCTGAACCCGCCGCCGCGGCGGCGCCACCGGCGGTGGGCCCACCACCGGTGGAACCGGCCGCGCTCGCCGCCGGGCTGGGCGCGGTCTACCTGCTGTGGGGCTCCACCTACCTGGGCAACCGGGTGGCCCTGGAGAGCCTGCCGCCGATGGTCTCCACCGCCGGCCGGTTCCTCGCCGCCGGGGCCCTGGTGCTCGCGGTGGTCGCGGCTCGCAACGGAGCGGACCGGCTGCGCCTGCCCCGCGACCGGTGGCCCGGCGTGCTGGCCGGCGGCCTCCTCATGGTCGGGGCGGGCAGTGCCCTGCTCGCCGTCGGCCAGCAGTACGTGTCGTCCGGCCTGGCCTCCCTGCTCGTCGCCGCGATGCCGCTGTGGGTGCTGGCGATCCGCCTCGGCGGCGGGCAGCGCCCCCGGCCGGCGGCCGTCGTGGGGGTCCTCGGCGGACTCGCCGGGCTGGCCCTGCTGGTGCTCGCCGGTGACCAGCGCCTGCACCTGGCCGGGATCGCCACCATCGTGGCGTCCACCATGGTCTGGGCGGCCGGCTCGACGCTGACCCAACGGCTGCCCGCCCCGGCCGACCACCTGGTCGGCACCGGCTGGCAGATGCTCGCCGGCGGCGCGGCCGTGGCGGTGGCCGCCCTGCCCGCCGGCGAGTGGCATCGCCTGCGCCTGGCCGAGGTCACCGGCCGCTCCTGGGTCGCCTGGACCTACCTGATGCTGGTCTGCACCGTCGTCGGGTTCAGCGTCTACACCTGGCTGCTGCGCCGCGCGCCCCTGCAACTCGTGGCCACGTACGCCTACGTGAACCCGGTGATCGCGGTGCTGCTGGGCATGGTGGTGCTCGACGAGCGGCTCACCGGCCGGCAGGTGCTCGCCGGTGCCGTCGTACTCGCCTCGGTGGCGCTCGTCGTCGCCGTGGAACGGCAGCGGCAGTTGCGAGGATTGCCGCCGGGCACCCCCGCGACACCACCGTGACCGGCGGTGACCCTTCCGCCCGCGTCCGCCCACAGTGAGGACAGACATGACCACCACCCCCCTCGCCGCACCCGATGACCGGCGGGTCCGCTCCGGCCTCGGCCGGGCCCTCGACGTCATCAACATCATCGCCACCCGGGCACCGGAGACCCTCGGGGTGTCCACCATCGCCCGCGAGCTGGGGCTGCCGAAGGCGGTCGCGTACCGGATCCTGAAGGAGCTGGCCGCCGACGAGTTCCTCGACTTCGACGAGGACACCAAGCGCTACCGGCTCGGCGCCGGGGCGCTCGCGGTGGGCCTGGCCGCCCTGCGCGCGCTGGACGTCCCGGAGATCGCCCGCCGGTACCTGGTCCGGCTGGTCCGTCGCACCGGCGAGACCGCCACCCTGTCGGTGCGGCAGGGCTCGATCCGGGTCTACATCGACCAGGTGCTCTCCCCGCACGAGGTCCGCATGTCGGTGTCCCTGGGCACCAGCCACCCGCTGCACTCCGGCTCGTCGTCCAAGGCCATCCTCGCGGCGCTGCCCGCCGTGGAGCTCGACGAGTACCTGGCCCAGCCGCTGGAGCGGGTCACCCCCTCGACCATCACCGACCCGGCCGTGCTGCGCGACGAACTGGCCCACATCCGCCGGCAGGGCTACGCGGTGAGCATCGGGGAGCGGCAGAACGGCGCGGGCAGCGTCGCCGCCGCCATCCGGTACGGCACCGGCCAGGTCTTCGGCTCCATCTCCCTGTGCGGGCCGCAGGACCGGTTCACCCGGCAGGTCTGCGCCGACCACGGGGCGCTGGTGGCCGCCGCAGCCGCCGACATCTCCGCCGAGCTGGGCTACCACCCGCCGGCCGACCGGGCAGAGGGGTGACCGCCGTGACCACACCGACCACGCCCGCCGACGGCCCGCTCGCCGGGCTGCGCGTGCTGGACGCCTCCACGATCCTCGCCGGGCCGCTGTGCTGCCAGATCCTCGGCGACTTCGGCGCCGACGTCGTGAAGATCGAGCACCCGACCGCCGGGGACAGCATGCGCGGGCACGGCAAGGCCAAGGACGGCCACCCGCTGTGGTGGAAGGAGATCTCCCGCAACAAGCGCACCATCGGGCTGAGCCTGTCCGCCCCGGAGGGCGCGGCGCTGCTGCTGCGCCTGGCCGCCCGGGCCGACGTGCTGGTGGAGAACTTCCGCCCCGGCACCCTGGAGCGCTGGGGGATCGGCCCGGCGCAACTGCACGCGGTCAACCCCGGCCTGGTCATCGCCCGGATCACCGGCTTCGGCCAGACCGGCCCGTACGCCTCCCGCGCCGGCTTCGGCACCCTCGCCGAGGCGATGAGCGGCTTCGCCCACCTCACCGGCGCCGCCGACGGCCCGCCCACCCTGCCCGCGTTCGGCCTGGCCGACAGCATCTGCGGCATCGCCGCCTCCTCGGCGGTGCTGATGGCGCTGCGCCACCGCGACCGCACCGGCGAGGGTCAGGTCGTCGACCTGAGCCTGCTGGAGCCGATCATGACGGCGGTCGGTCCCGGCCCGACCGTCTACGACCAGCTCGGCGTCGTCGAGCAGCGCAACGGCAACCGGTCGGTCAACAACGCGCCCCGCAACACCTACCGCACCAGCGACGGGGCGTGGGTCGCCGTCTCCACCAGCGCCCAGGCCATCGCCGAACGGGTGCTGCGCCTGGTGGGCCACCCCGAGGTCATCGACGAGCCCTGGTTCCGCACCGGCGCCGGCCGCGCCGGGCACGCCGACGAACTCGACGGGTACGTCGGCGGGTGGATCGCCCAGCGCACCCGCGACGAGGTCAGCCGCGCGTTCACCGAGGCCGGGGCGGCCGTCGCCCCCGTCTACAGCGCCCGCGACATCGCCGAGGACCCGCACGTGCGGGCCACGGAGATGCTCACCACCGTCGACGACGCCGACCTCGGGCCGGTGCGGATGCACAACGTGATGTGGCGGATGTCCGCGACCCCCGGACGGATCCGCTTCACCGGGCGCGCCCTCGGGGCCGACACCGAATCCCTGCTGATCGACGAACTCGGCTGCGACCCGGCCGAGATCGCCGATCTCCGAGCCCGCCACATCGTCGCCTGACGGCGTGGCCGAACCGCTGAAACGTGAGGAACCGTGACGACCACCGCCCGCCACGCCGACCGGCTGCTCGACGCCGTCCGCGCCGGAGTCGAGATCTACGACCTCGGCCGGCTGCTCTCGATCGGCATGCCCCAGTCGCCGAACCACCCGCCGTTCTGGCTGACCATGCCGCGCCGGCACGGTGACATGGTCCGCGCCGACGGCGGCTCGGCGGCCAACGACCTGCTGGTGATGGGCACCCACGTCGGCACGCACGTCGACGCCCTCGCCCACGTCTCCCACGACGGGCTGCTGCACGGCGGCGCGGACGCCGCCGCCGCCCAGTCCGGCGGGCGGTTCACCGAACTCGGCGTGCACACCGTCGCGCCGATGGTCCGCCGGGGCGTCCTGCTCGACGTCCCCGCCGCCCTCGGTCGGCCCGACTGCCCGGCCGGCTACGAGATCACCCCGGCCGACCTGGACGCCGCCGTCGACCGGCAGGGCACCCCCGTGGAGCCCGGCGACGTGGTGCTGATCCGCAGCGGCTGGGGCCGGCACTTCGACGACCCCGACCGCACCCGCTACGTCGGCCACGACTCCGGCGTGCCGGGCGTGGGTGCCGACGGGGCGCGGTGGCTCGCCGCGCACGGCGTGCACGCCGCCGGGGCCGACACCATCGCCTTCGAGTGCCTGCGCCCCGGCCAGGGCCACAGCAGCCTGCCCGCGCACCGGATCCTCCTGGTCGAGCACGGCGTCTACCTGATCGAGGCGATGGCGCTGGAGGAACTCGCCCGCGACGCGGTGCACGAGTTCACCTTCGTGCTGGCCCCGCTGCCCCTGTACGGGGCCACCGGCTCGCCGGTGCGCCCGCTGGCGGTGGTCGGCCGTGGCTGAGCCGACCCTCGGGCGGGCCCTGGCCGCGTTCGCCGCCGACACGCCCGCCGCCGCGCTGCCCGCCGCCGTCGTCGACAGCGTCCGCCAGCGGGTGCTCGACGTCGTCGGGCTCTGCGTGGCCGCCGTCGACCTGCCGAGCAGCCGGGCCGCCCTGGCGTACGTCCGCGACCAGGGCGGGCGGGGGCAGGCCCGGGCGATCGGGGTCGTCGACCCGGTGCCCGCCGCGCTGGCCGCGTTCGCCAACGGGGTGCTCGCGCACTCGCTGGACTACGACGACACCCACCTGCCGTCGGTGCTGCACCCGAGCGCGTCGGTGGTGCCGGCCGCGCTCGCCGCCGCCGAACTCACCGGCGCGTCCGGCCGGGAGACCGTCGCCGCCGTCGCGGTGGGCCTGGAGGTGTGCGTGCGGCTCGGCATGGCCGGCTACGACCGCGCCGCCGGCAACTCGGTCTTCTTCGAGCACGGCCAGCACGCCACCTCCATCTGCGGCACCCTCGGCGGGGCGGTCGCCGCCGCCCGGCTGTTCGGGCTGGACGCCGGGCGCACCCTCGACGCGCTGGGCGTGGCCGCCTCCATGGCGGCCGGGCTGATCGAGGCCAACCGCACCGGCGGCACCGTCAAGCGGATCCACTGCGGCTGGGCGGCGCACTCGGCGGTGAGCGCGGCGGCCCTGGCCCGGCACGGCATCACCGGCCCGCCCACCGTCCTGGAGGGCCGGTTCGGCTTCTTCGAGGCGTTCCTGCGCGGCGAGTACGACCCGGCGGAGATCACCGCGGGGCTGGGCGTCGACTGGGCGGTGCCGGACATCTTCTTCAAGCCCTACCCGGCCAACCACTTCACCCACGCGGCCATCGACGCGGCCCTGGCGCTGCGGCGACGCGGCGTACGCCCGCCCGACGTCGAGTCGGTCACCCTCGGCGTGCCCACCCCGGTCATCCGCACCATCGGGCAGCCCATCGACCGCAAGCGCCGCCCCACCACCGGCTACGAGGCCCAGTTCAGCGGCCCGTACGCGGTCGCCGCCGGCCTGCACGGCGGCGGGGTGCTCGGCGTCGGCCCGGACGACTTCACCGACGCCCTCGCCGTCGAGGAGTCCCGCCGGGCCGTGATGGCGCGCGTCGACGTGGTGCCCGACGAGCGCTGCGACGCGATCTTCCCGCACCAGTTCCCGGCCGTGCTGCGCGTGGTCACCCGCGACGGCCGGGAGTGGACCGAGGAGGTCCTGGCCAACCGGGGCGGGCCGGCCCGCCCGCTGACCACCGCCGAGCTGGCCCTGAAGTTCCGGCACAACGTCGCCGGCCGGCTGCCCGCCGACGTCGCCGGGGCCGTCGAGCGGGAGATCGCCGCCCTCGACACCGCCACCGACGTGCGACGACTGGCCGGCCTGCTCGCCGCCGCCGCCGCGGCACCCGACACCCGACAGGAGTGAGCGCATGACCACCTTCGACCTGCTGCTGCGCAACGTGCGCCTGGTCCGGCACGACCGGCCCGACACCGAGACGGTGGACATCGGCGTCACCGCCGGCACGGTCACCCGCGTCGCGCCGGGCCTCGACCCGGCCGACGCCGCGACCGTGCACGACGGGCAGGGGAAGCTCGCCTTCCCCGGCGTCGTCGACGCCCACCAGCACTGGGGCATCTACAACCCGCTCGCCGAGGACACCGCCTCGGAGAGCCGCGCCAGCGCCCAGGGCGGCGTCACCACCGCCCTGACCTACATGCGCACCGGGCAGTACTACCTCAACCGGGGCGGCCGGTACGAGGACTTCTTCCCCGACGTGCTCGCCGCCAGCGCCGGGCGCTCCCACATCGACTACGGCTTCCACCTGGCCCCGATGATGCGCGAGCACATCGACGAGCTGCCCGACCTGGTCGACCGGTTCGGGGTGACCTCCTTCAAGATCTTCATGTTCTACGGCGGGCACGGCCTGCACGGCCGCTCGGCCGACCAGAACTCGTTCCTGATGATCCCCGAGGGCGAACGCTACGACTACGCCCACTTCGAGTTCGTGATGCGCGGCGTGCAGGCGGCCCGGGAACGCTTCCCCGAGCTGGCCGACCAGATCTCCCTGTCGCTGCACTGCGAGACCGCCGAGATCATGAGCGCCTACACCCGACAGGTGGAGCAGGAGGGCCGGCTGCGCGGGCTGGAGGCGTACCACGCCTCCCGGCCGCCGCACTCCGAGGGGCTCGCCGTCTCCATCGCCTCGTACCTGGCCCACGAGACCGGCCTGCCCACCATCAACCTGCTGCACCTGTCCTCGGCCAAGGCGCTCGACGCGGCCCTGCGGATGGCCGAGGCGTTCCCGCACATCGACTTCCGCCGCGAGGTGACCATCGGGCACCTGCTGGCCGACATCACCACCGCGCACGGCCTCGGCGGCAAGGTGAACCCGCCGCTGCGCCCGCGCGCCGACGTCGAGGCGCTCTGGGCCCACCTCCTCGACGGGCACGTCGACTGGGTGGTCAGCGACCACGCCTGCTGCAAGGACGAGGTCAAGTTCGGCGAGCCCCGCGACGACGTCTTCGTCGCCAAGTCCGGCTTCGGCGGGGCCGAGTATCTGCTGCCCGGCCTGCTCACCGAGGGCCGCCGCCGGGGCCTTCCGCTGTCGCGGGTCGCGGAGCTGACCTCGTGGAACCCGGCCCGCCGCTTCGGCCTGGCCGGCAAGGGCGCCGTCGCCGAGGGCTACGACGCCGACCTCTGCCTGGTCGACACCGACCACACCTGGACGGTACGGGCCGCGGACTCCGAGTCCACCCAGGAGTACACGCCGTTCGAGGGCTTCGAGCTGACCGCCCGGGTCACCGACACCTTCGTCCGGGGCGAGCACGTCCTCGTCGACGGCAAGGTCACCGGCAGCCCCCAGGGTCGCTACGTGCCCCGGGCCGGGCGGTAGCGCCGTGGCAGCTGTCGCCCGCAGCTACCTCTACGTCCCCGGGGACCGGGAGGAACTGCTGCGCAAGGCCCCCGGCCGGGGTGCCGACGCGCTCGTGCTCGACCTGGAGGACGCCGTCACCCCGGCCCGCAAGGCCGAGGCTCGCCGCGCGGTCGCCGCCGCGCTGGCCGCCCCGGCCACCACCGAGACCTGGGTACGGATCAACAGCGACCAGGTCGACGCGGACGTCGCGGTGCTCTCCGCGGCGGCGGCCGGGGTGTGGGTGCCGAAGGCGGAACCGGAGCTGCTGGCCGAGGTCGACCGGGCGCTGGCCGGGGCGGAACGCCGGCTCGGGCTGACCGAGGCCACCTTCGCGGTCGTCGCCCTGATCGAGACCGCCCGGGGGATCCTCACCTGCCCGCAGGTCGCCGCCGCGCCGAGGGTGCTGCGGCTCGGGCTCGGCGAGGCGGACCTGGCGGGGGAACTGGGCCTGCAACCGGGGCCGGACCGGGCCGAACTCGCCCCGATCCGCTCGCAGGTCGTGGTCGCCTCCGCCGGGGCGCGGATCGTCGCGCCGGTCGGCCCCGTCGAGACGACGCTGCGCGACCCGGACCGGCTGGAGGCCGGCACGCGGACGCTGCTGCGCCAGGGCTTCCGGGCGCGCAGCGCCATCCACCCCGGCCAGCTCGCGACCATCAACGCCGTCTTCACGCCCGGCCCGGCGGAGGTGGCCGCCGCCCGGGAGGTGGTCGACGCGCTGGACCGGGCCGCCCGCGACGGCTCCGGCGTGGCGACCGACGCCCACGGCAGGCTGCTGGACCGGGCGGTGATCCGCGCCGCCACGGAGGTGCTGCGCCGCGCCGAGCGGCACGCCGGCTGAACCGCCCCCGGCCTCAGCCCGCCGGCCGCACGGTGAACGGGGCCCGCAGCAGCGTCTCGTCCCGCGACGACGGGCCGACGAGCAGCGTGAAGTCGCCGGGCTCGACCACCCGCACGCCCCGGCCGTCGACGATGGCGCAGTCGGCGACGGGGACGTCGATCCGCACCGTGGCGCTCCGCCCGGGCTCCAGCTCCACCTGCCGGAACGCCTTCAGCTCCTTGTCCGCCCAGCTCACGGAGGTGACGTCGTCGCTGACGTACGCCTGGACGGTCTCCAGGACCGGCCGGGTCCCGGTGTTGCGGACGGTGACCTCGGCGCGGACGGTGTCCGTCGGCGCGAGGTCGCCCGGGGCGACCCGCAGGTCGGCGTACTCGACGGTCGTGTACGACAGGCCGTCGCCGAAGGCGAAGGCGGGGCGCTGGGTCAGGTCGGCGTAGCGGGAGCCGTGCTGGCCACGGATCTGGTTGTAGTAGGTGGGCTGCTGCCCGACGTGCCGGGCGAACGAGATGGGCAGCCGCCCGGCGGGCTCGACGAGGCCGAGCAGCAGCTCGGCGATCGCCCGGCCGCCCCGCATGCCCGGGTTGGCCACCCAGAGCAGGGCGGCGGCGTCGAGCGCCGAGTCGGGCAGCACCAGCGGCTTGGACGCGAGCAGCACGACGACCATCGGCGTGCCGGTCGCGGCGAGGGCGTCCAGCAGGGCGATCTGCCCGCCGACCAGGTTGAGCGTCGCGGTGCTGCACCCCTCGCCGACCAGCTCGATGCGGTCGCCGACGACCGCGACGACGTAGTCGGCCCCCTCGGCGGCGGCGACCGCCTCGGCGATCAGCGCCGTGTCCGGCGGGCAGGGCAGGACGACCTGCGGGCGGGGCTGGCCGTCGGGGAACAGCGCCCCCTCGGGGTCGGGGGCCATGGTGAGGATGTCGGCGCCGCGCGCGTGGGTGACCGCCCAGCCGGCGGGCACGTGGGCGCGCAGCCCGTCGAGGACCGTGGTGATCATGTCGCGGGGCTGGCCGTCGCGCATCCAGTCGGCCTGCCCGGAGGAGCCGGCCCAGTCGCCGAGCTGGGTCTGCGCGTCGTCGGCGAGCGGGCCGACGACCGCGACCGTGCGCGGCGGGCCGCCGTCGCCCCGGGCGCGCCCGGCGTCGTCGGCCGCGAACCCGCCCGCGAGCGGGAGCACCCCGTCGTTGCGCAGCAGCACCAACGACCGGCGGGCGACCTCCAGGTTGAGCGCGGCGTGCGGCGCGCTGCCGATCACCGCGCGTTGCCGGGCGACGTCGGGCCGGCGGGGGTCCTCGAACAGGCCCAGCTCGAACTTCAGGGCCAGGATGCGGGAGACGGCGTCGTCGAGGTCCGACTCGACCAGCAGACCCCGCGCGACCGCGTCCTGGGCGCCCTGGAAGAACTGCGGGGTGGTCATGATCATGTTGTTGCCGGCGCGGACGGCCGCGGCGGCGGCGTGCGCGTGGTCGGGCTGCACCCGCTGCTCCCAGACCATCCGGCCCACGTTGTCCCAGTCGGTGACGAGCATGCCCGTCCAGCCCCACTCGCCGCGCAGCACGTCGGTCAGGAGCCAGTCGTTGACGGTGATCGGCACGCCGTCGGTGCTCTGGTAGCCGAGCATGAACGTGCGGCACCCCTCGCGCGCCACCCGCTCGAACGGCGGCAGGAACCACGCGCGCAGCTTGCGCCGCGACAGGTCCGCCTCGGTGGCGTCCCGGCCGCCCTGGGTCTCGGAGTAGCCGGCGAAGTGCTTGGCGGTGGCCAGGACGGCGGTCGGGTCGGCCAGGTCCTCGCCCTGGTAGCCGCGCACCATCGCGGCGGCAAGCTCACCGATCAGGAACGGGTCCTCGCCGAACGTCTCGTCGACCCGGCCCCAGCGCAGGTCCCGGGCGATGCACAGCACGGGGGAGAAGGTCCAGTGCACGCCGGTCGGGGCCACCTCGACGGCGGTGACGCGCCCGACCCGCTCGACGAGCTCCGGCGACCAGGTGGCGGCCATGCCGAGCTGGGTGGGGAAGATCGTCGCGCCGGGGAAGAACGAGTGCCCGTGGATGCAGTCCTCGCCGACCAGCAGCGGGATGCGCAGCCGGGTGCGCGCGGTCAGCTCGTGCGCCTCGACCACCCGCGCGGGGGAGGTGTGCAGGATGGACCCGACGTGCCTGCCCAGGATGTGGTCGGCCAGGTCGCCGTGGGAGTCGAGCTGCATCATCTGGCCGACCTTCTCCGCCAGGCTCATCCGCCCGAGCAGGTGGGCCACCCGCTGCGCGGTCGGCCGGGTCGGGTCCAGGTGGGGCAGGTCGTCGCTGATCGGGTCTGCGATGCTCCGGGACGCGGTCACCGCCCGACCGTACACACCTCGGCCGGTCCCGTGTGGACGCAGAGGGCAACTTCGCGCACAGACGCCGGCTCCCGCGCCGACTACCGTCGGCCCTGACCGCCTGCCCACGGGCTCGGACCGGTCGGACGAGGGGAGCAAGCCCATGGTGTTCCCGGCGCTGCAATGGCCGATGACGCTGGCCCTGATGGCCGTGACGTCCTACCACGGGTTCCGGTTCCTGGGCCCGGCGTCCGCGCGGGCGGGATCGGGTCGGGCCGCCCGGTGCCGGATCGCCGAGGGCGTGCACCTGCTCATGGGCGTGGCGATGACCGCGATGGTGTGGGCGCTCGGGGTGCCGCAGGCGGTGTGGCTCGTCCTGTTCGTGCCGGCCGGGGTCTGGTTCGCGGCGCTGACCGCACGCCGCCCGGCGGCACTCGGCTCGCGGGCGGCCACCGGATACTTCGCCCTCGCCTCGGCGGCGATGGTGTGGATGACCGGCCTGCCGGGCGGCCACGCCGGGCCGCACGGCCAGCACGGCGCGGCCACGTCGGCGGGCTGGTGGCCGCCGTTGGTCAGCGTGGCCTTGGGCGGGTACCTGCTGCTCGCCGCGGGCTGGTGGGCGGCCCGGGGCGTACGCCTGACCCCGGCCTGGCGCGACCACGTGCCTGCCGGCCGACCGGGGGTGGCCGGGGCGCGGGCCGAGGGCCTCTGCCACGCCACGATGGGCGTGGTGATGGGCCTCATGCTGCTGGCGACGGTGTAGGCGTGCAGTTCTGCGTGTCTTCTTCGTGGTGTGGGCCGCGCCGCGCCGGTTGACTCGACGGCAGGTCACGCACGGCGCGACGGGGGCGTCGACGGGCCCACGGTTCCCACTCAGCACCAGGAGCGGCACATGCCCTACGTCACGGTCGGCGAAGAGAACCGCGGCGACATCGACATCTACTACGAGGACCACGGCACCGGCGCGCCCGTCGTGCTCATCCACGGCTACCCGCTCGACGGGGCGTCCTGGGAGAAGCAGTCGCGGGAGCTGCTCGCGGCCGGCTACCGGGTGATCACGTACGACCGGCGCGGGTTCGGCAAGTCGAGCCAGCCGACCGTCGGCTACGACTACGACACTTTCACCGCCGACCTGCACACCCTGCTGGAGCACCTGGACCTGCGCGACGTCGTGCTGGTCGGCTTCTCGATGGGCACCGGCGAGGTGACCCGCTACCTCGGCACCTACGGCTCGGGCCGGGTGCGCAAGGCGGTGCTGATGGGCGCGGTGCCGCCGTTCCTGCTCAAGACCGACGACAACCCCGAGGGCGTCGACGCGCAGGTCTTCGCCGACATCAAGGCGGCGGTGGTGGCCGACCGGCCCGCGTACTTCAAGAGCTTTCTCGACAACTTCTACAACGTCGACGTGCTGGGCGGCACCCGGATCAGCGACGAGGCCTGGCAGAACAGCTTCATCACCGCGGTCGGCGCGTCGGCGTACGCCGCGTACGCCTGCGTCGACACCTGGTTGACCGACTTCCGCGCCGACCTCGGCAAGATCGACGTGCCGACGCTGCTGCTGCACGGCGACGCCGACCGGATCCTGCCGATCGACGCCACCGCCAACCGGCTGCCGGAGCTGATCGCCGACCTGCGCTACGAGGTGATCCCGGGCGGCCCGCACAACATCGCCTGGACGCACCCGGAGCTGGTCAACCGCTACCTGCTCGACTTCATCGCCGCGTGAGCGGTCCGGCCTCGCCCACGGTGGTGCCGGTGCACGGCGCGTGCGCCGCCCCACTCACCTGAACGGAGAACAACCATGGCCGTTGTCGACGGCATCCTCGACTCCACGGACCGCAAGACCACCGGCGAGGCGCTGCAGCAGGCGCTGGCGGACCTGATCAACCTGGGGATGCTGGCCAAGCAGGCGCACTGGAACCTGGTCGGTCCCCACTTCCGCAGCCTGCACCTGCAACTCGACGAACTCGCCGACCTCGCCCGCCGGTACGCCGACGAGGTGGCCGAGCGGGCCGCCGCCGTCGGGTTCAACCCCGACGGGCGGGCCGCGACGGTCGCCGCCCAGTCGACGCTGCCGGCCCTCGACCACGGCGACGTCGAGGAGGGCACCGCCGTCGAGGTCGTGGTCGACGCGCTGTTCGCCCTGATCCGCACGCTGCGTCAGGCGGTGGCCGACACCGCGACCAGCGACCCGATCTCGCAGGACCTGCTCATCGGGGCCACCGCCGCCGTGGAGCAGCAGCACTGGCTGTTCCGCGCCCAGCGCTGACCCCACCCGCCGCGCCCGCCTCCGCTCCCGGGGGCGGGCGCGGTCGTCGTCAGTCCTCGTCGGCTGGGCTGGGGCGGTTCTGCGCGCGCGGAAACCGGGGTGAATCTTGGAAGATTTCGGCCCCCAGAGGGGCCCATTGCTTCCAAGATCTCCTACCTCCGGCCCGCGCCAGCCCGCGTCGGCGTCGGCGTGGCGTCGGGCTGCGCGGTCCCGCCGGGGCGGGCGGCGCGAGCCTGTCGTCGCCGCAGCACCAGCCACGTGCCGAGGATGATCAGGGAGATCAGCGGCGCCGGGTGGCCGAGCAGCGCGGCGACGGTGAGGTCGGCGGCCACGCCGACGACGGTGGCCACGAAGACCCAGCGCGGCGCGGTCCCGGCGACCTGCCGCCGGTCCGCCGGCATCCAGCGGGTCGTCGACCAGGGCTTGGCCACGGACACCCAGGCCTGGAAGGCGATGGCGCCGGCCATCAGCGCCGAGCCGACGGCCAGCGGCACGGCGGGACCCCGCGCGCCGGTGGTGGCCGCCGCCGCCGAGTCGGCCAGTGCCGAGCCGAGGACGAAGATCCCGAGGTGGAGCTGGACCAGGGTGATCACGAACTTCACCAGCACCCAGCGGTAGCGGAAGAAACCCCAACCGGTGGCGGCGGCGAGCATGAACCCGGTGAACGCCGAGGCGTTGGCCAGCGGCGCGAGCAGGCGTCCGTCGAGCACCTGCGCCATGGACGTGGCGGCGACGGCCACGTCCCGGTCGGGCGTGGTGAGGCTGGTGGTGAGCAGCACGCAGAGGGCGAGGGCCTGCGCCATCCAGCCCACCGACGTCGTCACGTGCAGCCACAGCGCGAGCTGACGCCAGCGCCGTACGGAGAGTGAAGCCATGGGCCCACGCTCGCAGGGGGCCGCTCGCCCGGCCAGGGGAGAAAACCCGGGACCGGTGGGCCGGCCGCCCCGGACCCTCCTCAGGGGACCCCCTACGGAAGTCGGGTGGGGGCGCAGCTCCGGGCGGGGGCGAGCCGGCGCGGCGAGGGCGCGCGGTTGACGGACGGTCACGGCTCACACGCTGTCGGCTACCCGACACCCGCTGTCTCGATGGGTGAGATGCGTCTTGCTACCCTACTAATCCTACCGGCAGGATAGGGAATCGGAGATCGGTGCGTACGCACTGGTCAATGACCTGCCGCGGTCGAGGACGACGCGACCCGCGTACCGAAAGATGGGATGTCGATGACCGTCACGCACCCTGTCGTCGCCGAGGAGGTCGCGCTCGGCGGCGGGCGGTCGCCCGCCCCGCCGGGCCGCCCGCCCGCCGCCGACGTCGTGGGACGCCTCACCCGGCCGCTGCCCGCGCTGCTGCTCGTCGGCCTGCTCGCGGCCGGCTGGCAGCTCATGGCCGACGCCTCCGGCAGCGCGCTGATCCCCGGCCTCGGCGACGTCGCCCGGAACCTGGTCGACATCGCCGCCAGCGGCGCGCTGTGGGACAACGTCCGGGTCACCCTCACCCGCGTCGCGTTGGGCTTCGCGGCGGCGTTCGTCGTCTCCGTCGCCGCCGGCATCGCGATGGGCCGCAGCGAGTGGCTGCGCCGCTTCCTGGAGCCCGCCGTCCTCATCGGACTGGCCACCCCCGGCCTGGTCAAGGCCCTGCTGTGCGTGATCTGGTTCGGGGTGAGCCTGCTCAACCCGATCCTCACCGTGGCGCTCGCGGCGGCCCCCGCGCTGACCATCAACGTCGCGCAGGGCGTCCGCTCGGTCGACCCGGCGCTGGGCGAGATGGCGCACGTCTACCGCCTCGACGCGCTGACCCGGCTGCGGTACGTGTGGCTGCCCGCCATCGTCCCCGACCTGTTCACCGGGGCGCGGCTGGGCATCGCGATGGCCTGGAAGGTCATCGTGCTGGTGGAGATCTTCGGCCTCGCCGACGGCGTCGGCTACCAGCTCAACCTGGAGTTCTCCCAGCACAACGTGGCCGGCGTGCTCGCCTGGACCGTCGCCTTCGCGCTGGTCATGGCCGCCATCGAGTACGGGCTGCTGCAGACCCTGGAACGGCGCGCGGTGCGCTGGCGGCGGGTGGCGCTGCGATGAGCGTGCGGATCAGCCTCGACGGCGTCGACAAGGCGTTCACCAACCGGCGCACCGGCGAGCGGCAGCAGATCTTCCGCGACTTCTCCCTCACCCTCGCGCCCGACGAGCTGGTCGCCGTCGTCGGCGGCTCCGGCACCGGCAAGACGACCCTGATGCACCTGATCGCCGGCCTGGAACGCCCCGATGCGGGCACCGTCTCCACCGGCGGCGGGCGGCCCCGCCTCGGCATGGTGTTCCAGCAGCCCCGCCTGCTGGACTGGACCTCCGTCGAGACCAACGTGCGGCTCGCCGCGACCGCGGCCGGCATCGACGCCGCCGAGGTCGCCCCGATCCTCGCCGCCGTCGGCCTGACCGAGTACGCCCGGTCGTACCCGTCGGTGCTCTCCGGCGGGCAGCGCCAGCGCGTCGCCGTGGCCCGCGCGTTCGTCGTACGCCCGGAGGTGCTGCTGCTCGACGAGCCGTTCAGCGCGCTGGACGAGCTGACCGCCCGCCGCCTGCGGCTGCTGCTGCAACAGCTCTGGCTGCGCACCCCGCGCACCGGCCTGCTGGTCACCCACAACGCGCTGGAGGCGGCCTTCCTCGCCGACCGGGTGGTGGTCCTCGGCGGACGCCCCGCCGAGGTGGTGCGGGAATACCGCATCGACCGCCCGCGCCCCCGCAGCCCCGAGGACCCCGAACTGTTCGATGTGCACCGCCGCATCGTTGCCGCCCTCACCTGAGCCCGCCCCATCCCCGGCGCGGCCACCGGCCCGCCGCCCTCACCCCTCGGGCCGGGCACCCACCTGATTCACCCTGGAAGGAACCACCGTGTCCACGACACCCCTCACCCGACGATCCCTGCTGCGCGCCGCCGGGCTCCTCGCCGGCGGCGCCGGCGCGGCCACCCTGCTGACCGCGTGCGGCGCCGACGAGCCGGCCGCCGCCGGTGGCGGCGGCACCCGCAGCGCCAAGGTGCAGCCCCGCAGCCCCGGCACGGCGGGGGCGATCCGCGACTCCGTCGCCGAGCAGTTCGGCCTGGAGGCCAAGCACGGGCTCCGCCTCGACCGCAAGGCCGGCGGCGGCCCCGGCGCGGGGCAGGAGCAGCTGCTCACCGGCGTGCTCGACATCTACGCGTTCGGCCCGCTGGGCGCGACCGAGGTGAACACCAGCGGCCACGACGTGGTCATCGTCGGGCCGTCGCTGTGGAACCACGGCCGCTGGATCGTCCCGGCCGACAGCCCGTACCAGAGCATCGCCGACCTCAAGGGCAGGAAGGTCGGCGTGCAGCCGCCCAGCAGCGACACCTACCGGGCGGCGGCGCTGGCCTCGGCGGTCAACGGCATCCGCTTCGACCGGGAGTTCAAGCTGTTCACCGGGCAGCCCATCGCCAACCTCGCGCTCTACGAACGCGGCGACCTCGACGCGATCATCGCGATCGAGCCCAACGCCACCCGCCTCGTCGGCTCCGGCAACCGGCAGCTCGCCTCCGTCGGCGAGTTGTGGCAGAAGGGGACCGGCGACAGTAGCCCGCTGTTCCTCAACGGCACCGCCGTGCGCCGCGACTGGCTGGCCGCCAACCGGGAGACCGCGAAGGCGTACGTCGACTTCACCCTGGAGGCCTGGCGGCTGATCAAGCAGGACCCGGCCCTGATCGGGAAGTACCACGCCGACTACGGCGTCCCCGCCGAGGAGAAGAAGGCCATCGAGCTGCTGCCGGAGCGGCTCGCCCCCGTCTACGCCGACGTGTGGGACGACACCGTCTTCGCCAACCTGGAGAAGCAGATCGACCTGGCCATCGAGGTCGGCGTGCTGAAGAAGCGGGCCGACAAGCCGGTGTACGAGAAGCTCTGAGCCGACGATGACCCTCACCTGGCGCAGCCGCGCCGCCCTGCTGGTGTGCTGCGGGACGCTGTTCCTCGGCGTCCTCGACGGCGCGGCGCTGAACCTGGCCCTGCCGTCGGTGCAGCGCGACCTGCGGCTGAGCACGGTCGAGCTGCAGTGGGTGGCGACCAGCAACGCGCTGGTGCGGGCCAGCCTCACCCTGCTGTGCGGCGCGGTCGCCGACCGGTACGGGCGGCGGCGGATGTTCCGGGTCGGGCTGCTGGTGTTCGTCGCGGGGTCGCTGCTGTGCGGGGTGGCCCCGCACGCGCCCGCCCTGATCGCCGCCCGGGGCGTGCAGGGCGTCGGGGGCGCGCTGATGGCCCCGCCCGCCCTCGCCCTCATCGCCAACCTGTTCCCCGACGCGCTGCGGCGAGGCCGGGCGCTGGGCACCTGGAGCGCGACGGCCGGGGTCTCCGCCGCCTGCGGGCCCCTGGTCGGCGGGGTGCTGGTGCAGGCTGCCGGCTGGCGCAGCCTCTTCGCCGTCAGCGTGGCCGGCGCGGCGGTGCTCTACGCCGGCACCCTGCTGCTGCCGCCGGGCGTCGTCGACGGCCCGCCCCGCCGCCTCGACGGGCTGGGCAACACCCTGGCCGCCCTGGTGCTGGTCGGCTTCACGTTCGCGCTGATCGACGGCCCGAGCCGGGGCTGGCTGAGCGGGCCCGTCCTGGTCGCGGTGGCGGTGGCCGTGGCCGCCGCCGTCGGGTACGTGCCGGCCGCCCGCCGCCGCCCCGACCCCGTGCTCGACCCGCGCCACCTGGCGATCCCCGCGCTGCGCGGCGCGGTGCTCACCGCGGTCGTGGCATACCTGGCGCTGGGCGGGTTCACCTTCGTCAACACCTTCTATCTGCAGCAGGTGCGCGGGTTCAGCCCGCTGGCCACCGGCCTGCTCACCCTGCCCACCACCCTCGGCACGCTCGTGCTCGCCAACGTCTCCGGCCGGATCGTCGGCCGGCACGGCGGCCGGCTGCCCGCCACCGTCGGGCACCTGTCGTTCGTGGCGTCGATGACCCTGCTCGCCCTGACCGTCACCACCGACGCGGGCCTGGCCCCGCTGCTCGTCGGCTACCTCCTGCTCGGCGCCGGCATGGGCCTGGTCAACCCGCCGGCCACCAACACGGCCGTGAACAGCCTGCCCCGCGAGCGGGCCGGGGTGGCCAGCGCCATCACCAGCGCCTCCCGGCAGATCGGCACGAACCTCGGGGTCGCCGTCCTCGGCGCGGTGGTGGTGTCGGTGCTGGCCTTGACCGGCCAGCCGACCGACGACATCGCCCGGGTCGCCGCCGAGGCCGGCGACGACTTCACCACCGCCCTGCGCGTCGCGTACGCGCTGGTGGCGGCGACCGCCGCGTACTGCGCGTACGCGACGTGGCGGCTGTTCCGGCCGCCACCCGACCGGCCGGCCGGAGAGGAGGTGGTGGGGATCGAGGACGCGCCGACGGCACCACCGACCGCTACCCCCGCCAGATAACGCACAGCACCAACCAGCACAGAAGGGACCACCCCGGTGACACTCAAGAAGGTCAGGAGCGTCCGCAGCGGCGCCATCTTCACCCTGCCGTACCTCGTCGGCCTGGAACACGGCTACTTCGCCGAGGAGGGCATCGACCTGGAGCTGGTCGCCCCCGGCTCGTACGACGCGGTGCTCAAGCCGATCGAGGAGCACGAGCTGGTCAGCTCGTTCGGCGGCATCTCCACGCCGTTCGAGAGCGGCGACGTCTCCCTCTACCGGGCCTGCGAGTGGGGGCAGATCCGCCGCTCCCACGACAGCGAGCGCGGCGGGCAGATCATCGCCAAGCGCGCCTCCGTGGCCAGCCAGGCGATCTTCGTGCGGCCCGACTCCGACATCAAGCACCCGCAGGGGCTGGCCGGCAAGACCGTCGGCGTCAACTTCCACCACGGCTCGCACTACCTGGCCATCCAGTCCCTCGAAGGCTTCCTGGAGCAGGACGAGATCAAGGTGGTGCACGCCGGCGGGCCGGCCGAGCGGTTCCGCAAGCTGCGCGACGGCGAGATCGACGCCGTGGCCCTGATGGAGCCGTGGACCACCGCCGCCGAGAAGCTCGGCTACGTGCTGGTCACCGAGGCGTTCTACGTCGGCTCGGAGATCGCCAGCGCCGACGTCGACCCGGAGACCTTCGCCGCCGTCGACCGGGCCGTCCGCCGGGCCGTCAAGAAGATCAACGAGGACATCCGGCCGTACCTGCACCACTTCGTCGCCGAGGTCCCCGAGGACCTGGTCAAGCTGGAGCCGGCGGACTTCCGGCTCGGCCGACTGCGCTACATCGACCCCGAGCCCTACCCGGAGGCCGAGTTCGAGCGCACCTACCGGTGGATGGTGAAGTGGGGCCTCATCGCGCCCGAGTCGACGTTCAGCTCCATCGTGGACAACCGCGTCGTCGCGGTCTGACCCGCGTGCGGGGGCCGGCCCGGCCAACGACGTCCGGGCCGGCCCCGCGCCACGATCAACAGCGCCGCACGACGGTCAGCGGCTCCGACGGTCAGCGCCGCACGACGGTGAAGCCGCCGGGCAGCACCGACGCCGGCACGGCCGCGCCGGACGCCACCGTCCGCGACCGGCGCACCCCCGCCGAGTCGTACGCCTCGACGACGGCCCGCCCCGCGCCGGGCAGGGTGAGCGTGGCCGTGCGGGGCGTGCGGGCGGCGCTGCGCAGCACCGCCGTGGCGTGGCCGTCCCCGGCGACGACGAACCGGGACAGCAGCGGCTCCAGCATGACCGCGTCGACCACCGCGCCGTCCCCGGCGGCCGTGGCCACCAGCGCCGTCGCCCCCGCCGGCAGCTCGCCCGGCCCGGACGGGGTCACCGGCAGCAGCACCCCCGGCGCGGGGGAGGTGCCCTGCGCGCCGGCCTGCCCGTGCCGTACCTGGCCCAGCGGCAGCTCCCGGCCGTCGCCGGACACGCCCGCCCAGCGGGTGACCGCCGACGCGCCCGGGGTCAGGTCGACCACCGGCAGCACCAGCTCCGGCTGGGCCGACGGCGGCAGCTCCCAGCGCACGGTCGACCCGGCGGGCATCCGCACGAGGCTGCCGCCGCTGATCGACGACTCCCCGGTCCACGACGAGGCCGGGGTCACCACGGCGGCCCCGCCGTCGCGCGCGCCCTGCTCCGCCTCGACCACGCGGGTGCCGACCCGCTCCACGATCCGGCCCTGCCGGGCCGCCTGCGCCACCTGCGGCCGGGCGTCCAGGGCGAGCATGCTGAGCAGGCCGTGGATGGTCGACTCGGCCCCGGAGTTGCGGTTGACGGCCCCGTCGCCGGAGATGCCGTCGATCGTGCGCCCCGTCGCCGGGTCGTACGCCGGCACGCCGGCCGCGTTCGCGCCGAAGTACCAGGCCGCGACCACCCCGGCGAGCTGGTCGAAGCCGTCGCGCCCGGTGGCATCGGCGACGGCGAGCAGCGACTGCAGGCGGGAGTCCACGCCGTAGGCGATCTGGCTGCGGTCCACCGGCGTGGGGATCCGCCCGTTGTCCGGGCCGCCGGAGGTGAGCAGCCACGGGGTGAACGTGGCGGAGTCGGCGACCGCCGGGTCGAGCAGCCGCCGGTCGCCGAGCGCCCTGCCGGCGGCGGCCAGCGCCGCCGGCATCTGCGAGCCCCAGCCGTGCCACATCGACCGCGACAGCGCCCACGGGCGCACCGCCCCGAACGGCCAGTGCCGGGCGTCGCCACCGGAGAGGGCGGCGATGCCCTCGGCGAAGCGGCGCAGCGCCCGGCGGGCCGCCGGCCCGCCGCCGGCCCGCACGTACGCGGCCAGCCCGAGGACCGCCTCGGCGGTGGCGTCGGCCCCGTCGGCGATCAGCCACGCGGGGGTGCGCTCGCCGTCGACGGTCTGGTAGGTGCCGTACCGGGACAGGACCTGCCGCTCCAGCGCCCCGACGGCCAGGTCGAGCCGCTCGTGCAGGAAACCGGCGAACCCGGCGTCGGCGGTGCGCCAGGCCGCGTACCCCTCGCCGAGCGCCCACACGGTGCGGGCCAGCCAGTACGACGGGCCGCTGTCGGACGGGTCCGGCAGCTCCACCGGCTCGGCGCTCGGGTTGAGCGTGCCGTCGGGCTGTGCCCACAGCACCACGTTGCCGGCGTGCGGCCCGGTCGTCGTCTGCAGGTAGGTCAGGCCGCGCAGCAGCTCCCGGGAGGCGTCCCGGCTGCCCGCCGCCCCGGTCTGCACCCAGTGCCGCAGGTAGACCACGGCGGCCCGGGACACGTCGTCGGCGTTGTACGCGCCCTGCCCCCAGGTGTCGGTGGCCGCGTCGTACGCGCCGCCGCCGACGCGGCGCAGGTCGCCGTCCGGCCCCGGCTCCGCGTACGTCCACAGCATGCCGACCTCGGGGGACTCGGCGAGCCGGTAGGTGGTGTGCCCGTCCTGGGCGGGCGGGGCGACGGCCTGGCGCAGGAAGTCCAGGTGCGCCAGGTTCGTCAGCGGCCCGCCGGCCGGGCCCGTGGCGGTGGACGGCGCGGCGGCGGGGGCGGCCCCGGCGGGGGAGCCGGCGAGCAGGGGAGTGGTCAGGGCGAGCCCGCCCAGCATCAGGGTGCGGCGCTTCACGGTGGCTCCTCGGTGCGGTCGGGACAGGGGTGTCGTCACGGGAGCCGGTCCAGCCGGGCCACGCCGATGCGGGAGTCGGCCATGCCGTAGAAGACGTAGTGGACGCCGTCGACCTCCTCGATGGCGGTCGGGAAGACCACGTTCGGCACGGTGCCGCTGCGCTCCTCGGCCAGCTCCGGCACGAGGATCGGCTCGGCGGTGCGGGCCAGCACCCGCGACGGGTCGGCCGGGTCGAGCAGCATCGCCCCGGCGGCGTACTCGACGCGCTGGGTGGTGGGGTCGAAGCCCTCGGGGATCTCGCCGGTGACCCCGTGGTGGATCAGCAGCCAGCCCTCGGGCACCCGCAGCGGCGGCGGGCCCGCGCCGATCTTCAGCTCCTCGTACGGGAATTCCGACAGCGCCACGCAGCGGTGCCCGCGCAGCCGCACGAGCGCCCCGACGTCGGCGCGCACCTCGTCGACCGGCACGTAGGAGATCCAGATGCCGGGCCGCTCGTCGGTGACGCCAGCGGGCAGGTGCACCCCCTCGCCGGGGCGGAACCAGCCCAGGTCCCACATCGGCCGGTGCAGCATCGCGAAGCAGTCCCGCCCGTCCGGGCCGGGCACCGGCTCGGGGAAGAACACGGCGTCCTTGTTGGGGAACATGTTCAGGTCGGTGTCCAGGTCGGGCTGGTAGCCGAACTGCACCGGCCCGAGCCGCCGCCAGTGCCGCAGGTCCTCCGACACCGCCAGGGCCAGGCGCGGGCCCAGCGGCCCGTACGCGACGTACGTCATCAGGTGCTTGCCGAGGTCCGGCACCCAGGTCGTGCGGGGGTCCTCGACCCCGGCGTTGTTCTTGCCCCGCTCCCAGCCCTCGTCGGGGGCCAGGACGACGCCCTCGCGGCGGACCCCGGCCGGCACGCCGTCGCGCAGCTCGACCTCGGCGAGGCCGACGCGGGACACGTTGCCCTCGGCCACGAGGCGGGGCAGCAGGTGCAGCCGCCCGTCGGGGGTGCGGCCGCTGGCCGGGTTCAACACCCCCTCGGCCTCCAGAAGCTGGCCGGGCTCGGGCGTCATCACGACGCCGACCCTGGTCAGGGTGTAGGGGACGGTGGTGGAGACAGTCATCGTCAACCTTTCACGCCGGAACCGATGTCGGTGGAGACGAAGTGCTTCTGGAAGGCCAGGAACAGGCCGACCGCCGGGGCGGCCAGGACGCACGCCCCGGCCAGCACCGCCCCGTACGGGTTGGCGGCGCGGGCCGCCACGTTGCTGATGTAGTTGGCCAGCGAGACCGCCAGCGGCTGCATGTCCGCCTGCTTGGTCACCAGGAACGGCCACAGGAACTCGTTCCACGGGCCGATGAACGTCAGCAGGACGACGGTCAGCAGCGCCGGGCGCACCAGCGGCAGCGCCACCGACCAGAGCACCCGCAGCTCGCCCGCGCCGTCGACGCGGGCGGCGGCGAACAGCTCGTCGGGCAGCTGCAGGAAGAACTGCCGGAACACGAACACGGCCGTGGTGTTGATCGCGAACGGCAGGATCATCCCGAGGTACGAGTCGGCCAGCCCGTAGCCGCGCACGATCAGCACGTACAGCGGGATCAGCAGGAGCTGGAACGGGATCACCTGCACCAGCAGCACGAGCGCGAACAGCGTGCCCCGGCCGCGGAAGCGCAGCCGGGCCAGCGCGTAGCCGGCGAGGATGCCGAAGACGACCGTGCAGGCGATCACCCCGCCGGTGAAGATCCCCGAGTTGACCAGGGAGCCGAGCAGGTCGACCCGGGCGTTGATGTCCCGGTAGTTGTCCAGGGTCAGCCCCGAGGTGGGGAACGCCCCGGCCGGGGAGGTGTCCGGTTCGGCCTGCAACGAGCCGACGAACATGTAGTAGAAGGGGAACAGGAAGACCAGCGCGCCGCCGAACAGCGCGACGGCGCGCAGCGCCGTGGCCAGCCGGCCGCCGGTGGTGGGCTTCGCGGGGGTGCGTGGCATGTCAGTCCCTCTCCAGCAGCCGCCGGTTGATCGCCGAGACCACCAGCACGCCGATCACCAGCAGCACGCCGATGGCGGCGGCCACGTCGGGCTGGCCCTGCTGGATGCCGCGCTGGTACATGACCAGCACCGGCGACGCCGACGACCCGTTCGGCCCCCCGCCGCCGGTGAGCAGGTACGGCTCGGTGAACAGGTTCGCGCCGGTGATGGTGGCCAGGATGACCACCAGGGCGGTCGCCGGGCGCACCGCCGGCACGGTCACCGACCGGAACCGGGCCCACGCCGACGCCCCGTCCACGGCCGCCGACTCGTACAGCTCCTTCGGCACGTTCTGCAGCGCGGCGAGGTAGAGCAGGATGAAGAAGCCGAGCTGCTTCCAGGCCACGAACACGGCGATCACCGGCATCGCGAGGCCCTCGTTGACCAGCCAGGACGGGTCGGGCGCCAGCGGACCGAGCACCCGGTTGACCAGCCCGTCGGAGTTGAACAGGAACAGCCACACCCCGACGACGGCGACGCTCGCGGTGACGTACGGGACGTAGAAGGCGACCCGCAGGAACGTCCGCGCCCGCACCACCTTGTTCAGCGCCACCGCCAGCAGCAGCGCCAGCCCGGCGGTGAGCGGCACGTTGATGACGAGGAAGACGCCGATGTTGCCGAACGCCTGGCGCACCTGCGGGTCGGTCAGCACCGCGCGGTAGTTGTCGAGCCCGACGAAGGGCCGGTCCACCACCGCGCCGGGGGCGGCGAAAAAGTAGTCGTGGAAGCTCATCCAGACCGCGAACCCGAGCGGGTAGGCGAAGACCGCGGCGACGAACACGGCGTACGGCGCGGCCAGGAGCAGGCCCACCGGGTGGCGGCCGAGCACCGCCGCCACCCGGCCGCGCGGGGCGCGGCGTCCGGCGCCGTCGCCGCCGGCCACCGGCCCGGCCTTGGCGGCGGCTGCGGCGTGGGCGGCGGCCATCAGGAGGCGGCGAGCTGCTCGGCCTTCTCCGCGGCGGCGGAGAGGGCGTCGGGCACCGGCTTCTTACCGAAGATCACCGACTCGGTGTACGCGTCGCGGAACGCCTGCCAGATCGCCACCGAGTTCGGCACGTTGGGCACCTCGACGGTGCGCGCGGCCTGCTGGGCGAAGCCCTGGTAGGCCGGGTTCTTCGCGAAGTAGTCGGGGTAGGCGGCCGGCAGGTCGGCCCGCAGCGGCATCTGGCCGGTGGCGGTGAGCAGCGCGCCGTCCTGCTCCTTGCTGGTGGCGAACGTCAGCACGTCCCAGGCGGTGGCGCGGTTCTGGCAGGCCGAGTACATGGCGACGTTCTTGGCGTCGCTGAACGTCCGCACCTGGTCGGCGGGGATGCCGGTGGAGGTGGGCACCGGCACGGCGCCCCAGGAGACCTTGTCCCGGTAGACCGAGATGGCCCACGGGCCGACGATGGCCATGGCGGCCTTGCCGTCGGCGAAGGAGTCGCCGTTGTACTTCTCCCTGGGGGCGAGGCCCTCGGCGTAGAGGGTCTTCCAGAACTCCGCGACCCGCTGCCCCTCCGGGGAGTTGAACTGTGGCTTGCCGCCGTCGAGGAGTTGCCTGCCGCCGGTCTCGGCGGCGAACAGCGGGTAGAAGTCGAACCAGGACTGGAAGAACTCGCTGGTCGGCGCGGGGTAGATGGCGGCCGGGGCGGCGCCGGACGACTTGATCTTGCGGGCGGCGGCGAGGAACTGGTCGTACGTGGCCAGCTGCGGCTTCTCCGGGTCGAGGCCCGCCTTGGCGAAGACCTTCTTGTTGTAGAAGATCATCACCGGGTTCGACTTCCACGGCAGCTGGTAGAACTTGCCGTCCGGCGACTTGTACTGCCCGGCCGTCTCGCCCGTGCGTTCGGTGATGTAGTCGGTGGCGCCGGCGAAGGAGTCGAGCGCGACGAGGCCGCCCTGCTTCTGGAACTGCGGCACGGCGGCGGGGGCGGTGTTGAAGATCAGGCACGGGGCGTTGCCGGCGGTGATGGCCGCCCCGATGACCTCCTCGGAGCTGGTGCCGGCCGGGATCTCCTGGGCGGTGATCGTCTGGTCGGCGTGCTGGGCGTTCCACGCCTGCATCATCGCCTTGCCCCAGGCGACCTCCTCGGCGTTGTTGGACAGCCAGATGGTGATCGGGCCGCGGGCGGCGTTGGCCTTGCCGGCGTCGCCGCCGCCGGAGTCGCCGCAGCCGGCGGTGGCGGCCAGGGCGACGGTCAGCAGGGCGGCGGGAAGGGTCCGTCTCATGTCTTCTCCGATCCGGGACGGGGTCAGGTTCGTCCGCCCGCCGGGCCGGTGGCCGTCGGCGGTGCGGGTGAGGCGGTGCTGGGTCGGGGTGTGGTGGGCTCTGTTCAGGGGTGTCGGGTGGGCGGTGGTGCCGTCGATCCGCGCACGACCAGCGGCGCGGGTGGGGTGGGGATGTCCGCGCCGGGCCGGCCGTCGATGAGGTCGAGCAGGGCGTCCGCGGCGGCCCGGCCCCAGCCGAAGGGGTCGGTGCGGACGGTGGTGAGGGTGGGGGTGACGTAGCCGGCGAGCTCCGTGTCGTCGAAGCCGGTGATCGACAGCTCGTCGGGCACCCTGATGCCGAGCTGGACGGCGACCGAGAGGCCGGCGATCGCCATCAGGTCGTTGCCGTAGACGATCGCGGTGGGCGGGTCGTCGGTGTCCAGCAGCGCGCGGGTGGCCTGCGCGCCGCCGGCCGCCGAGAAGTCCGACTCGACGCACGGGCCGGCGGTCAGGCCGGCGTCGGCGAGGGCCTGCTCCCACGCCTGGCGGCGCACGGAGCCGTGCAGGAAGTGCAGCGGCCCCGAGACGTGGGCGATGCGGCGGTGCCCGAGCCCCGCCAGGTGGGTCACGGCCGCCGTGACCCCGGGCCGGTCGTCGACCAGCAGCGCGGGATGGTTGCTGGGCACGTCCGGCCGGCCGATGGTGACCGCCGGCAGCCCCAGCTCGGCCAGCAGGGCGATCCGCGGGTCGCCGAGCCGCAGGTCGAGCACGAACACCCCGTCGACCCGCTCGGCCGTGGCGAGCCGGCGGTAGCTGGCCTCCTCCACCGACAGGTCCGGCACCACCTGGAGCACCAGCGACTGCCCCCGGTCGGACAGGGTCCGCTCCACGCCGGCGATGAACGACGGGTAGAACGGGTCGGCCCCGAGCAGCTCGGGCGGCCGCGCGATCACCATGCCGACGCTGAACGCCCGCGACGCGGACAGGGCCCGGGCCCGGTGGCTCGGGGTCCAGCCCAGCGACGCGGCCACGGCCAGGATGCGGGCGCGGGTCTCCTCGGCCACCCCGGGACGCCCGTTGAGGGCGAAGGACACCGCGCCCTTGGACACTCCGGCGGCCTTCGCGACGTCGGTGATGGTCGGTCGGCTCGGTCCCACGCGCGGCATCCTCTCGGCCATAGTCCGGCAATGCTCGGTTCACACCGCTGCAACAAACGCCCCCCGTTGGAGAGGGACGCTAGACCGGTTTAGTAGCCCGCGCAAGCCCAGCGCCGATCCCGTTCGCCCGGTCCCGACGCGCTCACGCAGCGTCGCCGGGATGGACTCCGGGCACGCGAAGGGCCGCCCGGCGGATCGCCGGGCGGCCCGATGTCGCCGCGTACGCGCAGGTCAGGACGGGGTGTGAGCGCCGGCGGACGACGTCACCCCGACGGCGCCGCTCAGGCGCTCGGCTCCCGGTGCCAGCGCACGGTCACCTGGAGCTGCCCCTGCACGCCGGTGCGGGCGATCAGCGCGCCCGCGTCGGCCGTCAGCTGGATCCCGAAGCTGATCTCCACCTCGTCCGGCCGGTCCACCATGGAGCGGAACTCGGTCAGCGCGGCCGACGCGGCGTCCCGCGCCTGGCCGATCGCCTTGTTGAAGCTCACCCCGGCCCGGCGGAGCACGTCGTCGGCGACGGACGCCGGGGCGATCCCCGGCGTCTCGTCCACGGCCACGAGCACGGTCCCCCCGCCGTCGAGGGCGAACTCGACCACCTCGCTCATCCACTGTCCCTTCTCGATGGCTACCCCGGTGGGCTGAGGCACGGCAGCCCCAGCCACTCCTGCGGCGGTGTCCGCTTCCGCACGCTATCCAACTCCCTCAACAGGCTGCCGAGCAGCGTGGGATCCGCCAGGTACTGCAGGACGGCCGAGTGGAACGCGGCGGTCATCGCCGCCGGCATCATGTCCGAGGCGTCCCGGCACAGCGTGCCGGTGGCGAGGGTCCGCGCGATGCGGCGCGGCAGACCGTCCGGGTACGCCGCCGCGTCGGTGGCCGCGTTCAGGGTGAACGCCAGGTGGCCGCTCGCCTCCCGCCACACCCGGCGGGCCGGCTCGCCGGCCAGGAAACGGATCAGCGCCCGGGCCTGCGGCGAGTCGGCGAACATGCCCACCACGTCCTCGGAGACCTCCCGCACCGGCGCGTCCGTCGCGCCGAACGCCGGTGAGGGGAAGAAGTCGAACTCCGGCGACGGGCCCGGCTCGGACCTCTCGGGGTGCTCGGCCAGGAACTTCCGGTAGGACCCGACGATGAACGAGGCCTGATGGTCGAGGAAGCACCTCGGGGGCGAGACGAGCATCCCCGGCCCCGCCACGTCGAAGTTGGTCAGCAACGGGTTGGGGGTGCCCCGCCCGGCGCCCACCAGCGCACCCCACTCCTGCCAGGCGCCCCGCACCTCCGGCGACGTCCACGCCTGCTGCCCGGCAGCCCACCGCTGGTAGACGGTCTGCCCGGAGCGGTGCAGCAGGATGTCCTCGATCCAGTCGGTGCCCGGCCACCCGGACTGCGGCTGCGACCCCATCCCGAGGCACCACGGCGCGCCCTCACGGGTGTCGAGGGCGCGGGTCAGCGCCACCAGCTCCGCCCACGTCGCCGGCGGTGACGTCACGGTGGGACCGCCCGGTGCGTTCGTGCGGTACCAGATCAGGCTCTTGGCGTGCACGGCGACGGACAACCCGTACACCCGGGCATCCGTGGCCCCCGGGGGCGGCAGCCGGAGCAGCTGCGGGTCGAGACCCGCCTCGTCGGCCGGGACGACGTCGTCGAGCGGGAACAGGTCGCCGCTGCGCACGTACGCCTTCAGGTCGTTGAGCCGGGGCAGCACCGCCACGTCGGGCGGCCGGCCCCGGTCGACCCCGGACCGCAGCACCTGGCTGACGTCCCGGGTGCCCTGGTAGCTGACCTCGATCCCGGTCTCCGCCGTGAAGGCGTCCAGCACCGCCAGGAAGGGCCAGGCCTCGCTGCGCCGCCTGCGCTCCTGCGCGGTGCCGCCGACGCCGTCCTCCGACCAGGACGCGACGACGCTCAGGGCGCGCGGCCGTGGAGGATCGGCGCAGGCGGTCGGGCCGGCGCCGACGAGCAGGACCGGGATCAGGGCGAGCGCGCCGCGTCTCATCGCTGCCGATACCTGTATTCCTCTAGTCGGGGCAGGAAACCGACGACCACCAGCGCGGCGGCGAGCAGGGCCGCCGCCGGCAGGACGACCTCGCCGCCGCGACTGTTCGCGGCCCGCGCCGCGAGCCCGGTGGCGTCCTGGCCGTGCCGCCACGCCGTGCGACCGGCGGCCCCGACCTGGTCCGCCGCCTCGGCCGGCCCCCGATCGCCGTCGCGCTGGGCGAGGACCTGCTCGATCGTGTCCGTGCACGGCGTCGGGGTGCAGGCGGTGGTGAGCAGGCCGGCCAACTGCGTGGCGTTGCGGTCGGCCAGCGCCGCCAGTTGGAGCCCCCGGGCGTCGGCCGCCCGGTCCGTCGCGGCCCGGGCGTCGCCGAGCTGGCCCGTCGAGTGCAGGCTCGTCGCCGTCGTGCCGCCCAGCGCCAGCACCGCGAGCGTCGCCAGCAGCAACGGCGCGTTCAGCGCCCGCCGGAACCGGCGACGCAGGAACAGCTGGGCGGCGACCAGCAGCGCGCCGAGGACGAGCACCGGCAGCAGCCAGAGCAGGATCGTCGCCCGGCCCGTCCAGGCCCCGTCGACCTGCCGGTCCAGCGCCGCGTCCTGCTTCCCCACCAGCCCGTCGAGGCGCACCAGGATCTCCTCCAGCAGGCCCGACGCGTCGCGCAGCGCGGCGGCGCCCAGCGCCCCGCCGCCGGGCTGGGCGAAGTGCGCGTGGGCCCGCTCGATCAGACCGGTGTAGGTGACCAGCGACGCCTCGACGACCTGGATGTCGCGACTGCCCTCGTCGCCGGCGGCGTTGTCCTCCGCGACCTCGGCCAGGTGCTGGCCCGCGCGGGCGATCTGGTTCTGGTAGTCCTCGCCCGGGCCGGCGAGCAGCCGGGTGCCGGCGGCGAAGCTGGCCACCGCCGCGCCGTGGGCCTCCCGCAGGGCGACCTGGGTGTCGTACACGGCCAGGATCGCCGGCACGGAACGGTCGTACGCGGCCTCCGTGGTGCGTTGCACCCCGAGGAAGACCGCGAGGCAGCCGGCCAGCGCTACCGCGTTCGCGGCGAGCAGCGCCCACAGCAGCCGCAGCAGCGTCCGCCGGGTGGTGCTGGTCAGCGCCGTGCCGCTCACGTCGGCACCGGGCCGGCGTCGGCGGGGTCGGTGAACTCGTGGCGGCACCGCTGGCAGAACCGGGCGTCCGGCGGCGAGCGGTGGCCGGCCGGGCAGACCCGGGGCGGGGCGTCGGCGGCCGGCACGGGCCCCGACGCCGCCCGCGGCCCCTGGTCGCGCACCGTGACCGACGACCGCACGGCCACGCTGATCACGTCGAGCCGGGGCAGGTCGTCGCGCAGGCGTACCGAGGTGGCGTCGACGTCCTCGACGAGCAGCCGAAGCTGCTCCAGGTGGAACGCGTCACCGGCGGCGGTGGCCAGCTCCACCGCGCGGCCGAGCAGCTGCGCGGCGGTCGCCCGGTCGCCCGTGTCGTACGCGTCGCAGCCGTCGGCGATGAGCCGGCTCAGCTCCTCCTGCCCCGTGTAGTGGGCCACCCGCGGGTCGATCCGGCTGGACAGGGCCAGGTCCTCCGTCCAGTGCGCCAGGACGTTCACCGGCCGGGCGGCCGGGGCGTCGTCCACCAGCAGGTCGACGCGGGCGACCCGCAGGTCCTCGCCCGTCGGCCGGCCCGCCGGGTCCACCTCGAGGCACAGGTGGTATTCCCGGCTCTCCGCCCCCCAGGAGCCGGTCGCGCAGGCCACGGACCGGTCGTCGACCGGCGTCACGGGCAGCTCCATGATCGTGGGATGCACCTGCCGGCAGGACAGCACCCGCGCCGGCGGCACCACGGCGATCCGCAGGCCCGCCCGGGCCACCCGCTTGGCCATCGTGGCCCGCATGGTCGCCCGGAAGTCGGCCTCCAACTCCTCGGGCCGACGGACCGCGTCGGCGGTGCCGTGCAGCGCCTCGGCGACGCGCGTCAGCTCGCGGGGCTCCCAGGCGTCGCCGACGCCCCGGGCGTCGCAGACGAACTGCCCCGCGCAGGCCGCCAGCACCTCCGCCAGCCGCTGCGGCGTCTCGTGCTCGTTGCGGCCGTCGGTGAGCAGCAGGGCGTGCCGGATCGCCTCGGGGTGCTCCGCCAGCAGCTCCCGGGCCAGCTCCAGCCAGCTGCCGATCGCCGTGCCGCCGGCCGCGGCGAGCCGGCCCAGCTCGCGCCGGGCCGCGTCCCGGGTGGCCGGTGCGGCGGCGGCCAGGCCCCGGTGGGCGGGGTAGACCATCCGGGCCTCGTGGGTGCCCTCCACCACGGCGAAGCGGACCCCGTCCGGGAGCATCTCGACGGCCGCGGCGGTGGCCCGCCGGGCCGCGCCGAGCTTCGTCGGCGGGTGCGCCATGGACCCGGAGCAGTCGACGACGATCACCTCCGCGTAGCGGGCCCCGTCGACCTCCGCCGGGGCGTCGCCCGCCCCGGCGGACGCGGTGACGGTGAGGATCGCGTGCAACTGGCGGTCTCCCGTGGACAGGAAGCGGTCGTGGTCGATCCGCAGGTCGAAGTCGAGCGCGCTGGACACCGGGTCGCTCCTCACCGTGATCGCAGGAAGGTCAGTGGCCGGACCGCGTTCGCCCGGTCGACGAGGACACCGTGGTCGTTGGCCGTGCGCGCCTGCCGGGCCAGGTCCCGCAGGGAGCTCTCCAGCAGCCGCCGCAGGGACCGCTCCGACGGCGCGTCGCCCAGCGTCTCGCCGCCGGCCAGGCCGGCGGTGCCGTGCACGAGGACCCGGCCCAGGGCGGCCTGCCGGAGCACCGCCGTCATCCGGTCGCGGGCCTCCCCGTGCCGGGCGCCCCCGTCCAGCCGCAGCCGGCCGAGGCGGCGCACCGCCTCGTTGAGGTGCTCCGCGCCGGGCGGGTCGTCGCCGAGCCGGGCGGCCAGCACCCGCACGGCCGCGACCTGGGCGGCGTCGTAGTGCCGGGACACGCGGGGGACGCCGTCGAGGAACCGCACCGCCGCCGCCCGGTCGCCGTCGGCCAGCCGCAGCCGGGCCAGACCGAACGCGGCGCTGGCGGCCGACCGGTCCCGACGCCACACCGCCCGGTAGTAGCGGGTCGCCTCGCCGGCGTCGCCCCGCTGCTCCGCGCAGTAGCCGAGCGCCAGCTTCGGCGCCACCTCGCCCGGCAGCTCCGCGTACGCCCGGTCGAACCGCTCGGTGGCCTCGGCCACGGCGGACCGGGCGAGCGCCAGCAGGCCGTGGTGCCAGACCAGCCGCCAGTCGGCCACCGCGTCCTCGGCCAGCAGCCCGGCCGCGACGGCCAGGGCCTCCTCGGCCGGGCCCGCCCCGGCCAGCTCCAGGTGCGCCCGGCAGCGCGACAGCTGGACCTCGACCGAGGCCGTCTCGAACGCCGCGAGCCGGGCCAGCAGGCTGCGGGGGTCGAGCGCGCCGATCAGGTGCAGGGCGGGGGTGGCGGGGTCGCCGGCCGCGGGGCGGGGCACCGGCAGGCCGGTGGCCACCGAGGGCGGCGCCGGGCGGCCGTGGTGCGGCAGGTCGGCGGCGGCCGGGTCCGTCCAGGCGGCCAGCCCCGGCACCGCGCCGAGCCCGGCGTCGAGCAGCGCCGCCGTGGGGGCGAACACGGTCGACGGTTCCTGGCCACGGTCGGCCGGGGGAGCCGGCAACAGCTCCCGCAGCACACCCTTGAGCTGCTCGGACATCTCGGAGGCGGACGCGAAGCGGCGACGCCACTCGGGATGGGCGGCCCGGGTGACCAGCCGCCCGAAGGACTCCGCCCCGAGGTCGGGCTCGCGGCCGGGGGAGTCGAGCGGGGGGCGGCTCAGCTCCCGCAGCATGACCCCGACCGCGTAGAGGTCCGAGCGCACCGTGAACCCGTGCGCGGCCAGCTCCGTGGGGCTGACCCCGTAGGTCTCGGTGCGCACTCTCGGGCTGTGCCGGTCGTCGGCCCGGCGCACCCCGCCGAGGTCGATCAGCTTGACCCGGTCGGCGGTGCGGATGACGTTGCCCGGGTGCAGGTCGGTGTAGAGCAGCCCCTTGCCGTGCAGGTGGTCCAGCGCGGTCAGGATCTCGTGGCCGTACGCCAGCACCTCCACCAGGGGCAGCGTGACCGCCGGCCGGGCCGGGTCGACCGCCGCCTGCCACAGCTCGTGCAGCGGCATCCCCTCCAGGTATTCCATCACGATGTAGCTGGTCCGCCCGCCGAAGAGGCGGTCCTCCGCGCTGACGAAGTTGAAGATCCGGACGATGTTCGGGTGGTCCAGGGTGGTCAGGAACTGCCGTTCGGAGACCTCGATCGCCAGGGCGTCGGGCTCGGTCTTGTTGATCAGCCGCTTCAGGGCCATGGGCTTGCGGTCGAGGTGGACGTCCTCGGCGAGGTAGACCTGCCCCAGGCCGCCCCGGGCCAGGTAGCCGACCACTTCGTACTGGCCGGCCACCACGTCGCCGGGCGCGAGGGCGGAGACGAACGCGAAGGGCGTGCCGCAGTGCGGGCAGTAGCCGTGGTCGAGCCGCTCGGCCCCGCCCCGGCCGACCTCCCGCCGGCAGGCGGGGTTGGCGCAGAACCGCTCGTGCTCGGGCACCGTCAGGCCGGCCGTCGTGCGCCGGTGGCCGGTGAAGTCGCGCACCGGCAGGGACACCAGGCCCGCCACCGGCCAGGTTTCGTGCCCGACCGGCGCACCGGCCGTCGGCGTCGCGGCGCGCGCCGGCCGCGTCGGCCAGGGCGCGAGGCCGCAGACCTCGCAGAAGCCGTCGGCGTCGACGACGCCCGGACAGTCCGGGGTACGCGCACAGCGCATCAGGACGGCGCCCCTTCCCGCCGGTCGTCGAGGGCACGGCGGACCGCCTCGGCGTAGGCGTGCACGGCGTCGGCGGCGTCGGCGAGGTCGCAGGGGCCGGCCCAGAGCAGGTCGTGGGCCCGCCGGTAGAACCGCCCGATACCCCGGTGCTCGGTCAACCCGCCGGCGACGGCGCGGGCCCGGTGCGCGTCCAGCAGCCCCCGCAGCTGCTGGTGCTCGGTGGCCCGCGCGGTCAGCTCGTGTCGCAGCGCGGTCACCTCGTGCAGGGCCCGGTCGGTGCCCTGCTCCATGGCGGCCAGGTGCTCCAGCAACGGGCCGGGGTCGGGCTCCCGGGCCGCGGCCAGCAGCGCGGTGAGCCGGATCCGCAGCTGGCTGGCCCGCGGCTTCGCCGGTGGCAGCCCGCGCACGCGTGCCTCGATCCGGCGGCGGTGCTCGCGGGCCAGGTGTTCGGCCTCGCGCAGCCCGGCGATCCGGCGGGCCAGCAGCGCGAGCCGCAGGCCGACCGCCGGGCTGCGGAAGCCCACCAGGATCCGCAGGTCGCGTTCGGCGGCACGGTCGACGATCGGGCCGACGACGTCGTCGACCAGCGCCTTGGGGTCGCTCGACTCGTCCACGCCGTCGATCAGCAGCGACCGGGGCGACGCGTCGCCGAGCAGGTCGCCCGCCGCGGCCTCCGCCGGGGGCCCGGTGGAGCCGACGAAGCCCAGGATCCGCGCGGCCAGCTCCCGTGGTGGCTTGCCGGCGGCGTCCAGCGCCAGGTCGATGCTGCCCAGCGGCGGTAGCGACGGGTCCCGTTCGGCGGCGGCCGGATCGACCGACGACGGCCGGAGCTGCCGGTTGGACAGCACCACGGCCCGGCGCACGGTGGCCGAGGCCGTCGACGTGGGCGGACCGGTGACGACCACCAGGACGTTCTGCGGTGAGCGGCGGGCGAAGAACGCGGCCGTGCGCCGGGCGACCTCGCCGTCCTCCCGGCCGCCGCCCACCGACGTCAACTCACGGTCGACGGAGGAGTCGCCGACCACCCACGCCTGGAGCAGGGGCAGATGGTTGAGCAGTGTCTCCACGGGGATCATGAACGAACGGCCGGAGGCGGGGCCGCTGTAGTAGGAGACCACCATGCCCACCACGTAGCCGGTCTCGTTGTCGACCGCCGCCGCGCCGCTGAACCCGCTGCGCACCCGGAGCCCGGGGGTCGCCGGGCTCGGATCCATCTGCATCCACTCGTTGGCCGGGCCCGTGCCCCCGTGCAGGACGGCGTGGACGGTCTCGCCGTCGCGGAACTCCTTGGGAAAGCCGAAGGCGTAGACGTGCTTCTCCCACAGCGGCAGCCGCCGCAGCTCGGCGCCCGGGCGGCCGGGGACCGGATCGGAGAGTTCGAGCAGGGCGATGTCGCCCTGGCCCTCCTTGCCCGCCGGCACCCAGCCGCCGGCCACGACCCCGGCGGACCGGGCGGGCAGCCGGGGCAGGCGGACCAGCTCGACCTGGACCCGGTCGGCGGGCGGGTCAGCCCCGGCCGCCGCGCGGCCGACCGCACGGTCGACGACGTGGGCGCAGGTGAGGACGTGCCGGTCGCCCAGCAGCGTCCCGCTGCCGAAAATCACGCCGCGGGCGCCACGGATGCGCACCACCCATGGCTGACGGCCGTGATTCTCCTTCACCTGTGCATGGTATTCGCAGATCCTTTCGGGGGTGGGGCACGGAATTGACCATTGTAAGAAAGACGACTCGGTCGCGAAACGTGAAGGCGACGGCGGTCGACACCATTCGGGAATTGCCGCCACCGCGATTCCCAGGGCCCGCGCGGCCCCTCCCGGTGGGCTACCCTCGGCCCGGTGACGGCGACCACGGGGACGTCGGTCGCGCCCGCGCCGCCGGGGCGCAGCCGGGGCTTCCGCGCGCTCTGGGCGGCGCAGGTCCTCTCCGTGCTCGGCGACTCGTTCTCCCAGCTCGCGGTGCCGTTGCTGGTGCTCGACGCGACCGGGTCGATCGCCACGGCCGGCCTGCTCACCGGCGCGTCCGGCGCGGCCGCGGTGGTCGCCGGCCTGTTCGCCGGCGTCGTCGCGGACCGCTTCGACCGGCGGGCGCTGCTGGTCGGCGCGGACGCGGCGCGGATGCTGCTGTTCGCGGTGGTCCCGCTGGTGTGGTGGCTGGCCCCGACCCCACCGGTCTGGCCGCTGTTCGTGCTGCTGCCGCTGGCCGCGGCGATCGGGATGGTGTTCCAGGTCGCCGCCGTCACGGCGGTGCGCGGCCTGGTCGACGGCCCGGAGCTGACCCGGGCGAACGGCCGGCTGCACGCCGGCACCGCCCTCGCGGCGGTCGCGGGGCCCGCGCTGGCCGGCGCCGTGTCCGGCTGGTGGGGCCCGGCCGGCGCGCTCGCCGTCGACGCCGCCAGCTTCGGCGTCTCCGGGGCGCTGCTGACGCTGGTACGCCTTCCCGCCCGTCGCGCCGCGACCGCCGACGCGGCGGGCCGCCCCGGGCCGTGGGCGGAGTTCCTCGCCGGGGCGCGGTTCCTGTGGCGTCACCGCGTGCTGCGCCCGCTGACCGCGCTGCTGACCGTCTTCCTCCTGCTCACCTACGGCATGGACGACGTGGTCGTCTACCACCTCAAGCACGGCCTGCACCAGCCCGACGGCACGGTCGGCCTGGTGCTCGCCGCCGGCGCCGCGGGCACGGTCACCGGATCGCTGGTCGTCGCGCGGCTGCGCCGGCGGTTCGGGTTCGGGGCGTGCTGGATCGGCGCGACCGCGGCCACCGGCGGCGCGGTCGCGGCCCTCGCGTCGACCCGCCGGCCCGCCGAGGTCGGCGCGCTCGTGGCCGTCTACTTCGGCTGCCTCAGCGTCGGCGGCATCTGCTCGCTGTCGCTGCGCCAGGAGGTGACGCCGGAGCACCTGCTCGGCCGGGTCACCGCCGCGTTCTGGACGATCCACTTCTCCCTCGGCGGCGTCGGCGCGGCGGCGTTCACCTGGCTGGCCCAGCGCCACGGCGCGCCGGTGACCTTCGTCGTGGCCGGGGCCGGCGGGGTCGCGGTGGCGGTCGCCGCCCTGTGCACCGCCGTGCGCCGGGCCGGCGCGTAACCCGACGCGAACCGGCGCTTCCTACCGTCGCCCCACTCACATCCGACCGGTCCGATGGTGCCCAACCGCCGTGCGGAGATCCAGGGAGTGGAGGTCGCGACAGACATGACTGAGGTGTACGAACCGACGCGTCAGCCGGCCCGGTCCGGCCCCGACCCGGACGGGTCCCGCCGGGCCCCCACCTCGTTCGCCCAGGGGCGGCTGTGGCTGCTCAGCCAGCTGGAGGGGGAGCGCAGCGCGTACAACGTGCTGGTGCCGCTGCGGTTCCGGGGTGACCTCGACGCGGCGGCACTGACCGACGCGGTCACCGCGCTGGTCGCCCGGCACGAGGTGCTGCGCACGGTCTACCGGGCCGAGGCCGGCGAGCCGGTGCAGGTGGTCCGTCCCGCCGAGCCGGTGCCGGTGCCGCTGACCGACCTGTCCGCGCTGACCGACGACGACCGCGAGGAGGCCCTCGACGCCGCCTTCGAGGACGCCGAGACCCGCCCCTTCGACCTGGCCGAGGGCCCGGTGCTGCGCGCCCGGCTGCTGCGCGTCGCCGCCGACGAGCACGTCCTGCTGCTGAGCGTGCACCACATCGCCATCGACGCCCCGTCCACCCCGGTGCTCTACCGCGACCTGGCGGCCCTCTACCGGGCCGCCGCGACCGGTGCGCCGGCCGACCTGCCGCCGCTGGCCGTCCAGTACGCCGACCACGCCGCGCGGGAACGGGCGGCGCTGGCCGGCCCGCTGCGCGAACGGCAGCTCGCGTACTGGCGGGAGCGGCTGCGCGACCTGCCGGCCCTGGACCTGCCGACGGACCGGCCCGCCGCCGGCGCCTCCGCCACCGACGGCGGCTTCCGGCGCGCCGCCGTCGACCCGGCCCTGCTGCGCCGGGTCCGCGCCCTCGCCGACGCGTGCGGCGCGACCCTCCTCGACGCCGTGGTGGCCGGGGCGGGGCTGCTCATGCAGCGCTACGGCGGCCAGGACGACATCGCCCTCGGCACCGTGCACTCGCCCCGCGACCGCGCCGAGCTGGCCGACCTGATCGGCTTCTTCCCCAACACGGTGGTCCTGCGCGCCGACCTGTCCGGCGCGCCCTCGTTCACCGACCTGCTGCGCCGGGCCGCCGCGACCACCCGCGACGCGTTCGCCCACGCCGACCTGCCGTTCGACGTGCTCGTCCAGGAACTGGCCCCGGCCCGCGAGGCCGGCCAGGCGCCGTTCTTCCGGGTGTACGTCAACGTCGACGACGCCACCGAGGGGCTGCCGGAGTTCGCCGGCCTGACCGCCGAGGCGATCCAGCCGGAGTTCACCACCGCCCGGTTCGACCTCGGCTTCGTGCTGCGCAGCGGCGGCGCCGAACCCGAGGTCGACAGCGTCTACCGCAGCGACCTGTTCGACGACGACACGATCGCCCGGATGCTCGACCACCTGGTGCGGCTCTGGGCGGCGGCGGTCGCCGAGCCCGACCGGCCGGTGACCGAGCTGACCATGCTCACCGACGCCGAGATCGACGACGCCGTGTGGCGGTGGAACGACACCGCCACCGACCTGCCCACCGACCGCTGCCTGCACCACCTGTTCGAGGAGCGCGCCGGCCGGCAGCCCGACCACCCCGCCGTCGTCTGCGGCGACACCACCCTCAGCTACGCCGAGCTGGAGCGGCGGGCCAACCGGCTCGCCCACCGGCTCGTCGCCGCCGGCGTGGGACCCGACACCCTGGTCGGCATCTGCCTGCGTCGCAGCCCGGCCCAGCCGGTGGCGGTGCTCGCCGTGCTCAAGGCCGGCGCGGCGTTCGTGCCGTTGGACCCGGACTACCCGGCGCGGCGGCTGGAGTTCATGTGCCGCGACGCCGGCCTGTGGGGCGTCGTCACCGAGCCCGACCTCACCGACCGGCTCGCCGCCGCCGAACTCGACGCGGCCCGCCTCGTCGACGTGCACGACGACTCCGGCGACTGGCCGGCGACCCGCCCCGACACCCGCGTCACCCCGGACAACCTCGCGTACGTCATCTACACCTCCGGCTCCACCGGCGACCCGAAGGGCATCGCCCTGCGGCACCGGGGCGCGGTCAACAACTTCACCGACTTCAACACCCGCTTCGCCGTCGGCACCGGCGACGCCCTGCTCGCCGTCTCCTCGCCCAGCTTCGACATGTCCGTCTACGACCTGCTCGGCACCGTCGGCGCGGGCGGCACCACCGTGCTGCCCACCCCCGACGAGATCCGCCAGCCGGCGGCCTGGGCGCGGCTGGTCCGCGACCACCGGGTCACCGTGTGGCACTCCGCCCCGGCCCTGCTCGACCTGCTGCTGGAGCACCTGGAACGGCACGGCGAGGCGGTGCCGACGGTGCGGCTGGCCCTGCTCGGCGGCGACTGGATCCCCGTCGGCCAGCCGGCCCGGCTGCGCGCCGTCGCCCCCGACGTGCGGTTCGTCGCCCTCGGTGGGGCCACCGAGGCGTCCATGGACTCGATCATCTTCGAGGTCGACGAGGTCGACCCGGCGTGGGCCAGCATCCCGTACGGCCGGCCCATGGCCAACCAGCGGGCGTACGTGCTGGACCGGTTCGGCCACCCGCAGCCCGTCGGCGTCCCCGGCGAGCTGCACCTGGCCGGGGCGGGCCTGGCCCGCGGCTACCTGGACCGGCCGGAGCTGACCGCCGAGCGGTTCGTCGTCCGCGACCTGCCCGGCGGCCGCCGCGAGCGGCTCTACCGCACCGGCGACCTGGCCCGGTACCGCCGCGACGGGGTGATCGAGCTGCTCGGCCGGATGGACTTCCAGGTGAAGATCCACGGGCTGCGGATCGAGGCCGGCGAGATCGAGTCGGCGCTGCGCCGCTGCCCGGAGGTCACCGAGGCGGTCGTGGTGGCCCGGGGCACCCCCGGCCACACCACCCTCGCCGCGTACCTCACCGCCGCCGGGCCGGTGGACACCGAGGCCCTGCGCGCGGCGCTCGGCGAGCGGCTGCCCGCCCACATGGTGCCCGCCGCCATCGTCGTGCTCGACGCGTTCCCCACCACCCCCAACGGCAAGGTCGACCGCCGGGCCCTCGCCACCCGGGACGTCGCCGGCCCGGCCACCGGGGGCGGCGAGGCGCCGCGCGACGACTGCGAGCGGCGCATCGCCGCCGTGTGGCGCGACGTCCTCGGCGTCGACGACGTCACCATCGACGACAGCTTCTTCGCCCTCGGCGGGGACTCCTTCGCCGCCGTGCGCACCATGGTCGCCCTGGACAACCCGGTGCCCGTGGTGGAGCTGTTCAAGCACCCGACGATCCGGGGTCTCGCCGAGCGGATCCGCACCGGCACCGGCGGCGGCGCCGGCGAGCTGCTGCACGAGCTGACCCCGCCCGGCCGCCCCGCCACCACCACCGTGGTCTGCCTGCCCTACGGCGGGGGCAACGCGATCGCGTACCGGCCGCTGGCGCAGGCGCTGCCCGAGCGGTTCCGGCTGCTCGCCCTCAACCAGCCCGGCTACGACACCGGCGGCGACCCGGCCGACTTCCTCGACTTCGACGAGGTGGTGCGGCGGTGCGTCGACGAGGTCACCCGCCGCGTCGACGGTCCCGTCGTCGTCTACGGCCACTGCGCCGGCACGGTCATGGCCACCGCCGTGGCCCGGGGCCTGGAGGCCGCCGGGGCGGACCTGCGCGGGCTGTACCTGGCCGCATCGCTGCCCGCCGAGGACCCCGACGCCGCCCTCGCCGCCGAGCGGGCCACCTCCGACGAGGAGTGGGCCGGCTACCTGACCCGCCTCGGCGGGTTCTCCGGCGCGCTGGACTGGGCGGCCGTGGAACACATGATGACCGCCGGCCGGCACGACCACGTCGGCGCGATGAACCACCTGCGCCGCTGCCGGGCCGAGCCCCCCGCCCCCGTACGGGCCCCCACCGTCGCCATCTTCGGCGACGCCGACCCCGCCACCGAGGGCTTCACCGAGCGCCACCGCGACTGGTGCCGCCTCGTGCGCGACGTCTCCGTGGCGGTCGTCCCCGGCGGGGAGCACTACTTCGTCCGGGACCGGGCCCCGGAGATCGCCGCGCTCATCGACCGCGACCACCCGGCCACCGGCCGGACCGAGGAGGTCTGAGAATGTCCACCACCGACCCGATGGGCGAGCTGCTCGACGCCGGGCTGCACCAGCTCGCCACCACCGACCCCCGGCTGCACGAGGTGCTCGTCGGCGAGCAGCTGCGCCAGGCCGGCACCCTGTCCCTCGTCGCGTCCTGCTCCCCGGTCGACCCGTCGGTGCTGGCCAGCCAGGCGTCCGCCGCCGTCAACGTCACCGCCGAGGGCTACCCGGGCCGCCGCTACCACGCCGGCTGCGAGGTGATCGACGGCATCGAGCAGCTCGCCATCGACCGGGCCCGGCGGGCCTTCGGCGCGCGCTACGCCAACGTGCAGCCGCACTCGGCGACGACCGCCAACTACGCGGTGCTGTCCAGCCTCCTGGAGCCCGGCGACACCCTGCTCGGCATGGCCCTCGACAAGGGCGGCCATCTCACCCACGGCAGCCCCGCCGCGTACGCGGGCCGGTACTTCCGGGCCGTCGGGTACGGCCTCGACGACGCCGGCCTCATCGACTACGCCGAGGTGGAACGCCTCGCCCGGGAGCACCGGCCGAAGGTGATCGTGTGCGGGGCGACCGCGTACCCCCGGCAGATCGACTTCGCCCGGTTCCGTCGCATCGCCGACCGGGTCGGCGCGTACCTGCTGGCCGACATCTCGCACACCGCCGGGCTGGTCGTCGCCGGGCTGCACCCCAGCCCGATCGACCACGCCCATCTGACCACCACCTGCACCCACAAGCAGCTGTACGGCCCGCGCGGGGGGCTGATCCTCGCCGGCCGGGACGCCGACGCCCCCGCCCCCCGGGGCAAGGGGACCCTCGCCCAGTTCGTCCAGCGCACCGTGTTCCCGTACTTCCAGGGGGCCCCGGTGCTCAACGCCATCGCGGCGAAGGCCCGCGCCCTGGACATCGCCACCGGCCCCGAGTTCCGGGCCACCGCCCGGCGGATCGTCGCCGACGCCCGGGCGATGGCGGCGGCCCTGGCCGACCTCGGCTACGCGGTGGTCTCCGGCGGCACCGACAACCACATCGTCCTGATCGACCTGTCCGCCCGCCGGATGACCGGCCTGGTGGCCGAGCTGGCGCTGGAGGAGTGCCACATCGTCGTCAACAAGAACCGGGTGCCCCGGGACACCACCCCGGCGCTGGTCACCGCCGGCCTGCGGCTGGGCACCAACAGCATCGCCGCCCGGGGCATGGGCACCGACGCGGCCGTCGCCTGCGCCGAGCTGATCGACCTGGTGCTGTCGGCCGTCGAGCCGTACTCCGACCGCGAGTATCACCTGCCGGCGGCCGTGCGGGAGTTGGCCCGGCAGCGGGTGGCGCGGCTCTGCGCCGCCCACCCCATCCCCGGCTACCCGATCCCGGCCCCGCAGCGGGAGCTGACCGTCGCCGGCCGCTGAGCGGCCCCCGGGCGGCGGGCCGGCCCGTACGTCGAACCCCGGCCGGCCCGCCGCCACCCCACGCCCCACGGAAGGAGAGTCGAGATGCACAAGCGGATGAGGTTCGTGGCCGTCAACGGCTCGGAGCGCACCGACGGCAACACCCGCGAGGTGCTGGGCCACGCCGCCGAGCTGCTGGCCGGCCACGGCGTCGACCTGGAGGTGATCAACCTCGGCGAGAAGAAGCTGACCGGCTGCGGCCCCTGCGGCGACTGCAACTCCCGCTGCGAGCCGTGCGTCGTCACCGGTGACGACGTGCCCGAGATCGTCGACCGGATGGCGCTGGCCGACGGGATCATCTGGGCCGCGCCCGTGCACGGCTTCGGCCCGGCCACCACCATGCAGGCGTTCATCGAGCGGGCCGGGGTCGGCTACCTGCGGTTCCAGCGCCCCCTGACCAACAAGGTCGGCGGGGTGGTGGTGATCGGCCGCCGGTACAGCCACACCGAGGTCTACAACCAGCTCGTCGCCAACGTGCTGCTCAACCGGATGATCATGGTGGGGAGCGGCTTCCCGGCCATCCTCTACGGCAACCACCGGGGCGAGGCGCTCGCCGACACCGAGGGCGTGGAGATGCTCGACCGGATGCTGCACCGGATGGTGGCGATGGCCCGGCTGCTCGCCGAGCACCGCGAGCTGACCGGCCGCGACGCGCTCGCCACCGACCACGCCAACGAGCGCGACGACCGCTGGTTCGCCCGCCGCTACGCCACCGCGGGGCAGGCGTGAGGACCATGGCGCCGCCCCGGGGCTGGGCCTCCTGCGCCCGGCGCCGGCCCACCGCGCGGGTCCGGCTCTACTGCTTCCCGTACGCCGGGGGCGGGTTGGCCGCGTACCAGCCGTGGGCGGCCCGGCTGCCCGACGCGGTCGAGGTGTGGACGGTCTGCCTGCCGGGGCGGGAACACCGCCTCGACGAGGCCGCCCGCACCGACCTGACCGGCCTCGTCGACGAGCTGCGCGCGGCGCTCGCCCCGCAGCTCGCCGGGCCGCCCGCCCCGGTGGCGTTCTTCGGGCACAGCCTCGGGGCGCTGCTGGCGTACGAGCTGGCCCGCGCCCTGCGCGCGCACGGCGAGCGGGAACCGGCGGCACTGGTGCTCTCCGGCCGCGCCGCCGCCCACCATCCGCCCCGGCGGCGCATGCACACCCTCGACGACGACGCCTTCGTCGCCGCCGTCCGCTCGCTCGGCGGGGCGCCCTCGGCGGCCCTGGAGCACCCGGAGCTGCGCGAGTTGTGCCTGCCGACGCTGCGCGCGGACATCGCCGCCGCCGAGACGTACCGGCACCGGCCCGGCCCGCCGCTGGACTGCGCGATCACGAGCTGGGCCGGGGACGCCGACGAGGGGGTGCCGCCGGACGCGGTCGCCGAGTGGGCCCGGCATACCCGGGGGCCGACCCGGCACCGGCTGTTCCCCGGCGGCCACTTCTTCCCCTGGTCCGCCCCCGGGGTCCTGGCCGCGCTCGCCGAGGACATCGGCCTGCAAGGAGGGGCCCCCTGTTAACGCCTACGGTAGAGAAGGGTCCCCTTCTCACGCGAGTTCTCACGCGAGCTGGACGTCATGGTGTCGCTGAGCACCCGACACGCCAGAGCGCGCCGGCTGACAGTTGGCCGACAGTTGCCTCAACACCTCGTGATCTATAGATAGTCTTCCATTTCCTGCTACGTGTTGCGGGGTGTGGGGCGAGATACGACACAGCCTGCCCTCGTGCGGGGATCTCCAGGGGGAATGACTCTGCCGCGAACGTGTGAGGAAGGAAGTGGGCGGATGCACCTCGGACGGGTCGTGCGTACCGTCGTGGCCATGGGGGTGGCGCTCACCGCCGCATCGGCCATCGCCGCGACGCCTGCATCGGCGGCTCCTTCTCCTGCCCGGGCAGCAACATCGGCGTCGACCAACTCAACGGACAGGCCGTCCCTGCTGAGCCGGCAGGCCCGCTCGGATGCGGAGTTGCGTGAACAGATCGCACTTCAGATGACGATCGCCCCGGGGGGCAAGCGGGTGAGCCGCAACGAGGTCTCCTATGACAACGGCAGGTTCGTGGTGACCTACGCGCTGCCTGGGCAGGTCGCCCTCGGCGTCGCCGACTGTCCGTCCGGGTGGTTCTGCTTCTACGAGAACATCAATTTCGGCTACCCGCGAGGCAGGCTCTCGGACTGCGGCCAGCAGTATCTCGGGGACTATGGCTGGAACAGCCGCGTGTCCTCGGCTGACAACAGCACCACCACCCCGATCAGCTACCACGACATCTCCCACTTCTACCTTTTCACCAACTACAACCCTGGGGCGATCGCTTATGTCGGGGACGCCGCGAACGACAAGGCGGCGTTCGTGTACCGATACTGCTGACCTCGCTGCGGGCTCCCATCCTGTGCAGGTCAGGCCGACAAGCGGTCACCACCACGCCCGGGCGTGGGCTCCCCCGAGGGGTTCGGCAGCCTCCCCGCGGGGACGGCTGATTCACGTGGTCTGCGTGCGAACGGACAGGAACTCCTCGACGAGGGCGTGAAAGCAGGCCGGACGGTCGATCTCGACGTGGTGTCCGGCGCCGGGCAGCACCGCCACCCGCGCCGACGGCAGGCCCGCGCCGAACGCCGCCATCCGGTCGCCGGCCAGCAGCGTGCCCGCGACGTCCGGGTCGCCGGCCACGGCGAGGGTGGGGGTGGCGATCCGCCGCAGCAGGCCGACCCAGTCGACCTCGCCCTGCTCGGCGTCCACCATCGCCCGGAACACCCCGTCGGCGGTGCCCGCGAGGGACTCGGCGATCATCCGTCGCCAGCCCGGGGTGCGGGTCGCGGTGGCCGGCAGCGCGGCGACGATCTCGTCCAGCGGCCGGCGGGCCAGCCGCCAGGACCGGGCCATGTCGGCGCGCACGGGCGGCCAGTCGTCGGGCAGCAGCACCGGCGGCTCCACGGCCACCAGCCGCCGGATCCGGGCCGGCCGGCCCGCGTCGCCCCCGCCGGTCGTCCCGGCGGCGACGTGCAGCGCCACCGCCGCGCCGAGGGAGTGCCCCAGCAGGTCCACCTCCGGCCCGATCGCGGCCAGCGCCACCCGTACGTCCGCCGCGTAGTCGACGAACCGGTACCCGGTCGACGGGCGGTCGCTGTCGCCGTGTCCCCGCAGGTCGAGGCAGTAGACGGTGCGGTCGGCGGCCCAGCGGCGGGCGCAGTCGGCGAACGTGCGCCACGACTCCCAGATGCCGTGCAGCACCACCAGGGGTGGCCGGTGCTCCGGCCCCGGCCAGCGCGCGGCGTGCAGCCGTACGCCCGCGCCGGGCAGGCGCACGTGTCTCGTCCCGTCAGCCATCGGTTTCTCCTTCGCCTCGGTTCCGCCGGGCCGCCGCGCGGTCGCGCTCAGCCGCGCGGGGCGGTCGCGGTTCGCCGCGCGGGACACCTGCCCGCGCGGTGCGTCAGGGTGCCCCCGCCGGGTGCGCCGCCGGTTACGTGGCCGGCCCGGGGCCCGGCAGCCGGCCAGGTCAACCGGCCCCGGGGCGGCAGGCGGGCGCACACCGTGCGGGCGTAACCGGGGCCTAACTGCCCCTGCCTACCGTGGCCGGATCATCCGCACCGGTGCGTGCACCCACGCCTTCCGGCCCGGCCGGCGAGGCGAGAGAGGAGTTACGGTGACGACTTCGCTGCCCATCGGCGACACGTCCCCCGGTCGTCCGGGGACCGAGCGGCCCGGGACGGCGGCCGGGTCGGCCCGCGAGCTTTGGCGACAGCACCTGGCCGGCGCCACCGCCGCCGTGGAGCTGCCGCTGGACCGGCTACGCCCACCCGAGCGGGAGTACACCCCCGCCCGGGTGCCGGTGCCGGTCGCCCCGCGTACCCTCGCCGCGCTGGCCGACCTCGACGTCACACCGCCGGTCGGCTGGCTCGCGGCGCTCGTCGCGCTGCTGGTCCGCTACGGCGCCGAGACCGACATGGTCGTGGGGATGCCCGCCGGCGACACGGAGGCGACGGCCCGTCGGGTGCGCGTCCCGGTCGGCGCGAGCTACCGGGCCCTCATCCGGCAGGTCGAGTCCGCCGAGGCCAACGCCAACCGGCTGCCGCCCCTGCCGCTGGCCGAGGTGGGCCGGCTGGTCCGGCCCGACGACGTGCCCGGCGCCGCGGCCCCGTTCCCGGTCGGCTTCCACCCCGCCGCCGCGGGCGGTCCGGGCCGGATCTGGCCGGGCGCGGACCTGACCCTGGCGCTCGGCCCGGACGGCGCGCCGAGCCTGCACTACGACGCGACGCTGTTCACCGCCGCCACCGCCGGCCGGCTCGCCGACCACCTGGCGACCCTGCTCGGCTCCCTGGTGGCCGCCCCCGACCGCCCGGTGTCCCGGGCCACCCTGCTGCCCGCCGCCGAACGCCGCCGGATGCTCGTCGACTGGAACGACACCCGCGTCGACTTCACCGACGAGCGGCCCTGGGCCGACCGGGTCGCCGACCTGGCGGCCCGCCGACCGGACGCGCCGGCCGTGCGCGACCGGGGCGTACGCCTCAGCTTCGCCCAGCTCGACGCGGCGGCGAACCGGCTCGCCCGGCACCTGCGCGCCACCGGCCTGCCCGACGGCGGCCGGGTCGGGCTCTACCTGGAGCGCGGCACCGCCGCCGTGGTCGCCACCCTGGCCGCGCACCGCGCCGCCGCAGCGGTGGTGCTGCTCGACCCCGGGCAGCCGGGCAGCCGCATCGAGCTGATGCTCGCCGAGACCCGCCCCGACGTCGTGGTCACCCTCGACGGCCTCCTCGACGACCTGCCCGGCCAGGTGGCCCGGCGGGCCGTGTGCCTGGACCGCGACGCCGCCGACATCGACGCCCGGGAGGCGACCGCCCCGGAGGTGGCCGCCCCGGGGCCCGACGCGGTGTGCCAGATCGCCTACACCTCCGGCTCCACGGGCGCGCCGAAGGCCGTCCGGCAGCGCCACCGCACCCTGGTCAACCTGGCCAACTGGACGTGCCGGGCGTACGGGGTGGGACCCGAGGACCGGGCCAGCTGGGTCTCCGCGCCGGGCTTCGGCATCGGCCTGCTGGAGTGGATGCCGTTCCTCGCCTGCGGCGCGGAGATCACCATCGCCGACGCGCGCACCACGGCCAGCCCCACCCGGCTGCGGGACTGGCTGGTGGCCCGGGGCGTCACCCACGCCCTGGTGCTCAACCGGCTGGCCGAGCGCCTCGCCGGGCTGTTCTGGCCGGACCGGTCCGCGCTGCGGTTCCTCGTCGCGGTCGGCGAGCCGCTGCGCCACTGGCCGAGCCCGGCGCTGCCGTTCGAGGTGGTCGCCTGCTACGGGGCCACCGAGGTCGGCGCGGCCACCAGCTGCTACGACCGGGGCTCCGGGGTGCGGTGCACCTCCCGCGGCGTCGCCGAGGACGAGCGGGCCGTCCGGCTGCCCAGCGCCGGCCGCCCCATCGCCAACGTGCGGCTGTACGTGCTGGACCGGCACCGCGAGCCCGTGCCCGCCGGCGTGGCCGGCGAGCTGTACGTGGCCGGCGCCGGCCTGGCCGCCGGCTACCTGGCCCGCCCCGAGTGCGACGCCGAGGCGTTCGTGCGCAACCCGCTGCCGGAGGAGCCGGAGCCGGTGCTGTACCGCACCGGCGACCTGGCCCGCTACCGGCCCGACGGCACCGTGGAGATCCTCGGCCGGGCCGACGCCGTGGTCCGCGTCGCCGGCCGCCGGGTGACCCTCACCGAGGTGGAGGCCGCGCTGACCGCCGCCGGGACGGTCCGGGAGGCGGCCGTGCTGGCCCGCCCCGGCCGGGACGGGCGAGGCCAGCTCGTCGCGTACGTCGTGCCCGCCGACGAGGCCGCGTTCTCCACCCGGGAGCTGCGCGAGGGGCTGGCCAACCGGCTCCCGTCGCACCTGCTGCCGGGCGCGATCGTGCGGCTCGCCGGCCTGCCCTGCCTGCCCAACGGCAAGCTGGACCGGGCCGCCCTGCCGGCCCCGCCCGCCCCGGTCAGCGACGCCCCGTACGTGGCGCCGCGCAGCGAGCTGGAACGCGATCTCGCCGACCTGTGCGCGGAGGTGCTCGGCGTGGAGCGGATCGGTGTCGAGGACGACCTGACCGGCGCGGCCACGCCGCAGCGGCTCCGCCAGGCGGTGTCCGCCCTGGCCGCCAGCCGGTACGGGGTCGACCTCGCGCCCGACCGGGTCGCCTCGGTGGCCCGCGCGGCGGCGCTGATCGAGGCCGCCCGGGTCGACCAGCCGACCGACGACGGACACGACGGCGACGACGGATACGACGGCGAACCGTTCGGCGACCTGCCGCCGATGGCCCACCACCCCGACGACCGGTACGAGCCGTTCCCGCTCACCGACACGCAGCAGGCGTACTGGATCGGCCGCAGCGACGCCGTCGAGCTGGGCAGCGTCGGCTGCCACGGCTACTGGGAGTGGTGCAGCGGCGACCTGGACGTCGACCGGCTCCGGGCGGCGTGGGCGCGGGTGCTGCAACGGCACGACATGCTGCGCGCGGTGATCCGCCCCGACGGCACCCAGCGGGTGCTGGCCGACCCGCCGGCGTACGAGATCCCGGTGCTGGACCTGCGCGACCGTGACCCGGCCGACGCCGACCGGGCGGTGGCCGAGCTGCGCGAGCACCTGTCCCACCACGTCGCCCCGGCGGACACGTTCCCGCTGTGGGACGTGCGGCTCACCCTGCTGCCCGACGGGCGGGGGCTGATCCACCTCAGCCTGGACCTGCTCATCATCGACGCCTGGAGCTACTTCCAGATCCTGGTGCCCGACCTGGTCACGTGCTACGAGGACCCGGCGGCCGAGCTGCCCGAGCCGGGGTTGTCCTTCCGCGACTACGTGCTCGCCGCCGAGGTGGCGCTGGAGCGGTCCGAGGCGTACCAGCGGTCGAAGCGGTACTGGCTGGACCGGATCGAGCGGGGCCTGCCGGCCGCGCCGGAGCTGCCCCGCGCCGCCGGGGCGGCCGAGGTGACCGACGTGCGGTTCACCCGCCGGGAGCACCGGCTCGACCCGGCCGCCTGGGCGACGCTGAAGGAGCGGGCGCACGCCGTCGGGGCCACCCCGTCGGGCGTCGTCGTCGCCGCGTTCGCCGAGGTGCTGCGGGCGTGGAGCGGCAACGACCGGTTCACGATCAACTTCCCGCTGTTCAACCGGTTGCCGCTGCACCCCGACGTGGACAAGCTGATCGGCGACTTCACCACCACCAGCCTGCTGGCCGTGGAGAAGGTCGACGGCACGTTCGCCGACCGGGCCCGCTCCCTGCAGCAGCAGCTCTTCGAGGACCTGGAGCACCGCCACTTCGGCGGCGTACGGGTGATGCGGGAGCTGGCCCGACGCCAGCGCGGTCAGGTGCGGGCCGCGTTCCCGGTCGTGGTGACCAGCCTGCTGGGGCAGCCGCCCCGGCACTTCACCACCGCCCTCGGCGAGGCCAGCCACACCAGCACCCAGACCCCGCAGGTGACGCTGGACTTCCAGGTCTCCGAGGTGGCCGGGGCGCTGCACTTCAGCTGGGACACCATCGACGAGGTGTTCCCCGCCGGGATGCTCGCGGACATGTTCGGCGCGTACTGCCGGCTGCTGGACCGGCTCGTCGCCGAGCCGGGCAGCTGGCGCAGCGAGCGGTTCGCGCTGGTGCCCGAGCACCAGCTCGCCGTGCGGCGGGAGGTCAACCGCACCGACGCGCCGGTGCCGGACACGCTGCTGCACGCACCGGTCGCCGCGCACGCCGCCGCCCGCCCCGACGCCCCGGCGGTGATCTGCGGCGACACCGTGCTCACCTACCGGGAGCTGGACCGGCGGGTCAACCAGGTCGGGCGGCTGCTGCGCGACGGCGGGGCCCGGCCGAACGAGCTGGTCGCCGTCGTGATGGAGAAGGGCTGGGAGCAGATCGTCGCCGCGCACGGCGTGCTCGCCGCCGGGGCGGCGTACCTGCCGATCGACGCGCAGGTGCCCACCGAGCGGCTGCACCACCTGCTGCGCGACGGCGAGGTGTCCACCGTGCTCACCCAGGCCGCCGTCGACCCGGGCGTCGAGTGGCCCGACGGGGTGCGCCGGCTGCGCGTCGACGCCGACTTCGACGACATCGACCCCACCCCGCTCGCCCCCGTCCAGGCGGTCACCGACCTGGCGTACGTCATCTACACCTCCGGCTCCACGGGGAAGCCGAAGGGGGTGATGGTCGACCATCGGGGCGCGGCGAACACCATCTGCGACGTCAACCGCCGCTTCGGCGTCGGCCCGGACGACCGGTGCCTGGCCGTGTCCGGCCTGCACTTCGACCTGTCCGTCTACGACGTGTTCGGCATCGTGGCGGCCGGCGGCACGGTGGTCGTGCCCACGCCGACGCCGAACCCCGACCCGCAGCAGTGGGCCGAGCTGGTCCGCCGGCACGGGGTCACCTTCTGGAACTCGGTGCCGGCCCTGCTGGAGATCCTGGTCAGCCACGTCGAGGGCACCGGGGAGACCCTGGCCCCGCTGGCGCTGACCGTGCTGGCCGGCGACTGGATCCCGCTGACCCTGCCCGACCGGGTGCGCGCCGTCGCACCGGGCATCCGGGTGATCGGCTCCGGCGGGCCGACGGAGACCTGCGTGTGGTCGGTGATCAACCCGATCGGCGAGGTCGACCCGGCCTGGCCGAGCATCCCGTACGGGCGGCCGATGAGCAATCAGCGCTACCACGTGCTGGACGCCCGTGGCGACCACCGTCCCGTGTGGGTGCCCGGGGAGATCCACATCGCCAGCGAGGTCGGCCTGGCGCGCGGCTACTGGCGCGACCCGGAGCGCACCGACGCCCAGTTCCTCCGGGACCCGGCCACCGGGGAGCGCAGGTACGCCTCCGGGGACCTCGGCCGCTACCTGCCCGACGGCAGCATCGAGATCCTCGGCCGCACCGACTTCCAGGTGAAGATCCAGGGCCACCGGATCGAGCTGGGCGAGGTCGAGGCGGCGCTGGCCGAGCATCCGGCGGTGGACCGGGCGGTCGCCGTGGCCGCCGGGGCCACCCCGCAGACGCTGCGGCTGGTCGCGTACGTGACCCCGGCGCGGCCGGACGCGCCGCCGGAGCCGGCGGACGTGCTGGCCCACGTCGGCGCGAAGCTGCCCCGGTACATGGTGCCGGGCGCCCTGACCGTGCTGGAGCGGCTGCCGCTGACCGGCAACGGCAAGGTGGACCGGCGGGCGCTGACCGAGGCGACCGTCGGCCGCGACGACGAGCAGGACTTCACCGCCCCCGAGGGGCCGGTCGAGCAGCTGCTCGCCGAGGTGTGGGCCGAGCTGCTCGGCGTCGACCGGGTCGGCCGGCACGACCACTTCTTCGCCCTCGGCGGCAACTCCGTCATCGCCACCCAGCTGGTGTCCCGGATCCGGGAGCTGACCGGCGGCGAGCTGCCGCTGCGGGCCGTGTTCACCGGCCCGACGGTGGCCGAGGTGGCCGCCACCCTGCTCGACGACCCGGAGCAGGGCGAGGGGGTGGCCGCCGCCGCGCGGCTGCTCGCCGAGCTGGGCGAGGCCGACGACCTGACCGAGTTCCTGGAGTGACCGCCCGGGGCGGGCGCGCCGCGCCGGCGGCGCGGCCGCCCCGGGTCCGTCGTACCCACCCCTGCCGGCCCACGGCCGGCCGACCAGCCTGGAGCGACCCATGCCCATCACCGGCGTCGACCACGTCATGCTCGCCGTACCCGACCTCGACGCGGCCCGGGCCGCGTTCACCGCCTGCTTCGACCGGCCGTCGCGCCCCGGCAGCCGTCACCCCGGCTGGGGTACGACCAACGCGGTCCTCCGGTTCGCCGGCAGCTACCTCGAACTGATCACCGTCGTGGACCGCGCCGAGGCGGCGGGCCGGCCGGCGAGCCGGCGGATGACCGGGGTGAGCGACGCCGGCGGCGGCTGGGTGTCCGCCGTCCTGGCCGCCGAGGACCTGCCGACGACCTGCGCCGCCCTGGCCGGCCGGGGCGTGCCGGTCTCCCCGCCCCTGGACGGCGTGTCGGTGCGCCCCGACGGCCGGCGTCGCCGCTGGCGGGTCGGCGCGCACGGGGAGGAGTTCCGCACCGGCCGGCTGCCGTCGCTCATCGAGTACCTCGACCCGTGGCCCGAGGCGGACCCCGACCCGGCCGAGCTGCGCCGCGGCGGCGTGCACGGCGTGGCCGGGGTGGACATCGCCGTCACCGACCTGCCCGCCGCCGCGGCCGAGTACGCCGTCCTGTTCGGCGGCCCGCCCGCCCTCGGCGACCGGTCCGCGACGTGGACGCTGCCCGACGGGCGGGTGCTGCGGCTGCTCGCCCCCGCCGGTTCTGCCACCCCCGCCGGTTCTGTCGGACCCGTCTGCGCCGGCGACCCGGTCGCCGCCCACCTCGACCGGCTCGGCCCCGGCCTGTGCGCCGTCGCCCTCGCCGTCGACTCGCCCGCCGCCGTGGCCGCCGCCGTGGCCGGTCGCGGCGTCGCCGTGCGGGCCGGCGTCGACGGGGAGCCCGTGGTCGACCCGGCGGGGTGCGCCCCGATCCGGCTGGTCGCCGCCGGCCCCGCCCCGTCGCGGGGACCCGTCGTGACCGCCGGGGCGACCCGGTGACCGCCCCCACGGCGGCCGAGGCGTACTCCGCCGCCACCGGCGCCCCGGTCACCACCCCGCCCTCCATCTGCGCGCCCGCCGCCACCGGCACGCCGCCGCCCGGCGAGTGGCCCTCGCCGTTCCGCCCGCAGGACGCGGCGGCGGCCGGCGGGGAGCCCCGCTGGCTGATCGAGCAGTGGGTGGTCGCCCACGGCGACACCGTCTGGTTCACCGACCTGCGCCCCGCCGAGGGCGGCCGGGCCGTGCTGTGCCGGTGGACCGCCGCGACCGGCGTCGCCGACGCCGTCCCCGCCGGGTTCAGCGCCCGCAGCCGCTTCCAGGAGTACGGCGGCCGACCGTTCACCGTCGTCTCCGCCGACGCGGCCGTCGTCTCCCGCGACACCGACCAGCGGCTGTACCTGGCGACCGCCGGCCCCGCCGCGGCGCCGCCGCGCCCGCTCACCCCGCCGTCGGGCGGCCGTCACCGGTACGCCGAGGGCACCGTCGTCGGCGACGAGGTGTGGTGCGTGCGGGAGCGGCGCACCGGCCCCCGCACCACCGACGTGCTCCGCGACCTCGTCGCGGTGCCGCTGACCGGCCACGGCGACGCCGAGCCCCGGGTGCTGGGCGGCGGCGGCCACCGGTTCCTCGCCGGCCTGCGGGTCGCCCCGGACGGCCGGCACGCCGCCTGGCTCGGCTGGGACCACCCCGACATGCCGTGGGACGCGGCCCGGCTGCGGGTCGCCCCGATCGTCGACGGGCGGCTCGGCGAGCACCGGGTGCTGGCCGGCGGGGACGCCGAGGCGGTCTGCCAGGCCGAGTGGCTCGACGCGGGCACCCTGCTGGCGCTCACCGACCCCGACGGCTGGTGGAACCCGTACGCCATCGGGCTGGACGGCGACCGCCGGCCGCTGTGGCGCGGCGACCGCGAGGCCGGCGGCGCGCTGTGGCGGCCCGGGCAGACGTGGGCCGCGCCGCTGGCCGACGGCCGGATCGCCCTGGCCGTCACCGGCTGGTACGCAGCCGGGGCCCGGCGACCCGACCCGGCCGCCCCGCGACCGGACGGAGACGGGGCGGCCCGGCACGGCACCCGGCTCGCGGTGCTCGACCCGGCCCGGGGCGTCCTCGACGAGCTGGACCTGCCGTACACGGTGTGGGGGCCCGTCAGCGCCGCCGGCACGACGGTGGCCGCGATGGCCGCCTCACCCGACCGGCAGCCCGCCCTGGTCCGCGTCGACACCGCGACCGGGCGGGCCGACGCGGTGACCGGCGACCGCTACCGCACCCCCGGCCCGGGCTGGCTGCCCGCCGGGGAGCACCGCCGGTTCCCGGTGCCCGGCGGTGAGGTGCACGCCGTCGTCTACCCGCCCCGCAACCCCGCCGTCGCCGCCGACCCGGGACACCGGCCGCCGATGCTCGTCGTCGCCCACGGCGGCCCCACCGGGCGGGTCACCGACGCCCTCGACCCCGAGACGCTCCTGTTCACCAGCCGCGGGTACGCGGTCGCGCTGGTCGACTACGGCGGCTCCACCGGCTTCGGGCGGGCCTGGCGGGACCGGCTGCGCGGCGGCTGGGGCGTCGTCGACGTGGCCGACTGCGCGGCCGTCGCCCGAGCGCTCGCCGCGGAGGGGACGGTCGACGGCGACCGGGTCGCCCTGCGCGGCGGCTCGGCCGGCGGCTGGACCACCTGCGCGGCGCTGACCAGCGTCGACACGTTCCGCTGCGGGGCCGCGTACTTCCCCGTGCTGGACCCGCTGGCGTGGGCCGAGGGGGAGACCCACGACCTGGAGTCGCACTACCTGCACGGCCTGATCGGGCCGCTGCCGGCCGCCCGGGCCACCTACGCCGACCGCGCGCCCGTCCACCGCGCCGCCCGCCTCGCCGGGCCGCTGCTGCTGCTCCAGGGAGAGGAGGACACCGTCTGCCCGCTCGCGCCGGCCGAACGGTTCGTCGCCGCGCTGACCGACGCCGGGGCGCCCCACACCTACCTGCGGTTCCCCGGGGAGGGGCACGTGTTCCGGCAGGTCGGCTCGATCACCCGCGCCCTCGACGCCGAGCTGGCCCTGTACGCCTCGGCCCTGTGACCCCGCTGAGCCGACCCATCCGGAGGTACGACCATGACCACTCACGCGGTACCGACCGCCACCACGCCCCGACGGCGGGCGCGCACCGTCGCCACCACCGTCGCCGGGAACTTCATCGAGTACTTCGACTGGCTGATCTTCGGCCTGTACGCGCCGCTGATCGCCCAGCACTTCTTCCCCTCCGCCGACCCGCTCACCGCCCTGCTCGCGGTCTTCGTCGCGTACGCGACGGGCATGCTGTTCCGCCCGCTCGGCGGCATCCTGATGGGCGCGCTGGCCGACCGGCGGGGCCGCCGTCTCGCCCTGCTGCTGTCGATCACGCTGATGGGCGGCGGCAGCCTGGTCATCGGCCTGCTGCCCACGTACGCCGCCATCGGGGTGGCCGCCCCCGTGCTGCTGTTCCTCGCGCGGGCCGCGCAGGGGCTGTCGGCCGGCGGCGAGTGGCCGGCTGCCGTGTCGTACCTGATGGAGTTGGCCCCGCGCAGCCGGCGCTGCCTGTTCGGCAGCATCTTCGCGGTCAGCTCCGCCGCTGGCGGCCTCGCGGCGTCGGCGCTCGGCCTGGCGCTCAGCGCGACCGTCGGGTCGCAGGCCATGGCCGACTGGGCGTGGCGGGTGCCGTTCCTGGCCGGGGCGGCCCTGTCGGCGGTGCTGCTGGTGCTGCGCCGCCAGCTCGGGGAGAGCGAGGCGTTCGTCCGGGCCCGGCGCAGCGGCCCGCCGCCCGGCCTGCGCCGGCTCTGGCGCGACCACAGGGGCGCCGTCGTGGTCGCCGCGCTGTTCGTGGTCGGGGTGACCGTGCAGACGACCACCTGGACCACCGTCGCCCCGGCGCTGGCCCAGAGCCAGGCCGGGATGCCCGCCGACGCCGTCTACGCGGCGGTCACCGCCGCCATCGCCCTGTCCATCGTGGTGCTGATCCCGCTGGGCCTGCTCGCCGACCGGGTGGGCGTGCTGCCGATGCTCGGCGTCAGCGTCCTCGGCTTCGCGGTGGCCGGCCCGCTCGCCCTGAACGCCGCGTCCGGCAGCACCGGGCGGCTGGTGCTCTGCCTGTGCACGGGGCTGTTCTTCATGTCCTGCCTGACCGCGGTCCTGCCGAAGATCATGGCTTCGATGTTCCCCACCCACCTGCGGGCCAGCGGCATCGGGCTGCCGCACGCCGTGGCCAGCTCGCTGGCCGGCGGGCTCACCCCGGCCCTGGCGACCTGGCTGGCCGGGGCCGGCCGGCTCGACTGGTACCTGGGCCTGCTCACCGTGACCGCGCTGCTGGCCGGGGCGGCTGGCGTGCGGGCGGTCCGGCGGGCCCGACCGGACGACGACCTGCCGCAGACCCCGGCGACCCCGGTGTCGCAGGACCGCGTCCTGGTCGGCTCGGCCCGCACCTGAGCGCGGCGCGCGCCGTACGGCGGGAGGTCACCCGATCGGGTGACCTCCCGCCGTACCGGCTCCCCGGCCGCCGCCCGCTGTCAGACTCGGCCGCATGTCCAGCACCGGGGAGATCATCACGCTCAGGGACGGTCGCCGGGCGGTGGTGCACCGCCATGGTGCGGACACCGGCCGGCGGGTGGTGGTGTTCTGCCATCCCGCCCCGGGCTCCGGCGCGTTCGACCCCGACCCGGCGGCCACCCGGCTCGCCGGGGTCACCCTCCTCGCCCTCGACCGGCCCGGCTACGGCGGCTCCGACCCGGCCACCGACTGGGCCGACGTGCCGACGGCCGCCGACGACCTCGCCGAGCTGATCGACCAGCGGCGCCTCGGGCGGGTGGCGGTCGCGGGCTGGTCGGCCGGCGGCCGGGTCGCCCTCGCCCTCGCGGCCCGCCGGCCCGACCTGGTGCGCCGGGTGGCCGTGCTGGCCACCCCCGCCCCGGACGAGGAGGTGCCCTGGCTCGACCCGGGCCAGCGCGACCTGACCGCGGGGCTGCGCGACCGGCCGCCCGCCGACGTCCGCGCCCAGCTGGACGCCGCGCTGGCCGTCCTGGTGCCGCCGGACCCCCGGGACCCGGCGGCGTTGCGGCTGCTCGGCGCGGACCCGGCCGACCGGGCCGCGCCGGCCGACCCCGGTGTCGGGACGCGGATCGGCGACATGCTCGCCGAGGCGTTCGCCCAGGGCGTGCGGGGGATGGCGGACGACGTCGCCGGCTACTCGCTTCGCCCGTGGGGCTTCACCCCCGACCAGGTCGGGGCGGCCACCCTGCTGCTGTACGGCGCCGACGACGCCCTCGCCGGCCCCGAGCACGGCCGGTGGTGGCGCGACGCCCTGCCCGACGCCCGGCTGGAGGTCGTGCCGAACGCCGGCCACCTGCTGGTGGTGCCGTCCTGGCCCCGGGTCCTCGACCACCTGGTCGGCCCGCCGATGCGGGCGACCTCCGCCCGGGAGGCGGTCGCGTTCATCCGCCGCGCGTCGAGCCCGCCGCGCCCCGTGCGCTAGGCGCGGGCCGGGACCGCCCCTGCGCCTGCCCTGGCCCTGGCCCTGGCCCCGCCTGGCCCTGCCCACCGCCCCACCCCGACCCCGCCGCTCACCTGACGTGACGGCCCGTGGGGGCCGGCTGCCCGGGCCGGCCAACGTGACTCTGCGTCGTGCCCGGCCGGCCCCGCCGGAGCTGCCGCGTCCCCTTTGCTCTGCACCCGTATCCGCAACACCCCGCCCGAGCTGCCCGGATGCCCGGCGGCGAGGGGCGGGGGAGCAGGCGGTACGTCACGCGGCGTGGGGTGTTGCGTCCCTGGGTGCAGAGCAAAGGGGGCGGTGGGGGTGGTTGCCGGCGGCCGGGAGGGATTGCGTCGCGTCACCGGCCCGCCGGCGCGGAGCGGGCGTGGGCCGACCGTGCCCGTGCCCCGCGCCCGGTTGCCCTCGGCGGGCCCCCGGAGGGCCGGACACGGCGATGGTCGGGACGGATCGCTCCGCCCCGGCCACCGCGTCGGGCGGCGGGTCAGCCCCGCGCGCCCTGCCCCACCGGACGCCGCCTGTGGTCGGCGTCGGCGAGGTCGTCGAGGTCCTGCTCCGCGCCGTCGTCCACGGCCGCGGCCGCGTCGACCTGCTGCGGGGCGGTCGGCCGCACGCCGCGCAGGATCACCAGCGCGGCGACCGCGCCCACCGCGAGGGCCCCGGCGGCGATGCCGAACGCGTGGTCGTACCCGCGCACGACGGCCAGGTTCTCGGCCACCCCGGCGGCCTGCTGCCCCCGCTGGTGGCTCAACGCCAGGGAGACGAAGACGGTCAGCCCCAGGGCGCTGCCCATCTGCAGCACCGTGGTGACGATCCCGGAGCCCAGGCCGGCGTCGGCCTCGGACACCTCGTGCAGGGCGGCGTTCTGCATGGCCGGGTTCGTCATGCCGAAGCCCAGCGCGGTCACCACCATGGCCGGCAGCAGGTCGGTCAGGTAGGAGCCGTCGACCGAGATCCGGGTGAACAGGGCCACCCCGATCGCTGAGACGGCCAGGCCGGCGGCCAGCGTCGACCGGGGACCCACCTTCATGATCAGCTTGGTGGAGAGGAACAGGCCGGGCATGAACGCCACGCAGAACGGCAGCCAGGCCAGGCCGCTGGCGAGCGGCGAGTAGCCCAGGACGTTCTGGGTGTAGAGGACGATCAGGAAGAACACCGCGGCCGAGCTGCTGGCCACGAACACGGTCGCCACGTTCGCGGTGGCGCGTACCCGGTTGGCGAAGAAGCCCAGCGGCACCAGCGGCTGCGCCACCTTCGTCTCCACCACCACGAACAGGGCCAGGGCGGCGATGCCGACCAGCAGCGGAACGAGCACCGGCGCGGAGTCCCAGCCGTTGCGGGCGGCGTTCAGCACGGCGTTGAGGATCGCGATCAGACCGCCGGTGACCAGCACCGCGCCCAGCCAGTCCGGGCGCCGCCGGCCCTGGGCCGGTGCCCGGCTCTCGTCGGCCAGCTTCGGCAGGAGCAGCATCGGGATCACGGCCAGCGGAATGTTCACCAGGAACACCCACCGCCAGCTCGCCAGGTCGGTCAGCACGCCCGAGAGCAGCACACCGGCGGCGGAGCCCAGCCCTGCCAGGCCGCCCCAGATGCCGAACGCCTTCGCCCGCTCCTTCGGGTCGGTGAAGAGCAGGGCCACCATGGACATCGCGGCCGGCGCGGAGAGCGCCTCGGCGACGCCCTGCAACGACCGGCCGGCCAGCAGCACCTCGCTGTTCTGGGCCAGGCCGGCGGTCGCGGAGGCCACCGCGAACAGGCCGGCGCCGAGGCAGAACACCTTCCGCCGGCCGACCAGGTCGGCGATCCGGCCGCCGAGCAGCAGCAGACCACCGGCGGTGATCAGGTACGCGTTCACCACCCAGGTCAGCGTCGCCTCGGAAAAGCCGAGATCACGCTGGATGGACGGCAGCGCGACATTGACGATGGTGGCGTCCAGGAAAATGATGAACTGGACGAGCGCGAGCAGCGCCAATGCTTTCCAGCGGCGCGGATCGGCCTTCGGGAGATCCTGTTGCGACAGCGTGGCAGCCATTCTGCCGCCTCCTTCCACTTCTTGTTCAGGCGTTCCGCCGGCCCGGTTCCGGTGTCGACGGCGAGGGTTTTCGCATTTACCCACCGGCATGCGCCGGTATGTTCATTCCATAACTTCCGGCGAGCGCGGTCCAACAACCGCCCGGTGCGTTTGACAACGATTGGTTGTCACCACAGGATGGCGTCATGGATCTCGACCTCGCGCTGGTAAGAGCCTTCGTGGTCACCGCCGAGGAGTTGCATTTCGGCCGGGCCGGCGAGCGCCTCGGCCTGTCCCAGCAGGCGCTGTCGAAGCGGATCCAGCGGCTGGAGGAGCTGCTCGACCGGCCCCTGTTCGAACGCTCCACCCGCACCAGCGCGCTCACCGAGGCGGGCAGGCGCTTCCTGGGCCCGGCCCGCGACCTGCTCGCCGCCGGCGACGCGGCGGTGGCCGCGGTGCACCGCCCGGCCACCCCGCTGCGCGTCGACGTCCTGCACGACCGGCTCGGCCCCGCCCGGCTCGTCGCGGCGGTGCTGGCCGGCAACCCCCGGCTGCGCCTGGAGATCAGCGCCCGGCGCGGGCTCTCCCTGGCGTTGCCGGCGTTGCGCCGGGCCGAGATCGACGCCGTCTTCGGCCGGGTCGCCGGTGCCGCGACCGCGACCGCCGTGGCGCACCGGCTGATCCGGCTGGAGCCCCTGGTGGCCGTCGTGGACGCCGGGCACCCGCTGGCCGGGCGGTCGACGGTGCGCCCCGCCGACCTGGTCGACCACGGCGTCTGGGTGCCCAGCCCGGGCAGCGCCGTGGAGTGGGGCACCTACCTGCAGCTCTTCGCCGACCGGTTCGGCATCCCGCTCACCTTCGAGCAGGTCGACAACGTCGGGGCGGACGAGCTGCTGCGCCGGGGCCGGGCCCTGGGGCGGGTCTTCCTCTCCGCCGCCGACGTGGCCAACCCGCAGGCCGATGACCTGGTCACCCTGCCGTTGGTCGAGCCGCGACCGGTGTACCCGTGGTCGCTGCTGTGGCGGCGCAACGACCGGCGGCCCGTCCTGCACGACTTCGTCGACCTGCTGCACGACTACGGCGCGCTGGAGGGGTGGCGGGCCCACGACCTGGCCGACTGCTGGCTGCCCGACGAGGACCGGGAGGTCCTCGCGGCCGGGCCGCCGGCCGGCGACTGACCGGGGCCGGGTCACCGGCTCCACGCCCGGGTCCGCCGGGCCGCGGTCCGGGCCGGGCGCAGCGGGGCCGCGTCGTCGCCGGCGGCGCGGGCCACCGCGGCGAGCCGCCGCCGGCGCGCGCCGGGCACCTCGAGCGCCGACCGGCGGGTCGTCGGGTCGGCGGCGAGCTGCCCGACCACCAGCCGTACGTCGTCGAGCAGGGCGGCGGCCGTGGCCTCGTCGAACAGGTCGGCGTTGTACTCCAGTCGGCCGGTCAGCGCCTGCGGCGTGTGTTCGGCGGTCAGCTCCAGGTCGAGGCGGACCGTCCCGTTCGGACAGCCGGCCACCTCCAGCCGGGTCTGCCCGCCCAGGTCGGCGCGGTCGCTGCCCGGCGGCAGGTTGCCCAGGTTGAACAGCACGTCGAACAGCGGGTTGCGGCGGGCGTCCCGGTCGCCGCGCACCGCGTCGGCGAGCCTGCTGAACGGCACGTCCTGCCCCGACACCGCGTCGAGCATCGCGTCGTTGGCGCGGGTCAGCACCTCGGCCCCGGTTGGGTCGCCGGACAGGTCGACGCGCAGCGGCAGGGTGTTGGAGAACGGGCCGACCACCGCGTCCAGCTCCGGGCGGCCCCGTCCGGCCAGCGGCGCGCCGACCACCGCCGCGTCCGACCCGGCGTACGCGGCCACGACCAGCGCGTACGCGCCCAGCAGCACGGCGAACGGGGTGACCCGCAGCCGGTCGGCGACGGCGGCGACCCCGGCGGCGGCGTCGGCACCGAAGTCGAAGCGGAGCATTCCGCCGCGGAACGTCTGCGCGGCGCCCCGGGGCCGGTCGGTGGGCAGCTCCGCCGGGGCGGGCCCGGCCAGCCGCCGCTGCCAGCGGTCCAGCAGCCGGTCCAGGGTTGGCCCGGTCATCCGTTCCCGCTGCCAGTGCGCGACGTCGCGGAACTGCAGTCGCACCTCGGGCAGGTCCGGTTCCCGCCCCGCGCACCGGGCCCGGTACGCCCCGGCCAGCTCGGTCAGCAGGATGCCGAACGACCAGCCGTCGACCAGGGTGTGGTGGGCGATCCACGCCAGCGCGTGCCGGGTGGGGGAGATGCGCAGCAGCTCCAGCCGCAGCGGCGGCCGGGCGGCCAGGTCGAACGCGGTGCGGGACAGCTCGGCGACGCGCTCCTGCGCGGCCCCCTGCGGGTCGGGCGCGCCGGTCAGGTCGCGCACCGGCACCTGCGGGTCGGCGTCGGTGACCTCCTGGACGAGCCGGCCGTCGGCGAGCACCAGCCGGCTGCGCAGCACGTCGTGCCGGCGGACCACGTCGCGGACCGCCGCCAGCAGCGCGTCGGCGTCGAGCGGCCCGGTCAGGTGGAACGCGAACGACACGTTGTACGCCGGGACGCCCTGCGCGAGCTGGCTGACGAACCAGAGCTGCTCCTGCACGAACGACGCCGGCCCCCGCCCCGCCGGGCAGGCCCCGGGGGTCAGCCGGGGTTCCCCGGTGCCCGCCGCGCCGCCCGCGGCGCCCCGGACCTTCGCCAGCACCCTGGCCCGGTCCTCCTCCGACATGGCGGCCAGTCGGCCCATCAGCGTCCCCATGACTCCTCCTCGCCCGACGGTGCGGCCATCGGTGCGCACCGTACGAGCGGCCGGTTACGCGCCGGTCCCGCCCGCGCGTAACCGGCGGCCAACCGGGGGCGCCTAGCGTCGCCGGCGACCTTGGCGACGTACCAGCGCACACACCGGGAGCGGACAGTCATGACCAACGCGACCACCGGAGAAGACTTCTGGCGCGACTACCCGCTCGTCAGCGAGCGGTACCAGGCCGGCCTGCTCGACGCGGCCGACTGGGCCACCTGGCGGGCCAACCGGCTGCGGGCGGTGCTGCGGCACGTGACGGCCCGGTCGCCGTTCTACGCCCGGCACCTCGCCGGGGTCGACCTCGACGCGGTCACCCCGGACACCCTGGGCCGGCTGCCGTTCACCACGAAGGACGACCTGCGCCGTGAGATGCACGACGTGCTCGCCGGCACCCCCGCCGACGCGCTGATCTACTACGAGACCACCGGCACCACCGGGGCGTCCACGCCCTGCCCCCGCGACGCGAAGGACGTCATGTCCAGCAACGTGCACGTCGAGTGGGCGTGGCGGCGGCTGTTCGACCACTACTTCGACGGCCGCCGCCCGGTGGTCGGGCTGATGGGCCCCTCGGAGCTGTACGCCTTCGGCGACACCTTCGGCGACGTCGCCCAGCGCCTCGGCGCCTGCCACGTCAAGATCTGGCCGGAGTCGCCCCGGGTGGGCTTCCGCAAGGCGCTGCGGCTGATCCGGGAGCTGAACGTGGAGGTCCTCGTGGCCGCACCGGCGCTCTGCCTGAACCTGGCCAAGGCGGCCCTGCAGAACGGGCTCGACCCGGCGCGGGACCTGCCGGTGAAGCTGTTCACCGTGCTGGGGGAGATCTGCACCCCGGCGTTCGGGGCGAACGTGCGCTCGATCTGGGGCGCGGACGTGCGCCCCGCCCTGTACGGGTCGCAGGAGGCCATGGCGATCGGCACCGGCTGCCACCTGGACCGGCTGCACATCTCCGGGCCGAACTACCTGGTCGAGGTGCTGGACCCCGACTCGGAGGCCAGCCTCGGCGCGTACGGCACCGGCGAGCTGTGCCTGACCATGCTCGTCGACGGCATCAAGCCGCTGATCCGCTACCGGACCGGCGACCTGGTGACCGTCGCCCCGAACTCCTGCGGCTGCGGCGGCCCCGGCGACGTGGTCGAGGTGCTGGGCCGGGTCGCCGACCGGGTCGCGATCGGCGCCGGGCGGTACCGTCCCGCGCAGATCGAGTCGGCCGTGCTCGGCGGCCTGTCCCGCTGCCTCGGCTACCAGGTGGTCATCGACACCGCGCCCAACGGCACCGACGCCCTCACCGTCTACGTGGAACTGCTGCGCGACGGTGCCGCCGACGCCGACGGCTCCGCCGCGCGGGCCGCGCTCGCCACCCGGCTCACCGAGCACTTCGGGGTGCCGACGCGGGTGGAGGTCACCACCGAACTCGACCCGATCACCAACACCGGGGCGTTCGTGAGCTGGAAGGCCGCCCGGATCAAGGACAACCGGGCCGGGGCCGACCAGGACGTCGCCGCCGCCCGGGCCGCCGCCGGCGCGCACTCGCTGCGCAGCTGACCCGCCCCGACACGGTCCAGGCAAGGAGCAGAGATGACACTCGCACCAGCCCGACCGGACACCGTCGTGCCGGTCGCCACCGAGCGCCACCGGGTCCGCGTCGCCGACCCGTTCGCCGCGTACCTCGCGCTGCGCCGCAGGTTCGGCGCCGACCAGGTCTACCTGCTGGAGTCGCCGGCGGGCCCGGCGGGCGACACCCGCCACGCGTACGTCGGTTTCGGGGAGCTGCTGTCGGTCGCGGTGACCGGCCGCGCGGTGACCGTCACCGGCCGGCCCGCCCTGGCCGCCGCCGCCCGGGCGCGGGCCGCCGGGGTCGACGGCCTGGAGGAGGTGCTGCGCGTCGTGCAGGAGCTGTTCGACGCCCCCGCCGGGCCGGGTGACTTCTCCTTCGGCTTCCTGGCGTTCCTCGGCTACGACGCGGCCCGGCACTTCGAGCGGCTGCCGTACCTGATCGAGGGCGGCCCCCGGCTGCCGCACGCCTGCCTGGTGCTGCACCGGGGCCTGGTCCGCTTCGACCTGACGGCCGGGACGGCGGAGCTGCTGCTGCACCGCTCCCCGGCCTGGCCCGACGACCCGGCCGGCGAGCTGGTCGCGTTGCTGGACGCCGCCGACGGGCCGCCGGGCGACGGGGCGGCGGACGGGGCGATGCCGCCGTTCGCGGTCACCGACGACGTCGCCGAGGACGACTACCGTCGGGCCGTCGACCGCTGCCTCGGGCACATCGCGGCCGGCGACATCTACCAGGTGCAGATCGGCCACGAGCTGACCATCCGCAGCGACGCCGACCCGGTCCGGGTGTACGAGCGGCTGCGCCGGCGCAACCCGTCGCCGTACATGTACCTGGCCCCGCTGGCCGGGCAGACCGTCATCGGGGCGAGCCCCGAGCTGTTCGTGCGGGTCGAGGACGGCACGGCCACGATGCGGCCGATCGCCGGCACCGCCGCGCGCACCGGCGACCCGGCGCGGGACCGTGAGGCGGGCCGGCGGCTCGCCGCCGACCCGAAGGAGATCGCCGAGCACATCATGCTGGTGGACCTGTGCCGCAACGACATCGGCCGGATCTGCCGACCGGACACCCTGGACGTGCCGGAGACCCTGGTCGTCGAGCGCTACTCGCACGTGCTGCACCTGGTCTCCACCGTCACCGGCGCGGTGTCGCCGGAGCTGGACAGCTACGACGTGCTCGCCGCGCTGTTCCCGTCGGGCACCATGACCGGCGCGCCGAAGATCCGCGCCATGGAGATCATCGAGTCGACGGAGGCCAGCCGCCGGGGCCTCTACGCCGGGGCGATCGGCCTGATCGGCGTCGGCGGGTACGTCAACCTCGCCCTGTGCATCCGCACCGTGCTGCACGACGGGCAGAGCTACCACACGCGGGCGTCCGCGGGCGTGGTCGCCGACTCCCGGCCCGAGCGGGAGTGGCGCGAGACCCTGGCCAAGCTGAGCGCCGGCTACTGGGCGGTCACCGGAGAGGAGCTGCTGTGAAGGTCCTGCTCGTCGACGCGTACGACAGTTTCGTGCACATCATCCGCCAGTACCTGCTCAGCGCCGGCATGGAGGCCGAGGTGGTGCGCTCCGACGCGATCGGCGTCGCCGACGTGCCGGGCACGGGGGCCGACGCGCTGCTGCTCGGCCCCGGCCCCGGGCACCCGGCCGAGAGCGGCCACGTCGAGCTGGTCGAGGCGTACGCGGGGCGGCTGCCGATCTTCGGGGTCTGCCTCGGCCACCAGGCGATCGGGCTGGCCTTCGGCGCGCGGGTGCTGCGCGCCCGGCACCTGATGCACGGCAAGACCAGCGAGATCCGCCACGACGGCCGGGGCGTCTTCGCCGGCCTGCCCCGCCCGTTGACCGCCACCCGCTACCACTCGCTCATCGTGGACGGGGCGAGCCTCGCCGGCACCGACCTGGTGCCGACGGCGCACGCCGCCGACGACGGGTACGTGATGGGGCTGCGGCACCGCCGGCTGCCGGTGGAGTCGGTGCAGTTCCACCCGGAGAGCGTCCGTACCCAGCACGGCCTGGCGATGCTGACGAACTTCCTCGCCGCCTCGCGGCTGCCCGCCCCGGCGTGACCCCGGTCGTGCCCGTGCCCCGCCATGTCGCCGACGTGGCGGGGCACCGCCTCGTCCGGCGGGGCGCCGGCCCACCGCACGGGCGGCCCGGGGGCACCTGCCCGGCCACCGACCGGGCCGCCGGCCTCGTCAGGCCGCCGGGCCGAGCAGCCGGAGCCGGCCGTCCGGGGCGCGCACGGCCCGCCAGGCGGTCGCCACCAGCACCGAGTGCCCGCCCGGGTCGGACGGGTCGGGCACCAGCCACCCGGCCGAGCGCAGCGGGCTGTCGGCGACCACCCGCGCCAGCCAGGGCGCACCGACGTACAGCCGGCCCACGGCGGCGGGAACGAGGCCGTCGTCGAGCACCTGCCAGTCGCCGCCGGGCAGCGCCCCGGCGGGCGGGGCCGCCGCGCCCTCCGGGCCGAGGGCGAGCGGGTCGCCGCGCAGCAGCGGGCCCCACACGGCGGCCTCGACCGCGCCGGGCGGCACGGCAGCGGCGTCCGCCGGGTCCCCGTCGATCGCGCCTGACCGGGCGGCCAGCACGAGGTGGCGGTGGGCCAGCAGCAGGCCCCCGAGCGGGGTCACCCCGCTCAGCACGTACGCCGGGTCGTCCGCCCGCACCGGGCGGACCAGCGCCCGGCCCGAGCCGTGGCGACGTCGCCAGGGCAGCACGCGGACGCCGTGGCGACGGGCCGATCCGGCCCACTCGGGCTCGGCGAGCACCAGCCCCAGGCCGACCCGCGCCGCCCCGCGCCCGTCCCCGGACGGCAGCGGCAGGTACGCGGCCCCGCTCTTGAGCGCGGCGAGCCGCCCGACGACGGCGTCCGCCCCGCCGCGCAGCAGCAGTCCGACCGTGTCGCCGGGGCGCACCCCGTGCTCGGCGAGCAGCCGGGCGAGGTCGCCGGAGCGGCGGTCGAGGTCCCGGAAGGTCGTCGGGTGTCCCTCGTGGACGACGGCGGGGGCGTCCGGGTTGGCGGCCGCGACCGTGGCCAGCAGGGCGGGCAGGGTCTGCACCGTGGGGTCGGCGACGGCGACCCGCCCCGACGCCCCGGCCGCCAGCCGCACCGGGAGGTGCGCCGGTGGGTGGGCGGGCGGGCCGGTGGCGGGGACGCCCCGGGTCCGGCTGAGCTCACCGATCTGGGCCAGGCAGCGCAGCCGGCTGCCGATGAAGTGGGTGTCGGCCCAGCCGGCCGGCGTGGGGTGGGCGTGTGGCCACAACGCGTACCGCCCGGCCCGGTTGACGACGACGCGGAGGAACTGTGCTGCCATGGCCGGCCTCCCGTTCCGTCGGTGGACCGGTCCGCCATATCCGGCACGGACCGGCTCCGGTGGATTGAGTGGGAAATGATACGTCGCGTCGGTTGCCTCCCGGTTACCCGCGCCCGCCGGCCGTCGCGCCATCCGGCGTCGGGCCCGCCGTCGGGACGCCCGTAACCGGGGTCTAACCCGGCCTGCCTAACGTCCGCCGGAGACCGACAACCAGCGATGGGGGCGGGGCCGTGCCGATCCGGGCGCGACGCCCGCCGACCCGAGACCGAGATCCGTCGACCACCTGAAGGAGGCGGCCGTGCCCGACACCGCTGCTTGGGAGCGACATCTGCAGGACGTCCCGCGGGCGGTCAACCTGCCCGCCGACCGGACCGCCGCCGCGCGCGACGCGGCGCCCGTCGTCCGGGAGGTGCCGGGCGGGCCGTACCCGGCCGCCGACCTCCTCGCCGGCGTCGGCGCGCTGCTGCACCGCTACGGCGGCGAGCCGCGCCTGCTCGTCGGCCGGTCCGTGGCCGCGACCGGGCGGCTGCTCGCCGTCCGGCTCACCGTCGAGGGCGGACAGACCGTCGCCGGGCTGCGCGCCGCCGCCGCCGAGGCCGTCCGGGCGGCCGTCGACCTCGGCGGGGTCACGCCGGCCGAGCTGGCGCGGCTACGCGGCGTGGACCCGGCCGGCGGGCAGCGGCCCTGCCACGCGGTGGTGGTCGACGGGCCGCCGGAGGCCGCCGACCCGGCCGCCGCCGAGCTGACCGTCACCAGCGCCGACGGGCGCACGTGCCTCGTCGCGGACCCGCGCTTCGCCCCCGGCACCGTCGCGCGCATCGCCGCGCACCTCGGCCGGCTGCTCACCGCCCTCGCCGGTGACCCGGACGCCCGCGTCGCCGAGTTGCCCCTGCTCGGCCCCGACGAGCGGTCGGCCATCCTCTACGAGTGGAACGACACCGCCCGGCAGTTCCCGCCGGAGCAGTTCCCCGAGCTGGTCGCCCGCGTCGCCCGCGAGGCACCCGACCGTCCCGCCGTCGTGGCCGGCGACCGCACCCTCGGCTACGGCGACCTCGACGCCGACGCGAACCGGCTCGCGCAGCACCTGGCGGGCCTCGGCGTCGGCCGGGGCGACCGGGTCGGCGTCTGCCTGGAACGCTCCCCGGAGAGCATCCTCGCCCAGCTCGCCGCGTTCCGGCTGGCCGCCACGGCGGTGCTGCTGGACCCCGAGTACCCGCAGGAGCGGCTGGAGTTCATGGTCGACGACTCGCGGGCCGCGGCCGTGCTGACCCGCGCCGGCCTGCGCGCCCGCCTCGGCGCGGTGGCCTGCCCCGTCGTGGAGGTCGAGGGCGACGAGTGGCGGGCCGCCCCCGCCGTCGACCCCGGCTGCCCGGTCGCCGACGAGGAGGTCTGCCACATCGCCTACACCTCCGGGTCCACGGGCAAGCCGAAGGCGGTGCTGCTGCGCCACGGCCCGCTGCGCAACACCGTGCACGTCCTGCGCGAGCAGTGCGGCCTCGCGCCGGGGCAGCGCGGCACCTGGCTCTGCTCGCCCGGCTTCGGCCTGGTGCAGGTGGACTGCTTCCCGATCCTGGCCGTCGGCGGCACCGTGCACATCCCGGAGCCGGCCGTCGCCGCGTCCCCGGAGCAGCTGCGCGACTGGCTGGTCGAGCAGCGCATCGAGCAGTCGCTGGTGCTCACCGCGATGGCCGAGCGGCTGTGGCGGCTCGACTGGCCCGCCGGCACCGCGCTGCGCTGGATGCGCATCGCCGGCGAGCGGGTGCGCTCCTGGCCCGACCCGCAGCTGCCGTTCCGGGTGCTCAACGTCTACGGCTCCGCCGAGGCCACCGTCGTCGGCACCTGCGACCTGTCCACCCTGGCCGCCGAGGCGCCCGACGGCCGCCCCGACCGGATGCCGCCGGTGGGCCGCCCGGTGGCCAACGTCCGGGCGTACGTGCTGGACGCGAACCGCCAGCCGGTGCCCCCCGGGGTGCTCGGCGAGCTGTACGTCTCCGGCGAGAGCCTGTCGCGCGGCTACCTCAACCGGCCGGAGGTCAACGGCGCCAAGTTCCTGCCCAACGAGCTGCCCGGCGACCCGTACCCCGTGCTGTACCGCAGCGGCGACGTCGCCCGGTACTGGCCCGACGGCACCGTGGAGATCGTCGGCCGCACCGACAACGAGGTGAAGATCCGCGGCTACCGGGTGCACCTCGGCGAGATCGAGAGCGTCCTGGCCGAACAGCCGGGGGTGCGCCAGTGCGCGGTGCTGGCCCGCGAGGACACCCCGGGGGAGCGGCGGCTCGTCGCGTACGTCGAGCCGGACCGCGTCCGGCCGCCGGAGCTGACGGCGGTCCGGGCCGCCCTGCGGCGGCGGCTGCCGAGCTACATGGTGCCGGCGGCGTACGTCGTCGACGACCTGCCCACCACGGCCAACGGCAAGATCGACCGGGCGGTGCTGCCGCCCCCGCCGCGCACCCGCCCCGAGTTGGACACGCCGTACCGGGCGCCGGAGAACCCGGCGCAGGAGCGGGTGGCCCGGATCTGGGCCGAGGTGCTCGACCTCGACGACATCGGCGTCGACGACGACTTCTTCGAGCTGGGCGGCGACTCGCTGCGGGCGATGCGGCTGCTGGCCCGGCTGCGCGACGAGGCGCGGCTGCGGCTGAAGATGTCCGAGCTGTTCCGCGCGCCCACCGTGGCCGCCCTCGCCGAGCGGGCCGGCACTCCCCGGCGGGCCCCCGGGGTCGTGACGCACGACGCGGCGGGCCGCCACGCGCCGTTCGGCCTCGGCGCGGCCCAGGCCGGCCTGGCCGGCGCCCCCGGCGTGCGGTACGTCGAGTGGCAGCGCGACTGGCTCGACGTGGACCGGTTCGTCGCCGCGTGGCAGCGGCTGGTCACGCAGCAGGACGCCCTGCGGCTGGTTTTCGCCGCCGACGGCACCCAGCGGGTCGCCGAGCGCGCGCCCGCCCCGCCGCCGGTGCGCGACCTGACCGACGCCGTCGACGCCGCCGACCGGCTCGACCAGGTCCGCGCCGAGCTGCTGGCCACGCCGTTCGACCTGGCCGAGGGGCCACCGTACCGGCTGCGGTTGACGCTGCTGCCCGACGACGTCGTCGCCGTGCACCTGGCCGTGCACCCGGCGGTCGCCGACGATCGCAGCCTCGACGAGGTGCTGCCCCGGCTGCTCGCCGCCGGCTACGAGGAGCCGGACGGGCCCGCGCCCGCGCTGACCGTCCGGGACCTGCTGCGCGCCGAACCCGCGCCGCCGGCGGAGTCCGCCGCGCCGGCGGGGCCCGTCGCCGCCGATCCGGTCCGGTTGCAGCGCGCCGTCGGCGACGGCTGGTCCGCGCTGGCCGCCGCCGCCCGGCGGGCCGGCACCGGCCCCGAGGAGCTGCTCGGCGCGCTCGCCGTCGACGCGTACGCCGAGGCGACCGGGGCCCCGGCGGCCCTGGCTCCGGCCCCGGCCGGCGCGCCGGCGGCGGCCCGGGACGTCGTGGGCCCGCTGACCGGCGGCCCGACCGACGGGGGGCCCGCCGTCGCCGTGCGCGTGCTGCGCGCCGACGACGGCGAGGACTGGCTGCCGGTACGCCGGGCGAACCTGCTGCCCGGCGTCGCGGCCGACCTGACCGCGCGGGTGACCGGCCCCCGGCTGGAGCTGGACTGGACCTGCCCGGGCGGCCAAGCGGCCCGGGCGACGCTCGACCGCGTCGACGCCGCCCTGCGCGCCCGGCTCGCCGACCCAGCCGTCGACCCGACCGCCCCCGCCACCGTCGCGGTGGGCGGCTGACCTCCACCGGTGGCGGCGGCGTCGGTCGCCGCCACCGGCTCAGGGCCCGCGCCGGCCGGCGCGGACCCCCGTCGAAGATTCAGCGAGGTGAACCATGACCGTGATCATCGTGCTCCGGGAGACGGCCACCGAAAGCGAACTGTCCCAGGTGCTCAACCTGGCCGACCGGGTCGGCTCCGACGTGCGCCGGCACAGCCCCCACCTGCTCTCCCTCACCGGCGACCTGGCGACGGTGGACCAGGCGGTCGCGCACCTGCCCCAGGTCCGGCACGTCGCCGGAGTGCCGGGGCAGTACCCGTGCGCGTCCGCCCAGGCCCGCATCGGGCTGCCCAGCAGCGTGCGGCTCGGCGACGCCACGGTCGGCCCGGGCGGGTTCACCGTCATCGCCGGCCCCTGCTCCGTGGAGAGCCGCGACCAGCTGCTGGAGGTGGCGCACGCCGTACGCGACTGCGGCGCGCACGCCCTGCGCGGCGGCGCGTTCAAGCCGCGCAGCTCCCCGTACGCCTTCCAGGGGCTGGGCCGGCGCGGCCTGGCCCTGCTGGCGGAGGCCCGCCGCGCCACCGGCCTGCCGGTCGTCTCCGAGGTCCTCGACGTCCGCGACCTCGACGCGATGCTGCCGGCGGTGGACATGCTCCAGGTGGGGGCCCGCAACATGCAGAACTACGCGCTGCTGCGGGAGCTGGGCCGGCTGCGGGTGCCGGTGCTGCTCAAGCGCGGCCTGGCCGCCACGATCGACGAGACGCTGATGGCCGCCGAGTACATCCTCGACGGCGGCAACCCCGACGTCGTCCTCTGCGAGCGCGGCATCCGCACCTTCGAGACGGGCTACCGCTTCACCCTCGACATCGCCGCCGTGCCGGTGTTCAAGGAGCGCAGCCACCTGCCGGTGATCATCGACCCGAGCCACGCCGCCGGGGAGACCAGCCGGGTGCTGCCGCTGGCCTTGGCCGCGGCGGCCTGCGGCGCGGACGGGATCATCGTGGAGACCCACTGCGACCCCGCCACGGCGCTCTGCGACGGCAAGCAGGCCCTGCCCACGCACCGCCTGCCGGAGCTCGTCGACGGGGTGCTCCAGGTGGCGCGCGCCGCCGGGCGGCTCACCGCCGACCGGCGGGCCGGCGAGGAGCGCGAACTGGTGCTGGCGGGGGCGCCGGCCGGGCCGGTGGCGGCGGCCCGGGTCGTCCGGCGCTGACCGCCGGGCCTGAGCTGACCGGCCGGCCCCGGCCCGGTGCCACCCGGGGCGGCCCGGTCGGTCAGCTGGTCTCCTCGGCGGAGAGCAGCCGCGCGGCCACGGCCTTGCGGATGGCGTCCACCCGGGACACCGCGTCGAGCTTGGCGTAGATGTTGGTCAGGTGCCGCTTCACGGTGCCCTCGGTGATCCCGAGCCGGTGGGCGATCTGCCCGTTGCTGTACGCCTGCGCGACCAGCCGCAGCACGTCCAGCTCCCGCTGCGACAGCAGCGGCGGCGTGCCCTCCTGGTGGCTCTCCAGCTGGCCGATCGTCTCCCGGGACACCGACAGCAGCACGTTGTCCCGCCCCCGGCCGACGGAGTGCACGGCGGCGATCAGCTCCTCGCCGGCGATGTTCTTCACCAGGTAGGCGTACGCGCCCCGGGCCAGCAGGTCCTGCACGATGGCCGCGCTTTCGTGCATGGTGAGCACGATGACCCGGGTGTGCGGGAACTCCCGGCGCACCCGGTCGATGACCACCGGCGTGCCGGGGCCGGGCATCTCGACGTCGAGCAGCAGCACGTCCGGGTGCAGGTGGGCCACGAGCGCGAGGGCCTCGTCGGAGGTGGCCGCCTCGCCCACCACGGCGCAGCCCGGGTCGGTCTCCAGCAGTTCGCGCAGGCCGTCGCGGAACAGCATGTGGTCGTCGGCGACGACCACCCGGGTCTGCCCGGTGCCGTGGGTCATCGGGACTCCCCGGACAACGGCACGCAGATGGCGACCGTGGTGCCCCCGGTGGGGCCGGGGCAGATGGACACCGCCCCGCCGACCAGCTCGACGCGTTCCCGCATGGACAGCAGGCCGCCGCCGGAGAGGTCCTGGGGGCTCGGCGTGAAGCCGCGGCCGTGGTCGCGGACGGTCGCGGTGAGCGCCGTGCCGCACACCTCGACCGAGACGTCCAGCCGGTCGCTGCCGGAGTGCAGCAGGGCGTTGCGGACCGCCTCGCGCAGCACGAGGTAGATCTCCTCGGCGATGGCCTGCGGGACGGTGCGGGTGTCGCCGGTGACGGTGCAGGTGATCGCGACGCTCGACGGGACGCTCGCCTTCAGGTAGCCGCGCAGCGCGTCCTCCAGCCCGGCCGGCCCCACCGAGTGCCGCAGTTCCTCGGACAGGGCCCGGGTCAGCGACAGCGCGTCCCGCATGGCGCGCCCGGCCTGGTCGAGCTTGCCCTCGGCCCGGTCCGACCGGCGTTTCTGGTAGATGCGGTGCAGGTCGAGGTGTTGCAGCCCCACGCCGATGGCGTGCGCCACCCGGTCGTGCAGCTCCCGGCCGATCCGGCGGCGCTCGGCCAGGTGCGAGGTGAACACCCGCTCCAGCAGGAAACCCACGTAGGACAGGGCGCCCGTCTCGATCCGGGCCATGATCGTGCGGTGCAGCGTGGCGGCGATGGTGGCGGTGACCGCGCCGTCGTCGGCGTCCCCGCGGGCGTACTCGCGGATCAGCGGGGGCAGGGCGGCCTCGAAGAGCAGGGTCGCGGCGCGCAGCGACTGGACGGGGTGGATGCCGCGCTGGGCGCGGTCGCGGCCGACACTGAGCGTGAACGGGGTCGCCACCGGCGCCATCTCGGCGGTGCCGCTGGCCCCGTACCGGTCGACGTCGTCGATGACCGCGTTGGCCTGGCACAGCGCCTGCCGGCGCGCCTCAGGGTCGGCGAAGATCGCGTTGCCGGTGGCCCGTAGTCGCTGCTCGTAGGCGTCGAGGATCTCGGCCCGGACCGCGGGTGGCAGGCCGCGTCCGGTCGTGCCCGCATCTGTCCTCGTGTCCCCCACCGCACCTCTCAGCCCAGCGCCGGCTCATGGTCCGAGTTGACCCCCGCACACTAGTGTCCCTGAGTGCCGACACAGGTCGCAACCGGACCGAGTAGCGCCAGGTGGGCCAGGTACTGGGTGGCCATGAAGACCCGGTACGGGCGGCGCCGACGCGCCGGCGTGCCGTCCCCGGCCGTCCCGCAGGTCAACCCGGTCAGCACCAGCGCCCCGGCCACGGTGAGCCAGGATGCGACCCGGACGGCCGGCCACGCGTCGTGGGCCGCGAGCAGGAAGGCGAGCGCGACGGTGAGCGCGACGGCCGCCACGGAACGGCGGGCCCACGGCACGCCCCGCGTGACGGGCAGGGTGCGTCGCCCGGCGAGCCGGTCGCCGGGCACGTCGGAGAGGTCCTTGGCGAGGGCCCCGACGGCCATCCACAGGGCCATCGCGACGCAGAAGACCCACAGGTGCGGCACCGGCCGGGCCCCGGCGCTGTCCGCCCCGGCCAGGTAGGTGAGCAGGCCGGCGATCACCACCGCGCCGGCGGTGCCGGCGACCCGGCGCTTCAACGGCGCCCGGCCCATCGAGTACCACCAGCCGAGCGCGAGCTGCCCCGCGCCGAGCAGCACCAGCGTCGAGCCGACGGTCGCGGCCACCAGCAGGCCGGCCGCCGCCAGCCCGTGCGCGGTCCGCAGGGCGACGCCTCGGTCGAGCCGGCCCCGGGCGATCGGGCGGCGGGAGCCGTTGGCCCGGTCCTCGGTGACGTCGGCGACGCCGTTGAGCAGGTAGACGCTCCAGGTCAGCAGCAGCCAGGCCAGCGCGCCCCGGCCGAGGGCGCCGTCGAGGTCCGCCCCGGACAGCGCGCCGGCCGCCGCGCCCGCGGCGAACCGGAGCAGGAAGATCACCTGCACCACCGGCCGGGCCTCCACGAAGGACAGGCCGAGGGTCCGCCACCACCGGTCCGACGGTCGGGTCGCCGTCAGCGTGCTCATGGTCATCGTCACCAGCTCCCCTCGGTCGTCGTCGGACCGATCGTCCGGTGTGGACGACGGCGCGGTCGTCTGTCGCAGGTCACAGCGTCCGGGTGCGGTAGGTCGTAGCCCGACTGTCACCTTGGTCGTAGGGGGAGTACCCAGTTGCGAACGGTTCCCTTGTGGACTCGGGAGGTCGTTTTAGCGTCGGAGGTGTCGATGAAGGTTTCCGTCACCGCCTGAGAAGGGACACCCATGCTGCCGAACCCTCCCGCCGCCGTCACCGTTCGTTTCCTCGGTGACTTCGCGGTCACCGTCGACGGTGTGCCCGTCGAGCGCTGGCGCGCCGGCAAGGCGCGCAACCTCTTCCAGTTCCTCGTGCTCAACCGGGGTCACGTGGTGCCCCGGGAGCGGCTCTACGAGGTGCTCTGGCCCGACAGCGACACGGACCGGTCGACCTCGCTGAAGGTGGCCGCCCACGCGCTGCGGCAGATCCTCGGCAGCTGCCCCGGCGGCACCGGGGTCGAGATCGTCTACCAGGACGTCGGATACCTGCTGCGGTGCGCCGAGATCTGCGTCGACGCCGAGGAGTTCGAGGCGGCCGTCGACGCCGCGCGGGAGGCCGAGCGGACCGGCGACACCGGAGGGGCCCTGGCCGCCCACCACCGGGCGATCAGCCTCTACCAGGGCGACTTCCTCAACGGCGAGACCGCCGACTGGGTCGACGAACAGCGCCAGTGGACCCGGGCCATGGTGCTGCGGTCGCTGCACCACCTGCGCGCCGACGCCATGCTCCGCGACGATCCCCGCGCGGTCGTCACCTGGTGCCGGCGCATCCTGTCGGTCGACCCGTACCAGGAGGAGGCGTACCAGAACCTGCTGGTGGTGCACGGCATGCTCGGCGAGCTGGGTCAGGTCCGCAGCTGGTACGACCTGTGCGTGCAGCGGCTGCGCGATGGCCTCGACGTCGGCCCGACCGGGCGTACCCGGCAGATCCGCGACCTCGCCCTCACCGGGCGGCTGCGCGGGCGGCGGGCCTCGGCCCCCCGTCCGGCGTCGCCCCGCCGCCCCGCCGCGCGGGGCCTGCAGCCGCTGTCGCTGACCGCGTAACCACCGGCTAACGCCCACGGTCCATCGTCGGCGCACCGGCGCGTCGCGTGCCGGGGGAGATCCGGACGTCCCCGAGGAGAGCGAAGATGAGCGAGCAGACCATGACGACCGGGGCCGGTGCCCGGCAGCGGGTGCTGGTCACCGAGGAGCTGGCCGGGGAGGCGCTGCGCCTGCTGGCCGACGAGTTCGACGTACGTCGGGTCGACGGCGCCGACCGGGCGGCGCTGCTGGCGGCCCTGCCCGACGCCGACGCCGTCGTCATCCGCAGCGCCACCCGCGTCGACGCCGAGGCCCTCGACGCGGCGGTACGCCTGCGGGTGGTGGCCCGCGCCGGCGTCGGCGTGGACAACGTCGACGTGCCGGCGGCGACCGCCCGGGGCGTGCTGGTGGTCAACGCGCCCACCTCGAACGTCGTGTCCGCCGCCGAGCAGGCCGTCGCCCTGCTGCTCGCCGTGGCCCGGCACACCGCCACCGCCAGCGCCGCGCTCAAGCAGGGGCGCTGGCAGCGGTCCCGGTTCACGGGCGTGGAGATCGCCGGGAAGACCGTGGGCGTGATCGGCCTGGGCCGCGTCGGTGTGCTCTTCGCCCAGCGGATGGCCGCGTTCGGCACCCGGGTCGTCGCCTACGACCCGTACGCCACCTGCGAGCGGGCCGCCCGGGTCGGCGTCGCCCTCGTCGGCCTCGACCAGCTCCTGGCCACCAGCGACTTCATCTCCCTGCACCTGCCGCGCACCCCGCAGACCGTCGGGCTGATCGGCCGGGCGGAGCTGGCGCGGGTCAAGCCGGGGGTACGGATCGTCAACTGCGCCCGGGGCGGCCTGGTCGACGAGGAGGCGCTGGCCGAGGCGATCGCCGCCGGCCGGGTGGCCGGGGCCGGCGTCGACGTGTTCGCCACCGAGCCCTGCGTGGCCTCGCCGCTGTTCGCCCTCGACGAGGTGGTGGTCACCCCGCACCTGGGCGCGTCCACCGCCGAAGCCCAGGTCAAGGCGGGCGTCGCCGCCGCCGAGAGCGTCCGGGCGGCCCTGCGCGGCGACGACGTCCCCGACGCGGTCAACCGGCCGGGCCCGCGCCGCGCCGCCGTGCCGGCCTGAGCGGGCGGCCCGACCCGTCCCGCGCCCACCGACACCGGCGGTCAGCCCGGCTCCGACGGTGGCGGCAGCACCGCCAGGGCGAGCGTCAGGTCCAGCACGGTCTGCGGGTCGAGCAGCCGGTCGCCGTACAGCTCCCGCACCTGCGCCATCCGGTAGCGCACCGTCTGCGGGTGCACGAACAGGGCCGCCGCCACGTCGTCGCGGCGGCCCTGGTGCAGCAGCCAGGCCCGCAGCGTCTCAGCGAGCCGGTGGGCGGTGGCCGGCGGCAGCGCGGCGAAGGGCTCCAGCACCTGCGCCCGCAGGTCGGCCAGGGCCTCCGGGTCCACGCTGAGCAGCAGCCGCGCCAGGTGCCGCTCGGTGTCCAGGGGCGCGTCGGCGTCGTCGCGGGGCAGCCCGAGCAGCAGCGCGCGGGCGGCCCGCTCGTACGACCCGGCCACCCGGTGCCACGGCCGGGCCGGCCCCAGCACCGCCCGGTGACCGCGCAGCACCCGGGCCAGCTGCCGCCGCCGGCCGCCGTGGACGTCGGGCACCAGCAGCACGGCCAGCTCCTCGGCCGGCTCCGGCCCCGGCACGTCCTCCCCGCTCTCCAGCGTGTGCGGGCTCAGCGCGGTCAGCACCGTGCGCAGGCCGCTGCGGGGCAGCAGCACGACGGTCAGCGTCTGCGGCGGGGGCCAGTCCGCGCGGGCGGCGCTGCGGCGCAGCACGTCCTCGGCCTCGCCGGCCAGCAGCTGCTGGGTGAGCCGCTCCAGGTAGCGCTGCCGCGCCCGGCCCACGCTGGCCAGCTCGTCGGCGTGTCCCGCCACGCTGGCGGCGGACAGTTCGTCGATGTAGGCGAACATCAGCTCGGCGAACTCGGCGACGGTCGTCGCCGCGAGCCCGGCGCGCACGGTGGTGGTGGAGACCTCCCGCCAGGCCACCCGCGCCCCCACCCGGTACGCCGCCAGCAGCGCGTCCATGCTGCGGCCGGAGCGGGCCTCGCCGCTGCCCAGGGCGTACGCCGCCTCCAGCGCGGGGGCCAGCGGGGTGCTCGGGTCGGCCGCCGCCTGGGGGCGCCCGACGAGCTGGAGGAAGGTGCCCAACGCGATGCGTACCGCGTTTTCGATCTTGGCCCGCATCTGCCCGGTGAGGGTGCCCGAGTAGGCGGGAACCTCGGCCGTGATCGCGGTGACCGTGCGCTCGGCGACCGCCGGCAGCACCGCGAGCAGGCGGGCGGCCGTCGGCGCGTCCAACGCGAGGTGGGCCGCGCGGCGACCGGTCCCCGACTCTTCCGACATCTTGTTCTCCCGGAACAAAACCGTGCGGGCCTTTCATCTTTCTTGGCCAAGATGTTATGCGATCGTGTCCGCCACCCTGGTCCTATGACCACCACCGTCCCGCGCCCGTCCGGCCGCCGCACCGTCCGGGACAGGCTGTTCCGGCTCGCCGAGACGGTCACCACGCCGCTGCTGCCCGACGACTACCTCGACCTGGTCGCCCCGCTGCGCTCCGGCGCCGCCCTGCGCGGGCGGATCCTCGACGTCCGGCCCGAGACCCGGGACGCGGCGACGGTGACCATCCGGCCCGGCCGGGGCTGGCAGGGGCACACCCCCGGGCAGTACGTCCGCCTCGGCGTGGACGTCGACGGGGTCCGCCAGTGGCGGGCCTACTCGCTGACCTCCGCCCCCGGCCGCCGCGACGGGCTGATCTCGGTCACCGTGAAGGCGATCCCGGACGGCCGGGTCAGCAACCACCTGGTCCGCCGGGTCCGGCCCGGCACCCTGGTCCAGCTCGACCAGGCCCAGGGCGACTTCGTCGCGCCCGCGACCGCGCCGCGGAAGGTCCTCTTCCTCACCGCCGGCAGCGGCATCACCCCCGTCATGGGGATGCTGCGCGCCGGCGTGCCCGCCGCGGCGGACGTCGTGCTGGTGCACTCCGCGCCCACCCCCGACGACGTGATCTTCGCCGCCGAGCTGCGCGGCCTCGCCGACCGGGGCGCGATCCGTCTCGTCGAGCGGCACACCGACACCGACGGCGTGCTCGGCGTGGCCGAGCTGGCCGACCTGGTGCCCGACCACCTCGACCGGCAGACCTGGGCGTGCGGCCCGGTCGGCCTGCTCGACGCGGTCGAGGCCCACTGGGCCGCCCACGGGGCGGCCGACCGGCTGCACACCGAGCGGTTCCGGCCCACGGTGATCTCCCCGGGCACGGGTGGCGACGTCACCTTCACCCGCGCCGGGGTCACTGTCGCCGCCGACGGCGGCACCCCCCTGCTGGACGCGGGGGAGGAGGCGGGGGTGCTCATGCCGTCCGGGTGCCGGATGGGCATCTGCTTCGGCTGTGTGGTGCCGCTGCGCCAGGGCGCGGTCCGGGACCTGCGCAACGGGGAGATCACCACCGCCGTCCCCGGCGACGGCGTGCTCATCCAGACCTGCGTGTCGGCGGCGGCCGGTACCTGCGACATCGACCTCTGACAGGAGAACCGGACGTGACCGCCATCCAGAAGAAGGCCCACAACCCGATCGCCCACCTCACCGCCACCGACATCGAGGAGCTGGGCCGGGAGCTCGACGCCATCCGCGACCGGGTGCTCGCCAGCCGCGGCGAGGCCGACGCCGCCTACATCCGCAAGGTCATCTCGACCCAGCGCCGGCTGGAGCTGGGCAGCCGGGCGGTGCTGCTGTTCTCGCTGTTCCCGCCGGCCTGGGTGGTCGGCACCCTCGGCCTCGCCGTGGCCAAGATCCTGGAGAACATGGAGATCGGCCACAACGTCCTGCACGGCCAGTACGACTTCATGCGCGACCCGAAGATCCACTCGACGACCTGGGAGTGGGACCACGTCTCCCCGGCCGAGCAGTGGAAGCACTCGCACAACCAGCTGCACCACACGTACACCAACGTGCTCGGCAAGGACAACGACCTCGGGTACGGCATCATGCGCGTCGACGAGGACCAGCCGTGGCACCCGGTCCACCTCGGCCAGCCGCTGTGGAACCTGATCAACGCCTGCTTCTTCGAGTACGGCATCGCCGCGTACGACCTGGAGCTGGGCCGCAACCTGCGCAAGGGTCGGCACAAGGCCCCCGAGTTCCGGGCCCGGGCCCGCGCGGTCGGTCGCAAGATCCGCCGCCAGTTCCTCAAGGACTACGTCATCCACCCGCTGCTGTCGGGGCCGTCGTTCCTCAGCACCCTCGCGGCCACCTTCACCGCCAACCTGATCCGCAACCTGTGGAGCCACTCGGTGATCATGTGCGGGCACTTCCCGGAGGGGGTGGAGACCTTCGAGAAGACCTCCATCGAGGGGGAGACCCGGGGCGAGTGGTACCTGCGGCAGATGCTCGGCTCGGCCAACATCAGCGGCAGCCGGCTGCTGCACATCATGACCGGCAACCTGTCCTTCCAGATCGAGCACCACCTCTTCCCCGACCTGCCGAGCTGCCGCTATCAGGAGGTGGCCCCCGAGGTGCGGGCGCTGTTCGCCAGGTACGGGCTGACGTACACCACCGGGGCGCTGCCGAAGCAGGTCGCCTCCGCCTGGTGGAAGGTCATCCGGCTCTCCCTGCCCAACCGCGCCGCCGAGACCCCCGCCCCGCCGCCCGCCGGGGCGCTCCCGCACGGCCCGCAGGAGAGGAAGGACGCCCTGGCGACCGCCTCGGTGTGACGGCCCGGTGGCCGCGGGCGCGGCTGGTGCCGCGCCCCGCGGCCGGCGGCGGTGCCTAGCCGACGGGTTCCCGCAGCCGGCGGTAGTGCTTCCACAGCTCGACGTACGGGATCTGCCGGCCGGTCGCGCGGGCGCGGGCCCACTCGCCGGCCCAGTGCATCAGCAGGCTCGGCGTGCGCGACCCGACCACCCGGCCGTCCCGCACGGACAGCGACGGGTCGCCGGCCCAGCGTTCGAGGGGGATGCGCCACGACCCGGTGGCCGCCGCGACGGCCAGCAGGCTGCCGTACCCGCCCCCCGCCGTCACGATGAGATAGTTCAGCAGCGGCTGCTCGTAGCAGGACAGCTCCATGTGCTCGGCGAGCGCCAGGGCGGCGGGGAGCCGCGCCTCGACCGACGCCGGCGTCAGGGCCGGCTTGCGGGAGACCACGAACCCGGTGTTGGCGGAGTATGAGACCTGCCGCCGGCTCAGGGCCCCGGCGGCGTACACCGAGTCCTTCCACACCCACCTGCGGATGTCGGGCAGGTCCGAGTGGGAGGTGAGGAAGTCGAAGCGGTCCAGGAGCCGGAAGGTGAAGCCGATGTCGCTGAGGACCACCGTGTCGGTGTCGATGTAGACGAACTCGTCGAAGGGGCCGTCCCAGATCGCCAGCTTGCGGTACTGCCCGACGGTATGGCCGTGGAACCTGCGACTGATGTCGTCACACCAGTCCAGCCTTGCCTGGTCGCGCCAGACCGAGAAGTCGTACTCGCCAGCGAGCGCGGCGATGTCCCCGACGTCGTCACCGAACGGCACGAGGCACAGCGGGATCGACGGGTTGTGGGCGCGGAAGCTGTTCAGGAACGCGATCGCGAGATCCAGGATGGCGTCGTTGGCGACGAAGTACGCGCCCCGGTTGGACACGAAGCTGCTCCTTCACGGGGCGCGACGGTTGCGCATCGTGAGGATGATAGATCACCCTGTCACTGCCGGGCAAGTGATCACGGTGGATGTCCGGCGGTCGCCGCAGGCAGGGCTCAGCGCCGCGCCGAGTGTCGGTGCTGTACCGCCTGCCGGCCCTTGACGAACGCGAACACGATGACCGCGACCAGCGCGATCACCCCGATGATCACCAGCCAGCGGACCGCCTCGAGCAGCAGCCCCAGCAGGATGAGCGCGCCGGCGACGACGCCGACGACCCAGAGCATGGCGCGCATGTCCACCTCCCGTTGACCGGACGGTCCCGCCGACCGGGGCGTCCGCCGGACACGCCTTTCCCGGTTCGGCCGCCGCCATGCCCGCCGCCGCCATGCCCGTGGGCCGGGCCGAGTTCGTCGGCCCGGCGTCGCTGGCCGGTGTCGGCGGCTAGCGGCGGGCGACGTAGACGGTGTTGGCCGACTCCCGGCCCTGCAACGGGTTGGGGAAGCGGACGACGTGGGCCAGGGAGGTCGGGAACACCCCGGTGAGCACCCGCTGGAAGTCCGGGTCGGGCGGGTCGTTGGACCAGAGCGCGAACACCCCGTCCGGGTGCAGCAGGCCGGCGAGGCGGCGCAGGCCCTCGTCGGTGTAGAACGGGGTGTGGCTCGGGTGCAGCACGTGCCGGGGCGAGTGGTCCACGTCGAGCAGGATCGCGTCGAACCGGCGGCCGGGGGAGTCCGGGTCGAAGCCCGCCCCGTCGGCCACGGCCGCGAAGAAGTCCGCCTGGACGAACCGGGTGCGCGGGTCGTCGGCGAGGCCCGCCGCGAACGGCAGCAGGCCCTGCCGGTGCCAGCCGATGACGTCCTCGATCGCCTCCACCACCAGCAGCGAGGCCACCCGGGGGTCCTCCAGGGCGGTGCGGGCCGTGTAGCCGAGGCCGAGTCCGCCGACCACGACGTCGAGCGCCGTGCCGTGCAGCGGGGCCAGCCCGAGCCGGGCCAGCTCGATCTCCGCGACGGGGAAGAGGCTGGACATCAGGAACTCGTCGTCGAGCTTGACCTCGTAGACCTCGCGGTCCAGTGCGGGGTCGTGCCGACGGCGGAGGCTGATCTCGCCGATCGGGGTCTCCCGCCAGGCCAGTTCCTCGAATCGCACGCCCACGCGGGTCCTCACTTCGGCCGGGTCCGAGCGGATCTTACCGCCCGCGCGGGCCCGGCCGCCGCAACAACCGCCATCCGGTACGGGCGCGCCGCGCCCGCGTCCGGCCGCCGGGGACCGGTCAGGACCCGGCGCGCAGCCGGGCGTCGAGCGCGTCGAGGTCGGGCAGGAACCACACGTGGTCGGCCCGGTTGGACTCGTGCACCAGGGCGCGCAGCGCCGGGCTGGCCGCCAGGTGCCCGGAGATGTCGCCGAGGACGGCCAGGCGCAGCCGGTAGTTGACGAACTTCTGCATCATGTCGCCGGCGAACCGGGTGCCGAGCGAGAAGAACCCCTCGGCCAGCCGGTCCACGGGCACGGCCACCACCTGCGCGCCGAGGAAGGCCGCGCCGATCAGGTCCAGCGCGTCCTGCTCGGTGGCCACCACGGGGCCGTCGGCGTCGCACACCAGCACCGGCACCCCGGCCAGCTCCCGCATCTCGTCAGGCATCGTCCGCCTCCCCGTCCTCGCGGCCGAGCAGGCCGCCGTCGGCGTCGAGCACCGCGTCGACCATGCGCAGCAGGTCGGCCGTGGCGGCGGTGCCGCCCAGGATCACGATCTTCATCCGGTTCCGTTCCTCGTCGTGGACGGTCTGCACCCGCAGCGGGTGCGCCAGGTCGTACCCGTTGTTCGCCCCGGCCAGGACGAACGTGCCGAGCCGGTCGGCCGTGGCCCGGTCGACGCCGTCGACCTGCACGATGCTCGACACCTCCACCGAGGTGCTCCGCGCCGGTGGCGTCGGAGGACGGCCGGTGAGCGCGTCGAGGTCGGCGCGGGCGATCCGGTACTGCTTGCCGATCCGGGTGGCCCGGAGCCGGCCGGCACGGATGTAACCGCGCACGGTGCGCACGTGCAGGCCGAGGAGGTCGGCCACCTGCTCGACCGAGTACATTTCTTCCCTCATTGCTCCCTACCGTACGCTGAAAAGGTGTTGATAGGGAATGTTGGGCCGCGGCCGGGCGCGGTTTCGCTCACAGGGCTGTCACGCGACGGCAACCTCTGCCGCCGTCGGGCCCCTAGCCTTGATCCATGTCGACGCGGATCGTCTTCGAGACCCATTCGTGGAGTGAGGACAACGACCGGGGAGTGGCGACCGGCTGGCTGCCGGGGCGGCTGTCCGCGCGCGGCCGGGCGCTGGCCGCCGAGCTCGGTGACCGCAGGCGCCACGACGGCATCGCGGCCGTCTTCACCTCGGACCTGCGCCGGGCGGTGGAGACCGCCGAGGTGGCCTTCGGCGGCACCGGCATCCCGATCCTGCACGACTGGCGGCTGCGCGAGTGCGACTACGGCGACCGCAACGGCACCTCCGCGGTGGAGCTGCACCAGGGCCGGGCCCGCCACCTCGACTCGCCCTATCCGGGTGGCGAGAGCTGGCGGCAGGCCGTGCTGCGGGCCGGGCGCTTCCTCGACGACGTCCCGCTGCGCTGGCACGGGCGTCGGATCCTGGTGATCGGGCACGTCGCCACCCGGTGGGCGCTGGACCACCTGCTCGACGGCGTCCCGCTGGAGGAGCTGATCACCGTCGACTTCGCCTGGCGCGAGGGCTGGGAGTATGACACCGACGCCCGCCACCCCGCCCGCGCCTGAGCCCGCGCCCGCGGGTGACCCGCCGGGCGCGGGGGCTCAGGAGAGTGCCAGGAAGAGCTTCTCCAGCTCCTCCTCGGTCATCTCCGGGTCCTCGCCCCGGTCGCGGGCGGCGTTGCAGTGCCGCATCCCGGACGCGATCAGCTTGTAGCCGGCCCGGTCGAGGGCCTTGGAGACCGCGGCGAGCTGGGTCAGCGTGGCGCGGCAGTCCTCTCCCGACTCGATCATGTCGATCACGGCGTTGAGCTGACCCCGGGCCCGCTTCAGGCGGGTCAGGGCGTCGGCGGTCATCTCCGGTCGCAGCTTCACCTCGCGTCACCTCCGGGGAGAAGGGTACCCCGGGGGGTACGCCGTGGCCACCGCTTCGCGTCACACCCTACGACCCCGCGCCTGCCCGCCCTCGTGGCGGAGGGTCTCCGGGGGATCGACGCAGCGTCTATCCTGTGCCCCGATCGACCGGTCGGAGGAAACCGCATGCCGTCGCGGCAGGACCAGCTTCACTCGTACCAGTTCACCGTGCAGCGGGCGGTCGCCGCCCTGGTGATGCGGGAGACCGACCCCGCACGGTCGCCGTTTCGGCGGCTGGCCGGGGCCGGGCTGGCCAGTGTCCTGGTCGCCGCGATCGCCCTCGGCGGCTTCGCCCTCTACGGGCTGTTCGCCGGCGGCGGCACCAAGTGGCGCGACACCGGCGCGGTGATCGTGGAGAAGGAGTCCGGCGCCCGGTTCGTCTACCGCGAGCAGAAGCTGCACCCGGTGCTCAACTACGCCTCCGCCCTGCTGATCATCGGCGCCGAGCGGGCGAAGACCGTGCTGGTCTCCCGCCGCTCGATCGAGGGCGTGCCGCGCGGGCTGCCGCTGGGCATCCCCGACGCCCCCGACTCGCTGCCCGACCGGGCCCGGCTGTCCACCGCCGGGTGGACGGTCTGCTCGGCCGCCGGGGCCGAGCGCGCCGCCGCCGGGGCGGAACCCGCCGCCCCCCGGTCGGTCGTGCTGATCGGCACGGCGGCCACCGGCGGCCGGGCCCTGGGCGACGACGCGATCCTGCTGCAACACCCGGACGGCGGGCTGCACCTGGTCTGGCACGCCCGCCGCTACCTGCTGCGCGACACCGGGCGGGTGCTCGCCGCGCTCGCCGCCACCCGGCAGCGGGCGGTGCCGGCCGCGCCCGCCCTGATCAACAGCATCCCGGCCGGGGCCGACCTCGCCCCGCTCGACCTGCCCGGCCTCGGCCAACCGTCGCCCCGGGTGACCGGCGCGACGGTCGGCGACGTCTTCCTCGTCCGCAACTCCGGCGGCGGCCGCCAGTACGCCGTCGCCCTCACCGGCGGCCTGGCCGGCGTCACCGAGTTGCAGGCCACCCTGCTGCTGGCCCGCACCGGCCAGGGGGAACCGGAGGCGATGACCCTCGGCCGGTTCGCCGCCCTGCCCAAGCTGCCGGACCTGGTGCCGACCGGGCCGGCCGCCCCACCGCCGACTCCGCCCCGGCTCGCCGCGGCGGACCCGGGGGCGCTCTGCGTCCACGTCGGCGACGACGCGGCAGTGGGCGACGTGCGGCTGGGCGCGACCCTGCCCGACCTGTCGGACACCCCGCAGGCGACGGGCGGGACGGCGGTCGCCGACCACGTCGTGGTCGAACCCGGGCACGGCGCCGTGGTGGAATCGGTCGCCGCACCGGGTGCCACCGGCGGTGCGCTGAGCGTGGTCACCGACCTCGGCCGCCGGTACGTGCTGGCCGACCCCACCGTGCTCGGCATGCTCGGCTACCGCGACGTGCGCCCCGTCCGGCTGCCCGCCGGCCTGGTGGGTCTCGTGCCGGCCGGCAGCCCGCTCGACCCGGCGGCGGCCCGCTCGGCCGGCGAGTAAGGAAGGGCCCCCTGTTAACGCCTACGGTAGAGAAGGGTTCCCCTCTCACCCCGCTCCGGCGGGCGGACGCGGACCCGACGGCGAGCGCGGCCGGCGGCGGGCGTGGGGAGGTCGGTCAGGCGGGACGGCGCAGCACGGTGACCGCGAAGTCGGCGTCGTCGCGCCACGGCCGCAGGTCCCAGGTGGCGAAGCGGTGCTCCAGGCGGAGGCCGGCGGCGACCGCGTCGGCGTCGAAGTCGGCCAGCCGGTAGCCCCGGTCGGTGCCGAAGCCGACGACCACCACCCCGTCGCGGCGCACGTGCGCGGCGACCCGCCCGAGCACCCGCTGCTCGGTGCCGGGCGCGACGAACGCCATCACGTTGCCGGCAAGCACGGCGGCGTCGAACGGCTCGGGCTCCCCGGCCGCCGCGAGGTCCAGCTCGGCCAGGTCGCCGACCAGCCAGCGGGGGCCGGGGTGGTCGACGCAGGCCGCCTCGACCAGCACCGGGTCGGCGTCGACGCCCACCACCGTGTGGCCCCGGTCGTGCAGCGCCGCGCCCACCCGGCCGGTGCCGCAGCCGGCGTCGAGGACACGGGCGCGCGGCGGCACCATCGCGTCCAGCAGCCGGGCCTCGCCGGCCAGGTCCGCGCCCTCGGCCGCCAGCCGGCGGAACCGGTCGACATACCACTGCGAGTGTTCGGGGCCGGTGTCGGTCACCCATCGGGTCGGGTTCGCCATCGCCCCACGCTAGCCGAGCCGACCCGCCGGGCCCGCGGTCAGCCCCACCCCGCCCCGCCGGAAGGGTGCCGATTGATCAATAACAAGACATATGCCGATTTTTGGCTCTACACTGAAGCCCAGTGCTACCGATGTGACTCATGGTCAACCGGGTTGTCCCACTCGCCGGCCCCGACGGATCAGCTCAGGTGCCCGGGTGCCGCTCGACCACGGCGACGCCGACGCCCGCCACGTCGTGCCGAGGTGCCCATGACCGTTCCGCCGACCATCCCGCTGGCCTGCCAGGAGCAGCTGCTCCCCGGCGACGACCTGATCCGCAAGCACGCCCTCGCCGCCGCGCTCGGCTTCACCGGCATCGAGCTGCGCGGCCGCGGCGAGCCGGCCCTCGCCCGCCGGCTGCCGGAGCTGCGCCGCGCCCGCGCCGCCGGGGTGGTCATGCCGACCGTCCGCGTCGAGCCGGGCCCCCTCATCGGCGACGTCGACCCCGAGCGCTCCGCCGACGCGGTACGCGACCTGCGCTCCCAGCTCTCCGTCGTCGCCGAGCTGGGCGGCGTCGGGGTGACGACCCCCGTCGCCAGGGCGACGCCCGCCCGCCGGCTGCCGCCGTTCCAGCGGCCCCGCCCGCCGGCCGGCGACCGCCAGGCCCTCCTGGACGCCCTCGGCACCCTGGGCGAACACGCCCGCGCCGAGGGTGTCACCCTGTTCCTCGCACCGCTCAACCGGTACGAGGACCACATGGTCAACCGGCTCGACGAGGCGGTGGCGCTCTGCGCGGCCGTCGGCCTGCCCTCGGTGCGGGTCGCCGCCGACACGTTCCACATGAACATCGAGGAGGACGACGTGCACGCCGCCCTGCGGGCCGCCGCCCCCTACCTCGGGCACGTGCAGGTCAGCGACACCAACCGGCACCAGCCCGGCGCCGGCCACCTCGACTGGCCGCAGCTCGTGCGCACCCTGCGCGACCTCGGCTACCCGGGCTGGCTGGCGCTGGGGTGCCGGCTGCGCGGCGAGCCGGTGCAGGCGCTGCACCAGGCGGTCACCGTGCTGCGGCACGCCGAGCCCCGGCGGATGGCCGCGTGAGCACCGGCACCGCCGCCGACGGCGGCGCACCGGCCCGCGCCCGGGAGACGGGGGCGCTGTGGCGGCTGGCGGTGGCCACCCTCGACGGCAACTGGGAGCACGACCACACCGTCCCGTCGCGCACGCTCTACCCGCACCAGTGGAGCTGGGACTCGGCGTTCGTCGCCGTCGGTCTGGCCCACGTGCGCCCCGACCGGGCCTGGCGGGAGCTGCGCACCCTGTTCGCGGCCCAGTGGGCCGACGGGCGGGTGCCGCACATCGTGTTCAACCCCGCCCTGCGCGCCGGGTCCTACTTCCCGGGGCCCGCGTTCTGGAACTCGGCGCAGGTGCCCGGCGCGCCCGCCGTGGCCACCTCCGGCATCGTCCAGCCGCCCCTGCACGCCCTCGCCGCGTGGCTGGTGCACCGCCGGGCACCGTCGGAGCGCAGCCGGGCCGAGCTGGCCTGGCTCTACCCCCGGCTGGTCGCCTGGCAGCGCTACCTCACCGGCCGGCGCGACGTCGGCGGGGCGGGGCTCGCCTGCATCGTGCACCCGTGGGAGTCCGGGCTGGACAACAGCCCCGCCTGGGACCCGCCGCTGGCCGCGGTGCCCGCCGACGCGGCGGTCATGCGGGCGTACCGGCGGCACGACACCGTGCACGCCGACGCCGCGCACCGCCCCACGGACCTGGACTACGCGCGCTACGTCGCGCTGGTCGACGCCTACCGGGCCGGCGGATACCGCGACGACGGGCTGGACGGGCGGCACCCGTTCCTGGTGGAGTGCCCGCTGCTGAACACGGCGCTGGGGCTCGCCGAACACGCGCTCGCCGCGATCGCCCGCGAGACCGGGGCCGACCCGGGCCCGCACCGCGAGCGCGCGGTCCGCATCACCGCCGCCCTGGTGGACCGGCTGTACGACCCGGTCGGCGGCACCTTCCACCCCCGGGACCTGCGCACCGGCCGGCTCGTCCCGGCCCGCACCGCGCTGGGCCTCATGCCCCTGGCGCTGCCCGGCCTGCCCGCCCGGCCGGTCGCGGCGCTGCTCGCCGAGGCCTGCTCGCCCCGGTTCGGGCTGGCGGCCCGGATGGACCGGCCGCTGCCCAGCCACGACCGCACCGCGCCCGACTTCGAGCCGCTGCGCTACTGGCGGGGCCCGAGCTGGCAGAACCTCAACTGGCTGCTGTGGCGGGGGCTGCGCGCCCACCACCGGTTCGACCTGGCCGCCGGGCTGCGCGACTCGATGATCGACCTCGTCGCGACCGCCGGCTGTCACGAGTACTTCCACCCCGACACCGGTGCCGGGCTCGGCTCGCCCGCGTTCGGCTGGACCGCCGCGCTGCTGCTCGACGTCCTCGCCGAAACCTGAGCGGCCGGCGGCCCACGGGCGGGCCGGCCGGCCGCCGGGGCTCAGGACACGCCCGCCGGGGTGCCGCCGCCCACCCGCAGCCCGGACAGCGGGATGTCGTCGACGGCGTACCCGAGCGCGTCGACCACCTCGACGACCCCGCTGACCTGTGCGGACAGCCGCAGCGCGAGGCGCACCGTGGAGCGGCGGTCGAGCTGGCCGGTGAGGGTGACCACGCCCTCGTGCACGGTGACGTCGACGACGTCGTCGCGGACGCCCAGCGTCCGGCGCAGCACCTCGTCCACCACGTCGGCGCGGATGTCGCCGTCGGGGCGCAGGTGCACCCGGAGCAGGTCGCCACGGGTCACGATGCCCACCAGCCGGCCCAGGTCGTCGACCACCGGCAGCCGCTTGACGTGCCGCTGGGTCATGAGCCGCGCCGCCTCGACGCAGGACGCGTCCGGCCCGACGGTGACCGCCGGGGCGCTCATCAGGTCGGCGGCGAGCGTCGCCCCGGCCTTGACCTGCGCCTCGCGGTGCCGGCGGCCGACGAACACCCGCCGCTCGTGCGGCTGCCCGAGCAGCTCCACCTTGTGCAGGAGGTCCGCCTCGGAGACCACCCCGAGGACCCGCCGCGCGCCGTCCACCACCGGCGCCGCGGTGACGCGCCAGCCGGTGAGCACGTCGACGATCTCCCGGTACGCCGTGCCCTCCCGTACCGCCGCGACGTCCGTCGTCATCACGTCCCGCACCTGCCACGCCCGCATGGCGACCTCCCTTGTTCCACCCCGACCGTAGGAGCGGGCGGGTGGTGCTGGGCAGGGCCGGCCGGCCCCGCGAACGCGGGGACCTCCTGCCCGTACCCCACGGGCCGGAGGTCCCGGCGGGCGGCCGGTCAGCGGGCGGGGGACAGCTCGCGCAGCAGCGCCTCCACCCGGGACCGGATCTCGTCGCGGATGGGCCGGACGGCCTCGACCCCCTGCCCGGCCGGGTCGTCGAGCTTCCAGTCCTCGTAGCGCTTGCCGGGGAAGACGGGGCAGGCGTCGCCGCAGCCCATGGTGACGATCACGTCGGAGGACTCGGCGGTGGCGTACTCCAGCAACTTGGGCCGCTGGTCGGTGATGTCGATGCCCACCTCGGCCATGGCCTCGACGGCGGCCGGGTTGACCGCCTCGGCGGGGGCGGAGCCGGCGGAGCGGACCTCGACGGCGTCGCCCGCCAGGTGACGCAGCCAGCCGGCGGCCATCTGGGAGCGGCCCGCGTTGTGCACGCAGACGAACAGGACGCTGGGCTTGTCGGCCACAGTGGTTTCCTCCGGGGTGACGGGGTGTGACGGGGTCAGTGGGTGAAGCGCCGGCGCAGCCACAGCGAGACGTAGACCAGGCCGACGAGGACGGGCACCTCGATCAGCGGGCCGACGACCCCGGCGAGGGCCTGGCCGGAGGCGACGCCGAAGGTGCCGATGGCCACGGCGATGGCCAGCTCGAAGTTGTTGCCGGCGGCGGTGAAGGCGAGGGTGGTGGTGCGCGCGTAGCCGAGGCCGATCGCCCGGCCGAGCAGGTACGCCCCGGCCCACATGAGCGCGAAGTAGATCAGCAGCGGCACCGCGATGCGGGCCACGTCGAGCGGCCGGCCGGTGATCGCGTCGCCCTGCAACGCGAAGAGCACCACGATGGTGAACAGCAGCCCGTACAGGGCGGCGGGGCCGACCCGGGGCAGCAGGCGCGACTCGTACCACTCGCGGCCCCGGGCGCGTTCGCCGAGGCGGCGGGTGAGCCAGCCGGCGAGCAGCGGCACGCCGAGGAAGATGAGCACGTTGCGGGCGATGTCCCAGCCCGAGACCGCCAGCTCGGCGCCGGACAGGCCGAGCCAGCCGGGGAGCACGGCCAGGTAGAACCAGCCGAGCAGCCCGAAGGCGAGCACCTGGAACACCGAGTTCAGGGCGACCAGCACGGCGGCGGCCTCCCGGTCGCCGCAGGCGAGGTCGTTCCAGATGATCACCATGGCGATGCAGCGGGCCAGGCCGACGATGATCAGCCCGGTGCGGTAGGCGGGCTGGTCGGCCAGGAAGACCCAGGCGAGGGCGAACATCAGCGCGGGGCCGACGATCCAGTTGAGCGCCAGCGAGGAGACGAGGAGCCGGCGGTCGCCGGTGACCGTGTCGAGGCGGTCGTAGCGGACCTTGGCCAGCACCGGATACATCATGACCAGCAGGCCGAGGGCGATCGGCAGCGAGATGCCGCCGAGCTGCACCGCGTCGAGCGCCCGGTCCAGGCCCGGCACGGCCCGGCCGAGCAGCAGGCCGGCGGCCATGGCCAGGCCGATCCAGACGGGCAGGAACCGGTCGAGGCGGGACAGCCGGGCGACCACCGCGGTCTCGACGGCGTCGGTGTGGGGGGTGCTCACGCGCACTCCCGGGAGGTGCCGGTGGCCGGGGCGGCCCCGGCGGTGCCGGCGACCGGCTCGACGGTGAGCAGCGCGGCGAGCTGGCCCAGCACCGCCGGGCGGGCGCGGTACCAGACCCAGGTGCCGCGCCGCTCGGCGTCGACCAGGCCCGCCTCGCGCAGCACCCGCAGGTGGTGCGAGATCGTCGGCCCGGTCAGGTCGAAGGCGGGGGTGAGGTCGCACACGCAGATCTCGCCGCAGTCGGCGGAGGCGATCATCGACAGCAGTTGCAGCCGCACCGGGTCGCCCAGCGCCTTGAACGCCGGGGCGAGCGCCGCCGCCGTCCCGGTCGGCACCCGGCGCTGCGTGAGGGGCGCGCAGCAGAGCGCGGCGGTCAGGTCCGGCGCTTGTTTCGACATCGCTCTAGGTTGACAGACGTCTAATCAGCGTGCAAGCCTCTGGTTCGACGGATGTCGAGACAGGGAGGCTGCATTGCTGATCCGCGCCATGGTCGCCGCCGACGCCGCACCGGTCCTCGCCATCTACCAGGCCGGCCTCGACGGCGGCGACGCCAGCTTCGAGACCGTCGCCCCCACCTGGGAAGCGTTCGACGCGTCCCGGCTGGCCGCCCACCGCCTCGTCGCCGTCGACGACGCCGACACCGTGCTCGGCTGGGTCGCGGTGTCGCCCACCTCGACCCGCCCCGTCTACGCGGGCGTCGTCGAGCACTCCGTCTACGTCGACCCGGCGGCCCGGGGCAGAGGTGTCGCCCGGCTCCTGCTCGACGCGTTGATCACCGGCACCGAGGCCGCCGGGATCTGGACCATCCAGTCCGGGATCTTCCCGGAGAACGCCGCCAGCCTCGCCCTGCACGCGCGGGCCGGCTTCCGGACCGTCGGCGTACGGGAGCGGGTCGGCCGGCACCACGGCCGCTGGCGCGACGTGGTGCTGCTGGAACGCCGCAGCACCGTCGTCGGCTGACCGCCACATCCCGCTGATCCGACCCACCTGGAGGAAACCCGTGACCGTCCTCGACGACCTGCCCGTCGTGGTGATCGGCGCCGGCCCCGTCGGCCTCGCCGCCGCCGCGCACCTGCACGAGCGCGGCCTGCCCTGCACCGTCCTGGAGGCGGGGGACAGCGTCGGCGCGGCCGTGCGCCGGTGGGGGCACGTGCGCGCCTTCTCGCCCTGGCGCTACGACATCGACGACGCCGCCCGCCGGCTGCTCGCCGACAGCGGCTGGACCGCGCCCGATCCCGACGCGCTGCCCACCGGCGACGAGCTGGTCGACGCGTACCTGCGGCCCCTCGCGGAGCTGCCGCAGATCGCGCCGCAGGTGCGGCTGAGCGCCCGGGTGGTCGCGATCAGCCGGCTCGGCCTGGACCGGCTGCGCACCGCCGGCCGCGAGCAGACCCCGTTCCTCGTCCGGCTCGCCGACGGCGAGGAGCTGCTGGCCCGCGCCGTGATCGACGCCTCCGGCACCGGGGACACCCCGAACGTGCTCGGGGCCTCCGGCCTGCCCGCCCGGGGCGAGGCGGCAGCCGGGGCGTACCTGGACCATGCGTTGCCGGACGTGCTCGGCGCGGACCGCGACCGGTTCGCCGGCCGGCACACCCTCGTCGTCGGCGCCGGCCACTCCGCCGCCAACACGCTGCTCTCCCTCGCCGAGCTGGCGGCCGACGCGCCCGGCACGGAGGTGACCTGGGCGATCCGCGCGGCCTCGCCGACCCGCGCCTACGGCGGCGGCGACGCCGACGCGCTGCCCGCCCGGGGCGCCCTCGGTTCCCGGCTGCGCGCCCACGTCGAGGCGGGCCGGATCCGGCTGCTCACCGGCTTCTCCGTGCACGCCCTCGACCCGGCCGGCGACCGGGTCACCGTCACCGTGCGCCGCCCCGACGGCGGGCAGGAGTCGGTGACCGTCGACCGGATCGTCGCCGCCACCGGCTTCCGCCCCGACCACGGCATCGCCGCCGAGCTGCGCCTCGACCTCGACCCGGTGCTCGGCGCGACCCGGGCCCTGGCCCCGCTGATCGACCCCAACGAGCACTCCTGCGGCACCGTCCCGCCGCACGGCGTCGACGAGCTGAGCCACCCCGAGCCCGGCTACTACGCGGTCGGCATGAAGAGCTACGGGCGCGCGCCGACGTTCCTCATGGCCACCGGCTACGAGCAGGTCCGCTCGGTCGTCGCCGCCCTCGCCGGGGACTGGGCGGCGGCCCGCGACGTGCGGCTGGAACTGCCCGAGACCGGGGTGTGCAGCAGCGACCCGGCCGACTCCGTCGACGGGGAGAACTGCTGCGGCCCCGCCCCGCAGCCGCCCGCCCGGGGACTGGCCACCGGCCTGGCCGGCGGGCTGCTCACGGTGCTGCCACCGGCCACCGTGGACTCCGGCGCGGGCGGGTGCTGCGCCGGCTGACCCGGCGCCGCCGGGGCGCGGCGACGGCCCGTGCCCCGGCGGCGGTCGGCGTGCCCCGGCAGCGGCCCCCGGCTCAGGGGACCGGCGCGACGGGGCGCACCGGCGTCTCCCCGAGCAGGCCGCCGTCGTGCACGGTCCCCGCCAGCTCCCGCTCCCGGTAGGCGGTGGCGAGGACGATCCAGCTCAGGAAGCTGCCGTAGCCGCCGCAGAGCGACGCGCCGCCGTCGCCGCCGCACAGGACCGCCGGATCGGTGGTCAGTTCGGCGCGGTACGGGTCGTCGCCGATGACCAGGCCGAACAGGTTCGGCTCCTGGATGAGCGGCACCGTGCCGTAGGGCAGGCCCTCGGGATAGCCGTCGCCCCACCGGAACAGGGTGGTGGCCCCGGCCCCGCAGGCGTACTCCCACTCGTCGGGGGTCGGCGGTCGCAGGCCGAGGCGGTCGAGCCCGGCAACCAGCCACGCGTGGCCGTCGTCCTCGTCGTCGCCCTCGGGACCGTCGTCGCCCTCGGTGCCGTCGTCGCCCTCGGGGTCGTCATCGTCGTCGGTGGGCAGCAGCGTGTCGGCCTCCACGGAGCGGACCGCGACGAGGCGGGCCGGCAGGGACACGCGACGCGGCGGCGAGGTCACCTCGGCCAGGAAACGGTCGAGCGGCTCGGTGAGGGCCCACTCCGTGCTGGCCTCGGCGAAGTCGGCGCGCATCCGGGCGTCGGGAACGAAGCGGTCGGGGTCGTGGCCGAGCTGTGCGGTGCCGCCCGGCACGAGGGCGAAGCTGACGCCGTCACGGTCGAAGAAGGCGACCCGGCCGCCCCGGCCGGCGTACGCGTGCGGCCCGATGCCGGTCAGGCGTGTTCCGGTGCTCCGCGCGATGGCGGCGGCGGTGCGGGCTGCGGCATCGTCGGACAGACCCGACCAGGCGGACAACGTGAGATCGGCATGCGACACGGGGGCATTATGTCTGCGGGCCCTGACATGTCCGGACCGGCGGCCACCGGTCAGTCGTGGTCGTAGACGGTGGTGGCGATGTCGCGGTCGCACAGGGCCGCGACGACGAGCGGCTCGATGCGCTCCCACCGGCCGCCGGCCAGGCCACAGCCGATGCGCGGCAGGTGGACGCCGGCGGACAGCCGCGTGGCGTGCGCGGCGACGGCGTCGAGGCAGCGCTCGACGGCGTCGTACCGGATCGGGGGCCCGTTGCTGCCGGTGCGGATGCCGCGCTGGGCGACCATGTTGGCCACCCAGGTGTCGGGCCGGACCTGGACCAACTGGGTCGCGCCGAGGCCGAAGTCGTTGCCGGAGCGCTCGCGGTGCCACCGCCGGTAGGCGCGCTCGGGCTCCGGCCACCGGCGGGACACGGCCAGGACGAAACCCTTGCCCCACCCGCCGATGTCGTTGCACACGTGGGCGATGATCTTCGGCCCCCTGGCCTGCGGGCTGGTCGCGTCGCCCCTGATGATCTGCAGTGGTGCCACCCGGTGATGCTCCCACCGGCGCTGGCTGCCGTCGACTTCGTTATCCACAGACAACGACCGGGGAGAGGACACAGGCCGTGCTGCGCATCCGGCAGTTCCGGTGGAGCGACTACGACGCCGTCGCGGCGGTGTGGACCGCGGCCGGCCGCGACGTCGTGCCCCGGGCCGAGCTGGCCGCCAAGCTCACCCGGGACCCCGAGCTGTTCCTCGTCGGCGAGGCGCACGGCGACGTGGTGGCCGTGGTGCTGGGCACCTACGACGGGCGGCGCGGCTGGATCCTCCGGCTCGCCGTCCACCCCGCTCACCGGCGTCGGGGCATCGCCAGCCGGCTGGTGGCCGAACTGGAGCGGCGCTTCGCGGCGCTGGGCTGCCCGAGGGTGAACCTGCTGGTCATGCCGGACAACGCGGCAGGGCTGCGGTTCTGGCAGGCGCTCGGCTACCTGCCGATGCCCGACGTGCTGTGCACCAAGCCGATGCCGCCCGCCCCGCGCTGACCGCCCGCCCGGCTCACCCGGCGCGGGGCCCGTCCCGGGCCGGTGCCGGGGGAGTGGACCGGCCCGGGACGGGGGGATCAGGAGGGTGGTCGCGGCGCGCGTACCCAGGACAGGAAGCGGTTGGTGAGGTCGCCGGGCGGGCTCGCCGGGTTCAGCGCCGTCAGGTGCGCCGTCGCCTCCTGCATGAGCAGCGCCAGGTAGAACAGCAGGGCGGTGCGGTCGCCCCGGTACTCGACGAGCAGCGACAGCCGCGCCGGACCGCACGGCCACGGTGCCCCGCAGCGACGACACCGCCAGACGGGGCGCATCGGCAGGTGCGGGCCGCCCGACATCAGCGGTACCGCAGCGCGGTCGCCCGCGCCTCCTCGTCGGTCATCGGCAGGAACCACAGGAACCGCCGCACGATCTGCGGCGGCGTCGGGCCCTCCGGCCGGCCCCGCAGGTCGCGGATCGCCGGGCGCAGGAAGAGCGTGAAACTCGCCAGCAGTACGCCGCGCAGGTGATCGTCCAGCGGCAGGCCGCGCCACGCGGCGCAGGGGAACGGCTCGCCGTCGGCCTCGCACCGCCAGGTGGGCCCGGCCGCGCAGTGCCGCTCCAGCGCGGGCGCGGGCCTCACCAGCGGCCTCCGTCTCTCCGCCGGTGCCCGATCGGGGTACGCGGACGCATCGGTGTCGCCGTGCGCGAGGCGGGTCGCCCGGTCACGTGCTCGTCGGTGGGACATGGCTCTCCCTCGGTGCGTGTCGGCAGTGGAGCAGTGGAGAGGGGGCCGCCCGCCCGACTGGTGCGGAAGGACCGGGACGGCCCCCTCGGCGAACACGGGTCGAGACGTCTGTCGACCGACCCGCGCCGCCCCGACACCAGCTTGCTGAGGGTTGTGAGACGAATACACCCTGTAGCAGGATGGAGTTGAGGTGCGCGGGACAATCCAGAAAGGAAGCCGGATGAACCACGCGGTTATCGAGGCGATGGCGACTGCCGGTCTGACTGCCGAAGCCCTTGCAGCTCAGGTTGAGGTGGACCCGAAGACGGCAGGGCGGTGGGCAAATCCTGGACATATCCCGCAGTCCCGCCACCGGGCAAAGGTTGCCGCCCTGCTCGGCCGAGAAGTCTCGGAGTTGTGGCCTGAGGTCGGCAGGCGGCGCGAGCCGGCGTGGTTCCGGCGGTGGGCCGACGTCGAGCGCGAGGCGCTCTCGCTGCGATGGTTCGAGCTGGCCTGGGTCCCGGGCCTACTTCAGACCGAGGCATACGCGCGAGCCACCCTCGCGGGCGAGGCGTTGTCCAGTGGCGAGGTCGACCGACTCGTTGCCGCTCGTCTGGCCCGGCAGGCGGTCCTGCGCCGCGACCCACCCATGCTGCTGGTCGCGGTCATCGATGAGATGGTGCTCAGGCGCACGGCTGGTGGGGACCGGTCCATGATGCGCGAGCAGTGCGAGCACCTGGCGGACTGCGCGACCCTGCCGTTCGTGCAGGTCCATGTCGTTCCTGCGGACGTGGGCATGTATGCCGGGCTCGGCGGGCCGTTCATTCTCGCCGAACTGGACGGCGGCGCGCGCCTCCTGCACGTGGATGGTCAGGCCCACGCGCAGATCCTCGAACAGGCGGCTGACCTTGTTACGCTGGATCGGCGGTGGGCTCGTATCTGTGGTGATGCCCTGCCGCGGGCGCAATCCCTAGAACTCATCAGGAAAGCGGCGGCATCATGGACATGAGCCAGGCTCGGTGGCGCAAGAGCACGAGGAGCGGCAACAACGGCGGTGCGTGTGTCGAGGTCGCCGGCAACCTGCCTGGTGTCGTTCTCGTCCGGGACACGAAGGACCGCGACGGCGGGACGCTGACCTTCGCGCCGGACGCCTGGACCGGGTTCGTGAGCCTCGCCAAGCGGATCGGCCCCGTCGGCTGACCAAGCCGCCCCGGCCCGTGCGCGAGTCCACCACGACGTGACCTGAGGGCCGACCAGAACGTGCTCACCACCGTTAAGGCGACGCCGCTGGCGATGGGCGTTGGCAGATCTTGGTAGGTTTCGGCCCCTCTGGGGGCCGTTTCGTACCAAGATCTGTCGATCTCGTTCAGGTGCCTCGTGTTTGTGGCGGGGTGGGGCGGACGAGTGATCGCGTGAGCCCCGGCCCGGTCGGGCTCGCCGCATGTGGCTCGCCCGGGTGGCGCGGGTCGTCTGGTGGCGTGGGGCGAGCGTTTGGTGGCCGGTTGCGGTGGAATCGCGTCGGCGTGTCGTGTCGCGGAGGCGGCCAGGGTCCCGGGCGAAGGTCTCCTTGGTGCCCCGACGGGCGGGGGTCGGCGGGCTGGCTGACGAGCGAACGTGCGCGATCTGGCTGACGCGCAGGGCGTGGGAAGCGGGTGCGGGGCGGCCGACGCGGGGCGCGGCGGGGTCCGTCGGGGCCCCGTTTCGGCGTACGATGGTCGGGGTCCGGCCCGCCCGGTGCCGCCCTTCCTGAGCTGCCGTTAAGGATCGCCCACATAGGAAAAACGCCGGTCACCAGGCGCTTTGGCCGCAAGATTACTTGCCGGTATACCTCTAGGCCGAAACTCATGTGCGCGCTAGGGGGATGATCGGGTGAATCTTGCCGGCCGTCCCGGGTCGCGTCCGTCGGCTGTTCGGTCCGACTCTGATCGATGATCTTGCCGCCCAGGCATCGAGTCCTATGCTGCATCCATTGTGAAGTCCTGGGGGGGATCGTGATCACGATGCTTGGATGCTGCGCGCCCGTCGGCGTGGCGACGACCCGCGCCCACTGACATGGAAATATACAACGTCGTCCATCGTTTCGCTGACCGTTCGGCCATCTTCGCCGACCGGCCGGCCCTGCTCGGCGACGGCCAGCCGGTCAGCTACGCGGCCCTCGCCGCCTCGGCGGGCGGTCACGCCGCGCTGCTCGCCGCCGCCGGGGTCGGCCCCGGCGACCGGGTCGCCCTGCTGATCCCGCACGGCGCGCCCACCGTCGCCGCGATCCTCGGCACGCTCGCCGCCGGGGCCGCGTACGTGCCGCTGGACCCGGGCTTCCCCGCCGACCGGCTGCGCCACATGCTCGCCGCCGCGCGGGTGCGCGCCGTCCTGGCCGCCGCCGAGCACCGGGACCTCGCCGACCGGGTCGCCGCAGGCCACCGGGGACCGGCTGACCTGCTCGGCGCCGAGCGCCAGTCCGGACCCGACCACCGGGGACCGGCCGACCTGCCCGGCGCCGAGCGCCAGTCCGGACCCGACCACCGGGGACCGGCCGACCTGCCCGGCGCCGAGCGCCAGTCCGGACCCGACCACCGGGAACCAGCCGACCTGCCCGGCACCGCCGTGTCGGCCAGCGTCGTGCTGACCACCGACGCGGTCACCCCCGCGCCGCTGCGCCCCGTGCCGGTCGACCCCGACGCCCTCGCGTACGTGCTGTTCACCTCCGGCTCGACCGGGCTGCCGAAGGCCGTCGGGCAGACCCACCGCAACCTCGCCCACGTCGTCGACAACCAGATCGCCACCCTCGGCGTCGGCCCCGACGACCGGCTCAGCCTGCTCGCCTCGTTCAGCTTCGACGCGGCCATCCCCGACCTGTACCCGGCGCTGCTCACCGGCGCCGCCGTCGTCCCCGTCGACCTGCGCCGGCACGGGCTGGCCCACGCCGTCGAACAGCTCGAGAAGCACCGGGTCACCGTCTACCACTCCACCCCGACCGTCTACCGGTTCCTGCTCGACGCCCTCGGCGACCGGCGGCTGGACAGCGTCCGGGCGGTGCTGCTCGGCGGCGAGCAGGCCACCCACGCCGACGTCGCCCGGGGCCGGGACCGGTTCGCCCCGGGCTGCGTGCTGGTCAACGGGTACGGCGCGACGGAGATGACGTTCGCCGCCCGGCACGCGCTGCCGCTGGCCGACGCCGACCCGGCGGCCACCGGCCCGCTGCCGATCGGCACCGCGCTGCCCGGCTACGAGCTGCACCTGGCCCCTGCCGGGACCGCCGAAACCACCACCGCTGAAACCACCGATGCAGCTCAGGACGACGCTACCGGGGAGATTGTCGTGCGGGGGCGGCACGTCGCGCCCGGCTACCTCGACCGCACCGACGACCGGTTCAGTCGCGACGCCGACGGCGTGTGGTCGTACCGGACCGGGGACCTCGGGGCGCGGCTGCCCGGCGGCGACCTCGTCTGCCTCGGCCGGCTCGACCGGCAGGTCAAGGTGCGGGGCTTCCGCGTCGAGCTGACCGAGATCGAGGCCGTGCTCGCCGCCGAGCCGGGCGTCGGCGCGGTCCGGGCGATCGCCCGCGGCGGCGAGCTGCTCGCGTACGCCCGACCGGCCGGCGAGGGCCTCGACCCGGCGGCCCTGCGCGCCGCCCTCGCCCGGCGGCTGCCGGACTACGCCCTGCCCCGGGCCGTCGTCGTGGTCGACGAGTTCCCGCTCACCGTCACCGGCAAGGTCGACGAGCGGGCGCTGCCCGACCCGGTCGCCGAAGCCACCACCGGCAGCGAGGCGGCCGACCAGGAGCCGGCCACCGCCACCGAGCGGGCCGTGCACGACATCTGGTGCGCGGTGCTGGGCCGCGAGACGGTCGCCCGCACCGCCGGCTTCTTCGACGTCGGCGGCCAGTCGCTGCTGCTCGGCGTCGTCCAGCAGCGGCTCGCCGCCCGGTTCGGGGTGCGGCTGCCCCTGCTGCGGCTGTTCGAGAACCCGACGATCGAGGCGCAGGCCCGCCTGGTCGACGCGCCGGCCGCGCCCGGCCACGCGCCCGTCGGGCCGGCGCCGGCCGCGCCCGCCACGGCCGCCCGCGAGTACACCGGCGACGAGATCGTCGTCGTCGGGCTCGCCGGCCGCTTCCCCGGCGCGGCCGACCCCGCCACCTTCTGGTGGAACCTCTGCGCCGGCGTCGACGCCATCCACGACCACACCGACGAGGAGCTGGCCGCGCTGGGCATCGGCCCCCGGCTGCTCGCCGACCCCCGGCACGTGCGGGCCGCCGGCCGGCTCGACGACGTGGCCGACTTCGACGCCGACTTCTTCGCCTTCGGCGCGCAGGAGGCCGCCCGCACCGACCCGCAGCACCGGCTGTTCCTGGAGACGGCGTGGGAGGCCCTGGAGGACGCCGGGCACGACCCGTCCCGGTTCCCCGGCCTGGTCGGCGTCTACGCCGCCACCTCCGCCAACCGGTACTTCCTGTTCCACCTCCTGGACAACCCGGCGGTGGTCGGCGACGTCGACCCCGACGACTGGGAGGCCCGGCTGGTCGGCCGGCAGTTCACCGACCACCTGCCCGGCCAGGTCGCCTACCGCCTCGGACTGACCGGGCCGGCGCTGGCCGTGCAGAGCGCCTGCTCCAGCTCGCTGGTCGCGGTCTGCGTCGCCGCCCAGAGCCTCGCCGACTACCAGTGCGACATCGCCCTGGCCGGCGGCGTCAACGTGACCTGGCCCCGCTACCGGCACGCCCCCGGCGGCATGGCGTCCCCGGACGGGCGGTGCCGCGCCTTCGACGAGTCCGCCAACGGTTCCGGCTTCGGCTCCGGCGTCGGCGTCGTCGCGCTGCGCCGGCTCGCCGACGCGCAGGCCGACGGGGACCGGATCTACGCGGTGCTGCCCGGCTGGGCGGTCACCAACGACGGCGCGGACCGCGCCGGCTTCGCCGTCCCCGGCCCGTCGGGGCAGGCCGCCGCCGTGGCCGGCGCGCTCGCCGCCGCCGAGGTCGCCCCCGGCGAGGTACGCCTCATCGAGGCGCACGGCAGCGGCACCCCGCTCGGCGACGCCCTGGAGGTCGCCGCCCTGCACGAGGTGTACGGGGGCGCCGCGCCCGCCGAGAGCTGCGCGCTCGGCTCGGTGAAGACCAACATCGGCCACCTCGACGCCGCCGCCGGCATCGCCGGTCTGATCAAGGCGGTGCTCGCCGTCCAGCACGGGGTCATCCCGCCGAACCTGCACTTCACCCGCCCGCACCCCGAGATCGACCTGGCCGGCGGCCCGTTCTACGTGCCGACGAAGGCCCGGGACTGGCCGCAGGTCGCCCGCCGGGTCGCCGGGGTCAGCTCGTTCGGGCTCGGCGGCACCAACGCCCACGTCGTCGTCGAGCAGCCGCCCCCGGTCGAGCCGCTCGACGCCGGGGACGCCGCCGCCCCGGAAGCCGCCGCGGGGGAGGATGCCGACGCCCCCGACGCGGTCGTGCACCTGCTGCCGGTGTCGGCGCGTACCCCCGTGGCGTTGCGGGCGGCGTTGCGCCGGCTGCGGCAGCACCTGGCCGGGGCGTCCCCGGCGCTGGCCGAGGTCGCCGCCACGCTCGCGCTGGGCCGTAGGGAGTTCGGCTGCCGGGCGGCAGTCGTCGCCACCGACCTCGCCGCCGCCCTCGCCGGCCTGGACGAGCTGCTCGACGCCGCCGGCCCGGAGGAGCTGCTCGCCGCCGCCGAGCTGCCCGCCGCCGACGCCCGCGTCGCCGGCCCGGACGGCGCGCTGCGGGAGCTGGCCCTCGACTGGGTCGCCGGCCGCGACGTCGACTGGGCGGCCCTGCACCCCGAGGGCGGCGTGCGGCGCACCGGGCTGCCCACGTACCCCTTCCAACGTCAGCGGCACTGGATCGACCCCCCTCAGAAAGGTGCGCGGTGAACTGGTTCGTCTCCGCCGGAAGCCGACCCCAGGCGCCGGTGCGGTTGTTCTGCCTGCCCTACGCCGGGGCCGGGGCCAGCGCGTTCCGCGAGTGGCAGCGGGCCTTCGGCGCGGACGTCGAGGTGCTGCCGGTGCAGCTGCCCGGGCGGGAGAACCGGATCAGCGAGGACCCGAACTTCACCGTCGCCGACGTCGCCGCCGCGATCGCCGGCCGGGCCGACCGCCCGTACGCGATCTACGGCCACTCGATGGGCGGGCGGGTCGGCTTCGAGGTGGTCCGCGAGCTGCGCCGCACCGGCGGGCCGCTGCCGCTGCGGCTCTACGTCGGCGGGGCCCGCGCCCCGCACGTCGACGACGCGAGCCTGTTCGACGGGCTGTCCACGGTGGACGACGAGGAGCTGCTGCGCCGCCTCGGCGACGGCGGCGGGCTGCCGCCGGAGGTGCTGGCCCACCCCGAGCTGGTGGAGCTGCTGCTGCCGCTGCTGCGCGCCGACTTCAGCCGGGTCGACAGCTACCGGTACGTCCCGGGCGAGCCGCTGCCGGTGCCGGTCGTCGCGTTCACCGGCCGGGCCGACCGGGCCGTCAGCCACGCGCAGAGCGCCGCCTGGGAGCGGCACACCGCTGCCGGGTTCACCCTGCACGAGATCGACGGCGGGCACTTCTTCCTGCAGGACCGCCTGCCCGAGCTGGTCGCCGCGATCCGCGCCGACCTCACCGACGCCCTGCGGGGCGCCGCCGCCGTCCGGGTCGCCGGCGCACACGGGACCGTGCCGGCCCCGGACGGCCCGGCGGAGCAGACGGCGATCGACCCGACGGGGGACGGGGCCGGCGAGGCCGGCGCGCACCGGGTGCCGCTGGGCGACACCGGCTGGTCGGTGTGGCGCGACGCCATCCTGCGTACCACCGGATTTCCCGCCGACGGGCTCACCGCGCTCTCCGCGCCGCAGGCCGCCGCCGCGGCCGACGACCTCCTCGCCACCGGCGAGGGCGCGGAACGGTTCGACAAGGAGTTCGCCGAGGCGCTCACCGCCGCCGCCGGCCGGCTCAACGAGCTGGCCGCCGACCCGCTGCTGCGCGAGGCCGTCACCTGGCAGAACCGCAACGCCCTGCTCGCCCTCGACGGGCTGGCCCGCGCCGGCGCCGACGCGCCCCGCAACGTTCGCCGCCGCGACCGCGAGCGGGCCCTGCTGAAGTACTGGCAGCGCTACTGCGGCAAGAACGAGACCGTCGGCTTCTTCGGCCCGAGCTGCTGGGTCACCCTCGACCCCGGGCAGGCCGACACCGCCCGGGTGCGCCCCGGGCCGGCCCTGACCCGGCGGCGCTGGGTGTGGTTCGAGTCGTGGGCGCTGTCCGCGTACGCCGACACCGTCGGGGCGGACCTGGCCGTGCGGCAGTGGTGGCCGCCGCTGCTCCAGCCGCACCTGAGCCTGCGCGACCGGTCGGTGCTGCGCCCCGGCCGCCCGCCGGTGACCCTCACCCCCGTGGAGGCGGCCCTGCTCGCCGCCGCCGACGGCCACCGCAGCGCCCGCGACCTGGTCGCCGACCCGGCGATCGGGCTGCGCCGCCCCGACGACGGGTACGCCCTGCTCGACCGCCTCGTCGAGCGGGAACTGATCACCTGGGACGCCAACCTGCCCGTCGCCCCCGACGCCGAGGCGGCCCTGGCCGCCCGCATCGACGCCATCGGCGACGAGCCGGCCCGGCTCGCGGCCCGCGCCGGCCTCGACCGGCTGCGCGCCGCCCGCGACGAGGTGGCCGACGCCGCCGGCGACCCCGACCGGCTGCGCGCCGCCCTCGACCGGCTCGACGCCACGTTCACCGAGCTGACCGGCCAGCCGGCCCGCCGCCGCGCCGGCCAGATGTACGCCGGGCGCACCCTCTGCTACGAGGACACCGCCCGCGACCTCGACGTGAGCTTCGGCGCGCCGCTGCTGGCCGACCTCGCCGCCCCGCTCGCCGTGCTGCTGCGGGCCGCCCGGTGGCTGGCCGGCGAGCTGGAGCAGGAGTACGGGGCGACGTTCCGCGAGCTGTACGAGGAGCTGCGCGCCGACGCCGGCGACGCCCCCGTGTCCCTGGCCGACCTGTGGTTCCTCGTGCAGGGCCTGTTCTGGGGCACCGGCGAGCGGCCCGTCGACGCCGTCGCCGCCGAGTTCGCCGCCCGCTGGGCGGGACTGTTCGGCCTCGCCGACCTGCCCGACGGCGCGACCGAGGTGCGGCTGGCCGTGGCCGACCTGGTCGACCGGGTCGCGCAGGTGTTCCCCGACCGCCCCAGCGACTGGACCAGCGGCCGGCTGCACAGCCCCGACCTGCAGCTCTGCGCCGCCGACGCCGACGCCCTCGCCCGGGGCGACTACACCGTCGTGCTCGGCGAACTGCACGCCGCGTGGCCGTCGTTCGACTGCCAGGTGTTCACCCCGTCGCACCCGGACGTGGCGCGGCTGCGCGCGGCGCTCGCCGCCGACCTCGGCGAGCACCGGATCCGGCTGCTGTTCCCCGCCGACTGGCCCCGGCGCACCAGCCGCACCGCCGAGGCGCTGACCGGCCCCACCGACCGGCAGCTCGCGTTTCTGCCCGCCCCCGGCGTCGACCCCGACCGGGTGCTGCCCACCGTCGACCTCACCGTCACCGACGAGGACGGCCGGCTCGTCGTCACCGCCCGCGACGGGGCGCGCTGGCCGCTGACCGAGGTGTTCGCCGGGCTGCTCAGCGCCCACGCCGTGGACGGGTTCAAGCTGGTCGCCGCCGCTCCGTACACGCCCCGGATCACCCTGGACCGGCTGGTGGTGGCCCGGCAGACGTGGCGTACCACGGCGGCCGAGAGCGGCCTGGCCGACGTCACCACCGAGCGGGACCGGTTCCTCGCCGTGCGCCGCTGGCGGCGCGACCTCGGCCTGCCCGAGCGGGTCTACGTCAAGCTCGGCACCGAGACCAAGCCCTGCTTCGTCGACCTGTCCAGCCCCGCGTACGCCGCCATGTTCGCCGCGATGGTGCGGGCCGCCCGCACCGACGGCGGCGACGCCGTGTCGCTGACCGTCAGCGAGATGCTGCCGACACCCGACGACGCGTGGGTGCCCGACGCCGCCGGCCGCCGCTACTTCAGCGAGCTGCGGCTGCACATCGTCGACGACCAGTGGCGGGCCGCGGAGTGAGCCACCTGCTGCCACTGGGCGACACCGGCTGGTCGGTGTGGCGGGACGTGCTGCTGCGTACCGCCGGGTTCCCCGCCGCCGGCCTCGACCTGCTCGCCGCGCCCGAGGCCGCCGCGGCGGCCGACGCCCTGCTGGCCGGCGAGGTCGCCACCGACGGGTACGACAAGGAGCTGGCCGCCGCCCTGGCCCGCTCCTCCGACGTGCTCGCCGGGATCTGCGCCGACCCGGCCGTGCGCGAGGCGGTCACCTGGCAGAACCCGGAGATGCTCGTCGCCCTCGACGGGCTGCTGCGCACCGACCCGGCCGTGCGCAACAAGCCCCGCCGCAAGCGGGAGATCGCGGTGCTGCGCTACTGGCAGCGCTACTGCGGCAAGGCCGAGACCATCGGCTTCTTCGGGCCGGTCTGCTGGGGCACCCTCGACCCGGACAGCCCGCACACCCGGCTCGCCCCGGGCACCGGGCTGGTCGGCCGCCGCGAGGTGCACCTGGAGGCGTGGGCGCTCGCCGCGTACGCCGACCGGCTCGCCGCCGACCCGGCGGTGCGCCGCTGGTGGGCCCCGGTGCTCCCGCCCCACCTGCGGCTCGACGGCCGCCGGTTGTGCCCGCCGCTGGCCCCGGCGGTGGAGCTGACCGCCGTGGAGGCCCGGCTGCTCGCCGGCTGCGACGGCCGCACCCCGGCCCGGGAGGTCGTGGCGCGGCTGTGCGAAGACGGCGACGCCGGCCTGCGCCGCGCCGACGACGGCTACCTGCTGCTCGACCGGCTCGTCGAGCGGGGCCTGCTGACCTGGGACGCCGGCCTGCCCAACAACCCGCAGGCGGTGCGGGTGCTCGCGGCGCGGATCGCTGCCGTCGGCGACCCTGAGCTGCGCGCCGACCTGACCGCCGGCCTCGACCGGCTCACCGCCGCCCGCGACGCCGTGGCCGCCGCCGGCGACCCGGATCGGCTCGCCGCCGCCCTCGCCGCCCTCAACGCCGCGTTCACCGCCGCCACCGGGGAGTCGGCGACCCGGCACGGCGGGCAGATGTACACGGGCCGCACCGTCGTCTACGAGGAGACGACGCGGGACCTGGAGGTCGCCGTCGGGTCGGCCGTCCTCGACGCCCTCGCCGCGCCCCTGGCGATCGTGCTGCGGGCCGCCCGCTGGCTCACCGCCGAGATCGGCGCGGCCTGCGAGCGGGTCCTCGGCGAGCTGCACGCCGAGCTGGCCGCCGACGGGCCGGTGCGGCTGGCCGACATGTGGTCCCTCGCGCAGGGGCTCATCCTCGCCCCGGACGGCCCCGTCGCCGTGGCCAGCGCCGGGTTCACCGCCCGCTGGGCGGAGCTGTTCGGGCTCGCCGACGTCGCCGCCGACCAGCCGGAGCTGCGGCTGCGCAGCGCCGACCTGGCCGGGCGGGCCGCGGCGCTGTTCCCCGCCACCGCGCCGGGCTGGCCCACCGCCCGCGTGCACAGCCCCGACGTGCAGGTCGCCGCGGCCGGCGTCGACGCGCTCAACCGGGGCGAGTTCCAGCTCGTCCTGGGCGAGCTGCACCCGGCGACCACGCCGTTCGACAGCGCCGTGTTCGCCCCGTTCCACCCCGACCCGGCCGCGCTGCGCGCCGCCGTGGACGCCGACCTGGGGCCGGCCCGGCTGCGGCTGCTGCCGCCGGCCGGGTTCCCCCGGCAGACCACCCGCACCACCTGGCACCTGCGGGGCCCGGCCGACCGGCAGGTCGGCATCGACACGGCCCGGGGCGCGGACGTCGCCGACCTCGTCGCCGCGAGCGCCGTACGGGTGGAGTCCGTCGCCGGCCGGCTCGTCGCGGTGCTGCCCGACGGGGCCCGCTGGCCGCTGGTCGAGGTGTTCGCCAACCTCCTCGGCGCGCTGCTGCTGGACAGCTTCAAGCTGCTCGCCCCCGCGCCGACGACGCCCCGGATCACCATCGACCGGCTGGTGGTGGCCCGGCGCACCTGGCGCACCACCGTCGCCGACAGCGGCCTGGCCGGGGCCACCGGGGAGTCCGCGCGCTTCCTCGCGGTGCGCCGTTGGCGGGCCCGCCTCGGCCTGCCCGAGCGGGTCTTCGTGAAGGTCGGCACCGAGGTCAAGCCCTGCTACGTCGACCTCACCGGCCCGCTGTACGCCCAGTCCCTGTGCGCCATGGCCGACGCCGCCGCCCGGACCGACCCGGCCGTCACGCTCACCGTCAGCGAGCTGCTGCCGGCCCCCGCCGACGCCTGGGTGACCGACGCCGCCGGGCGCGGCTACGTCAGCGAGCTGCGCCTGCAGATCACCGATCCAGCCACCTACCGGGGGGAACACGGGTGACCGACATCCTGTCCATCAGCGCGGCGCACGGCGAGCCGCTGCCGTGGCCCGACGCGACGCTGGCCGAGCTGGTCGCCGCGCAGGCCGCGCGGACCCCGGGCGCGGTGGCGGTGCGCCAGTGGGACGAGCGGCTCACCTACCGGGAGCTGGTCGGCCGGGCCGCCGGGGTGGCCGCCGCGCTGCGCGAGCGCGGCGTGGGCCGGCACAGCCGGGTCGGGGTGTGCGGGCACCGCCGCCCGGACCTGGTGGTCACCGTCCTCGGCGTGCTGCTCGCCGGCGCGTGCTACGTGCCGCTGGAGCCCGGCGGCCCCCGCCGCCGGCTGCGGGAGATCGCCGCCGACGCCGGGGTGCGCGTCGTCGTCGGCGACGCCGCCGAGGCCGAGTTCGGGGACGTTTCCGGCGTGACGGCGCTCGGGCTGCCCGGACCCGCGCCGCTGGCCCCCTGCCCGGCCCGGCCCGGCGACCCCGCGTACGTGCTGTTCACCTCCGGCTCCACCGGCCGGCCCAAGGGCGTGCTCACCACCCACCGCAACGTCGTCGAGTTCGTCACCGGCTGCGCGGCCCTGACCGGCGCCGACGCGTCGGTGCGCAGCCTCGGCATCGCCTCCCTCGGCTTCGACGCCGCCACCATGGACCTGTTCGTGCCGCTGCTGCTCGGCGGCACGGTGCAGCTCATCGGGGCCGACGACCGGTCCGACCCGGCGCGGCTGGCCCGGTTCGTCGCCGCCCACGAGGTCAACTGGGGCTTCATCACCCCGACCGTGCTGTCCATGCTGGACCCGGCAGAGCTGCCCGGCTGGCGCACCGTGCTCTGCGGCGGCGAGGCCGTGCCCGCCGAGCTGGCCGCCCGCTGGGCCCCCGGCCGGCGCTTCGTCAACGGCTACGGCCCCACCGAGACCACCGTGCTGGCCGTCACCGCCGAGCTGACCGCCACCGAGACCGACCCCGTGCCGATCGGCCGGCCGCTGCCCAACCACCGGGCGTACGTCGTCGACGCCGACCTGCGCCCCGTGCCGCCCGGCGAGACCGGCGAGCTGCTGATCGGCGGCCCCGGCCTGGCCGACGGCTACCTCAACCGGCCCGGCCTGACCGCCGACCGGTTCGTGCCCGACCCGTTCTCCGGCCTGCCCGGCGAGCGGCTGTACCGCACCGGCGACCTGGTCACCCAGGCCCCCGACGGGCGGATCGTCTATCTCGGCCGCGCCGACCGGCAGGTGAAGATCCGGGGGCAGCGCATCGAGCTGGGCGAGGTCGAGGCCGTCCTCGCCGGGCTGCCCGGCGTCGACCGGGTCGTGGCGGAGGCCGTCGACGCCCCCGCCGGGGCCGAGCTGGTCGCGTTCCTCACCCCCGCCGACGCCCCAGACGACGCGGCGGTGCGCGCGTACGCCGAGCCGAGGCTGACCGCCGCGATGCGCCCCGCCCGGGTGCTGCGCCTGGCGGAGCTGCCGGTCAGCCCGACCACGGGGAAGCTGGACCGGCCGGCGCTGCGGGCCCTGGCTGCCGCCGCCCCCCCCGCGCCCGGGGCCGCCGACGCCGACGGGCCGGCCGACGCCGACCCGGTGGCCCGGGCGGTGGCCCGGGTGTGGGCGCGGCTGCTCGGCGCGGCCCCCGGCCCCGACACCGACTTCCTCGCCGCCGGCGGCAACTCCATCGCCGCGATGCGGCTGGTCGCGGCGCTGCGCGCCGAGCTGGGCCGCGCCGTGGACGCCCGGGACGTGTTCGCCGGCCGCACCCTCGCCGGCCTGGTGCAGCGGATCACCGCCGCCGCGCCCGCCGCCGCCGACGGGCTGACCACCGGCAACCCGCCGACGCTGTCGCCGCCGCAGCGGCGGCTGTGGTTCGTCGACCAGCTCGCGCCCAGCAGCGCGCCCTACAACATCGCGGTGGCCCACCGGCTGCGCGGCGAGCTGGACGTGCCGGCCCTCGGTGCGGCCCTGCGGGCGGTGGCCGAACGGCACGACGTGCTGCGCTGGCGCATCCCGCAGACCGCCGGGGTGCCGTACGCGGTCTGCGCGGAACCCACCGACGTGGCGGTGCCCGTGGTGGACCTGACTGGCGGCGGCGACCCCGCCGCGGAGCTGGCCCGGATGCTCGCCGACGGGGCGGCCCACGCGTTCGACCTGGCCACCGGCCCGCCCTGGCAGGTGACCGTCTACCGGCTCGGCCCGGCCGAGCACGTGCTCGCCGTCACCTGGCACCACGCCGTGTTCGACGGCTGGTCCGAGGCGGTGTTCTACGCCGACCTCGCCGCCGCGTACGCCCGTGCGGTGGCCGGCGACGACCCGGCGCTGCCCGCCCCGGCGGCCCGGTACGCCGACTACGCCGTGTGGCGGGCCGAGCGGGACCGCCGCCGGGGCGCCGACGACCTCGCCTGGTGGTCCGCGCACCTGGCCGGCGCGCCGACGGTGCTGGAGCTGCCCCGCGACCGCCCCCGCCCCGCGGTGCAGACGTACGCCGGGGTGGAGGCCGCCGTCACGTTCTCCGCCGAGGCCGACCGGGCGGTGCGGACGCTGGCCGAGCGGCGCTCGACGACCGTGGCGGCGGTGCTGCTGGCCGGGTTCGGCGAGCTGCTGAGCCGGCTCACCGGCAGCGACGACCACGTCGTCGGCGCGATCGTCGCCGACCGGCGGCTGGCCGCGTTCGACGACGTCGTCGGGTTCTTCATCGACACCGTCCCGGTGCGGGTCCGCACCGCCGGGGCGAGCTTCGCCGAGCTGGTCGACCGGTGCGCCGCCGAGCTGCACGACGCCACCGCCCACCCCGGCGCGCCGCTGGAGCGGATCGTGGAGGCCCTCGGCGTGGGCCGGGACACCTCCCGCGCCCCGCTGGTGCAGGTGCTGTTCAACGTGCTCAACTTCGCCGAGCCCCGGCTCGCGCTGGCCGGGCTGGCCGCCGAGCCGGTGTCGGTGCCCAAGCCGGGCTCCCCGTTCGACCTCACCGTCTACGTGGTGGAGCGGGCGCCTGCCGGAACGAACAGGGCGGACGGGCCGGGGCGGCTCGGCGTCGAGGTGGTGTTCAACCCCGACCTGTTCGACGCCGACCGCGTCGCGGCGATGCTGGCCGACCTGGCCGCCCTCGTCGGCGCGCTGGCCGCCGCGCCGCAGTCCCCGGCCGGGGAGGTGGCCGCCGAGCTGCCCCGCCCGACGGTGCGCACCGCCGGGCTCGGCGCGATGACCGTCGCCGCGTCCGCCGAGCCCGCCCGGCCGGTGGCGCTGCCGGCGGGGCCCGACGCCCTCACCGACACCGAGGAGCTGGTCGCCGGCATCTGGCGGGAGGTCCTCGGCCGCGACCGCGTCGGCGTGACCGACAACTTCTTCGACATCGGCGGGCACTCGCTCGCCCTGGCCGCCGTGCACGCCCGGCTGACCGCCGCCACCGGCCGGTCGATCGCGATGCTCGACCTGTTCCGCCACCCCACCGTCCGGGCCCTCGCCGCGCATCTCGACGGCGCGGCCGACCGGCCGGAGCTGGCCCGCGCCGCGCTGCGGGCCGCCGCCCGCCGCAGCCGCGCCCGACGTATCCCTCCCCGCCGCCCCGGCGGCACCGCATGAAGGACGACCTGATGGACAACGCGATCGACACCGACCACCCCGCCGACGACGGCATCGAGCCGATCGCGATCGTCGGGTTGGCCGCCCGGCTGCCCGGCGCGGCCGACGTGCACGAGTTCTGGCGCAACCTGGTCGACGGCGTGGAGTCGGTGACCGAGCTGACCCGCGAGGAGCAGATCGCCCGGGGCGTGCCGCCCGAGGAGGTCGACGACCCGGGCTGGGTCAGCCGCGCCCCCCTCGTCGACGGCTACGACGAGTTCGACGCCGGCCTGTTCGGGATGACCGCCCGGGAGGCCGAGGTCACCGACCCGCAGCACCGGCTGTTCCTGGAGACCTGCTACACGGCCCTGCAGGACGCCGGCTACGACCCGGCCCGCTACGACGGGGCCGTCGGCGTGTACGCGGGCACCGGCGCGGCGTCGTACCTCAACCGCAACGTGCTGCGCAACAAGAAGGTCGGCGGCAACCCGCACAGCGCCGTCTCCATCGCCACCAGCAACTCGCCGAACTACGTGGCGACGAACGTGTCGTACCGGCTGGACCTGCGGGGGCCGAGCCTGACCGTGCACACCGCCTGCTCCACCTCGCTGGTCGCGTTCCACCTGGCGTGCGAGGCGCTGCGCAACGGCGAGTGCGACATGGCCCTGGCCGGCGGCGTCAACATCGAGCTGCCGCAGGCCGGCTACCTCGGCATGGACGGCTTCACCTCGCCCGACGGGCGGTGCCGGCCGTTCGACGCCGCCGCGAACGGCACCGTGTGGGGCAGCGGCGTGGGGGTGACGCTGCTCAAGCGGCTCTCCGACGCGATCGCCGACGGCGACCACATCCGGGCCGTGGTGCTCGGCAACGCCATCAACAACGACGGGGCGGGCAAGGTCGGCTTCACCGCGCCCAGCGTGGACGGGCAGATGGAGGCCGTCGCCCAGGCCGTCGGGATGGCCGGGATCGACCCGCGCACCATCAGCTACGTCGAGGCGCACGGCACCGGCACCGCGATGGGCGACCCGATCGAGGTGGCCGCCCTGTCGGCGGTCTACACGAAGGACACCGACGACCGGGGCTGGTGCGGGATCGGCTCGGTGAAATCCAACATCGGCCACCTCAGCCAGCCCTCCGGCATCGTCAGCGTGATCAAGACGGTGCTGGCGATGGAGCACGGCCTGATCCCGCCGACGATCAACTACGAGACCCCCAACCCGGCGATCGAGTTCGCCGACACCCCGTTCTACGTGGCGAACACCCTCACCAAGTGGGACACCGACGGCGCGCCGCGCCGCGCCGGGGTCAGCTCCTTCGGCATCGGCGGCACCAACGCGCACGTGGTGCTGGAAGAGGCGCCGGCGGCGCACCCGGGCGACCGGCGGGTGCGCCCGGCGCAGCTGCTGCACGTCTCGGCGAAGACCGCCACAGCCCTGGACGCCGCCGTGGACCGGCTCGCCGAGCACCTCGCCGGCAACCCCGACGGCGGGGCCGCGCACCTCGCCGACGTCGCGCACACCCTGCGGGTGGGCCGCCAGCAGTACGCCCACCGCCTCGCCGTGGCCGCCACCGACCTGCCCGACGCGGTCGCCGCGCTGCGCAACCCCCGGCGCGCGACGCGCGGGGTGACCGACGGGCCCGCCCCGAAGGTGGGTTTCCTCTTCTCCGGCCAGGGTTCCCAGTTCGCCGGCATGGGCGCGCAGCTCTACGCCGAGGAGCCCGCCTACGCCGCCGTGGTCGACGAGTGCGCCGAGCTGCTCCGCGCCGAGCTGGGCCTCGACATCCGGGAGCTGATCCTCGACCGGCACCCGGAGGCGGCCGAGCTGCTGGCGCAGACCCGCTACACCCAGCCCGCCCTGTTCGTCGTGGAATACGCCCTGGCCGTCACCTGGCAGCGCTTCGGCGTGCGGCCGGCGGCGATGGTCGGGCACTCCATCGGCGAGTACGTCGCCGCGACCGTCGCCGGGGTGCTCGACCTGCCCGACGCGCTGAGGGTGGTGGCCGCCCGGGGCCGGCTCATGCAGTCCCTGCCGGCCGGGTCGATGCTGGCCGTGCCGCTGGACGAGTCGGTGGTCGCCGGGCTGCTGCCCGAGGGCGTGTCGATCGCCACGGTCAACGGGCCGGGCACCTGCGTGGTGGCCGGCGAGGCCGACGCGGTGGCCGCGTTCGCCGAGACGCTGAAGGCCACCCGCAAGGTCAAGAGCAAGGCGCTGCGCACCTCGCACGCGTTCCACTCGCCGATGATGGAGCCGATCCTCGCCGAGTTCACCGCGCTGATGGCCACCGTGGCGCTGCGCGCGCCGCGCGTCCCGTTCGTGTCGAACGTCTCCGGCACCTGGATCACCGACGCGCAGGCCACCGACCCGGCGTACTGGGCGGCGCACCTGCGCCAGCCGGTGCGCTTCGGCGACGCGGTGGCCGCCCTGCTCGCCGAGGGCAGCTGGGCCCTGGTGGAGTGCGGCCCCGGCCGGCAGCTGGCCAACCTGGCCCGGATGCAGGTCGCCAAGGGCTCGGCGCAGCAGCGGGCCCTGGTGCCGCTGGGCAGCCTCCCGGGCCCGGGGGAGCCGACCGGCGACCTGGCGACGCTGCTGGCCACCGCCGGGGCGCTGTGGTGCGCCGGCCTGCCCGTGCGCACCGGCTCCGACCCGGCGGCGCGGCGGGTGCCGCTGCCGACGTACCCGTTCGAGCGCCGCCGCTACTGGGTCGACCCGGACCCGGTGGAGGCGGTCGCCGCCGCGCCGGCCGAGACGGGCCCCCGGCCGCTGCCGGAGTGGTTCGCCGTGCCGGTGTGGCGGCAGGCCGCGCCCGCGCCGGCCACCGCGCCGCCCGGCCGGTGCCTGGTGCTGGCCGACGGCCCGCGCGGTGAGGCGCTCGTCGCCGGCCTGCGCGCCGCGGGCGCCGACACCCTCGTGGTACGCCCCGGCGACGCGTTCGCCGCCGTCGACGGCGGCTTCACGCTGCGCCCCGCCGCGCGGGAGGACTTCGACGCGCTGGTCGCCGCCCTCGGCGACGACCTGCCGGCGCGGCTGGTGCACGCCCTCGCCCTCGACGGCGAGCCCACCGGCACCGACATCGCCGCCACCCTCGCCGCCCAGGACCGGGGCTTCTTCAGCGCCCTGCACCTGGTGCAGGCCCTCGCCGGGGCCGGCCGCACCGGCGACGAGCGCCCGCTGGCCCTGGACCTGGTGACCGCCGGCATCGGCGACGTGACCGGCGCGGACCTGACCCGCCCCGAGCACGCCACCCTCGCCGGCCTGGCCCGGGTCCTGCCGGTCGAGCTGCCCGGCCTGACGGTGCGGCTGCTCGACGCCGACCCCGCCGCGCCCGGCGCGGACGCGCTGGTCGCCGAGCTGCGCCGCCCGGCCGACCCGGCGCACCCGGAGGTGACGCTGCGCGGGTCCCGCCGCTGGGTCACCGGCTACGAGCAGGTGACGGTCGACGCCGAGGCCGAGCCGGGCGCGCTGCGCGACGGCGGCCGGTACGTCATCACCGGCGGCCTCGGCGGCATCGGCATCACCCTCGCCGAGGACTTCGCCGCCCGCGCGAAGGCGAAACTGGTGCTGCTGGCCCGCTCGGGCCTGCCGCCGCGCGAGCGGTGGGACGACCACCTCGCCGTGCACGGCGCGGACGACCGGGCGGGCCGGGCCATCGCCGCGATCCGCCGGATGGAGGCCGCCGGCGCGTCGGTGCTGGTCCTCGCCGCCGACGTCACCGACCCGGCCGACCTGCGCCGGGTCCGGGCCGCCGCCGAGGCCGAGTTCGGCGGGATCGACGGGATCGTGCACGCCGCCGGCCTGCCCGGCGGCGGCATGGCCGAGGTGAAGGACCGCGCCGAGGCCGACCGGGTGCTCGCCCCGAAGCTCGCCGGCACCCTCGCCCTGGCCCAGGTCTTCGGCGACCTGCCGCTGGACTTCGTGGTGCTCTGCTCCTCGATCACCGCCGTGATCGGCGGCTTCGGCCAGGTCGACTACTGCGCGGCCAACAACTTCCTCGACGCGCACGCCCGCGCCGGCGCCGGCTGGGCCGCGCCGGTGGTGTCGCAGAACTGGGGCGGCTGGGCCGAGGTCGGCATGGCGGCGGAGAGCACCGCGCCGGCCGGGTTCCGGGCGGTGACCCGGGACACCGTCACCGCCACGGTCGACCACCCGGTGCTCACCACGCGGGTGACCGGCCCGGAGGGCACGGTGCTGCACGGGCTGGTCTCCGCCGCGACCCACTGGCTGCTCGACGAGCACCGCATCGGCGGGGTGCCGGTGGTGCCGGGCACCGCCCACCTGGAGTCGGTGCGCGCCGCCGTGGCCGCCGCCGTCGCGGCCCCCGGCCCCGACGCGGCGGTGGAGCTGCGCGACGTGGTGTTCCTGGAGCCGTTCTCGGTGCCCGACGGCACGATCGCCCAGTACCGGGTGGCGCTCACCGCCGCCGAGGACGGTGCCACGGAGTTCGTGGTGCAGAGCCTCGCCGCCGGGGTGCTGCGCACCCACGTGCGCGGCGCGGCCGGCTGGACCACCGAGCCCGCCCCGGCGGCGGTCGACGTGGCGGCGGTGGCTGCCCGCTCCCGCCGGGTCGACGACGACGCGTCGTTCGGCCGGGGCCGCACCAGCATGCTCACCTTCGGGCCGCGCTGGCGGTCGCTGACCGCGCACCACCTCGCCGACGGCGAGGAGTTGGCGCTGGTGGAGGCGCCCGCCGAGGCCGCCGCCGACCTCGGCGCGTGGGGCCTGCACCCGGCTCTGCTGGACGTGGCCACCGCGTTCGGCCGGGGCCAGGGCTCCGGCACCTACCTGCCGCTGTCGTACGGGCGGATCGTGGTGCGCGGGCCGCTGCCCGGGCGGTTCCACAGCCACCTGCGCCACCGCGCCGGCGGCACCGACGAGGTCGTCTCCGCCGACCTGACCCTCACCGACCCCGACGGGCGGGAACTGGTCTCGATCAGCGACTTCGTGCTGCGCCGGGTGGACGCGTCGGCGGTCACCGGCGGGCTCACCGCCGACGGCACGCCCGCCGACGCCGACGGCCCGGCGGCGGGTGCGCCCAGCGAGGACATCCGCCCGGTCGACGGCGCGGAGGCCTTCCGCCGCAGCCTCACCGCCGGTCTCGGCGCCCAGGTGGTGATCACCACCCGGTCGGTGGCCGACATCCGGGCCCGCGCCGCCCGGGTCACCACCGGGAGCCTGGAGTCGGAGGCCGACCCGGCGGTGTCGGCCGCCACGGTGGAGGCCGGCGCGTCGGCCGCGCCGCGCACCGAGCTGGAGGCCACCATCGCCCAGGTGTGGCGCGACGGCCTCGGCGTGCCGGTCGTCGGCGTGGACGACGACTTCTTCGCCCTCGGCGGCAACTCCCTCGTCGCGGTGCAGCTCATCGCGTCGATGCGCAAGGCGACCGGGGTGCGGCTGCCGATGCGCAGCCTCTTCGAGACGCCCACCGTCGCCGGGCTCGCCGCCCGCATCGAGGAGCTGCGCGCCGAGGCGTCCGCCGCCGACGAGCCCCCGGCCCCGGCCCCGACCCCGAGCATCCCGCGGTTGCCCCGCGCGTGAGCACCAAGGAAGCACCCAGGGTTCGTGGCTTCGAGCAAGCAAGGGAGTACAGAGCAATGAGCGACACGATCGCCACGCTGCCGGTGGTCGTCGAAAACGACGGCCGGGCACTGACCGACCTGATCGGCGAGCGCCGCGCCGAGCTGCGGGCCGCCCTCGTCGACCACGGCGGGCTGCTGTTCCGCGGCTTCGACGTCGGCGGCGTCGACGGCTTCGACGCGGTGGTGCGGGCGCTGGCCGGGGAGCCGCTGGTCTACACCGAGCGGTCCTCGCCCCGGCACGCCATCAAGGGCCGGGTCTACACCTCGACCGACTACCCGCCGGACGAGGAGATCTTCCTGCACAACGAGAACTCGTACCAGGCGCGCTGGCCGCTGACGCTGTTCTTCTGGTGCGTCACGCCGCCGGACACCCTCGGCGCGACGCCCCTGGCGGACGTGCGCCGGGTCCACGAGCTGATCGACCCGGCCGTGCGGGAGGAGTTCGTGCGCCGCCGGTGGATGCTGGTGCGCAACTTCCACGCCGACTTCGGCACCCGCTGGCAGGACGTGTTCAACACCGACGACCGCGCCGAGGTCGAGGCGTACGCGGCGGCGAACCGGATCACCCTGGAGTGGGTGGGCGCGGACGGGCTGCGCACCCGCGCCGTGCGCGAGCCGGTGCACTACCGGCCCGGCTCGGACACCCCGCGCTGGTTCAACCACGCCACGTTCTTCCACCTGAGCACCCTGCCGCAGGAATACCAGGAGGGGCTGCTGGCGATGTTCGGCCCCGACGGGCTGCCGTCGAACACCTACTACGGCGACGGCGGCGAGATCCCCGCCGACGTGCTGGACCACCTGCGGGCCGCGTACCGGGCCGCCAGCGTCCGCTTCGACTACCAGCGCGACGACGTGCTGGTGGTCGACAACATGACCGCCGCGCACGCCCGGGAGCCGTTCACCGGGCCCCGCAAGATCGCCGTCGCGATGGCCGAGCCGCACACCCCCGAGAGCACTGGAGACAACTGATGGCCGAAACCCGATTCCTGGTCGTGCGCAACGACGAGGAGCAGTACTCGATCTGGTCGGCCGACCGGGAGCTCCCCGCGGGCTGGCACGACACCGGCTTCGCCGGCACGCGCTCCGAGTGCCTCGCCCACATCGACACCGTCTGGACCGACATGCGCCCCCGCTCCGTACGCGAGGCAGCGTCATGACGCGGGAGTGGACCTTCCCCGCCTCCTTCGCCCAGGAGCGGGTGTGGCTGGCCAACCAGCTCGACCCCGGCTCGCCGGTCTACAACGTGTCCAACCCGTGGCCCTTCCCGCCCGAGCTGGACGCCGACGCCGTGACCGAGGTGTTCAACCGGGTCGTCGCCCGGCACGAGGCGCTGCGCACCCACCTGCGCTCCGACGACGGGACGCTGGTGCAGGTGGTCCGCGAGCACGAGCCGGTCCGCCTGCCGGCCGAGGACCTGTCGGGCCTGCCCGAGGCCGAGCGGCTCGCCCGCTACCATGCGATCCGCGAGGAACTGGCCCGCACCCCGATCCCGCTGGACGTCCCGCCGCTGTGGCGCGCCCGGCTGGTCAAGGTCAACGAGGCGTGGTCGGTGCAGTTCGTGGTGCACCACGCCGTCTTCGACGCCCACTCGGCGGTGCTGTTCACCACCGAGCTGTCCGCGTTCACCACGGCCGCGCTGACCGGCGCGCCCGCCGCCGTGCCCGAGCTGCCCATCCAGTACGCCGACTTCGCCGCCTGGCAGCGCGACCAGCTCGCCGGGCCGGAGCTGGACCGGCAGCTCGACTTCTGGAAGGCGCACCTGGCCGGCGCGCCCGCCGTGACCGGCCTGCCGCTGGACCGGCCCCGCCCGGCCCAGCTCGGCTTCGCCGGCGACGAGGTCCGCTTCGACCTGCCCGCCGGGCTGCTCGACGCCGTCGGCGCCCTCGCCACCGCGTCGGCGGCCACCCCGTACATGGTGCTGCTGACCGGGTTCGCCGCGCTGCTGTCGCGGATCTCCGGCGACGACACCGTGGTCGTGGGCGTCTCCACCGCCGGCCGGGACACCGCCGAGGTGGCCCCGCTGATCGGCATGTTCGTCAACCCGGTGGCGCTGCGCTGCGACCTGACCGGCGACCCCACCGTCGCCGAGCTGCTCGGCCGGGTCAAGGGCGGCCTGCTCGACGCGATGGAGCACGGGCAGACCCCGTTCCAGAAGATCGTCGAGGCGGTGGCCCCGCAGCGGGACCCGTCCGTGCAGCCGATCTTCCAGACCGCGCTGAACTTCATCCCCGACTCCGGCCTGGACCCGGTGCCGCTGGGCACCACGAAGGACGACCTGGCCTTCGACGTCACCGCGGGGGAGAGCCGGCTGGTCTACCGCACCGACCTGTTCGACCGGGCCACCGCCGAGGCGGTCGTCGCCCGCTACGTGCGGCTGCTCGCCGCCGCCGTCGCCGACCCCGGCCGGCGGGTCAGCGAGCTGCCCCTGCTCGACGACGCCGAGCGGCGGCTGGTCCTCGACGCCTGGAACGCCACCGACCACGCCCGGCCGGCCGGCACCGTCGTCGACGCGGTGCAGCGGCAGGCCGCCGCCACCCCGCACGCCACCGCCCTGGTCAGCGACGGCGTCGAGCTGACGTACGCCGAGCTGAACGCCGCCGCGAACCGCCTGGCCCGGCTGCTGGTGGCGCGCGGGGCCGGCCCGGAGACCCGGGTCGCGCTGGCCCTGCCCCGCTCGGCGGACCTGCTGGTGGCCGTCCTCGCGGTGCTCAAGTCCGGGGCCGCGTACGTGCCGGTCGACACCGGCTACCCGGCGGCCCGGATCGCCTACCTCCTCGACGACGCCGAGCCGGCGCTGGTGCTCGCCGCCGCCGACACGGCGGCCCTGGTGCCCGGCGACGCGCTGGTGCTCGACCCGGGCACCGCCGCCGACCTCGACGCGGCCGACCTGACCGACGCCGACCGGGTCGCCCCGCTGCGCCCCGGACACCCCGCGTACGTGCTCTACACCTCCGGCTCCACCGGCCGCCCCAAGGGCGTCGTGGTGGAGCACCGGGCGGTGGCGGCCTACCTGGCCTGGGCCCGGGACGCCTACCCGGGGCTGGCCGGCACGGCGCTGCTGCACTCGCCGGTGTCGTTCGACCTGACCGTCACCGGGCTGCTCGGCCCGCTGACCGCCGGCGGCACCGTCCGGCTCGCCGCCATCGACGAGCCGGCCGCCCGCGCGGGCGGGAAGCCGGCGTTCCTGAAGGTCACCCCGAGCCACCTGCCGCTGCTCGACGACGCCCTGTCCCCGACGGCGGACCTGGTCATCGGCGGCGAGGCGCTCACCGGCGAACAGCTCGCCGCCTGGCGGGCCGCCCACCCGGGCGTGGCCGTCACCAACGAGTACGGCCCGACCGAGGCCACCGTCGGCTGCGTCGCCGCCCGCATCGCACCCGGGCAGGACCTGGCCGCCGGACCGGTGCCGATCGGCACGCCCACCTGGAACACCCGGGCGCTGCTGCTCGACGCCGCGCTGCACCCGGTGCCCCCGGGCGTGGCCGGCGAGCTGTACGTGGCCGGCGACCAGCTCGCCCGCGGCTACCTGCGCCGCCCCGGCCTGACCGCCGAGCGGTTCCTGCCCTGCCCGTACGGGCCGCCGGGGCAGCGCATGTACCGCACCGGCGACCTGGCCCGCTGGCGGGCCGACGGGACGCTGGAGTACCTGGGCCGCCGCGACGACCAGGTGAAGGTGCGCGGCATGCGCATCGAGCTGGGCGAGGTCGAGTCGGCGCTGCTGGCCCGGCCCGGCGTGCGGGCGGCGGCGGCAGCCGTGCGCGCCGACTCCGGCGAGCCGGCGCTGGTCGGCTACCTCGTCGGCGACGCCGACCCGGCGACCCTCGCCGCCGACCTGGCCCGGGAGCTGCCCGCGCACCTCGTGCCGACCGCGTTCGTCACGCTCGACGCGCTGCCGCTGACCCCAAACGGCAAGCTGGACCGGGCCGCGCTGCCCGCCCCGGCCACCCCGGCGGCGGTCGACGACGCGTACGTCGCCCCGCGCACCGACGCCGAGGCCCTGGTGGCCGAGGTGTACGCCGACATCCTCGGCGTGGAGAAGGTCGGCGCGGCCGACGACTTCTTCGCCCTCGGCGGCAACTCGCTGCGCGGCATGCGGGCGATGGCCCGCATCCGGGCCGAGGTGGACGTGGACCTGCCCATGCGGGCGCTGTTCAGCAGCCCGGTGGTGGCCGACCTGGCCGCCCAGATCGAGAAGCTGATCGCCGCGGAACTCGACGAGCTCTCCGACGCCGAGGTCGCCGAGCTGCTGGCGACGGAAGAGGGACCCACCGCATGACCGACCTGAAGGATCCGGCCCGGGAGGCGGCCCGGCAGGCGCTGATCGCCAAGCGCCTGCGCAAGCGGACCGCCGCCCCCGCCGCCCGGATCACCCCCCGACCCCCCGGCACGCCGGTGCCGCTGTCGTACGCCCAGGAGCGGGTCTGGTTCATGGACCAGATCGCCCCGGGCGAGGCGGCGTACCACATCGCGGTGCCGCTGCGGGTGCGCGGACCGCTCGACGTCGCGGCCCTGCGCGGCGCGCTGGCCGCCCTGACCGCGCGGCACGAGTCGCTGCGCACCCGGTTCCCCGCCGACGCCGACGGCCGCCCCACGGTGGTGGTCGAGGAGTCCGTCGAGGTGCCGCTGACGGTGACGGAGGCGGCCGACGCCGACGCCGCGCAGGCGCTGGTGGAGGCCGCGTCGGCGGAGCCGTTCGACCTGGCCAGCGGGCCGCTGCTGCGCGCCCTGCTGATCCGCCTCGCCCCCGATGACCACGTGCTGTTCCTGAGCAAGCACCACATCGTCGGCGACGGCTGGTCGGTGGACGTGCTGCTGCGCGACCTGATCACCCTCTACCACGGCGGCGAGCCGCCCGCCCTGCCCGTGCAGTACGGCGACTTCGCCGTGTGGGAGGGCAAGGAGCTGGACGGCCCGGCGGCCCGGGGGCACCTGGACTGGTGGAAGTCCCGGCTGGCCGGGGTCACCCCGCTGGAGCTGCCGCTGGACGCGCCGCGCCCGGCCACCCAGACCTACCGGGGCGACTTCGTCGAGTTCCAGCTCGACCCGGCCGAGACCGAGCGGCTCAACGCGCTCACCCGGTCGTCCGGCGCGACGCTGTTCATGACGCTGCTCGCCGCCTACCAGGTGCTGCTGTCCCGGCACGCCGGGCAGGAGGACTTCGCCGTCGGCGCGTCCGTGGCCGGCCGGTCCGTCCCCGAGCTGGAGAACGTCGTCGGCATGTTCATCAACATGCTGCCGCTGCGCGCCGAACTGGCCGGCGACCCGACGTTCACCGAGCTGCTGGAGCGCACCCGGCGCGGCGTGCTGGACGGCTTCGAGCACGCCGACGTGCCGTTCGCCAAGGTCGTGCACGAGCTGGGCCTGCCCCGCGACGTGAGCCGGTCCCCGGTGTTCCAGGCCATGTTCGTGCTGCAGAACTACGAGATGGGCCGGTTCACCGGGGTCTCCGACGCTGCCGACGTCCGCTTCGAGTGGACGCCGATGGAGCTGCGGGCCACCCGGTTCGACTTCGAGCTGCACGCCGTGGAGACCACCGAGGGGCTCTGGGGCAAGCTGGTCTTCAACACCGACCTGTTCACCCGGGCCACCGTCGAGCGGATCGCCCGCCGGTGGACCACCCTGCTGCGGGCGGTCGTCGCCGCACCGGACACATCGGTCTCGGCCCTGCCGATGGTCGACCCCGCCGAGCGGGAGCTGCTGGCCGCCTGGAACGACACCACGGCCGGGTTTCCGCAGGAGCAGACCCTGCACGGGCCGTTCGAGGCGCGGGCCGCCGCCACCCCCGACGCGGTGGCGCTGACCTTCGAGGGCCGCTCCGTGACGTACGCCGAGCTGAACGCCGCCGCGAACCGCGTCGCCCACCGGCTGCGCGCGGCCGGCGTCGGCCCGGAGACCCTGGTCGGGGTGTGCGCCGAGCGGTCGGTGGAGTTGGTCGCCGGGCTGCTCGGCGTGCTCAAGGCCGGCGGCGCGTACCTGCCGCTGGACCCGGAGTACCCGGCCGACCGGCTGTCCTTCATGGTCACCGACGCGGACGCGCCCGTGGTGCTGGTGCAGGAGCACCTGCGCGACGTGCTGCCCGACACCGGCGCGACGGTGCTCGCCCTCGACGACACCGCGACGTGGGCCGACCAGCCCGCCACCGACCCCGCGCCGACGGCCGGGCCCGGCAACCTCGCGTACGTCATCTACACCTCCGGCTCCACGGGCCGGCCCAAGGGCGTGCCGAACACCCACCGGGGCATCGTCAACCGGCTGCACTGGAAGCAGCAGACCTACCGGCTCGCCGCCGACGACGCGGTGCTGCAGAAGACCCCGGCCAGCTTCGACGTGTCGGTGTGGGAGTTCTTCTGGCCGCTGCGCGAGGGCGCCCGGCTGGTGCTGGCCAAGCCCGGCGGGCACAAGGACGCCGCGTACCTGCGGGACCTGCTGGTGTCCGAGCGGATCACCACCGCCCACTTCGTGCCGTCGATGCTGACCGTCTTCCTCGGCGAGGACGGCATCGAGGCGGCCACCGGCCTGCGCCGGGTGATCTGCTCCGGCGAGGAGCTGCCGCTGGCCTCGGCGGTGGAGTTCACCACCCGGCTGCCCTGGTGCGAGCTGCACAACCTGTACGGCCCCACCGAGGCGGCCATCGACGTCAGCGCCTGGCACTGCGACCCGGCGGCGCTCGCCGGGCTGTCCGGCGTGCCGATCGGCGGGCCGATCGCCAACCTGCGGCTGCACGTGCTCGACGCGGCCGGCAACGAGTGCCCGGTCGGCGTGGCGGGGGAGCTGCACATCGGCGGCGTCGGCCTGGCCCGGGGCTACCACCGCCGGCCGGCGCTGACCGCCGAGCGGTTCGTGCCCGACCCGTTCTCGGGCGAGCCGGGGGCCCGGCTGTACCGCACCGGCGACCTGGCCCGCTGGGTCGTCTCCCCGGCCGGCGACGGTGACGTGGCCGGCGACGGCCCGCGCGGGGTGATCGAGTTCCTCGGCCGCATCGACCACCAGGTGAAGCTGCGCGGCCTGCGCATCGAGCTGGGCGAGATCGAGAGCGCCCTGCGGGAGCAGCCGGGCGTCACCGAGGCGGCCGTCATCGTCCGCGAGGACACCCCGGGCGACAAGCGGCTCACCGCGTACCTGGTGGGCGACGCCGAGCACGCCGCGTTGAAGGCGGCGCTGAAGGAGACGCTGCCCGAATACATGGTGCCGACCGCGTTCGTCACCCTCGACGCGCTGCCGCTGAGTCCCAACGGCAAGCTCGACCGCAGGGCGCTGCCCGCGCCCGTGGTGACCCGCGAGGCGTCGGTGGCGCTGGTCGAGCCGCGCGACGACACCGAGCGGCTGCTGGCCGGGATCTGGTCGGAGGTGCTGGGCGTCGACACGCTCGGCATCGACGACGACTTCTTCGACCTGGGCGGGCACTCGATGCTCGCCACCCAGGTCGTCGCGAAGATCCGCAAGGCCGAGCACGGCGGGCGGCCCGTCGGCGTGATGGACCTGTTCCAGCAGCGGACCATCCGCGAGCTGGCCGCGTTCATGACCGGCGACGCCGCCGACGACGGCCCGCGTCGGCTGCTCTACGAGCTGACCAAGCCGATCCCGGCGGGCCAGCGGGTCCGCACGTACGTCTGCGTCCCCTACGGCGGCGGCAGCGCCATCGTCTACCAGCCCCTCGCCGACGCCCTGCCCGCCGGCAACGCCCTGTACTCGCTGGCGATCCCCGGCCACGACGTGGGCCTCAGCGAGGAGGGCCTGCCGTTCGAGGAGCTGACCCGCCGGGTCGCCGACGAGATCGTCGAGCGGATCTCCGGCCCGATCGTCCTGTACGGCCACTGCGGCGTCGGCAGCGCCATCGTCGCCGAGGTGGCCCGCAAGGTCGAGGCGGCCGGCCGGGAACTGGAGGCGCTCTACATCGGCGCGATGTTCCCGTTCGCCCGCCCGAAGGGCCTCTTCGCCGCCGCCCGCAACCGCCTCGAGCGGCTGCGCAGCAACAAGCACTACGCGAGCTGGCTCAAGTCGATGGGTGTCGACACCGACGAGCTGGACCCGGAGCAGGCCGACCGGATCATCAGCAACATGCGGGCCGACTCCCGGGCCTCCGAGGAGTACTTCACCGGGCTGCTCGACGCCGGTGCGGCGAAGCTGCGCGCCCCGATCATCTCGGTGGTCGGCTCCGAGGACCCGGTGACCGACTACTTCACCGAGCGGTACGCCGAGTGGCAGTTCCTCACCGACACCGTCGGGCTGGTCGTGCTCGACCAGGCGGGGCACTTCTTCCTCAAGTACCGGGCCGACGAGCTGGCCGAGATCGTCACCTCGGTGCACCCGGCGGTGCGCGCCGACGACACGACCGCCCTGGAGGCGGCGGCCCGGGGCGAGGACGCCGGCTGGGTCGTCGCCGACCACCAGCGCGTCGGCGTGGACCGGAGCCCCGAACAGGCCGTGGTCAAGCCGAGCATGGGCCGGTTCGTCGCGGTCACCGCCGGCCAGCTCGTCTCCACCACCGGCTCGGCGCTGACCGCGTTCGCCCTGCCGATCTGGCTGTTCACCCAGACCGGCTCGGTGGCGAACCTGGGCCTGCTGTGGGCGCTGGCGCTGATCTGCGGCGTGCTGATGCTGCCCATCGCGGGCGCGATCACCGACCGGGTCAGCCGCCGTCGCATCATGATGATCGCCAGCTCCGCCGCCGGGTCGATCCAGCTGGTGCTGGCCGCCCTGCTCTGGACGGACAACCTGCGGCTGTGGATGATCTACGCCCTGGTGGCGCTCAGCCAGGTCGCCGGGTCGTTCCAGCGCATCGCGTTCCAGTCGGCGGTGCCGCAGCTCGTGCCGAAGCGCTACCTCGGCCACGCGATGGGCGTCACCCAGCTCACCAACGGCTTCGCGATGCTGCTGATGCCGGTCTTCGCCGCCGGCCTGCTGGCCGCCATCGAGCTCAAGGGCATCCTGCTCATCGACGTGGCCAGCTACGTGGTGGCGGTGACGACCCTGGCGGTGGTCCGCTTCCCCGACCTGCTCGGCTGGCGGCCCCGGGAACGGCTGCTCGTCGCGATCGCCAACGGGTTGCGCTACTCGTGGCAGCACCGGGGCTTCCGGCTCATGCTGGGCTACTTCGCGATCGGCAACATCTTCCTGGCCCCGGCGCTGGTGCTGACCACCCCGCTGGTGCTCTCCTTCGCCACGGCGACGCAGGTGGCGCAGGTGGCCCTGGCGGAGGCGCTCGGCGCGGTGGCCGGCGGCGTGCTGATGTCGCTGTGGGGCGGCCCCCGTCACCGACGGATGATCGGCGTCCTGATCGGCAACCTCGGCACCGCGCTGGGCTGCGTCGTGATCGGCCTGGACGCCTCCGTGGTGGTCATCTGCGTCGGGGCGTTCTGGCTGGCCATGTCCATGACCACCGCCCAGTCGATCTACGCGACGATCGTCCAGGTGAAGGTGCCGCAGCGCTACCACGGCCGGGTGTTCAGCCTCAACCAGACCATCTCCTGGTCGACGCTGCCCATCGGGTTCGCGCTGCTCGCGCCGGCGGCCACCGGCCTGTTCGAGCCGATGCTCGCCGAGGGCGGGTCGCTCGCCGGGTCGGTGGGCGCGGTCATCGGCACCGGTCCGGGCCGGGGCATCGGCTTCGCGTACGTCTGCTTCGGCGCGGCGCTGGTCCTGGTCACCCTCGGCGGCTTCGCGATCCGGCTGCTGCGCCGCTTCGACATCGAGGTGCCGGACTCGCTGCCCGACGATCTGATCGGCGCGCAGGAGCGCGAGCGGCGGCTGGCCGCCCGCGCCGCCGAACGGCAGGAGGAGAAGGTGCCCGTGGCGGCCTGACCCGCCCGGGTGGCTGGCCGGGGCCTGCGGCGGGTTACCGCCGCAGGCCCCGGCGTGCGCTCAGGCCCCCGGCGGGTCGGCCAGGTCGGCGTCGGCGACGTCGTCGGGCTCGGCGACCCAGCCGGAGAAGACCGGCACCCCGTGCCACGGGCCGACGACGTCGCCGCGCCGGTCGGTGGCGACGGCCACCACCGCGTACGGGTGACCGAAGCGCAGCTCCGCGACGCGGGCCACCCCGAGCGGGGGCAGGCTGACCCGAGCGAACATCCCGGTGACGGCCGCCGCGGCGAACCCGTACCGGTCGTAGCGGGCGGCGACCGCCTGCCGGGCCTGCACGTCGCCCGTGCCGACCAGCGGGGCCAGCACCCGGCCGGCGGCGGCGAACCCGATCCCGGTCAGGTCGTGCTCGTCGCGCGCCGACCAGCAGGGCAGCGCCGCCGTGTGCCGCTGCTCCCGGCGGTCGGGGGCGAACGTGCGCACGGCCTCCTCGCGCAGCGTCCACAGCGGATTGTCGCCCAGCGGCAGGTCGAACAGCGACCGTCGGCCGGCGGGCTCGTCGGCGTCGGCGTCGGCGGCGATCCGGTACGCGGCGGCGAGCACGTCGGCCGGGGCGACCCCGGGGGCGGCGGCCACCGAGACCACCGACAGCCCCGCCCCGGCGGTGTCGGTTCCGCCGCCGTGCGCGCCGCCCGCCTCGTGCCCGCCGGTGCCGTCCCCGGCCGGCTGCGCCGCCGCCACGTGCACGGCGACGTCGCCGGCCTCCGGTGTCGCGGCGATCCACGCGCGGTGCCCGTGCGCCGGGGTGCGCAGCACCCGGGTCAGCCGCCCGGCCCACGGGCTGTCGGGGCCGAGCGTCCCGGCCGGGGCGAGGTCGAACGGGGTGGCCCAGGAGATCCGGGTGGCCACGGCCGAGGCCAGGGCGAGCGTCACCCGGGGGGTGAGCGTCAGCGGGAACCGCTCGACCAGCCCGAGGCTGTGCTCGCGGGCCCACGCGTCGAGGCCGGCCTGGTCCGGCAGCGGGCCGGTCCCGGTGGCGCGGGGGAGGGCGGCCCGCCAGGCGTCCAGCCCGGCGGTCTCCGTGCCGGGCCGGTGCCAGACGGCCGTCGCCGACGGCACCAGGGGATGCGGCGCGTCCAGCAGGTCGGCGGCGATCCGGGCAGCCTGGGCCGGTGCGATGCCCAGCGCGTCGGCGAGGTCGGCGGCGTCCCCGTCGAGCCCGGCGTGCCTGTCGGGTCCAGCGTTTCCGTCCGGTCCGGCGGCGTGCCCGTCGGGTCCGGCGGCGTGCCCGTCGGGTCCGGCGGCGTGCCCGTCGGGTCCGGCGGCGTGCCCGTCGGGTCCGGCGGCGTCGCGCTCGGGGACGGCCGACGCGCACAGGGCGAGCAGCAGCCACGCGCCCAGCGGGGACGCGACGTGGTGCCGGTCGCCGGCCGCGCCGTGCAGCCGGGCGGCGTAGCGGGCCAGCGGGGCGTGGAGGTTCGTCGTCATGCCCCTACTGTGCCCCGGCGGGTCCCGTTCGCACGGCGGGCGGTCGCGCCGCCCCTCCCGGTCGCGCCGCCCCTCCCGGTCGCGCCGCCCCTCCCGGTCGCGCCGCCCCTCCCGGTCGCGCCGCCCCTCCCGGTCGCGCCGCCCCTCCCGGTCGCGCCGCCCCTCCCGGCGGCCGCGTCGCCCCCTCCCGCCGCCGTGGGTGGGCGGCGGGCCGGGGGACGGGTTAGGCTGCCCGCCGTGGCTGGTCTGTTGAGGAGTGTGGCGTCCCGGCTGGGGCGGGTGGCCCGCGGCGGGGCCGCGCCGACGCGTACCCCCGGTCCGATCCCGGCCCAGGTGGCGCGGCGCCGGCAGGTCTCCGCGTTGCAGCGCCGGGAGCTGAGCTACGCACCGGAGCCCGACGGTCAGGCCGACCCGGGTGAGGTCGTCTGGACGTGGGTCCCCTACGAGGACGACCCCCGGCAGGGCAAGGACCGCCCGGTGCTGGTGGTCGGGCGGTCCAGCCGGACCCTGTTCGGCCTGATGCTGTCCAGCCAGGGTGAGCGGGACGGCCAGCGGCACTGGCTGGCGTTGGGCCCGGGCGCCTGGGACCGGGACAACCGGCCCAGCTGGGTGCGGCTCGACCGCGTCCTCACCATGCGGGAGGACAGCATCCGCCGCGAGGGCGCGGTGCTGGACCGGGCGCGTTTCGACCGGGTCGGCCAGGCCCTGCGCGCCGGCTACGGCTGGCGCTGAGCCCCGCCGCCAGGTCGCGGGCGTTCCGGTCCCTGTCTCAGCACTCGGCGAGGTGCGCGCTGTCGACGAGCTGCCGGGCGGAGCGGGAGGTGCCGACGCTCTTCGCCCGGTACATCGCCGCGTCGGCGCGGTCGAGCGCCTCGGTGAGCTGGGTCGGGCAGGTGACCGGGGCGAGCCCGACGGAGGCGGTGACCCGCAGGCTCAGGCCGCCGAGGGGGATCGGCGCGGCGAGTGACTCGCAGAGCCGGCGGGAGGCGTGCTCGATCCACCGCCGGTCGACGGTCGGGGTGGCCAGCAGACCCGCGAACTCGTCGCCGCCGAGGCGGGCCACGAGGTTGTCCCCGGCGAAGGCGGCCAGCCGTTCGGCCACGCTGACCAGCACCTGGTCCCCGGCGGCGTGCCCGTAGCGGTCGTTGACCTGCTTGAAGTCGTCCAGGTCCAGCACGATGGCGATCAGTGGCTGGCCGGCGGTGTCGGTGAGCAGGGTCGCGGCCAGCCGGAAGAAGGCCCGCCGGTTGGGCAGCCCGGTGAGCGGGTCGTGGCTGGCGGCGTGCCGTTCGGCGGCCAGCTCGGCCTGGAGGTGCTCGATCTCCGCTTCGGCCAGCATGGCCCGGCGGCGCAGTTGCCATGCGGAGACCAGGGCTCCGGCGGCCGAGATGCCGGACGCGATGGTCAACGGATCCGGCACGAACCCTCCTCACCGCGTCTGCCCACGCGCCCGGCCGTGCCGGCCAGGTGCCCGTGGGGACTCCTGTTTTCCCTGGTGCAGCCCCAGGTGAGGTAACCCAAAGTGAACACCTAGGTACACCCTCGTTGGGTTATCATGCTCGCTGTCCGGTGCAGATGCAATAGCAGATGCACGTGCAGCAAATCCCGTCGTAAGCCCCGACTCCTCGCCAGCACACCGCTCCTCCCGCGGCATCGGCAGGCTCTTGACAAGAAAGATGCCCCATGCAGCAGCCCCGCAACGGCGTTCCCACTGCACAGCTCCCCCCGTTGACCTGGATGAAGAGTCGACGGAGCAATCCCAGCGGCAACTGCGTCGAGCTCGCCGAGCTTCCCGGTGGTGCCGGCATCGCCGTCCGTAACTCCCGCTACCCCGACGGTCCGGCGCTGATCTACACGATCGACGAGATCGCGGCCTTCGTCCTCGGCGCCAGGGACGGCGACTTCGACCACCTGATCGGCTGACCCTGGGTCACCCCTCGGCTGCGTCCCGTCAACGGGACCGAAACGCCGACCGGCCGGGTTCACCTCACTGTCGGTCCATGGCATGCTTACACGTCGGCCGGGGTGGGGCCCGGTGCGACGAAGGCAGCAAGCGGAGGTCGGCGCGTGACGATGGTTCCCACGGAGGGTGGCCCGGCCACCGGCCCAACCGTGCTGCGCATGCTGCTCGGCGCGCAGCTGCGCCGCCTGCGGGAGGCCAGCGGGGTGACCCGGGAGGGCGCCGGCTGGGAGATCCGGGCCTCCGAGTCGAAGATCAGCCGGATGGAGCTCGGGCGGGTCGGCTTCAAGGAGCGCGACGTCGCCGACCTGCTCAGCCTCTACGGGGTCACCGACACCACCGAGCGGGAGGCCCTGCTCAAGCTCGCCCGCGACGCCAACAGCCCCGGCTGGTGGCACCGCTACGGCGACGTGCTGCCGTCGTGGTTCCAGTCCTACCTGGGCCTGGAGGCGGCCGCCGCGCTGATCCGCAGCTACGAGGTGCAGTTCGTGCCGGGCCTGCTCCAGACCCCGGAGTACGCCCGGGCCGTCGTCCTGCTCGGTCACCGTGGGGCGGGGGCGGACGAGATCGACCGCCGGGTGGGCCTGCGCATGCAGCGCCAGGAGCTGCTCCGTCGCCCGCGGCCGCCGCAACTGTGGGCCGTCGTGGACGAGGCGGCGCTGCGCCGGCCGATCGGCGGCCCCCAGGTCATGCGTGACCAGCTCACCGCCCTGATCGAGGCGACCCGGGCGCCGCACGTGCGGTTGCAGATCATCCCGTTCGACGCGGGCGGCCACGCCGCGGCCGGCGGCGCGTTCACCATCCTGCGCTTCGGCGACCAGGACCTGCCCGACATCGTCTACATCGAGCAGCTCACCAGCGCGATCTACCTCGACAAGCGCGAGGACCTCGACTACTACGCGGCGGCCATGGAACGGCTCTGCGTCGAGGCCGAGCCCCCGGAGCGCACCCCGGAACTCCTCACCCGGCTGCGCGACGAGCTCTACCCGGGATAGCGGGTTCCCTGGTCGGGGCGGCGGCGCGCGCTGCCTCTACGATGGTCGACATCGGCGACAGTGGACGGACGCCGGCGTAACAGGTCAGCGCAGAGCCATGGAGGCACCCCTTGACCACCGATGCCCCCGGCACCTCGACCGGTCCCGCCCACCCCAGCGACCGGATCGACACCTCGGTGGCGCATCCCGCCCGCCGCTACAACTACCTGCTGGGCGGCAAGGACAACTTCCAGGCCGACCGGGACTCGGGCGACGCGATGGCCGCGGCCTTCCCGACCATCCGCATCGCCGCCCTGGAGAACCGCCGCTTCCTCAAGCGAACCGTCGGCTACCTCGCCCGCGAGGCCGGCGTCCGGCAGTTCCTCGACATCGGCACCGGCATCCCCACCGCCGACAACACCCACGAGGTCGCCCAGGCCGCCGACCCACAGGCCCGGGTGGTGTACGTCGACAACGACCCCATCGTGCTCGCCCACGCCCGGGCGCTGCTGACCAGCTCGCCCGAGGGCGCCACCGCCTACATCGACGCCGACCTGCGGGACCCGGAGAAGATCCTGCGCCACCCCGACCTGCTCCGCACCATCGACCTGGGACAGCCGGTGGCGCTGATGCTGGTCGCGATCCTGCACTTCCTGCCCGACCCCGACGACCCGTACGCGGTGGTCCGTCGGTTGCTGGACGCGCTGCCCCCCGGCAGCTACCTGGCCGCCTCGCACGCCACCTACGACCACCTGCCCGAGCACGTGGCGCAGGAATCCAGGGTGGCGACGCGGACCGGCAGCTCGCGCGACGTGATCAGCCTGCGCAGCCGGGAGGAGTTCGCCGGCTTCTTCGCCGGGCTGGAGCTCGTCGCCCCGGGCATCGCCTCGATCGCCCAGTGGCGCGCCGAGCGGGAGCCGCAGCCTCGGCCCTCGGTGGTCGACGTCAGCATGTACGGGGCCGTGGCCCGCAAGCCCTGACCCACCGGCCCGGCCGCGGCGCCGGCCACCGCGACTGGTGCCCGGCGCCGGCCGGCAGGCAGACTGGACCACCATGTCGCCGTTCACGCCCACCCTGCGGCTGCACGACCGCTACGTCCTGCGCGAGCGCATCGGCCTCGGCGGAATGTCGGAGGTGTGGCGCGCCGACGACGAGGTCCTGCACCGTCCCGTCGCGGTCAAGGCGCTCGCGGCCCAGCTGGCCGCCGACCCGCACCTGCGCGCCACCCTGCAGCGCGAGGCCCGCGCCGCCGCCCGGCTCACCCACCCGCACGTCACCCAGGTGTACGACTACGGCGAGGCGTTCCTCGGGGGCCCGACGGTGGTGCCGTACCTGGTGATGGAACTGGTCGAGGGGCGCAGCCTCGCCGACCGGCTCGCCGCCGGCCCGCTGCCCTGGCCCGACGCCGTCCGGCTGGCCGGTCAGGTCGCCGCCGCCCTCGCCGCCGCGCACCGCATCGGCGTGGTGCACCGCGACATCAAGCCCGCCAACATCATGCTCACCGAGAGCGGCGCGAAGGTGCTCGACTTCGGCATCGCCGCCCCGGCCGGGCCGCACCCGCCCCGTCCGGGGCCCGGCGACGAGCCGATGATGGGCACCCCCGCGTACTTCGCCCCCGAGCGGTTCGACCCCGGGCCGCCAAACCCGGCCAGCGACGTGTACGCCCTCGGCGCCCTGCTCTACCGCGCCCTCGCCGGCCGGGCCCCGCTGCCCGTGCAGACCTGGGAGGACGCCATCGAGGCGCACGCGCAGCGCCGGCAGGCCCCGCCGCTGCGCGTCCCCGGGCTGCCCCCGGACGTCGCCGCACTCACCCTCGCCTGCCTGAGCGCCGACCCGGCCCGGCGACCCACCGCCGCCCACCTGGCCCGCCGGCTCGGCGCGACGCCGGCCGCCGAATCCCCGGCCGGAATCCGGCCTGCCGCCTCGGCCCCGACCCGGCCCGCCGCTTCGCCGCCCGCGGACCACCCGCCGACCCTGGTCGATCGCGCGGGGCCGTGGGCTCCTCCCGCCCGACCCGGGCGGTCGTCCGTTCCGGTGGCCGAGCCCCGCCCGGTGGCCGAGCCCGTTCGGCGCGCGCCGCGCGGCCCGGGCCAGGGCAACCGCCTGCTCGGTGTCCTCGTCGCCGCAGGGATGGCGCTGCTCGTCGGCGTGGTCGCGCTGCTCGCCCTCGACGACGGTGCCCCGGCCCCGCCGGCCGGGGGGCCCGGAACCGTCGCGCCCGCCGACGGGAGCAAGGCCGAACCGCCCCCGTCGGCCGCCGCCCCGCCCACGACCGCACGATCGCGTCCGGTCACGTTGCGCCAGCTCGCCGCCGAGTTCACCGCCCTGGTCGACGAGGCGCAGGCGCGCGGCGACATCGACCGCAAGACCGCCGACGAGCTGCGCGAGGAGGTCGCCGAGCTGAACCGGGGCAAGCTCAAGGACCGGGCCAAGCACCTGCGGGAGCTGCGCGAGGACCTCACCGAGGCGATCGAGCGCGACCGGATCGGCGCGGAGACCGCCGCCCGGCTGCGGGAGCTGCTCACCGGCTTTCCGGGGGCGCGCGGCGACGCGGCGGACTGACGGGCCGAACCGACACGAACCATCCACGGTGTACGGTCGCCCGCTCCCACCCTCGCCCCGGCGGCCCGGGGCGTGGCAGCCGGCGGGAACGGTCACTAACGTTGTCGGATGATCAGCACGCAGCCGCTCCTGCCCTTCCCTCGTACGGTCGCCGCCGGTCCCGAACCCGGGTCCGACGGACCGGTCGGATTCGTCACGGGCCTGGTCGAACGGCTGGGTGGCCCCGGCGCCGGGCTGGCGGTCGCGCTGGAGAACCTCTTCCCGCCCATCCCCAGCGAGGTGATCCTGCCGCTGGCTGGATTCGTCGCCAGCCAGGGACGGATGAGCCTGGTCGGGGCGATCGGCTGGACCACCCTCGGCTCGGTGGTCGGCGCGCTGGCGCTCTACTGGATCGGCGCCATGCTGGGCCGGGACCGGATGCGGGCCATCGCCGCCAAGCTGCCGCTGGTCAAGCTCGAGGACGTCGACCGCACGGAGGCGTGGTTCCTCCGGCACGGCGTCAAGGCGGTGTTCTTCGGCCGGATGATCCCGGTGTTCCGCAGTCTCATCTCGATCCCGGCCGGCGTGGAGCGGATGCCGGTCCTGACCTTCCTGCTGTATACGACGCTGGGCAGCCTCATCTGGAACACGGTCTTCGTCATGGCGGGCTACCTGCTTGGCGAAAACTGGCACGTGGTCGAGTCCTACGTCGGCACGTTCCAGAACGTGGTCATCGCCGTGTCCGCGCTGGCGGTCGCGTGGTTCGTCGTCACCCGGGTACGTCGGTCCCGCGCCGCGCGGCGGGACGCCACGGCCTCGTCGTCCGTCGCCGGCCCGTCCCTGGGCGGTCTGTCCGCCGATGGCCCGTCTGCGCAAGGGCCGTCCGCCGGTGCCGATCCGGTGCTGCCGGCCGGGTCGGAACGCGGCACGGGGGAGTACCGGGGAACGGTCTACCTCAGCGGCTCCTGGCGCGACGGGCCTGAGCACTGACGGGTCGGCGCGTCCCGCCCGGTTGATCGACTCCATGTCGGGGACATGGGGGTATCCCGCGCCGTTGATACCCCCACCTGCCCGACATCCCGTCACGCACCGCCCGATTGGGTGGTTTGTCCGACCCGGCGGGGTCGTGTGGGGCGGGTTCGGCGTGGGCGCGACGTGGGGCGGGGCGGGGCCGGGGTGACCGACGGATCCCTGGGCGGGCGGGCCGGCGGGGCGTGGCTGGGTTGATCGACTTCATGTCGGGCGGGTGGGGGTATCCCGCGTCGTTGATACCCCTACCTGCCCGGCATGCCGTCACCCCTCCACCGGAATGAGCGGATTGTCCGACCCGGCGGGGTGGTGTGGGGCGGGCCGGGGGGTGGGGCGGGGTGGGGCGGGCCGGGTCAGGCCGGGGCCGGGGTGGTGACCGGCGGCACCCCCTGGGCCGGAATCCCGGCCGGGGC
>NZ_JBSWBU010000009.1:0-248696 GCF_054052245.1 Micromonospora sp. PTRAS2
GACATCCGGGCCCACCTCGCCCACCGGCCCATCGGCCACGTGCACCACCACCAAACCAACCGGACCATCCGCCACCGGCGACGGAGCCACCAACGCCTCCGCCACCCGCTCCACGAGGTCACCAAACCCCGGATCACCCGCCACATCCACGCGCACCACACCACCCGAGGCCAGCCCGAGCACCACCTCCGACTGACCCGTATACCGCGCCAACACACCCACCAACCCCGCCGCCACCACCACACCCGAACCCGCCACACCCGACGGCCACGACACCACCCCCGACACCGAACCCGCCCGCGCCGGCCACACCACCACCCGCCGCAGATCACCCACCAGGTCCAGACCCCCGGCGTCCACCGCGCCATCAGCGAACCCAACAGGCATGAGCCCAACCTCCGAGTGAATGGGGACGACCGGGAGAGGCGTGGGCCGAGGCGGCCGGTCGGCCGTGGTGCCGTGGGGCGGACGTACCGCAGCACGACATGCCGTGGCGGGGACGTGTCGCGGGTGGACGTACCGCAGGGTGCCGGGCCACCGCCGAACGACCCGCCCTCGCCATGTTCCGGTCGCGGGCGGGCCCACGATCGCCCACATCCGTTCCCGGTCCGGTGCGGTGCGGGGGAACGACGACCCGACGGGGCCAGACGCTACGGAGCCTGGCCAAGCGGCGTACACCCCTAGAATTCGGGTGGGGTGGACCCCTAGCGCGGCGGTGGCGAAATGGGCCGGTCCGACTCGGCTGTCCGGCCCATCCGCGCGCCGGCAGGGCGCTGACTATGCTTCACCGATCATGATGTCGATCATGACGCAGTCGGTGACTGGTTGATCACACATCGGCTGCTGGTGTGCACCGCGCCGGCGCAGCGCTGACCACAAGCCAGCCGCTAGCTGACCGGCCCAGCCCGGATCCGTCCGGCCGGTGCACGCGGCACGCCCGACTCTCGCGGCCGAGCGGCCTCACCAGGACCGGTACGCCATTGCCTCACCCGCCACGTGCTCCGCAGCTCGCGGCCGGGGCGTACCGGGCTTCTCGCCACACCCCGAGGCCCCCTGTGCGGGGCCGGCATGTCAGGAGATCCAATGGATGGGCCTATCCAAGTACAGGTGTTCGCGCACGACGGGGTGGTCCTGGCCCGGCCGCCCAGCCCGGTGGAGACCGCCGGCAGCCGCTATCTGACCAGCGCGGGCGCGGGCCTGCACAACGGGCTGGACATGGTCACCGGCCTTCACCTGACCCTGCCGCACCAGTCGGCGGTCATCTGCAGCAGCGGGGCCAGCGCCGACAAGTCGCTGCGCCTGCTCAGCCGGTGCGGCCTCAAGACGCCCAGCGACCTGCGTGAGTATCGCTCCGGCGAGCAGGCGGTGCGGCTCGCCCGGGAGGCCGCCGGGCGGGGCGAGCTGCTGGAGTTCCAGTTTCCCCCGCAGGACCCGCAGCTGCGGGCCGCGCCGGCCCGGGTCGCCCCGGACCTGCTGGCCCGCCTCAACAACAAGACGGTCCTGGAGTCCCTGATCGCGCCGGACTACCTGCCGCGCCGGCAGGTGGCCACCCCCGCCGAGGTACGGCAGATCGTGCGGGCCGACCGCCGGCCGGCGGTGCTCAAGCCGGCCGGCACCGAGGTGTACAGCGGGATCGCGATCTTCACCCGGAGGCTGCAGGACCGGCTCAACCGGTCGTTGTTCCACCAGCTGGAGCAGGTGAGCGACCAGTGGATCGTCGAGGAGGAGGTTCCCTTCCAGACGGTCTGGGGTCTCCAGTTCGGCGTTACGGAGAGCGGTTCGGTCGAGTACTTCGGTTCTTCCGTACACCTGCCGCAGCCCACCTCGACGTGGGTCGGTTGCGTGCTCGACGACGACCAACCGCCGGCGGAGCTGGTCGAAGCGCTGACGGCAGGGGTCCGAAAGGCCAGCGCCCTCGGGTACCGGGGGTACTGCTCGTTTGACGCCGGGGTCGGCCGAAACGGCGAGCTACGGGTCATCGACCCGAACTTCCGGGTCAGCGCGGCCACCACGTCGGTGCTGCACCGCAGCTCCCTGCTGGGTCAGCACCCGTGCGCCATGACCACCTTCTTCACGCTCGCGCCGGGCCTCGACGTCGAGCCGGTCCTCGCCCCGTTCATCGACCGCGGGGAGCTCGTCGTGTTCATGCACTACGACCCGGCGGAGACGGACAACGGCCCGCATCCGGCGACCATTCTCGGCATGGTGGGCGCGGCCGACCGCTACGCCTGCGGCGTCCTGATCTCCCAGATCCAACGCGCCCTCCCCACCTGACCCACCCCGCCCCCGACCCCCGCACGCGCCCCCGGCACGCGGTGATCAAGAGGTTTGCGTCAGGATCCGGCCTCGCGGTGACGCAAACCTCTTGATCACGGGGGAGGGGGGTCGCGGTGGGTGGGGGGTTACAGGGCGAAGGTGCCCCTCGCCTTCCAGTTGTATTCGTTGATTCCGGGGGACCAGAGGGTCACCTCGCCGTTGATCTGCGTCGTGCCCGGCGCGTAGACCATCATCGAGTAGCTCGATCCGTAACCGGAGTCCGACTCGCTGTTCCAGCCCCCGAGCGACGAGAAGATGTTCTTGGTCGTGTTGCCGCCGTACGGGTTGCCGGTCACGCGAATCCAGTTCGACTGGCAGGACCAGGAGTAGAAGATCTGGAGGGTGGCGACCTGCTGGCCGGTGGAGCGGTCGGTGATCGGCCGGGTGGCGATCTGCGACGCGTTGACGTTGCAGTAGACGCCGGACGAATCCTTGGTGGTCGCCGGGTTCTTGCCGTCGTAGTAGTTGCTGCCGCCGCTGGCGCTGCCGGCGTGGGCGGCTGTCGCGGCGGACAGCAGCAGCGCCGTGGCGGTCACGAGCACGGCGGCGATCCGGCGCGGCGCTTTCCGGCTCCCGGTGACTGTTCTCATGCTGATTCCTCTCTGCGCCCACCGTGGGCGACGGCCGGGCTGGGACGACTCCTCCCATCGTCGGAGGACGGCACGGCCGACGCCATTGGCCCGCTGCGTATCTGCGCCGGTCGGGCAGGTACGACAAAGTCGTACGTCAGAAGGGTCTCAGCTTGGCGGCGACGGCCGATCGTTGGCGGACGCCGAACTTCCTGAGGATGCGGGTCACGTGCGTCTTGGTCGTCTTCTCGGAGATGACCAGGCGGGCGGCGATCTGTTCGTTGGTGAGGCCGTCGGCGACGAGCCCGGCGATCTCGCGTTCGCGGGGCGTGAGCGTCGTCAGCAGGTCGCCCCCCTCGGTCGTGGGCGCCAGCAGGAGCTCGGCGATGTCGGTCTGTAGCTGCTCGCACTGTTCGAGCACCTCGCGCAAGGCGCGAACGGCGGCGTCGCCGTCGGGGCGGTGCAGCGCTGCGGTGATCCGTACCGTCATGGCGTTCAACGCGTGGCTGACCATCTCGACGACGCCCGGAACGGAGCCGTGGGTCAGCACGGTGCGGCTCGCCCCGCTGGCGAGCCCGGCCAGCTCGTGCGCGTCCTCCCGCTCCCGGGCGAGGGCCCGCATCGTGCGGCGAGTGAGCCACTCGAACGCCCGGACGGCCTCGTCGCCGTACGCGTCGGGCTGGTAGGTCAGCATCGACGCGAGCCCGGCGACCCGCTGGCCGTCGGGCGAGGACTCCAGCAGCGGGACGACGACCGCGTCGCGCGACAGGCGCTCGTGGTCGCCGAAGGTGTGGCCCCGGTGGAGCAGGCGGCCCCCGTCGGACCCGTACCGGTAGGTGCGCGCGTTCTTCTTGATCCAGGCGGTGAGGCCGTTCGGGCCGTAGGTCTGGAAACCGGCGTGTTCGCGTTCGTGCCCGTCGTAGAGGTACGGGATCACCAGCATGTGTTCGTCGCGGAGGAAGGCCAGGTAGAAGCTGTCGACCGGCGCGATGGTGGACATCGTGACGCGGACGAGGTTGTAGAGCTTGCGGTGGTTCCCCGGGGCGACGTGTCGGATGGAGAAGTCGGCGGTTTCCAGTGCACGGGCGACGGCGAGCGAGAAGCGTGCGCCTTCAGCAGTCACGCACCGATTATGGGTGGCGACGCCGAGGCGGCCGGCACGCGGCGGGCGGCCGGGACCACCAGTGGCGAGCCCGTCTCCGGGTCGTCGATGACCCGGCAGGGCAGCCCGAACACCCGCTCGACCAGGTCGGCGGTGACGATCTCCCGGGGCGGGCCGGCGGCGACCACCTGCCCGTCGCGCATGGCGATGAGGTGGCTGGCGTACCGGGCGGCCTGGTTGAGGTCGTGCAGCACCGCGACGAGGGTGCGCCCCTGCTCCTCGTGCAGCGTCGCGCACAGGTCGAGCACCTCGATCTGGTGGGCGATGTCGAGGAACGTGGTGGGCTCGTCGAGCAGCAGCAGTTCGGTCTGCTGGGCGAGGGCCATGGCGATCCACACCCGCTGCCGCTGCCCGCCGGACAGTTCGTCGACGAGGCGGTCGGCGAGGTCGGCGACGCCGGTGGCGGCCATGGACTCGCCGACGATCCGCTCGTCGTCGCGGGACCACTGGCGCAGCAGCCCCTGGTGCGGGTAGCGGCCCCGGGCCACCAGCTCGGCGACGGTGATGCCGTCGGGGGCGATGGAGGTCTGGGGGAGCAGGCCGAGGGTGCGGGCGACGCGGCGGGCCGGCTGGGCGTGGATGTCGCGCCCGTCGAGCAGCACCGTGCCGGCGGTGGGCCTGAGCATCCGGGCGAGCGCCCGCAGCAGCGTGGACTTGCCGCACGCGTTCGGGCCGATGACGACGGTGAACGACCGGTCGGGCACGGCGACGGTGAGCCGTTCGGCGATGGTCCGCTTGTCGTACGCGAGGGTCAGCCCGTCGCCGCTGAGCCGGGGGGTGCCGGGCCGCATGGGTGGTGCTCCGTTCTCTGTCGGGGATGGGTGGACCGGACGGGTGTTAGGAAGGGGCCCTTCCTCTACCGAATGCGTTAACAAGGTGCCCCTCCTTACAGCCGGCCGGCGCGGCGTTCGGTGGCCAGCAGCCACACCAGGTAGCCGCCGCCGAGCGCGCCGGTGACGACGCCGACGGGGAGCTGGTGGCCGGGGAAGCCACGCTGGGCGATCAGGTCGGCGGCGACCAGCATCGCCGCGCCCAGCGCCATGGCGGCGGCCAGGTTGGGACCGGGCGCGCGGGTGAGCCGGCGGGTCAGGTGCGGCGCGGTGAGCGCGACGAAGTTGACCGGCCCGGCGGCCGAGGCGGCGACGGAGACCAGCAGCACCGCCGCGACCAGGAGTGTCGTGCGCAGGCCCCGCACCGGTACGCCGAGCGCGGCGGCCGTGTCGTCGCCCAGCTCGGTCATCCGCAGCGCCGGCCCGCAGGCGAACAGCACCACCGGCACCGCCACGGCGAGGGTGACGGCGACGGGCACCGCCTGCGCCCAGCCGCGCCCGTCGAGGCTGCCGGTGAGCCAGAGCACGGCGCGGGCGGCGTCCATGAGCTGCGCGCGGGTCAGCAGCCAGCCGTTGACGCCGGTGAGGATCGCGGCGACGCCGATGCCGGCGAGGATCAGCCGGTGCCCGTGCGCGCCGCGCGCCCACGCCACCGCCCACAGCAGGACGCCGGTGGCCAGCCCGCCGGCCACGGCCGCGCCGGCCAGGGCGAGGGTGCCGCCGCCGACGACCACGACGAGGAGCGCGCCGGTGGCCGCGCCCTGGGTGACGCCGAGGATGTCGGGGCTGCCGAGCGGGTTGCGCACGAGGGCCTGGAAGACCGCGCCGCCGAGGGCGAGGGCGGCCCCGACGAGCAGGGCGGTGACGAGCCGGGGCAGCCGCAGCTCGCCGATGATGAAGTCCTCGGCGGGGGTGCCGCCGCCGGCGAGGGTGCGCAGCACGTCGGCGGGGCTCATCGGGTAGTCGCCGCCGCCGATCGACACGACGCCGAGCGCGCCGGCGGCCAGGGCGCAGCCGAGGCCGACGAGCAGGGCGCGGGCCCGGAACCGCACCGACCAGCCTCGGACGCGTACGACGCTCACGCGCGCACCGCCCGGGTGCGGGTGACCAGGTGCAGGAAGAGCGGACCGCCGAGCACGGCGGTCATGATGCCGACCTGGAGTTCGCCGGGGCGGCCGAGCACCCGGCCGGCGACGTCGGCGCCGAGCAGCAGCACGGGGGCGAGCAGCGCGCAGGCCGGCAGCAGCCAACGCAGGTCGGGCCCGGTGAGGGCGTGCACGAGGTGCGGCACCAGCAGCCCGACGAAGACCAGCGGCCCGCAGGCGGCGGTGGCCGCGCCGCAGAGCAGGGTGACGGCGACGATGACGGCGGCGCGGACCACGGCGGGGTTGGCGCCCAGCGCGCGGGCCTGGTCGTCGCCGAGGGCGAGGGCGTTGAGCGGGCGGGCCGCCGCCAGGGCGATCGCCAGGCCGACCACGACGAACGGCAGCACCCGGGCCACCGTGGCGAGGTCGGCGCTGGCCAGCGAGCCGACGGTCCAGAACCGCATCTTCTCCAGCGAGGCCGCGTCGAGCAGCATCACCGCGCTGACGTAGGAGTAGAGGGCCGCGTTGAGCGCCGCCCCGGCGAGGGCGAGGCGGGCGGGGGTGGCGCCCCGGCCGCCGCCGACGGCGTAGACGAGGGCGGTGACGGCCGCCGCGCCGGCCAGGGCGAACCAGACGTACCCGCCGACGGTGGCGACGCCGAGGAACGCGGCGGCGCTGGCCACGGCGGCGGACGCGCCGGCGTTGATGCCGAGCAGCCCGGGGTCGGCGAGGGGGTTGCGGGTGACGGCCTGCATGACCGCGCCGGCCACCCCGAGGGCGGTCCCGGCGAGCAGGCCGAGCAGGGTGCGCGGCAGCCGCATCTGCTGCACCACCGCGTGGGCGGGGGAGGCGGGGTCCCACAGTCCCGCCCAGACCTCGGCGAGGCCGAGCTGCCGCGCGCCGACGGCGAGGCTGACCGCGCACACGGCCGTGAGCAGGGCGAACGCGGCCAGCAGCCCGGCGATCCGGGCCGCGGGCCGGCCGCGTCGCGGCGGCGGGGCGGGGGGCGTCGCCGGCGGCGCGGGTGCGGTCGGCGACGAGTCGGTGACGGACAGCGGAGGCTCCTGTGTGGTGGGAATCGATCGCTGAGGGCTGTTGACAATAACTTAGGTTAGGGTAACTTAACCTCGCCCTTGGTCATCGGACCACCCCGGAGCGGAAAGAAGCCGTCATGCCCGTACCCGTGTCCCGCCCGCGTCTGACCCGCCGTGGCCTGCTCTCCGCCGGCGGCGCCCTCGCCGTCGGTGCCCTGCTCGGCGGTTGCGGCGGCGCCGACGACTCCGCCTCGCCGGCCGCCACCGGCGGCCCCTGGTCGTTCACGGACGACCGGCCCGAGAAGGTGACCCGGGACGCCACCCCGACCCGCGTGGTCGCCTTCACCGGCGTGGCCGCGGCGTTGGTCGACTTCGGACTCGACAGCCAGATCGTCGGCGTGTTCGGCGAGACCACCCGCTCCGACGGCTCGAAGGAGCCGCAGGCCGGCGACCTCGACGTCGGCAAGGTGACCGTGCTCGGCAACGTCTGGGGCGAGTTCAGCATCGAGAAGTACGCCGCCCTGCGCCCCGAGCTGCTCGTCACCCACATGTACGACCCGGGCGCGTTCTGGTACGTCCCCGACGAGAGCAAGGACAAGATCCTCGCCCTCGCGCCCACCGTCGCCATCCAGACCGCCCGGGTGCCGATGAACCGGCCCATCGAGCGGTACGCCGCCCTCGCCGCCGCCCTCGGCGCCGACCTCAACGCCAAGAAGGTCACCGACGCGAAGGCCCGGTTCGAGGCGGCCGCCGAGAGCGTGCGGCAGGCCGTCAAGGCCAACCCCGGCATCAAGGTCCTCGCCGCGTCCGGCAGCCCCGACGTGTTCTACGCGTCCAACCCGAAGGTCAGCACCGACCTGATGTACTTCGCGGAGCTGGGCGTCGACATCGTGGTGCCGACGAAGCTGGAGCAGGGCGACTACTTCGAGGCCCTGAGCTGGGAGAACGCCGACAAGTTCCCGGCCGACCTGATCCTGCTGGACAACCGCACCACCGCCCTGCAGCCGGCCGACCTGGCGAAGAAGCCCACCTGGGCGGCGCTGCCGGCGGTCAAGGCCAACCAGGTCACGCCGTGGGACGCCGTGCCGCGCTTCTCCTACGCCGGGGCCGCGCCGCTGCTGGAGAACCTGGCCAAGGCCATCGCCGCCGCGAAGAAGGTGAGCTGACGCCGTGGCGGGCACCCCCCGCGCCCACCTGTTGACCACCGGCACCGCCGAGGACTACCGGCGGGTGCTGGCCGAGGGCATCGACCGGGTCGGCACCCGCATCGCCCGCACCGACCGCCCGTTCACCGGCGTCACCCCGGCGGCGCTCGCCCCGGCCGTGGCCGCCGTCGATCTGGACCGGCCGCTCGCCGACGCCACCGCCGCCCTCGACGAGCTGGAGGAGGTGTACCTGCGCGACGCCGTCTACTTCCACCACCCCCGCTACCTGGCCCACCTCAACTGCCCGGTGGTGATTCCGGCGCTGCTCGGCGAGGCCGTGCTCACCGCCGTGAACTCCTCCCTGGACACCTGGGACCAGAGCGCCGGCGGCACCCTCATCGAGCGCCGGCTCATCGACTGGACGGCCCGGCGCATCGGCCTCGGACCCGCCGCCGACGGCGTCTTCACCAGCGGCGGCACCCAGTCCAACCTCCAGGCGCTGCTGCTGGCCCGGGAGGAGGCCTTCGCCCGCAACCCGGCCCCCCGCCGCGAGCTGCTGCCCCGGCTGCGGGTGCTCACCTCCGCCGCCGGGCACTTCAGCGTGCAGAAGGCCGCCACCCTGCTCGGCCTCGACGCCGACGCCGTGCGCACCGTGCCCACCGACGCCGACCGGAGGATGTGCCCCGACGCGCTGCACGCCGAGCTGACCCGCTGCCAGCGCGACGGGCTCACCGTGATGGCCGTCGTCGCCACCGCCGGCACCACCGACTTCGGCTCCATCGACCCCCTCGACGCCATCGCCGACCGGTGCGCCGCCGCCGGGGCGCGGCTGCACGTCGACGCCGCGTACGGCTGTGGGCTGCTGGTCTCGCCCACCCGGCGGCACCTGCTCGCCGGCATCGAACGCGCCGACTCGGTGACCGTCGACTACCACAAGTCGTTCTTCCAGCCGGTCTCCTCCAGCGCCCTGCTGGTGCGCGACGGGCAGGTGCTGCGGCACGCCACCTACCACGCCGACTACCTCAACCCGGCCCCCCGCGCCAGCGGAGAACAGCTGCCCAACCAGGTCGACAAGAGCCTCCAGACGACCCGCCGCTTCGACGCGCTGAAGCTGTGGCTGACCCTGCGGATGATGGGCCCCGACGCGGTCGGCGAGCTGTTCGACGAGGTGATCGACCGGGCCGACGGGGCGTGGCGGCTGCTGGCCGGCGACCCCCGCTTCGAGGTGGTCACCCGGCCCACGTTGAGCACCGTCGTGTTCCGCTACCTGCCGCCCGCCCCGGCGGGCCACCTCGCCGACGACGCCAACCGGCACGCCCGCCGCGCCCTGGCCGCCTCCGGCGCGGCCGTCGTCGCCGGCACCCGGGTCGACGGCCGGCAGTACCTCAAGTTCACCCTGCTCAACCCGGAGACCACCCTCGACGACGTGGCGCACGTCGTCGACCTGATCGCCGGGCACGGCGACCGGTACGTGGGCGAGCGGACCGCCGCCGTCGCCCCCTGCCCGGTCGGCTGACCGGCGACCGTGACCACCACCCGACCCCGCGCAGAAAGCGACCGCATGCCCACCCGTGACGTCGTCGCCGTCGGGCTCGGCCCGTACAACCTGGGCCTGGCCTGCCTCACCGAGCCGCTGTCCGACCTGGACTGCCTGTTCCTGGAGGCCCGCGACACCTTCGACTGGCACCCGGGGATGCTGCTGGAGACCGTCCGGTTGCAGACCCCGTTCCTGGCCGACCTGGTCACCCTCGCCGACCCCACCTCGCCGTTCTCGTTCCTCAACTGGCTGAAGGAGACCGGACGGCTGTACCCGTTCTACATCCGCGAGCGGTTCCACCCGCTGCGCAGCGAGTACAACGCGTACTGCCGGTGGGCGGTGCAGAAGCTGGCCAGCGTGCGCTTCGGCCAGCGGGTCACCGCCGTCACCCACGACCCGGCCGACGACGTGTTCGCGGTGACCGCCACGGTCACCGCCACCGGCGAGACCGTCACCCACCGGGCGCGCAACCTGGTGCTCGGCACCGGCACCCCGCCGCACGTGCCGGCGGCCTGCGCCGGGCTCGGCGGCGACGGCGTCGTGCACTCCTCCGACTACGTGACGCACCGCGACGCGCTGCGCCGCCGCGGCAGCGTCACCGTCGTCGGCTCCGGGCAGAGCGCCGCCGAGATCTACCAGGACCTGCTGGCCGACATCGACACGTACGGCTACCGGCTGAACTGGGTCACCCGCTCGCCCCGGTTCTTCCCCCTGGAATACACGAAGCTCACCCTGGAGATGACGTCCCCGGACTACGCCGACTACTTCCGCGCCCTGCCCGAGGCCACCCGCTACCGCCTCGAAGCCGAGCAGAAGGGCCTGTTCAAGGGCATCGACGCTGACCTGATCAACGACATCTTCGACCTGCTGTACGCCAAGAGCGTCGCCGCCGCGGTGGACACCCGGCTGCTCACCAACACGGAGGTGACCGGCGCGGAGCACACCGACGGCGGGTACGCGCTGCGGCTGCGCCACGTCGAGCAGGGCGGCGAGTTCGACCTGACCACCGAGGGCCTGGTGCTGGCCACCGGCTACCGCTTCCAGGTGCCGGACTTCCTCGACCCGGTGCGCCACCTGCTGCGCTTCGACTCCCACGGCCGCCTCGACGTCGCCCGCGACTACCGCGTCGACCACGCCGGCCGGATCTTCCTGCAGAACGGCGGCACCCACACCCACAGCGTCACCTCGCCCGACCTGGGCATGGGCCCGTACCGCAACTCGGTGATCATCCGGGAGCTGCTGGGCCGCGAGCCCTACCCGGTGGAGCGGCGCATCGCGTTCCAGGAGTTCGGCGTGCCGGCGGGGGTGGGGGCGTGACCGAGATCGTCTACACCCGCACCGACCCCCGGCTCGGCGAGTTCGCCCTGCGTACCCTCGACCCGGCCGCGGACGCCGCGCTGCTGCACTCCTGGGTGACCCACCCGAAGGCCGCGTTCTGGCTGATGGGCGACGCCGACGTGGCCCGGGTCGCCGCCGAGTACGCCCGCATCGCCGCCGACCCGCACCACGACGCGTTCGTCGGCCTGTGGCGCGGCGAGCCCGCGTTCCTCGTCGAACGCTACGACCCGGCGCGCGTCGAGCTGGCCGGGCGCTACCCGGCCCGCCCCGGCGACGTGGGCATGCACTTCCTCTGCGCGCCCACCGACACCCCGGTCTCCGGCTTCACCCGCGCCGTCATCACCACGGTGATGGCGTGGCTGTTCGCCGACCCCGCGCACCGCCGGGTGGTCGTCGAGCCGGACGTGCGCAACACCGCCGTGCACGCCCTCAACGCCGCCGTCGGCTTCACCCCCGCCGGCACCGTCGCGCTGCCCGCCAAGACCGGCCTGCTCTCCTTCTGCACCCGCGCCCGGTTCGCCGCCGCCGCCGCAGCCCAGCCCCAAGGACCGGACACCGTGGACCCGCAGGACGCCGTCGCCCACCTCACCCCCGACACGTGGGCGCGCGCCAACCGGCTGCTGGTGCGCAAGGCCCTCGCCGAGTTCTCCCACGAGCGGCTGCTCACCCCCGAGCCCGTCGGCCCCGCCCCGGAACCCGGCGCGTCCGCCGAATACGAGGTGACCAGCGACGACGGCACCGTCACCTACCGGTTCGCCGCCCGCCGGCTCGCCCTCGACCACTGGCACATCGACCCGGCCAGCATCACCCGCCGCCGCGACGGTGTGGAGCTGCCCCTGGACGCCCTCGACCTGTGCGTGGAGCTGCGCGGCGCGCTCGGCCTCACCGACCGGGTGCTGCCGGTCTACCTGGAGGAGATCACCTCTACCCTGGCCGGCTGGGCGTACAAGCTGGACCGGCCCGAGATCCCCGCCGCCGAGCTGGCCCGCGCCGACTTCCAGACGGTCGAGACCCGGATGACCGAGGGCCACCCCGGCTTCGTCGCCAACAACGGCCGCATCGGCTTCGGCATCGACGAATATCACCGGTACGCCCCCGAGGTGGGCCGGCCCGTGCGGCTGCTCTGGCTCGCCGCGCACCGCGACCACACCACCTTCACCTGCACCGCCGACACCGACGCGGACGCCCTGTACCGGGCCGAGCTGGGCGACGACACCTTCGCCGGGTTCGCCGCCACGCTCACCGGGCTCGGCCTCGACCCGGCCGACTACCTCTACCTGCCCGTGCACCCGTGGCAGTGGTGGAACCGCCTCGCCGTCACGTTCGCCGCCGACGTGGCCGAGCAGCGGCTGGTCTGCCTCGGCCCCGGCCCGGACGAGCACCTCGCCCAGCAGTCCGTGCGGACGTTCTTCAACGTCACCCACCCGCAGCGGCACTACGTCAAGACGGCCCTGTCCGTGCTGAACATGGGCTTCGTGCGGGGCCTGTCGGCGGCGTACATGGAGGCCACCCCGGCGATCAACGACTGGCTCGCCGACCTGATCGACCGCGACGAGGTGCTCGCCTCGACCGGGCTGACGATCCTGCGGGAGCGGGCCGCGATCGGGTACCGCAACCGCCGCTTCGAGGCGGCGACCGACCGGTACTCCCCGTACCGCAAGATGCTGGCGGCGCTGTGGCGGGAGAGCCCCGTGCCGGGCCTGGAGCCGGGGCGGCGGCTGGCCACCATGGCGTCGCTGCTGCACGTCGACTCGGCCGGCGGGTCGTTCGCCGCCGCCCTGGTCGCCGAGTCGGGGCTGCCCGCGCCGGTGTGGCTGCGCCGCTACCTCGACGCGTACCTCACTCCGCTGCTGCACTCCCTCTACGCCCACGACCTGGCGTTCATGCCGCACGGCGAGAACGTCATCCTGGTGCTGCGCGACGGGGCGGTGGAGCGGGCGATCTTCAAGGACATCGCCGAGGAGATCGTGGTGATGAACCCGGACGCCGACCTGCCCGAGGCGGTGCACCGGGTCCGGGCGAACATCCCCGAGGGCGAGAAGATCCTGTCGATCTTCACCGACGTGTTCTCCTGCTTCCTGCGCCACCTCAACGTGGTCCTGCTCGACGCGGGGCTGCTCACCGAGGAGGAGTTCTGGCGCACGGTCGCCGACTGCGCGGCCGACTACGCCGCCCGGGTGCCGCACCTGGCCGACCGGCTGGCCCGCCACGACCTGTTCGCGCCGGAGTTCGCGCACTCCTGCCTCAACCGGCTCCAGCTGCGCGACAACCAGCAGATGGTGGACCTGTCCGACCCGTCGGCGGCGCTCCAGTTCGCCGGCACCCTGGCCAACCCCATCGCCCCGTACGCCCGCCGCGCCTGACCCCCTCCGCCGCCCGTGCCGTCAGCCCTTCCGGGGGTACGGGCGGCGGGTCAGCGTCGCGTGCACCATGGTGGTGAGCGTGACGATGTCGAACACCGGCAGGCCCAGGCGGGCCTGGACGGCGTGCGCGAACGGCACCAGGTCGGTGCACTCGACCACCAGCGCCCCCAGCTCGGGGTGCGCCTCGGCGAGCCGGTCGACGCGGTCGAGCACCTCCCGTTCGAGCCGGTCGGCGTCGAGGGCGTCGCGGCGGCCCTCCAGCATCACCTCGGTGAACTCCGGCTGCCCGGCCATGCCCGTCACCCGCACCGGCACGTGTTCCGCGCCGATCGCGGCGAGGTGGCGCGGGGTGAGCGCGGCCTCGTCGGCGACGAGCAGCCCGACCGGCCGGTCGACCATCCGGTGCACCAGCGGAAGCTGCAGCAGGCTCGACGACCACAGCGGCACCGACACGGCGGCGGCCAGTTCGGCCTGGAACAGCACCAGGAACCCGCACGCCCCGGTGATCCCGGCGACCCCGGCGGCCTCCAGGTCCCGGGCCGCCGCCACGAACGGCTCCAGCAGCGTCGGGTCGGCCTCCCGCACGAGCCGCTGCGGCGTGGCCCCCTCGACGACCCGGTAGACGACGGGGAAGTCGAAGGTGGCCGGGTTGCGGATGTGCCCGGGGATCTTCTCGAACGAGGTGTCCAGGCAGAGCACGCCGATCGGGGCGTCGGTCATCGGTTCCTCCGCGAGTCGGTTGCGCCGCGACGGCATCATCGGTTCCTCCGGGCGAACGGGCGACGCCGCCACCGGTCCACGGCGAACGGCGCGAGGTCCAGCTCCGGGCGCTCGCCGCCGACGAGCTGGGCGACGAGCCGGCCGCCCGCCGGGGCCAGGCCCATCCCGATGTGCCCGTGGCCGGCGGCGACGACCACGTTGCGGTACGCCCCGGGCCGGCCGATCAGCGGCAGGCTGTCCGGGGTGCAGGGGCGCAGCCCGCTCCACACCGCCACCCGCCGGTCGGTGTCCAGCCCCGGCAGGTACGCCGCGACGGTGCGCACGATGCCGTCGATCCGGCGCGGCGAGACGCTCGTGTCCATCCCCACCAGCTCCAGGGTGCCGGCCAGCCGCAGCCGGTCGCCCAGCGGCATGACGGCCACCTTCCCCTCGCTGAGCAGGATCGGCAGCCGGGGCGGGTGCGCGCCGGCGGCGACGGTCACCGCGTACCCCTTGGCGGGCTGGAGCATCAGGTCGACGCCGAGCCGGCGGGCGCAGGCCACCGACCAGACCCCGGCGGCGAGCACCACCTCGGCGGGGCGCAGGTCGCCGCCGCTGGTGCGCACGGCCCGCACCCGGTCGCCAGCCACCTCGAAGTCGCGTACCTCGGTGTGGGTGCGGATGTCGACGCCCGCGGCCCGCAGCGCGTCGGCGAACGCGACCAGGAACGCGGGGATGCGCAGCGCGGCCCCCTCCGCGTTGAGCAGGGCCCCGGCCACGTCGAACGCGACGCCCGGTTCGAGGGCGGCCAGCTCGCCGGGGTCGAGCACCCGCAGCGGCACGCCCCGGGCGACGGCCGCCGGCACGGAGGCGCGGGCCGCCGCGAAGCCCTCCGGGGTCTTGCAGGCCAGCAGCATCCCCTGGGCGGTGAGGGTGTCGGCGAGCGGGCCGGTCGCGCACACCTCGCGCAGGATGGCGAGGCTGCGCTGCTTGAGGGTGAGCAGCACGTCGAACGCGGCCCGCGCGTGAGACGCGGTGCAGCGGCGGCGAAAGTGCCACAGCCAGGCCAGCAGGGCCGGATCGGGGCGGGGCCGGACGTGGAACGGGCTCTCCGGGTCGAGCAGGTAGCGCAGCCCCTTCGCGGGCACGCCCGGCTCGGCCAGGGGCGCGGCGCCCTGGGTGCCGACGAAGCCGGTGTTCCCCGACGAGCAGGCCGCCGGGTCTCCGATCTCGCCCCGGTCGACGACGGTGACCCGGTGCCCGGCGCGGGCCAGGAACCAGGCGCAGAACAGGCCGACGACGCCCGCGCCGACGACCAGCACGTCGGGGTCGTCGCCGGGTGGGCGCGGCGCGGGCGGCGTCGACATCGCGGCGGCCTAGAGGCTGACCACGAAGAAGCAGGTGGGCAGGTTGAGCACCACCCGCTCGTAGATCTCGGCGGTCAGCGCCACCCCGGGCTCGGCGAACGTGCCCGGCGGCGGCTCGGCGAAGGAGATCATCGACCGGCCGGCGTCGAACAGCAGCGCGCCGTGGCCGAAGTCGCCGACGATCGCCGTGCCCGGGTCGACCAGCCGGGTCCGGACGATGAACACGCCGTTCTCCTCGACGTCGCGCATCAGCGTGCCGGAGCCGAGCAGCCGGTAGTAGTCGGCCGGGTTGATGATCAGCCCGTCGGCGGTGCTGCCGTTCTGCTCCACCTCGTTGCAGGCCGACAGGATGGTGGAGCCGAACGGGCCCGGGTCGGTGAGCCGGGCGATGTCCGGCATGGTCAGCAGGCCGCCCTCGCCGCGCAGGATGGTGACGTTCTCGGCGGTGGCGAGCCGCACCACCAGGCGGTAGTTGATGAACTCGGCGAAGCTGGTCGGGTCGTCCCACAGCCCGTCGGGCACCTGCACCCACGCCTTCGTGGTGAAAAGCGGCGGGATGGGGGACCGGTGGAAGTGGTTGGCGGCCTCCCGCCGCAGGTCCGCGCCGTCCACGGCCGGGTCGCCGGGGCGGGCGGGGCTCTCGTGCCAGTAGAACTCCTGCGGGTCGCGGGACAGGTCCACCACCTTGAGCATGTTGCGCGACGGGTAGCGCGGCTTGCGCCGGGAGCTGGTCAGGGAGTCGGTGATGGTGACGTCGTAGTCGACGCGGGTCTCGAAGCCGCCCTCGGCGAAGGCGTCGACGAAGACCTGCCCCGGCGAGAGCTGCTTGCGGCGGTCCTCGACGACCTCGGCGATGGTTCGTTTGATGACGTCGGTTCGTTGCATCGGGCGCACACCTTCCGGTCGGGGTCGGGTCGTCACTGCGCGGTGGGTCGGGTCGTCACTGCGCGGCGGGCTTGCGGGCGACGAACATGCCCCAGCCGAACTCGCCCCGGTCGATGGCGGCCTGGATCTCGCCGCAGGACGCGGCGAAGCCGAGGATCCACTCCCGGGCGGCCGGGTCGTCGGTCGCGGCGGCCCGCCGCCGGGCCGTCTCGCCGAGCACCCGGTACGTCTGCCGGATGTGGGTGTCGAGGCTGCGGGCGGTCAGCACCTCGAAGCCGGCGGCGGTCAGCGCCTCGGCGTACCCGTCGAGGGAGTAGCCGCCGCTCCACCGCACCCGGTCGTAGACGTGCCGGCGGGCGGCCTCGCCGATGTCGGTGGTGGGCTGGAGGAAGTCGGTGACCGCGAGGATCCCGCCGGGGGCGAGGACCCGGTGCATCTCGGCGTGGCTGCGCGGCTTGTCCGGCACCAGGAACAACGCGTCCTGGCTGACCACGTGGCTGAAGGTCGCCGCCTCGTAAGGCATGGCGGTGGCCGAGCCGTGCCGGAAGGTGACACCTGCGGCGCCCCGCTCGGCGAGCTTGGCCTGGGCGAACCGGACCCGCTCGATGCTCAGGTCCAGGCCCTCGCCCCGGCAGCCGGTCTGCCCGGCGAGCCGCAGCAGGAAGTTGCCGCAGCCGCAGCCGACGTCGAGCACCGTCGACCCGGCGTCGATGCCGGCCTCGGTGGCCAGCAGGTCCGAGGTGCGGTCGGCGGCGGTGTGGTAGTCGGTGTCGGCGTCGTCGGCGAAGTAGCCGGTGTGCAGCACGCCCTCGCTGTCCCAGAAGCTGAGGTACGTCTGGGTGGTCTGGTCGAAGAACTCGGAGACGTCCCGCTCGGTGAACGTGGGGCTGGTCGTGGACATCGCGCACTCCTTCGTGCTGTGCCGCCGGCCGGCGAGGTCGCCGCCGGGATGGGGATCTCAGGCGTAGGTGTCTTTCCGGACGCCGGTGAGGTGCGGCAGGTCCGGGCCGGTGGCGCTCGCGCCGCCGTCGACCAGGTGCACCCCGGCGGTGACGAACGAGGCCCGCTCGCCGGCCAGGAACGCGGCCACCGCCGCGACCTCCTCGGGGCGGGCCAGCCGGCCCAGCGCGCTGTGGTGGCCCATGGCGGCGAGCTGCTGCTCGACGTCGCCGTCGTCGCCGGCGAGCCGGGCGGCGGCCCGCTCCATCGGCGGGGTGCGCACCGAGCCGGGGGCGAGCACGTTGACGGTGATCCCGTCGCGGCCCACGTCCACGGCGAGGCCCTGGGCGAAGCGGACCAGCGCGGCCCGGGTGACCCCGGACAGCAGCAGCGGGGCGATCGGCACGGCGGCGGTCTCCGAGGCGACGAAGAGCAGCCGCCCCCAGCCGGCGGCGCGCAGGTGCGGCAGGGCCGCGAGGGCCAGCCCGACGGCCGGCAGCAGCACCCGGTCGACGGCGGCCCGGTAGTCGGCCGTCTCGAACAGGGTGGCCGGGCCGATCGGCGGGCTGCCGCCGCTGACCAGCAGCACGTGCGCCGCGCCGAGGTCGGCGGCCACCCCGTCGACCCAGCGGCGGGCCGCGTCGGCGTCGGTGACGTCCACGGCGCTGGCGCTGACCCGGCCCTTCGCCACCCCGGCCAGCTCCCGCTCGGCGGCGGCGAGCCGGTCGGGGTCCCGCCCGCAGATCGCCACGTGCGCCCCCTCGGCGGCGAACTCCTTCGCGCAGGCCAGCCCGATGCCGCTGGACCCGCCGGCGACGAGCGCCACCCGTCCTGTGAGCCCCAGATCCACGTCTCCTACCTTCCGCCGGTCGGTGACAGCCGGCCCGCCCCGGCCGACCGGTAGCCGTAGCGGGTGAACAGGGGCTGGGCCAGGGCGGTGGCGGCCAGCCGGTCGGCGGCCGACAGGGTGCGCCGCCACGCCTCGTCGCTGTCGCGGATCACGGTCGGGCCGCTGCGGAACCGGTCGGGGTTGCCGGTCACCGTGTGGTTGGTGCCCAGCTCGACGGTGCGCCCGCGCACCGGGTTGCCGGCCGGGTCGGCCCCGCACAGCCGCAGCAGCGCGTCGATCGTCCCGGCCGGGTCGGCGGCGAACGACTCGTAGCGCAGCAGCATCGACCGCTGCGGGTGCCGCCGGGTGATCGCCGCCGAGGCCAGGTTGAACCCGTGCCAGTACGCGGTGCTGCGCGCCGCCGACATCGCGTACACGTACTGCTTCGGCTCCCGCCAGGAGTGCGCCACGGCGCGCGGGTCGCGCACCAGGTGCACGTAGTAGGGGGTGATCCCGGGCAGGTGCGCCAGCAGCGCCGCCTCCCCGGGAATCTTCGTGGTGTCCACGATGGTGTGCGCGCCGGTGCGTTCGGCGACCGCCCGGTAGACCCGGCCCATCAGCTCGGCGTGGGCGCGGATCTCGCCGTCGTGCAGGCCCCGGCGCAGCACCTGCCAGGTGTGCCGGGTGCGCACCCGGGAGCGCTGGCGGGCGATCACCTGCGCGGCGTGCGCGTCGGCCGACAGGCCGGCGGGCCGCCCGACGGGCAGCACCCGCGACCAGATGTCGCAGGCGGTCAGCTCCCGGCCGCAGCCGCACAGCCCGTTGACGCCCCGGCCGGTCGAGTTCTTCCACAGGAAGTGCAGCTCGCCGACGTGGAAGAAGCCGGGCACCTCGTTGAGGACGTTGCCGATGATGGTGCTGCCGTTGCGGCACCAACCGGTGACGCACAGGACCGTCAGGTCGCTCATGCCGCGCGGGCCTCCGTCCGTTCGCTCGCGGGCCCCCCGGGGCTGCCGGTGCCGCCGTGGCCGCCCGCCGGGCGGCCGATCCACGCCGCCATGGCCGCCGCCGCGACGGCGCAGGCCGCCCCGACGCCGAATACGGCCGGGTAGTCGAGGGTCGCGGCCACCAGGCCCGTCACCGGCCCCCACACCGCGAGCCCCAGATCCCAGAACGAGGTGTACGCCCCGATCGCCGCCCCCTGCCGCGTCGGCTCGGCCCGGTTCATCACCATCAGCGCCAGCGACGGGTGCAGCAGCGAGAAGCCGACGCCGGTGACCACGCCGCCGGCCACGGCGACGGGCAGGTTCGGCGCGAGCGCGACGATCGTCAGGCCGACCGCCTCGCCGGCCGCCGACCAGGCCGCCACCCGGCGGGGGCCCAGCTTGTCGGGCAGGTGGCCGATGACCAGGCGGGTGCCGGCGTACACGGCGCTGAAGCAGCTCAGCACCAGTACGCCGGAGCCGATGCCGCGCGCGTCCAGGTGCAGCACGACGAACGCGGCCAGACCGGCGTACCCGGCGGCGCCGAGGGCGAGCGCCGTGCCGGGCAGCAGCGCCGGGCGCAGCAACAGCCCACCGCCGCCCCCGGATTTCCGTTGCGCGGCGGTCCCGGGCTCTCGGGGCGCTGCGGTACCGGGTTCCCCGTGCGGCACCGGGACCAGGGCGATCAGGGCGGCGGCCAGCAGGGGAGCGGCGGCGGCGAGCGCCCAGACGGCGGTGAAGGAGACCTGTTGCAGGGTCGCGCCGAGGAAGGTGCCGGCGGAGATGCCGCCCCACATGCTCACCCCGTACAGGCCGATGAGCTGGCCCCGGCGGTGGTGCGGGGCGAGCGCCACCGTCCACACCGCCCCGGCGGTGAACAGGGCGGCCTCGCCCGCGCCGAGCAGCAGCCGCACCGCCACCAACGCCGGCACCGCGAGCGGCAGGAAGTAGAGCAGCCCGCCGAGGGCCGCGACGAGCGCGCCGGTGAGCATCACGGTGCGGTGGCCGTACCGGTCGGCGAGCGCGCCGGCGACGGGCCGCACGAGCAGCGCCGTCCCGGCGGTGACCGTGACGACCAGCCCGACGACCAGGTCCCCGGCGGCGTGCCGGTCGCGCAGGAACGCCGGCAGCACCGGGATCACGGCGGTGAGGCCCAGGTAGCCGGCGAAGAGCCCGCCGAAGATGCCGACCAGGGCGGGGCGCGGCACGGCGCGGGCGGGGCTGTCCGTCATCGGCCCACCGGCTCCGCCGCCCCGGCCGGCGCGACCACGGGGCCGGCCGGCCCGGTCGACGGCGGCCCGGCAGGTGCCGCCTCCAGCGCGGCGGCCACCTTGCGCACCGCCCGCACCAGGTCGTCGCAGTCCTCGGGGGTCAGGTTCGACGACAGCGGCACGTCGACGGCCTCGCGCAGGTAGCCGGCGGTGCGCGGCAGCAGCGCCCGGATCGCGTCCACGTCGTCGGTGTCGTACGCGAACCGCCAGTTCCAGAACGCGCGGACGTTGAGGTCGTCGTCGGCGCCGATGTTGCGCGCGTCGATGCCCTCCCGGCACAGCGCGCGGGCGAACCAGCCGGCGTCGCCGCCGGGCACCCGGAACACGAACGCCTCCCCGAGGTACGCCCCGGGGGCGACCGGCCGGCGGATCGCGATGCCCGGCACGTCGGCCAGCGCGGCGGCGACCCGGTCGTAGTTGCGGTGGAACAGCCGCAGCCGCTGCGGCAGCCGGGCCATCTCGGCGCGCAGCAGCGCCGCCCGGATCTCGTCCATGCGCAGGCTGAGCAGGGGCAGGTCGAGGCCGGTCAACGGCGGCTCGGCGTCGGGGAAGTGCCGCCGCAGCCGCCCCTCGTACGCACCGGACAGCGCCACCGCGCGGGCGAACAGCTCGGTGTCGTCGGTGACCAGGAAGCCGCCCTCGCCGCAGTTGAGCGCCTTGTCCGACTGGGTGCTGAACGCGCCGGCCGCCCCGAACGTGCCGAGCTTGCGGCCGCGCAGCTCCGCGCCGAGCGCGGGCACCGCGTCCTCGATCAGCGGCACGCCCATCTCGGCGGCGAACGCGGCGAGGGCCTCGGCGTCGGCGGCGAAACCGCGCATGTGCACCACGAGGATCGCCCGGATCCCCGGATGCCAGCGGCGGCGCAGGTCGTCGAGGTCCATCCGCAGGTCCTCGTCCACCTCGACGAGGAACGGCTGACAGCCGGCCATGACGATCGCGCTCGGCGTGGCGACGAACGTGAACCCGGGGCAGGCGACCAGGGAACCCGGGGGCACCCGGGCCGCCATGATGGCCAGGGCGAGTGCGGCGGTGCCGCTGGACACCGCGAGCGCGTGCCGGGTGCCGAAGAAGCGGCACAGCTCGTCCTCGAACCGGCCGCACTCGGTCTCGTGCTGCGGGCGGTGGTCGTAGCGGAAGTAGAGGTGGCTGCGCACGGCCCGGCAGGCGGCCTCCTCGTCCTCGGGGTGGACGAAGACGGCACCCTTGTCGTACGTGGGCCAGGGGGTGTGCCGGACGGGTGCGCCGCCGTGCAGGGCGAGGCGGTCCTCCGGTCGATCAGGGCGCGCCGCCGGCAGTGGCCGGGGCGGCGCGGGAGCTTCGTCGTTCCCGTTCACCGGCGGACTCCTCGCTCGTTCCTGACGGGTGTTCCGCCGGCTTTTCTCCGACCTGCGGAACGGTGGCCGGCGCGCGTCGTGCGGACAGCACGAATAGCCCCACTGACGTGGGAGAATTCGTCGATCCGGAATCGCGTCAATCGCCGCCCAGTGACAGTCATGATTGCCTTGGGGGTGCGGCCCGTCAACCCGTGTCTTCGGTTCCCGGCGGGCTCCGTCCGGTCGTCGAGGAGGGGTCCGGTGACCGCCGGTCGTCGACCGTGCCGCAGTCGGCCGCTGATGCGTCGTTGAGCTGGGCGGACCTCCTCCGCTACGCCCTCGCGATGATCACCCTCGGTAAGGGCTTCCCGGCGGCATTGCGTGGCGGTCGGAATGCCGACCCCGCAATTCCAATTCCCTAGTGGATAGGCAGCCTTTTCGCCTTCGGTTGGGCGCAAAGTCGGTCAACAGCCATCAATGGCGTGTTGTCCGAGCGGAACCGACTATCTGTCCCCGCGGCGGCAGCCGAATGAATTGCCCGAACGGCACACCCGACCAATGCCTCACCCTGTCCCACCCCGCCTCCGCCCCGCCCCCGCTCGCGCCGTGATCAAGAGAGAAGCGTCAGAGTTGATCTCTGTGTTGACGCAAACCTCTTGAGCGCCGGGGTGGGGAAGGGGTGTGGGGAGTGTGGGGGAGGGGGCAGGGGGTGGGGGCGGGGTTTACTGTTAATAAAGTTTAATTTATGTTCATCGCATGCCTCCGGCGGGCGTGTCGGCCCAGCTCGGCGTGCTGCGCCGACGCCTGCCCCGAAACGAAGGAGCGTCACATGCGTCGAAGAGTCGTCCTCCCGCTGGCGTCGGCGGGGGCCGTCGTCGCCTCCCTGGCCGTCGCGGTGCCCGCCCAGGCGCACGGCTACGTGTCCGGACCGCCGAGCCGGCAGGCGCTCTGCGCCCAGGGCCGCGTCCCCGACTGCGGCCAGATCAGGTACGAGCCGCAGAGCGTCGAGGGCCCGAAGGGGCTGCGCAGTTGCAGCGCCGGTATCGGCCAATTCGCCGTCCTCGACGACGACGCCCGGGGCTGGCCGGCCACCCAGGTCGGCAGCTCCGTCACGTTCACCTGGACCAACACCGCCCGGCACGCCACCAGCAACTGGGAATACTGGATCGGCGGCACCCGGGTCGCCGTCGTCGACGGGGGCGGGCGGCAGCCCGACGCCACCGTCTCGCACACCGTCAACCTGGGCGGCTGGTCGGGCCGGCAGAAGGTGCTCGCCATCTGGAACATCGCCGACACCGCCAACGCCTTCTACTCCTGCGTGGACCTCCAGGTCGGCACCGGCGGCACCCCGACGCCCACCCCCACCCCGACGCCGTCGCCGACGAGGACGGCCACCCCCGCGCCGACCACCCCGGCCCCGACCACCCCCGCGCCGGGCGGCACCTGGACGGCCGGTCAGGCGTACCGGGTGGGCGACCAGGTCACCTACGGCGGCGCGACGTACCGGTGCGTGCAGGCCCACACCGCCCTGCCCGGCTGGGAGCCGCCGAACGTGCCCGCCCTGTGGACCCGGCTCTGACCCGCCGGCGGGTGCGGCCCGGGCTCCCGGGCCGCGCCCGCCGTGCGGCGCTGGCGCTCGCCGCGCTCCTGGTCGCCACCGGCTGCGCGGCGGACCCCGGCCCGACAGCCCCCGCCCCGCCCGCCCCGCCGGCTGCCTCGGCGCCGACGCCCGGCGGGGACTGCGCGCGCTGCGCGCCCGCCCCGGCGGACGTGCCGTTCCTCCGGGCGATGGTGTCCCACCACGACCGGACCCGGGTCGTCGCCGCGGCGGCCACCGGCCGGATCACCGACGTCGAGCTGCGCACCCTCGTCGCCGCCATCGACGTGACCGAGGCCGACGAGCTGGCCACCATGCGGCGCTGGCTCGCCGCGGCCCCCGACGGCGGCGCCACCGCACCGGCGGGCCAGCATCCGCACCACGACGCCCACCACGACGTCCAAGGCACCCAGGGCGCCGCGGCGACCGCCGATCCCGACCTGGCGCGGCTGCGCGCCGCGCCCGCGGGCCGGTTCGACGCCGTACTCGTCGAGGTGCTCACCGCCCACCAGCGGGCCGCCGTCACGCTGGCCCGGGCCCACCTGCCGGTGGCCGTCGGGCCCGAGGTACGCGATCTCGCCGACCGCATCGCCCGCTCGCGCGCCGCGCAGCTCCGGCTGCTGGCCGGGCTCCCGGCGGCCTGACCGGCGGCAAACCGCCCGGGCCCGCCCACGTCACCTGCGGGACGTGTACGGTCCGGCCATGAGCAGCGGTGGGGGTGACGGCGGCGGCGCGGGGGCCGGCGCGTCCCGGGAGGATGCCGGGGTGACGCTGTTGGCGGAGGCCATCCGGGCCGACGGGGTGACGGCGCTGCGCCACGCCGTCACTGCCGCGGCCGGCGCGGCCGGGCTGGCCGACGTCGCCCTGGAGGACTTCGTGCTGGCGGTGCACGAGCTGGTGACCAACGTCGTCCGGCACGGCGGGGGCAGCGGCCGGCTGCGGCTGCGGCGCGACGGCGACCTGCTGACCTGCGAGATCAGCGACGACGGCCCCGGCCTCGGCGACGTACGCGTCGCGCTGCCCGCGCCCCACGAGGTCGGCCACCGTGGCCTGTGGCTGGCCCAGCAGCTCACCGACGGCCTGGAGATCCGGGCCGACGGACGCGGCACCACCGCCTGGGTCAGCGCCCGCCTGCCGGCCCCGGCGGCCGACCGCCGCTGACGACCCGCCGGCCGCCCCCGATGCGGCTTGGGTGACCTTCCGGGCATACTTGCGCGGGTTTGGTGTCGCTGCCGGGCGGGCGGGCCGTCGGGCGGGTCGCGGTGCGGGGGGTTGCGATGGTCGAGCGGTCGGCGGCACGGCACGGTGGCGCGACGCCCCACACGCCCCCCGGCCCGGTGACCGATCCCGGGCTGCGGCAGCTGCTGGCCGGCCTGACCGCGGTCCGCGACGGCGACTTCGGCACCCGGCTGCCGGAGGACGGCGACGGCCTGCTCGGCGAGATAGCCACCGTCTTCAACGGCATGGTCGACCAGCTGTCGCTGTTCACCTCCGAGGTGACCCGGGTGGCCCGCGAGGTGGGCACCGAGGGTCAGCTCGGCGGGCAGGCCGAGGTGCCCGGCGTGTCGGGCACCTGGAAGGACCTCACGGACTCCGTCAACGCGATGGCCGGCAACCTCACCGACCAGGTCCGCGACATCGCCGAGGTGGCGACGGCGGTGGCGCGGGGCGACCTGTCGCAGAAGATCACCGTGGACGTGCGCGGCGAGATCCTGGAGCTGAAGGTCACGATCAACACGATGGTGGACCAGTTGTCGTCGTTCGCCGATGAGGTGACCCGGGTGGCCCGGGAGGTCGGCAGCGAGGGCCGCCTCGGCGGGCAGGCCGAGGTGCCCGGAGTGGCCGGCACCTGGCGGGACCTCACCGACTCGGTGAACTTCATGGCCGGCAACCTGACCAGCCAGGTCCGCAACATCGCGCAGGTGACCACGGCGGTGGCGCGGGGCGACCTGTCGCAGAAGATCACCGTGGACGCCCGGGGCGAGATCCTGGAGCTGAAGAGCACGATCAACACGATGGTGGACCAGTTGTCGTCGTTCGCCGACGAGGTGACCCGGGTCGCCCGGGAGGTCGGCACCGACGGCCGTCTCGGCGGCCAGGCGCAGGTCAGCGGCGTCGCCGGCACCTGGCGGGACCTGACGGACTCCGTCAACTCGATGGCCGGCAACCTCACCGACCAGGTCCGCAGCATCGCGCAGGTGGCCACGGCGGTCGCGCGCGGCGACCTGTCGCAGAAGATCACCGTCACCGCGCACGGCGAGATCCTGGAGCTGAAGAGCACGATCAACACCATGGTGGACCAGTTGTCGTCGTTCGCCGACGAGGTGACCCGGGTCGCCCGGGAGGTCGGCACCGAGGGCCGCCTCGGCGGGCAGGCCGACGTCAAGGGCGTCTCCGGCACCTGGAAGGACCTCACCGAGTCGGTGAACGTCATGGCCGACAACCTCACCGCCCAGGTGCGCAGCATCGCCGAGGTCACCACGGCGGTGGCCAAGGGCGACCTGACGCAGAAGATCCGGGTCGACGCCCGGGGCGAGATCCTGGCCCTGAAGGAGACCATCAACACGATGGTCGACCAGCTCTCGGCGTTCGCCGACGAGGTGACCCGGGTGGCCCGGGAGGTGGGCACGGAGGGGCGGCTCGGCGGGCAGGCCCGGGTGTCCAACGTCGGCGGCACCTGGAAGGACCTCACCGACAACGTCAACGAGATGGCCAACAACCTCACCAACCAGGTGCGCTCGATCGCGCTGGTGGCCACGGCCGTCGCGCAGGGCGACCTCAGCCGCAAGATCACGGTGGAGGCGAAGGGCGAGGTGGCCGTGCTCGCCCAGACCATCAACACGATGGTGGACACCCTCGGCGCGTTCGCCGACGAGGTGACCCGGGTGGCCCGGGAGGTGGGCACGGAGGGGCGGCTCGGCGGGCAGGCCCGGGTGCCCAACGTGGCCGGCACCTGGAAGGACCTCACCGACAACGTCAACTCGATGGCCAACAACCTCACCGGCCAGGTCCGCAACATCGCCCAGGTGACGACGGCCGTGGCCCAGGGCGACCTGACCCGCAAGATCGACGTGGACGCCCGGGGCGAGATCCTGGAGCTGAAGACGACCATCAACACGATGGTCGACCAGCTCTCGTCGTTCGCGGCCGAGGTGACCCGGGTGGCCCGCGAGGTGGGCAGCGAGGGGCGGCTCGGCGGGCAGGCCGAGGTCGAGGGCGTCTCCGGCACCTGGAAGCGGCTCACCGAGAACGTCAACGAGCTGGCCGGCAACCTCACCCGGCAGGTCCGCGCCATCGCCGAGGTGACCAGCGCGGTGGCCACCGGCGACCTGACCCGCTCGATCACCGTCGACGCCTCCGGCGAGGTGGCCGAGCTGAAGGACAACATCAACTCCATGGTGGAGTCGCTGCGCGAGACCACCCGGATGAACCAGGAGCAGGACTGGCTCAAGACCAACCTGGCCCGGATCTCCGGCCTCATGCAGGGCCACCGGGACCTGGAGGTCGTCGCGGGGCTGGTGATGGACGAGCTGGCACCGCTGGTCTCCGCCCAGCTCGGCACGTTCCTGCTGGTCGAGGACGGTGCCGGGGAGCCCACCCTGCGGGTGGTCGGCGGGTACGGTCACCGCGCCTCCGGCCGTCGCTTCACCCTCGGCGACTCCCTCGTCGGGCAGGCCGCCGCGAGCCGGCGGGCCATCGTGGTCGACGCCGTGCCGGCCGACTACGTCACCGTCTCCTCCAGCCTCGGCGCGGCGACGCCCCGGCACCTGGTGGTGCTGCCGATCCCCTTCGAGGACCAGGTGCTCGGGGTGATCGAGCTGGCCAGCATGAGCCGGTTCACCGAGACGCACCGTAACTTCCTCGACCAGTTGATGGAGACCATCGGCGTCAACGTCAACACCATCGTCGCCAACGCCCGCACCGACGTGCTGCTCACCGAGTCCCAGCGGCTCGCCGCCGAGCTGCGGGCCCGCTCCGAGGAGTTGCAGGCCCGCTCCGAGGAACTCCAGCGCTCCAACGCCGAACTGGAGGACAAGGCGGCGCTGCTGGCCCGGCAGAACCACGACATCGAGACCAAGAACTCGGAGATCGAGCAGGCCCGCCAGGAGCTGGAGGCCCGCGCCCAGCAGCTCGCGCTGGCCTCGAAGTACAAGTCGGAGTTCCTCGCCAACATGAGCCACGAGCTGCGTACGCCGCTGAACTCGCTGCTCATCCTGGCGCAGCTGCTGGCGCAGAACCCCAACCGCAACCTCACCGCGAAGCAGGTCGAGTACGCCACCGTCATCCACTCCGCCGGCACCGACCTGCTCCAGCTGATCAACGACATCCTCGACCTGTCCAAGGTCGAGGCCGGGAAGATGGACGTCAACCCGGAGACGTTCGCGCTGAGCGAGCTGCGCGACTACGTCGACGCGACGTTCCGGCCGCTGACCACGCCGCGTGGCCTGGAGCTGGACATCAGCACAGGCCCGGACGTGCCGCAGTGGCTGCACACCGACGAGCAGCGGCTGCGGCAGGTGCTGCGTAACCTCGTCTCCAACGCGGTCAAGTTCACCGAGCAGGGCCGGGTGCAGCTGCGCATCGAGCGGGCCCGCCCCGACGAACTGCCCGAGGGGTTCACCCCGGGGGAGACCGTGCTGGCGTTCCGGGTCGTCGACACCGGCATCGGCATCGCCGAGCAGCACCTCACCGCCATCTTCGACGCCTTCCAGCAGGCCGACGGCACCACCAGCCGCCGCTACGGCGGCACGGGGCTGGGCCTGTCCATCAGCCGGGAGATCGCCCACCTGCTCGGCGGCCGGATCACCGCCCGCAGTGTCCTCGGCCGGGGCAGCAGCTTCACCCTCTACCTGCCGGCCACGCTCACGGGCCCGGTCGCCCCCGGGACCCCGCCCACGTCCCCCGTCCCGCCAGCCGCCGCGTCCTCCGCCGCGGCCCTCGCCGCCCTCGCCGGCCGCGCGGGGCTCGACCTGGCGGCGGGGCCGCACCCGGTCACCGCGCCGGCCGGGGAGCCGCCGGTCGGGCCGCGGCGGGTCCTGGTCCTCGAACACCACGACAAGGGGCTGCTGACCATGCTGGTCCACGGCGTGACGGCCGGGCTGGCCGGTCCGCCGGTCGAGGTCGCCACCGCGCTGGACGCCCCGGCCGCGCTGGAGGCCGTGGCGCAGCACCGGCACCAGTGCCTGGTCGTCCACCTCGACCTGCCGGACGACAGCGGGGCGGTGCTCCTGCGGGCGCTGCACGACGCCCCCGCGCACCGGGGCGTGCCCGTGCTGGCGTACCACGCGCGCCCGCTGGCGGCCGGCCAGGAGGCACTGCTGCGGGCGGTGGCCGGCGACCGTCCCCTGGAGATCCTCGGCAGCCTGGACGACCTGCGGGAGCGGATCGTCCTGCACCTGTCGGCGGACGCCGCCGGCCACGTGGTGCCCCTCGCCCGGCCCCTGCCTCCGGCCGCCGCACCCGGGGAGGGCTTCGGCGTCGGCCTCGCCGGCCGCAAGGTGCTGGTGGTCGACGACGACGCCCGCAACGTCTTCGCCCTGACCAACATCCTGGAACTGCACGGCCTCGACGTGGTCTACGCCGAGAACGGCCGCAAGGGCATCGAGACGCTGATGCGCCACGACGACATCGACCTCGTGCTGATGGACGTGATGATGCCGGAGATGGACGGGTACGCCGCCACCGCCGCGATCCGCGCCATGCCGCGCTACGCGGACCTGCCGATCATCGCGGTCACCGCCAAGGCGATGCGCGGCGACCGGGAGAAGAGCCTCACCTCCGGTGCCAGCGACTACGTCACCAAGCCGGTGGACGCCGAGGACCTGCTGCACTGCATCCACCGCTGGCTCGACGGCTGACGCCCCCGTCCCGTTCGGCGGGGCGCCGCGCGGGGGCCCCGGGCCGGTGCGGGGTCGCGCGCGCCGGGTCACGCGCGCCGGGTCACGCGCGCCGGGTCGCGCGTGCCGGGTCGCGTGTGCGGGGGCACGCATGCGGGGGCGCGCGCCGGGTCGCCGACATGGCGGCATCGGGGCGCGGGGATACCGCCACCTCGCCGACATCCGCGCCGGAGGTCCGGCGGCGCGGGCACAATGCCGGGGTGAACGAGCGACGGGTGAGCCTCGACGACCTGGGCGCGTGGCTGGTCAAGGGCAATGCCGACCGGGTCGACCTCGCGGCCCGGTTCCGGCGCGACCCCCGCGTCGAGAGCTGGTGCGTACGCCCCGGCTACCGGGCCCGCCTGATGCGACCCGGCCAGCCGGTGGTGCTGTGGGCCAGTGGCAGCCGGGGCCGACTGCCGTACGGGGTCTGGGGCGTGGGCCGCGTCGCCGCCCCGCCGGTCGTGGACCGCGACGGGGGATGGTCCGTGCCGCTGGACCTGACCGTCCTCGCCGAAGCGGACCGGGTGCCCCGGCACCGGCTGCGCGCCGACGCGCGGCTGGGCGGGCTGGAGGTGCTCCGCCAGCCGCAGGCGGCCAACCCGTCGTACCTCACCGTCGCCCAGTTCGCCGCACTCCGCGACCACCTTCCGCCCCACTGACCGCCCCGCCCGATCAGTCGGAAACCGGACGCGCGACGAAGATGCAGCGGGGTTACGGCGTGGCTACCATGTGTCGACGCCTTCCGAGCAGAGAGGTCGGCCCGCGTGCGTTGTCCCGCTGTCCGCTCCGCCCCGGCCGTGGTTGCCGTGGCGTCGCGGCGTGCCGGGGCCCCGTCGGCCCCCGGGCCGGCCCGACTGTGGCGGCGGGCCGGGCTGCTGCTGGCGGCGGTGGGTGCGGGCGTCGTCACGGCGGTCCTGTTCTCCGGCCCGGCGGCGGCACGTGAGGACTCGGGGCCACCCCGTCACGCCGACCCGCTCGCCGCCGCCCTCGCGCCCGGCGACGCCGGCCGACCGCGCCTCGCGTCGCCCGACCGGCCGCGTCCCGGCTCGTCCCTGCGGGATCCCGCGCGGCCCGACCGGGAGCGGCCCGTCCCGACCGGCCCGCTGCGCGGGGTGCTCCGACCGGCCCCGTCGCCTCCGGACGCCTCCACCCCCGCCCCGTCCGACCCCGCCCCGGCGAAGCCCGCCCCGGCCGATCCCGAGCCGGACAGGCCGTCCGGGCCGAGCAAGCCGTCCGAACCGTCCGAGCCTGCGCCGGCCACACCGTCCGAGCCCGCGCCACCCGTGCCGGCCGAGCCCGCGCCGGCGTCGGACCGACCCGCTGTCGACCCCGTCTCCGGTGGACCGGGGGGTCCGGGCACGTCGCCCGGCGGGGTGGCGGTCACGCCGGGCGGACCGGCCGCGCCGGACGCCGCACCGCAGCACCCCGCCGTCCCGCCCGCCGGCTCGCTTCCCGCGCTGCCGTCCGGGGAGCCGGGGCGGGGCGGTGACGGGCGGCTCGCGCACTGCCTGCCGGAGGTCGTCGGCGACCTGACGAGTTCCCTCGGCGCCCTGCTCGCCTCGACCCTCTCCGGGGTCAACCAGCATCTCGTGGCCCCGATCCTGGGCCTGGTGGGCAACCTGCTCTCGCCGGTGCTGCCGGTGCTTCCCCTGGTCCCGTCCGATCCCGCCGACCCGACGGGGTCGGCGCCGCCGCGCGCGGGGCCGACACCCGGGGGCGGGCCGGTCGACCCGGTGGACGCCCCGGCGGTGGTACCCGGTGGTGAAGCGCCGTCCGCGTTCCCGCCCGTGCGGTCCGCCGTCGCGGCCGAGGCCCCGACCGGGACGTTCCTGGCCGCGTGGCCGGCCGCCCCGGTCGGTGCGTCGTCGGATTCGTCGTCCGGGTCCGTCCGGGCGGCGGCGGGGCCGACGTCGGCGGGTGGCCCGAGCCGACCCGTGTCGCCCACGGACGACCGCGCCGACGACCCGCGCACCGGGTCCGGGCCCACGCCCGCAGCGGCCGAGGCCCCGCGCTCGCCCGTGAGCGCGGTCGGCCAGCACCGCACCGCCCTCCCGCCCGCCTCGGCCCACGGCCGGGCTCCGGGAGTCGCCGCCCGTCCCGGCTGAGGTCTCGGCAGGGCCCGTCCCGCGGTCGCCGGCTCTGTGCCGTGCCGCACCGCCGACGTGGCCGTACGGGGCCTGTGGGCGTCCACCAGGGACCGCCGCGGGCCGACGCTGCCCGTTCCGCGCACACCGACCCCCACCCCGCCCGCCCCGAGCCGGCGTGGCCGGGCCGGCGTGCCGCGTATCCGAGATCGGAGATCCGTGGTGATCCACGTCGTCGTGGCCGAGGACATGGGACTGCTGCGCAGCGCGCTGTGCGCCGCGCTGTCGAGTGAGGAGGACATCGAGGTGATCGCCGACGCCGCCGACGTCGGCGACCTGTGGGCGGTGCTGCGCCGGGAACGTCCCGACGTGCTGGTGCTGGACCTGAAGCCGGAGCTGCCCGAGTCGGCGGAGGTGGTGGCCAAGGTGGTCGCCGAGGCGCCGGGGACGGCCGTGCTGGCGATGAGCCACCGGTGGAGCCCGCCGCTGGTGGAGGCGGCCCTGGCGGCCGGGGCGCGCGGCCTGGTCAGCAAGGACGTCGCGTTGCCGGAACTGGTCCGCGCCGTCCGCACGACCGCCGCCGGGGAGCGGGTGATCGACCCGTCCGCCGCCGTCGCGGTGCTCAGCCCACCGGTCAACCCGCTCACCCGGCGGGAGCGGGAGGTGCTGCGGGAGGCGGCCGAGGGCGTACCGCTGAAGGAGATCGCCCGCCGGCTCTTCCTGGCCCACGGGACGGTGCGCAACCACCTGTCGGCGATCCTGCACAAGACGGGTGCCCGCAACCGGATGGAGGCGGTCCGCCTGGCGCAACGGGAGGGATGGTTGTAGACGTGCCGAACGGGGTACCGACGGAGCGATCCGGTACCCCGTTCGCTCGTCGAGCGATGCATTGTGATTCGTGTTTGAATGTTCACGATCTGTGATGCGCCGAGACGCCTGGGAGAGGTCCAACGTGATCCGTACCCTGCTCGCCCTGGACGGTGCCCTGGTCCGGGGCGCGTTGTCGCTCGTCCTCGCAGCCGAGGAGGACATCCACGTGGTGGGGGAGGTGGGCCGCGGCGACGCGGTCGACCAGGCCGTGCGTGCCGGCCGGCCGGACGTCGCCGTGGTGGATTTCGATCTGATCAACGAGGGCCGGGCGATGGTGGACCCGGCGACGGCGCAGCCGTGTCCGCTGCTGGTGCTCGCCGACCCGCGCCGCGCCCGGGGCCTGCACGGGGTGTTCGCCCCGGGGCGCACCGTCGGCATCCTCGCCAGCGACGTGGCGCCGCAGCGGGTGGTCGACGGGGTCCGTCGCCTCGCCCGCCGGGAGTCGGTGGTCGACGCCGAGCTCGTCATGGCGGCGCTCGCCGCCGACTGCCCGCTGACCGCCCGGGAGACCGAGGTGCTGCGGCTGACCGCCGCCGGCGCACCGGTCGCCGAGGTGGCGGGGTCGCTGCGGCTGTCCTGCGGCACCGTCCGCAACCACCTCGGGCGGATCGCCCGCAAGACCGGGGCCCGCACCCGGATCGAGGCGGTCCGGTTCGCCCGCGAGTCCGGCTGGATCTGAGGCGCGCCGCCGGCCGGCCGCCGGCGGCCCGGGGCGGTCAGCTCCGGGCGGCGGCGGTCGGCCGGTCGTCCCAGTGGCCGACGAGCTCCCGGTACGTCGCCGACCGGGCCAGCAGCTCCTCGTGGGTGCCGAGCACCGGCCGCGCCCCGTCGAGCACCAGCACCCGGCGGGCCCGGACGGCCGAGCTGATCCGGTGGGCGATCACCACCAGCGTGCCGGGTCGCCGGGCGAACGCCTCCTCGACCCGTGCCTCGGTCGGCGGGTCCAGGTGGCAGGTCGCCTCGTCGAGGAGCACCAGCGGGGCGGGGGAGAGGTACGCCCGCACCGCGGCGATCAGCTGCCGTTCGCCGGCCGAGAGCGCCGCCGGCGTCACCTCCCCGGCCAGCCCGCCGAGCCGGGCGGCGAGCGGGCCCGCGCCGAGGGCGTCGAGGGCGGCGGTGACCGTGGCGTCGTCGGCGTCGGGCCGCAGGTAGCGCAGGTTGTCGGCGAGCGATCCCGTGAAGACGTACGCCTCCTGGGGCACCAGCACCCGCAGCCGGGCCTGTACCTCCGGCGGGGCGTCGGCGACCGGGACCCCGCCGAGGCGGACGGTGCCGGCCTGCGGCGCGAGCAGCCCGGACAGCAGCGCGGCCAGGGTGGACTTGCCCGCCCCGCTGGGCCCCACCACGGCGAGGTGCTCCCCGGCGGACAGCGTCACGCCTGCGTCGTCGAGCACCGGCCGCGCCGCGACGCCGTACCGGAAGGTCAGCCCCCGGGCGCAGACGGCGGGCGTCCCGTCGTCGGGCGGGACGGGCGCGGCGTCGGGCCGCCCCACCGGCGGCTCGCCCGCCTCGTCGGGGCAGGTCCGCAGGATGCGGTCGAGGGTGACCACGTAGCGCAGGCCGCCACCCCCGACGCCCTGCACCAGCGCGTGCAGGGCGGGCTGGAGACCGGTGGAGACGTACACCAGGGCCCCGAGCACCGCGCCGGCGGTGAGGCCCCGGTCGACGAGCCAGGGCGCGGCGAGCAGCAGCACCGCCAGCGGCAGCCAGCCGCCGAGGCCGAGGCTGAGGCTGCGCACGGCGGCCATCCGGGCCAGCGTGCGCTCGGCGGCGGCCTGGTCGGCCACCCGCGCGCCCACGTCGGCGACGACCCGCCCGGCCGCGCCGCAGGCCCGCACGTCCCGGTGCCCGGCCAGCGCGGCGGAGGCGGCCCGGCCCAGCTCCTCCCCGGCGCGCACGTACCGGCGCTGCTGCCCCGCCATCGCCGGGAGCGCGGCGAGGAACACGACCATCCCCGCGACGAGGGGCGCGGCGACCAGCGCCGCGACCATCGGGTCGAGGGCGAGCAGCCCGATCAACGCCGCGCCGGCGGCGAACAGGAACCCCCGGGTCACCATGAGCAGGCCGGCGAAGGTGTCGCGGACCAGCTCCACCTGGTGGGTGAGCCGGGCCGCGGCGGCGCTGTCGGGGCGTCCGCCGGGCCGGGTCGCGTCGTGCAGGGCGGCCCGGACCACCCGGGCGGCCAGGTCGTCGCGGAACGGTTCGACCACCGCGCCGAGGCTGCGGTACGTCCGGCCGGTCGCCACCGCCCCCACGAGCACCGCCGCGCCCAGCGCCGCCAGCCAGCCGAGCCCCGCGCCGAGCCGACCGGCCAGGAAGCCCCCGTCGACGGCCCGCGCCACCAGGGCCCCCGACAACAGCGCCGGCAGCGCCTCCACGGCCGACCAGCCGGCCAGCCGCACCACGGCCGCGCGCCGGGCGCGCAGCGCCGCCCACGTCGCCCGCCGAACCCCGGGGGTGCCCGCGTCGGAGGTGTCCCGCGCGCTCACCCGGCGTCCCCGTCCGCGCGGAAGACCGCCCGGTACGCCGGGTCCGCCCAGAGCCGGGCGTGCGGGGCGACGGCGCGCAGCCGGCCGCCGTCGAGCCACGCCACCAGGTCGGCCGCCGCCGCCGTGGCGGCCCGGTGGGTGACCACGATGCGGGTACGCCCGCCCGGCCGCCCCGTCACCGCCCGGGAGATCCGATGCTCGGTGACGGTGTCCAGGCTGGACGTGGCGTCGTCGAGGATCAGCAGCCGCCGCGCCCCGGCGAACGCCCGGGCCAGCCCGAGGCGCTGCGCCTCGCCGCCGGAGAACGGCGCGTCGGCCAGCGGGGTGCGGAAACCCTGCGGCAGCCGGGCGACGACGTCGTCCACGGCGGCCGCCTCGGCGGCCCGCCGCACGGCGACCGTCGCGGGGGAGCCGTCGGCAGGGGGCGCGGCCTGCTGCGGGGGCAGCGCCAGGCCGACCGCGTCGTGCACGGTCGCGCCGACCAGGGCGGGGCGGTCGAAGGCGTACCCGACGGCGCGGCGCAGCTCGGCCGGGTCGAGCCGGGGCAGCGGCACCCCGTCGAGCCGCACCTGACCGGCGTCGGGGTCGTGCAGCCGGCCGGCGACGGCGGCGAGGGTGGACTTGCCGGCGCCGGAGGGGCCGACCACCGCCACCGTCGCGCCGGCCGGGACGCTCAGGTCGACGCCGTCGAGGACGGGCCGGCCGTCGTCGCCGCGCACGGTCACGCCGTGCAGCCGCAGCGCCCCCGTGCCCGGCGGCAGCGGGGCGTCGCCGTCGGCCGGTGCCGGCAGGGCCAGCAGCTCGCCGACGCGGGCGGCCCCGGAGCGGCTGCGCACGAGCCGGTTCAGGGTGGCCAGCACCGCGCCCAGGCCCGCCCCGGTCGCCGCGTAGCGGACCGCCGAGACGAGCTGACCGGGGGTGAGCCAGCCGACGGTCAGGGCGTACCCGCCGACGGCGATCACGGCCAGTTGCAGCAGCGGCGCCACGGCGGCCGTGCGGGCGCTGGCCCGGGCCAGCAGCTCCCAGCCGCGCCGGCCGTGCCCGCCCAGCTCCGGCAGGGCCGCGAGCACCCGGCCCTGCTCCCGCCGCCGGGACCCGGCGGCGGCGATGGTCCGCGCGCCCGCGAGGGACTCCAGCAGCCGGCCGGCGATCCGGTTCAGGGCCTTCTGGTAGCCGGCGGTGGCCGCCGACGCGTCGGTGACGAACGCGCGCATCAGGCCACCGAGCAGCAGGAGGCCGGCGAGCAGGGTGACCCCCAGCGCCGGCTCGATCAGGGTGAGCGCGACGACGCTGCCCAGCGGGGGCAGCAGCGCGATCGCGCCCAGCACGACGGTGTTGCCGGCCTGGCCGGCGTCGGCGGCCTGCCCGACGAGCCGGCCCACCAGGTCGCCGACCGGATACCGGCGGGCGGCGCGCACGTCGAGGGCGAACAGGTGCCGCAGCAGCCGGCCGCGCAGCCGGGCGGTGGCGCGGGCGGCGCCGTAGCCGGCGGCCAGGTCGCCGAGGGTGTCGGTGGTGACGAGCACGGCGACCAGGGCGCAGACGGCCACCGGCCACCAGCGGCTGCCGCCGGTCAGGGCGGCGTCGACGGCGAGGCCGAGCGCCGCCGGCAGCAGCAGCTCGGCGACGGCTCCGGTCAGGGTGACCGCGCCCAGCGCCCAGGCCCAGCCCCCGGCATCGCGGGCGGCCTGACGGAACGGCCCCTCGCCCCTGCGCATCGGCGTCTCCCCGCGAAACGGCGGGCGGCCCCGGGTGGACACGTCTGTCCACCCGGGGCGCCGCGGAACGGTCTGGGTCAGTTGCAGGTGGTGACGGAGAGACCGCTGTCGCCGCAGAGCAGCAGGCTCGCGTTGGAGCCGCCGCCGGTGCGGTCGGCCGGGGCCATCTCGAGGCCCTGCAGGTCGAGGAGCGCCATGTCGATCAGTCCTTTCGAAGGTGGTGCGGTGGATGGGGGTCAGTTGCAGGTGGTGACGGAGAGACCGCTGTCGCCGCAGAGCAGCAGGCTCGCCCTGGAGTCGCCGCTGGTGCGGTCGGCCGGGGCCAGCTCGAGGCCCTGGAGGTCCAGGAGTGCCATGTCGAATCACCTCCTCCCGTCGGTTGGCGGGTCGTGGTCGCCCCCGCGGCCGCGGGGGAGTTCGGGCGCGCCGGCCAGCGGCGCGAGGAAGGGCAGGGTCGCCGGCTCGTCGTGCCGCGCGCAGGCCAGCGCGAGCAGCACTCCGGCGGCGCCGGTGCCCAGGTCCATGGAGAGGCGCAGCAGCTGCTCGCCGGGGAAGGCGGTCCCGCCGCCGTACGGCAGGGCGTGCCAGCCGAGCCGGCGCAGCTGTGTGTCCAGCTCCCGGCGGCTGTCTGCGTCGCCGAGCGTGGCCAGGTACGCGATGATTCCGGCCCGGCCGGCGAAGAGGCCGGACTGCGCGTAGAACGGGGACCGGGCGGCCCGGCGTGCCCCGGCGCTGGCCTCGGCGAAGCGCTCGTCGGCGCGGTGGCGCAGGTACTGGTCGAGGACCAGGCCGATGCCGACGCCGCCCTGCCCGAGGTACGGCATGGTGCGCCAGCCCTCGTTGACCTCCAGCGCCCCGTTCGGCCGGACCACGCACCGGCGCAGGTCCTGCCGCAGCGCGGTGGCGGCGTGCTCCAGCAGCGCCGGGTCGCCGGTCAGCTCGTGCATCCGCACCAGCAGCAGCGCCGCCCCGGTGCGCCCGCGCAGCAGCCCCGCGTACGGGTGCCGGCCGCCGCTGATGTCCGGGCCGGGGTCGTCGGCGAGCCGGTCGAGCACGGCGGCGGTGATCTCGTCGGCGGCGTCGCGCAGCGCGGTCTCCCCGGTGCGCCCGGCCAGCTCGGCGAGGTTCAGGGCGATGCCGGACAAGCCGTTGGCCAGGCTCAGGTCCAGCTCGGCCCACGGCTGGCGCAGGCAGACGTCGAGGACGTCGAGGGCGTCGGCGCGGCGGCCCAGGTGTTCCAGCGCGTACGCCACCCCGTGCAGGCCGTCGTAGAAGCCGATCCGGGTGCCCGACGCGGGGGCGGTGGCCCGCCGCACGAGCCACTGTTCGTGCTCGGGGAACCGGCCCGCGCCGCTGACGGCGAGGGCGTGCAGCACCCCGGCCGCGCCGTGGGCCAGGTTGAGCCCGCCGCTGCGGAACTGCTCGATGTCGCCGGGGAAGAGCCGGTCGTCGCGGTGCGGTGTGGCGCTGGCGAGGATCGCGGTGGTGATCCGCCGGCGCGTGCCGGGCCAGTCGCCGGTCGCGTCGAAGGCGTCGTCGCCGCCCGCCTGTGCGCGACTGGTCACGGTGTCCCCGTCGCCGCCGGCGTCCTCGCGTCGGCCGGCGCCGGTGATCTCGGCGACCGCCTCGGCCAGCCACGCGCGGGGCACCGGGAAGCTCTCGGCGACGACGTCGGCGAGGTGGGCGGCCTTGTCCGGGGCGAGCCGGACGAGCTGGGTCAGCGGGAGGAACAGCGCCAGGCGCAGGCAGGCCAGCGCGTACCGGTCGACGGCCGTGCCGGTCCGGTCGTTCGGCGCGGCGAACCCCTGGTTGCGCAGGCCCGGGCGGCGGTGCCCCTCGATCGGGGCGGCCACCTCGAAGTCGACCAGGGCCACCCGGCCGTCGGGGCGGACCATGATGTTGAACAGGTGCAGGTCGCCGTAGACGAGGCCGCGCTCGTGGATCGCGGCGACGATCGCCTCGACCTGCGCCAGGACGTCGCGCGCCCAGCGGGCGTACTCGGCTCGGTCGGCGTCGGTCGCGTCGGCGTCGATCAGCGGGTACTTCTCGACGACCACCTTGTTCAGCGACCGGCCCTCGACGAACTCCAGGGCCAGGAACCGGTGGTCGCCGATGGCGAACTCGTCGTGCACGGCGGGCACCTGGGGCAGGTCGGCGAGCCGGCGCAGCGCGGCGGCCTCCCGGGCCAGCCGGGCCACCGCGTCGACGCCGTCGGCGTCGAGGCCGGCGTGCGGGCGGGCCTCCTTGAGCACCACCTGGGCGTCGGTGCGCAGGTCCCGGCCCACGTACAGGCCGCCGCCGTTGGAGAAGTGGATGACCTTCTCGATCTTGTACGGCACCTCGGTGGTGCTGGTGGCGTTGCGGGCGGCCAGGTGCGGGGCCAGGAAGTCCGGCAGGGTCACCCACTCCGGCAGGTGGAACACCGGGTCGCGGCGGTCGGGCACCAGCGTGCCGGAGGCGTCGGCGATCGCGGGGATGACCTGCCCGTCCGGGGAGAGACAGTACCGGCGGGCGAATCCGCCGTAGCGCACGTGCACCGGCCCGGCGCCGTAGCGCAGGTCGCTGAGGATGTACGGCCCGGCCTCGCCGGCGAGCAGCGCGTCGAGCTCCTTGCAGGCCAGCTCCAGCTCGGCGGTGTCGTGCGGGTAGATGGTGACGAACTTGCCGCTGGCCGACCGCGACGCGTACTTCGAGTTGCGCAGCAGTAGGGTGCGCGGCCCGCGCAGGAACTTGAACGACAGCCCGCGCGGCACGCAGTAGTCCCACACCGCGTCGAGGACCCGCTCGGCGTTGTCGAGGGTCGCCGACACGTGGATCTTCCAGCCCTGCTGGGGCAGCGAGCCGCCCTCCGGCGCGTGGATCAGCCAGTCGTCGAGCGGCTCTCGACGCCAGCCGGCCGGCACGTCCCGCTCGGCGGCGGCGAACGCCGGCTGCGCGACCGCGCTGCCCAGCGAGTCGTAGAAGAGCCGGTCCGCGGCGCAGTAGTTGTCGTAGCGCTCGTCCACCGTGACCCCCTCCGCGATCTCGGCCGGTTCCGTTGCCCGGCGACGGATACGAGTCTCGTGGACCGGACCCGTCCGCCCCCAGTGCAGTTAGTCATGACCGTGGATGCGGCCCGCACGGCCCGCGATGACAAAAGTCACCGGCGACCCGTGCTGCCTCGAAAGAAAGAACCGGCCGACGCCGCGGGGGCGTCGGCCGGTTCCGGGAAACCGTGGGCCGGTCAGTCGGTGGTGTGCCGCTGCGCCCGGTAGCGGGCGATCAGGGCGCGGGTCGACGAGTCCAGCCCGGACAGGTCGGCGTCGTCGCCGGTGAGCAGCGGCGCGAGCTGGTTGGCCATCACCTTGCCCAGCTCCACCCCCCACTGGTCGAACGGGTTGATGTCCCAGATCGCGCCCTCGGTGAACACGATGTGCTCGTAGAGCGCGATGAGCTGGCCGAGCACCGCCGGGGTCAGCTCGGCGGCGACGATCGAGGTGGTCGGGTGGTTGCCCGGCATCACCTTGTGCTCCGCCAGCTCCGCCGGGGTGCCCTCGGCCTCCACCTGCTCCCGGGTGCGCCCGAACGCCAGCGCGGCGGTCTGCGCGAAGAAGTTCGACATGAACAGGTCGTGCATGTCATCCAGGTCGTGCCGGGGCCGGCTGAACCCGATGAAGTCCGCCGGCACCAGCCGGGTCCCCTGGTGGATGAGCTGGTAGAAGGCGTGCTGACCGTTGGTGCCGGGCTCGCCCCAGAAGATCTCCCCGGTGTCGTACGACACGCGCGTGCCGTCCAGCGTCACCGACTTGCCGTTGCTCTCCATCGTCAGCTGCTGCAGGTACGCGGGGAACCGGTGCAGGTACTGCGAGTACGGCAGCACCGCGTGGGTCTGCGCGCCCAGGAAGTTGGTGTACCACACGTTGAGCAGCCCGAGCAGCGCCGGCACGTTGCGCTCCACCGGCGTGGTGCGGAAGTGCTCGTCGACGGCGTGGTAGCCGGCCAGCAGCTCCCGGAACCGCGCCGGCCCCACCGCCAGCATCACCGACAGCCCGACGGCCGAGGGCAGCGAGTAGCGCCCGCCCACCCAGTCCCAGAAGCCGAACATGTTCGCCGGGTCGATGCCGAAGTCGCGTACCCGCTGCTCGTTGGTGCTGACCGCGACGAAGTGCCGGGCCACCGCCGAGGTGTCGCCGCCCAGGCCGGCGAGCAGCCAGTCGCGGGCCTGCCGCGCGTTGGCCAGGGTCTCCTGGGTGGAGAACGTCTTCGACACCACCACGAACAGGGTGCTCGCCGGGTCCAGGTCGGCCGTCGCCTCGGCGATGTCGGTGGGGTCGATGTTGGAGACGAACCGGCAGGTGATCCCCGCGTCCCGGTACGCCTTCAGCGCCTCGTACGCCATCACCGGCCCGAGGTCGGAGCCGCCGATGCCGATGTTGACCACCGTGCGGATCCGCTCACCGGTGTGCCCGACCCACTCGCCGGAGCGGACCCGGTCGGCGAACGCCGCCATCCGGTCCAGCACCGCGTGCACGTCGGCCACCACGTCACGGCCGTCCACGGTCAGCGCCGCGCCCGCCGGAGCGCGCAGCGCGGTGTGCAGCACCGCCCGGTCCTCCGTGGTGTTGATGTGCTCCCCGGCGAACATGGCCGCGATCCGGTCGGTCAGCCGGGCCCGCCGCGCCAGGGCGGCGAGCAGGGCCAACGTCTCGTCGGTCACCAGGTTCTTGCTGTAGTCGACATGCAGGTCCGCCAGCTCGCCGGCCAACCGCTCACCGCGGTCCGGGTCGGCGGCGAACAGGTCGCGCAGGTGCGCGTCCCGCAGCTTCTCCGCGTGCGCCGCCAGCGCCCGCCACTCGTCGGTGGTGGTGATCTCCTCGGCCATTCCGGCTCTCCTCCCGCACCTGCTCACAACCGTTGCGCGGCCGTAACCGTACTGCGTGCGCCCGGCCGCCCGGGCCAGCCTGCCACCAGCCGGGACGTGTCGCACCCCCGGCGCGCGCATCGCCGCCGCCCGTCCGGCCCGGCGGCGAACCTGTCGTACCCCGGGGGCATGATCTTTCCCAGGACGGGCGCTGCGGGGCCCGGTTCCGGTGGGCCACCGTGCTCCGCCATCCCCCTGTCGTCGCGCGCCGGCCCACGGCCGGCGCCCCAGTCGGCGCGCCCGCGGGCGCACCGGTTACGGAGGTCGCAGTGCCCCAGACGCAGCACGCACCGTGGGAGCGGCGCAGCCTCGCGCCGGTGCTGCCCGCGGTGCGTCCCCGCAAGCTGGCGAAGGTCCCCTTCGTCGAGCTGGCGGACGGCCGGTTGCAGGGGGTGGTGTCCAGCGGCTCCGACATCGAGCGGGTCTACGTCTCCTCGATCGCCGCCGGCACCCACGCCTTCCACTGCTCCACCAACAACAACCGGCCCTGCGGCGGCCTGCGCGGCGCGCCCTGCAAGCACCTGCACGCCCTGCTCGACGAGGCCGTCCTGCAGTACGGCGTCGCCCGCGTCGCCCGCTACCTGCGCATCGACGCGCCCGACGGGGCGCAGACCGGCGGCGACCTGCTCCGGGGGATCGACGGCCACCACGAGCCCACCCCGGCGGCGGTCGTGTTCAGCCGGTTCCTGCGCCACCTGGCCTACCTGGAGCTGCCGGCGGCCGACGGGCCGCTGCCCGAGCTGCACTGGTTCCCGGCGACCGGGGCGGGCCGCTGATGCGCGGGGCCCAGCTCACCGCGCTGGTCGACGCCGCGCCGGCCGGCGTCGACGCGGCCCTCGACGTGGTCGCGGGCCTCGACGACGCCCTGGTCGCCGGCCTGGCCCGCCCCGGCGAGACGCAGCTCGCCGCGCTCGGCGACGTCGCCGCCGCCCTGGCGGTCACCCCGCTGGGCGGCCGGGTCGCCGAGGCGGTCGCGCAGGTCACCGCCGGGGTGCCCGCCGCCGAGCACCTCGCCGCCCTGGCCGGGGCCCGCGCCGCCCTGCTCGGCGCGGCCCACGACGCCCTGCTCGCCGCCGCCGACGCCGCGCTCGGCCGGGAGCGCGCCGCGCCGCCCGCCCCGGCGGCCGGGCCGCTGCCGGACGGGGCCGCCGCCCCGCTGGCCGCCGCCCGCTCCTGGCTGACCGAGCTGGCCATCACCGGCTGGCGCGGGGTCGGCCACGACCTGGCCGCTGCCGGGGGCCGGCCGGTCGAGGCGACCCTAGCCGTCGCGCCGCTGCGCCGCCTCGCCGTGCTCCTCGACGGCCTGGCCGGCGAGCTGGCCGCGTCCTGCCCGGTGGCCACCATGCCGGCGGTGCCGGCCCGGCGCTGGGCCGACCTGTGGGCCCGCGCCGTGCTGCTCGCCCAGGACACCGCGGGCGTGGCCGACCCGGCCGCCGCCGAGCGGGTCTCCGGCCGGCTGCTGGTGCTCGGCGTCGACGTGCACGAGCACGCCACCGCCGTCCAGGTGCAGGTGCACGGCGTCCTCGAACCGTCCGGCGGCGCCCCGGCGCGGCTGGTCCGCACCGCCGTCGCCGCGACGAAGGTCGACACGATCGTCGGCCCGGCGCTGTGGCGGCTGCTCGCCGACCACCCCGTCCTGCTGGCCGCGCTGGCCGAGCGCCGCGCCCTGGAGGTGACCGACCTGCCGCTGGCCGGCGGCGACCTGTGGTGGCGCGACGGGCAGGCCCGCGCCGGCGAGCCCGCCGACCCGTTCGCCACCGCCCGGGTGCTGCTGCCCGCCGCGCTGGCCGCGCCGACGCCCCCGCTGGACCGGCACCCCGTCGCCGTCGCCGAGCCGGTGCTGCTGGAGGGCTACGCGGTCGACACCACCGGCGACGACGTCCGGCTCACCGTCGACGGGGCGAGCATCGCGGTCGACATCGACCGGCTGCCGACCTGCGGCCCGCTCACCCCCGCCCTGGTCGCCGCCTCGACGGCCTGCCTGGGCCTGCTGCGCTGGGACGCCGGCCGGTGGACCGTGCAGCCGCTGGCCGTGCAGAGCACCGTCAAGCGGGCCACCGTCGCCGCGCACACCGGCGACTGGGCGCAGGGCCCCACCGACGCGAAGGTCGCCAAGGCCGAGGCGAAGGCCGGCGACTCCGTCGCCGTGCTGCGGGAACGCGCGGGACGGCTGCTGCGCCGATGACCACGACCCCCGACACCCCGCAGGGCACGCCCGCTCCCGGGCCCGGCGACGCCGCTGCGGGCCTGCCCGCTCCCGGGTCGGACGACGCCGCGCGCGCGCCCGTGAACCCCGACGCCAACCGCCGGCAGGTGCTCTACTGGCGACTGCTGGCCCGGCTCTTCGACCCCGAGGAGCAGCCGGCGCTGGAGGCGGCGAGCGTCGCCGTCGTCGACGACCTCGGCCTGCCGGCCGCGCTGCTGGACCCGTCGGTCTCCGTCGACACCGTCGTGCAGCGCTTCCCCGACCTGGCCGGCGAGCTGACCGGCCTGCTCACCCCGCCCGAGCCCTCGCCTGGTCCCGAGCCTGCGGCGGGTGAGGGGGTTGCCCCGCCCGCGGATGAGGCGGTGCCACCGGGCGACGGGCCCGCCCCGCCGGCCGGCGGGGCGGAGGTGCGGCGGGCCGCGTTGGTGTCGAAGCTGCTGCTCAACGTGTTCGCCACCGGCGGCGGCAGTGTCAGCGCCACCCAGCTCGCCCGGTGGCAGTCCGACGCCGGCTGGTTCGAGCGGGCGCTCGGCTGCGAGCCCGGCGAACTGCGCCGGCAGGCCGGCAACGGGCGCGACGGCGGCGGCCTCGGCGGGGTGCTGGCCGGCCTGGAGGGCGACCTGGTGCGCCGGATGCACCTGCGCGAGGTCCTCGCCGACCCGAAGCTGGCCGCGAAGCTCACCCCGAGCATGTCGCTGATCGAGCAGCTGCTGCGCGACAAGTCGAACCTGTCCGGGGTGGCGCTGGCCAACGCCAAGGCGCTGATCCGCCGGTACGTCGACGAGGTCGCCGAGGTGCTGCGCACCCAGGTCGAACAGACCAGCGTCGGCACGATCGACCGGTCGGTGCCGCCGAAGCGGGTGTTCCGCAACCTCGACCTGGACCGCACGATCTGGAAGAACCTCACCAACTGGAGCCCGGAGGACCAGCGCCTCTACGTCGACCGGCTCTTCTACCGGCAGACCGCCCGGCGCACCACCCCGGCCCGGCTGATCGTGGTCGTCGACCAGTCCGGCTCGATGGTCGACTCGATGGTCAACTGCACGATCCTGGCGTCCATCTTCGCCGGCCTGCCCAAGGTCGACGTGCACCTCATCGCGTACGACACCCGGGCGCTGGACCTGACGCCGTGGGTGCACGACCCGTTCGAGGTGCTGCTGCGCACCAAGCTCGGCGGCGGCAACGACGGCCCGGTGGCGATGGCCATGGCCCGGCCGAAGATCACCGAGCCGCGCAACACCGTGCTGGTCTGGATCTCCGACTTCTACGAGTTCGACCGCTCCCAGCCGCTGTTCGACGGCATCGAGGCGGTGCACCGCTCCGGGGTGAAGTTCATCCCGGTCGGCTCGGTCAACAGCTCCGGCACGCAGATCGTCAACCCCTGGTTCCGGCAGCGCTTCAAGGACCTGGGCACCCCGGTCATCTCCGGCCACATCCGCAAGCTCGTCTTCGAGCTGAAGAACTTCCTCACCTAGGAGACCCCTGACATGTCCGAGATGTTGCGCGCCCCCGCCGAGGTCACGTTCGCCGAGGAGCTGGCCTGGCTGGAGTCGGTCGACACCGATCCGAAGCCGTTCTCGTGGCGGCTCAGCCCCCGGATGGTACGGCTGTTCGTCCTCGGCTCCGAGCGGGCCGACGGCCTCGACCGGGAGGTCACCCAGAAGTGGTTCGGCGACCGCAGCTTCGTCGAACGCGCCATCGTCACCCTCGCCTCCGACCGGGGCCTGCTGCTCATCGGCGACCCGGGCACCGGCAAGAGTTGGCTCGCCGAGCTGCTCGCCGCCGCGATCTGCGGCAACTCCACCCTCGTGGTGCAGGGCACCGCCGGCACCACCGAGGACCACATCAAATACTCGTGGAACGTCTCCATGGTCATCGCCAAGGGGCAGTCCCGCGAGTCGATGATCCCGTCGCCCATCATGACCGCGATGGAGCAGGGCGTCATCGGCCGCTTCGAGGAGCTGACCCGTTCCACCAGCGACGTGCAGGACGCCCTGATCTCCATCCTGTCCGAGAAGTACGTCGCCATTCCCGAGCTGGACGCCGACAACATCGTCTTCGCCAGGCCCGGCTTCTCGATCATCGCCACGGCCAACAGCCGCGACCGGGGCGTCAACGACCTCTCCTCGGCGCTGAAGCGGCGGTTCAACTTCGTCCGCATCCCCGTGGTGACCAACAAGCGCAGCGAGGCGGAGATCGTCCGGTTCCGCACCGAGGAGCTGCTGCGCCGGCACCGCATCGAGCTGGACGTCCCGCCCACCCTGCTGGACATCCTGCTGCAGAGCTTCGCCGACCTGCGGGCCGCCGCCGCGTCGGCGACCAGCGACGACGAGAAGCTGGAGTCGGCGCTGTCCACCGCCGAGCAGATCGGCGTGCTGGAGGACGCCATCCTGCACAGCCAGTTCTTCGGCGACCGCACCCTGCGCGCCGAAACCCTCGCCGGCTCGCTGGTCGGCTCGCTGGCCCGGCGCAGCCCGGAGGACCTGGCGATCCTCAACAAATACCTGCACGGCGTGGTGGAGCCCCGGGCCAAGGCCGACGGCGGCCCGTGGGAGGGCTTCCTCGACGGCGGCCGCCAGGCGATCGCCACCCTGTCGTGACCGGCCCGACGACCACCCCGCCCGGCGCGGCTCCCGGGGTGCACCCACCCGGCGTCGTCGCGCCGGTCCCCACCCCGCCCGCCGGCGTCGCTGTCCCGCCCGCCGGCGGCCCCGGCGCGTTCGACGCGCTGCGCGGACAGCTCACCGACGCCGCCGCGGCCTTCGCCGGCAGCCCCGGCGCGCTCGCGGAGATCCTCACCGGGATGATCGACGACGTCGACCGGGCGCTCGGCGAGCGGCTGGAGATCTTCCCGGTCTGCCACCACTCGCCGGCCTCCGCCCTGGCGATGGCGCGCCGGCTGCGCGCCAAACGACCGAAGGTGATCTACCTGGAGCTGTGCGAGGACCTGCAGCCCCTGCTGGGGGAGCTGCGCAACTGCCGCCTCCCGGTGGCCGTGCAGGCGTTCGCGTCGAAGCTCGACGGGTTCCCCGCCGAGTGGGCCCCGCTCAGCGTCGTCGCCCCGATCACCGAGGCGTCGGCGGAATACCAGGCCATCGCGTACGCGCTGGAGACCCCCGGCGTGGAGCTGGTGCTGGTGGACCGCTCGGTCGACCACGTCTTCCAGTGGGCGCCCCGCGACCCGGCCGAGGGGCCGGCGGGCACCCCCGACGCCCCGGCGGCGGCCGAGGAGGAGGCCGCGCTGCACGGCGACGCCGTCGGCGTGGAGATCGGCGACCTGCGGCCCCGCTTCGCCGAGCTGGAGGCCTACCTGCTGCACCACGGCAAGGTCCGGCACTGGTCGGAGTGGTGGGACCAGTACGTCGAGCAGCCCCTCGTCGCCGCCGACCACGAGACGTACCGGCAGGTGATGGTCCTCATCGGCAGCCTGTTCCGGCGGCTGCGCCCGAGCGACGCCGACCGCCTCGACCGCGACGTCGAACGCGAGCGCTACATGTGGACCCGGATGCGGCAGCACCTCGCCGACTCCGGCGTCGACCCGACCGACTGTCTCTACGTCTGCGGCGCGTTCCACGCCGCGAGCCCCGTCGAACAGTTCGGCACCGGGCCCGACGCCGCGCCGTACGAGATCAGCCCGCGCACCGCCACCCGCTGGCTGTACGGGCTGATCCCGTCTAGCCACTCCGCCATCGAGGCGCAGTTCGGGCTGGCGCCCGGCTCGGTCTCGATCGCGGCGGCCACCTGGGCCAAGGCGGTGTCCCGCTCCGGGGTGACCCCGTTCCGGCTGGCCGGGCAGGCCGGCGGCAGAGCGGCGAAGGGCCGGGCCCGCAGGGCCACCCCGGCCGAAGCCGCCGACGAGCCCGTCACCGATCGACTGTCGGGGTTCCTCGCCCGGCCGCCGGTCCTCGACGAGCTCGACGAGGCGGAGCTGCGCGGCTGGTGCGTGGACATCGTCCGGCTGGCCCGACGCAACGGCTACCTGGCCAGCACCGCCGACGCGATCGCCGTGTTCGAGACGTCGATCCTGCTCGCCGGGCTGCGCAACCGGGCCCGACCCACCCCGTACGACTTCGCCGACGCGGCCGTGACCTGCATCGAGAAGGACGTGGTCCCGGGCCGGCGCGACGTGCGCCGGCTCTGCGAGATCCTGCTCGGCGGCGACCGCATCGGCCAGGTCGGGTACGACGCCCTGCCCCCGCTGGCCCGCGACGTGCTCGACCGGCTCGCCCCCCTCGGGCTCGACCTGGACAAGCGCACCATCCAGCGGGCCCTGCTGGACCTGACCGCCGACCCGGCCGTGGCCGGCTGCTCGGACCTGCTGTGGCGGCTGCGCCACCTGCTGCCCCGCGACGCCGTCCGCCCGATCATGGGGGAGCGCCGGCTCGGGGAACGGTCGACCCAGGAGAGCTGGGACCTCGCCCTCGGCCGCAACCAGCGCGCGCTGATCGAGCTGGGCTACGAGGGCGTCACCGTCGAGCAGGTCCTGGAGCAGCGGCTGCGCCGCCGGGCGTGGGGGCCCCGGGCCACCGCCGCCGTCGCACTCGAAGCCGTCGAGGACGCGCTCCTGCTGCTCGACGGCCGCCGGCTCGTCGACGAGCTGGGCACCCGGGCGGTGGAGCTGCTCGCGGCCGAGCGCACCGTCGACGAGGCCCCCGAGGTGCTGCGCCGCATCCGCCGGCTGCTGGCCCACTACCGGGCCACCGAGCCGACCCTGCCGCCCTGGTGCGCCGCGTTCGTCACCACCGGGTACGCCCAGTACTGCACGCTGCTGCCCACCGCGTTCGTCGACGCGGAGACCGGGGTGCGGCAGGTGGGCGCGATGCTCGGCTTCCTGTTCGGCATGGAGAGCCTCGCGCTGTCCCTCGGCTGCGACCGTACGCAGCTCGAACTGGCGGTGCGGCAGTCCCGGCCGGAGGCGCCGGCCCGGGTGGCGCTGCACTGGGCCGCCCAGCACCACCTCGGCCTGCTGCCCCTGGCGCAGCTGCGCGCCCGCAGCGCCGAGCTGCTGGCCAACCCGCTGGTGGTGCCGTCCTTCCCGCAGTACCTCAGCGGGTTCGTGCAGGCCCTGGAGCCCGTGCCCGGGCTGGCGCCGTTCGTGGTGGAGGTGATGTCCACGGCGTTCGCCCGGCTGCCCGACCCGGTGCTGCTGCCGTGGCTGCCGACGTTGATCACCACGCTGCGCGCCCAGGCCGGCGAGCTGGTGCCGACCCTGGTCCGCGAGGCCGGCCGCACGTTTCCGGCGGCCCTACCTGTCCTGGACGCCTGGGTGCCCCCGTGGGCGCCCCGGCCGGCGGGCGGGTCGGCGGCGGGCGGGTTGCTCGCCCTCGGGGCGCTTGTCCCGGGACCGGTGACGGCGGGATCGGCGGCTGTCGCGCCCGGCCCGCTGGTCGACCTGCTGGCGGGCCATCCGGCGACCTGCGACGCCGTGGCGGAGCTGCTCGGCTGCGCGGGCGGCTGGACCCTCGACCCAGCCGTCACCGGCTCGGGCGGCCTCGGGCCGGGCGGGACCACCGGTGCGGGCGGGACCGGGCCGGGCGGCTCTGGACCGGGCGGCCTCGGGCCGGGCGGCCCCGGCTCGGCGGTCGCCGTCGGGGCCGGGGGGCTGCTCACGGCGTACCCGGCCACCGCCGACGCGCTCGCGGCCCTGCTCGCTTTGCCGGCCTGACCGTTCCGACCCGGGCGGCCCGCCCGCCGCTCGGTCCATGCCGCCCGGTCCATGCCGCCCGGTCCATGCCGCCCGGTCCATGCCGCCCGGGCGACGAGCCGGATGATCGACTCCAGGTCGGCGACATCGGGGCATCCCCGTCGCAGGACACCCCCGTGTCGCCGACCTGGCGAGCCCGCCCCGCGAGCCGCCCCGCTCCGCGAGCCCGCCCCGCCGGCCGGGCCGCCCCGCTAGTCCGCGGGGCCGCCCCGGCAACAGGTGAGCCAGGGCGGGCGGTCAGGGGCGGCGGCCCAGGTGGTGGCGCAGTGCCAGGTGCAGGGCGAGCCGGGCGTCCGGGTCGTCGAGGTCCGCGCCGTAGCGTTCCCGTAGCCGGCGCATCCGGTACCGGACGGTCTGCGGGTGCGTGTGCAGCAGCCGGGCGGTCTCCACCACCTGGCCCTGGGTGTCCAGCCAGGTGGCGAGCGTCTCGGCCAGGGCCCGGCGGGCGGCCGGCCCGAGGGGCGCCAGTGGGGCCAGGGCGCGGGCGACGAGCCGGTCGGTCAGCCCCGGCTCCCAGTGGGTGAGCAGGGTGAGCAGGTGCGCGTCGCAGTCCACGACGCCGTCGGCGGGAAGCGCCCCGGCGGCGTGCAGGCGCAGCGCCCGCCGCGACAGCCGGTACGACGCGCGGGCCTGCCGCACCGGCACGGTCGGGCCGAGGGCCGCCCGCCGGCCGGTGAGGGCCCGGCGCAGCGCGGCGAGCCGGCCCGGGGCGTCCGGGTCGGGCAGCACGATCCGCACCGCCTCGTCGATGACCGTGGCCACGGCTCCGCCGCCGACGGCGCGGGCGAGGTGCTCGTCGTCGGAGCCGTCGACGCTGATCACGGCGACGGTGGCGGGCAGCGGCCAGCGGGCGGCCTCGGCGGCGGAGTGCAGCGCGGTGTCGGCGGGCGGGTCGGGCTGCACGAGCAGGGTGATCAGCCTGCGGCGGACGACGATCCAGTCGTGTGCGGCGTCGCGCTGCTCGTCGAGGTAGCCCTCGGCGGCGGCCCCGGCGAGGGTGTCGGTGTAGCCGAACAGTGCGGCGGCGATCACGTACAGCTCGTCGGCGGCCAGCCGGTCCGGTCGTTCGGGCGCGACGAGGAACGCCCAGATGGCCCGGGCTCCCACGGTGAGCACCGAGCGCAGCGCGTCGACGCGGTGCCCCTCCTGGTATTCGGTGCGGCCCAGCGCGTGGAACACCTGCCGGGTGTCGGCGAGCGGGCGGGTCGGCTCGGCGACGGCGGCCACGAACGCGTCCACGGCCGTCCGTACGCCCAGGGCAAGGCCCCGGCCCTGCTTACCGGTCAGCGACCGGCCCTGCTCGCGCATGGTGGCCCGGACCGCGTCGAGGGTCCGCTCGTGCAGCGCCGCCCGGACGGCCCGCAGCCGCTCGCCGACGTGCCGGGGCAGCCCGCCGAGGCGGGGCTCCAACTCGGCGAGGTTCTCCGCCACCGCGCCGCCCCCTCGCGTTTGTCATCCGGATGACAGTTCCGGGCGCGAAACCTGCTTCCGCGTACCACTGATTTTGGCACCCGGGTCCGTAGGGTTCCGGCATGGATGCGGATGTGATCGTCGTCGGGGCCGGCCTGGCCGGTCTGGTCGCCGCCACCGAGGCCGCCGACGCGGGCCGGACGGTGCTGCTGCTGGACCAGGAGCCGGAGCAGAACCTCGGCGGCCAGGCGTGGTGGTCGTTCGGCGGGTTGTTCCTGGTCGACTCGCCCGAACAGCGGCGGATGGGGGTGCGCGACTCGGTGGAGCTGGCCTGGCAGGACTGGCTGGGCAGCGCCGCGTTCGACCGCCCGGAGGACCACTGGCCGCGCCGGTGGGCCGAGGCGTACGTGCACTTCGCCGCCGGGGAGAAGCGGTCCTGGCTGCGGTCGATGGGGCACCGGCTCTTCCCGGTGGTGGGCTGGGCCGAGCGGGGCGGCGGCGCGGCGGACGGGCACGGCAACTCGGTGCCCCGGTTCCACGTCACCTGGGGCACCGGCCCCGGCGTGGTCGAGCCGTTCGCCCGCCGGCTGGCCGCCGCGGTGGACGCCGGCCGGGTGCGGCTGCGCTTCCGGCACCGGGTCGACGGCCTGGTCACCACCGGCGGGGCCGTCACCGGCGTACGCGGGGCGGTGCTGGAGCCCAGCGACGTCCCGCGCGGCGCGCCCAGCTCCCGGGTCGAGGTGGGCGAGTTCGCGTACGCGGCGCAGGCCGTGGTCGTCACCTCGGGCGGCATCGGCGGCGACCACGACCTGGTGCGGGCGGCCTGGCCGGCGCGGCTCGGCGACCCGCCGAAGCGGATGGTCTCGGGCGTGCCCGCCCACGTCGACGGGCGGATGCTCGGCATCACCGAGGCAGCCGGCGGGCAGGTGATCAACCCGGACCGGATGTGGCACTACGTCGAGGGGCTGCGCAACTGGGACCCGATCTGGCCGCAGCACGGCATCCGGATCCTGCCGGGGCCGTCGTCGCTGTGGCTGGACGCCACCGGCAGGCGGCTGCCCGCGCCGCTGTTCCCCGGCTTCGACACCCTCGCCACGCTGCGCCACCTGCGCGCCACCGGCCACGACCACAGCTGGTTCGTGCTCACCAAGAGGATCGTCGCCAAGGAGTTCGCGCTCTCCGGCTCCGAGCAGAACCCGGACCTGACCAACCGCAGCGTCCGGCAGGTGATCGAGCGGGCCCGCGCCGGCACCCCGGCCCCGGTGGCGGCGTTCCTGGAGCGGGGCGCGGACTTCGTCGTCGCCGACACCCTGGAGGCCCTGGTGGCCGGGATGAACGACCTCGTCGCCCCCGACGGCGGCCCGACCCTGGACGCCGCCCGGGTGCGGCGGACCGTCGAGGCCCGCGACCGCGCCATCGCCAACCCGTTCGGCAAGGACGCCCAGGTCACGGCGATCCGGGGTGCGCGGGCGTACCGGGGGGACCGGCTGATTCGGGTGGCCCCGCCGCACCGGCTGCTGGACCCGGCGGCGGGGCCGCTGATCGCGGTGCGGCTCAACATCCTGACCCGCAAGACCCTCGGCGGCCTGCACACCGACCTGGACGGGCGGGTGCTGCGCCCCGACGGGCAGCCGCTGCCCGGCGTGTACGCGGCCGGCGAGGTGGCCGGCTTCGGTGGCGGGGGCATGCACGGCTACAACTCGCTGGAGGGCACCTTCCTCGGCGGCTGCCTCTTCTCGGGTCGGCAGGCCGGCCGGGCAGCCGCCGCGGCGACCCGCTGACGGATCGCGCCCCGAGCTGGGGTGATCAGCGGATCAGTATGACCATGATGGATATTGACCGCTGAATCGACGCGTGTAAGTGTTTCCTTCCCTGGAACGAACGTCGCGGCGCCCCCTCGCCACGCCGCCGGACCCCGCCCGCCCCACCCTCGCGAGCGGGGTCCGGTCACGCCCAGGTGCACGACACCCCCTACCTGCACCGAGGAGCACCCATGAGACGCACCACAGTGACAGCGGGCCTGGCGTTCGCCGCCGCCCTCGCGCTGACCACGTCGACGGCGGCCCTGCCGGCCACCGCCGCCGAGGTCCCCGCCGCCCCCGCTGCCGCCCCGGCCGTCGCGGCGCTGGCCGCGCCGGACATCTCCGTGACGAACGTCCAGGCCCACCTGAGCCAGTTCCAGAGCATCGCCACCAGCAACGGCGGCAACCGTCGCTCCGGCTCCGCCGGCTACACGGCGTCCGTCAACTACGTCAAGGGCAAGCTCCAGGCCGCCGGCTACACGGTCACCGAGCAGACCTGCACCAGCTGCACCTACTCGGGCAACAACGTGATCGCCGAGTGGCCGGGCGGCGCCCCCGCCGACCAGGTCATCATGTTCGGCGCGCACCTCGACGGCGTCACCGCCGGCCCGGGCATCAACGACAACGCCTCCGGCTCGTCGGTGCTGCTGGAGAACGCACTCGTGCTGGCCCAGCAGAACCCGAGCCTGACCAAGCGGGTCCGGTTCGCCTGGTGGAACGGCGAGGAGCAGGGCCTGCAGGGCTCGAAGTTCTACGTGAACTCGCTCAGTGCCACCCAGAAGGGCTACATCAAGGGTTACTACAACTTCGACATGGTGGCCTCGACCAACGGCGGCTACTTCATCAACCGGGTCACCTCCACCACGGCCGCGCCGCTGAAGGCGTACTGGGACTCCCTCGGGCTGTCGCCGGAGGAGAACGTCGAGGGCCAGGGCCGCTCCGACGACTACTCCTTCCAGCAGGCCGGCATCCCCACCTCCGGGTACGCGATGGGCGCCAGCGCCACCAAGACCTCCGCGCAGGCCACCAAGTGGGGCGGCACCGCCGGCTCGTCCTACGACCCGTGCTACCACCGGGCCTGCGACACCACCAGCAACATCAACGCCACCGGGCTCAACCGCAGCGCCGACGGCATCGCGTACGCGATCTGGGACCAGGCCGTCGGCGGCGGCACCCCGACCAATGACTTCTCCGTCGCGGTGAGCCCGACGTCCGGCAGCATCGCCCGGGGCGCCTCCACCACCGCCACGGTCTCCACCGCCACCACCTCCGGCAGCGCCCAGACCGTCGCCCTGTCCGCCACGGGCGCGCCCAGCGGGGTGACCGTGTCGTTCAGCCCGTCGTCGGTGACCTCCGGCGGCTCGTCCACGATGACGATCGCCGCCTCCGCGTCGGCCGTCACCGGCACCTTCGCCATCACGGTCACCGGCACCGGCTCGGCGACCCGCACCGCCACCTACAGCGTCACCGTGACCGGCACCGGCGGCTGCGCCGGCGGCCAGGTGGTCGGCAACTCCGGCTTCGAGAGCGGCGCCACCGTCTGGACCGCGTCCTCGGGCGTCATCACCAACTCGGCCAGCCAGGCCGCGCACGCCGGCTCGTACAAGGCGTGGCTCGGCGGGTACGGCGGCAGCCGCACCCAGACGCTGTCGCAGTCGCTGACCGTCCCGGCCGGCTGCGCCACGTACACGCTGTCGTTCTGGCTGCACATCGACACCGCCGAGACCACCTCTATCAGGCAGTACGACAAGCTCACCGTCGCCGTCGGCGGCACCACCCTGGCGACGTACTCGAACCTCAACAAGGCCAGCGGCTACACCCAGCGCACCTTCGACGCCGCCGCGTACGCCGGCCAGACGGTCACCCTGACGTTCACCGGCGTCGAGGATTCGTCGCTGCAGACCAGCTTCGTCGTGGACGACGTCACCCTCACCGCCAGCTGAGGTGCAAGGAAGGGCCCCTTGTTAACGCCTGCGGTATAGCAGGGTTCCCTTCTCACCGGCGCGGGGTGGCGAGAGCCGCCCCGCGCCGGCCGGGGATCGGGTTGCGACACGTGTTCGACATACCGATGACGTGCTGACATCGATCGGTCGCGCACAGTAGGCTCCCGGTGGTCGTCGGTGTGCCGCCGGTCGCGCGGCCCGCGCCCGCCTCGGAGGTGCCCGTGAAGAGAGCCGTCCGCCAACGCCGATCACCCGACGCCACCACCCCCGCCGAGCCCAGGCCGACGGCCCCCGGCACGACCCCCACGCCGGGGGACCCCGCGCGGGAAAGCGCCGCGCCGGCGGGCGGAACGGCGGAGGGCGCCGCGCCGGCGGGCGGCGCGCCCGACACCGCCGAGGCGTCGGTGCTGCCCGAGCTGGAGGACCGGGCGTGGATGCACCATGCGACCGAGTTCGCCCACACCACCTTCTGGGCGGTGGCCCGCCGGCTGCCCCGGCTGGTCCGCGAGGCGGTCGCCCTGGCCTGGGCGACCAACCGCCGGGACACGGCCGCGTCCATCGGGCTCAACGTGGCCGCCGGGGTGATGACCACCCTCGGCCTGCTGGCCACCACCGGCGTGCTGCGCGAGCTGTTCGCGGCGGGCCCGACGCCGGACCGGATCCGGGCGGCGCTGCCGGCCCTGGCCCTGGCGGCGGCGGCCGTGACGGCCAAGGGCGCGCTGACCATCGCGGCCGGCTGGGCGCAGGCCCGCCTCACGCCGCAGATCAACTACCAGGTCGAGCTGCGGCTGTTCGAGGCGACCACGGCCGTCGACCTCGCCGCGTTCGACGACGCCGGGTTCGCCGAGGAGATGGACCGGGCCCGCGAACGCGGGGTGACGGAGGCGGCGTTCGTCGTCGACCACACCGTCAACCTGATCACCGGTGTGGTCGGGGTGCTCGCCACCGCCGCGGCGGTCACCGTGATCCAGCCGCTGCTGCTGCCCTGCCTGCTGCTGGCGGCCGTGCCCGAGGCCGCGACCGCCGTGAAGACGGCCCGCCGGCAATACCTGGAGATGTTGGCCCGGTTCAACCGTCGTCGCCGGATGTGGATGCTGGCCAACCTGATGGCCAACCGGCACACCGCCGCCGAGATCCGGGCGTACCAGATGCGCGACTTCCTGCTCGGCGAATACCGCAAGATGATGGCCACCGAGACGCGGGCCCACCTGCGCCTGGTCCGCGTCCAGACCCGGACCAGGGTGCTCGGCACCGCCACCGCCGGCCTGGCCACCTTCGGCGTGTACGCGGTCCTCGCCGGCCTGCTGCTGGCCGGCATGGTGGCGTTGGCCGCCGCCGCGACGGCGCTGATCGCCCTGCAGTCCGCGCGGTCCAGCCTCGGCGTCGCGGTGTTCGCCACCAACTCGCTCTACGAGGACGCCCTCTACTACCAGGACTACCGGGACTTCCTCGACCGCGCGGTCGGCCGGACCGCCGCCGGGGGTGACCGGCCGACCGGCGGGTTCGACGTCATCGAGCTGGACCGGGTGAGCCTGCGGTACCCGGACACCGACCGGCCGGCCGTCGACGAGGTCAGCCTGGCCGTCCGCCGGGGGCAGGTGGTCGCCCTCGTCGGCGAGAACGGCTCCGGCAAGACGACCCTGGCGAAGCTGATCGCCGGCCTGTACCGGCCCACCGGCGGGACGATCCGCTGGGACGGGGTCGACGCGGCCGAGCTGGACCCGCGCCAGGCCGGCGCGCAGGTCGCCGTGCTCACCCAGGAGTGGTGGAAGTTCCCGTTCACCGCAGGGCAGAACATCCGCGTGGGCCGGCACGACCGGCCCGCCGGGCACCGGGGGCCCAGCGTGGAGGACGCTGCCCGGGCCGCCGCCGCGCACGACATGATCGTCGGCCTGCCCTTCGGGTACGACACGCTGCTCGACCGCGAGTTCAAGGACGGCCACGACCTCTCCGGCGGCCAGTGGCAGCGCCTCGTCGCCGCTCGTGGCCTCTACCGGGACGCCCCGTTGCTGATCTGCGACGAGCCGTCGGCGGCGCTCGACGCCCGCGCGGAGCACTCCCTCTTCCAGCACCTGCGGCGGCGTCCGGACCGGGCGGTCGTACTGATCACCCACCGGCTGGCCAATGTCCGGCACGCCGACCAGATCTTCGTGCTGGAACGCGGCCGACTCGTGCAGCAGGGCACCCACGACGAGCTGGTCGCCGCCGACGGGCTCTACCGGGAGCTGTTCCACCTCCAGGCCAGCGGCTACGTCGCCGACACCGAGGGCGTCGCCCCGCCGCCCTGACCGCCGCCTTCGAAGGCGCCGCCGTGCCGGCCGGCGACAGGAAGGCTTCGCGCACCGGCCGTCGACACCGGAAGCGCCGCGCACCGGCCGCCGGGACAGTGGCGTCAGCAGACCGTCACCGGGTGCCGGACGACGCCGTCGAAGAGGTACCCGAGGTCGTTGTGCCGGGCCCGGCCCGGCTGGCCGGCGCCGGTGGCGTCGGTGGCCCGCGCGCGCAGCGTCACCGGGCCGGGCCCCGCTGGCCGCCAGCGGGCCGTCCAGCGTTGCCACGGGCCGCCCGCGTCGGCGCTGACCAGCTCGGCCGGTCGCCAGCCGCCGTCGCCGGTGTGCACCTGCACCGACCGGATCGGGCCCGCCCCCGACCAGGACCGGCCACGCAGCAGCACCTCCGCGCCGGCCGGGACGCGGGCGTCCCAGGGCAGCTCGAAGGCGCTCTTCACCGACTGCGCGCCCAGCGCCGCGCCGTCGGCCGGGTAGCCGGGGCCGAACATGCGGTAGAGCTGGGTGTTCCACGGCGAGAACAGGGCGGTCGCGGAGACCTCGACCGGGCCGACCCACTTGATCGAGGAGACGCCGATCCAGCCGGGCACCACCACCCGCACCGGGTGGCCGTGGTCGGGCGGCAACGGCTCGCCGTTCATCTCGTACGCCAGCAGCACGTCGTCGAGGGCCTTGCCGACCGGCAGGGGGCGGCGGACCCGGCCCAGGTTCACGCCGCCCGTGACGTACTCCGGGTCCAGCCCCTCCGGCATGACGTCGACGGCCGCGCCGGTCAGCCCGGCCCGGCGCAGCACCTCCGCGAGCCGCACGCCCCGCCAGTGCGCCACGCCGACGCCACCGAGCCCCCACGCCACCCCTGGCGTCGGCCGGCCCTGCTGACCGGCGAAGAACCGGCGGCCGTTGCCGGCGCACTCGACGAGCGCGGTGACCCGTTCGGCGGGCAGCCCGCGCAGGTCGTCGTAGCCGAACTCGACGGGCCGGTCCCGGGTGGGCGCGCCGCGCAGGCCGTCGCCGAACAGGCTCAGCCGCCAGGTCCCGGCGTCGATCCGCGGGGTGTGGGTGTGGTTGCGGACGAAGAACCGGTCGGTCGGCACGACGTACCCCTGCCCGGCCATCGCCTCCCAGCGCATCTCGGCGTTGGTGTCGTGCCGGGCGAACAGCTGCGGCGGCAGCGGCTTGACGATGCCGGGCGGGCCGTCGCCCGCGTCCGCGGCGGGCCGGGAGTCGGTCGCGCCGGACCCGGAGCCGGGCCCGGCGGCCCCGGAGTCGGTCGCCCCGGGGTCGGTGCCGACCGGCTGGGGTGCGACGGCGACCGGCTCGCGCTCGGCCGCGGCGGCGGCGAGGGCGGTCATCGCCGCGCCGAGTTCGAGCAGGCGCGGGCGGGGGACTCCCGCGCCCCGGGCCCGCCCGGCGAGCCACTGGCGGGCCCGCCGGGCGTCGTGGTCGGCCTCGTCGTGCGACAGGTGGTGCGGCATCGGGGTTCCCTCCGGCTCGGCGACAGCTAACTCCTATTGAACCAGTAGGAGTTGGCGGGGCGTCGCCGGCGGTGCTCCTCAGGTCGCCGCGACCAGCGTCACCACACCGGCGGCCACCAGCACCCCCGCCCACAGCCGGTCCACGTTGAACCACGCCCGCCGCAGCACGCCGACGCCGAGCACCTCGTACACGACCACGGCGGCGGCCAGCGCGACGCCGAACATCGCCACCGTGTGCACCCCGGCGGCGGCCAGCCCGGGCAGCGCCCCGGCAGCGGCCTGCCCCGGCAGCGCCCCGGCCGCCGCCAGGTGCCCGGCGTGCCCGCCGCCGACGACCGGCTCGGCGAGCAGCACCGGCAGCAGCATCAGCCCCGCCCCGTGCGCCGACGACATCAGGAACGACCAGCCGGCGAGCTGCGCGTTCGACAGCCGCATCCCGGCCCAGCGGAAGTGCCGGCGCGACAGCAGCCGCCACAGCCCGAACCCGACCAGCAGCACGCCGCCGGCGACCGCCACGGCGGTGCTCGCCGCGACCGACCGGGTGGCCGTGACCAGCGCGGCCACCACGCCGACGGAGACGAGGTGGCCGAGCGCGATCGGCGGCAGCGACGCCAGCAGCACCCGCCGGCTGCGCTCCTGCAACCCGCGGGCCACCGCGAACAGCCAGCCCATGGCCGGGTTCAGCCCGTGGAACGCGCCGAGCCCGGCCAGCGTCAGCCAGGTCGTCGCGGTCACGGGAAGCAGTACGAGTCGGAGGACGCGTCGCCGCCCTGCAGCCGGGTCTGGTGCACCCGCAGCCCCCGGAACTCCTCGCCGCGCGGGAAGAACCGGGCGTCGGGGGTGAGGCCGCCCGCCTCGGTATCGACGTCCAGCTTGGCCAGCCACGCGCCCACCCCGTCGGGATAGAACTGGTCGTCCCACGAGCCGTAGAGCGAGTTCGACACGTACACCCGGCGGCCGTCGCGGCTGATCTCCACCATTTGCGGGCCGCCGGCCAGGGGCTCGTCGGGGAAGCCGGGGTGGGGGGTGCGCCGCACGATCCCGCCGAGGCGCACCGAGCCGGTCAGCACCGGGTGGAATGGGTCGCTGACGTCGTACTGGCGCAGCTCGCCGGTGCCCCAGCAGGAGACGTAGAGGAACCGGTCGTCCACGGACAGGTCGATGTCGGTGACCAGCGGCGGCACGGCCCCGAACGGCTTGAGCAGGTCGGGCAGGTCCGCCGCGTCGGCCGGCTCGGCGGGGATGTCGATCACCTTGGTCACGGCCCACGCCTCGCCGTCGCGGTGCCACAGCCAGATCGAGGCGGACAGGTCCTCCACGCTGATCACCACGCCGACGAAGCCGTACGTCTGCGTCGGGTCGTGCGCGGGGCGCAGCTCCAGGGGCATCTGGTACGCGTCGCCGAGGTTGACCCGCTGCACGTGCCGCCGCCTGGCCAGGTCCCAGAAGTGGATCGCGTGCCCGTACCGGCGGCCGAGCAGCAGCTCGCCGACGATCCCGTCCTCGATCATCGACGGGGTGCCCCACTCGCTGGTCACCAGCACGTCGTGGTTGAGGTGCCACCAGAAGTCGTACGCGAGGTGCTGCGGGCCCCGGTCGGCCTCCCACGCCCCGCGTACGTCGAAGGTGGTGTGGTCGAGGATCGCGATGCCGCCGGGGCCGTCGGCGTCGCCCGCCCCGCCGAGGGCGGACAGGTAGATGCCGTCGGGCCCGCAGTGCACGGTGTGCGGGCGGGAGTATCCGGCCCGCTCGGCCAGCTCCCCGGGCTCGATCACCTTGACCAGCTTCGGCGCGCGCGGGTCGGGCTTGGTGTCGTACACGTGCACGCGCGACGAGCGCAGCCCGGGGACGATCAGGTAGCGGCGCTCGACGTGCGGGTGCGGCGCGGTGGGGCAGAGCGCGCTGCTGCAGGCGTTCCAGCCGAAGTGGTGCAGCTCGTCGCCCGTGTGCGGCAGGTCGGTCCAGCCGACCACCCGCCCGTACTCGGGGGAGTCGGGGTCGGTGTCGAGCACGGCGAGCGCGTCGGGCCGCTCGGCGGCGCGGTCGAACGCGGCGACGTACGCCAGCTTCTCGGCCGGGGCCTGCGCGGCCTCGCGCGGCGACGGGTAGAACGACGGGTCGGGGGTCCAGCGGGTCATCGGGTCTCCGGGTCGGGTGGTGGGCGGCTCCAGGTGCGGGCACGCCGAGGCGGCCGCGGGCGAGAGCAGCCTACTAACCCGATAGGTTATGTGGGTAGTGTGCCGGCGTGGTCGTCCCACCCCTCAGGAGGCGACAGTCGGCCGGATGCCCGTCAGACTGGCCGGTGGGCGGCGAGGAAGTCGGCGAGCACTTGGGTGTGGGTGGAGAACGCCAGCTCGACCGGCTCGGTGACGACCAGCCACTCGGTCGCCTCCTCCGTCGGCGCCGACGGAGGCAACTGCCCGGCGGCCTGCTCCGGCAGCGTCCCGAAGACCATCATGGTGCCGCCCGCCGGCGCCCCGTGCACCGCGAACAGCTGCGCGTCGTCGGCGGACGCCACCAGCCCCGTCTCCTCCCGCAGCTCCCGCACCAGGGCCTCCTGCCACGCCTCGCCGTACTCGATGAAGCCGCCGGGCAGGGCGAGCAGCCCGCGCGCGGGCTCGATGTCCCGGCGGACCACGACCACGCCGAGGCCGGCGTCGGTGCGCACCGGCAGCACCGCGACCGCCACCGGCGTCGGGTTGCGCCACACGGTCTGGCCGCAGGCCGCGCACACCCGGGGCCAGTCGGCTGCCGCCGGGTAGCCCGCGCCGCAGTAGGAACAGTGGGAGTACGGTGCGCCGGTCACGCCCGGCACGTTACCGCGTCGGCCGCGCGCCTCCGGCCCGGGTGCCAGCCGGCTGGCCGGGGCAGTGCGGGGCGCTGGTGGGGGCGGGTCAGGGGCGCAGGGCGGCGCGGGCGGCCATCAGGGCGAAGCCGAGCAGGTTGTCGCCGCGCCAGCGGGCCGGGTCCTGCGCGTCGGGGTCGCCGGCGGCCAGGCCGATGCCCCACACCCGGTCCACCGGGCTCGCCTCGACCAGCACCCGTTCGCCCGTGCCGAGCAGGAACGCGCGCAGGTCGTCGTGCGCGGCGAACTTCGCGACGCTGCCGGCCACGACGATGTCGTACCGGTGCGCCGCCCAGGCGGCCTCGTCGAAACCGCGGACCGCGCGCCCGAGCGCCTTGGCCCGCTGCGGGTGCCCGGCGGTGAGGACGCGTGCCGCCGTGTCGTGGTCGCCGAACAGGATGGCCTTGTGCCACATCATCCAGTGCTCGGCGGTGGCGTAGACCCGGCCGTCCACCGTGAACGGCGCGGGCCACCACTGGCTCAGGCAGCCGGCCCCGGCCGTGCCGTCCGGCCGGGGGCGGTGCCCCCAGAAGTGCAGGTAGCGGACGCGGGTGCCGGCGTCGCCCAGGGCGAGCAGATCGGCGACTGAGCGGGGCGACATGGCCGACAGTCTGCCGAACGCCCCCGACACCGCGCCGCCGGTTTACCCGTGGCCGGCCTGAGCGGGTCGACCCGCCCGGCCGGGTCCGGCCCTCGCCGGCCGTGGTACTTGCCGGCCCGGCCGACCTGCCGGGCCGATTGCCGAGCGGACCTGCCGGCCGCCGGCCCCGGCGGTCAGCCGGCCGGGGCCCCCGTGTACGCCTCCGTGGTCCGCCGCGCCGCCGCGGCGGCCTGGGCCGGATCGGTGCCGGCCGCCGCGCTCGCCTCGCCCCAGAGTCGGCTGACCGTCACCAGGAACTCCCGGCCCTCGGCCGAGGCGGCCCACTCGGCGCCCCGCGCGGCCGGGTTGTCGTCACCGCCGTCCCCGGAGTGCAGGTAGGTGGCCAGCCCGACCAGCCCCATGTCCCAGCCGACCCCGACCGCCCCCGGGCCGAACTGGTCCCAGATCGCGTCGTCGACGTGCGCGACGTGCTCCAGCGTGAACCGGGTCCGGCCGCCGGGCTCCGGGGACAGCCGCACCTCGATCCAGCTCACCTGGTCGCCCATCTCCCAGGTGGCGGCGAAGCTCTCCGGCGGGTCGCAGCGCTGCACCTCGCCACCCGCGTTGCCCTCGAACTGGTACCGGCCGTGCAGCCGCAGCTCCCCGCTGATCGGCAGGAACCAGCGCGGGATGCGGTCGGCGTTGGTGCAGGCGTCCCAGACGTCCTCGACCGGCGCGTCGTACGTCTGACTGATGGTCATGACCCGGGCCTGCCCGGCGGGCAGCACGCGGCTGCCCACCCGACGTTCCACGGCACTGATCTGGTGCGTCGCGTCGATCATCCTGGTCTCCTCTTCTCGGCTCTCTCGTTCTCGGGTGCCGCGGACGCCGGGGGCCCGGCGGCCTCCTGGGCCCCGGCGGCCTGCGTGGCCTCGGCGGACGCCGTGGCCCCGGTGGGCTTCCCGGGTCTGTCGGCTTCCGCGGCGAGGCGGCGTTCCCGGCGGCCCCGCGCCAGCTCGGTGGCCAGGGCGTGCAGGGGCGGGGTCCAGAACCGGCGGAAGTGGCCGAGCCAGTCGTCGACCTCGCGCAGCGGCTCCGGGTTGACCGCGTACAGCCGCCGGGCCCCCTGCGGGCGCACCGTGGCGAAGCCGCTGTCGCGCAGCACCCGCAGGTGCTGGGACACGGCCGGCTGGGAGATGCCGAACTCGGCCCGGATCACCTCGCAGACGGACCCGGCGCTCCGCTCGCCCTCGGCGAGCAGTTCGAGGATCCGCCGGCGTACGGGCTCGCCCAGCACGTCGAAGGCATGCACCCACCTCTTATATCAGAGCTGCCTTATATAAGCCGAGGTTGACCAAAAACTCCTCGGGCGGCGTGTCGATCCCGGCCGGTCCCGTTCGTATGGAGGGTGAAGGGTGGACGTGGAGGCCGGCAGCGTGCCGGCCGCGCGACCGAGGAGGACCACATGGGGCAGTACCTGATCAGCATCTATCACCCGGCCGACACGGGGCGGCCGGACCCGGAGTTCCTCGCCGGGGTGATGCGTGAGGTCGAGGCGATCCACCACGAGCTGGTGGAGGCCGGCTCCTGGGTCTTCGGGCAGGGCCTGCACGCGCCGGAGACGGCCACCGTGCTGCGGGCCGACGGCGACGGGATGCTGGTGACCGACGGTCCGTTCGCCGAGGGCAAGGAGTACCTCGGCGGGATCACCATCGTGTCGGTGCCGGACCTCGACGTCGCCCTCGACTGGGGCCGCCGCTACGCGCGGGCCACCACCCTGCCGGTCGAGGTCCGTCCCTTCGCGGGCGGATCCTGACCGTGCCCGGGCACACCGACGTCGGGTCCACCGACGTCGAGCGCGCCTTCCGCGCCGGCCACGGTCGCGCCGTCGCGGTGCTGATCCGCCTCCTCGGCGACATCGACCTCGCCGAGGAGGCGGTCCAGGAGGCGTTCGTCGAGGCGGCGCGGCGCTGGCCGGTCGACGGCACGCCGCCCAGCCCCGACGGCTGGATCATCACCACCGCCCGCAACCGGGCCGTCGACCGGCTGCGCCGGGAGGCGACCCGGGCGCGGCGGCACGCCGAGGCGGCCCTGCTGCACGCCCCGGCCGAACCGCCCGAGGAGGGGCCCGTGCGCGACGACCGGCTCCGGCTGCTCTTCACCTGCTGCCACCCGGCGCTCGCCCCGGCCGCGCGGGTCGCGCTGACCCTGCGGCTGCTCGGCGGGCTGAGCACCGCCGAGATCGCCCGCGCCTTCCTGGTGCCCGAGCCCACCATGGCCCAGCGCCTGGTCCGCGCCAAGGCCAAGATCCGCGACGCCGCCATCCCGTACCGCATTCCGCGCGACGCGGACCTGCCCGACCGGCTCCGCGGGGTGCTCGCCGTGGTCTACCTGATCTTCACCGAGGGGCACACCGCCAGCGCCGGGGAACACCTCGTCCGCGACGACCTGTGCGCCGAGGCGATCCGGCTCGGCCGGCTGCTCGTCGAGTTGATGCCCGACGAGCCCGAGACGCTCGGCCTGCTCGCCCTGATGCTGCTCACCGAGTCCCGCCGCCCCGCCCGCACGGCCCCCGACGGGGATCTGGTCCCGCTGGCGGAGCAGGACCGCAGCCGCTGGGACCACGCCCTCGTCGCCGAGGGGCACGCGCTCGTGCGCCGCTGCCTGCGCCGCGCCCGCCCCGGCCCGTACCAGCTCCAGGCCGCGATCGCCGCCGTGCACGGCGACGCGTCGAGCGCCGCCGACACCGACTGGGCCCAGATCCTCCAGTTGTACGACCACCTCGCCGCCCTCGCGCCGAGCCCCGTCGTCGCGCTGCACCGGGCGGTGGCCCTCGCGGAGGTACGCGGCCCCGCCGAGGCCCTGGCGGTCGTCGACGAGTTGGGCGGCGCAGCCTCGCCGCTGCTCCGCTACCACGTCTACCACGCCGTCCGCGCCGACCTGCTGCGCCGCCTGGACAGCATCGAGGAGTCCCAAGAGGCGTACGAGACAGCAATCGCCCACACCGCCAACACCCGCGAACGCACCCACCTCGCTCGCCGCCTGGCGGCGCTCGCACCCCCATGATCGTCTGTCGAGAAGTGAGCCGACACGCCGACGATCGTCTCCGAGATCAGCAGACGATCGAGGACGCCTTACCACATCCTCGCCCCGAGCGGGCCTCGTCCACAGCGGAGCCCCTGTCCACAGCCGGCGGCCGGCGGGGTTGCGGCGCGGGGACGGCCACCGACACCGTCCATGCCGTGGACGAACCGCTTCGAGCGCCGCTGGACCGCCATGACGGCCTGCTCACCCGGACGCTGGCGACCCAGGTGGTGCCCGCCTGGGTGCTGCGACACGCGGTGGACACCGGCGACCTGCTCCGCGTGCTGCCCGGCGTCTACGTCGAGTCGTGCCGGACGCGGCCGGGCCGTGCTGGGCTCGCCGCGCCCGCGCCTGGCTCTGCTGAAGTTGCCGTGCTCCCGCCCGGCTCGGCTGGGCTGGCTGCGCCTCTGTCCGGCTCGGCTGGGCTCGCCGTGCTCCCGCCGGAACTGCGGCACCGCGCCGCCGTGGCGTACGCCCAGGGGCGGGGCGCGCTCGGCGGACCCACCGCCCTGCACGCCTGGGGTGTGCGCCGGCAACCCGAGGACGAGGCCGTGCACCTCGACGTGCCGGCCCGATCGGGCCTCCGCTCCCGGCCACCGCACCTGGTGCTGCACCACCGGCACGGCTTCCGCCCCGAGCCGCCGCAGGCGGTGACCCGCCGGGGCCTGCCCGTCGTCCGGCTGGAACGGGCACTGGTCGACGCCTGGCCGCTGCTGCCGGCCGTGGACCGCCCCGCCCCGCTGATCCGCGCCGTCAACGACGGCCTGACCACCCCGGCGCGGGTCGGGGGAGCGTTCGGGGAGGCGCCCCGGCTGGCCCGCCGCGCCGCGCTGCGCGTGCTGCTGGACCGACTGTCCGCCGGCTGCCGCAGTCCCCTGGAGGTGTGGGGACACGACCACGTCTTCACCGGGGCGCAGATGCCCCGGCTGCGCCGGCAGTTCCGGGTACGGATCGAGGGGCGCACCATGTACCTCGACGTCTACGCCGAGCGGGAACGGGTCGACTTCGAGCTGGACGGGGCGACCGCGCACGGTGACCCCCGGCAGCGGGAGATCGACCTGCGCCGCGACGCGTTGCTGGCGACCCGGGGCATCCTCGTGGTGCGCTTCGCCCACCGCCGGCTGGTGCGCGAGCCGGCCCGGGTACGCGCCGAGGTGCTGGCCATCCTCGCCAGCCGCCGGGCGGGCTGACGGGCCGCCGGCGTGGGGAGGCCGGCGGTCAGTCGCGCAGGGTCCGCAGGATGCGGGCCAGGTGGGCCCGGTCGGCGGGGCTGAGCCCCCCGAAGAGGCGCTCGGCCTCGGCGTGCCGGGCGGCGCGGATCGCCGCGGCGACGCGTACCCCCTCGTCCGTGGGGGTGACCAGGGTGGCCCGCCGGTCGGCCGGGTCGGGGCGGCGGGCGACCAGGCCGCGCTCCTGGAGGCCGTCGACGACCTCGGTGGCGGAGCGCGGCGCGATGCGCAGGTGCTCGGCGAGCGCGCTGAGCCGCAGCGCGCCGTGCCGGGTGAGGACGCCCAGCGCCCGCGCCTGCCCGGGGTTGACCTGCCACGGTTCGAGGGTCTGCCGGGACAGGTGGCGCAGCCGGCGGGCGACGGCCCAGAAGCTCTCGGCCAGGCCCTCCTCGTCGGCGCTCACCGCAGTGGCGGGGCTCACCGGGATGTCGGCGCTCACCGGAATACGGTAGCAGAGAATGCTGTTGCTCCCTCATGATGAGGTAACCTCAGCATTGTTCCCGACGAAGGGCGGTCCCTTGGACACACCCACCACCCACCGCGAGGGCCGGGGCGGCCCCCGCACCGTCAGCCCCGCCGAGAAGGCCCAGGCCCGGCAGGTGCCGCTGCGCCGGGTCGGCCGGCTCTTCGCCCCGTACCGCTGGCAGCTCGCCACCGTCACCGCGATCATCGTGGTCTCCTCGATCGTCGCCATGGCCTCGCCGTTCCTGCTGCGTGCCGTGATCGACCGGGCCCTGCCGGAGCGCGACCTGACGCTGCTGTCCCGGCTGGTCCTCGGCATGGTCGCCGTCGCCGTCGTGACCGCCGCCCTCGGCGTGGTCCAGACGTGGCTCTCCACCCGCGTCGGCCAGCAGGTCATGCACCGGCTGCGCACCGACGTCTTCGCCCACCTGCACCGGCAGTCCATCGCGTTCTTCACCCGCACCCGCACCGGCGAGGTGCAGTCCCGCATCACCAACGACATCGGCGGCATGCAGACGGTGGTCACCTCCACCGCCACCTCGATCGCGTCGAACCTCACCACCGTCGTCGCCACCGCCGTGGCCATGGTGGCGTTGTCCTGGCGGCTGTCGCTGATCTCCCTGGTCGTGCTGCCGCCGTCGATCTGGCTCACCCGCCGGGTCGCCCGGATGCGGCGGGAGATCACCGCCCAGCGGCAGCGCGAGCTGGCCGACCTCAACGTCACCATCGAGGAGGGGCTGTCGATCAGCGGCGTGCAGCTCAGCAAGACCCTCGGCGCGGGCGGCGCGCTCGTCGACCGGTTCGCCGCCTCCTCGGCCCGCCTCGTCGACCTGGAACTGCGCTCCGACCTCGCCGGCCGCTGGCGGATGGCCTCGATGAGCGTCATCTTCGCCGCCATCCCCGCGTTCATCTACCTCGGCGCGGGCCTGCCCGGGGCCGCCGGCACGCTCAGCATCGGCACGCTGGTCGCGTTCACCGCCCTGCAGGGCGGGCTGTTCCGGCCGCTGATGGGCCTGCTCGACGTGGGCGTCTCGGTCACCGCGTCGATGGCGCTGTTCGCCCGGATCTTCGAATATCTCGACCTGCCCGTCGAGGTCGACGACCCCGCCGACCCGGTCGACATCGACCCGCGCCGGGTGCGCGGCCACGTGCGGATCGAGGGCGTCACGTTCACCTACCCGGGCAGCGACACCGCCGCCCTCGCCGGGATCACCCTCGACGTGCCGGCCGGCACCGGCCTGGCCGTCGTCGGGCACACCGGCTCCGGCAAGAGCACCCTCGCCGCCCTGGTCAGCCGCCTGCACGACCCGACTGCGGGCCGGGTCACCATCGACGGCGTCGACCTGCGCGACCTGCGGCTGACCGACCTGGCCGCCGTCGTGGGCGTGGTCAGCCAGGAGACCTACCTGCTGCACACCACCGTGCGGGAAAACCTGCGGTACGCCCGGCCGGACGCCACCGACGCCGAGATCGAGGACGCGGCCCGCGCCGCGCAGATCCACGATCTCATCGCCGCCCTCCCCGACGGGTACGACACCATGGTCGGCTCGCGCGGCCACCGGTTCTCCGGCGGGGAGAAGCAGCGCCTCGCCATCGCCCGCACCCTCCTGCGCGATCCCCGGGTGCTCATCCTCGACGAGGCCACCAGCGCGCTGGACACCGAGACGGAGCGCGCGGTGCAGCGGGCGTTCGACGAACTGGCCCGGGGACGCACCACGATCACGATCGCCCACCGGCTGTCCACGGTGCGCGACGCCGACCAGATCGCCGTGCTCGACCACGGCCGCATCGTCGAGTCCGGCACCCACGCCAGCCTGCTCGACCGCGCCGGCCGCTACGCCACCCTCGCCGCCTGACGGCGGCCGGCCCCGACCGGGTGGTCCGCCGCCCGGCACCCGCCGAACCGCCCACCCGCCCGAGCCCGGTTGCCTAGCCTCGTTGACAGGGAGGGGACGGGCGCGGGTGCGTCGGAACGGGCGGTTGGCGAGGATGCCGGACACGAGACGCGGTAGCGCCGCACCGAGCGGCGACTGCCCGGCGCAGTTGCCGCAGCGGCTGCGGCGGCGCGGTCGGCGCGGCCGGACGGACCCGTCCCTGCTCCCGACGCCGAAGCCCGGGTACTGGGGAGTGCTGACAGTGTTCCTGGCAGCCGTGCTGTTCAAGCTCCTGGTGGACGTCGGCGCGGGGAAGTCGATCCCCGACGCGTTCGACCGGTTCCCGCTGAGCTGTCTGTTCCGGTTGTGCGCCGGCCTCGCCGAAGTGCTGACCACAGGTGCCGGCGCGGGCCTGCCGACCCGGCTGGCCGCCCTGTTCCTCGCCGGTCTGACCTGCTGGGCCGGGCACGGCTGGCAGCGGGCACGGCTGGCAGCCACCCCGGGCCCGGTGGACGTCCGCGACCTCGTCGACGGCACGGGGGACGTCCGCGACCCCGTTGACGGCCCCGCGGGCCTGCGCCCACCCAGGACCGAGCTGCAGGCCCTGCTGCGCCGGCAGCTCTCCGAGACCCGGCTCTATCCGACCACGGGTGAGGCCGGCAAGCAGGCTTCCCGGGATTTCCTGGACGTGCTTGCCGTCGCGCCCCCGCTGCAGGCCGGATGGGTCGGCACGATCACGGGCATGATCAACTGGCTCGCCCGGGGCTGGCCACGGATCGCCTACGAGGTCACCGCCACCGTGGTCGCCCGGGACGCCGAGCCCCGGTGCGGGATGGTCGTCACGGTCACCTCCCTGGCCCAGGGCAGACGCAGCGCGATGACCACGGTGTGGGCAAGAAGCTGGGAGGACGCCACCAACGAGGCCGGCTACTGGGTGCTGGCGACCATCCTGCCGGTGACGAAGCTGGCCGGCCTCCCGCCCTGGCGGGCGTGGCGGGGACGCAATCTGCCCGTGGAGCTGTTCCGGGCGTACGACGAGGGCCAGCAGGCCCAGCGCACCCGACACTTCGACCTGGCGCTGTGGTCGTACGCAGAGGCGCTGCGGTGCGACCCGTTCAACCTGGAGCTGCGGCTGCTGGTGGCCGGGCTGTTGGAGGACCTGGGTCTGTCCCTGGAGGCGCTCGACGTCTACCACAGCGCGCTGACATGCGAGCAGGAGCAGCCCTGCGCCCAGATCGCCTCCCTGCCTGCCCTGCTGGACTGGGCGAACCACCTGTCGCGGTGGCTGCGGAACAAGCTCTGGTGCAGCTGGGGCCGCCGGCCGGACCTGCGGCTGCGATACCGCTACGCGTCGATCCTCGCCATCTCCGAGCGCAGCGTCTCGGAATGGTTCGTTGACGACGCCGTAGGGGAGCGTGCCGCGATGCGTGCGCAGATGCGGGAACGCCTGGGCAGGGCGTTCCAGGATTCGTTCGGCGACCTAGTGCCCTCCCTCAAGCCGTACCAGGGGCGGTTGGGCGAGATGCTCGGCGACGCGCGGAGCGAAGATCATCGTGCTGCCGAGATGGCCTTCCGGCGCGTCGCCCTGGCTGAGCTCGAGCGGCTGAACGGCGATCTCCGGGTGCCGTGGTCCCGGTTGCGCCGGTTCGGTCCAGCCGGGACCAACCTGACGGGCCGGTCGCTGGCGATGGCCGCTTCGGTGTGGGCACGGCTGCGGGTAGCCGCCGCGCTCCACCACTGGCAACAGGGAGCCGGCCGGCCCGTGGGTGTCGTGGGCCGGCCGGGGCCCGGCCCGGCGGACGACGGGCGGGACATCTTCCGCTGGGCGGAGCGCGAACTCGGTCAGGCGATCGGCGGTGGTGTCGGTTTGTTGGTGCGGCCCATGTCGTTCGCCGATCACTACGAGGCGGCCTGCGTGTACAGCCTCGTGCTGTGCTGGCCGGTCTCGGAGAACGACGCTGGGACAGCCGTGCGCAAGGCGGTGGCGCACCTGCGGGCGGCGCTCGCCACCCAGGAGACGCCGATCGCCGGCCACCTGCGGGACTGGCTACTCAGCGATGATCGGGACCTGGACCCGCTGCGCCGCCGCCCCGAGTTCGCCCACTTCGAACGGGAGATGTTCCCGCGTCCGGAAGTGGTTCCGCCCCGTTCGACCGACATCCTCAAGGTCTGCTCCCGCGCCTACGCCCGGGACCTGATCAGTCAGGCGGCGGACCTGCTCGAACAGCAGTGGCATCGCAACGCCGAACACGGCGGTGACGTGCACGACCTCCGGCGCTGGCTCGAACGCGACGTCGAACTGTGGCGCGTGCTGCGGCGGATCGCGGCGGACCGGGCCTGGTACTGGAAGGACCGAGCCCTGTTCATCTGCCTGGTCACCACCACGGTGGACCAGCCCGTCGTGCTCGCGGCGGGGTTCCCGCCGCCCTTTCCCAGTTTCTCGGAGGTCGAGCTGCCCGGTGATGGGGGTCTCGCCGGCCTGCGGGAATGGCAGGCCGAGTGCGCCGAGCGGCTGGCTTCACTGCACCAGTGCATCGAGGACATCGTGTTGCGGGTGGGGGCCGAGCCGCAGGCCGGAGTCGCCACCGAGGAGGCCGCGCTGACCTGGGCGGGCGCGGAGCTGCTCGACCACCGCGGCGGGCAGCTCGCCCCCGGGGAGCTGCCCGCTGTCTGCGAGGCCAGGGCGGGACAGTGGCAGCAGGCCGCCGCGCAGGTCCGTCAGGTTCCGCTGCACGTGGAGCGGCCACCGCGCGCGGACAACGCCAACCCAACCTGAGCCGACGCCGGACGGACCGGTAAACAGCCGGAGCAAGGGGCGAGGGGCCGATTGCGGGGTGGGATCGGGAAGTTGACAGTTCCGGCGGCGGCACCTGCCGTCGTGGCGGGGACCTCGATCGCCGCCTACCATCGAGCGACCGGTTTCACTGTTCGTTGTGCGGCACGACGGGGTGTTCCTTTCCGGCGAGGCTGCGGGACCGACGATTTCGCGGATTCTTCGGCGGCTTCGGGGCGGGGGGACATGACCGAGGAGAGGGTGCCCGAGCAGGGCCGGCGGGCGTACGCCGAATTCCACCGGCTGGTGGAGCTGATCGAGTCGATGGTGCTGCGGCCCGCGCGGCGCGGCTGGCGGCTGCCGCTGCTGTGCCTGGTGTCCCGGCCCGGCACGCCGTCGCCGCTGGCCATGCTGGCGCACGTGTTCGCCGCAGAGGAGCGCCGGGTGCCGCACGTCCGACTCGACGCCACCGGCCGGGACGTGCGCGCGCTGCTGCACGAGGCGTACACGGGGCTCGTCGCCGGCAACTTCGGCGGCGCGGACCGGCTGGCGTTCCGCCACTACGCGCTGGCCGACGGGCTCATGCAGGTGGACCTGAGCGGCGTGGCGACCAACCGGCGACGCCAGGAGCTGATCCGGCAACTGCGCGAGCGGATCTCGCAGCGGGCGGCCTCGGACGGGCAGCAGGCCCCGCCGGACCCGGGCGGTTGGCTCGGGGTGCTGCTGTGGTTCACCCTGCGGGTCCTGCCCCGCCTGATGTTCTGGCTGCTGACCAAGGGCTGGCTGTTCGGGGCGGGTCGCCGGTTCCGCTGGTTCCTGCGCCAGCAGTATCTCGCCCCCGAGCTCGCGGCCGGCGACTTCGTCGCGTTCGCCAGCCGGCTCACCGTCCCGTCCCGCCAGACGGAGGACCAGGAGCAGATCGACCTGCTGCTCGTGCACGCGTTCCTGCAGGACCTGCGCGTGGAGTATCGCCGCCGGCCGTGGCGGCTCAAGCCGTGGCGGCGCACCGCCTGCCCGGTGCTCCTGCTCGACGGCCTCGCCCCGGGCAACGGCGGGTACGCCCTGGTCAGGCTCATCAACGCGGTGCGCGACGAGACGGGCCGCTCGGATCCCCTGCTGGTCATCGCGAACGGCCACGACGTGCCGCCGGACGGGCTGTCGCCCACCGACCCGGCCGTCGCCGGCCAGCTCGTGCCGCTGGACGGGGTGGAGGGGGCGTACCGGGCGTGGCGCAGCGGCCTGGCGCGGGCCCGGCGGGCGCGGGAGGACAACGCCTGGTACCTCCAGGTGGAGGTCCCTGCGGCCGACCTCACCCCGTTCCGCAACCGGCTGTCCCGGATCGTGCCGCCCCGCCCGCCGTGGCTGGCCCGGCCGGTCGCCCTCGTGGCGCTCGTCGCGGTCGTGCTGACCACCTTCGGCGTGTGGCAGATCCCCGGGCAGGTGCAGCGGTGGCGGGCGGACTGCGAGTGGCCGCCGTCGGCCACGGGTGGGCTGGTGCACACGGCGGTCCGCGACGGCCAGTGCATCGGCTACAGCGACCACGGGCGGCAGCTCTTCAGCCGCGACGCGTCCCTGCTCGCCGTGCAGCGGCAGATCTTCGACCAGAACCGGGAGGTCGAGGCGGCGTGGGCCGTCCGCCGGGACCGGCCCCGGGTCACCCTCGTCTACTTCGGGTCGCTGACCAAGCCCGACGCGCTGCCCGGGGAGGAGACGTTCGCCGGGGAACGGGAGGAGTTGCAGGGCATGGCGGCGGCGCAGCGCCGCGCGTACCTGGAGGCCAACGACGACCGGGCCAACCCGTACCTGCGGATCGTGGTCGCCAACGCGGGCCAGGAGATGCGGTACGCCGCCGACGTGGTGCGGATGCTGGCCGACCTTGCCCGCGACGAGCCGACGGTGCTCGGCGTGGTCGGGCTGGTGGAGAGCCGCAAGGCGGTGCAGGACGCGATCAAGGCGCTGGGCGACCTCAACCTGCCCGTCCTCGCGCCGACCCTGTCGGCCGACCGGATCGCCGACGCCTCCAGCCGCTACCTGCAGATCTCCGCGCCGAACATCGACGAGGCGACCCTCGTGCACGACCACGTCACCGAGGTGCTGAAGAAGAAGCGGATCTTCAACTTCTACACGTACGGCAACGTCGACCCGGACGAGGGCGCGCGCGGCGACCTGTACGTCAACACGCTGCGCGACGGGCTGCGGTCCCGCTTCGGCGGCGACGCCTACCAGGAGACGTACTGGCGGCAGGGGGTCGACCTGACCCCGGTCTGCGCCGACCGCTTCGGCGACGGCGTGGTCTTCTTCGGCGGGCGCTACACCGAGTTCGGCGCGTTCGCCGCCCGGCTGGCCGAGAACTGCAGCGGCCGGGTGCCGCTGCTCATCGGCGACGACTCGGTCAACCGCTACCTGGCGAACACCGCCGCCCGCCGGCCCGCGCCGGACAACCTGCCTTTGGCGTACGTGGTCAAGGGCGAGCTGGCCTACTGCAACCGGGTCATCGGGGCGACCGACATCGAGCGCAAGCTCTTCCTCACCGACGTGCGGACGGTGCTGTCGCTGTGCCAGTCCAACTCGCCCATCGGGGAGCGGGTCGGGCTGGCCTACGACGCGACCCGGCTGCACCTGCGGGCGGTGCGCACCATCGCCGGCAACCTCTCCGCCCCCGCCGGCCGCGAGTGGAACCCCCGGGAGGTCACCCCCACGACGGTGTACGTCACCATCCGCGACGTCGCCGACCCCGCGTACCGGGGGGTGACCGGGCTGATCCGGTTCGACGCCAACGGCATCGCGGTCGGCAAGCGGCTCACGTTGCTCTGCGTGCCCAACATCCGTAGGGCGTTCGACTCGCCGTCGGACGTGCCGAGGGAGATCGACCGGCACCCCATCGACCCGGCGGAGAACAAGCTGTACGGCACCCCGCCACCCGACCGCCGGGCGTGCACCACGCAGGGGTGAGCGTGGCTACCGCCGCGCCCACTGCTCCTTGGTGATCTCGTAGAGCACGCCGCCGTGCTCGGCGCCCTCGATCATCGCCATGTCGTCGGGGACGGGGGTGGTCTCCGTGAGCGTCATGCCGAGCTTCTCCATGATGTTGCGCGAGGCCCGGTTGACGGTCATCGTCTCCGCCCAGACCCTGCGCACGCCGAGTTCCGTGAACGCCTTGCCCAGCAGGGCCCGCGAGCCCTCGGTGGCGTAGCCGTTGCCCCAGGCCGCCCGCCGCAGGCGGTAGCCGAGCTCGACCTCGTCCAGCGGGCCCTGCGGTGCGGGGCGCAGGATGAACCAGCCGACGAACGCGCCGCCGGCCTTCTCGTACGCGGCGAACAGCCCGAGGTTGCCGTTCCACTTCCGGTAGCCGGCGAGGATGTTCGGCAGGTAGCGCTCGCGGACGATCTCCGGCGCGGTCGGTTCGCCGCCGCTGAGGTAGCGCATCACCTGCGGGTCGCTGTCCAGCTCGATCAGCAGGTCCGCGTCGTCGGCGGTGAAGTGACGCAGCGTCAGGCGCTCGGTGTCCAGATAGGTGTCCACGCGCCGATCGTGCCCGAGTCGCGGCGGGCAGCCCAACGGGTTTTCCCGACGCAGCCCCCTCACCTCCGCCGCCCGGAGACCCGACCGGCTCGCGAGGGGGTCGACGCGGACCGCTACGCGGGGCGTGACGACGAGCCACGCGGGACGGCCGCCGTCGCCGGGGCCGCAGGCCGGAGCCCGGCGAGCTGGACGTAGATCTCGCGCTTGGCGGTGGCCAGGCCGCGCTGGTCGAGGACGTAGCCGGCGAGCCAGATCCAGCCGTGGTAGGTCGACAGGTCGGGCACCGACACGACGCGGAAGGTGACGGCCCGGTCCCCGGCGAACTGCACCGAGGCTCGGCCGTCGACGGTCAGCAGGTCACCGGGGGCCGGGCGCACCGCTACCAGTGACCCCGGTTGGGCCGGGCGTCGTCCGGCGGGACGCACTCCCGGGCGTGCATGACCTGCCAGTCGCGCAGCGCCCGTTTCAGCCGGTCGTTCTCCTGGGTCAGCAGCCGCACGTCCTCGTGCAGCCCGGCCAGCTCGTCGGCCAGCCGGGTCTGGAACTCGCGCACCTGGTCGGCGTCGACGCCCCGCCGACGCGGGTCGAACGCCCAGGTACGCACCTCGTGCGGGGTCAGCCGGTCGGGCCGGCCCGTTCCGTAGAGCCGGCCGCCTCGATACACGTGGGCCACGACGGTCCTTTCCGGGGCAGGGGAGCGGGCGAGGGCCGTGCGATGGGCCGGGGCGGGCGTGCACACCCGCCCCGACCAGGGAGAGAGTCGATCTCGTTGCCACGCGAGGAGCGGCCCGGCACCAACACTAACGGCTTAGCCGTTTAAGTCAACCACTGGCTGTTGTCGTTTCTGGGCGCTTCGTGATCGAATTGGCGAGCCACGCAAGGAGCGCCATGCCTACGACACCCGACTACATCCGTATCGCCGACGACATCGTTGCTGCCGTCAAGGCGCGCAAGCTCAAGCCCGAGGACAAGCTGCCATCGATCGCGCAGATGGCGGCAGACAACAAGGTCGGCACGTCCACCATCCAGATGGTCTACGTGCGACTGGAGGCGCTGCGCGTCATCCGGCGACACCAGGGGAAGGGCATCTTCGTCACCGACCCGAAGACCTGGATGCGGGAGCCTTGACTGCGACACGGGGTAGCGATACCTCAACGGATCGTGTAAATCGTTGGGTGCGATGCGATGCTGGGGTCTGTGCGACGGAGGGAGGCGCAATTGATCGACAAGGTTCAGGATGCGCTTCTGACGCCGTCTGACACCGCCCGCTATCTGGGCATACCCCGCAGCACCATGCACTCGTGGTTGGCGGAGAAGGCAGCCGGAGCGCCCCTGGTGCACACGGTGCCGCCCGTCAAGCGCGGATGGCCCTCGGTGCCGTTCGTCGCCGTGATCGAGGCGTACGTCCTGCGGTCCCTTCGTGAGCTGAAGCTCGGGAAGGACAAGATCAGGGACGCGGCAGCCGAGATTCGCAACGTCTTCGGCAACCCGTACGGCCTGGCGGACCGAAGGATCGCCACGGATGGCATCGACGTGTTCGTCCACTACGTGGACACCGACGAGCTTGCGCGTGCCGGTGACCGGCAGATGCCCATCCGCGAAGTGATCTCGGACTACCTGAACTACATCGTCTGGGAGCCCTCCGACGCGTATCCCGCCCGGCTGCGGCTGCGTCAGTATCCCGACACTGCCCAGGTGGTCATCGATCCGCGATTCGGTTGGGGTGCTCCTGTCGTCGCACGCAACAAGGTCCCGGTCGAGGCGGTTGTGGGGATGTGGCGTGCTGGTGAGTCGTCCGAAACTGTTGCTGACGAGTACGGGCTGACCGTTGACGAGGTCGAAGCCGTCGTTCGAGTCGCTGCCTGAGTTCTTCGTCGATCGTTGCTTGGGTAAGACCACGCCTCGGACGCTGATCGAGGCGGGCTGGCCCCTGCACCTGGTGACCGATGTATTTCCTGCCGATGGCCAGTTCACCGGCGACGACGAGTGGATCGAGTATGGCCTGAAGCAGGGCTGGACGATGCTGACCCAGGACAAGCGCATCCGCAACCAGCTTCCGGTCCTCGACCGTCTGGCTGCCTCGGGGCTTACCATCCACTGCCTGAGCAGCGCCGAGTTGTCGCCGGCAAAGCGTGCCGAGCGCTTCGAGCGCCACCGCGACAGGATCTGGCGATACGGGACTGAGGGGCCACCCGGGTTCTATGTCGTCTACGAGGACTCAGTCGTTCGGCGTTGGCCATAGGTGGCGAACCACCGCCCACCCACGTTGGGCCTGTGAGCGTCTGCGTCGAAGTGGGGCTGGGCCGTGGGCCAAGGCAAGGCCGTCGTGTTCTCCGAGCAGCCGGCCGACTTCGCGACGCGCCCCGCCCGGAGGCCCGATGTGATCGCAGCCGCGCCCGGTTCGCCTCACGTGCAGGGACGTGCCCCCAGGTAGGTGCCGCCGTCGCCGGTGCCGCCCTCCGGGTCGAGGGCGTAGACGTAAAGCTGGGTGCCCGGTGTGCACCCGGAGAGCGTGAACCGGAACCCGTGCACCCCGCTGATGCCGAAGTAGGCGTTCACGTCCGGCCGGTTGGTCGCGGTCGGGAAGTCGCCCAGGTGGGTTCCCACGCCCGCCGGCCCGCCCCGGTAGACGGCCACCGTCGAGGAGGTCCCCGGCTGGTCCGGGTCGACGGCCCAGCCCTCCACGGTGGAGCCGGTGAGCAGCTCGAAGTTGCCGCGCGGGGGCGTAGTCCAGCGGAACACCCGGGTGTCGCCCGCGTTGAACGGCAGGTTCGCCAGCTGCGAGCAGTTGCGGCACAGCTCGACGTCGCTGGGGTACAGGGCGGTCTCGTACACCCGGGGCATGGCCTGCGGCAGCCGGACGGTCCTCGTGCCGGTGGTGCCGGCGTGCACCATCAGCGTGTTGCCCGCGGCCTCCACGACGTCGCCGGCCGGCGCGAAGTGGTGCACGCCCGCGTCCTCGCTGATCCTGCGCAGCGCGGCCAGGGGCAGCTTGGGCGCGGCGGCGTACACCGACGTCCAGCTTCCGCCCGCGACGGGGATGGACTTGCGGGCCAGGGAGACCCCGCCCGCCTGGTACGTGCCCAGCGTCGTCGCGCCCGCGTCGGTGACGGTGAACCACGGCGTCAGCGGGTACGCCGGCCCGCCGCTCTGCCCGACGAACGAGTAGTTCTGCCCCAGGTTGGGGGTGCCGGTGCCCTTGGCGACCGTGATGCCGGTGAGCGCGGCCATCGAGGCGGTGGAGGCGGCCTGGTCGCCCTGCACGTACCCGGCGGCGTACAGCGACAGCACGGTGCGGCCGGGGGTCTTCAGCCTCGTGTCGATCGCCGTGCGCACCGTCGGGGAGACCGCGTAGGCGTTCGGCAGGACCGCGAGCTTGATCGCGTTCAGGTCGAGGTTGCCCTTGGTCAGGTCGCTGAGCAGGTAGTGCCGCACGGGCGTGCCCAGCCGGGTCAGGTCGTCCACCAGGTTGGAGAGCTGGTCGCTGGCGAAGGCGTACGAGTTCTCCCCGGCGGGGGTCAGGGCGGGCTGGTAGTTGGCCGACACGTCGTCGACGAACACCGCGACCTGCGGCTGGTAGGCGTTCGTCCCGCCGTGCTGGATCTTGTCGGCGGCCCGGAACACCGACTGGAGGTTCGCCCACAGGGCCTCCGAGTCGCCGGCGCGCGCCGGGTCGCCGAACCAGCCGACGCCCTGCAGGTCGAGGAAGTGGAGGGCCCGGCCGCCGATCGCGGCGGTCGTCAGGTCGCGGCGCAGCAGGCGGATGCTGTCCCACAGGTTCGTCGCGGTCTGGAACGGGACGGGCTGGCAGTTCGTCGGCGCGCAGGCCAGCAGGGTACGCGTGTCGTCCTCGTCAAGCCACAGCTTGTTGGCCAGCCGCATGGTGTCCGGCGGCCCCTGCTGGACGAAGCCGTTGCCGAGGCTGCGGCTGTCGCCGTACGAGTAGGGCACGCCGATGATGTCCACGGACGGGCTGTCGACCAGCGTCGCCAGGTCGTTGCTCCCGCTCATGCCCAGTTCGGCGCGCAGGCCGTAGAGGTAGCCGTAGAAGACGGCGGTGAGGATGCGGTTGCCGGTGGCCTGCTTGGCCCTGGCCAGCAGGCGGGTGATGGCGGCGACGTTGCGCGACGACAGGTACTGCTGGTATTTGGCGGCCCGCAGCGAGTTGACGTCGGCCGGGTCCAGCACGGTGCCGCGTGCGGCCCCCGAGGTCGGCGGCGACTGGCCGGGCACGGCGTTGTTGCGTTCGGTGGGGGTGGCCGACCGGCAGCCCGGGACCAGGCTCGCCGGCAGGGCGCTCCAGGCGCAGAAGCCGGTCTCGGCGCTGGCGGAGTAGTCGTCCAGGTAGAACGAGTGCCGTCCGCGCGGGCCGGGCCGGGTGCCCGCGTCGTTGGTCCAGGGGTAGAGCTGGCAGACCCGCACGCCGTCCGGGCCGGTGGCGCAGAGGTTCGGGCTGCCCCAGTCCAGCATCTTGTTGGTGGTGTCGTCGTAGCCGTACGGCCGGTAGAACCACTCGCCGCCGTTCTCGTAGGCGATCAGCACCGCCATGACCCGGCCGGGATACTGGGCGTCCATCCGCGTCAGCACCCGGCTGATCTGCTGTTCCTGGTAGGCCAGCCACGCCTCGCTGAACGTCCACGGGTGGCCCGCGCCGTTCGTGTCGTCGCGGACGTTGCCCTGGAGGTCCTTCATCCGCATGGGCTCGGCGCCGGGCGGCGCGTCCTGCAGGTACATGCGGACCATCAGGTACGGCCGGGGGTTGAGCTGGTTGAGCCGGCCGGCCAACTGGTCGATGAACGCGTCGCTGGTGTTGTTGAGGTGCACCTGGAGCATGGGCGCGACGTTCATCTCCGGCGCGGCCGTGTTCGCCGCGGCCAGTTGGGCCTGGTAGTTGAAGTACGACCAGTTGTTCTGCCCGATCGGGGTGCTCTGCGTGTTGAGCGCCATGAAGAACGGCGTGGTCGTCCGGCAGCCACCGCCCTGGTCGCACAACTGGATCACCTTGCGGCCGTTGCGGTTGACGATCGTCGACTGCGGCCCGGACCAGCCGTCGGCGTGGGCGTACGCGGTGGGCAGCACGGGGGTGAACGGCAGCACGATGAGCGCGGCCAGAACGGCGAGCAGTCGTCTCATGCGTCCTCCCGACGCGGCGTGGGGCGGTGGGGTCAGGTGGGACGGGCGGGGCGCGGCCACGGGACCGGGTCGCGCCCCGCCCGTCGGTCAGTGGGCGGGCGGGTGGGGCGGGCGGCTCAGAGGAGCAGGTAGCCGTGCGACCCCTCGGCGATCTGCCCCTCGCAGTTCGCGTCCGGCGAGTCGAAGTGCTCCCCGTTGCTGCGCACCCGGCACCGGTAGAAGACCTGGCTGGGGGCGGCCGGCGGCGCGTCGTAGGCGTAGCCGATCACCCCGAGGAAGGTCTTCCCCTCGCAGCCGGCGGACAGGGAGGTGAACCTGTCGCTGCCCACCTGGCACTGGTAGAGGGCGTGCGTGCCGGCGACGGCGCTGGTGTGCACCTTGCCGAGCGGGCCCTCGGCCTGGTAGCTGCCGCCGGGGTGGGTGGTGGAGCTGACGTGGTCGCCGGCCCCGTAGTACCGGGTGAGCGTGGCGGTGCCGGGGGAGGGCGGCGCGGAGCCGGTGTAGAGCAGGCGGTTCGGCGAGCCCGTGCCCGGGTTGGTGATCTTGCCGGGGGTCGAGGCGTCGAAGAGGGCGCTGGCGACCTGGGCCGGGGTCAGGCCGGGGTTGCCGGCGAGGACCAGCGCGGCGGCTCCCGCGACGTGCGGGGTGGCCATCGAGGTCCCGCTGAGCGTGGCGGTGGCGGTGTCGCTGCCGTTGGACGCCGAGACGATGCCGTCGCCGGGGGCGAAGATGTCGGTGCAGGTGCCCCAGTTCGAGAACGACGCGCGGGCGTCGGCCGTGGTGCTGGCGTTGACGGTGATCGCCTCGGCGACCCGGGCGGGGGAGTAGTTGCACGCGTCGAGGTTGCTGTTGCCGGAGGCGATGGCGTAGACGATGCCGTCGGCGATCGAGTTGCGCACGGCGTCCTCGAGGGCGCCCTGCGCGCCGCTGGCGCCGAGGCTCATGTTGGCCACGGCCGGCACGCCGGCGGCGTGGTGGCCGGTCACCCAGTCGACGCCGGCGGTGACGCCGGCCAGGGTGCCGCTGCCGCCGCAGTTGAGCACCTTGACCGCGACCAGGGAGACCGCCTTGGCCACGCCGTACTGGGAGCCGCCGATGGTGCCCGCGACGTGGGTGCCGTGGCCGTTGGTGGAGCAGTCCGAGTCGAGGCCGTCGCCGGTGGTGTTGGTGCCCCAGGTGGCCCTGCCGCCGAAGGTGGTGTGGGTGGTCCGGATGCCGGTGTCGATCACGTACGCGCGCACGGTGGACGCCGTCGTCGGGTACGAGTAGCTGCCGTCCAGCGGCAGGTCGCGCTGGTCGATCCGGTCCAGGCCCCACGACGGCGGGCTGGGCTGGGTGTCCAGGGCCCGCACCGCGCGGTTCTGCTGGACGTACGACACGCCGGACTCGGCCGCCAGGCGTCGGGCCGCGGTGCGGCTCATCGTGCCGGCGAAACCGTGCAGCGCGTGCCCGTAGGTGTGTTCCACCCCGACGTCGTACTTCGCGGCCAGCCGTCCGGTCAGGGCGGCGATGTCCGCGCGATTGTCGGCGGCGACCCGGTCGTCGAACACGACGAGGTAACTGCCGTCGATGGCACCCGGATCTCCGGTTCCTCGCACCTGTCCCGCAGCAGTTGCCGGAGATGAAATTCCCATTGCCAGGATGGTTGTCGCTGCCGCGAACGCGGCGAGACCGACCACATTCGGTCGACGCACTCGGGAATGATCCATGGTGGTGCATGATTCAGCACCAATAGCCAGGTGTCAATATTTTAGAATGACTTTGCTGGTCAGGTGTAGGAACCCGATGCACTGGCGATGCCGGCTAGATCCTTTTCGCAGGGCATTGCCGCGTGCAGGGCGATCGGTTATGGTCCATGTCTGCATTGATGGATATTGCTGCCGATCCCGGCGATCCAGGCCACGTAACCGCCATCCTCGTCATAGCTGGAGTAATGCGCGATGGCCGTGAAAAATCGTCACCTGCTGCTGATCCACACCAGTCCGTTCCATGGTTGTGAGAACGAGTTCAACCACTGGTACGACCGTGTTCATCTCGCCGAGGTTCTCGCCGTCCCCGGTTTCGTCGGGGCGCAGCGTTTCGTCGCCCCGCAGGCCGCGGGCGAACGCCGGCGGTACGTCGCGATCTACGAGGTCGAAACCGACGACATCGCGGCCACCATGGAGCGGTTCGAGAAGGCCCGACCGACCATGTCGACCACGCCGGCCCTCGACCCGTCCAGCGTCACCATCGAGCTGCTGACCCCAGTGACTCCGCCGGTGACCCCAGGGCAACCGCAGTGACGACGGAGGAGGGACTCATCGAATCGACGACGCCGGTATCCGCAGGGCAGGCCGCCACCGGCAACGGGCTGTCGACCCTGGGCCACGACGGGGACCCGGGGTGGCGGGTCGACGCCTCCCAGGCCGTGAGCTACGAGGTGCGCCTCTGCCGGGGGCTGCTCGACCCGGCCTCCGACCTGATGGTGACCGCCGCGAGCACGGGGGACGGCCCCGGCCGACGCCGCCTGGTCGTGCTGGACTCCCAGGTGGACGTCCTGTTCGGTGAACGCATCAGGGCGTACCTGGAGGCGCACCGGGTGACCTACGAGCTGTGCGTCGTCGAGGCCGACGAGCGCCGCAAGACGATGACGTCGGTGTTCCGCGTGGTGTCGGCCATGGACGCGTTCGGCGTGGCCCGCCGCCGCGAGCCCGTCATCGCGGTGGGCGGGGGAGTGCTCACCGACATCGTCGGGCTCGCCGCCAGCCTCTACCGCCGCTCGACGCCGTACGTGCGGGTGCCGACCACCCTCATCGGCATGGTCGACGCCGGGATCGGCTCGAAGACCGGCGTGAACTTCAGCGACCACAAGAACCGGCTCGGCACGTACCACCCCTCCGCGACCACCCTGATCGACCCGGGTTTCCTGGTCACGCTGCCCGTGCGGCACCTGCGCAACGGGCTCGCCGAGGTGCTCAAGATGGCGCTGATCAAGGACCGCCGCCTGTTCGAGCTCCTCGCCGTCCACGGCGCCCGCATCATCGCCGAGCGGATGCAGCCCGTCGGCAGCGCCGACGGCGGCGCGGCGGCGCTGGCCGTGATCCGCCTCGCGATCGGCGGCATGCTGCAGGAGCTGCAGCCGAACCTCTGGGAACACCAGCTCGAACGGGTCGTCGACTACGGGCACTCGTTCTCGCCGGTGATCGAGATGCGGGCGCTGCCGGAGCTGCTGCACGGCGAGGCCGTCGCCGTGGACATGGCGCTGTCGCTCGTGCTCGCCCACCACCGGGGCCTGCTCTCCGCCGAGGACCTGAGCCGCGCGCGCCTGGTCATGGGCGAACTCGGCCTCCCGACCTGGCACCCGGTCTGCTCCACCGAGCTGCTCACCGAGGCGTTGGCCGACACCGTGCGCCACCGCGACGGCCGGCAGCTCATCCCCCTCACGGCCGGCATCGGCCAGGCCCGCTTCGTCGACGATGTGACCCCCGCGGAGCTGGCCGCGGCCCTGGCCCGCCTGGAACCCAACTGGACGTCGATGGCGGTGGCCCCGTCCGCGCCGACGCAGGGGAGCAACGGATGAACGGCGTACGCGCGGTGCTGCTGGCCGGTGGCCGGGGAGAGCGCATGGGCCCGCTGGGCGTCGGCCGGCTCAAGCCGCTGATCCCGTTCGGCGGGACGAGCCGGCTCATCGACTTCAGCCTGCGCAACGCCTGCGACTCCGGCCTCGACGAGGTGCTGCTGCTGTCGCAGTACGAGGAACGCATGCTGATGGACGACCTGCACCGGGTCTGGAACCGGACGCCGGGGTTCCGCGTCCACTTCGGGCCCTACGACGAGGCGTACCGCAGCGTCCCGCCCGGGACCGTCCCCGGCGCGCTGCCGGAGCGGACCTGGCCCGCCGAGCGGGGCACCGCCGACGCCCTGATCAGCAAGGAACGCTGGGTCTTCGGCGGCGCGCCCCGCGACGTCCTGGTGCTGCACGCCGACCACGTCTACCGCTTCGACTACCGGGACATGCTGCGGGAGCACCGGGCGTCGAAGGCCGCGCTGACGGTCGCGTACCAGCGGATCGAACGCCGCTTCGTGCACCTGTTCGGCATGGTCGAGTTCGACGACGCCGGCCGCCTCACCGCGTTCGTCGAGAAACCCGCCGAGCCCACGAGTGACCTGGTGTTCGCGGCGTTCTGCCTGTTCGACGCCGGGGTCCTGCGCCGCTACCTGGAACAGCTCGCCGGCACCGCCTGGCAGCACGACATCAGCCGCGACGTGATCCCCGCCATGCTGGCCGGCGGGGAGCTCATCCGCGGCCACCGGGTGCCCGGCTACTGGGAGGACATCGGCACCGTCGACCGTTACCACCTGGCGCACCGCTCGCTGCTTCGGCAGCCGCCGTCGATCCCCCTCGCCGACCTGCCCGCCACCGTGCGGCCGGAGGTCGCGCGGCGGGTGGTCGACGAAGCGCCGGGGATCCGCCGCTCGCTCGTCCCGGCCGACCTGGTCAACCACGGCGAGATCACGCACAGCGTCGTCTACCCCGGGGCCCGGGTGGGCGCTGGCGCGGTGGTGCACGACAGCGTGCTGCTGCCGGGGGCGGCGGTGGCGGCCGGCGCCCGGATCGACGGGGCGATCGTCCTGGAGGACGGCACCGTCGCGCAGTGCGCCGCTGGAGGCGACGCCGTCGCCGAGGCCCACCGATGACCGCCCGGGACGACACGTTCGTCGTCGCCGACATCGGCGGGACGACCCTGCGAATCGGGCACGTGACGGCGGGCGATCCCGTCGTACGGGGGGTGCGCCGCGTCGCGACCGAAGGGTTGGCCCGCCATCCCGGCGCGCCCGTGGCCGAACTCCAGCAGCGGGTCCTGGGCCAGCTCACCACGGAACTCGCCGCGTACCTGGTCAGGTCGGAGGCCGCCGGCAGCCGGGCGGTGGGCCTGTCGTTCGCCGGGCCGACCACCGCCGACGGCGTCGCCCTCGCCGCCCCCACCATCTGGGGCGAGGGCGGCGGGTCCGTGGCGCTGAACGCCCACCTCGGCGCGCGGCTCGGGGTCCCGGTACTGACCGTCAACGACATCACGGCGGCGGCGTGGCGCTACGCCCGTGCCGCAGACGACGCCTTCTGCCTGTTCACCGTCAGCTCGGGCGTCGGCAGTAAGGTCTTCCGCCGGGGCGAGGTGCTGGTCGACGACGCCGGCTTCGGCGGCGAACTCGGCCACTGGCGGGTCGACTGGAGCGGCACCGCGCCGCCGTGCGACTGCGGCGGGCGCGGGCACCTCGGCGGCATCGCCTCCGGACGCGGCATCCTGCGGGCCGTGCGGGTCGCCGCCCGGCAGCGGCCCGGCGAGTTCGGCGTCTCGGGGCTGGCGGCGTCGTCGGCGGGCCGCCCGGAGGGCATCACGAACGAGGCCGTGGCCCTCGCGGTGCGGAGCGGGGACGGCTTCGCCGTCGACGTCCTGCGCGCCGCGCTCCGGCCGCTCGCGCTGGCGGTGGCGAGCGTCTTCTCCTCCATCGGCATCCGCCGGTTCATCTTCATCGGCGGCTTCGCGGTGGCCGTGGGGCAGCCGTTCGTGGACATCCTCGGCGACGAGCTCACCGAGCTGGGCTGTTTCGGCCTGACCCCGACCCAGGTACGCGCGATGCTCACGCTGGGCGCGGCCGACGACGACCACAGCCTGATCGGTGTCGGCCGGATGCTCGCCGCGGCCGGCGCGGATCCCCGACTCGCAGCGGAGGCCGCGCATGCGTACGTTGATCGTCGGTAGCGGGTTCGTCGGCAGGGCGGTGGCCGACCGGCTCGCCCGCGCGGGCGAGCGACCCGTCCTCGCGTCGAGGCGGCCGCCGCCGCACGCGGCGGCGCCGTGGACTCCGCTGAACGTGACGGACCCGGCCTCCTGCGCCCGCGCGCTCGCCGACACCGCCGCCGAGCAGGTCGTGCTGGTCCACGGGCCGTCCGACGTGACCTGGTGCGACCGGCACCCGGCCGAGGCGATGGCCGGCCACGAGACGGCGGCCCGCAACATGCTCGCCGCCGCCGGCGACCGCCGCCTGGTGCTCATCTCGACCGACAACGTCTTCGACGGCAGCCGGCCCGACTGCGCCGAGGCGACGCCGACGGCCCCGCCGAACGCCTACGGCCGGGCCAAGCTCGCCGCGGAACAGGTGTTCGCCGGCCACGCCGCCGCGACCGTGCTGCGGGTCAGCCTCGTCTACGGCTGGGAGCCGGCGGACAGCGCCAAGTGGCTCAACTTCTTCGCGGCCTGCGCGCACCGCCTGCTCGCCGGGGAACCGGTGGCCGTCCCCCACGACCAGTGGACCACCCCGGTGCTGGTCGACGACGTCGCCGCGGTGACCGCCGCCGTGCTGACCGCCCGCGACGTCCCGCTGCTGCACCTCGGCGGACCGGACCGGATCTCGCGCGCCGACTGGGCGCTGCTCATCGCCGCGGAACTCGGCGTCGACCCGGGGCTCGTCGTCGCCGAGCCGCGCGCCGCCGGACGCTACGCGGGACGGCCGGAGAACACCTGCCTGACCAGCACCCTGCTGTCCCGGATACCCGCCACCGCCGGCGTGCCCGTCCGGGGCGTCCGCGAGGCCGCCCGGCTGTTGGTCGCCGACGGCGTGCGGGCGGCGCGGTGAGCGCCGCGAACGGCCCGGTGACCCGCCGGATCACCGGTCGCACCGTCTACCGCAACGCCTGGATGACGGTGCGCGAGGACGCCGTGGAACGCCCCGACGGGTCCCGTGGCGTCTACGGCGTGGTCGACAAGCCGGACTTCGCCCTCGTCGTCCCCGCCGAGCCGGGCGGATTCCACCTCGTCGAGCAGTACCGCTACCCGGTCGGCGGCCGGTACTGGGAGTTCCCGCAGGGCTCGTGGTCCGAACCGGCCGGCGGGCGCGGCGCCGAGGAACTGGCCGCCGCCGAACTGCGCGAGGAGACCGGCCTGACCGCCGGCACGATGCGCCACCTCGGCCGGGTCCACGTGGCCTACGGCTACGCCAGCCAGGGCTGCCACATCTTCCTCGCCACCGACCTGGTCGCCGGGCCACCCGCGCGGGAGGCCAGCGAGAGCGACCTGGTGCACCGGTTCGTGACCCACGCCGAGCTGCGGCAGCTCGTCGCCGACGGCAGCTTCACCGACGCCGTCTCCCTGGCGGCGCTCACCCTGCTCGACGGGAGATACCGATGACCGGCCCCGGCATACCCGGCGCGCAGCGGGTCGACCACGTGGCGCTCACGGTCGCCGACCTCGACGCGGCCACCGCGTTCGCCGTCGATGTCCTCGGCGGCGAGGTCGTCTACCGCCTGCCGCCGCTGGCCCGCACCGACGACTGGATGAGCGAACACCTCGACGTGCCGCCCCGGGCCACGGCGGAGATCGCCTTGATCCGCCTCGGCCCCACCACCAACCTCGAACTCTTCCAGTACGCCGTGGCCGGGCAGGTCACCGCGCCGCCGCAGCGCCACGACCCCGGCCACCAGCACCTCGGATTCCTCGTGGCCGACGTCGCCGAGGCCACCGCCGCCGTCGGCCGGCTCAGCGGACTCACCCCGCAGGACCCCGGCCCGGCCGCCGGGGGGCGGTCACCGCTCGCCGGGGCGTGCCGCGCCCGCTTCCGTACGCCGTGGGGGCTGGCGTTCGAGCTGCGGTCGCCGCCGGAGCCCGCGCCGCACGGGCCACCCGCCCCGGCGGCCCGGCACCGCCCGGACGGGCCCTGGACCAACCGGGGCGCCCGCCCGCCCGGTCCGCCGCCGATCACCGGGCTGCGCGGGGTGGACCACATCGGCTACACCGTCGCAGACCTGGACGAGGCGCTCACCGTGTTCGCCGACGTGCTCGGCGGAGAGCTGCTGCACCGGGGCGTCGAGGCAGACCCCGACGGTCCGGTGGAGGTCGCCGCCCTGCGGATGGGCCCCACCGACAACGTGGAACTGCGGACCTTCGCCCACACCGACCGGGCCGCCCCGCCACCGCGCAACTGCGACGTCGGCGGCCGGCACCTCGCCATCCACGTGCGCGACGTCGACGCCGCCGCGCGCCACCTCGCGGCCCGTCCCGGGTTCACCGTCCTGGGCGCGCCCGAGACCATCGACGACGGGCCGATCGCCGGCGACCGGTGGGTCTACGTGCGCAGCCCGATCGGCCTGCACGTCGAGGTCGTCCGGATGCCCGACGGCGCGCTGCCCTACGAGCGGACCACGGCGGCCCGGCGGGCCCCGGCCGGCGCCCTGAGCTGGACGGACCGGTGACCCGCCCCGCCGGGGTCGACGCCGCGCGCCCACGCCGGGGCACCGGCGTCGGGGGCCCGCCGACCGGCCCGACCTTCGGCCACTACCCGGGGAGTTGACGATGTCCCTCGTCCAACCGTCGCATCCGCAGACCCTCGCGTCGGCCGTCGCGGACAGCCTGGTCGTCGCCGCCGACCCACAGGCGCCCGAGTCCAGCATCTTCTACTGGGAACGCGGACGCCCCTACACCCAGGCCGTGGTGGATGCGGTGCGCGACGTCGACGACGCCGAGGTCCGCCGGCTCGCCGAGGCCCTGCTCGCCGACACCCGCAACCCCCAGGCGTACGCCGCCCTGCACCGGGCCCTGACCGCGCTGGCCGCCGCGCCACCGTCGGACACGGTGGCCGCGCTGTTCGCCCACGGCTGGCGGGCCGAGTCCAACTGCCGCCTCGGCAGCCACCTCGGCGCGTTGTACGGCACCCGGCCGGTGCGGCGCTGGGCGTCCTTCGAGGAGCTGCGTGCGCTCCCGCCGGGGCCCCCGCCCGGCGACCCGGCACGGGCCCAGATCCTCGTCGTCGTCCCGTTCCGGGACCGGACGCCCGACCGGACCCGGCTGCGTAACCTGCTCGCCTGCCTCGCCTCGCTGCGCGACCAGTCCGCCCCGCGCGACGAGTACCGCGTCCTCGTCGTCGAGGCCGACACCGAGCCGCGCTCGCAGCAGGTGATCGAGCCGTACGCCGACGACTACCTGTGGGTGCACAAGGACGGCCTGTTCAACAAGTCGTGGGCGGTCAACGTCGGCGTCGTCAACGCCCCCTGCGACCCCGAGGTGGTGTGCATCCTCGACGCGGACGTGCTGGCCGACCGCGACTTCGTCGCCCGCAACGCGCGCAGGTTCAACCGTCCCGGCACCATGGGCCACCTCAGCTACCGCGACATGTGGTGCCTCGACGCCGAGTCCACCGCCCACGCCATCGAGCAGCGGCTGGCCCAGGGCAGCGCCCAGGTCGACCCGGACCGGCTGCGGGCCTTCGTGCTGCGCCGCCCGCCCGGCTGCTGCGTCTGGGTGCGCAAGTCTGCGTTCCTGCGCATCGACGGCATGGACGAACGGTTCGAGGGCTGGGGCGGCGAGGACAACGACTTCAGCTACCGCATGGACACCAACTCGGCGTTCGACTCCTACGACGACCCACTGCTGCACATGTACCACCCGTCGTCGGCGCTGCTGCGCGCCGACGGCGAGCTCATCAACGCCCACATCCCCGCGCTGACCTGGCGGGCCGAGATGCCGATCGGCGACCCGAAGCGCTTCGTCGACGGCGACGCACCCGCTTCCTACACCGGCGAGGTGCGGCTCGCGACCCAGGTCATGACCGGCATCACCGAGTGAGAGGCGAGCAGCACATGACGACCGCGATTCCCACCCTCGACCTGCCGCGCTGGCGGGCGGCGGGCCCGGACGAGCGCGCCCGGACGTCGGCCGAGCTGGACGCCGCGCTCCGGCAGACCGGCATGTTCCTCCTCGCCGGCCACGGCGTGCCGGCCGACCTGACCGCGCGGATGCGCGCCGTCGGCCACGCGTTCATGCGGCTGACCCCGGAGCAGAAGCGCCGGTACGCGGTCAGCCGCCCGTACGACAACGGGTGGCGGGGCCTCGGCGCGCTGCAGGCCAGCGCGGTGGACGGCATGGCCAGCGCCCCCGACCTGCACGAGGCGTACCACATGGGCCCCACCCACCGCACCGGGGACGCGAAGTTCGACTGGCTCTACTATCCGGACAACAAGTGGCCGGCGGAGCTGCCGGAGCTGCGCGAGGTCGCCACCGAGTACACCGGCCACCTCAACCGGCTCGCGCTGGAGGTCCTGGAGGTCCTCGCCGTCACCCTCGGCGTCCCGGCCGACCACTTCACCTCCCGCTCCCAGCGGGCGACGTGGACGCAGAACGTCAACTGGTACCCGCCCCTGACGGCGGTGGGGCGGCTGGAGGAGGGCCAGATGCGGGTCGGGCCGCACGCCGACTTCGGCACCATCACCTTCCTCGACCGGCAACAGGGCGTCGGCGGGCTGGAGGCGTGGAACGCCGAGGACGGCTGGTTTAAGCCCCCGTTCGTGCCCGGCACGCTGGTGGTGAACCTGGGCGACATGATGAACCTCTGGACCGACGGCCGGTGGCGGGCACTGCGCCACCGCGTCCTGGCGCCCCCGGCCAGCGACCCCGACGAGGAACTGGTGTCGCTGGTCTTCTTCTTCGAGGCGGACCCGGACGCCGAGGTACGCCCGCTGCCCGCGCCCGCCGGCGGCGGCGCGGGCATGGCGCCGGTCATCGCCGGCGAGTCGATCCTGGAGAAGGTGGGGGTCACCCTCACCCTCGCCGACTGACGCGCCACCGACGGTCGGGGGCGGGGCGCGGGCCCCGCCCCCGGCCGATGTCAGCCGGTCGTGGCCGCGACCGGGGCACCGGCCCACACACAGCGGCCGTCGCGGCAGGTGACCAGCACGGCCACCGGGCCCGCGGTCGCCGGGCCGGTGCCGGCGAACGACCCGTCGTCCTGCCGGGCCAGCGCGATCACCTCGACGGGATCGCCCGGATACACCAGCTCCACCCGGACCGCCTCGGGGTGGGCCCAGCGCACCGCGACCCCGTCCGGGCCGGCGACCGCTGTGCCGGCGCCGCCGTCGTCGCCGGGGGCGGGCGTCGGCGACAGGGCCGCGGGGCCCGACCGCCCACCGGGCCAGGTGCCCGCCACGCACGCGGCGAACACGGCGAGGAACCGGTCGGCGGCCCGGGACCAGGTGAATTCCCGGGCGGTCGCCACGGCCCGCGAGCGGAGCGTGTCGACCAGCGGCGACCCGGCGCGGACCAGCGCGAGCATGCGGGCCAGGCCGTCGTGCACCGCGTCGGTCAGGTCCGGGTCGGCGACCCGGAAGGAGCGGGGCAGGGCGAGGCCCGTCGCCGTCGGCGCGGCCAGGTCGAAGGAGTGCCGGAAGTGGCGCATGCCCCGTTGCGCCGTGGCGACCGGCACGGCGCCACTGGCCATGGCCTCGCCCATCGCCATCAGGAAGGTGTCCATCTCGAACTTCGCCGGGAACACGCACAGGTCGCTGGAGGCCGCCCAGTCCATCAGCTCCGCGGGCGGCATCGGCCCGGTGCGGATCCGGACCTGCCCGGGGTGGTCGGCAGCCAGCGCGGCGAGGTCGGGGTCCTGCGGCGGGTGCGGGGCCAGGCAGTGCAGCAGCAGGTTGAAGCGCTCGCCCTCGTCCAGCAGCCGCCGCACCCCCCGGAACAGCTCCCGCAGCCCTTTGTGCTCCACCGAGTACCGCCCGTTGTGGTAGACGGTCGGCAGCGCCGGGTCGAGGCCGAGCGCGGTCAGGGTCCGCCGCCGTCGCTCGTCGCCGCGCGCCACGTCCAGCCACTCGTCGCCGATGGCGCACCCGCCGACCGTCAGCCGGTCCGCCCGCGACCACAGCTCGCGGCGGACGGCCAGCTCGGCGAAGAGCTGGGCGAACGGCGTTTCGGCCTGGGTGAGGGCGTGTTCGAGCTGCCCCTCGGAGAGGAAGTCCACCGCGTCCGCCGAGCGGGCCACCAGGGCCAGCGCGCTGACGTAGTCGTGCCCCGGCCGCTGCGGCTGGTCGCGATAGAGGAGGGTCTGCGGCAGGAACGCCCGCATGGCCCGGTGCAGCGGCGAGTCCAGGGGCGGGTCCGCGAGCCCGTCGACGACCGTGGGGTCGGCGCCGAGGTCGCGCAGCAGGGCCCGGGCCTGCGGCGCGTAGACCTTGGTGTTGACCGGCAGGTTCGTCTGCACGGTCGACACGACGGGGAAGCCGTACGCCGACAGCGCCGCGGGCAGCAGGTGGTGCAGGACGGGCTCGTGCAGGTGCACGATGGCCTGCGCGGTTTCCTGGCCGGAGAGGAAGCGGGCGGCGAGGACCTGGAACACCAGCGGCTTCAGGAACGTCGGGTCGGTCCCCTCGGCGCCCGCCGGTGGGTGCAGAGTGTCGGTGTGGCTGTCGAGAATCTCGTTGCTGAGCAGGACCACGTCGATTCCCTCGACGGTCATCTGATAGGCGCGTGCGGATCCGTCCACCGTGACGCCGTCGGGGTGCCCCGGCCATCTGTCGGGGTCGACAGGAATGGTTATCTCGCCGGTGGACCGCCAATCCGTCTCGACGACGTCGTGGTCACGCCGCAGGAGTGGGATCAGCCCGTGCGCCGCGGTCAACGCGGTGACCCGGTGCCCTCGGTCGCGGAACTGCCGGACCAGATTCCACAGGTAGACGGAGGTGCCCGCCTGCACCAGGGAGTCGTCGAATCCGGTGCACTCGAAATGGCATTCGATGATGTGCAAGCGCGGTTCCTTCCAGGTGACATCCGTCCCCGGCGGACAACCGTCAGCGCTCGACCCCCGCTGACGGGACCGGGGCATTGTCCTGCTTTTCGCCGGAGCGGCTCGGTGCACGCATCGCGGTGGCGCCCGCCGCGACGAAAACTGCGAGCACCACGGGAATCCACAACGCCGACGGCAATCCCACCACGGTCGCCGCGGCGCCGATGAGAATAGGCCCGAACAGGAATCCCAGATAGCCGATGCTGACCACGGTCGACAGGGCCCGGCCGGCGCGGCTCGGGTCCTGGTTTCCGGCGGCGGAGTAGACCTGCGGGGCGATGCACGACAGGCCGGCGCCCAGCAGCCCGAACCCGACGACACCGGCGACCGGATGGTGCACCAGCAGGGCCGCGCCGAGGCCGCATGCCGCGAGCGCGCCGCTGAACCGCACCAGGGTGACGGGCCCCAGGGCGCGCACCAGCCGGTCGCCGAAGAGCCGGCCCACCGTCATCATGATCGAGAACGCGGCGAAGCCGTACGCGGCGAAGCCGGGGCTGGTTTCCAGGTTGTCCCGCAGGTAGACGGCGCTCCAGTCGGCCGCCGCGCCCTCGCCGACGAGCGTGCACAGCACCAGCACGCCGAAGAAGACCAGCAGCAGGGACCGGCGGGAGGGCCCCTGCCCGGTGTCCGGTGAGCCGGCGGCCTCCGGGGCGCTCGTCGCGGGCAGCACCCACAGCGCAGCCCAGACGGCCAGCACCAGCACCCCCGCGCCGACGGTGAGGAAGGTGGTGCCGACGCTTGCCCCGCTGCGCGCGAAGAAGCTGCCCACGATCGCCCCGAGGAAACCGCCGATGCTGTAGATGGCGTGGAACGACGACATGATCGGTTTACCCCAGGCCCGCTGGACCTCTAGGGCATTGGCGTTCATCGCGATGTTGAGCGTCCCGTGCGTCGCGCCGAAGAGGAACAGGGCGACGCACAAAACCACCAGGGTGCCGCTGTATCCGGGAAGGACGAGCAGCAGCCCTTCCAGGATCGCCGAGGGGATGAGCACGCGGGTGCTGCCGAAACGGTCGGTGAGTCGACCGAGCAACGCCATGCCGACGATGCAGCCCGCCGCGAAAGCCAGGAGCGCGAAGCTCAACCGGCCGTCACTGAGCCCGAGCTTCTCCTTTACCGCCGGAATCCGCGCGGTCCATACTCCCAGCGCTGTGCCGAACAGCAGGAACGCCAGGGACGTGGCGATTCTCCCGCGACGAATCCGACGGCGGTCGACTGGTGCGTTGTCCACAGGGCCCCCTACCCAAGGCAGGCCCCGACACTACCGTGCCCGCCAGGGATACGCCATGAGGGAGAAAGCGGGGCGTCGTTGGCGTATCCGGGTGACTGGGAATGAACAGGTTGGCGGGAATGGATCGGAGGGCGGGTCGATCCCGGCGTGGGCCACGACCCGGGCCGGGTCGTGGCCGCCCGCCACGCCGGACGCGCTCGTGGCGCGGCGGCGCGGCCCGTCGCCTTGCTATCCATCGGCGAACATCACTAGATTGGTCGTCGGGCGCCGCCGTGCCGTCGATCGCCGACCGGCCCGACGGCTGATGGTCCGCCCGGAGCCGGGCATCCGCGTCGCGTCGCCGGTCGCGTCGCCATGCGAGCGTTCCCGCAGTTCCCCGTGCCCCCGCCGGCCGCGCCCGTGCGGTGGCACACCCTCGGAAGGAACCCGATGAGGATCTCCCGCGCCCGTCTCACCCCGATCGTCGCCGCCGGGGCGGTCCTGGCCGCCGCCCTGGCCGGCGTCGGCCTGCCCACCGCCCCCGCGACGGCCGCCGCCGGCTGCCGGATCGACTACGTGCCCAACCAGTGGACCGGCGGCTTCACCGCCAACATCCGGATCAGTCCCGGCGACACCGCCGTCAACGGCTGGACCGTCACCTGGACGTGGGGCGGCGACCAGCGGATCACCAACGGCTGGAGTGCCGAGGTCAGCCAGTCCGGTGCCACGGTGACCGCCCGCAACGTCGCCTGGAACGCCTCGGTGCCGGCGGGCGGCTCGACCGAGTTCGGCGTCCAGGGCACCGTCGGCGCGAACACGGCCGGGCCGACCGGGTTCGCGCTCAACGGCGTACCGTGCAACGGCGCGACCCCGCCCCCGACGACGACCGCGCCGCCGACCACCCCGCCCCCGACGACGCCGCCGCCCACCACGCCGCCCCCGACCACGCCGCCCCCGACCACCCCGCCGCCCACGACGCCGCCGCCCACCACCCCGCCGCCCGCCGGCTGCGGCACGGCCGTGCTCTGCGACGGATTCGAGAACCAGACCGGCTCGGTGCCGTCGGGCGACTGGACGGTGGTCAACCCCGACTGCTCCGGCACCGGTACGGCGGCGATCGACACCGCCACGACGCACAGCGGCAGCCGCTCCCTGCGCATCAACGGCACGGTCGGCTACTGCAACCACGTGTTCGCCCGGACCACCCGGGGCCTGAGCACCCTCGGCGCGGTCCGGTACGCCCGGCTCTGGGTGCGGCACACCACCGCCCTGCCCACCTCGCACGTCACGTTCCTGGCCATGGCCGACTCCGCCGACGGCGGCAAGGACCTGCGGATGGGCGGCCAGAACGGCGCGCTGCAGTGGAACCGGGCCTCCGACGACGCGACGCTGCCGGAGCAGAGCCCGTCCGGGGTGGCGCTGAGCCTGCCGCTGGCCACCAACCGCTGGTCCTGCGTCGAGTTCATGGTCGACGGCGCGCAGGGCCGGCTGAACACCTGGGTCGACGGCACGGCGGTCACCGGCCTGACCGTGGACGGCACCCCGACCCACGACATCGACGGGCAGTGGCTCAACCGCACGTGGCGTCCGCAGCTCACCGACCTGCGGCTGGGCTGGGAGAGCTACGGCGAGGGCGCCGACACCCTCTGGTTCGACGACGTCGCGGTCGGACCGAGCCGGATCGGCTGCTGACCGGCCGGGTCGGGCGGCCCGGACCGGGCCGCCCGACCCGCGTTGGCGAGGATTTCACCGCCGCGTGCGGATCCGTTCCACCGCCACCCCTGGCCTACGCCGGCCGCCGTGCCGAGACTGTTCCTCGCGCCGGTCCGCGCGGTCCGGCCCCGCGCCGGGGAGGGCACCATGATCGAGGGGTACGCCTTCGGGCTGCCGTCGTGGCTGAGCATCGCGGATGCCGGCCCCACGGACGCATCGGGGGAGCGGACCGTGTTGCCCGCAGCGCGCGCCCGCAGCCGGGCCGGCCTGTTCACGGCGCTGGTCGGCGCGCTCGACCTGCCCGGCCACGTCGGCCGCAACTGGGACGCGCTCGCCGACAGCCTGCGCGACCGGCTCGACGCCGGCCCGCTGACCCTGGTGGTCGACGAGGCCGCGCAGTTGCTCGCCGACGAACCCGTCGGCCACCTCGGCCTGCTCCTGGCGGTCCTCGGCGGCGCCGCCGGTGACGCCCCGCACCCGCTGCGGGTGGTGCTGCGGGACGCGCCGGAACGCGTGCCGGACGTGCGCCGCCGCACGGCGCGCGCCCTGCCGCGCCGCTGAGCCGGCCGGCGCGCCGCCGCGCCGCCGAGGCGGCCTGCGCACGGCCGCCGCCGCTGAGCGGGTCGCGCCGGAGCCCGCGCCCGCCGGGGCCCGCGCGCTCACCGGCTGGTCGGGGCCCCGGCTTCCACCGGCTGGTCGAGGATCGCGGCGAAGCGTTCCTCGGCGAGGTCGAGCTGGCCGAAGATGTGCTCCTTGACCGCCGGCGCGAGCGGGGTGTCCGACCGGGCGACCAGCTCCCGCAGGACCGGCACCAGCGGGCGGTACTTCGCCGCCAGGGAATGCACCTTCGGCCCGACGGTGTGGATCAACCCGACCCCGTTGTCGGTGAAGTCGGAGACCTTGACCACCCGGGCCCACGGCTCGCGGTCCAGGCTGGCCGCCACGTGCTCCCGGTACTGCGCGTGCCGGTCCCGGCCCGGGTCGTACACCGGATTGGTGACCGCGCCGACCAGCCGCGCGACCCGCGGGCCGAACCGCTCGGCGAGCGCCGCCAGCGCGGCGGCCGTGGGGTCGCCGCCGGCCGCCGGCCCCGCGCGGTGCTGGCCCGCCAGCTCCGCCGGGTGGTCCTCCACCGCGTCGTGCAGCAGGCCGGCGACGATCACGTCCGCGTCGCGCACCTGGTAGTGGTGCATCAGCCGGATCGCGACCCGCAGCAGGTGGTTCAGGTACGGCTCGCGCACCCGCCGGTCGTCGCGGTGCAGCTCGGCGGCGAGGTCGAGGGCTGCGGTGAGCCGGACGCGGGTATCCGCGTCGAACGCGCCGATCTCCAGCCGGAACCGTTCCCGCAGGCCGGGCTCGCCGTGGATCTCGGTGATCGCGTGCATGGGCATCGAGGCCAGGTACGGCGGGAAGTCCATCCACCACTTATAGCTGATCTTCACCGCCCGTGGGTCTTCCCGTCGGCCTTGTGACGCCGACCGTGGCCCTGCTCAGCGCCGCCAGTTGGGCAGTTGCCGCTCCGACATCTCCCGCCAGAACCTGCGCAGGCCGACATAGTCGCCGTTCTGCCACGGCGCTCGGGCCTCGAATACGTAGCGCAGGCTGGCCAGGTCCCGCTGCCGGGCGCAGAAGCTCTGGTCCATCTCGTGCGGCATCCGCTCGCCCCGGGTGGGCAGCGGGCACAGCCGGAAGTCGCAGTCGTCCAGGCAGGTGGCCCCGGGGTCGCACCGGTCGGTGGCGTGCAGGGTGCGCGACGGCTGCATCGCCGAGCGGTCGTTGGTGAGGCAGGGCGGCAGGTCGCAGCGGTCCGCGCGGGCCAGCCGCTCCTCGCGTTCGGCCAGGGTGTCGCCCCGGTCGGCCAGGTTGAGCAGCAGCATGATGTCGGCGAGCAGCCGCTGCGCCCGGCCGCCGAGAATGCTCCAGCCCATCGAGTCGGGGATCCACAGGCGCTGCTCCCGGCGCAGGTGGTCGGGGACGCTGCACGAACCGACCCGGCTGGCGGTCTCCCGCTCGTCGATCCAACAGTACCGCTCCGGCCGCCGGGTGAGCAGCGCGTACACGCACAGCCGCCCCACCTCCAGCACGAAGGGGTGCGCCCCGCACCGCTCCCGCCCCGGCACCGCCGACCCCGCGATGCGCGTCCAGTGCTGCACCAACCCGTAGGGGTTGGAGCCGCGGCCCCGCCTCGGCAGCGGCTCGGCCGGGTCGTCGGGCAGGGCGAGCAGGGTGAGGGCCTGGAGGAGTGCCAGGTGGCTGTACCAGAAGCGGGAGTTGCGCAGCGCGAACTCGGCTTTCTCGACCAGGAAGCTGCGGTCCCAGCGCGCTCGGCCGACGGGCAACCTCCGCACGTTGGCCGCGAGGCGGAAGCCCTGCGCGAGCGCCATCTCCGAGGTGATCGAGAGCCGCCGGCCCCCGCCGGTGGGGGTCAGCTCGCGCAGCCACTCGGCGAGGGCGACACGGCTGCGGTGGTACCGTTCCTCGCCGGGCACCCCGGAATCGGTGTCCTCGACCGTGGACAGGTGCAGCAGCGGGACGACCCAGCCCCGTAGCTGCTGCTCCCGCAGCGCCTTGGGGCCACCCCCGAGGCGCAGGTCCATGGAGCGGGGGCGGAGCAGCTCTGCCGTCGACAGGGCGAGGGTGGCGTCCATGCCGCCGAAGCCCAGCTCCCGCGCGGCGGCCAACCGCACGCGGTACGAGTGCTCGTCGGCGGCCAGCTGGAACAGGTCCGCGTACGGCGGGGCCCACAGCGGCCGGCGCCTGTCGACGGCCCCGTGGCGTCGCCTGTCGGTGATCAACCGGGCGGCCTCTCCCGTCCGCCGCACCACGTCGAGCTTCGCCTCGTCGAGGGGCCGGTCCGGCGTCTCGTGCTGGTAGCTGTGCCACCGCCGGGCCAGTTCGTTGACCAGGCTCGCGTGCCGGGGCTTCAGCGCGCTGGCGTCGATCTCCAGGGCGGCGGCGTAGAACTCGAGCTGCCAGCAGGCGTTCGGTTGGCCGGGAGCCGCCTGCTGGAGCAGGCCCACCATCTTCGCCGCGTCGTCCGAGTGGGCGATGGCCTTTGCCACCGCATGCGCCGTGAACAGCGTCCACAGCCGGGGCTTCTGCTCGGCGCGCTGGCCGGCGAACTCGCGGGAGAGCAGGCGCATCGCGTTCAGGACCTCCCGGCTCGGCTCGGCCCGGACGAGCCGGCTCAGCAGCTTGTTCCGCACGTCGGGATCGACGAGCAGTTGGGCGCCGAGATATGCCTGCAGGTCGCCGTGCTGGAAGCGGACCCCGTCGCTCTGCGCGTCGACGAGGCCCAGCTCGCCGCCCGCCGTCGCCGCGTGGGTGAGGTCGTCGCGTTCGGCGGGGCTGCGGCGTCCGTCCAGCTTCTGGCGCAGGGCGTCGAACAGGGGCCAGTGGGCGGAGGTTGGGTCCTGCCACTGGTCGTGGTCGGTGAGGTCCTCGTACGTCACCTGGAGCGAGTTGCGCAGGAACCCGGCGCAGGCGAACGCGGCGAGCAGGAGCATGGTGTCCTCCCGCTCCTGCCGGCTCTGCGCGAAGTCCTCCCGCAGGTAGCCGTCGAGCAGCGCCTCGCGCCACGCCTTGAGCAGCTCCCAGCGGGCCGCGTACCGGTCGATCGGGCGGCTCGCCGAGTCGGGCTCCGACTGGTATCCGGAGCGGTGCCGCATCCGGCCCTGCCGGTTGAGATCGCGGATGATGCGCAGGAACAGCGGGGATGCGGTGACGTCGGCGGCGTAGACCATGTCGATGACCGGTCCCCACGCGGCGGGACCCGACCGGTCGTCCGCCGTCAGCGCGTACTCCAGGGCGGCGCCCTCGCCGAGCGACTCCAGGCCGATCACGATTCCCGGCATGCCGCGCAGCGGGTCGTAGGGGCGCGACGCGATGACCAGTGGCAGGTGGTCGTCGGCGGCCTTCGCGATCGCGGTGCGGATCACGCTCTCCCCGCTGTGCGCCTTGTCGGCCTTCGCCATCTCCTCCAGCCCGTCGGCGAGCACCGCCAGGCGGTTTCCCCAGCGCAGCATCCGCCACAGCCGGCCGGCCTGGGCGTCGCTGTAGAGCCGAGAGTTGACCTCCTCCAGGAACCGGTCCCGGGCCAGCTGCTCGAAGTCGAGCTTGTCCTTGTCCTGCGCGTCGTGCAGCCGGATCGGCACCGGGACGATGCCCCGGCGGGCGAGTTCCCTGGTCAGGGCGACCAGCGTCGCGGTCTTGCCCGAGCCGACCCCGCCGACGATGACCGTGGGGCAGCGCACCCGGTTGTCGCGGATCCGCTCGATCAGGACCTGGCACAGCTCGTCGCGGCCCACCACCCGGTCGATGCCGTCGTTGGCGGTGCGCACCAGCTCGTACGGCCGCTTCTTCGCCCGCTGCTGGTACCAGTGGCGGACGTGGAAGCGGGTGAAGATCCAGAAGACGAGGAAGGTCAACGCGGCGCCGGTGACCGGGCCGAAGAAGCTCGCGATCCGGGCGCAGGATTCGGCGGCGTCCTTGCCGCCGCACGGGTTGGGCACGCTGGCGGGCCAGCGCACGTGGACGTCCAGCACGTGATGGGCGACCAGGTGGAACAGGGGCAGGAAGAACTGGTTGAGGGCGACCGTGAACAGGATTCCGCCGACGACGAGGCCGAGCAGGACCAGCGCCCACGGGTAGTGCCACCAGCGCGCGTTCGTCGGGAACCGGCTCGCCCGCGGCGCCTGGTCCCGGCGCAGCCCGCCGCCCACCGCCACCTGCGTCCGCCGGGACAGGCGGGCCCACCAGATGCGGGGCGTCAGCAGCCACCCCCGCCAGAGCGGACCGCGCATGCGCCGCACCCCCGTCCGCCGCGCCCACCCGAAGGTGAGCATTGCTCACCACGTGTCCTGCGCCGAGGCTAACCCGTCACTATCGGGAGTGAACCGGCATTCGCGGCATCCGGGCGAGTGGGCAGCGCGGGGTCCTGCCGGCTGCCGACCGGGCAGAATGATCGGGTGGACCGGGTGGTGGCGGTGCTGGTGGCGTTGCCGCCCGCGCTGGTGCTCGCCCTGGTCTTCCTGCTGCCCGCGCTGGAGGCGTCGACGTTCCTGGGGCTGTTCGTGCCGGGGGAGATCGCCGTGCTGGTCGGCGGGGTGGTGGCGCACTCCGGGCGGCTGCCGCTGTGGGCCGTGATCGTGGCCGCGGTGGCGGGGGCGGCGCTGGGCGACCAGGCCGGCTACCTGGTCGGCCGCCGCTACGGCCGCCGGCTGCTGGCGCGTACGCCCCGGCGGTTCGTCCGCTCGGGAGAACTGCGGCGTGCGCTCGATCTGGTGCGCCGCCGGGGCGCGCTCGCCGTGGTGATCGGCCGCTGGGCGGCGGCGCTGCGGGCGCTGGTGCCGGGGATCGCCGGGCTCAGCGGGATGCCGCAGGCCACGTTCACCCTGGCCAACGTGGCCGGCGGGGTGCTCTGGTCGGTCACGGTCGCGGTGCTCGGGTTCCTCGCGGGCGCCTCGTACCGGCTGCTGGAGCGTCGTCTCGGCCTCGGCGGGGAGGCGGTGCTGGCCGTGATCGTGGTGGTGGTGGCGGTGCGGCTGTGGCGGCACCACCGGGCGGCTCGCCGGACCGGTCCGGCGAGCCGGGGCTGACCCCTGCGCGCCCTGATCGGGTGGTCGACGTGCCGGGACGGGGGAGAGAGGGGGCCCCCGCCCCGGCACGCCGAGTCAGGTGAGAAGGGGACCCTTCTCTACCGTATGCGTTAACAAGGGGCCCCTCCTTTCACAGCGGCAGGCGGTTTGCGCCGGCGAGCGCGCCGACCACCAGCGGGACCAGCGGCGCGGGCAGCACCTGGCCGTGGCGCAGGGCCGGCGTCCAACCGGCGTCGGTGCCCAGGTCGGGGTCGTGGGTCGCGTTGTACGCGGCCACCAGGTCGACCGGGCGGGCCCGGTCGCCGTCGGCGCGCACCCAGTTGCCGCGGGTGGTGACGGCGGTGCCGCCCCAGTCGTAGAGCAGGTCCTCGGCGGCGATGCCCGCGGCGAGGGTGAAGTGGTTGTTCTCCACGTACGCGGCGGACTGCACCCCGACGCCGACGGCGTACTCGAAGCCCTCGCCGGAGAGCCGGTACCAGTTGTTGTAGACGTCGACCTGGCCGAACCGGACGCGCGGCAGCCGCTGCAGCACGCGGTCGAACATGTTGTGGTGCAGGGTCACCTTGAGCCGGCCGACGTCCGGGCCGACGGTGTTCGACGAGCCGATCAGCATGAGCTTATCCCGGCCGACGAACCGGTTGTACGAGGCGGTGACCAGGCTGGCGGTGTGGGTGATGTCCAGGGAACCGTCGTGCACCTGGTAGGGGCGGCCGAAGTACACCGGCTGCGCGCTGTCGGGGTTGTCGCCGTCGGTGAACGTGTTGTGGTCGACCCAGACGTGTTCGCTGCGGCGCACCGAGACCTGGTCGTACTGGGAGTTCCAGTTGCCGGTCGCGCCGTCGGTCGGCGACCAGGCCGGGAAGCAGTCCCGGGCGTCGTCGAAGGTGAGGTTCCGCAGGATCACGTTGTTCGCGGTGTCGATCATCAGGGTCAGCCCGGTGAGCGTCGCCCCGCGCAGCCCCACGATGGTGGTGTTCGGGCCGACGTTGATCTGGGTCTGCTTCGTCTGGTTGGCCACCGAGCGCACCCGCGCGGCCTCCAGCGGCCCGGTCGGGGGCACCATGCCCCAGACGGCCGGGTCGTACGCCGCCAGGTAGGCCGCCTGCGAGTACTCCGGGTCGGCCAGGTCGGCGCAGCCGAGCAGGCCGCCGTCGGCGGCCTCGAAGCCGTCGATCACGCCGTCGACGACGATCACCTTGGGCGTGGCGTTGGTGCGGTTGGTGGCGTTGTCGCCGCCGAGGGCGGCGACCAGCTCGGCACGGGTGCGCACGAGGTGGACCTGGTCGGCGGCGGCGGCGGAGCCGCCGGTGGTGCCGACGCCGTCGGCCGCCCAGCCGTCGCCGGCGGGCAGCGTCTGGCGGGCGAACCGTTCGACGGGTCGGGGCACCGGGCCGCCGGCGTCGGCGGGCGCGGCGGCCGCCGCGCCCGGTGTGACCAGCAGGGACAGGGCGACCAGGGCCGCCCCGGGAAAGCGGTGGCGCATGAGGACTCTCCGAAGGGGTCTGTCGGTGCGGCGGATTCCGTAACGGGTACGAAATGCCGGTACGACTGACCGTAAGGAAAATCACTCAAGTGAGTCAATAATTTCTATATGCAGCTATGTTGCATCAAATCGTGACAGGCGGCATTTGCCCGACCGGTCGCGGTCGCGAACGCGGTGGTTGCGCCCGATTTGCGGGTGCGGCAGTCGCCCGTCGTTTGCAGTGCGTTTTCACTGGCCCGGCACCGGGCCCGCCTCAGGCGTCCTCCTCCCTCGTCAGCTCGGTGCGCACCGGCGGCACCGCCCACGGCACGCCCAGCTCCGACAGCAGCGCCCCGGACCCGGCCGCCTCCCGCAGCGCCGCGTTGACGCCGCGCACGGTCAGCACCCGGTCCGGCCCCTGGCCGGTGACGGTCACCAGGTCGCCGCCGAGCAGCGTCGGCTCGGGCGCGGCCTGGACCGCCTCCAGCACGGCCGTGAACGGCGCCGTGCGGGCCAGCGGGGCGATCAGCGGCGTCCCGGCCGGGTCGGCCCGGTGCGCCAGCAGGTTCTCCAGCAGGCCGCGCCGCCCCGGCACCTCGCGGGGCGCGTCGTCGCCGGGCAGCAGCAACCGGTCCGTCGGATATTCCAGCACCGCCCGCCCGGCCGTGCCGGTCACGATCACCTCCCCGGCGACGAAGTCCTCGCCGGCCAGGGTCACCGCCGCCACGATCGGCGGCCCGGAGCGCGGCACGACCCGCAGGGCCGCCGTGTCGTCCACCTCGATGGGGCGCACCCGGTAGCGCTCCAGCTCGATCGTCGCCGGCCGCACCGGCGCGCCGGTGACGGCCTCGGCCACGGCGAGGCACTGCATCACGGCGTGGGCGAGCGGGTTGGCCAGCGCCCCGTCGAGCACCGGCCGGCCGTGCAGCGTGCGCCGGCCCGCCCAGGGGGCCCGCGCGTAGTAGCCGTCCGAGCGCTGCCAGGCGGCCACCGTGGCGATGCCGGTGACGGTGCCGAGCCGCCCCGCCGTCACCGCCGCCGTCAGCTCGGCCAGCGCCGCCGAGCCGAGGGCCTGGAAGCCGACCTGGCAGGCCCGGCCCGTCTCGGCCACGGCGGCGGCCAGCAGCCGGTGCTCGGCCATCGACAGCACCGGCGGCTTCTCCAGCAGCACGTCCGCCCCGGCGGCCAGCACGTCCCGGGCGATCGGCAGGTGGGTGTGCGGCGGGGTGCAGACCACCACCACGTCCGGCCTGGCCACCGCGAGCATCTGGGCGTGGTCGGTGAAGACCGCCGCGTCGACCGGCAGCGGCGCCGCCGGCTCCGGCTCGATCGGGCGTACGTCGACAAGCGCGACCAGGCGCACCCGGCCGGCGTCGTGCAGCGGCGCGATCACCCGGCGGTGCCAGCGGCCGTGTCCGTTCGCGCCGATGACCGCCACCCGGGGCGGCGCGCCGGTCGCCCCCGCGCTCACGCCGGCCCCGCGTTCACGCCGCCCCCGCCAGGGTCGCCGTGACCCCGTGCCGGTGCAGGGCGGTCAGCCAGTCGGTGACGTCGGCGCGGACCTCGTCGTCGGCGGCCACCTCGGCGGGGAAGACCTCCCGCAGCCCGAACAGCGCCTCGACCACCCCGGCCGGGGTGCCGCCCGCGGTGGCCAGCGCGCCGGTGATCCGCTCGGCGAGCGGGTCGGCCAGCGGCAGCGCCGTGCCGTCGTCGGCGGTCCCGCACACGAACCGCATCCACGCGGCCACCACCAGCGCCGACCAGCGGGCCGACCGGCCCGCCGCGCGCAGGTCCACGATGGTGTGCAGCACCCGCTGGGGCAGCTTCTGCGAGCCGTCCATGGCGATCTGGAGCGTGCGGTGGCGGATCGCCGGGTTGGCGAACCGCGCCAGCACCTCGTCACCGTACGCGACCATCGACACCCCGTCCGGCGGGGTGAAGCTGACCGCCACCTCCTCGGCGACCAGCCGGCGCAGCATCCCGGTCAGCCCGGGCACGCCCAGCGCGTCGGCGACGGTCTCCCGCCCGGCGAGGGCGCCCAGGTAGGCGGTGGCCGAGTGCAGCCCGTTGAGGCCGCGCAGCTTCACCCGCTCCCACTGCCCGGCGTCGTCGGTGAGCACCGCCCCGGCCGCCTCCCACGCCGGCCGACCGCCCGGGAAGTCGTCCTCGATCACCCACTGGCGGTACGGCTCGGCGGCCACGGCCGCCAGGTCGGCGAAGCCCAGCGCGTCACGGGCCGCGGCGAGGGTCTGCGCCGTGCTGGCCGGCACGATCCGGTCCACCATCGTGCCGGGGAACGTGACCTGCTCGGACACCCAGGACAGCACCCGGTCGGCGGCGCCGGAGCGGGCCAGCGCCTGCTCGACCAGCCCGCGCAGCCGGGCGCCGTTGGCGGGCAGGTTGTCGCAGCTGACCAGCGCGACCGGCCCGGCGTCGGCCGCCGCCCGGGCGGCCAGCCCGCGCACCAGCAGGCCGGGCACCGTCGTCGGCGGCGCGTCGCCGGCCAGGTCGGCGGCGAGCGCCGCGTCGGGACTCAGCCGCCCGGTCACCGGGTCGAGCTGGTACGCCTTCTCCGTCACGGTCAGGGTGACCACCCGGATCGCCGGGTCGGCCAGCAGCGCGACCACCGCGTTCGGGTCGCTCGCCGCGTGCCGGACCCCGGCCAGGGCCCCGATCACCCGGGTGCTGTCGCCCTCGCCAGACAGGGTGGTCACGCTGAACAGGTTGTCCTGCGCGGCGAGCGTCTCGACGAGGTCGGTGCTGCGCGGGGCGACGCCGACGATGCCCCAGTCGCCGCCGGCCGCGCCGACCGCCTCCTCCGTGTAGACGGCCTGGTGGGCGCGGTGGAACGCGCCGAGGCCCAGGTGCACGATGCCGGCCGGCACGGTGCCGGGGCGCAGCAGCGGTCGGCTGGCCTCGGGCAGCCGGCGCAGCGCGGCCAGCCCGAGGCGGGACGCGCCCACGGTCACCGCCATGCCGGACCGTCCGGGAAGCGGAACTCGGCGATCGACTCGGGGCGCATGGTGGCGCTGTAGCCGGGCGCGGCGGGCAGCAGGTAGCGCCCGTCCCGGGTGCGGACCGGGTCGACGAAGTGCTCGTGCAGGTGGTCGACGTACTCGACCATCCGGCCGTCGAGGCTGGTGCCGACGCGCAGGAAGTCGAAGACGGCCAGGTGCTGGACGTACTCGCAGAGGCCGACGCCGCCGGCGTGCGGGCAGATCGGCACGCCGAACTTCGCCGCCATGACGATCTCCGCGAGCACCTCGTTGACCCCGCCGACGCGGCAGGCGTCGATCTGCATGACGCCGATCGCCTCGGCCTGGAGCAGCTGCTTGAAGATCACCCGGTTGGCGGCCACCTCGCCGGTGGCCACCCGGCACCGGCCGCCGGTCAGCTCGGTCACCGCGCGGGCGATCCGGGCGTGGCCGAGGATGTCGTCGGCGTGCGTCGGTTCCTCGATCCAGTACGGGTCGACCTCCGCCAGCGCCGTCATGTTGGTGATCGCCTCGTCGACGTCCCACACCTGGTTGGCGTCCATCATCAGCAGCGCGTCCGGGCCGATCTCGGCGCGGATGATCCGCGCCCGGCGCAGGTCGTCGGCCGGTGGGCCGCCCACCTTCATCTTCATCGCCCGCCAGCCCGCCGCGTACGCCTCGCGGGTCAGCGCCCGGACCTTCTCGTCGGGATAGCCGAGCCATCCTACCGACGTGGTGTACGAGGGAAAGCCACTCTGCTCTAGCACCGCGAGCCGTTCGTCCCATCCGATCAATCCCTTGTCGAGGATGGTGGCCGCCTCGTCGGGGGTGAGGGCGTCGGTGATGTGGTGGAAGTCGATGCTGGCCACGAGCTCCTCGGTGGGCAGCTCGGCGAGGAACCGCCACATCGGCTTGCCGGCGAGCTTGGCCCGCAGGTCCCACACGGCGTTGACCAGCGCGCCGGTGGCCATGTGGATGACGCCCTTCTCCGGGCCCAGCCAGCGCAGCTGCACGTCGGCGCTGAGCGAGCGCCAGAACGTCACCGGCTCGGCGACGATCTCCTCGATCGTGCGGCCCCGCACGTGGTGGGCCAGGGCCTGCACGGCGGCGCAGGTGATCTCGTTGCCCCGCCCGTTGGTGAAGGTGAAGCCCGCGCCGACCACCCCGGCGTCGGTGCCCAGCTCGACGTACGTCGCCGAGTAGTCGCCCTTGTTGATCGCGTCCGAGCCGTCGCCGGCCGCCGCGGTCGGGAAGCGCACGTCGTGCACGTCGACGGAGGTGATCCTGACACTCACAGCTGTTCCCCGATCTTGTAGACCCTCTTGGGCAGGCGGTAGGCGAGGTCGACGATGGTTTCCGCGGCCTCGTCCTCGGTCAGCCGGTGTTCGGCGACCAGCCGGGCGAGGAAGCCGGCGTCGACGCGGCGGGCCACGTCGTGGCGCACCGGGATGGAGCAGAACGCCCGGGTGTCGTCGACGAACCCGGCCGTGTTGTAGAAGCCGGCGGTCTCGGTGACCGCCTCCCGGAACCGGCGCAGCACCTCGGGGGAGTCCAGGAACCACCAGGGCGCGCCCAGGTAGAGGGCCGCGTAGCCGCCGGCGAGCGGGGCCAACTCCCGGGTGAAGGTGTACTCGTCGAGGGTGTAGACCACCACCCGCAGCCGGGGGTCGTTGCCGTGGGCGTCCAGCAGCGGGGTGAGCGCGTGCAGGTACTCGGTGGCCTGCGGGATGTCCCCGCCGACGTCGCGGCCGTGCCGGGCGTACAGCCAGCGGTTGTGGTTGCGCACCGAGCCGGGGTGCAGCTGCATCACCAGGCCGTCGTCGAGCGACATCCGGGCGAACTCCAGCAGCATGTGCGCCCGGAACGCCTCCGCGTCGGCGGCGTCGGCCGTGCCGCGCAGGCCCCGCTCGTACAGCGCCGCGGCCTCCCGGGCGTCGAGGTCCAGGGTCTGCGCGGTCGGGTGGCCGTGGTCGGAGCAGGTCGCGCCGGCGGCGATGAACGCCTCCCGGCGCCGCCGCAGGGCGGCCAGGAAGCCGGCGTACGTGCCGGTGTCCTCCCCGGCGACCGCGCCGAGCCGCTCGACGTTGCCGGCCCAGTTGTCGAACTCCATGTCGACCACGTTGTCCGGGCGGAAGGTGGTGACCACCTTGCCGCCGGGGCCGCCCCAGCCGTCGGCGGCGAGCTTCGCGTGCTGGGCCAGGTCGTCCAAGGGCGACTCGGTGGTGGCCAGCACCTCGATGTGGAACCGGTCGAACAGGGCCCGGGGCCGGAACTCGGGCTCGGCGAGGCGGGCCGCGACCTGGTCGTACACGGCGTCGGCGGTGGCGGGCGACAGGGGGGTGTCGACCCCGAAGACCTCGGTGAGGGTCTGCTCCAGCCACAGCCGCGACGGGGTGCCCCGGAACAGGTGCCAGCCGTCGACGAAGCGCCGCCAGATCTTCCTGCCGTCGGTCTCCACCGGGCTGCCGTCCACCGTGGGGACGCCCAGCTCGGCCGGGGGCACGCCCTGGCTGAGCAGCATCCGGGTCAGGTAGTGGTCGGGCACGATGATCAGCCGGGAGGGGTCCGGGAAGGGCCGGTCCTCGGCCAGCAGGGCCGGGTCGACGTGCCCGTGCGGGGAGATGATCGGTTGCTCCGCCGCCAGCGCGTACAGCTGCCGGGCCAGCGCGCGCAGGCCCGGGTCGGCGGGGAGGAGCAGGTCGGGTCGGGAGGTGGTCGGCACGTCGGATGGCTCCTCGGATGCGGTCGATGGTGCGGGGACGGGCCGGCGGGGCCGGGCAGCGCCGGCCGGCCCCGCCGGGGCGGGCCGCTGAGGCGGCGCGCCCCGGGCGCGGTCGGTCAGGGCAGGGAGAGCAGGTCGGCCACCCGGACGGCCTGGCCGGTCTCGAAGGACCGGTTGGCGGCCAGGCCGGTGAGCAGCGCGAGGGCGCCGTCGCGGGCGGTGGCCGCCCGGCGCAGCGGGTCCGTCGCGCCGCCGAAGAGCACCTGCGTCATGCGGGCGTCCGCGCCGCCGTGGCCCTGCCGGGTGTAGCCCTCGACCTCGATGCGCTGCGGCGGCTGCCAGTAGGGGCGCAGCGTGAGCGTGGCCGAGCCGCCCTCGGCGGCGGCCTCGGTGCCGTGCAGCGCCGCGCCCTTGAGCGCGCCGGCGGCCTGCGGGCTGACGAACTCGCTCTCCACGACCTCCAGTTCGAGGCGGCCCCGGCTGCCGTTGACCATCACCCGGTAGCCCTCCCAGGGGGCGTACGCGGTGAGGTGGTAGGTCATCGTCGCGCCCGTGGAGTAGCGGGCCAGCACGGCCATGTCGTCCTCGATGGTGACGCCGGGGGCGAAGACGTTCTGGTCGCGGTGGTAACCGTCCTCGGCCTCGGCGTCGAGGTACAGCTCGCGCAGCCGGGGGTGCTCGGCCATCCGCAGCGCGAACGGGTCGTCGGCGGCGGCCGGCGCGTCGTGCGCGCGGGCGTAGTCGCGGGCGTAGCCGTGCCGGCGGCCGGCGTCGCCGTAGAAGAACAGCCGGCCGGCGGCGTAGACCTCGACCGGGGTGGCGTCGAGCCACCAGTTGACCAGGTCGAAGTGGTGGCTGGCCTTGTGCACCATCAGCCCGCCGGAGTTGGCCTTGTCGCGGTGCCAGCGCCGGAAGTAGTCCGCGCCGTGGCGCACGTCGAGCAGCCACTCGAAGTGCACCGACCCGATCTCGCCGACCGCGCCGTCGGCGAGCAGCCGGCGCAGCTGCTCGTGCAGGGGGTTGTAGCGGTAGTTGAACGCGACCGTGACGTGCCGGCCGGTCTCGGCGACCGCGTCCAGGATGCGCCGGCAGCGCGGGGCGTCGACGGTCATCGGCTTCTCCGAGACCACGTCGCAGCCGGCGTGCAGGGCCGCGACGATGTACTCGTCGTGGGTGGCGTCGACGGTGGTGACCAGCACCGTGTCGACCCGCTCCTTGGCCAGCATCGCGGCGAACTCGTCGGCACGGTACGTCGGCACCGGCGCGTGGCCCAGTTCGCCCAGCCACCGGTTGTGCGCGTCCATGCGGGCCTGGTTGACGTCGGCGAACGCGACCAGCTCGGCGGTGTCGGCGTGGTCGCGCACCAGCGCCCGGACGAACATCTCGGCCCGGGCGCCGGTGCCCACCACCGCGTGACGGGTCCGTCCACCGGTTCTCGAAGACATCGCGGGGGCCTCCTGGCTGGCTGCAAAGGTTTGCAGTGAAGAAACCACGATCGATCGCGGCGCGTCAACGACGGAAACAAAATCCGCGTGCCTTGCCCCACTTTGGCAGCATACGAACACATGGTGCGTGCCCGTTCGAAACCTGGTCGTAATCTTCGAGCGTTGACACTGGAGCAACCGTTTGCATTAATTGGCGGCACCCACGTGACCGCAGCCACACCGGACGAAAGGGCCGCCGTGCCAGTCACCATCAGGGACGTCGCGCGGGCCTCCGGCGTGCACATCTCGACGGTATCCCGCACGTTCTCCGCGCCGCACCTGGTCAACCCGGAAACCCGGGTCCGGGTGCTGGCCTGCGCGGAGGACCTGGGCTACCGGCCCAACCGCGCCGCGCGGGCCCTGATCACCGGCCGCACCCACAACATCGGCCTGATCATCGCCGACATCGCCAACCCGTTCTTCCCGCCACTGATCAAGGCGGCGGAGGGGCAGGCCCGGCACCGCGACTACCACATCTTCGTCGCGGACACCAACGAGGACCCGATGGCCGAGGAGGAGCTGGTCCACGCCCTGGCCAAGCAGGTCGACGGGGTGCTGCTGTGCAGCCCCCGGATGAGCAACAGCCTCATCGAGCAGCTCAGCCGCGAGGTCCCGCTGGTGGTGATAAACCGCCAGGTGACCGGCCTGCCCTGCGTGGTGATGGACGTTGGTCAGGGCGCCCGCTCGGCGATCGAGCACCTCGCCGGCCTCGGCCACACCGCGATCGGCCTGCTCAGCGGGCCGCGCGGCTCGTGGACCAGCCGGGAGATCCGGCGGGCGGCCGCCGCCGCGGCCCGGGCCGGCGGTGCCGAGCTGACCGTCCTCGGGCCCAACCCGCCCACCGAGCACGGCGGCCTCGCGCTGGCCGAACACGTCCAGCGCAGCGGCGTCACCGCCGTGCTCGCCTACAACGACCTGATGGCGATCGGGCTGATCGAGGGCCTCGACGCCCTCGGCGTCCGGGTGCCACAGGACGTCAGCGTCGTCGGCATCGACGACATCGCCCTGAGCCGGCTCACCCGGCCCAAGTTGACGACGGTGGCCACGCCTACCGCGGCCGCCGGCCGGACGGCCGTCGACATGCTGCTGCAACAGGACACCGACGCGCCGCGGGGACCGCGGGGCGCCGGCAGGGGCACGGCAGTCGGCGCCCGTCGCACCACCGCACAGGTAATGCTCCAGACCGAGTTGGTCATCCGCGACTCCACCGGACCCGCTGCAGGGACCGGTAGCCCCGGTGCCGTCCGTGTCGGCCCGGATCCGCATCGCCCTGCGGACCCGGGCCGCCCGAGGGCGGCCACCGGTGGCGCTGTCGCCTCCTAACGCCAAGGAGTGAGCGCACATGCACCCCGCCACGCCCCCCACCGCCGGCGCACCCGCCGGGCGTTCCCACCGTACTCCCCGCCGTCGGCTGCTGCGCGGGCTCGTCGCCCTCGCCGTGGCCGCGCCGTTGGTCCTCGGCGCCGCCGCCTGCGGTGACGACGACTCCGCCGGCGACGACGGCAAGGTCAAGCTCTCCATCTTCTGGTGGGGCGGCGAGGCCCGCGCCAAGCTGACCGAGGACGCCCTCGCCCTCTACACCAAGAAGAACCCGAACGTCACGTTCGAGAAGACCTGGCAGGCCAACCAGGGCTACTTCGACAAGCTGGCCACCCTCACCGCCGGCGGCAACCCGCCGGACATCTTCCAGATCGACGACAACTACCTCGCCGAGTACGCGGCCCGCAACACCACGCTCGACCTGACCAGCTACTCCGACTCCGGCAAGCTCGACGTGTCGAAGTTCCCCAAGAGCCTCTGGCAGTACGGCGTGGTCGACGGCAAGCTCGCCGGCCTGGCCGCGGGCGAGAACACCCAGGGCCTGGTCTACAACAAGACCCTGCTCACCAAGAACGGCCTCCCGGAGCCGACCACCGGCATGACCTGGGAGGAGCACATCGCCTGGGCCGAGCAGGTGGCGAAGAAGACCAAGATCCCCGGCACCATGGACCCCAGCGCCGACTACAAGGCGTTCTGGGTGTGGCTGCGCCAGCAGGGCAAGGACATGTACAAGGGCACGGAGCTCGGCTTCACCGTCGAGGACGTCACCAAGTGGTTCGAGCTGTGGAAGGGCGCCCGCGACCGGGGCGCGACCCCGACCCCGGACGTGATCCACGAGGGCAACGCCACCGACATCACCAAGCAGCTCGTGGTCACCGGCAAGGCCGGCACCTCCTGGGTCTGGGTCAACCAGATGCCGGAGCTGAAGAAGAACACCAAGGACGAGCTGGGCGTGGTCGCCTACCCGGGTGACCCGAGCGCCCAGTGGGCCCGCGCCTCCATGTACTGGTCGGTGTTCAAGGGCAGCAAGCACAAGGACATCGCCGTCGACGTGCTCAACTTCCTCGCCAACGACCCGGAGGCCGTCAAGATCCTCGGCACCGACCGAGGGCTGCCGTCCAACCTGGACCTGCGCCGCGTCGTCAGCGACGACACCACCGACCCCGCGATGAAGCAGTCGATCGCGGTGGAGACCGAGCTGGCCCAGAAGTTCGGCCAGTCGCCGCAGGTGCCGATCAAGGGCCACAGCAAGGTCCGCGCCGAGCTGATCAAGGCGGCCGAGGAGGCGCAGTACGGCCGGCTCGCCCCGGCCGCCGCCGCGGCCCTGTTCATGGACGCCTGCAAGTCCGCCATCGCCTGAACCGCCGCACACGCTCGGAAAGGAGCCGGCTCGTGGCCCTGACCACGGTGCCCGACCCGACCCGACGCGGCACCGGATCCGCCCGCGCCCACGCCCCCCACGGCGTGGCCGGGCGGATCCGGCAAAGCGAAGGTCTCGCGGGGTACGTCTTCCTCTCGCCCTGGCTCATCGGACTGATGGCCATCACGGCGATTCCCATGCTCTTGTCCCTCTACCTCAGCTTCACCAACTACGACATCCTCACCCCCTTCTCGGAGGTCGAGTGGGTGGGCTTCGCCAACTACGAGCGGATGTTCACCAGCGATCCCTCGTACTGGCACGCGGTGCGCGTCACCCTGACCTTCGCCCTGGTGGCGGTGCCGCTGAAGCTGGCCGCCGCGCTCGGCGTGGCGCTGCTGCTCAACCGGGCCTGGCGCGGGGTCGGGCTGTTCCGCAGCCTGTTCTACCTGCCGTCGCTGCTCGGCGGCAGCGTCGCGCTGGCCATCGTCTGGGTCAACATGTTCAACCGCGACGGCGCGTTCAACTCGATGCTGGCCCTGTTCGGCATCGAGGGCAAGCCCTGGGTCAACGACCCCGACTGGGCGCTGGAGACGCTGATGGTGCTCGCCATCTGGCAGTTCGGCGCGCCCATGGTGATCTTCCTGGCCGGGCTCAAGCAGGTGCCGACCGAGCTGTACGAGGCCGCGTCCGTGGACGGGGCCGGCAGGTGGCGGCAGTTCCGCGCCGTCACCCTGCCGATGCTCTCCCCGGTCATCTTCTTCAACCTGGTGCTGGAGACCATCAACGGCTTCCAGGGCTTCACCGCGGCCTTCGTGCTCAGCAACGGCACCGGCGGCCCGGTCGACTCCACCCTGATGTACACGCTGAACCTCTACATCAAGGGCTTCACCGACCTGGAGATGGGCTACGCCTCGGCGATGGCCTGGGTCTTCCTGATCGCCATCGGCGTCATCACGGCGGTCTTCTTCAGCACCGGACGGTTCTGGGTGCACTACTCCGACGGGGAGGACCGGTGACGACGGCTACCGCAGAAGCGCCGGTGACCGGGCCGCGCCGCCCGCGCGCCGGACGGGGGCAGGCCGTCCGCCTGCTCGTCCTGATCGCGATCGTGGTGGTCGTGCTCTACCCGCTGTTCTGGATGATCGGCACCTCGGTCAAGAGCCAGGAGGAGATCGTCAGCAACATCGGCCTGCTGCCGAAGGAGTTCACCCCCGGCAACTACGTCGACGGGTGGACCAACTTCGACCTCAGCTTCGGCCGCTTCTTCCTCAACAGCGCGATGGTCAGCCTGCTGACCGTCGTCGGCAACGCGGTCTCCTGCCTGCTCGCCGCGTACGCCTTCGCCCGCCTGCGGTTCCGGCTGCGCGGGATGTGGTTCGCGATCATGATCGGCACCCTGCTCCTGCCGGGGCACGTGCTGATCGTGCCGCAGTACATCCTGTTCCGCAGCCTCGGGCTGGTCGGCGGCGAATGGCCGTACCTGCCGCTGCTGATCCCGCAGTTCCTGGCGACCGAGGCGTTCTTCGTCTTCCTGATGGTGCAGTTCATGCGGGGCATCCCGCGTGAGCTGGACGAGGCCGCGAAGATCGACGGGGCCAGCGCGTTCGGCATCTTCCGGCACGTCATCCTGCCGCTGAGCCGCCCCGCGCTGGTCACCACCGCGATCTTCTCGTTCATCTGGACGTGGAACGACTTCTTCCGGCAGCTGGTCTTCCTGTCCAGCCTGGAGGACTACACGGTGCCGGTGGCGCTGACCCTGTTCATCGACTCGACCAGCCAGAGCGCGGTCGGCCCGATGTTCGCCATGTCGGTGCTGTCCCTGCTGCCGGTGTTCCTGTTCTTCCTGGCCTTCCAGCGGATGCTCGTCGAGGGCATCAACACCAGCGGCCTCAAGGGATGAACGCCGTGCCGCAGGACGTGCCGGCCCGCCGGGACTGGCGGGACGTGCTCCGCGACGCCGCCGACCTGGCCCTGGTCGGGTTCGGGCTGGTGGTGGGCGCGCTGCCGGTGGTCACCGCCGGCGCCGCGCTCGCCACCGCCAGCGCCGCCGTGCACGACCGGATCACCGACGGCGGCTGGCCCGACGCACGGACCACGCTGCGCCGGTACGTGCGGGGGTTGCCGGCCGGCGTGCCGGTCACCCTCGCCGTGCTGGCCGGCGCGGTCCTGCTCGGGGCGGACCTGGCCGCGCTGGCCACCGGCCGGGTTCCCGGCGGGGCGCCCGCGTTGCTGGTCACCGGCGTCGTCACGGCGGCCCTGGCCGGATACGCCGGTCTCGTCGTCGTCGAGGTCGGGCGGGCCGGCGGGCGGGGGTGGCGGGCCGCGGCCCGCGCCGCCGCCCGCGCCTGCCTGGCCCGCCCGGGCGGCTGGGCGGCGGCCAGCGGCGTGTGCTGTGTGGCCGGTGTCCTGACCGCGCTGGTCATCCCGGTCGCGCTGCCGATCCTCGCCGGGTACGCTCTGGCCGCCCTGCACGCGGTCGCCCGCCGCCCCGCCGTCGCCGTGGAGCCCTCGTGACCGACCAGCACCCCCGCCCCCGCACCGACGACGCGGGCCCCGGCAGCCCCGACGACCCCCGGCTGCGCGTCGGCGGCGTCGAGGTGGCCCGCTACGTGCTCGCCCCCGACCTCGACGCCACGCACGGCCCCCGCCCCTACCTGCACCCGGTGCGGACGCTGGGCGGGACGGTGGTGACCGACGAGCTGCCGGCCGACCACGTCTGGCACCTCGGGGCGTCCCTGGCCGTGCAGGACGTCGCCGGCACCAACCTGTGGGGCGGGCGCACCTACGTGCGCGACGCCGGCTACACCTGGCGCGACGACCACGGCCGGATCGTCCACACCGGATGGGACGAACGCGCCGACGACGCGCTCGCCCACCGGCTCCAGTGGCGCGACCCGGCCGGCGCGGTGCTGCTCACCGAACGCCGCCGCCTCGCCGCCGCCCCGGTGCCCGGCCACCCCGACGCCTGGCGGCTGGACCTGCGGTACGCCCTGACCGCCCCCGCCGACCGGGACGTCCCCCTCGGCAGCCCCGCCACCAACGGCCGCCCCGGCGGCACCGGCTACGGCGGGTTCTTCTGGCGGGCGGTCGCCGCCGAGCCGCCGCACGCCTTCACCGCCTCCGCCGACGGGGAGGAGCACGTCAACGGCAGCGCCGAGCCGTGGGTCGCGCTGACCGGCACCGGGCCGGGCGGCGGCGCGTACACTCTGGTCTTCACGGGCCTGGGGCCCGGCGACCGGTGGTTCGTGCGCACGGCGATGTACCCGGGGGTCTGCGTGGCGTTCGCCTTCGAGACCCCGGCCGTGGTGCCGGCCGGCGGCAGCCGGCACGGCCGGCACGGCGTCGTCGTGGCCGACGGGGTCCTCGACCGCGACGCGGCCGCCGCCCTGGCCGCCACCGAAGCGGCGGTACGGGCGTGACGGGCGGGCCCGGCCCCGAGGTGGTCACCGTCGGCGAGACCATGGTGGTCATGTCGCCGACCGACGCCGCGCCGCTGGAGCGTGCCGACCGGCTCCGGCTCGGCGTCGGCGGCGCGGAGTCCAACCTGGCCATCGGCCTGGCCGGGCTCGGCCACCGGGTGGCCTGGGTCAGCCGGGTCGGCGACGACCCGTTCGGGCGGATGGTGCTGCGCGAGGTCGCCGGCGGGGGCGTCGACGTCGCCTCGGTCGCGCTCGACGCGCACGCGCCGACCGGCGTCTACTTCAAGGACCCCCGGCCGGAGGCCACCGGCGTGCACTACTACCGGGCCGGCTCGGCCGCGTCCCGGCTCGGCCCCGGGGCGCTGGACGACCCGCGCCTGGCCGGCGCGCGGCTGCTGCACCTGTCCGGCATCACCCCGGTGCTGTCGGAGTCCTGCCGTGCCCTCGTGGCGCACGCGGTCGACGACCGGCCGCTGCGCGGCGCGCTGGTCAGCTTCGACGTCAACCACCGGCCCCGGCTCTGGCCCGCCGACCGGGCCGCCGACGTGCTGCGCGACCTCGCCGACCGGGCCGACATCGTCCTCGTCGGGTTGGACGAGGCCGAGCGGCTGTGGGGGACCGCCGACCCGCAGGCGGTACGCCGGCTGCTGCCCCGCCCCGCGACGGTGGTCGTCAAGGACGGGGCCGTCGGCGCGACGGCGCTGCCGCGCACCGGGCCGGCGGTGTTCGTGCCGGCGCTGCGCGCGCCGGTGGTGGAACCGGTCGGGGCGGGGGACGCCTTCGCCGCCGGCTACCTCTCCGCCGTGCTGCGCGGGCTGGACCACGCCGCTGCGCTGCGTTGCGGCCACGTCGTCGCGGTCCGGGCCCTCGCGGTGCCCGGCGACTGCGCGCCCCCGCCCCGGCGGCGGGACCTCGACGGGGTCGTGGCCCTGACCGCCGACGGGTGGGCGGCGCTCGACCCGGTGGGGGCCGGCCTGCTCGACGGCCTGGCCGGCGCATCTGCCGACGGATCTGCCGGCGGCGACGGCCCGGCCGGCGACTTGGCCGGCGGGGGCGGGCCGGCGGACGGCTTGGCCGGCGGCGACGATCTGGCCGGCGACTTGGCCGACGGCGGCGGGACGGCCGTCGCCGACGACGGGGGCGCACACGTGGGGACCGGCGCGGCCGGCCCCGGAAACGGAAGGGGCAGCCGGTGACGGCGCACGACTTCGCACCGATCTTCGCTGGCGCACGGGTCATGGTGATCCTCCGCGACCTGCCGCCGCAGGAGACGGTCCGGCTCGCCAACCGGGCCTGGGACCTCGGCATCGACGTGGTGGAGGTGCCGGTACGCACCCCCGAGGCGGTGACCGCGCTGCGCGCGGCCGTGGAGGCGGGGCGGGAGCGGGACCGGATCGTCGGGGCGGGCACCGTGTTCACCCCGGCGCAGGTCCGGCAGTCCGCGTCGGCCGGCGCGGCGTTCACCGTCGCGCCCGGGCTCGACCTCGCGGTGGCCGACGTGGCCCTGACCTACGGGATCCCGCACCTGCCCGGCGTGGCCACCCCGACCGAGGCGCAGCGCGCCCGCGACCACGGCTTGACCTGGCTCAAGGCGTTCCCGGCGGTGAGCCTCGGGCCGCAGTGGTTCAAGGCCGTCGCCGGGCCGCTGCCCGAGCTGCGCTTCGTCGCCACCGGCGGCATCGACGCCGGCAACGCTGCCGACTTCCTGGCGGCCGGCGTCAAGGTGGTGGCGGTCGGGTCGGCCCTGTCCGATCCCGCCCAGATCGACCGCCTCGCGGAGCTGGCCCGGGGCGACCGGGCAGCCTGACCGACCGGCGTGGCGTGCGGCGGCCCTCGGCGGCGGCCCTTGGCCGAGGCGGCCACCCTGACCGGGCGGGGCGGGCCGTGATGGCGGGCGGAGGCGGGTTGATGACGGGCGGGGCCGGGTTGATCGACTCCATGCCGGCGACATTGCGGTATCCCGGCGAGTTGATCGCGCGTTGTCGCCGACATGGCGGCCGGGCCTGCGCCCCGCCCCGGGCGCGGCGGGCCGGCCTGAGCCCTGCCCGGGGCACGGCGGGCCGGGGCGGGTCAGGCCGGGGCCGGGCCGGTGCTGTCCCGGCGGACCAGCTCCGCCGGCAGGGTCTCGACGCGAGGGCTCCCGCTGGTCGGGTCGAGGGCGAGGGCCATCGCCCGCACCCCCATCTCGACCAGGGGCAGCCGCACCGTGGTCAGCGTGGGGGTGACGTCGGCGGCGATCGGCATGTCGTCGAAGCCGAGGACGGAGACGTCCTCGGGCACCCGAACGCCGCGCGCCCGCAGCAGGGCGAGCGCGCCGACGGCCATCGAGTCGTTCAGCGCCACGATCGCGGTGGGCGCGGGGCTGGTGTCCAGCAGCTCGGCCGTGGCCCGGGCCCCGCCGTCGCGGTCGAAGTCGGCGTACCGGATGCGTTCGTCGGGCAGTTCGACGCCCTGCTCGGCGAGCGCCCGCCGCAGCCCGGTCAGCCGGTCGGTGATGGTGGTGAGCACCCGGGGGCCGGCGACCACGCCGACGCGCCGGTGCCCGAGGCGCAGCAGCTCCCGGCCGATCAGCTCGCCACCGGTCGCGTTGGCCGGCATCACCGCGTCGCCGAAGTGGTCGTGCCGGCCGATCACCGCGACCCGACCGCCCGTCGCCTCGTACGCGGCGAGCTTCTCGTTGAGCATCGTGGTGAACGCGGCGTCGTGGTAGCCGGACCCGGCGAGCACGATCGCGGCCACCTGCTGGCCGCGCAGCAGCTCCACGTACTCCAGCTCGCGGACGGGGTCGCGGTAGCTGTTGCAGATGATCAGCAGGCGGCCCCGTTCGGTGGCGACCCGTTGCAGGCCCCGGGTCACCTCGGCGAAGTACGGGTCGGAGACGTCGTGGACGACGACGCCGACCACGCTGCGCTGCGGCCGGGCCAGCAGTTGGGCGTGCGCGTTCGGCACGTACCGCAGGTCGGCGACGGCGCGTAGCACGCGTTCGCGCAGCTCGTCGGCGACCGGCTTGCTGCTGCCGTTGATCACCCGTGACGCCGTGGCGGGGGAGACCCCCGCCCGCCGCGCGACATCGGCCAGCGTCGCCATCCGCCGCCCCTCATGGTCCGCCCGCGCGGCCGGACCCCGCGCGGTCGCGGACAGGTTACCGCAGTCGCAACGGAAAGCCCTTGCCCTGCGGGGCGGCGGCCCCCTACGCTCCCAGGAAAGCGCTTGCCTGGCGCGACGGCCGTCCCTGCCCGCCGGGCGGGTGCCGGCCGCCCGAAGAGAGGGAAGAGAATCATGAGCCGTAGGCCGATAGGGATCATCGTCAATGGCGTCACCGGCCGGATGGGCTACCGCCAGCACCTCGTCCGTTCGCTGCTCGCCATCCGCGAGGAGGGCGGGGTGCCGCTGGCCGACGGCACCCGCATCTGGCCCGAGCTGATCCTGGTGGGGCGCAACGAGAGCCGGCTGCGCGACATCGCCGAGCGGCACGGGCTCACCGACTGGACGACCGACCTCACCGCCGCGCTCGCCCGCGCCGACGTCGACATCTACTTCGACGCCCAGCTCACCCAGCAGCGGGAGAAGGCCGTCCGCCAGGCCATCGACGCCGGCAAGCACATCTACACCGAGAAGCCCCTGGCCGAGGACAGCGCCGCCGCCGTCGAGCTGGCCCGCGCCGCCGACGCCGCCGGCATCCGCACCGGCGTGGTGCAGGACAAGCTGTTCCTGCCCGGCCTGCGCAAGCTTAAGCGCCTCATCGACGGCGGCTTCTTCGGCCGCATCCTCTCCGTGCGCGGCGAGTTCGGCTACTGGGTCTTCGAGGGCGACTGGCAGCCCGCCCAGCGCCCGTCCTGGAACTACCGCGCCGAGGACGGCGGCGGCATCGTGATGGACATGTTCCCGCACTGGCACTACGTGCTGGAGGAGCTGTTCGCCCCGGTCCGCGCCGTCACCTGCGTCAACGCCACGCACATCCCGCGCCGCGTCGACGAGGCCGGCCGCGCCTACCCGGCCACCGCCGACGACGCCGCGTACGGCATCTTCGAGCTCGAAGGCGGGATCATCGCCCAGCTCAACTCGTCGTGGGCCGTCCGGGTGCACCGCGACGAGCTGGTCGAGTTCCAGGTCGACGGGACCGAGGGCAGCGCCGTCGCCGGCCTGCGCAACTGCCGCGTGCAGCACCGCTCGGTCACCCCGAAGCCAGTGTGGAACCCGGACCTGCCCTCCGGGGAGAGCTTCCGGTCCCAGTGGAGCGAGGTGCCGGACAACGACGAGTTCGACAACGGCTTCAAGGTGCAGTGGGAGGCGTTCCTGCGGCACGTGGTGGCCGGCGAGCCGTTCCCGTGGGACTTCATGGCCGGCGCGCGCGGCGTGCAACTCGCCGAGCTGGGCCTGCGCTCCGCCCGCGAGCACCGCCGCCTCGAGATCCCGGAGCTGGGCCGATGAGCGGCGACATCGTCCTGCCCGACGGCACCCGGCACCGGCTCACCGGCAGCGGCGGCTTTCCCCGCCCCGCCGCCCCGGCGACCTCCCGCATCGCGTACGCCGCCGCGCACGTGGTGGCCGACCCGCGCGCCGAGAACGTCCCTGGCGCCCCGGCCGCCGTCGACTGGGACCGCACCCTCGCCTTCCGGCGCCACCTGTGGTCGTACGGGCTCGGGGTCGCCGAGGCCATGGACACCGCGCAGCGCGGCATGGGCCTGGACTACCCGGCGACCCGCGAGCTGATCCGGCGCAGCGCCGCCGAGGCCCGCGCCGCCGGCGGCCGGATCGTCGCCGGGGTCGCCACCGACCAGCTCCCCGTCGGCCCGGCCAGCATCGCGCAGATCCGCGACGCCTACGCCGAGCAGCTCGCCGAGGTGCTCTCCGCCGGGGCCCGGCCGGTGCTGATGTGCAGCCGGCACCTCGCCGCCGCCGCCCGCGGCCCCGAGGACTACCAGCAGGTGTACGCCCACCTGCTGGCCGCCTCCGACCAGCCGGTCGTGCTGCACTGGCTCGGCGACATGTTCGACCCGGCGCTGACCGGCTACTGGGGCTCGGCCGACCTGGACCTCGCCGCCGACGCCGTGCTGGACCTGATCAAGGACCACGCCGAGAAGGTCGACGGGATCAAGGTGTCCCTGCTCGACGCCGACCGGGAGGTCGCCCTGCGCCGCCGGCTGCCCGCCGGGGTGCGCCTCTACACCGGCGACGACTTCCACTATCCGGAGCTGATCCGGGGCGACGAGGCGGGCCACTCCGACGCGCTGCTCGGGGTGTTCGCCGCCATCGCGCCGGCCGCCGCCGCCGCGCTGGCCGCCCTCGACGCCGGCGACCTCACGACGTACGACGAGGTCTTCGCCCCGACCGTGCCGCTGGCCCGGCACCTCTTCGCGGCCCCGACCTGGCACTACAAGACCGGCATCGTGTTCCTGGCCTGGCTGACCGGCCACCAGGACCACTTCACCATGGTCGGCGGCCAGCAGGCGGGCCGGTCGCCGGCCCACCTGGCCCGGCTGCTCGTCCTGGCCGACGCGGCCGGGCTGCTGCCCGACGCCGAGCTGGCCGCCGCGCGGGCCCGGGCCTACTTCACGGTCGCCGGGGTGCCCCAGTGACCGCCGTGGACGGGCCGGCGCTGGCCACGCCGGGCGGGCCGGCGACGCGCACGGCCGGCGGGCCGGCAGCGACCGCCGTCGGCGGCTCGGCGGGCGACCGGTTCGGCGGCCGGCTGGCCCGGTTCTCGTTCAACCAGGCCACCGCCACCGGCTGGGGCCTGGAGGAACTGGTCGCCGGCTGCGTGGCCGCCGGGGTGCCGGGCGTCGGGCTCTGGCGGGAGCCGGTGCAGGAGTACGGCGTCGAGCGGGCGGCGCGGCTGGTCCGCGAGGCGGGGCTGGCCGTCACCTCGCTGTGCCGGGGCGGGTTCTTCACCGCCGACGGCTGGCGCGACGAGAACCTGCGGGCGATCGAGGAGGCCGCCGCCCTCGGCACCCGCGAGCTGGTGCTGGTCTCCGGGGGCCTGCCGGCCGGCAGCCGCGACGTCGACGCCGCCCGCGAACGGGTCGCCGACGCGATCGGCGAGCTGGTGCCGCACGCCGAGGCGGCCGGGGTGCGGCTGGCCATCGAGCCGCTGCACCCGATGTTCTGCGCCGACCGGTGCGTGATCTCCACCCTCGGCCAGGCCCTCGACATCGCCGAGCGGTACGACCCGGGCGCGGTCGGGGTGGTGGTCGACACGTACCACCTGTGGTGGGACGACACCGTGTTCCGGCAGATCGCCCGCGCGGGGGACCGGATCGCCGCGTTCCAGGTGGCGGACTGGGTGACCCCGCTGCCGGAGGGCGTGCTGCTGGGCCGGGCGCTGCCCGGCGAGGGCTGCGTCGACATGCGCCGGTTCCGCGACGCGGTCGACGCGGCCGGCTACCGAGGGGCGATCGAGGTGGAGGTCTTCCACGCCGACCTCTGGGCCCGCCCCGGCCCGGAGATCCTCGCCGCCGCGATCACGGCCCACCTCACCCACGTGGCCTGACCAGCCGCACGCCCCGAGCCGGGCCCGGCTCGGGGCGTGCGGCGGGGCCGGAGCACCATGGGCGGTGGTGCGACGGGCAGGGGAGGCGGCCATGGTGCGGTGGAGCTGGTTCCGGGAGGCCGCCGGGCGGGTCCGGCAGGGCTGGCTGCCGGTGGTGGAGGGGACGGTAGCGGCCACGGTGGCCTGGGTGCTGGCCACCCGGCTGGTCGGGCACCCGCAGCCCTTCTTCGCCCCGGCCGCCGCGCTGATCGTCCTCGGGCAGGCCCGGGGGCAGCGGATGCGCCGGGCGGTGGAGGTGGTGCTCGGCGTCGCCGCCGGGGTGCTCGTCGCCGACGTCGTGGTGCAGGCCCTCGGGCCGCGCACCAGCTGGACGGTCTTCACGGTCATCCTGCTCACCATCGTGCTGGCTGTGGCGGTCGGTGCGAGCAGCGTCTCCGTGGTGCAGGCCGCTGTCTCCGCGCTCTATCTCGTGGTGGTCGCCCCGCCGACGGAGTCGCTGATCCCGTTCCGGTTCGTCGACGCGCTGATCGGCGGGGCGGTGGCCCTCGTGGCCAGCCAGCTCGTCGACGCCCGCCGCCCGCTCGCCCCGCTGGTCGCCGAGTTCCGGCAGACCTTCGAGGACCTCGCCGGGCTGTTGCGCGAGGTCGCCGACGCCCTCGACGGCCGCGACGAGCAGGCCGCCCTGGCCGCCCTGGACCGGGCGCGGGGCATGGACGCCGCCGTGGAGCGGCTGCGCGACGCCGTGCTCGCCGCCGGGGAGGCGCTGACCCTGCACGTACGCCGCCGCCGGCACCTGGGCCGGCTGCGTACCGTCGACGCGTCCATCGGGCAGATCGACTACGCCGTGCGTAACGTGCGGGTGCTGGCCCGGGCCGGGGTGACCCTCACCCGGCTGGCGACCCCCGTGCCGGCCGACCTCGGCGGGGCGGTCCGCTGCCTCGCCGACGCCGTGCAGGCGGCCGGGGAGGCGTTCGCCGCCGACCTCGACGGTCGCGATGCCGCCGCCGACGAGCACGCCGGCCGCGCCGAGACCGCCGCGCTGGACGCGGTCCGGGGCGCCGGGCGGCTCTTCGCCTCCGGCCAGCCGCTGCCGCTGGCGATGATCGTGGGTCAGGTGCGGGCCACCGCGATCGACCTGCTGCGCGGGGTCGGCGTGGACGACGACGCCGCCGTTCTCGGCCGGGTCGACGAGGCCCTCGGCCTGCCGGCCGTGTGACCCCGGCACCCGCCGCCTTCCGGTAGGGGGCCGGTCCGGATGACGGTAAGGGGCGGGGGTCATGATCGGTGCTGTCGCGCCAGGGTGTCCAATGGGCGGTCGACGCCCGTAGAACCGAGAGGAACTCGCCGTGAGCAGCACCGACGCACCGCCCGCCGAGCCGGAGGCCGGTCGGGCCGGCGCGCAACGGGCGGTACTGTCCGCCCGCAACGGCGTGGCGGCCGTGTTCGCCCTGAACGGGCTCGCGATCGCCACCTGGTTCGCCCGGGTGCCGGCGGCCCGGGAGGCGCTGGACCTCAGCGCCGGAGGGCTCGGCCTGCTGCTGCTGTCGATGTCGGTGGGCTCGCTGCTGGCCATGCCGACCGCCGGGCTGGTGGCCCAGCGCCTCGGCACCGCCCGCGCGGTGCTCCTCGGCACCGCGCTGGTCTCGGGCGGGTTGGCCGTCGCCGGCACGTCCGCCGGAGCCGCCGGGTTCCTGCCCGGGGCCGCCGTCGGCCTGTTCGCCTTCGGCTACGGCGCCGGCACCTGCGACGTGGCGATGAACATCGAGGGTACGACGGTCGAGCGGCGGCTGGGGCGTACCATCCTGCCCCGGTTCCACGCGGCCTGGAGCCTCGGGTCGGTGGCCGGGGCGGGGATCGGCGCCGGTGCCGCGCGGGTCGGGGTGCCCATCGCCGCGCACCTGAGCGTCCTCGCGGTGGTGGTGATGGTCGGCACGCTGCTCGGGGTCCGGACGTTCCTCCCCAGCGCCAGCACCGCACCGGCCGGCGGGGAGAGAGCCGCCGCCTCGGCCCGGCGCGCGTCGCTGCTCGCCGCCTGGCGGGAGCCGCGCACGCTGCTCATCGGCCTGCTGGTGCTGGTGATGGCGTTCACCGAGGGCAGCGCCAACGACTGGCTGGCCGTGGCCTTCGTCGATGGGTACGGGCTCAGCGAGGCGGCCGGCGCCGCCGTGTTCGGGGTGTTCGTGGTCGGCATGACCATCGGGCGTACCGCCGGAACGGTGGCGATCGACCGCTGGGGTCGGGTGCCGGTGCTGTTCGGCACCATCCTGCTCGCCGTCGTGGGTGCCGGTCTCGCGGTGCTGGCCGGCGGCGGGCCGGTGGCCATCGTCGGCGTCGCACTGTGGGGGCTGGGCGCGTCGCTCGGCTTCCCAGTGGGGCTCAGCGCCGCCGCCGACCAGGAGGACGGGGCGCCGGCCCGGGTCAGCGTCGTCGGGGTGATCGGCTACACGGCCTTCCTCGGCGGCCCGCCGCTACTCGGCCTGCTCGGCGATCACGTGGGCACCCTGCGGGCGCTGCTGTTGGTGCCGCTGCTCCTGGTGCCCGCCCTCGCCCTGGTCCCGGTGCTCCGGCCGCCGGCCGACACGCGCCACCGCCCGGCCTAGCCCCGACCCACGGGGCGACGTCCCGTGCCGACCGTCGACCCCCACTCCCGACCGCCGGCCACGGGCCCCGCCCACCGCCCACCGCCGGTCACGGGATCGGCCGTCGGAGCCGCTCGCTCCTCAGCCGCCCTCATTACGCAAGGTGACTCGCCGGCCGTCGTCGCTGCCGGAAGTCACCCACCCGTCGGGGCGCTTTGCTCTGCACCCACATACGCAGTGCTCGCGCAGCGTGACCGCGTCGGTGCGTCGCCGTTCATTCGTGATCTCCTATTCGGCCAGCTCGACCCAGATGCTGCGTCGGTGGGTGCAGAGCAAAGGGCCGAATGTGAGTGGGAGGGGCGATACTGGTGGTGACGGAGGGGTAGGCGGGTGCACGGGCGAGCGCGCCGGTGTGCGGCGGTTGCGCAGAGTGGTCAGTCGGTGGCGGGCTTCGGGTCGCGGTGGCGGTCCGGGTCGCGGTGGCGGTCCGGGCGCAGCCAGACGCGCAGCGGACCGACCCGCCGGAAACCCGCCTCCTCGGCCGGCGGCAGGCCGCCGCCGGATTCGTAGCCGACCAGCGGCCGGCCCGGGCAGGCGGCCACGACGCCGCGCCACACCCCGGCGAGATCCCCGTCGGCGGCGAAGACGTTGGAGACCCCGACCGCCGGGCCGCAGTCGGTGAGCACGGCGCCTGCGGTGACCGCGCCGTCGCCCGCGCGCCGGGCGAGGATCGTCACCCGCGGGTCGGCCAGCAGCGCCGGCCGGCGTAGGGCCTTGCTGCCGGCTGCGGCGGACCAGGCGGCCAGCCCCCGCGCCGACGTGACCGGAGCCAGCGCCGTCGGGCCCGCCCCAGGCGGCGCGACGAGCGGCGCGACGAGCGGCGTGCCGGGCGGCGTGAGGGGCGACGCGACGAGCGGCGTCGCGGGCGGCCCGGCGGGCGGGCGGTGGATCCACTCGGCCGCGAAGAGCACCCGGAAGCCGTGCGGGGCGAGATCCAGGTCGGCGAAGCTGTCCTTCACCGACGCGCCGGGCCCGGCGTCGATCCGGGCCAGCAGTCGGGCGGCGTCCACGCCCGGGCGCAGCGTCACCGCGTCCGGATACCACGGTGGGGAACGGCGGGGCACCGTCCAGGCGTCCGTGTCGCGCGCCCCCACGAGGCCGTGGGCCCGGCCGACCAGGTCGCACCAGTCGGCGTTGTCCCGCGCCGCCACCGCCCGCCACGCCACCACGGGGCGAGTGTACGGGGAGGCCCGGGCGGGGTCAGCTTCCTCTCATCCCGCGTCCAGCAGGCTGCCAGGCGGGGATGGTCCACTGGAGCGTACGCCGAGGAGAGGAGCCGGGCATGGGCTGGTTCAGCCGCCGCCGACCCGCCGCCGACGGAACTCCGACGAAGCTCGACCGCGAGGCGACGCCGGACGACCTCGCCGCCCTGGAGGCGTTCGTCCGCAGCCGCCGGGGGGTGGAGTTCTATCTGGAACCGGAGACCACCGCGACCGACACCACGGTGATGGCGATCGCCCACGACGGCGAGTGGATCCGTCGGCGGACCGGGTCGCCGCGGGCCGCCGCGAAGATCGCCCAACGGCACGCCGTGCCGTTGTACGAGGCCGCGCGCACCGGATACCCGGAGCGCATGCGGGCCTGGAACCGGGCGCACCCGGAGCGCCGGGCGCACTGACCCGCCGGGCCGGCGCACTGACCCGCGTCGGCGCGCACCGGCCCGCCGCGCGGCGTCGCTCAGCGCACGTGCGCGGCGATGGCGCGCGCGCAGTCGAGCGACTCGGTGCGGCCGGTGTCGACCTCGACGTCGTAGCGGACGCCCTCGTGCACGGTCTCGGCCTGCGTCGCCGCCATCCCGATCACCCGGTCGCCCCGGGCGATCTCCCGGCCCGCCGCGACGGCCGGGGCGCACCGCACCCCGGCCCACAGCACCTCGAGACCGGTCAGGTAGCCGCGGAGGCGCTCCTGGGACGCGCCGCCACCGAGGAAGACCTCGTCCAGGACGATCCGCGCCCCGGCGCCCGCCATCGCGGCGATGCCGACCAGCCAGGCGTGCTGCACGGCGAGGAAGTCCTCCCCGACGTCGACCTCGCCCCGCCGGCCGAAGCTCAGCCCGGCGGGGGAACCCAGCATGGCCGGCGGCAGCCGGTCGATCAGGTCGTCCACGCCGAAACTGATCCACGGGTGCGGCAGGACGCGCTGGAGGCACCGGACGATCGCGGACTTGCCCGAGCTGGAGCCGCCGTTGAGCACGATGACCTGCGTCGCCACCTGATCGGTTTCCCTTCGGGCAATTCCCGTCTCGCGCGAGCGGGTGATGATCGGAATCAGCCTAACCAATCCGCGGGTCGGTCGGCGGGAAAGGACGCGCGAAGCGACCCGGAGCCATCGGCGTACGACAATTGCTTGTGCCGCATCCGATTCCTTGAGCCATTGTCGTCACTCGATGTCGAGCGGGGTGGGAGTGGCCGGGAGCCCGGCGTTGACCGGCGGCGGTCGGGTGTGGCAGCATTCGCGGCCTGACGGCAGTGAAGGAAGCCGGTGCGATTCCGGCGCGGTCCCGCCACTGTCACCGGGGAGCGATCCCCCCTCGTGAGTCACGGCCGTGTGTCTGCGGTTGGAAGGCCGGGGGAGAGCGTCGATCCGGGAGCCAGGATACTTCGGCCGTCGGAGCGACCCCAGGGCGTGGACACCCGAGGAGGACCCGATGACGCACGGCGTCTCGCACATCGACGACCATCGTCGCCGCCTGCTGGCGCGCGGCAGCCTGCCCGCGCCCCGTCGCCGCACCTGAGCCCGCGCACCGCGCCATGCTGCGCGCCCGGCGCCCCGGCCGTCGCCGGTGAACCGGCCGCAGGCCCGCCGTACCCGCTGAACCCGCGCCCCTGCCTGCCCGCCGGCGGCCCACCCGCCGCCCGGTGCGTCACTCTCCGGAGCCTTCCGTGCGCATCCTGCTGCTGTCTACCGCCGACACCGACCTGCTCGCCGCCCGGGCCAGTGGCGCCGGCTACCGGCTGGCCAACCCCGCCCGGGTCGCCGCCGACGCCGTGCCGGCGCTGCTCGACGGCGTCGACCTCGCCGTCGTACGGCTGCTCGGCGGCCGGCAGGCGTGGCCGGACGGCCTCGCGGCCGTGCTCGGCTCCGGGGTGCCGACGGTCGTCCTCGGCGGCGAGGCGGTCCCCGACGCCGAGCTGATGGCCGCGTCCACCGTGGCCTCCGGGGTGGCCACCGACGCCCTGGCGTACCTGGTCGAGGGCGGGCCGGGCAACCTCGCCGAGCTGGCCCGGTTCCTCTCCGACACGGTGCTGCTCACCGGCGAGGGCTTCGCCCCGCCCGCGCCCACCCCCGGGCACGGCGTCCACGGCGACCGCCCCCACAAGCCCGAGCGGCCGACCGTCGGGATCGTCTTCTACCGGGCGCACGCCCTGGCGGGGAACACCGCCTTCGTCGACGCCCTCGCCGACGCGGTCGACGCCGCCGGGGCGAACCCCCTGCCGATCTTCTGCGGCTCGCTGCGCGGGCTCGCCCCCGGCGACGGGCCGCTGGAGCTGTTCGCCCGCTGCGACGCCCTCGTCGTCACCGTGCTCGCCGCCGGCGGGACCGTGGCCGCCGACGCCTCCGGCGGGGGCGACGACGACGCCTGGGACGTCGGCGCGCTCGCCGCCCTCGACGTGCCGATCGTGCAGGCGCTCTGCCTCACCAGCACCCGCGAGCAGTGGGCCGGCAGCGACGCCGGTCTGTCCCCACTGGACGCCGCCATGCAGGTGGCCATCCCCGAGTTCGACGGCCGGATCGTCACCGTGCCGTTCTCGTTCAAGCGGATCGACGCCGACGGGCTGTCGGTCTACGAGCCCGACCCCGAGCGGGCCGCCCGGGTCGCCGGGATCGCCACGCGTCAGGCCCGGCTGCGGCACGTGCCCAACGCCGACAAGCGGCTGGCGATCGTGCTCAGCTCCTACCCGACGAAGCACTCCCGGGTCGGCAACGCCGTCGGCCTGGACACCCCCGCCTCGGCGGTGCGGCTGCTCGCCGCGCTGGCCGCCGCCGGCTACCACCTCGGGGACCGGCCGGTGCCCGACGACGGGGACACGCTCATCCACGCCCTGATCGCCGCCGGCGGCCACGACGTGGAGTGGCTCACCCCCGAGCAGCTCGCCGACGCCGACGCCCGGGTGCCGCAGGCAAGCTACCGGCGTTGGTTCGACGCGGTCCCGGCCGGGCTGCGCGACCGGATCCGCGAGCACTGGGGCGAGCCGCCCGGCGAGCTGTACGTCGACGACGGCCACGTCGTGCTCGCCGGCCTGCGGCTGGGCAACGTGCTGCTGGCGATCCAGCCGCCGCGCGGCTTCGGCGAGAACCCGATCGCCATCTACCACGATCCCGACCTGCCGCCCAGCCACCACTACCTCGCCGCGTACCGCTGGCTGGCCGCGCCGGAGGCCGACGGCGGGTTCGGCGCGGACGCCGTGGTGCACCTCGGCAAGCACGGCACGCTGGAGTGGCTGCCCGGCAAGGGCCTCGGCCTGGCCGCCGACTGCGCCCCCGACGCCGTCCTCGGCGACCTGCCGCTGGTGTACCCGTTCATCGTCAACGACCCCGGCGAGGGCACCCAGGCCAAGCGCCGCGCCCACGCCGTCGTCGTCGACCACCTCGTTCCGCCGATGGCCCGCGCCGAGACGTACGGCGACCTGGCGAAACTCGAACAGCTCCTCGACGAGTACGCCACCGTGCAGGCCCTCGACCCGGCGAAGGTGCCGACGGTGCGGGCGCAGATCTGGGACCTGGTGCGCGCCGCCGAGCTGCACCACGACCTGCACACCGCCGACATGCCCGCCGCCGACGACTTCGACGACTTCGTGCTGCACCTCGACGGGTACCTGTGCGAGGTCAAGGACGTGCAGATCCGCGACGGCCTGCACGTCCTCGGCGGCGCGCCCACCGGCGACGCCCGGGTCAACCTGGTCCTCGCCGTGCTGCGCGCCCCCCAGGTGTGGGGCGGGGTGCGCGCCCTGCCCGGCCTGCGCCAGGCGCTCGCCGCCGCGTACGGCCTCGACGAGGCCGCTCTGCTCGCCGAGCCGGGACGGCGCATCGCCGTGCCGAAGGAGCTGACCGCCGTGGCCGACGGCCCCGCCGGCACCGCCGCCGACGCCGTCGACCTGATCGAGGGCCTGGCCCGCCGTCTCGTCGTCGCCATGGAGACCCTCGGCTGGGCCGCCGCCGAGGCCAGCACCACCACCGACGCCGCCGCCAGCACCGACGCCAGCACCGCCGCCGACGCCATCGCCGACCGTGTCGATGCCGTCGTCGCGGAGGTCGCCGGCCGGGCGATCCCCGACGCCGCCGACGTGCTGCGCTTCGCCGCCCGCGAGGTGGTGCCCCGGCTGGCGCGGACCACCGACGAGGTCGACCGGGTGCTCGGCGCGCTCGACGGCCGGTTCGTGCCGCCCGGCCCGTCCGGCTCGCCCACCCGGGGCCTGGTCAACGTGCTGCCCACCGGGCGCAACTTCTACTCCGTCGACCCGAAGGCCATCCCCAGCCGCAACGCCTGGGACGTCGGCGTGGCCCTCGCGGACTCGCTGCTGGCCCGGCACCTCGCCGACACCGGCGCCTATCCCCGCTCGGTGGGGCTCACCGTCTGGGGCACCAGCGCCATGCGCACCCAGGGCGACGACGTCGCCGAGGTGCTCGCCCTGCTCGGCTGCCGCCCCACCTGGGACGACCGGTCCCGCCGGGTCACCGGCGTCGAGGTGGTGCCGCTCGCCGAGCTGGGCCGGCCCCGCGTCGACGTCACCGTCCGCATCTCCGGGTTCTTCCGCGACGCGTTCCCGCACGTCGTCGCGCTGATCGACGACGCGGTGCGCCGGGTCGCCGCCCTCGCCGAGCCGGCCGAGCAGAACTACGTCGCCGCGCACGTCGCCGCCGACCTCGCCGAGCACGGCGACGAGCGCCGGGCCACCGCCCGCGTCTTCGGCTCCAAACCGGGGGCGTACGGGGCGGGGCTGTTGCCGCTGATCGACGCCCGCAACTGGCGCAGCGACGCCGACCTCGCCGAGGTGTACGCCGTCTGGGGCGGCTACGCGTACGGCCCCGGCCTGGACGGGCGGGAGGCCCGCGCCGACATGGAACGCTCCTTCGCCCGCATCGCCGTGGCGGTGAAGAACCAGGACACCCGCGAGCACGACATCGTCGACTCCGACGACTACTTCCAGTACCACGGCGGGATGGTGGCGATGGTGCGCCACCTCACCGGCGTCGCCCCCGCCGCGTACGTGGGGGACTCGGCGATGCCGCACGACGTGCGCACCCGCACCCTCGGCGAGGAGACCCGGCGGGTGTTCCGGGCCCGGGTGGTGAACCCGAAGTGGATCGCCGCGATGCGCCGGCACGGCTACAAGGGCGCGTTCGAGCTGGCCGCCACCGTGGACTACCTGTTCGGCTACGACGCCACCGCCGGCGTCGTGGACGACTGGATGTACGAGCGTCTCGCCGCCGAGTACGTCTTCGACGACACCACCCGGGCGTTCCTGGAGCAGTCCAACCCGTGGGCGCTGCGCGGCATCACCGAGCGGCTCCTGGAGGCCGCCGACCGGGGGATGTGGGCCGCCCCGGAGCCGGCCACCCTCGACCGGCTCCGCGAGACGTACCTGGCCAGCGAGGGCGACCTGGAGGACCGGCAATGAGTGTGTTCCCCTTCTCCGCCGTGCTCGGCATGGCCGACATGCGTCTCGCGCTGCTGCTCAACGCCGTCAGCCCGGCCATCGGCGGGGTCCTCGTGCGGGGCGAGAAGGGCACCGCGAAGTCCACCGCCGTGCGGGCCCTGGCCGCCCTGCTGCCGCCCGTCGATCAGGTCGCCGGTTGCCGGTTCGCCTGCGACCCGGCGGCACCGGACCCGTCCTGCCCCGACGGCCCGCACCCGGCAACCGTGGAGGGCCCGCACCCGGCCGCCCCCGATGGCCCATCCCCGGTGGAGGCGGCGGACCCGGGCCGCGCGGCCGCGCCCGTCGAGCGTCGCCCGGCCCGCCTGGTCGAGCTGCCCGTCGGCGCCGCCGAGGACCGGGTGGTCGGCTCGCTGGACCTGGAGCGGGCCCTCGCCGAGGGGGTACGCGCCTTCGAGCCCGGCCTGCTCGCCGCCGCCCACCGGGGCGTGCTCTATGTCGACGAGGTCAACCTGCTGCACGACCACCTCGTCGACCTGCTCCTCGACGCCGCCGCGATGGGCCGCAACCACGTCGAGCGGGAGGGCGTGTCGGTCAGCCACGCGTCCCGGTTCCTGCTGGTGGGCACGATGAACCCGGAGGAGGGCGAGCTGCGCCCGCAGCTGCTGGACCGGTTCGGGCTGACCGTGGAGGTGGCCGCCAGCCGCGACCCGGCCGTGCGGGTGGAGGTGGTGCGCCGCCGGCTCGCCGCCGACGCCGACCCGGCCGGGTTCGCCGCCCGCTGGGCCGACGCCGACGCCCAGGTGGCCCGGCGGGTCGCCGCCGCCCGGGACCGGCTCGGCCGGGTGCGGCTGCCCGACGCCGCGCTGCGCCAGATCGCCGAGGTGTGCGCCGCGTTCGACGTGGACGGGATGCGCGCCGACATCGTCACCGCCCGCGCCGCGATGGCGCACGCCGCCTGGCAGGACCGGACGGTGGTGACCGCCGAGGACGTCCGGGTCGCCGCCCGGCTCGCCCTGCCGCACCGCCGCCGCCGCGACCCGTTCGACGCCCCGGGGCTGGACGAGGACCGCCTCGACGAGGCGTTGCGGCGGGCCGCCGACGCGCACCCCGACGACGACCCGCCCGCCACCGACGGCGACGGCGACGGCCCGGGCGACGGCGGCGGCCCCGGCGGCCCGGATGGCGGCGGCCCCGGCGGCGGCGGTCCCGACGGGAGTGGCCCGGACGGCGGTGGCCCGGCGGGCGGCGGCGACCCCGGAAACGGTACGGCGGGTGGCGGCTCGGCGAGCGGCCGGCACGACGGCGACGGCTCCGGCGACGGCACTGCCGGGTCGACCGCCGACACCAGGGATCCGGGAGAGCCCGGGGACCAGCCCGCAGCCCGGCGCGGGGACCAGCCCGGCGGCCGGCCCGACGACCGGCCCGCCGATCAGCCGGTCGACCGGCCCGGGGAGCAGGGCGGCGGCGGGCGGCAGCGGGTGGCCGTACCCCAGCGGGGGTTGACGGCCCGGCTGCTCACCGCGCCCGGCGTCGGCGACGGGGTGCCCGGCCGGCGGTCGCGGGCCCGCACCGGCCGGGGCCGCACCACCGGGGCGCGGACCCCGCGCGCCGGCCGGCCCGGCCCGCTGCACCTGCCGGCGACGATCCGCGCCGCCGCCTGGCGTCAGGCGGCCCGGGGCCGGGCGAGCGGGCCGCTGCGGTTGCGCCCGGCCGACCTGCGCGAGGCGGTCCGCGAGGGGCGCGAGGGCAACCTCGTGCTGTTCGTCGTCGACGCCAGCGGCTCGATGGGCGCGCGCGAGCGGATGTCCGCCGTGAAGGGCGCCGTGCTGGCCCTGCTCACCGACGCCTACCAGCGGCGGGACAAGGTGGCCGTGGTCGCGTTCCGGGGCGTCGGCGCGCGGACCCTGCTGCCGGCGACGTCGTCGGTGCTGGCCGCGTCCGCCCGCCTCGCCGACCTGCCCACCGGCGGGCGCACCCCGCTCGCGGAGGGCCTCGCCGCCGCCGCCGAGCTGCTGCGGGTGGAGCGGCTGCGCGACCCGAAGCGGCGTCCCCTGGTGCTGGTGCTCACCGACGGCCGGGCCACCGCCGGGCCCCACCCGCTGGACCGGGCCGACCGCGCGGCGGCGGTGCTCGCCGCCACCGGCGCCCCGTGCGTCGTCGTCGACTGCGAGTCCGGCCCGGTCCGCCTGCACCTGGCCCGCCGCCTGGCCACCCACCTCAACGCCCGACACCACCCCCTCACGGCCCTCACGCACGGCGATCTTGCACTTCGGGCCCGGACGAAAGGGGCGAACCAGGTGCAGGCGGGGGCCGCAACTGCAAGATCGCGGAGAGTCGGCAGGACGAGCCAGCAGGACAGGAGTGTGCGCTGATGCCGCAGGGTAGGCCGGAACGGGTGCCCGCCGACGGGCTGACCACGCGGCAGCGGCGGCACCGGCCGCTGCTGATCGTCCACACCGGGCAGATGAAGGGCAAGTCGACCGCCGCGTTCGGGCTGGCGCTGCGCGCCTGGACCGCCGGGCTGCCGATCGGGGTGTTCCAGTTCGTCAAAAGCGCCAAGTGGCGGGTGGGCGAGGAGAACGCCTTCCGCGCCCTCGGCGAGGTGCACGGGCGCACCGGCCAGGGCGCCCCCGTGACCTGGCACAAAATGGGCGAGGGCTGGTCGTGGATCCGGCGCGGCGGCGAGGCCGACCACGCCGCCGACGCGCTGGAGGGCTGGCGGCAGATCCAACGCGACCTCGCCGCGCAGCGCTACGGCCTGTACGTGCTCGACGAGTTCACGTACCCGATGAAGTGGGGCTGGGTCGACGTCGACGAGGTCGTGGCGACCCTGGCCGACCGGCCCGGCTTCCAGCATGTCGTGATCACCGGCCGCGACGCCGACCCGCGCCTGGTCGCCGCCGCCGACCTGGTCGCCGAGCTGACCAAGGTCAAGCACCCGATGGACGCCGGCCAGAAGGGCCAGAAGGGCATCGAATGGTGAGCACCGGGTGGGCGCTGCCCCGGGTGGTGGTCGCCGCCCCGGCCAGCGGCCACGGCAAGACGACCGTGGCGACCGGCCTGCTCGGCGCGCTGCGCCGCCGCGGCCTGACCGTCAGCCCGCACAAGGTGGGCCCCGACTACATCGACCCCGGCTACCACGGTCTCGCCGCCGGCCGGCCGGGCCGCAACCTCGACCCGTGGCTGGTCGGGCCGGAGCGCGTCGCGCCGCTGCTGCGCCACGGCGCGAGCGTCCCCACGCCCGCCGACGTCGCCGTGATCGAGGGGGTGATGGGCCTGCACGACGGCGCGGTCGGCCGCCGGGGGTACGCCTCCACGGCCCACGTCGCCACCCTCGTCGACGCCCCCGTGCTGCTGGTGCTCGACACCACCGCCCAGGGCCGCTCCGCCGCCGCCCTGGTGCTGGGCATGCGCGCGTTCGACGAGCGGGTCCGCGTCGGCGGGGTCATCCTCAACCGGGTCGGCTCGCCCCGGCACGAGACGCTGCTGCGCGACGCCCTCGCCGAGGTGGGGGTGCCGGTGCTCGGGGCGGTCAGCCGGTCCGTGGAGGTCGCCGCCCCGTCGCGCCACCTGGGTCTCGTGCCGGTCGCCGAGCGGGCGCCGGAGTCCCTGGCGGTCGTGGCCGCCCTCGCCGACCTGGTCGCCGCCACCGTCGACCTCGACGCGGTGCTCGACCTGGCCCGCAGCGCCCCGCCGCTGACCGCCCCCGCCTGGGACCCGGTCGCCGCCGTCGACGGCCCGGCGAGCACCGGCGGACCGACGGTCGCGGTCGCCGCCGGGGCGGCCTTCACCTTCTCGTACGCCGAGACCGCCGAACTCCTCGCGGCGGCCGGGGCGACCGTGGCCCCGTTCGACCCGCTGCGCGACCCCGGCCTGCCGGCCGGCACCCGCGCGGTGGTGATCGGCGGCGGCTTCCCGGAGGCGCACGCCGACGCGCTCGCCGGCAACGCCGCGCTGCGCGCCGAGCTGGCCGCGTTCGACGGGCCCGTCGTCGCCGAGTGCGCCGGCCTGCTCTACCTGGGCCGCTCCCTCGACGGGGCGCCGATGTGCGGGCGGCTCGACCTGACCGCCCGGATGACCGGCCGGCTCACCCTCGGCTACCGGGAGGCGGTGGCCGCCGCCGACTCCCCGGTGACCCGGGCCGGCGAGCGGGTACGCGGCCACGAGTTCCACCGCACCGTCACCGACCCCGGCCACGGCGACACCCCGGCGTGGCGCTTCGACGGCGCGGCGCACGGCTTCGTCGACGGCCGGGTGCACGCCTCCTACCTGCACGTCCACTGGGCCGGCCAGCCGCACGCCGCCCGTCGCCTCGTGCAGGCGTGCCGGTGACCGCCCCGGCGGCGCGGCCCGACGGGCCCGTGCTGACCGGCGTCGGGGTCGGGCCGGGCGACCCGGAGCTGCTGACCGTGAAGGCGGTGCGGGTGCTGCGCGAGGCCGACGTGGTGTTCGTCCCGGTGATGGCCGCGCGCCCCGACGACGCGCCCGGCCCCGGTCCCGACGCCCCGGCCGGTCCCGACGGGACCGGGACCGGCCCGGGGACGGCGGACGGCGGTGGGCGGGCCGAGGCGACCGTCCGGTCGTACGTGGACGGTGGCCGGGTGCGACGGCTGCCGTTCGCCCTCGACGACCGGGGCGGCGTCACCGCCCGCCGCCGGGCCGCCTGGGACGCCGCCGCCCGCGCCGTCACCGCCGCGTTCGACGCCGGTGCCGCCCGGGTCGCGTTCGCCACCATCGGCGACCCGAACGTCTACTCCACCTTCGGATACCTGGCCCACGGCGTGCGCGCGCTGCGGCCGGCGGTGCGGGTCGACACGGTGCCCGGGATCACCGCCATGCAGGACCTCGCCGCCCGCAGCGGCACCGTGCTCTGCGAGGGGCGCGAGCCGCTGACCCTGCTGCCCGCCACCGCCGGGCCGGAGCTGTTCGCCGCCGCCCTGGCCGGGCCGGGGACGGTCGTCGCGTACAAGGGCTGGCGGCGGCACCCCGAGCTGGTGGCCGAGCTGCGCCGGCAGGGCCGCCTCGGCGACGCGGTGCTGGGCCGGGGGCTCGGCCTGCCCGGGGAACGGATCGGCCCGGCGGACCCCGACGACGGCGACCTGCCGTACCTGTCGACGCTGCTCGTCCCGGCCCGCCGGGACACCCGGGGAGGCAAGCTGTGACCACCGCAGGAGACACCGACGGCGCGCCGGCGACCACGGGGAAGGTGTGGTTCGTCGGCGCCGGGCCGGGCGCGGCCGACCTGCTCACCCTGCGCGCCGCCCGGGTGATCGGCGCGGCCGACGTGGTGGTCTGGGCGGCGAGCCTGGTGCACGCCGACGTGCTCACCCACGCCCGCGCCGACGCCGAGATCATCGACTCCTCTCAGCTGCCGATGGAGGGCGTGCTGCCGCTCTACGAGCGGGCCGCCGCCCGGGGGCTGACGGTGGCGCGGATCCACTCGGGCGACCCGGCGCTGTGGGGGGCGGTGCAGGAGCAGCTCGACCTGTGCCGGGCCCTCGGGCTGGCCGTCGAGGTGGTGCCCGGCGTGTCCGCGTTCACCGCCGTCGCCGCGCTCGTCGGCCGGGAACTGACCATTCCCGAGGTCGCCCAGTCGGTGATCCTCACCCGCCTCGAAGGCGGCAGGACGCCGATGCCGCCCGGCGAGCGGGTCCGCGACTTCGCCCGGCACGGCACCACCATGGCGCTGTTCCTCTCCGCCGCCCGCTCCGGGCAGGTGCAGGCCGAGCTGCTGGCCGGCGGCTACCCGGCGGACACCCCGGCCGTGGTGGCGTACCAGGCGACGTGGCCGGACGAGCTGGTGGTGCGCTGCACCGTCGGCACCCTGGAGGCCACCGTCAAGCGGCACCGGCTGTGGAAACACACCCTGTTCCTGGTCGGGCCGGCGCTGGCCGCCGCCGGCACCCGCTCGCACCTCTATCACCCCGGGCACTTCCACACCTTCCGCCGGGCCGAGCCGGCCGCCCGCGCGCAGCTGCGCCGCCGCCGCGAGGAGACCCCCGGCGACGACGGCGGGGCCGCCGGGACAGGGCGGGCCGGATGACGTACCCCGAGCCGGAGCTGCGCGAGCCGGACCTGCCGCGTACCGCGAAGGTCCGGCCCACCGCGCTGCGCACCGGCTGGACGACCGGCGCGTGCGCCACCGCGGCGGCGAAGGCGGCGGTGACCGCGCTGGTCACCGGCGTGCCGCAGCGGCAGGTGGAGATCGGCCTGCCCGCCGGCAGCCGGGTGGCCTTCCCCGTGGCCCGCTGCGATCTCGCCGACCCGCCCGGCGCGGGCGCGGAGGCCGTGGTCGTCAAGGACGCCGGGGACGACCCGGACGTCACGCACGGCGCGCACCTCACCGCCACCGTCGGCTGGCGCGACGCCCCCGGCCTCGACCTGGCCGGCGGGCCGGGCGTCGGCACCGTCACCAAGCCGGGCCTCGGGCTCGCCGTCGGCGGCCCGGCGATCAACGAGACCCCGCGCCGCATGATCGGCCAGGCCGTCGCCGAGGTGGTCGACCTCACCGAGGTCGGGGTACGGGTGGTCATCAGCGTCCCCGGCGGGGAGGTGATGGCCCGCAAGACCACCAACCGGCGGCTCGGCATCCTCGGCGGCATCTCCATCCTCGGCACCACCGGGATCGTGCGGCCCTTCTCGACGGCGTCCTGGCGGGCCAGCGTGGTGCAGGCCGTGCACGTCATGGCCGCCCAGGGGGAGCGGACGGTGGTGCTGTGCACCGGCGGGCGCACCGAACGGGCCGCCCGCGCCCTGCTGCCCGACCTGCCCGAGGTGTGCTTCGTCGAGGTCGGCGACTTCACCGGCGCGGCCGTCACCGCCGCCGTCGGCGACGGCCTGACCCGGGTGGCGTTCGTCGGGATGGCCGGCAAGCTGGCCAAGCTCGCCGCCGGGGTGCTGATGACCCACTACACCCGCTCCAAGGTGGACCTGTCGCTGCTCGGCGCGGTCACCGCCGACGCCGGCGGGGGGCCGGCCCTGGTGGCCGAGGTGGTGGCGGCGAACACCGGCCGGCACGCGTACGAGCTGTGGGAGGCCGCCGGGCTGCTGCGCCCCGCCGGGGACCTGCTCTGCGCCCGGGTCCGCCAGGTGCTGCTGCGCTTCGCCGGGCACGCCGTCGACGTCGACGTGGCGATGGTCGACTTCGCCGGGGAGCGCCTCGTCGCCTCCTCGGGCCGGTGGGCGCCGTGATCCCGCGGAGGGGCCGGTGGGCGGCGTGACCGGCAGCGGGGCCCCCGGGGCCCGTCTCGCCGAGGCTCTCGTGACCGTCGTCGGCATCGACGCGGGCGGCGCGTCGCTGCACCCCGCCGCCGCCGGGGCCCTCGCCGGGGCGCGGCTGGCCGTCGGCGCGGCCCGGCACCTCGCCGCCGTCGCGCTGCCCGCCGGCTGCGCCACGGTCACCCTCGGCCCGCTCGCCCCCGCGCTGGCCCGGGTGGCCGCCGCCGTCGCCGCCGGCACGCCCACGGTGGTGCTGGCCAGCGGCGACCCGGGGCTGTTCGGCATCGTCCGCCGGCTGCGCGCCCAGGGGCTGCCCCTGCGGGTGCTGCCCGCCGTGTCCAGCGTGGCCGCCGCGTTCGCCCGCGCCGGCCTGCCCTGGGACGGCGCGGCCGTGGTCAGCGCGCACGGCCGCGACCCGCGGCCCGCGCTCAACGCAGCCCGGGCGCTGCCGGCGGTCGCCGTGCTCACCGCTCCCGGCGCGGGGGCCGCCGAGATCGGCGCGGGCCTGGTCGGCTGGCCGCGCCGGCTCGTCGTCGCCGAGCACCTCGGCACCCCGGCCGAGCGGATCGTCGAGACCACCCCGCAGGCCGCCGCCGTCACCACCTGGGCCGACCCGCACGTGCTGCTCAGCCTCGCCGACCCGGCACCGGCCGACCCGCCCGGCCCCGCCGCCGATCTCGGCACCGGCCCGGCGGCGGTCGGCGCGGCGGCGATCGGGGCGGTCGCCGGGGCGCGCGCCGACAACCAGCCGGCCGCCGCGCCCGCCGGGGGCTGGGCGCTGCCCGAGGACGCCTACGCCCACCGCGACTCGATGATCACCAAGGCGGAGGTGCGGGCCCTCGCCGTGGCCCGGCTGCGGCCCCGCCTCGGCCGGCTCGTCTGGGACGTCGGCGCGGGCAGCGGCTCCGTCGGCATCGAGTGCGCCCTGCTCGGCGCGGCCGTGATCGCCGTCGAACGCGACCCGGACGCCGTCGACCTCGTCCGGCGCAACGCCGCCGCGCACCGGGTCGACGTGCGGGTCGTCGCCGGGGCCGCCCCGGCGGCGCTGGCCGGGCTGCCCGACCCGGACGCCGCCTTCGTCGGCGGCGGCGGCCTGGCCGCGCTCGCCGCCGTGGCCGCCCGCCGGCCCGCCCGCGTGGTCGCCGCCCTCGCCGCCCTGGACCGGGTCGCCCCCGCCCTCGACCTGCTGCGCGGGCACGGCTACCGCGCCGAGGGCGTGCAGCTGTCCGCCGCCCGGCTGGCCGACCTGCCCGGCGGGTCGGTGCGGCTCGCCGCCACCAACCCGGTGTTCGTCCTCACCGCCGACCGCCCACCTTCCCCCGGGGAGCGCAGATGACCCGCATCGGACTCGTCGCGGCCACCGCCGCCGGCCGCCGGCACGCCCGCACCCTCGCCGCCGCCTGGCCGCACGCCCGGCTCGTCGAGGCCGACACCGCCGCCGACGCGCTGCGCGCCGCGTTCACCGGCCACGACGCCGTGGTCGCGTTCCTCGCCACCGGGGCGGTGGTGCGGATCCTCGCCCCGCTGCTCGGCGACAAGCGCACCGACCCGGCCGTCGTGGTCGTCGACGAGGCCGCCCGGCACGCCGTGGCGCTGCTCGGCGGGCACGCCGGGGGCGCGAACGCCCTCGCCGCCGACGTCGGCGCGCTGCTCGACGCCCGGCCGGTGGTCACCACCGCCACCGACGCGGTCGACCTGCCCGGCCTGGACACCCTCGGCTGGCCCGTCGAGGGGGCGGTCGCCGCCGTGACCCGGGCCCTGCTCGACGGCGAGCCGGTGCGGCTGGTCGCCGACGTGGCCTGGCCGCTGCCGGCCCTGCCGCCGCACGTGCGCGCCGACGCTCCCGCCGACGCGCACCGGCTGCTCGTCACCGACCGGGTGGTGCCGCTCGACGGGCGCACCGCCGTGCTCCGGCCGCCGTCGCTGGTCGTCGGCGTGGGCGGCAGCCGGGGCGTGCCCGCCGGGCAGGTGCGCGACCTGCTCGACCGGGTGCTCGCCGCCGCCGGCCTGAGCCCGGCCAGCGTCCGCTGCCTGGCCAGCGCCGACATCAAGGCCGACGAGGCGGGCATCCGGGCGACCGCCGACGCGCTCGGCGTACCCCTGGTGACGCATCCCGCGGCGGACCTGGCGGCCGTTGACGTGCCGCACCCCAGCGAGGTGGTCCGCGCGGCCGTCGGCACGCCCAGCGTCGCGGAGGCCGCCGCGCTGCTCGGCGAGCCCGGCCGGCGCCCCGACGCGGCGCTCGTCGCGCCGAAGACCGCGTCGGCGATGGCCACCGTCGCGGTGGCCCGGCACGCCCCGCGCGGCCGGCTCGCGATCGTCGGCCTCGGCCCCGGCGCGGCCGACCTGCGCACCCCCCGCGCCCTCGCCGAGCTGCGCCGCGCCGCCGTGGTCGTCGGCCTCGACCAGTACGTCGACCAGGTGCGCGACGTGCTGCGACCCGGCACCCGGATCCTCGCCAGCGGCCTCGGCGCGGAGGAGGAACGCGCCCGCGCCGCCGTCGCCGAGGCGACCGCCGGGCACGCCGTGGCGCTGGTCGGCTCCGGCGACGCCGGGGTGTACGCGATGGCCAGCCCCGCCCTGGAGCACGCCGACGACCGCATCGACGTCGTCGGCGTCCCCGGGGTGACCGCCGCGCTCGCCGCGTCGGCGCTGCTCGGCGCGCCGCTCGGCCACGACCACGCCTACCTGAGCCTGTCCGACCTGCACACCCCGTGGGAGGTCATCGAGCGGCGCGTCGCCGCCGCCGCCGAGGGCGACTTCGTGGCGCTGCTGTACAACCCGCGCAGCCGCGCCCGGGACTGGCAGCTCGCCGCCGCGCTGAAGACGTTCGCCGCGCACCGGCCGCCGGAGACCCCGGTCGGGGTGGTGCGCAACGCCAGCCGGCCCGGCGAACGGGTGCACCTGGCCACCCTCGCCACCCTCGACGCGGCCGTGGTCGACATGTACAGCGTGGTGGTGGTCGGCAGCAGCCGCACCCGGCTCGTCGCCGGCCGGATGGTCACCCCGCGCGGCTACCGGTGGCGCGCGTGACCGCCCCCGTGACCATCGACGGCTGCCAGGGATGCGGGGCGTGCCTGCTGACCTGCCCCACCCACGCGATCCGACCCACCCCCGGCGGGCTGCTGGTCCGCGCGCAGGCGTGCACCGGCTGCCTGGAGTGCCTGGAGATCTGCCCGGTCGACGCCATCCGCGTCACCGGCACCGACCCCTGTGGAGGAACCCGATGAGTTCGACCGTGGTCAGCGCCGCACCCCCGGCGGGCCGGTGGAGCCGCGCCGAGCGGGTACGCCTCGGCGGCATCGTGCTCGCCGTCGCCGTGCTGCACGTCGCCGGCTGGAGCCTCTACCTCTACTGGAACGGCCAGCCCGCGGCGGCCGGCGGGCTGGCCGGCGCCGGCACCCTCGCGTACGCCCTCGGGGTGCGGCACGCCTTCGACGCCGACCACATCGCCGCCATCGACGACACCACCCGGCTGATGCTGCTGCGCGGCCGGCGTCCCGTCGGGGTCGGCTTCTTCTTCGCCCTCGGCCACAGCGCCGTGGTGCTGCTGCTCGCCCTGATCGTCGGGCTCGCCTCGACCAGCCTCGCCGGCCCCGGCCTGGCCCAGGCCCGCGAGGTGGGCGCCACCGTCGCGATCGTCACCGCCACCCTGTTCCTGAGCCTCGTCGCCGGCCTCAACGCCGTGGTGCTCGGCGGCCTGGCCCGGCTGTGGCGGCGGCTGCGCCACGGCGACCTCGACGAGCGGGAGCTGGACCTGCACCTGCTCAACCGGGGTCTGGTGCAGCGGGTGCTGGGCTCCCGGGCACGTGCGCTGGTGCGCTCGTCGTGGCACATGGCGCCCGTCGGGTTCCTGTTCGGCCTCGGCCTGGAGACGGCCAGCGAGGTGACCCTGCTCGCCCTGTCGGCGAGTACCGCCGCCGCCGGTGGGCTGCCCGTGCTGGCCCTGCTCACCCTGCCGCTGCTCTTCGCCGCCGGGATGTCCGCCATGGACACCGCCGACAGCCTGCTGATGAGCCGGGCGTACTCGTGGGCGTACCGGCAGCCGGCCCGCCGGCTCTACTACAACCTCGCCACCACCGGCATGACCGTGCTCGTCGGTGCGCTCGTGGCCAGCGTCTACCTCGCCGGGCTGCTCGTCGACCACCTCGGGGTGTCCGCCCTGGCCGGGTACGCCACCCTCGCCGAGCACTTCGAGCAGCTCGGCTACGCCGTCGTGGCGCTGTTCGCCCTGGCGTGGGTCGCCGCCGCCGCGCTGTGGAAGCTACGCCGTTACGACGAGCGCTACGGGGCCCCGGCCGCCGACCGTCCCGCCGAGCGGGGCGAGCGCGCCGAGCCGGGGGAGGCGGGCCGGGTCGACCGCGCCGCGCCCGGGACGGCGGACCGGTGAGCCGCGTCGTGCACCCGATCGAGCGGCAGTCGTACGCGATCCTGCGCTCCCGGGTGGACCTGACCGGCCTGCCGCCGTTGACCCGGGCCGTCACCGAGCGGGTGGTGCACGCCAGCGCCGACCTCGACTACGTCACCGACCTGGTGTGCGACGAGGCCGCCCTGGCCGGCGGGCTGGCCGCCCTGCGCGGTGGCGCCGCGGTCGTGACCGACGTGGCGATGGTCGCCGCCGGGATCACCCGCCCCGGCCCCGGGCCGGTCTGCCCGATCGCCGAGCCGGCGACGGCCGCCCTGGCCCGCGCGGCGGGCATCACCCGCTCGGCGGCGGCCGTGCGGGTGGCGTACGACCGGGTGGGCCCCGGCGCGGTGTGGGTGGTCGGCTGCGCGCCCACCGCGCTGTTCGAACTGCTCGACCTCGGCGCGCGGCCGGCGCTGGTGGTCGGCCTGCCGGTCGGGTTCGTCGGCGCCGCCGAGAGCAAGGCGGCGCTGCGCGCCAGCGGCCTGCCCGCCGTGTCCAACGTCGGCGAGAAGGGCGGCTCGGCGGTCGCCGCCGCCGCCCTCAACGCCCTGCTGTACCTGGAGGAGACGTGACGAACCGACCCGAAGAAGCGCGGGGGCAGGACCGCACCCCGCTGCTGATCGTCGGCCACGGCACCCGCAGCGCCGCCGGGGTCGCCCAGTTCGCGGCCCTGGTCGACCGGATCCGTCGCCGCCGCGCCGTCGACGACGTCGAGGGCGGCTTCATCGAGCTGTCCCGCCCGCCGTTGACCGACGCGGTCGGCGCCCTCGCGGGGCGGGGGCACCGCCGGCTCGTGGCGCTGCCGCTGGTCCTCGCCGCCGCCGGGCACGGCAAGGGCGACATCCCGGCCGCGCTGGCCCGGGAGAAGCAGCGCTTCCCCGGCCTGCGCTACGCCTACGGCCGCCCGCTGGGCCCGCACCCGCTGCTGCACGACACCCTCGCCGACCGGATCGACGCCGCGCTGGCCGGCGCCGACCGGGCCGGGACGTGGGTGGCGCTGATCGGCCGGGGCTCCACCGACCCCGACGCCAACGCCGAGGTCACCAAGGTGGCCCGGCTGCTGTGGGAGGGGCGCGGCTACGCGGGCGTCGAGCCGGGCTTCGTGTCGCTGGCCGAGCCGTCGGTGCCGGCCGTGCTGGAGCGGCTGCGCCGCCTCGGCGCGCGCCGGATCGTCGTCGCCCCGTACTTCCTGTTCGCCGGGGTGCTGCCGGACCGGATCGTGGCCCGGTCGGCGGAGTTCGCCGCCGCCCACCCGGACCTCGACGTGCGGGTGGCCGACCTGATCGGCGACTGCGACGCCCTCGCCGACCTGGTCCTGCAACGGCACGCCGAGGCGCTGCGCGGGGACATCCGGATGAACTGCGACACCTGCGCGTACCGGGTGGCGCTGCCCGGTTTCGCCGACAAGGTGGGCCGGCCGCAGACCCCGCACGACCACCCCGACGACCCGGTCGGCGGCCACCACCATCACCATCACCACCACCACGTGTAAGGAAGGGCCCCTTGTTAACGCATTCGGTAGAGAGGGGTCCCCTTCTCACCCGCCGGCTTGCGTGGTCAGCCGGGTCAGCACGAACACGAACGGCCGGTCGGTGCCGCGCAGGTCCATGACGCCGAGCAGGGTGCGCTCGTCGACCCGCCGGAACACGTCGTGGATGGGGAGGCGGTCGTAGCACATCGTCGCCGACACGACCCCCCGGTATTCGGTCATCCGCAGCCGCGCCGCCGGGCGGGTCGTGGTCAGCAGCGGCAGGGCCAGCGCGAAGGCCCTCGCGGCCAGGGGCGTGCGTGCCGCGCCGGGCGGGCGGAGCAGCAGCCCCGTCGGCACCAGCGCCGGGTTGACGCTGACCAGCCTCCCGCCGGCGGCGAAGACCAGCGGGTGCACGTCCTCGGGGCCGTCGAACCGCTTGCCGTGCCATCCGTAGCGCTCCAGCAGGCCGTCGAGCGGGTGGCCCGTGGCGAAGCCGCTGCCCCGCCAGGAGCCGAGCATCTCCTCGACGGTGACCGGCGGGAGGCCGTCGAAGCAGGCCAGGGCCGTGGCCAGGTCGCCCGGGGCCGGCAGGGCGGCCGGGTGTTCCGGGGCCGGCAGGGCGGCTGCGGGAGCGGGGTCCGCCGCGCTCGACATGGTCGCATCTCCTTCGTCGCGTGGCCGGGTGGCCGAATTGCGTGGTCGGGTGGCCGACGTGGTGTCGTCGACGGTACGCCCGGATCGTGCCGGCTGCGGGCGTACCGGGCTGCCGGCCGGGCCCCGGCGGTCACGAACGCCCTTCATATTCGCCCCGATCGGGCCTACGCTCGGGGCAGTTCCGCAGTGATCACAATGGAGGTTTACATGAGGAAGATGACCGTGCGTCGCACGAGCACCCTGCGCCTGCTGTCCGGTGCCCGCCGGCTCTGGATCGAGTGGTGCTGGTAAAACCCGGCGCGGCGGGCGCCCCCGGGCGCCCGCCCCTGCGGGGTCCGGCCGCCGACCTGGGCCTCTACGACTGCCACCGCGACCACGGCCCGTACGCCGGAGTCGCCGAGTTCCTCGGCCGGATCGCCGTCGGCCACCCCCGCCTGGCGTCCCGGCACGCCGTCGAGTTGCACGCCATCGCGCCCGGCCTCGACAACGCCGCCCGACCCGCCGCCGACGAGGAGCCGATCCGGTTCCACCCCGCCCGCCGCACGGCCTGCCTCGCCTACGGCGCGACCGAGTTCGTGGTCGCCTGGGCGGGCACCCTCCGCCGCCCGGTCACGGTGCGCTTCGACCACGTCGACGCCGCCGACGAGACCACCGGAGAGCTGCTGGACGCCCTGTCGCGCCGGGTCGGGCCGTACCCGCTGCGCCTGGACCTGCGCGACGGCGGCGACGCCCGGCGCGACGTCGCGGACCCGACGCCTGCGGCGCTGCGCGCGGCCGTGGGGGAGTCCCTGGCCCGCGGCTTCTACCACCACGCCGCCCGCACCGCCCGGCGCGGGCGCGCCGCCGTCACCGCGACGGGCGACCTGCGGCACTGGTGGGCGTTCACCACCGGCCTGGCCACCGCCCTGGCGGCGCTCGACCGCGCCACCGAGGCGCTCGACCTCTACGACGAGGCCCGCGCCGCCACCGACGACCCGAAGATCACCATGTCGGCCGCGTACGCCACCGCCATGCTGTACGCCCGGCACCTGCCGCCGGCCGACCAGGACCCGGAGCGGGCGCGGCACTGGCTGCACGAGGCGCTGCGCCTCGCCGCAGGCCTGGCCGACCCACGCCAGCGGGTGCTGTCCACCGTCTTCTACGAGCAGGGCGTGGCCCTGCTGGACAGCAGGGCGGGCGAGCCCGCCCGCGCGCTGCGGCTGATCGACGACGGGCTGGCCCGCCTGGCGTCGGTGCTCGCCCCCGGCGAACGCCCGCAGGACCTGGCCCGGCTGCGGCACAACCGCGCGCAGGTGCACCTGGCGCTGGGGGACGCCGACCGGGCCCTGACCGAGCTCGACACCGTGATCGCCCACGACCCCGACAACTGCGAGTACTACGTCGACCGGGCCACCCTGCACCGGGCGGCGGGCCGCACCCGCGCCGCGATCCGGGACTACGACGCGGCGATCCGCCTCGGGCCGCACCTGCCCGAGGCGTACTACAACCGGGCGGTGCTCCAGCAGCAGCGGGGCCGCCCCGGGCGGGCGCGCGCCGACCTCGACCGGGTGCTCGCCATCGAGCCGGGACACCTCGACGCCCGCATCGCCCTGGTCAACCTGCACCTGGAGCGCGGCGCGCACGACGCGGCCGAGGCGGGCGCGCGGGCGGGGCTGGCCCTGGCCCCGCAGGAACCCGCGCTGCTGTGCACCCTCGGGCTCGTGCGCTCCGAGCGCGGCGGATCCGCCGAGGCCGACGAGCTGTTCACCCGGGCCCTGGCCGGCGACCCGGGGCTGGTCGAGGCGTGGACCAACCGGGCCGCCGTCCGGTTCGAACGCGGCGACGTCGCCGCCGCCGTGGCGGACCTGGACCGGGCGGTGGCGCTGGCCGCGTCGGCGCCGGTGCCCCACTACAACCGGGGCACGGCACTGATGCGACTCGGCCGCTGGGACGAGGCCGCCCGCGACTTCGCCCACGCGCTCGCTCAGCCGGGCCTGGACCGGGCGTTGCGCCGCGACCTGCGGGCGGAACTGGCCCGCTGCCGCCGCGCCGGGGCCGGCTGAGCGGAGGACGAGGGGGCGTCGTCGAGCCCGCCCCGCCGACGCCCGGTCGACCCCGGTGACTGTCGGCTTTCGGACAGCGGCCGTCGGGGGCAGCCGGCACCGCGTCCCGGTGCCCCGGTGACCAGCGCGGTCACGGCGATCCGGCCCCGGACACACCCCTATTCCACGGGCCGAGCCCGGGCCGGTCCACTGTGTACCTTGACGGTTCACTCCCGCTCGCCGGTGGCAACGCGGGGGGCGGTCCGTGCCCCGTGCCGGTCCGCCGCCGCACGAAGGCCCGGCCGGCGGGGCAGCCGGACCTCATTCGAAGGACTACGAATCATGTACGACGCGATAGTCGTCGGTGGGCGCTGCGCGGGCGCCTCCACCGCCCTGCTACTCGCCCGGCAGGGCCACCGGGTGCTGGTGGTGGACCGGTCGTCCTTCCCCAGCGACGTCATCTCGACGCACTTCCTGTGGCCGCACGGCATGTCCTACCTCAACCGGTGGGGCCTGCTGGACCAGGTCACCGCCGTGACCCCCACGCACACGGTCATCGACATCGTCAACGACGGCATCCCGCTGAGCGGCTCGGTGCCCACGTCGCTGCTGCGCGAGCACTTCCGCGACCTGCACGGCGACGACTCGGGCGTCGTGCAGAGCTACGCCTCGGTGCGCCGCCGCGTGCTGGACCAGATCCTCGTCGAGGCGGCGGCCAAGGCCGGCGCCGAGGTCCGCACGCACTGCACCGTACGGGAGCTGATCACCGAGGACGGCCGGGTCGTCGGCGTGCGGGGGCGCGCCGCCGACGGGCAGGAGTTCGAGGAGCGAGCCCGCATCGTCGTCGGCGCCGACGGCCGCAACTCGTTCGTCGCGCGCACCCTCGACCTGCCCCGCTTCGACGAGCGGCCCCGCTGCACGTTCGCCTACTGGAGCTACTGGTCCGGCTTCGACCCCGGCCGGGGGCAGATCCACCGGCGCGGCCGGCTCGGCTGCGCGGTGGTGCCGACCAACTTCGGGCAGAACATGGTCCTCGTCTGGGGGCCCAGCGAGTGGGCCCGGGAGTTCCGCGCCGACGTGCCCGGCAACGTCCAGCGGGCGCTGGACTTCGTCAGCCCCGAGCTGGGCGAGCTGGTCCGCACCAAGGGCACCCGGGAGGAGCGGATCTACGGCACCCTGGACCAGTCGGGGTTCCTCCGGCCGCTGCACGGGCCCGGCTGGGTGCTCGTCGGCGACGCCGAGTCGGCCAAGGACCAGTGCACGGCGATCGGCATGACCCACGCGTTCCGCGACGCGGAGCTGGCCAGCGCCGCCCTGCACCGGTGGCTGACCGGCGAGTCGTCGCTCGACGAGGCGATGGCCGCGTACGAGGGCCGCCGGCGCAGCCAGAACTCCGCCGCCTACTACGACTACGTGTGCACCCTGAGCGAGATGCGGCCGTACCGGCACGACGAGCTGCAACTGTTCGTCGCGTTGCGCGGCAACCAGGAGGAGACCGACCGGTTCATCGCCACGCACGCCGACATCGCGCCGGTCTCCGAGTTCTTCCAGGCGTCCAACCTCTTCCTGCTCAACGACGCCGCCAAGGAGTCCTCCGCCGGCTACTCCGTCTTCGACGACTTCGCCGCGACGTCGCGCACGTACCAGCAGAACCTCTTCGCCTGATGCCGCACCAGGGAGCCGAGACCGTGACCACCACCGACCTGCACCAGCGCGACGACGGCGAGCTGATCGAGGCCATCCTCGACGCCGCCGGGCGCGGCGACGTCGAGACCATGGCCCGCGAGGCGGCCGAGGTCTCCGAGATGACCCGCAACTGGGCCACCCACATCCCCTGGGACGACCTCGCTACCCTCGACGCCTCCGGGGCCGACGGCGAGCTGGCCCGGGTCGTGGCGGACCTGACGGAGATGTGGGAGCCGGCGCACCTGCGCAACCCCGTCGACCCCGACGAGGAGTACGCGCTGGACAAGAACGCGTACGACTTCTACCGCCCCGCCGGCCGCGACCTGCTCGCCCGCACCGAGGACTTCTACGACTGGGTGCAGGCCCGCCGCCGCACGGAGACCTGGCAGTACTCCCGGGTGCTGGAGGCGGCCCCGGACAGCGTCGCCGAGATCACCAACGACCTGGGCAAGCGGACCCGGGGCATCAACTTCAACTCGCAGGACTACCTGTCGTTCAACACCCACCCGGCCATCCGGGAGGCGGCGGTCCGGGCGATGCGCGACTACGGCCCGCACAGCGCCGGCTCGCCGATGGTGCTGGGCAACACCCGCATCTCCGACGAGCTGGAGGTGGCGCTCGGCGAGCTGGTGGGGCTGGAGCACGTCACGCTCTTCCCGACCGGCTGGTCGGCGGGCTTCGGCGCGATCGTCGGCCTGGTCCGCCAGTCCGACCACGTGGTCATCGACCGGCTCGCGCACTCCTGCCTCCAGCAGGGCGCGCGGGCGGCGACCCGCAACGTGGTCCGCTACGAACACCTCAACGTCGAGGCCGTGCGCCAGCACCTGGCCGACATCCGGTCGCACGACAGCCGCAACGGCATCCTCGTCGTCACCGACGGCCTCTTCTCCGTCGACGCCGACTGGCCGGACCTGGTGACCCTGCAGCGGGTCTGCCGGGAACACGACGCGACCCTGCTGGTCGACGTCGCGCACGACCTCGGCTCGATGGGGCCGGGCGGCACGGGCGTGCTGGGCATGCAGAACCTGCTCGGCGAGATCGACATCGTCATGGGGGCGTTCTCGAAGACGTTCTGCTCCAACGGCGGCTTCGTGGCGTCGCGCTCCCCGGCCCTGAAGCAGTACGTGAAGATGTTCAGCAACTCGCACTTCTTCTCCAACGCGCTGTCGCCGGTGCAGACCGCCGTGGTCCGGGAGGCCGCCCGGATCATCCGGTCCCCCGAGGGCGACGAGCTGCGCGCCCGGCTGTTCACCGCCATCCACGCGCTGCGCGACGAGCTGACCGGCCGGGGGCTGACCTGCATGGGCGAGCCCTCGCCGATCGTGCCGCTGCTGATCGGCAACGAGAAGCTCGCCCGGACGGCCAACCGGCTGCTGTTCGACCGGGGGGTGCTCGCGTTCATGGTGGAGTTCCCGGTCACCCCGACCGGGTCGTCGCGGTTCCGGCTCCAGGTGCAGGCCGGCCACCGGCCCGAGGAGGCCCGGGAGGCGGCCCGCATCATCGAGGGGGCCATCGCCGACTCGCGGGCGTACCTGTCCAGCGCGTTCGGCAGCGCCGCCCGGTAGCCGCGGCGGGGCGGCGGGCCGGCACCGGCCCGCCGCCCCCACCCCAGCCGGTCAGCCGCCGGCGGGGGCGGGCGAGACCGGCGCGGCCCGGCGGCGGCGTCGGGCCAGCGCCCCGAGGACGACGTCGACGACGACGAACGCGAGCAGCGGCCCGCCGAACCAGGGCAGCGCCCACCCGACGGCCACGGTCAGCGCGAGGCCGGGCAGCAACGCCCACCACGGCAGGCCCCGCAGTCCGCCCCGCGCGGGCGGGGCACCGACGGCGGCGCGCCGGTCGGCCCGGGTGGGGCGGCGCTGCCACCACATCCGGTAACCCCAGACGACGACGCAGAGCAGGCCCAGGGCGAGCGCGGCGAGCAGGACCTGGTTGACCGGGCCGAACAGCAGGCCCATGTGCGCCTGGACGCCGAGGGCGCTGAGCTGGGCCAGCAGCGGCCAGTCGGCGAAGTCGCTGCGGTCGGTCACCGTGCCGGAGACCGGGTCGACGGCGATCCGGTCCCGGGCCACGGGCCAGGTGTTGTCGGTCTGGGCGACCGTCCACGCGTCGCCGGGCTCCTCGGCGGGGGAGATCCGCATCGGGCCGGCCAGCCCGGCGCCGGTGGCGGCGGCCAGCACCCGGTCGAACGTCGCGGGGTCCGCCGCCGCGGCGGCGGGGCCGCCGCCGTGCTGGTGCTCCCCGCCGCTGGGCGGGGGCGCGCCGGTGAGGCTGGTGGAGATCTCCGGGGTGCCGGCGCGCAGCGCGTCGAGTGCGCTGCCGAAGTGCCCACCGGCGTACCGCGACCAGGTCAGGCCGGTCGCGGAGAGGAAGAGCAGGCCGACGGCGAGCCAGACCCCGGTGGTCGCGTGCCAGGCCCGGGTGCGCCGCACCCCCCTGCGGGCGGACAGGTCGGGCACGAGCAGGTGCCGGACGCGGGTACGGGCGGCGCCGCGCCGACGCCACCACAGGACGACGCCGCCGCCGACGAGGAGCCACAGCCAGCTCGCGGCGATCTCGGAGTAGTGGCGGCCGAGGTCGCCGAGGTGCAGGTTGCGGTGCAGGTCGTCCAGCCAGGTGGTGACGGGCGTGGAGTCGAACCAGGTGGTCAGCTGCCCCTCGACGGTTGCGGTGTGCGGGTCGACGTAGACGGTGTGCTCCCGGTCGCCGAGGTCGGGCTGGGCGAACACGACCCGGGTGGTGGCGCCGTCCGTGCCCGGCAGCACGGCGGCGACGGTGCCCTCGGGGTGGGCGGCGCGGGCGGCGGCGACCTGCTCGGCGAGGGACTTCGGCGGCCCACCCGGTGCGGCGGTCAGCACGTCGCCGTAGACGACCCGGTCCAGTTGCGGGGTGACGGTGTACGCCAGGCCGGTCAGGGCGGCGACGAACAGGAACGGTGCCACGAGGACACCGGCGTAGAAGTGCAGGCGGAGCAGGAACGCCGCCCACGCCGGGGTGCGGCGCGCCGCCGGGGCGGGCGCGGCGGCCGGGGTGAGCGGCTCCGGCGTCGAGCCGCCGTGCAGTTCGGTGATGGACATATGCTTCCGATCGGAATAGCCGGGATCGTTCCCGGTGGGACTGCCCCCGTACGACAGGGGTGGGTCCCGTCGTGCCGGTGTCGCGGGGCCCACCGGTGAGGTGGTCGGGCGCGGAGCCGGGGAAGTTCCCGGCCCCGTTGGCGTGACCGCCGTGGGCTACCGGGCGCGCCGCCGGCGCAGCACGCGCCCGGCGGCGAGCGCGCCGCCGACCAGGGCGCAGGCGAGCAGGGCGACGCCGGCCGCCACGGTGAGCGGCCCGGGCCCGCCGTCCCGGCTGGCGCGTTCGGCCGCCCCGCTGGTCGGCGCCCCGCTGGCCGGCGCCCCGCTGGCCGGCGCGGCGGTGGGCGGGGGGCTCACCGGGGCCGCCGCGGTGGCGGCCGGGTCGGCGACGGTGAACCGGTAGGAGCCCTGCACGGGGTGCCCGTCGGTGGACACGACCCGGTAGGCCACCGTGTAGGTGCCGTCGGGCAGCGGCTCGGCGACGGTGACGGTCGCCCGCGTGCCGGCGACGACCGGCACGCCGGTGGGCACCACCCGCCGGGCGGCGTCGCTGAGCACGACGGTGGTGAGATCCGGGTTCAGCTTCTGCAGGAACCGCACCGTGATCTCGGACGGCGGCGTGGCCAGCCGGGCGTCCGCGGCGGGGGTGGCCGAGGCCAGGCTGTTGTGGGCGGCGGCCGGCGCGGCGGGCGCGACCAGGACCGCCAGGGCGGCCAGCGCGGCGGCGGCTCCCGCGACGCGGGGGTGGCGGACGGGTCTGCGCATGCTGCTCCCTTTCCTGGTGGTGCCGCTCGGGCAGCCGGTGCGCCGGGTGGCGGTCGGCCGCCGGTGCGGTGGTGCCGCTCGGGCGTTCGGTGGTGCCGGTCAGGCGAGCAGCTGCTGGCCGATCCAGCCGCCGTCCGGGCACCCGGGCGGCACGGCGAACACGGCGGAGCCGATCGGGGTGGTCCACTCGTTGAGCAGGTCCCGCTCGGCGAGGCGACGCTGGATGGGCAGGAACTGCGTCGTGACGTCCGCCTGGTACGAGGCGAAGATCAGTCCGCTGTCGGCGGTGCCGTCGGCGGCCGGTACCCCGTCGTAGTTGTACGGGCGGCGCAGGATGCGCAGCCGGTCGTCGGTGACCCGGGCGCGGGTCAGGTGGGAGAAGTCGGGGATGACGGTGAGCCCGGCGTCGTCGACGGCGGCGAAGTCGGGCTCGTCGTGTTCGGCCGTGCCGGTCAGCGGGGCGCCGGTGTCGAGCCGACGGCCGACGGCCAGCTCCCGGTCGGCGCGGCCGAGCAGGTCCCAGGTCTCCAGGTTCATGCTGATCCGCCGCACGACCAGGGTGCTGCTGTCCCGCAGCCACGCCGGGCCGTCGGGCACCCACACGGCGGTCTCCAGCGGCCTGCCGGGGCGTGGGTTGGCGGTGCCGTCGAGCTGGCCGAACAGGTTGCGCTGGGTGCGCCCCGGTTCCGCGCCGGCCGCCCGGCGGAAGCCCTGCTGCACCCACGCCACGGTCGCGAACGGCCGGCTGTCCTTGACCAGGACCCGCTGGGCGTGGGCCACCGTGACCGGATCGTCGGCGCAGATCTGCAGCAGCAGGTCCCCGCCGGACCAGCGGGGCTGGAGGCGGTCGACGCGGAAGGCCGGCAGCGCCGCCACCGACGCCGGCCGGCGCTCGTCGAGGCCGGCGGCCCGGTAGAGGCCGGGGCCGAAGCCGAACGTGACGGTCAGCCGCGCGGGCAGCAGGCCGAGCTCGGGTTCGGTGTCGGCGAGGGCCGGCCGGCCCTGGGTGAGGCGGGCGGCGTCGTCGGTGAGCAGCCGCAGCAGCCGGCCCAGGGCGGCCCGGTCGGTGGCCGGGGCGAGGTTCAGCGCGACGAACGACGCGTGCGCCTGTGGCTCGGTGTCCACCCCCGCCTGGCGCGCGCCGTGGAACGGCACCACCGCGCCGCCGACGTCGGCCACCGGGACCGCCCCGCCGGGGCGTACGTCGGCGTCGTCGGAGCGGGCGGCGGCGATCGCGGCGGCGGCGAGCGTGCCCCCGGCGGCCAAAGCCCCGCCGGTGAGCAGGGCGCGCCTGCGCACCGGACGGCCGGTGGCGGTGCCGGTCATGCGGCGGGGCTCGTGGTCACCTGCGGCGTGCCGCTCATGCCCGGCATCGGGGTCGCGCCGTGGCCGGGGGCGTAGCTCTCCTGCGCGCCGGTGAACGGCTTGGCCACGGCGGTGAAGGTCTGCGTCCGGCCGTCGGCGAAGGTGAGCGTGAAGGAGAGTTCGTCGCCGGCCCGCACCGGCTGCCGGAGGTTCATCAGCATCAGGTGCTCGCCGCCGGGCTCCAGGACGTGGCTGCTCTTCGCCTTGACCACGATGCCGCCCTGCTTGGCCTGCATGACCATCTTGCCGTCCTTCATGGTCATCTCGTGCAGCTCCATCGGGGACACGTCGGTGGCCGCGCCGGTGATGGTCACGTCCGTGTCCCCGTCGTTGACCAGGGTGCCGAAGGCCGCGGTCATGCCCTTGTCGGCGGCCTTCACCCACGGGTCGCGCACGGTCAGCACCCCGGCGGCGGCGCTCGCCGACACCGACGGTGACGGTGACGGGTTCGGCGCGGCGGTGGACGTGTCGTCCGGCGAGCCGCAGCCGGCGGCGACCGCCGCCGTGAGGGCGGCGGTGAGCAGGGCTGCCGTGCGCCGGGTGCGGCGGGGTGCGGTGAGGCTGGGCATGGGTTCCCCTTCGATGATCGATTGCAGGTGGATGGTCGGCGTCACGGGGGGTTAAGTTCCGCGGCTGTCCGTGACCCACGCCACTCGGGGGATCCGGTCGGGGCGGACGCCGCGACGGGCCGGCCGGTGGACCTGCGCGCGGGCGGGGAAACTTTTGCCATCTGCGGAAAAAGTTCGCAGAGGCTTGACGGAAGTCCGGGTGCGGCGAGGATGATCCAATGCGTCGTCCCCCTCCGGTCCCCGGCCGCTGCGTCTCGGGCCTGCTCGCTGTCGTCCTCGCCGCGGCGGTCGCCGTCCTCGGGGCCGCCCCGCCCGCCGCGGCGCACGGCACCCTGGCCATGTCCACGCCGGCGACCGGCGCCACGGTCGCCGAGCCGTTGGCGACCGTGCAGCTCTACTTCACCGAGCGGGTCGCCGACAACGCGTACTTCGCGGTCACCGCGCCGGACGGCGGCCGGGTCGACGACGGCTGGACGCACGGGTCGCCCGCGCCCCTGGACAAGCCGGTGCGGGAATACCTGCTCGTCGACGGGAAGTTCGAGCCGCGCGAATACGCCACCGGCTTCCCGGCGGTGGTGAAACTGGCGCACCTGCCGGCGGCCGGGCAGTACACGGTCAGCTACCTGTCGGTTGCCTCCGACGGCGAGCCGGTGCGGGGCACGATGAGCTTCCGGTACACCGGCCGGGTCACGGCCGCCCCGCAGGGCTGGCGCCCGCCGACCACGGGACCCGACCCGTCGCTCGTCGCCGCCGCCGAGCAGCACGAGACGTCCGGACACGGCTCGCCCCGGTCCGCGGGCGCGTCGGCCGCGCCGGCCGCGTCCCCGGCCGCCCCCGGCGCGGCGGCCTCTCCCGCAGCGGCCCCCGCCGACGCCGGGGACGCCGGCGGGCCCGGCTGGCTCGGCTGGCTCGGCGTCGTCGTGGCGGTCGCGGCGGTGGCCGGCGTCGTCGGGTGGCGGCACCGCGCCGCGCGGGCAGGTGGCCCGGCAGCCCGTTGGCCGTGGACCCGCCGCCCCGCCGCCGGTCGGGCGGTGCGCCGCGCTTCGGCTGCCCGGGCGGCGGGACGGGCGAAGTCGCCCGGCCCGAAGCCGCGCCCGGCGACCAGGGGCGGCGGCCCCCGACGCGGCCCGGCCGGGCCGGGCGAGGCACCCGAGCCCGCGCCGTCGGGCGGGCCCCGGCTCGGCGACCGGGGCCTCGCCGTGGTCGTCGGCGGGCTGGTGGTCGCCCTGCTGGCCGGGTTCGGGCTCGGCCGCGTCGGTGCCGGCGACGGGCGGGCCGCCACGGCGGCCGTCGGCGGGTCGCCCGTCGCCGGAAGCCCGGTCGCGGCGGGGGACGGCCACCAGCACGCGGCGGGGGCCGGGGCGCACACGCATCCCGGCGACGGCGACCCGGCGCAGGCGCAGGTGACCGGCACGACGGTCAGCGCCGGCGGCTACACGCTCAAGCCGGTGACGCGGTCCCAGCCGGCCGGCGTGAACGCGGACTACCGGTTCCGGATCGTGGGTGCCGACGGGCGGCCGGAGACGCGCTTCGCGGTCGTGCACGACAAGCCGCTGCACCTGGTCGTGGTGGGCCGGGACCTGGGCGGCTACCAGCACCTGCACCCGACGATGGCCGCCGACGGCACCTGGAGCGTGCCCCTGACGCTCAAGCGGGCCGGGGGCTACCGCGTCTACGCCGACTTCGCCACGACCGCCGCCGACGGCACCGCGCGGCCGCTGGTCCTCGGCGTCGACCACCAGGTTCCCGGCGCGCACACCCCGGCCACCCTCCCGGCCGCCCAGCCGAGGGCGACGGCCGGGCCGTTCGAGGTGGAGATGGTCGGCACCCCGACGATCGGGGCGACGGTGCCGCTGTCGTTCCGGGTGGGCCGGGCCGGCGCGCCCGCGCGCCTGGAACGCTACCTGGGCGCGTACGGGCACCTGGTGGTCGTCCGCGAGGGCGACCTGGGCTACGTGCACGTCCACCCGGATCAGGAACTGGTCGACGGGGCGCCCAGGTTCTGGCTGACCGCGCCGGGCCCGAGCCGCTACCGGGCGTACTTCGACTTCCAGGTCGACGGGAAGGTCCAGACCGCCGAGTTCACCCTCGACCTGGGGTGAGACCCGGGGGCCGGCCCGCACCGCTGCCGATGCGGGCCGCCCCCGACGAGCCGGGCCGCGCTAGCCCTCGATCCGGACGATGTTGCGGATCTTGTTGGACGCGTCCAGCGCCGCCACCTTGTACGCCTCGGCGAGGGTCGGGTAGTTGAACACCGCGTCGATGAGGTAGTCGACGGTGCCGCCGCAACCCATGACGGTCTGCCCGATGTGCACGATCTCGGTGGCGCCGGTGCCGAACACGTGCACGCCGAGCAGCCGGCCGTCGGCCGGTGACACCAGCAGCTTCAGCATGCCGTACGAGTCGCCGACGATCTGGCCGCGGGCCAGCTCCCGGTAGCGGGCGATGCCGACCTCGAACGGCGTGGAGCTCTCCGTCAGCTGCTCCTCGGTCTTCCCGACGAAGCTGATCTCCGGAATGGTGTAGATGCCGATCGGCTGCAGCTCGTTGAGCGCGCGGACCGGTTCCCCGCAGGCGTGCTGCGCCGCGATGCGGCCCTGCTCCATCGAGGTGGACGCCAGCGCCGGGAACCCGATCACGTCGCCGACGGCGTAGATGTTCTCCACCGCCGTGCGGTAGTTCGCGTCGACCGTGATCCGGCCGCGCCGGTCGGCCTGCAACCCGGCCGCCTCCAGCGCCAGCTTGTCGGTCTGGCCCTGGCGGCCGGCCGAGTACATGACGGTGTCCGCGACGATCTTCTTCCCGCTCTTCAGGACGCACAGGGCGGCGCTCTCGTGCTTTTCGACCGCCGCCACCTCCTCGCCGAAGCGGAACGTGACCGACAGGTCGCGCAGGTGGTACTTGAGCGACTCGACGACCTCCTCGTCGCAGAAGTCGAGCATCCGGTCGCGGCGCTCCACCACGGTCACCTTGGTGCCGAGCGCGGCGAACATCGAGGCGTACTCCATGCCGATCACGCCCGCGCCGACCACCACCATGCTGCGGGGGATGGCTTCCAGGTTGATGACCCCGTCGGAGTCCACGATCGTCCGCTCGTCGAACTCGACGCTGTCCGGGCGGGCCGGCCGGGTGCCGGCGGCGATGATGGCCTTGTCGAAGGTGACCCGCGACTCCTGCCCGGACTCGCCGTCGACCCAGATCGTGTGCGGGTCGGCGAACCGCCCGGTGCCGGTGATCAGCGCGACCCGGTTGCGGGCCAGCTGGTTGCGGATGACGTCGGTCTGCCGACTGATCACGTGCTGGGTACGGGCGGCCAGGTCGCCGACCGTGATCTCCTCCTTGAGCCGGTAGCTGCTGCCGTACAGGTCCCGCTGGCTCATGCCGCTGAGATAGAGCACGGCCTCGCGTAACGTCTTGGAAGGGACGGTGCCGGTGTTGATGCACACCCCACCGATCATGTCGCGGCGGTCGACGACGCCGACCCGCCTACCGAGCTTGGCGGCGGCGATCGCGGCCTTCTGACCGCTGGGCCCGGAGCCCAGCACCAACAGGTCGTAGTCATACACGCCGTAAGCCTCGCAAGATCCCGCAACCCGCGCCACCGCACGTTCGGCGGCGGCCCCCGGCCCGTCGGCGCCGACAGGCGGACGCCCCGGCACGCCGACCGGTGGGCCGACGTGCCGGGGCGCGGGTGCGAGCCGGGTCAGGGGGTGGTGATGTTGAAGCTCCTGACGGTGGCGCTGCCGCCGAGGGCCTGGGTGGCGTAGTTGAAGACGCCGAACCGGTAGCCCATGAAGAACGGCCAGTTGTTGTCGAGGGTGAGCGCGTTGCCGAGGGAGACGAAGTTGGTGCCGTCGGTGCTGTAGGAGAAGCGGGCCTGCCGACCCGCGCCGGGTCTGATGTCGGCGTTGACGCGCAACCAGATGCGTCCGCCGCTGATCGCCGCGCCGGCAATCTCGGTGCCGGTGTTGGTGGTGTTCCAGTTGCTGTCCATGGTGATGTTGTTGGTCATGACCACCCGGTTGGCCCCGTTGTCGCGTTTGACGCCGATCCAGGCGGACGAGTTGCGCAGCATGGACAGGCCGCTGCGGTCACCGTCACGCATCGTGGAGTAGTCGAGCTCGATGGTGGCGGTGCTGGTCGGCCCCTGGATGCGGTGGGTCAGGGTGTTGCGGGCCTTGTAGAGGTCGGTGGTGACCGTGGCGGTCTGCAGCCGCAGCCCGTTGTTCACCGACCACTTGGTGTCGTCGGGGTTGTGGTTCCACTCGTACTGCGGGCCGAGCGTGGTGCCGGCGAACGTGTCGTTGCCGATCATGGGCTTGACCGGGCGGGTGGGCAGGGGGTTGGGGTAGGAGGCGCCCCAGGCGCCGTTGACGGTCTGGATCTGGGGCCAGCCGTCGGAGGTCCAGTTGATCGGGGCGAGGGCGGGCACCCGGCCGCCGGGGTACGCGTCGATGAAGCTCATGTAGTACCACTGGCCGTTCTGGGTCTGCACGAGCCCACCCTGGTGGGGGACGCCGCCGCCGGAGATCGGGCCGGGCATGTTGAGCAGGACCTGGCGCATCTCGTACGGGCCGAACGGGGAGCTGGACTTGAGCACGTACTGGCCGTTGGCGGGGCGGGTCAGCCAGATGTAGTAGCTGCCGTTGCGCTTGTAGAAGCGGGCGCCCTCGAGGGTGCCGACGCTGGACGGCGTGGAGAAGACCTGCTGCGAGCGGACCTGGGTCTTCCCGTCGGCGGAGAGCTGGGCGACGCTGATCTGGCTGTTGCCGTACGCGACGTACATGGTGTCGTTGTCGTCGACGAGCAGGCCGGCGTCGTAGTAGCAGTTGTTGATGGTGGAGATGCGGTTCCAGCCGCTCTCGACGCTCGTGGAGCTGTAGACGTGCGTCTTGGAGAAGTCGACGCAGCCGAGCCAGTAGAACGTGTTGTTGCTCTTGCGGTAGTTCATGGCCGAGGCCCAGATGCCGTCGACGTAGGCGTTCGACCCGTTGAGGTCGTACTTGGTGCCGAAGTCGAGGCGGGGCACCGAGTGGCCGGCGAACTCCCAGTTGACGAGGTCGTACGAGCGCAGGATCGGCGCGCCGGGGGAGTAGTGCATGGTGGAGGCGGAGTAGTAGTAGGCGTCACCGACGCGGAAGATGTCGATGTCGGCGAAGTCCTGCCACAACACCGGGTTCGTGAACGACCCCGAGGGCGGCGGCGTGGTCGGCGGGGGAGTGGTGGGCGGCGGCGTGGTCGTCGGCGGCGGCGTGGTCGGGTTGCCCGTGGGGGCCGAGCCGGTGCAGGTGACGCCGTTGAGGGCGAAACTGGTCGGCGCCGGGTTGCTCGACGTCCAGGTGCCGTTGAAGCCGAAGCTGACGTTGCCCCCGGTGGGGATGGAGCCGTTGAACGAGGCGTTGGTCACCGTGACCTGGGCACCCGACTGGCTGACCGTGCCGTTCCACAGCTGGCTGATCGTCTGCCCCGCGGCGAAGGACCAGGTCAGGCGCCAGCCGTTGACCGGGTCGCCGAGGTTGTCCACCGTGACGTTGGCGCCGAAGCCGCCCTGCCACTGGCTGGACACCGCGTAGGTGACCTTGCAGCCGGCGGCGGCCTGGGCGGAGACGGCCATGGTGGCCCCGGCGGCGCTGACGGCGATGGCCGTCGTCGCGGCGAGCCAGAGCCGAAGACGCGAGCGTTTCACTGCCTTTCCTCTCCTCTGTGCGATCCTGGATCTGCTGGTCGTGGCACGTCGGGCGGGGTGCGCCGGCCTGGCGTGCGGGGCGCGACGCCGGGGAGGCGGAGAACCCCGACCGCCGCGGCGCCGCACCCGCCGGCACGCGCCGGCGGACGGAGTTCGGTCGGATGGCAGCCCGGCACGGTCGCGGCTGGTGAGACTGGACGATCGTGGCTGCGGAACGTCACGGGTCTGTCGACATCAGCCCGAGGCCCGGCCGACAGAGGCTCCCGTCCCCGACCGGCACCTGGCATGGTGCAGCGCTCGGCGGACGGCCCCGGACAGCTGTCGTCGGTGCCGCTCGTGCTTGCGGCTCCGGTCCCGGATCGGAGGCCGTACTGCCGGTCGGAGCGCGCCCTTCGCTCCTGCAGCGGACACTAGCGTGTTACCGTTCACATCGGCAAGTCATCGACCTGAAACGATGTTCGGGGATCTCGCCGTCGGCGGGACCGGGCTCGTCGGCGCCCCGGGTCGGGTGCGGCGTGGGAACTCAGGAAGCGAGGCCGATCGCCAGGGCGGCGATGCCGAGCAGCGGCGGCACGAGCTGCTTGAGGGCCGCGCCGGCCTTCGACGGGGCCGAGACCAGCAGGACCACACCGGCGGCGACCATGCATCCGGCGCCGACGAAGACCAGCGTCGCCCCGACGGTCCGCGAGCCGGACGCGAAGAGGACGATGCCGAGCGCGACGGCGATCGCCAGGAACAGGTTGTAGAACCCCTGGTTGAAGGCGAGTGCCTTCGTCGTCTCCGCGTCCGCCCTGCTGGCGATGCCGAAGATCGCGCGCGCCCGGGCGCCCGTCCAGGCGATCGACTCCAGGTAGAAGATGTAGACGTGGACGAGGCCGGCGAGGCCGGCCAGCACGAGTCCGGCGATGATCATGATGCCGCTTCCTCCGATCGCGCCCCGCCGGCCGGGTGGGCCACCGGTGGGACCATTCTCCCCCCGTCCTTCGGCGGCACGGGCCCGGCCCCACCGGCCGAGGGGTCAGGACGACCGAGGCGATCACGCTGATTCCGGCCACCACGGAGCCCCAGCCGCGCGCGGCTGACGCTCCGTGGTGCCACCCGACGACGATGCGCTCGCCAGCGCCCCGCCAAATAGGGCCTTTCCGCCCGCCTCGGACTGCGCACCTGGCATCCTCGGCAACGGGGCGGCCCGCCCTGCCGCCGGCAGGGCGACGGGGACCCGCCACGGCCGCGCCACCGGGCGCGCCCGGGACGCACCACGGTGGGGCAGCATGCGAGGGCAGCAGTCGAATCCGAACGGACCCGCTCCGCGCCGGGTCGGTCCCCCGGCCGGCGGGGCCGGGTCGGCCGACGCCCGGCGCAGCCGCCGGCTCGTCGCCGGGCTGCTTCTCGGCGTGGCCGGCGCCATCGACGCGTCGGTCGGCGCGGGCGCCGTCCGGGTGGACCCGTACGTGGTGATCGACGAGGGATTCCGGCGTCTCGACGTCACGGGGTGGGCGTGGCTCCAACTGGCGACGGGGCTGGCGGTGATCGCGGCGGCGCTGGCGTTGACCGTCGACCGGCGGGCCACCGCCTGCGCGGCGATCGGTGCCGGCGCGTTCGGCGTCCTGCTCACCGTGGCCCTGTTCGCGTACCAGCCGGTGGAGCGGGTGATGTCGGGGCTGCTGGCCGCCGTGGCGGTCTGGCTGCTCGCCGGGCACCTGCGAGCGACGCCCCGCCGGCGGCCCGGCCCGCCGGCCGGGCGGGAGGTCAGCTGACCGGCGCGCAGAGCTGCGACTGCAGGAACGGCTTCGTGCCCGGCGGGACCTGGCCCCGCCACGCCGGGTTGAGCGTGACCGTCAGGGGCGGCGCCTGCCAGGCCGCCCCGAGGCGCTGGAGCACGCCGTACTCGGTGCGCGGCTTGTCGAGGTTCTGGCCGGAGAGGAAGCCGATCATCTCGTCGGCGATCACCCGGCGGCCGAGGAACGCCGCGTGGAGGGCGGGGACCTCGACGACCGGGATCCTGGTGAACGGTCCCGGCGGTGCCTCCACCGAGCTGACGGTGGGCAGGAAGGCGAGCACCCGCACCCCGGGGATCGGGCACATCGTCTGGTAGCGGTAGAAGGGCGCGTTGTCGATGAGGGAGCGGACGAACGGCTCGTCGGGATCGCTGGTGCCGTCGCCGAGGCGGTTGGCGAACCCGAACATGGCGCGCAGCACCCACCCCGCGCCGATCCCCCACCCGCTGCTGGCCTCCGCCGGCGGATAGTAGGCCCGCCCGGAGCGGACCAGCGGGCTGAACATCAGCAGCGCGCGCACCGGTGAGCCCGGCCGGTCGCGCAGGTAGGTCCGTGCCACCATGGCCCCCTCGCTCTCCCCGAGCAGCGCGATCGGCCGCCCGGTGCGCCGGTGCAGCGCGTCGACCTGTGCGGCCAGGCGCTCCGCGCTGGTCGCCAGCGACTGGTGGGTGTCCAACGCCTGGTAGGGCAGCGGCCGGCCACCCGCGTCCACCCCGGCGTAGGAGTAGCGCCGCACCCGGGGGTCCGCGGCCGGCCGGCCGTCGTAGGCGCTGTCGTGCCCGGCGAGCAGGAGCACCGCGTACGGGACGGACGCCGCCAGGGGTTGCGAGAAGACGGGCGGGCCGAACGTGTCCCGCGTGCCGCTGCGCGGCACCGCGAGGATCTGGCTGACCAGGGGCACGGCCAGCGCCAGCGCCACCACCACCGGCACCGCCGGCACCCGGGGCAGCCGTACGTGGGCGGGCCGCAGCGCCGCGCGCACCGTCTGGCGCCACAGCAGCCCGTTGCACAGCCCCGCCGCCAGCGCGACCAGCGGCGTCCACGCCGGGGCGGCGCTCCACACCAGCCCTCCGGCAACCGAGAGCACCACCAGGTCCAGCAGCGACCAGCCGAACAGCTCTGCCGACGGCAGCCCTCGCCACCCGCGGGGGACGACGGCCATCCGTTGCAGGAAGGGGGCGAGCAGGATCATCGGACCGAGCGAGACGAACAGGTACCAGGACAGGGCCACCGCCGACGCGGCGACCGACAGCGCGGCGAAGGGCGTGACGATGACGGCGGTGAGCGCGGCCACCCCCAGGTTGCGCCACACCAGCGCGCCCGTGGCCGGCCGGGGCGCCTGCGCCGGCCAGGAGAGCAGGACCAGCAGCGCGGACAGGGCACCCCGGAGCGCGACCGCCGCGACCAGACCGAGGGCGAAGGTCAGCCAGGAGTTGTGGTAGACGAAGAGCCACCGCAGGTCGTGGTAGGTGTCGTACGGCCAGACCGCGGTGATCTGCGGCGCGAGCGCCCGCGGCGAGACGAAGTCGATTCGTGTCAGGATCGCGGCCTCGACCAGTGGGACGCCCCCGGCGACGGCGAGCAGCGCCGGCAGACGACGGGATCGTGGCACGGGTCCTGCTCCTTCACCGGGGGGTCGGCGCCGGCTGTCTCGGCATCGACTCTCTCGCGAGCGACGCCGCCCCCGGGGCGATACCGCCGAATCGGGACCGGTCGGACGGCGGTCGCGGTGTCCGGTATCCGGCCGACCGGCGGGTGGATGGCGGCTCGCCGTGCTCGCCGGCGGTGGCTCACAATGGAGGGCCGGTCACGTGGCCGTGCGGCGGGGGAGGATGCAGTTGACTCAGGCAAGCGAGCCGAGCCCGGCCCGGCCGGCCACGGCGGAGACCACACCGCCGCGCGTCACGCGGGCCCGGCAGGTCCGGCTGGTGGGGCTGACGGTCACGCTGGCCGTCCTCGCGGCGGCCCTGATCCCGATCGTGCTCGCGTTCGGCCCGCCGACCCGCGACGAGCTGCTGGAGCAGGCCGGGCTGAAGGGCAGGCAGCAGCTCCTCATCGGGGTGAAGGACGACCAGCCCGGCGTCTCCCAGCGGTTCCCGAACAACGTGTGGAAGGGCTTCGACGTCGACATCGCCTACATGATCGCCGGCTACCTGGGGTTCGACCGGTCCCAGGTGCGGTTCCTGCCGATCGAGAGCGAGGACCGGGCCCGCCGTCAGGCCCGCGACGGGGACGGGTTCGTCACCGTCGACCTGGTGATCGCGTCCTACAGCATCACCAAGCAACGGGAGGAGGAGGGCGCGGTCTTCTCCGCCCCCTACCTCTACACCGAGCAGTCGGTGATCACGCTGGACAGCGTCGGCGAGGCGGAGCAGGTGAGCAGCCTGGAGGACCTGAGCGGGAGGACGGTCTGCACGCTGACCACCTCGACCTCCGCCCAGCGCCTGCGGGAGGCCGGCGCCAAGCCGATCGGCCGCAACCGGATCAGCGACTGCGTCCAGATGCTCTACGACGGCAAGGTGTACGCGGTCACCACCGACGCCGCGATCCTCGCCGGCTTCGTCACCGGCGACCGGCCCGACGACGACGGTCAGCGCTTCCCGGTCGAGCTGCGGGGCGTCAAGCCGCTGCGGCACTGGGACATCGGCTCCTCGGCGCAGGAGAGGTGGGGCGTCAACACCGGCTCCAACGAGGCGTTGCGGGACCTGGTCGACCTCGCCCTCTACGCCTCGGCCGAGGACGAGGAGAACTCGACCTGGGAGAACGCGTACGACGCGAACCTGCGCTGGCAGCAGCGGTACAACCTCCCGCAGTCCGTCGCGGAACAGCGGCAGCCGGAGCCGAGGAAGGTGGAGGTACGGCAGTGGCCGTGGGAGAGGATCGCGCTACCGGCCCCGGCGCACCCCGGATCGCCGCCGGCCCCGGCAAGACGGGCCGACCGCGCCGCATGGCGGGGGCGCGGCAGGCGCAGCAGTGGCTGCTGACGCTCCTGCCGGCGTTCCCCGTCCTGCTGCTGGTGCTGCGGCTGTGGCAGCTCAGCCGGCAGGACATGTCGACCATGCTGCTGCTGGTGCAGTACGTCAGCCCGCTCGGCCTGCTCAGCGCGCTGCTGATCGCGTTGGTCTGGGCGTTCCCACTGGTCGTGCTCACGTTCGGTGTGCTCGGTCGGCTGCTGCGGCTCAGCGCCCCTGACCGCTTCGACCCGGAACGGTCGCTGTTGGCCTCCGGGACGGCGCGCACGCCGGGCTGGGTGCTCACCGGCGCCGTCGCGCTGGGGGCGCTGACGTGGCAGCTGCGCTTCCTGCCGACGCTGTTGATGCTGGGGCTCTGGCTGCTCGCGCTGCGCACCCGCTACCTGCACCCGGACCAGCCGACCCGGATCCTGCTGGTGAGCGTGGCGCTGCCGCTGGCGGCGGCCGTGCTGGCGTACACCGCGTTGGGCCCGGCGATCTGGGCGGCCCTGCGGCAGGACGAACTGGCCACGGCCGCGCTGCTGGCGGTGCCGCCCGCCGCCGCGGTGCTGCTCACCGGCCCGATCCCCGGCTGGAGCGCCCCGGTGCTGACGCACGGCCTGGCGTACGCGGTCGCCGCCGTGCTCCCGCTGGTGATGGGGGCGGTCTTCCTCCGGGTCCCGGTGCTGCCGACCGCCGCGGTCGAGCTGGCCCCGCCGGGGGCGGGCGCCGCCGGCGCGGACACCGACCCGGGCACGGACCCGGGCGGGGATCCGGCGCCGGCCGACCGGGCGGGGTCGGAGGTGGTGCTCGGCGCGCTCATCACGGTCACCGACACGTCGACGATCGTGCTGGACCGGGCCGAGGGGGTGCGGTTCCTGCCGAACGGCCGGGTCCGGTCGCAGGTGCTGTGCCCGGAGGCGGCGCGGGTGCCGTACAGCGTGGTGACGGTGCACGGCTGGCCGGTGGAGGAGACGGTCCTGGACTGGATGATGCCCCGGCGGCCCGTCGCCGACCCGGACGTCCGCTGCGACGGCCGGCTCCCCGCCGCGCGGTGACTGCCGGCTCGACCGATTGACGGGACAGGCAGGCGTCACTAGCCTGGGCAAGCGCTTTCCTGTGACGCGTCCCGCCTGCACACCGGCCGGGCACCGGTGGCGGCATCCCCGTGCGCGGGGTCCTGCACACCAGTGAAGGAGCACCACCATGTACAGCAGAGAGCGCCGTAGGGCGCTGTGGGTCGCCACGGTCGCGGCGGCGACGCTCACCGCCACCGCCGGCGTCGTGGTCACCGCCGGAACGGCCCAGGCCGCGGTCGGCTGCCGGGTCGCGTACGCGGTCGCCTCGCAGTGGGGCGGCGGCTTCAGCGCGAACGTCAACCTGACCAACGCCGGCGACCCGCTGACCTCCTGGACGGTCACCTGGTCGTTCGCCGCCGGGCAGACCGTCACCCAGGGCTGGAGCGCCAACTTCAGCCAGAGCGGCAGCACCGTGCAGGCGTCGAACGTGAGCTACAACGGCAACCTGGCGACCAACGCCACCACGTCGTTCGGGTTCAACGGCACCTGGAACGACAGCAGCAACCCCGTGCCGACGAGCTTCGCGGTCAACGGCGTGACCTGCACCGGCGGCGTCACCCCGACCACGCCGCCGGCCACCACCGCCCCGCCGACGACCCCGCCGCCCACCACCCCGCCCCCGACCACCCCGCCCCCGACGACCCCACCCGCCAGCGGCGCGGTGTACGCCTCGCCGCAGGGCACCGACGGCGCGGCCGGCACCCAGTCCAACCCGACCACGATCACCTCGGCGATCACCCGGGTCGCGGCCGGCGGGACGATCTACCTGCGCGGCGGCACCTACAGCCTCGCCAGGACGGTCACCATCGCGCCGGGCAACAACGGCACCTCCAGCGCCCGCAAGAAGCTGATCGCCTACCCGGGTGAGACGCCGGTGCTGAACTTCTCGGCCATGAGCGAGGACCCGGCGAACCGGGGCCTGGCGCTGAACGGGTCCTACTGGCACGTCCAGGGCCTCGTCGTCGAGCGCGCCGGGGACAACGGCATCTTCGTCGGCGGCAGCAACAACATCATCGAGCGGACGATCACCCGCTTCAACCGCGACAGCGGCCTGCAGATCTCGCGGATCGCCTCCGACACGCCCCGCGACCAGTGGCCGGCCAACAACCTCGTCCTGAGCGCCGAGTCGCACGACAACCGCGACTCCGACGGCGAGGACGCCGACGGGTTCGCGGCCAAGCTGACCGTCGGCAACGGCAACGTCTTCCGCTACGCCGTGTCCCACAACAACATCGACGACGGCTGGGACCTCTACACCAAGAGCGACACGGGGGCGATCGGCCCGGTGACCATCGAGGACTCCCTCGCCTACAACAACGGCACCCTCAGCGACGGCAGCCAGGCGGGCAACGGCGACCGCAACGGCTTCAAGCTCGGCGGCGAGGACATCGCCGTCAACCACACCGTGCGCCGCACCATCGCGTTCCGCAACGGCAAGCACGGCTTCACGTACAACCGCAACCCGGGCTCGATGTCGATCTCGAACAACATCAGCATCGACAACACCGAGCGCAACTTCTCGTTCGACGCGGGCACCTCGGTGTTCCGGAGCAACACCTCGTGCCGCAGCGGCAGCGGGTCCAACGACAAGACCGTCGGCAACGTCGACAGCTCGAACCAGTTCTGGACCGGCTCGAACGGCTCGCGGTGCGCCAACTACTCCGGCGCCCTGAAGTGGTCGTTCGCCTCCGACGGTCGGCTCGTCGTGACCCTCGGCGGCCGTACCGTCACCTTCTGACCGGTCCCGTCGCCCGGTGGGCCGGGTCGGCGCGTCGCCGCACCGACCCGGCCCGCCGCGGCTCGGCCACCCGTGCCCCGGCGCGGTCCGGTCACGGGCGGCGCGGCCGCGCGGGCGAGCGCGCCCAGCGGATCGGTTAGCAGCCGCGCGAAGCCGAGTTCGGCGGCGCCGACGAGGGTGGCGTCGTCGCCGAGGGCCGACGTGCGCAGCCGTACGCGTTCCCGGGCCACCGGCAGCACGTTGCGGGCGATGCGGGCGCGGACCGGCTCCGCCGCGCCCGGATACACGTCGCGCAGCATCCCGCCGAAGATGACCACCCCGGGGTTGAACAGGTTGATCAGGTTCGCCACCCCGATGCCGAGCCAGTCGCCGACGCGGCGCAGCGCCTGCCGGGCCACGGGGTCGCCGCCGTCGGCGTCGGCCACCACGTCGCGTAGGGCGGCGCGGCCGAACAGCCCGGCGGGCCGCCCGGCGGCGTCGAGCAGGGCCCGCTCGCCGACCTCCGCCTCCAGGCACCCACGGGAGCCGCACCCGCACGGCCGGCCGTCGTACGGGTTCACCACCATGTGCCCCAGCTCGCAGCCGTAGCCGCCCTCGCCGTCGAGCAGCTTCCCGCCGACGATGATCCCGCCGCCCACGCCGACGTCGCCGTGCAGGTAGACCAGGTTCCGGAAGCCGACGCCCGCCCCGCGCTGCTGCTCGGCCAGCGCCCCGAGGTGCGCCTCGTTGCCCACCGACACGGGCGGACCGAACCCGAGCCGGCGGCCGAGCTCGGCACCGAACGCCTGGTCCACCCAGCCCAGGTCCGGCCCGAACCGGACCATGCCGTCGCCCGGCCGGATCATCCCGCAGTACGACGCGCCGACGCCGACGCACGTCGAGCCCGGCGGCGCCGCCTCCCGCAGTTGCCGACCGAACCGGGCGAGCACCTCGACCACCCGGTCGAGGTCCGGGCCGGCCCGGGGCCGCGCCGCCCGCCGCCGGTCCAGGACGACCCCGCCCAGCCCGATCCGGGCGGCGAACAGCCAGTCCACGGCGACGTCGAACGCCAGCACGTACGCCCGGCTGGGCTCGGGCCGCACCAGCAGCGACGGCCGGCCTGCGCGCCCGGTCTCCGTCGGCGTCTCCTCGCGGACCAGGCCCGCGGCGACGAGTTCGGCCGTCAACGCCCCGATCGTGCTGCGGTTGAGGCCCATCCGTTCGCCCAGCGTCGCCCGGGACACGGGGCCGTCCAGGTGGACGTGGCGCAGCAGGGTGCCGAGGTTGTGTCGGCGGATGTCCTCCTGGCCCACCATGACCTCCGGGTTCGCGGCGTCGCGGCACCCATTATCCCGGCTTCGACCGTTTCGGTGGCACCCTTCCGGCCCGGGGGCCGGAAGGGGCCGTCGGGCACCGGCCGAAGGCCGCCCACGTCGCTGCGCTGTCGCATCTCCCGCCGGCCGGGTATCTCGACGCCATTCTCTGGCTGTTGTGGAGGCGTCTGCCGTGAGGCGGCACCGTGATTCCCCACTGGACGGTGGGGCCGGAATGATGCGGGGGTGACCAACCCCGGATCGATCCGGCACCCTCGGTGGCGGTGGTCGGCGGCAGCAGCCACGGCGATCACGGTCGTCGCCCTCGCCCTCGCCCCCGGCGTCGCGGCGGCGGGACCCGTCACCGCGCCCGCGCCGCCGGCGGGCCGGCCGGTGTGCGACATCCGCGACGACCGGCTGACCGAGATCTCCGGCCTCGTCGCCACCGACGACGGGTTCGTCGTGGTCAACGACGGCGCCGACGAGGAGTCCCGCCGCCGGATCTTCTTCCTCGACGACCGCTGCCGCGTGGTGCGGACGGTGCGTTACCCCTCGCGGCCCCGCGACACCGAGGACCTGGCCGTGGGCGCGGACGGCACGATCTGGGTCGCCGACACCGGCGACAACGACCGGGCCCGCCGGACGGTCGCCCTGTGGCGGCTGTCGCCCGGCGGGGGCCGCCCGGTGCTGCACCGGCTGACGTACCCGGACGGGGCCCACGACGCGGAGGCCCTCCTGGTCGACGCGGCCGGGCGGCCCGTGATCGTGACGAAACAGGGCGGCAGCGCGGGCCTGTACCGCCCGGCCGCGCCGCTGCGGGCGGGCGGGACGGTGCCGCTGGCCCGGGTCGGGCAGGTGCGGTTGCCGTCCACCACGACCGGCAACCCGTACTCCTTCCTGGGCCGCAGGGTGGTCACCGGCGGGGCGAGCGCGCCCGACGGGCGGCGGGTGGTGCTGCGCACCTACGCCGACGCCTTCGAGTTCGACGTCGCCGACGGCGATCTCGTCGGGGCGCTCACCACCGGCCGGCCGAGGAGCATCGCGCTGCCCGACGAACCGCAGGGCGAGTCGGTCAGCTACAGCCCCGACGGCCGGTCCCTGCTCACGGTCTCGGAGACGGCGAACCAGCCACCCGGCACGCGGCCGCGGATCCTGCGCTACGCCCTGCCCCCCGGCCCGACCCCGTCCGCGCGCCGGACCGAACCGGGGCCGACCGGGCGTGCCGCCGACCGTGGCGCGGCCGACCGGGCCGGCGACCGCGCCGCCGCCGGACCCGGCTCACGGGACCGGGCCGGGCGCGGCGGCACCGCACCCCTCGTGGTGGGCGGCGTCGCGGTGGCGCTGGCGTTGGTCGCCCTCGCGATGGTCGGCGCGCGGGGCGGCCGTCGCGGCGGACGGTAACCGCTGCCCGCCCGGCCCGCCACCCGACCGGGAGCCGCCAGCCGATCGGCCGCGCCGACGCTCGGCCGATCCGGCGAACGCGCGGGCGGTGTCGGTCAGCCGACACCCCGCCCCGCGCCGCTCTGCCACGCTGCCCCTGACTCCGGATTCAGGGGAGAGCGCGGTGCCGGTCACAGAACAGCGCAAGGTCATCGACATCGCCCGCGACATCGTCGCGGAGGTGGCACCTGACGAGTTGTCGGACTTCGACTTCGTGGCGACCGCCTACCTGCGCGATCCGGCCGCCGCCCGCCGGGCGGGCCGGGCCGGCGCGGAGCCCACCGCCGCCGGCTGGGAGGAGGCGGGCCACGCGGTGGGCGTGCTCGCCGCCGCGGTGGTCGTGGACATCTGCAAGGACCTCGTCGTCACCGGCGCGAAGGCCGCCGGACGCCGCTACCGGGCGGCGGGCTGGTGGCCGTTCCGCGGCCCCGCCGTCGGCGAGGACAGCATGGCCCCGCCGATCCCGCCCGGCCAGGAGGAGCGGATCAGGGCGCTGGCGGCCCGGCGCGCCGCCGACCGGGGCGCGCCCGAGGCCCTCGCCGCCGACCTCGCCGCCGCGCTGGTGCAGCGGTGGAACGCCCGGCCGTAGCGGACCCGGCCACCGACCGGGCACGGCTGAACCCGTTCACCCTCCCGCCCGCGACCACCTCGCTGTTCCTGCTGCTGATGACGCTCACCCTCAGCGCCGCCGCCTACACCTACGACGCCGTGGCCGGCGGCCTGACCGGCTGGGAGAGCAGCTACCGGCGGTGCGTCGTCGCCGCCGACACCGCCGCCGCGACCGGGCCGCCGCAGCGGGTCACCGACGGTTACCTGGCCTGCAACTCGGCGGTCGACGTCCGCCGGGCGGGGGTCGGCCTGGGCGCGGCGGCACTGGTGGCGACCGCGATGTTCGTCGGCTACCGGCGGCACCCGCGTCGGCTGATCCGCCGGCAGGGGCTGCGACCCCTCGACCCGGCCGTCTACCCGGTCGCGGCGCGGGAGATCGCGCGGCTGGTCGACGAGGCGAGGTTGACCCGGCCGCCCCGCTTCGTCGTCAACCCGTACCGCACCGGGCCGGGCGGCCGGGCCTTCGGCTGCCGCCCCCACTACCACGTACGCCTCAACCGGGGACTGCTGCACGACACCAGCGACGACGGCCTGCTGGCGCTGCGGGCGGTGGTCCGGCACGAACTCGCCCACCTGCGCAACCGCGACGTCGACCGCACCGTCCTGGCGCTGCTCAGCGGCTGGGCGTTCGTGCTGGTGGTGGCCGTGCCGCTGCTGGCGTTCGTGGCCGTCCGGACGCCCGCCCTGCTGTGGCCCGTCGGGTGGCGGCTCGCCGTCGCGGTCGCCCTGCTCTGGCTCGTCCGGGCCGCGGTGATCCGCGCCCGGGAACACCACGCCGACGTGCGCGCGTCCGTGGCCGGCCCCGACCGCACCGACCCGCCCTTCCACCCGCAGGCATTCCCGGAGCGGGAGCCACCGGCGGGCGGGCCGCTCGGGCCGGCGCGGCGCGCCTGGTGGCGGCTGCTGCGGCTGCACCCGACCAACGGGGACCGCGCCGACGTGGTATGCCGGCCCGAGGCGCTGCTGCGCGCCGGGGCCGTCGAGGCGCTGGCGGCCGGCGTCACCGTCGGCGTCTCGCTGCCGTACCTGAGCACCATCACCACCAACCTGCTCGGCGGTGACCGGCTGCACGGCCTGTTGCTGGCCTCGGCGCTGCTCGGCGCGCTGACCGTGACCGTCGTCGGCACCGGCCTGTGGCGGCAGACCCTCGTCTCCCTGGTGACCGGCACGCCGCTGCCCACCGGCGTCCGGCCCGGCCTGGCGTTGGCCGCCGGCATCGCCGGTGGCGAACTCGTCGCCGCGCCGCTGAGCGACGACGCGACCTGGCCGTCGATCCTGCGGCAGTTTCCGGCGCAGGGCGTGCTCGCGCTGGTGCTGCTCGCCCTGGGCTGCCTGCTGTTCGCCCGCTGGTCGGTGGCCTCGGCGGCGGCGTGGCTGCCGTCGGCGGCCGGCCGCACCCTGACCCCGGCCGTACGCGCGGGCCAGGCGCTGGCCGCGCTCGCCTTCGGCGCCGGCCTGACGGCCTGGTCGACGGGGACCTCGGTGGCCGGCACGGGTGCGCTCGTCGCGCTGCCCGTCGGCGTGTTCGGCAGCGCGCTGGACCCGTGGGTGCTGCTGCCGCTGCTCGCGGCTGCGGCATACCCGCTGACGGCCGCGGCGCGGCGCGGCGGGGCGCTGCGGGCGGTGCGCCTCGACCGCGCCGACGCCGCGGCCCTGCCCCGGCCGCGCATCCGGCCCGCGGCGGCGCTGCTGCCGCCCGCGCTGGTCTTCGTCGTCGCGCTGGCCGTCAACGAGGCCAGCTCCGGTCGGCTGCTGGTGGCGGCGGCGACCTGGCTGGGCCGCGAGCTGGACCCGGGCAGCTACCAGCGGGCCCTGCTCAACGTCTACGCGCTGCTCGGCGCGGTCGCGCTCGGGCAACTCGTGGTCGCGTTCGTCGCCGCGGCCCTCGGCGGCCGGTCCGGCGTCGGGCTCGGCCCGGCGCACGCCCTCGTCGCGGCGGTGCTCACCGGCTACGCGCTGGTGTCGGTGCTGCTCACGCTCTCCTTCGTCAAGTTGTGCCTGGGGGCCGGCTGCGGCAGCGTCTACCAGGGCGTGCTCACCATCGGTGGCGCGTACACCCTGGTCGGGGTGTTCGGCCTGGCGGCGGCGGTCGTGGCCGGCACGGTCGTGGCGTCGGTGGGCCGGCTGGTCCGGTGGCGTCGCGCGCGGTGGCCGCAGGGCCATCCGGCCGCGCCCGCCGGTGCCCGCCGGGCCCGGCGCTGGCCCCGCGTCGTCGTGGTCGCCGTGACCGGGCTGGTCGTGCTGGGCTACGTCGGACCGGTCGTCGGGTTGTGGCTGTCCGCGAACGAGTTCATCCCCGGCCGCGGTGGATCATGGGTGCCGGAGCAGGTCGCCGCCGCCGCACCCCCGCCGGCCGCCGGCACCGTGGCCGCGGCCGACGTCTGCCGGTTCGCGCAGTCCGCGGCCGGTCGCCCGCTGCTGGTGGACCAGCAGGCGATCACCAACGTCGAGGTGGGCCGGCGGGCCGCCGGCTCCGACGCGCCGGGGCTGCGCGCCTTCGGTCAGGTGCTCTACGACGGGACCCGGCGCGGCGAGGTGCGCCGCCCGAGCCGGGCCCAGGTGGCTCTCACCACCTACTGCCGGTGGCTGCCCACCGGCGGCCGGCCCGGCCCGGACACCCCGCCGCCGCCGGAGGCCGGCCCGACGGGACCGGTGCCGGCGCCGGCCCGGCTGGCCTTCGGGCAGACGTACGCCTGGCCCGACGGCGTCACGCTCACCCTCGCCGTGCCGCAGCGGGTCCAGCTCCAGGGCACCTGGTACGCGGTGGTGATCGCCAGCCTCGCCAACGGCCGCCGCGGGGCGCTGGACGTCAACGAGTTCTCCTTCCGAGGGCTGGTCGACGACCGGGTGACCCCGGCGATCGTCGTGCCCGACCCGGAATACCCGGACGCCGGCCCGACGGTGGACGCGGGGGCGGTGCGGCGGCTCAACTACGCGTTCGCCGTCCCCGCCGACGCGGCGCGGCTGCGCATGGAGGTCTTCCAGCGGGTGCGCGACGCCGAGCGGCCGGCGGTGGTGTTCGACGGGCCGCTGGGCACTTCGCCCAGCCCGACCCCGCAGGTGTCCACGCCCCCGTCGCCCACGCCGTCGGCCCCTTCGCCGACGCCGGCCCCGGCGCGCGAGGTCACCGGCCTCACCGTGTTCGCCACCCCGTCGGGCAACATCACGTGCTACCTCGACGAGGACCCCGAGGCGCCCGGCGGCGCGCAGGCGCGCTGCGACATCCGCGACCGGTCGTGGTCGGCCCCGCGCCGCCCGGCCGACTGCGAGCTCGACTACGGCGACGCCCTGGGCCTGACCCGCGGCGGGCGGGCGACGTTCCTGTGTGTCGGCGGCGCGGTCGGTGACGCCGCCCTGGTGCTGGGGTACGGGCAGGCGCTGCGGACGGGGCGGGTGGTCTGCGCCAGCTCCCGCAGCGGCGTCGACTGCCGCGACGCGGCGACCGGGCACGGGTTCACCCTCTCCCGCGCCCGGTACGCGCTGTTCTGACCGTGCGGCGGGTGCCCCGATCCGGCCCGCAGCGCGCCTGGAAGTATCGCCGAGCGACGATCCATTGTGGGTGTCAGCGGTAACCCGTTATGGTGTCGGCGGCCAGGGTGAAGGGCACGCTCCAGCCACGGGCCGCCGGTCGTCCGCCCGGACGCCGGGGCCGGCGGCGCAGCCGCACGGGCACTGCTGACGGTTGGCCTTCCCATGCCGTACCCGGCAGTTGCGGTGGTGCGCCGACCCGCCGCGCCTCCGTTCACCCTCGTCCGCCCGTGGGCGGACCTCGACGGGGCCGCCGCCGCGCCCGGATTCCGCACCTCGCCCCGGCGCGTCCCTCGCCCGGGCAACCACCATCGGGAGGATACGCATGACACGAAGAACTCGCCTGTTCGGCGCCGCGGCGGCCGTCATGGCGGTCGTCGCCACCGCCGTCACGTTCGCGATCGCCCCCGCCAACGCCGAGTCCAACGGCGGCGTCCGGGTGATGCCGCTGGGCGACTCGATCACGGACGGCTTCAACGTCCCCGGCGGCTACCGCATCGACCTGTGGCAGAAGTTCGCCGCCGGCGGCTACCGGATCGACTTCGTCGGCTCGATGTTCAACGGGCCGGCCAGCCTCGGCGACCACGACCACGAGGGCCACTCGGGGTGGACCATCTCCCAGGTCGACGCCAACGTCGTCAACTGGCTGCGGGCGACGACGCCCCGCACGGTGCTGCTGCACATCGGCACCAACGACATGTACGGCGACCCGACCGCCGCCGCGTCGCGCCTGTCCACGCTGATCGACCGCATCACCTCGACCGCGCCGACGGCGGACGTCTTCGTCGCGACGATCATCCCGCGGTCCGGCACCGAGAACGCCGTGCGGACGTACAACGCGGCCATCCCGGGCATCGTGCAGGGCAAGGTCAACGCCGGCCGCCGCGTGCACCTCGTGGACATCGGCAGCGCGCTGACCTACGCCGACCTGGCCGACGGCATCCACCCCAACGCGACGGGCTACGGCAAGATGGCCACCGCCTGGTACAACGCGCTGCGGGCGGTGCCGGGAAGCATCGGTGGCACGCCCCCGACGACGACGCCTCCGCCGACCACGCCCCCGCCCACGACGCCCCCGCCCACCACCCCGCCGCCGACCACGCCTCCGGCGTCCGGGGCGTGCCGGGTGGCGTACACGGTCAACGCCTGGAGCACCGGCCTGACCGCGTCCGTCACGATCACCAACACCAGTGCCGCGGCCGTCAACGGCTGGACCCTGGCGTTCACGCTGCCGACCGGGCAGAGCATCACCAGCGGCTGGAACGCCACCTACTCGCCGACCAGCGGCGCGGTGACCGCCCGCAACGTCTCCTACAACGGCAGCCTCGCCCCGAACGGATCGGTGGACATCGGGTTCCAGGCGAACCACACCGGCAACGCCGGCAAACCGTCCTCTTTCATCCTCAACGGCGCGACCTGCTCGACCGTCTGACGCCCGGCGGGCCCCCCGCGCCCGCACCCTTCGTGGGGGGCCCACCGGCCTGTGACCTGCGTTACCTGTCGCCGGGCGGGGAATCAGATGCCGGGCTCCGGATTTGGAGCCTGTTGTGACCGTTGCATCATTTCCCGCCCGGCCGCGCGCCGGCCGCGCCGGGGCGTCCCGATGAAGGCCGCCACCGTGGCACCGGCAGCCCCGCCGACGCCGGGCGACGCGATGGGTCGCCGGCAGCGCCTGCGGCTCGTCCTCGTGCTCGGCTCGCTGATCGCGGTGGGCCCGCTGACCATCGACATGTACCTGCCGACCTTCCCGGCACTCGTCGCCGACTTCCGGACCACGTCGGCGGCGGTGCAGATGACCCTCACCGGCACCCTCGCCGGCCTCGCCGTCGGCCAGTTGCTGATCGGCCCGCTGTCGGACGCGGTCGGCCGCCGCAAGCCGCTGATCGCCGGCATCGCGCTGCACATCGTGGCGTCGGCGCTCTGCGTGGTCGCGCCGAACGTCGCCGTCCTCGGCGCGCTGCGGGTGGTGCAGGGCCTGGGCGTCGCGGCGGCCTCGGTGGTCGCGATGGCCGTGGTCCGCGACCTGTTCAGCGGCGCGGCCTTCGCCACGCTGCTGTCCCGGCTGCTGCTGGTCATGGGGGCCGCACCGGTCCTCGCGCCGACCCTCGGCGGCGGGCTGCTGCGCTGGACGGACTGGCGGGGCGTGTTCGTGGCCCTGGCCGTCTTCGGGGCGGTGCTCGTCGTGGTCGCCGTGTTCGGCCTGCGCGAGACGCTGCCGGCCGAGCGGCGGCGGCGCGGCGGCGCGCTCGCCACCCTGGCCCTGTACGGCTCGCTGCTGCGCGACCGCACGTTCGTCGGCCTGGTGCTGGTCGCCGGCCTGGCCATGGCGGCGCTGTTCGCGTACGTGGCCGGGTCGTCGTTCGTCCTGCAGCAGCAGTACGGCCTCGACGAACAGCAGTTCGGGCTGGCCTTCGGGGCGGGCGCGGTGGGGCTGATCGGGGCGACCCAGTTCAACGTGCGGCTGCTGCGTCGCCACTCCCCGCAGCGGATCCTCGTCGCGTCCCTGGGCGCGGGGACCGTGGCCGGGCTGGCGCTGCTCGTCTTCGCCGCGACCGGCCTGGGTGGGCTGCCGACCCTGCTGGCGTCGCTGTGGGCGGTGCTCGCGGCGGCGGGGCTGGCGATGCCGAACGCGCCGGCCCTGGCGCTGTCCCGGCACGGCGAGGCGGCGGGCACGGCGTCGGCCCTGCTCGGCGCGGTGCAGTTCGGCGTCGGCGCGGTGGCCGCGCCCCTGGTGGGGATGCTCGGCACCGGTGCGGTGGCGATGGCCCTGGTGGTGGCGGGCGGGATGGTGGCGGCCATGGCGGTCCTGCTCGTCGTCGTGCGGCCGGCCCGGCTCGCCGGCCTGCCGGCCGACGCGGTGGTCGTGGCGGCGCACTGACCGGCGGCACGCCCTCATTGTCACCCGGTGAGGCGAGCGTTAACATCGAGTAACTTCGATTGTTGGCGTGGGGGTGGCAGATGGTCCGAACCGTCCGTCGGTCGTGGCGTCGGGCGGCGCTGACGGCCGCGACCGTCCTGGCGTCGCTCGTCGCCGCGCTGCCGTCCGCCGGGGCCGCCCCGGCGTCGGCCGCCGCGCCCCCACCGGGGCAGACCTCCCGCTACACGATGACGGCGTTCACCAACAGCAGCGAATCCAACATGTACGTCTACGAGTCGGCCGACGCCACCGGCTACCGGCTGCTGCGCGGGCCCGCCTACACGCCGCCGACCGGGCTGATCCGCGACCCGAGCATCATCCGGCACACCGACGGGCGCTACTACGTCGTCTACACCACCAACTGGACCGGCAACACCATCGGCTTCGCCACCAGCACCGACCGGGTCAACTGGACGTTCCTGCGCAACCACACCATCCCGATGACGGTGCAGAACACCTGGGCCCCCGAGTGGTTCGTCGACAGCGACGGCAGCGTCAACGTGATCGTCTCGCTCTCCACCAACGGGGCCGACTTCAAGCCGTACCGGCTTCGCGCGACCAACGCCTCGCTCACCGCGTTCGGGGCACCCACGCTCCTTTCCGGGATCGGCCCCAACCACATCGACACGTTCGTGGTGAAGGTCGGCGCGACGTACCACGCCTTCGCCAAGCAGGAGACCACCAAGTACATCGAGCACGCCACGGCGAGCAACCTGAACGGCCCCTACACCTTCGTCGGCACCGGCGACTGGGCCGGCTGGGGCGGCCCACGCGAGGGCCAGGCGCTGGTGCCGCTCGACAACGGGGGCTGGCGCATCTACTTCGACGGGTACACGGTCGGCAAGTACTTCTTCAGCGACAGCTCCGACGGGCTGCGCACCTGGACCCCGCCGGTCGAGCTGCCCGGGCTGTCCGGCTTCGCCCGGCACTTCACGGTGCTCCGCGAGACGGTTTCCGGCGGCGTCACGCTGCCCACCGGCACCCGGTCGTTGCAGTCGGTCAACTTCCCCGACCGGTACGTGGCCCGCCGCGCCGACAACCTCGGCTACCTCGACCCGGTCTCCACGGCCAGCCCGGCGCAGGCCCGCCAGGACGCCACCCTCACCGTCGTCGCCGGGCTCGCCGACGCCAACTGCTCCTCGCTGCGCACCGCCGACGGCAGGTACCTGCGGCACTACGACTACCGGATCCGGGCCGACGCCAACGACGGCAGCGCGATCTTCGGGCGGGACGCCACGTTCTGCGCCCGGCCCGGCTCGGTCACCGGTGCGGTCTCGCTGGAGTCCTACAACTACCCCGGCCGGTACCTGCGGCACTACGACTACGCGCTGCGGATCGACCTGTACCAGGACACCGCCGTCTTCCGGGCGGACAGCTCCTTCCGCCCGGTGGCCCCGCTGGCCTGAGCGCCCGGCCCCACCGGGGTGGGCGAGGCCGGGACGCCGTCGCGGCGTGGGGCAGGACGCCCCACGCCGCGACCGGTGGATCGGCGGATCAGCGGTTCAGTGGATCAGCACCGGGGCCGGCGCCTGCTCGTCGTCGAGCAAGTGGGACACCTGCCGCCGGCGCGGCAGGAAGAACGCCGGCACGAACGTCACCAGCACCAGGGCGAAGCCCACCCAGAACGTCGTGGCGAACGAGTCGGCGACGAACTCCAGGCCGCGCTGGAGCAGCCCCGGGTCGACCGGGAACTGCTGGGCCAGGTCCGGGTTCTGCTTGACGGCGATGGCCAGCCCGGCCTCGGTGACCGGCGCGCCCGTGTTCGGGTCGACCACCCCCGGGATGACCGGCGCGTCGTTCAGCTTGCTGGTCAGGATCACCGACATGATCGCCGAACCCACCGACCCGGCGATCTGCTGGAGGATGTTCAGCAGCGTGGAACCCCGGGCCACCTCGTGGTTGGTCAGCGTCTTCAGCGCCGAGGTCATGATCGGCATCATCGTGCCGCCCATGCCCAGGCCCATGACGAACAGCGAGCCGCACAGCAGCAGGTAGGACGTGTCGGTGTCGACCTGGGTGAACGCGAAGAAGCCCGCCGCGATCAGCACCAGCGCGAACGGCACCGTCCGGCCCACCGGGATCTTGTCGGCCAGCATGCCGGCGATCGGCATGGTGACCATCGCCCCGATGCCCTGCGGCGCCATCAGCAGGCCGGCGTCGAGCGTCGACTCGCCGCGCACCTGCAGGAAGTAGCTCGGGAACAGCAGCCCGGCGCCCATGAACGCGACCATGAACACGGCCATCGTGACGGACGCGACGGTGAGGTTGCGGTCGCGCAGCAGCCGCAGGTCGAGCAGCGGGTGCTTCGGCTTGAACGAGTAGACGACGAACGCGACGACCAGCAGCCCGCCGACGAGCATCGGCAGCCACACCTTGCGGTCGGCGAACGTGCCGGTCTCGGGCAGCGACGACACCCCGTAGAGGAAGAGGGCCAGGCCCGGCGAGAGCATCAGCATGCCGACGAAGTCGAACGACTCCGACGGCTCCGGGGCGTCCTTCGGCAGCGCCCACTGCGCGTAGGCCAGCGCGACGACGCCGATCGGCAGGTTGATCAGGAAGATCCAGTGCCAGCTCGCCACGTCGATCAGCCAGCCGCCCAGGATCGGGCCGCCGATCGGGCCGAGCAGCATCGGGATGCCCAGCACCGCCATCAGCCGGCCGATCCGCTCCGGCCCGGCGGCCCGCGTCATGATCGTCATGCCGAGCGGCATCAGCATGCCGCCGCCGAGGCCCTGCAACACCCGGAAGCCGATGAGCTGGCCGATGGAGTCGGCGGTGGCGCACAGGCCCGAGCCGAGCGTGAACAGCACGAGCGCCGCCATGTAGAGCCGCTTCGTGCCGAACCGGTCGGCGGCCCAGCCGGTCAGCGGGATCACCGTGGCCAGCGCGAGCGTGTAGCCGGTCATCGTCCAGGCGACCCGGGCGTAGGAGGCGTCGAACTCGGTCTGGAACGTGGGCAGCGCCACGCTGACCACGGTCACGTCGAGGATCGACATGATCGCACCGAGGACCACGACCCCGGCGATCTTCAGTACGGCGGCGTCGAGCTTGGCCGGCGCCGCGGGTTGACTGCTCACAGAATCTCCTGATGAAGCCGGCGGGTGCCGCCGATCGGCCGCGTGCCGCACCTCGGGCGGCAGCACGTTGTGGGTTACCTGTCGGGCGGGGCTGTCGCACACGGCGGCCCCGTGCGCCCGGTTGGATGCAACCGCCCTCCTGGTGGACGCGCGGCCACGCGAACGCACCGCGAAACGGTAACAAGGCGGTCCACGGTTTCACGCGCCCAATTCGGCCGCGTGAACTGTGGTTACGATCACGGCAGCCGGGGTGGTCAGCGGGTCGGGCATTCCTCGCCGGGGAAGCCCTCGATGAGCGTGCCGGTTTCCGCGTAGAAGCAGCGTGAACGCCCCTCGCCGCCGGTGAGCAGCGGAAGCCCGTCCAGTTCGTCCACGGTGAGGGTCCCCCGCCGGCCCTGCGACGCCCAGTCGATCTCCAGCCGCCAGGAGAGGACCTGTCGCTGGCCGGACTGCGCCCGCACGGGCAGCACCGACGCGGACCGGGTGACGGCGAGCGGGAATCGGACGCCCCCGGTCGAGCGGGCGGGTTCGACGTCGAGGTCGAACCGGAGCGCGTCGCCCACGGGCTCGTCGTCGCCGGGCCCCCCGCAGACGAGGCCGACGGTGGTCGAGGCCTCGGGCGGCTCACTCCGCCGGGCCACCGTGGCACGGATGTCCGTGACGGTGACGGTGGCATCCGAGCGGGACCGCATGGTCAGCGTCACCCAGGCGGCGCCGGTCCGGGTGCCCCCGAGCCGGGTGAACCAGTCGGCCCAGCCCCCGGGCGTGTACCGCTGCGGCAGGGCCGGGAGCCGGGCGGGCGCCGCCGCGGCGAGCACCGCAACGTCGCACCACGGCCAGTCGACGGCGGCGACGACCGCGAACGGCGGCGGCTCGTCGACGGGGGGCGGCGCGTTCAGGCTCGACTGCGTGGTCGTCGCCACGGTGCACGAGAGGATCGTGGTCCCCACCACGCCGGCGGTGAACCCGAACGTTCGGCTGCGCTGCTGCGAGCGGGGGCCGCTGGACTCGCGACCACCGCCTCCCGGGCCGCCGTTCTCCGGGTTCCCGTTGCCGCCGGGACCCGCCTGCCGGTCCCGCCGGCGCGGAAGCAGCGACACGAGGCCGACGAGCACGCTGGAGATCCCCGCGAACAGCCCGAACACGCTCGCGTACTTGTCCGCCCTGTCGATCCCCTCGGTCGCGAGGAAGACGATGGTCACCGGCACCAGGAAGACGAGGGCCGCGACGAGCACGACGAGCAGGACGCGCGGCCGGTCGCCCGCGCCCCGGCCGTCGTCCTCCGGCACGGCCGGCAGCGGGTCCGGACCAGCGGGTTCGATCACCGTGCGAGCCTAGGCAGGCGGGCCGCGCCGTGGGAACGCCGTCCGGGCCGCCCGCCGGCGTCGCCCCGGGCCCGCCGCCGACGCTCCACCTTCCGACCTGCGGGAACCCGGGCTGGCGCGGGGCGGCGGCCGGGAAGCTGTCACATGATTGACAGCCCGCTGCCCGCGTTCAGTGGATCGTCCGCCCGCGCACGTCCGGCACCCCTGACTTGCGGAAGAAGTACGTGTTGACCTGGTCGCGCCATTCGATGGCGCAGCGCAGCTGCTCGTCGAGGCGCTCGGCCACCCGGGCGTGCACCGCCGGGTCGATCACCCCGGTGAGGCGTCGCCACCGCTGCCGCATCTGCGCCACCTGCTGCACCCCGGCGAAGTGGGTGTCGTAGATGTGCTGGATGACGGTTGACCCGCTGCGCAGCACGTGCCCGTACGGGACGTGGTGGAAGAACAGCAGCAGCTCGTCCGGGCAGTCGGACAGCGCCTCGTACACCTGCGACCACGGCTGCGGATACTGGCCCGTGAAGCCGGTGCCCGTGGCGCGGGTGCGGTCCACGCCCACCCCGTCGCGGTCGGCGAAGTGGTAGGTGCCCCACCGCGAGTACTCGTAGCCGTCGACGTCGGGGCCGTAGTGGTGGCGGGCCGGGCTGACCATGAAGCCGACGCCCAGCGGGGCGGTGTACCGCTCGTAGGTGCGCCACGAGTCGTCCATGACGGCGTGCAGCGTCTCGCGTACCAGCGCCGGGTCGCCGACCGTCGACGCGGGGAAGGTGAGGTCGATCCACTCGTCGAGGACCGCGACCGGGTCGAGGCCGGGGTCCCAGGCGAGCCGGCCGTAGGCGTACAGGTTGGCCTGGGCGAGGGGGTGCCCGGTCCAGAACGGGTCGTCGCCGACGTTGGCCACGGCGGCCAGGCCGCCGCCGGTCGCCGGACCGGGCCCCGAGCCGGCGGCCACGTCGGCGACCGTCGGCCCGCCGGGCCCCCACGGCGCGAACGTCAGCACCTCGCTCCAGCAGGGCGCGAGATAGCACACGTGCTGCTGCTGGCCCGTGTATTCCTGGGTGACCTGGAACTCCACCGCCAGCCGGGTCGCCGGCATCGCGGCCAGCACCGGCGACACCGGCTCCCGGGGCTGGAAGTCGATCGGGCCGAACTTCGCCTGCACCACCACGTTGTCGCGGAACCTGCCGTCGAGCGGGGCGAAGTGGTCGTACGCGGCCCGCGCCCGGTCGGTCGAGCGGTCCCGCCAGTCCTGCCGGTGGTTGTAGACGAACGCCCGCCAGTGCACCACGCCCCCGAACGGCGCGAGGGCCTCCGCGAGCAGGTTCGCGCCGTCGGCGTGGTCGCGGCCGTACGTGAACGGGCCCGGCTGCCCCTCGGAGTCGGCTTTCACCACGTAGCCGCCGAAGTCGGGGATGCGCTCGTACACCTGGCGGGTCGCGGCGGCCCACCACGCGCGCACCGCCGGGTCGAGCGGGTCGGCGGTCGGCAGGCCGCCGAGGACGACGGGCGCGGCGAAGGTGACCGACAGGTGCACCCGCACGCCGTAGGGGCGCAGCGCGTCGGCCAGCTCGGCGACGTCGCCGAGGCGGTCGGTGAGCAGCCGCGCCTCGGTCGCGTGGACGTTGACGTTGTTCACCGAGATCGCGTTGACGCCGCACGCGGCGAGCAGCCGCCCGTACGCGCGGACCCGGTCGAGGTCGCGGCGCGCCGCCCCGGCCCGCCAGAAGATCGACCCGCCCGCGTAGCCCCGCTCGACCTGCCCCATCACCGGGTCCACGTCGACGTTGTCCCAGTGGTCGAGCATGCGCCGCGCCATCGCCGGCGCGTGCCGCCGCGCCGGGTGGTCCCCCTCGAACGCCGCCGCGCCGAGGCGCACCACGTGGAACAGCCCGTAGAGCAGGCCGGCCGGCGCGTCGGCCAGCACCACCGTGACGCCCTCGGCGCGGGCCAGCGCGAACCCCTCCGCGCCGAGCGGCCCGCCGGCGCCGGCCGTTCGGGCCAGCGCCGCCGCCGGCGCGGGCAGGGGACCGGCGTCGCGCAGCGCGAGCACCAGGTCCACCTCCCGGTCCCCGGCGGTCCGGTCCGCCCGCCCGCCGTGCCGGGCGCAGGCCCGCTCGACCTCGTCGAAGACGGTGTCGACGAGCATCCCGTCGCCGCGCACGAGGACGCGACGCGAGCCGAGCGGGGCGAACGCCTCCGGCGGCAGCCAGGCGGCGTGCACGCCCCCGCCGTGGCCCGTCGTGTCGTGGCCGGCGGTGGCGGGGCCGGTCGTGGCGGGGGGCAGGCTCATGCGGTGAACTCCTTGCGGATCGTGTCGACCATCGGGGCGGCGACGCGCAGCAGCGCGAGGGCGCACACCGAGCCCGCCAGCGCGAGCACCGCCTCCGAGGTGACCGCCGTGACGGCGGCACCCGCCACCAGCACCAGAGCCGTGCCGATGCCCACCCCGGGGGCGCGCACCACGAAGTGCAGGGCGAGGCGGGCCACGTCGCGGGCCCGGAACGCGAACAGGGAGGTGATCACCAGCGCGTTCGACCCGACGAGGGCCGCCAGCGCGGCGACGCCGACCAGCGGCACCGCCCACCACCGGGGCACGCCCGCGACGTCCAGGTGGGCGAGGTTCACCGCGACGACGGTGAGCAGCGCCAGCAGCGGCAGCCAGATCCGCAGCACCCCCGCCAGGTTGGCCCGGTAACCGCGCCGGAACGCGGCGGCGGGCCGCAGGTCGGTCAGGTCGGGGCGCTGGTGGTGCAGCGCGTACAGCGCGGCCGACAGCGCCGGGCCCAGCGGCAGCGCGCAGGCGGCGTAGAGCGGGATGTTGCTCGCGTCGGCGTCGAGCAGGACCAGCGGCACCAGGCCGGGCAGGCAGGCCAGCAGCAGGAGCAGCTCGACGACGAGCAGGGTGTAGACCCGCGCGGCGGACCGCGACAGCGGGCCCTCGCCGAACTGCCGGGCGGCGCGCGCGGCGTCGCCGCTCACGGGCGGTCGTCCCCGCCGGCCCGCCCGCCGTGGGCTCGCCCGTCGCCGCCGTGGCCGGTCCCGTCGCGGCCGGGCAGGCCGAGCAGCCGGTCGCCGTCCCACCACGGCGGGGTCTCGTCGCGCACCGCGTCGATCTCCACCAGGGTCACCTCGTGCCGGGCGAGGGTGAGGTCGACCTCCACCCGGCCGGCCGTCACCGGCAGGCTGCGGTGGGCGCGGGCCGGCTCGGCGGCCTCCCGCAGCGCGTCGAGCTGGCGCGGCAGCGGGGACCGGGGCCGGCCCATCTCCGCCCAGGCCGCGTGGACGTTGCCGGCCTCCTCGCTCACCGACGAGCGCGCCAGGTACGCCGACGTCGCGCCGGGCGCGTCCAGCGGCACCGACAGCGCCAGGGTGTGCCGCTGCGGCACCGGCTCGCGGCCGGTGACGTCCACCGGTGCCCACGCCAGCACGGTGACCCGGCCGTCGGCGTCGCGGGTGACCAGGTGGTCCGCGCCGCGGGCGAGGACCTGGTCGCCCATCCGGGCCAGGAACGCGTACAGGTGGTAGGTGGGCTTCTTGAGCTGGCGGTGGGTGAGCAGGCCGAAGCCGCCGTGCAACAGCGCCGTCGGGATCCCCACCTCCTCGAACATGTCGCTGAACGTCCAGTACGAGAAGGAGTCGACGAGGTCGCCGCCGGCGGCCACCACGGGGGCGAGGTACGCGGCGTGGAACGCGGTGTCGTGGATCGGGTTGTCGGGCCGGTAGGAGGAGTTGAACTCGGTGATGTGCACGGGCAGCTCCGCCAGGGCGGTGCCGGCCAGCAGCCGGCGCGGCGTGGCGAACTGCTCCAGCAGGTGTTCCGCCGGGGCCAGGGTCTGGTGGGTGCCGAACGGCACGTGCTGTGCCGGGCCGGAGGTGTAGGCGTGCCGGCTGACGAAGTCGCACGGCACGTCCCGCGCGGCGACGAACTCGGCGAAGGGCACCAGCCACTCGTCGGAGCCGGGGGAGATGGCCGGGCCGCCGACCTGCAGGGACGCGTCGACCTCCTTCACGGCGTGCGCCGACACCTCGTACAGCCGGTGGTAGGCGTCGCGGTCCGCATCCTGCCAGAAGGCCGTCAGGTTCGGCTCGTTCCACACCTCGATGGGCCAACCGCGCACCTCGTCGAGGCCGTACCGGTCGACCAGGTGCGCGACCGTGGCCCGGACCAGGTCCGCCCACTCGGTCCAGGACCGCGGCGGGGTGACGTTGCCCTGCCACCAGAACACCGTCTGGTCGCCGGAGGCCAGGCCCGAGGGCATGAAGCCCAGCTCCACGAAGGGCCGGATCCCCAGCTCCAGGTACGCGTCGACGACCTGGTCGACGTACGTGAACGAGTGCCGCACGCGCCGCGACCCCGCGTACTCGTAGGGGCGGTGCACGCCGACGCCGTCGCTGAGCAGGCCGTGCCCCCGGATGTGCCGGAAGCCGATGTCCCGCTGGACGAGCGCCAGCGAGTCCTGGTAGTCGCGCCGCAGCGCCAGCTCGAACCGGCCGGTGCCGACGCAGGCCCGCCAGGCGTCGGTCAGCCGGCCCGCGGGCCGGTCTGGAACGTGGATCCGCATGTCGTCCTTGTCCTGCTCGTCGTGCCGGCCGGGCCCGCCGGTCCCGGCCGGCCCCCGGTGGTGGGGGCCGGCCGGGACCGGACGGTCAGCCGTTGTCCTTCTTGAACCGCTCGTACGCCTTGTTGACCACCTCGATGTACTGGTCGGCGTTCTTGGCCTTCAGCTCACCGACGTAGGCGTCCCACTCGGTCAGCGGTCGCTGGCCCAGGATGAACTTGAGCGTGTTCTGGGTGACGTAGTCCTTCAGCGGCGTCTCCCACAGCGACACCTGCTCGCGCTCGGCGTCGGTGAGCGGGGCCGGCGGCGGCACCTCGACCGGCTTGCGCGTGTTCATCACCTTCTGGAACTCCAGCTCCTCCGGGGAGAAGAAGGACTGCATCAGGTCCAGCTTGCCGCCGTAGGCGAAGACCCCGTTGGCGAAGCCGAAGTCCTTCTGCAGGTGCTTGGTGCCCTTGGGGTTGAGCCCGATCATGTCGACGTCGGGGGCGGGCATCCGCTTGCCGGCGGCGTCCTTGACGAACGTGGTGCCCTCGATGCCCCACTTGGCAAACTCCTGGCCGGCGTCGGAGTAGTAGAGCCAGTCGATGAACTGCATCATCGCCACGAAGTTCTTGCTGTCCCGGGCCTTTTTGGAGATCATGACGCCGTTCTCCAGCCGGGAGGCGGGGTTGATCTCGCCGGCCGGGCCGACCGGCAGCGGGATGTTGACCAGCTTCGCGCCGGGGATGGTCTTGGCCAGGTCCGGCCGGTAGTCGTTGACCAGGGTCTGGGCGTTGCTGGAGATGACGAAGGACTTGCCGTTGGCGAGCTTCTGGCGGGCGGCCTCGTCGCTCTGGGTGAAGCTCTCCGGGTCGAGCAGCCCCTCGGTGACCAGCTTGTTGAGGTACTGGATCATCTGCTTGTACTGCTCGGTGGCCCCGGTGTAGACGAACTTGCCGGCGGCCGGGTCCCAGGTGCTGTGCTGGAAGGACCAGCCGGCCTGGGTGCCGAAGGAGCTGCCGGCGATCCGCAGCAGCGCGCCGCCGGGGGTGGGCTTGCTCCACCGGTCCGAGTACGGGTACGAATCCGGGTACTTAGCCTTCATCGCCTTGAGCACGGTGTAGAGCTCGTCCCACGTCTTCGGGACCGGCTGCTTGAGCTCGTCGAGGATGTCGGTGCGGACCGCGACCGTGTATTCCTGCCAGGGCTTCTCGTGCAGGCCCGGCAGCAGGTAGAACTTACCGTCGGACTGGCGGAGGGTGTCGATCTCCGGCTTCAGCCCCCACTTGTCGATCTTCTCTTTGAAGTTCGGCATCAGGTCCAGGTAGTCGCTCACCGGCAGGATCGCCCCGGAGGAGACGAACTGGTTCTCCGCCGGGTGGTAGGTCTTCGGGATGATCAGCGGGGCGTCGCCGGCGCCGACGAGCAGGCTGCGCTTCTGCTCGTAGTCGCTCAGCGGCACGGCGACCGGTTCGAGCTTGACGTTGGTCCGCTTGGTCAGCTCCGACCAGAACAGCCACTCGTTCTTCAGTGGATAGTTCGGGTGGTTGTTGTAGAGGATGGAGAAGGAGAGCGGCTCCGTCGCCGTGAACTGGGTGCCGACGGCGTAGTCCGCCATGGCGCCGGCCCGGTTGCCGGACAGGTCCTTGGCGTCGCTGGCTTCCTCGGAGCAGGCGACGAGGGTGAGGGTGAGCAGGCTGGCCGCGGCTATGGCCGCGCGCCGCCACGTTCTGTGGAGCACGGCTCGTCCTTTCCGAACGGTGGTGGGGTGGTGGGGGAACATCGCCGGGCTACCCCTTGACCGCGCCGAGCATCACGCCCGACACGAAGTAGCGCTGGATGAAGGGGTAGACCGCCAGGATGGGCAGGGTGGTGAGCACGATGGTCACCGCCTGCAGGGTCGCGGCGGCCTGGACGGCGTCGGACTCGGCGACGCCGCCGGCCGACTGGGCGCCGGTGGCCCCCGCGATGAGGTTGCGCAGGTAGACGGTCACCGGAAACATCTCCTGCTGGTCCAGGTAGAGGAACGCGGTGAACCACGAGTTCCAGAACGACACGGCGTAGAACAGCACCATCGTGGCGATGATGGCCTTGGACAGCGGCAGCACGATCCGCAGCAGCGTCCCGTACGTGTTCAGCCCGTCGACGGCGGCGGCCTCCTCCAGCTCCTCCGGCAGGCTCTCGAAGAACGCCTTCATCACCAGCAGGTTGAACACGTTGATGGCGTTGGGCACGACGACCGCCCAGATGGTGTTCTTCATGCCCAGGCTGGTGATCAGCACGTAGTTGGGGATCAGCCCGCCGGAGAAGAACATGGTGAACACGGCGATGCCGACCAGCGCACCGCGCCCCTTGAGCCGAGGCTTCGACAGCACGTACGCGTAGCAGGTGGTCAGCACGATGGAGATGACCGTGGCGACCACCGTGTACACCACCGTGTTGCGGTAGTTCGTCCAGAACAGCGCGTCGGACATCACCAGCTTGTACGTCGTCAGGTTGAACCCGCGCGGGACGAGGTTGACCCGCCCGGCGATGATGTACGCCTCGTCGCTGAGCGAGCGGGCCACGATGTTGACGAACGGGTACAGCGTCACGATCACGACGCCGGTGAGGATGACGGCGTTGACCGCCTGGAAGACCCGGTAGCCCCGGGTCGGGCGGATCCCCTTCGGCCGGCGGGTCACCCGCCGGGTCTCGCCGGTCTCGGCGGCTTCCACGGTCACCACAGGCTCGTCCCCACCGTGCGCTTGGAGATGGCGTTCGCCGACAGGACCAGGGTCAGCCCGATCACGGCCTCGAACAGGCCGATCGCGGCGGCGTAGCTGAAGTTGCTGGACTCGAAGCCCATCCGGTAGAGGTACGTGGAGATCACGTCGGCGGTCGGATAGGTCAGCGGGTTATACAGCAGCAGGATCTTTTCGAACCCGACCGCCATGAACGTGCCGATGTTGAGGATCAGCAGCGTCACCATCGTGGGCCGGATGCCGGGCAGCGTCACGTGCCAGGTCTGCCGCCACCGGTTCGCCCCGTCGATGCGGGCCGCCTCGTAGAGGTTCTCGTCGATGGTGGTCAGCGCGGCGAGGTAGAGGATCGTGCCCCAGCCGACGGTCTGCCAGACCTCGGAGGAGACGTAGATGGTGCGGAACCACTCCGGCTGTTGGAGGAACGGCACGGCCTCGCCGCCGAGGCCGCGCACGATCTGGTTGACCGTCCCGTCCATCGACGTCAACTGCATGACCATGGCGGCCACGATCACGATGGACAGGAAGTGCGGCAGGTAGGACACCGACTGCACGAACCGCTTGAGTCGGCGGGCGCGGACCTCGTTGAGCAGCAGCGCCAGGACGATCGGCAGGGGGAAGCAGAACAGCAGGGTCAGCGTCCCGAGCACGAGGGTGTTGGTGAACACCTCCCAGAACGTCGGGTCGGCCAGGAACAGGCGTACGTAGCGCAGGCCCACCCAGGTCTCGCCGAACAGGCTGCCGCCGGGGGAGAACCGCCGGAACGCGATCACGTTGCCGGCCATCGGCAGGTAGCGGAAGACCAGGAAGAACACCAGGGGTGCCACGGCGAGCGAATAGAGCTGCCAGTCCTTGCGCAGCGCCTGCCGCCAGGTGCGGCGCCGCCCCCGGCGGCGCCGCGCGGGGCGGCCCGCCGACCGGGCGGCGTCCCGCGTCGGGGGCACCGGCGGCGGGGTGAGGGTGTCGGGGGTGGTCATCGACGGCCTCCAGGACGGGGCGGAGGTGCCTAGGCGGACTGCGGGACGGCGGCGGGGGCGATGCGTGCGGTCGACACCAGTCGACGCTGGTGGCCGACGGTGCGTTCGGCGCCGACGAGGCGCAGCGGGAGGGCGGCGGCGAACTCGCCGCTGGACCGGCCGAGCCGCAGCTCCACGTCGCCCGGCTCGACGACGCGCCGGCCGTGCGCGCCGGTGAAGGACGTGACGTCGGCGGGCACTCCGAACGTCACCCGCGCGCTCTCGCCCGGCGCGAGCGGGACGCGGGCGTAGCCGACCAGGCGGACCACCGGCCGGGTGGTCTGCGCGACCGGGTCGTGCAGGTAGAGCTGGACGACCTCGGTGCCGGCCCGGTCGCCGGTGTTGCGGATCGTCACGTCGACCTCGACCTCGCCGTCGACCGCCCAGTCGAGGCGGTCGCCGCCGGTGGCAGGGGCCTCGTCGACCCCGCGTACGCCCGCGTCGTGCCACTCGAACGTCGTGTAGCTCAGCCCGTGGCCGAACGGGAACACCGGGGTGGGATCGACCGACGACACCTCCGACCGGCGGCCCAGCGCCGGGTTGAGGTAGGTCGACGGCAGGGCGCCGGCGTCCCGGGGCACGCCGACGGGCAGCCGCCCGGACGGGTTCACCGCGCCGGTGAGCACCTCGGCGATGGCCTGCCCGCCGCGCTGGCCGGGGAAGAACGCCTGCACCACGGCCGCGGCGGAGTCGACCTCGGGCCCGAGAGCGTACGGCCGCCCGGTCAGCAGCACCAGCACCACGGGCGTGCCGGTGGCGAGCACCGCCCGGATCAGGTCGGGCTGGACCCCGGGCAGCCGCAGGTCGGTGGCGTCGCAGCCCTCGCCGGACGTGCCACGGCCGAACATGCCGGAACGGTCGCCGACGGCGAGCACGCACACGTCGGCCTCGGTGGCCGCCGCGACCGCCGCGGCGAAGCCGGAGGTGTCGTCGCCGGTGACCGCGCACCCGGGGGCGTGGGTGAGACCCGGGAGCAGGCGGCCGAGGGCCTCGCGCAGGGAGGCCAGCTCCACGCCGAGCCCGTGCTCGGGGTGGCGCACCCCCACGTGGGAGGGGAACGTGTAGCAGCCGAGCATCGCCATCGGGTCGTCGGCGACCGGACCGACGAGGGCGACGCGGCGGCCGGCGGCCAGCGGCAGCAGCCCGCCGTCGTTGCGCAGCAGGACCACGGACTCGCGGGCCAGGCGCAGGGCCACCTCCTGCGCGCCCGCGTCGTCGAGGCGTAGCCCGTCGACGCCGTCGGGCAGCGGCTGCCAGCCCTGGTCGAGTAGGCCCAGCTCGGCCTTCTGCGCCAGCACCCGGCGCAGCGCGCGGTCGATCAGCGCCTCGTCGACCTCGCCGGCGCGGACCGCCTCGACCAGCGGGGGACCGAACGCGTCGACGGTGGGCAGCTCCACGTCGATCCCGGCGCGCAGGGCGAGCCGGGCCGCCTCGACGCCGTCGGCGGCGACCGCGTGCAGCGTCTGGAGGAAGCGCACCGCGAAGTAGTCGGCGACCACGGTGCCGGTGAAGCCCCACTCGTCGCGCAGCAGTCGGGTCAGCAGTCCTTCGTCGGCGGCCACGGGCAGGCCGTCGATCTCGGCGTAGGAGTGCATCACCGAACGGGCGCCGCCGAGGCGCAGCGCCATCTCGAACGGCGGCAGGATGACGTCGGCCAGCTCCCGGCGGCCCATCGACACCGGGGCCAGGTTGCGTCCGCCGCGCGAGGCCGAGTAGCCCGCGAAGTGCTTGAGGGTGGCGACGATGCCGGCGGCCTCCAGACCGCGCACGTACGCCGCGCCGGTCGTCCCGACGAGGTACGGATCCTCGCCGATGGTCTCCTCGGTGCGGCCCCACCGGTAGTCGCGGGTCACGTCGAGCACCGGCGCCAGGCCCTGGTGGACCCCGGCCGCCCGCATGGACCGGCCGATCTGGCCGGCCATCTGCTCGACCAGCTCGGGGTCGAAGGACGCGCCCCAGCTCAGCGGCGTCGGGTAGACGGTCGCGCGCCAGGCGGCGAAGCCGGTGAGGCACTCCTCGTGCACCTGTGCCGGGATGCCGAACCGGCTCGCCGCCGCTATCCCGGCCTGGGACGCGGCCAGCGAGCGCGCGCCGGCCACGGGGTCGACCGGTGCGGTGCCGAACGGCCGGGTCAGCTGCCCCAGCCCGTGCCGGATGACGTCGCTCCACCGCAGCTCGCCGTCGACCATGTCGGCCTGGTGCGGCGCGACCCCCTCGCCGGAGGCGTCGGCGCCGACCCACACCCCGACGAGCTGGGCGACCTTCTCCTCAAGCGACATCAGCGGCAGCAGGGCGTCGGCGCGCTCGGTCGGACTCAGCCGCGGGTCGCGCCACCGCGCGGCGTCCGGGGACGCCTCCGCGTCGTGGACGGGCAGCTGACTGTTCATGCCACACCCCTTCAGCCGGGCCCGGGAGGCTCCCCGGTGGCCCGCGACGACTGGCGACGGCGAGCCGGCCCGAAATTTTCGGAAATCCCCGCGTGACCTATTTCGGGCAACTTAAGGGCCCTAAATGGGCATGTCAAGGCTCGTCCCGCCCGGATTGGATCGACGGGGGTCATCGTACCTGGGCATCGCGCGTGTTACAGTCCTCGAAAATTTCGGAGAGGTTCCATGCCCCACTTCGACCTGCCCCTCGACCAGCTCCGGCAGTACGCCCCCACCGTGGCCGAGCCCGCCGACTTCGACGCGTTCTGGCGGGCCACCCTCGCGGCGGCGGCCGAGCACCCCGTGCTCGTCGACGTCCGGCCCGAGCCGACCCACCTGCGACTCGTCGACACCTGGGACGTCACGTTCGCCGGCTACGGCGGTGACCCGGTGCGGGCCTGGTACACCCGTCCCGCCGACGCGGACGGGCCGTTGCCCCTCGTCGTGGAGTACGTCGGCTACGGGCGCGGCCGGGGCCTGCCGCACGAGCGCCTCACCTGGCCGGTGGCCGGCTACGCGCACCTGTTGATGGACGCCCGGGGCCAGTCCGGCCACTACGCGGCCGGCGACACCCCCGACCCACGCGCCGGCGCCCCGGGCGGCCCCTGGCCGGTGACCTGGGGAATCCTCGCGCCCGAGGACTACTACTACCGGCGGCTGATCACCGACGCCGTGCGGGCCGTGCAGGCGGCCCGTGCGCTGCCGGGCGTCGACCCCGGCCGGGTCGTCGCCGCCGGCAACAGCCAGGGCGGGGGGATCGCCCTCGCGGTGGCGGGCCTCGTCGACGACCTGGCGGCCCTGATCACGACCGCGCCCTTCCTGTGCCACGTCCAGCGGGCCATCGAGATCACCGACGCCGAGCCGTACGGCGAGATCGCCCGCTACCTCGCCGCCGACCGGACGGCCGAGGAGGCGGTGCGGCGCACCCTGTCCTACGTCGACGGCGTCACCTTCGCCCGCCGGGCGGTCGCGCCCGCGCACTTCGGCGTCGGCCTGCGCGACACCGTGTGCCCGCCGAGCACCGTGTTCGCCGCCCACAACCAGTACGGCGCCGCCAACGGCCGGCCGGAGCCGCCGCAGCGGGTGGTGCACGTCTACCCGTTCAACGGCCACGAGGGAGGGGAGGCGGTGCAGGTCCGCCGGCAGCTCGCGTGGCTCGCCGGGGTGCTCGCCGCGCCGGCCGACGCCACCGGCCCCGCCACCGACACGACGGAGGAGAGCGCGTGAGGATCGTCGACGCCCGGGTCATCGTCACCTGCCCCGGCCGCAACTTCGTCACCCTGAAGATCATCACCGACGAGGGCGTCACCGGGGTCGGCGACGCCACCCTCAACGGCCGCGAGCTGGCCGTCGAGGCGTACCTGCGCGAACACGTCGTGCCGCTGCTGATCGGGCGCGACCCGGCCCGGATCGAGGACACCTGGCAGTACCTCTACCAGGGGGCGTACTGGCGGCGCGGCCCGGTCACCATGAGCGCCGTCGCGGCGGTGGACACCGCGCTGTGGGACATCAAGGGCAAGGTCGCCGGCCTGCCGGTCTACCAGTTGCTCGGCGGCCGGTCCCGCGAGGGCGTCACCGTCTACGGCCACGCCAACGGCGAGACCGTGGACGAGGTGCTGGCCGAGGTGGCCCGCTTCGTCGACCTCGGCTACCGGGCGGTGCGGGTGCAGAGCGGCGTGCCGGGCCTGGCCAAGACGTACGGCGTCAGCGCCGACAAGATGTTCTACGAGCCGGCCGACGCGGCGCTGCCCACCGAGACGGTCTGGTCGACGGCCCGCTACCTGGCCCACACCCCCGGCGTGTTCGCCCGGGTCCGCGAGGAGTTCGGCCCGACGCTGCGGCTGCTGCACGACGTGCACCACCGGCTCACCCCCATCGAGGCGGCCCGGCTCGGCCGCAGCCTGGAGCCGTACGCGCTGACCTGGCTGGAGGACCCGGTCCCCGCCGAGTTCCAGGAGGGCTTCCGGCTCATCCGGCAGCACACCACCACGCCGATCGCCACCGGCGAGGTGTTCAACTCCGTCTGGGACGCCACCACGCTCATCCGCGAGCAGCTCATCGACTACGTCCGCACCACCGTGGTGCGGGCCGGCGGCATCACCCACCTGCGGCGCATCTTCGACTACGCCGCGCTGCACCACGTGCGCAGCGGCTCCCACGGTGCCACCGACCTGTCGCCGGTCTGCCTGGCCGCCGCCCTGCACCTGGACCTCGCGATCCCGAACTTCGGCCTGCAGGAATACATGCGGCACACCGAGGAGACCGACGCGGTGTTCCCGCACGGCTACCACTTCGCCGACGGCTACCTGCACCCCGCCGAGACGCCCGGGCTCGGGGTGGACATCGACGAGGAGGCCGCCGCCCGCTACCCCTACTCGCCGGCGTACCTGCCGGTCAACCGCCTGGAGGACGGCACCCTGCACCCCTGGTGACCCAAGGGCGCGAGAGGCCCGGCCGGGGCGCGGTGTCGGGGGGATCTTGTACCGTCCGGGCCCGTGAGCGCCCAACAGACGTACAGGTACCTCGGATCCTCCGCCCTGAGCCGGTCCGGCCTCGCCCTGTCCACCAGCGGCGGGCCCGCCCCGAACCCCCGCTTCTTCAGCGGCTTCCTCACCACGCCGCAGGCCGCCGCCGTCGGGCTGCTCGCGGTCGCCGAGGTCGCCCGCACCCGCTACTTCCGGCCGGTGAGCCCGGCCAGCCTCGACCCGGTGGTCACCGGCAGCCGCGACCGGCTGCGCTTCGAGTCGTTCTCCGGCTGCTGCGGCGTCTACGCCCGCCTGGACGCCCTGCCCGAGGGGCTCGACGGCGACGTGCTGGAGCACGGCACCACCAACGTGGACGTCAACAACCCGCTGCGCGAGGCGCTGTCGCGCGTCGGCGGCCTCGACCCGCTGCGCCTGTCCGTCGGCCCCGACGACCTCACCGTGGAGACGATGGACGGCGCGGTCGTGGAGAAGAAGGTGCCCCTGCCGCAGCGGTGGCTGCGCGGCTTCGCCGAGGTGCAGGTGCTCGCCGCCGGGTTCGAGCCGCGCGCGCAGCTCCCGGCGGCCGAGGCGGCGACGTTCCTGCGCCGGCTGCCCACCGCCGGGGACCGGTCGGTGCTCTGGGCCGTGCCCGCCGGGCGGAGCCTGCGGCTGACCTCCCGGCCCGTGGCCGGCGCGGTCTGCCTGGCCGGCGCGGGCCGGCTCGCCGCCCTGCGCGGCCTGCTGCGCCACGCCCGCACCCTGACCGTCTACGGTCCGACCGTCGCGCCCGGCGCCGGGGCGCTGCCCAGCACCTGGGAGCTGGACACCGGGGCGCTGCGGCTGTCGCTGACCCTGTCGCCGGAGCCCTACCGGGGCTTCTCCGGCGAGGGCGCCGCGCTGGCCGCCCTCGCCGGCGACGACGTCGCCGACGACGCCGAGCTGGTCTCGGCCCTGTTGGCCTGGGACCCGACGATCGACGTGGACGCCCTGGCGAGCGCCGCCGGCCTCGACGCCGCCCGGGTGCGGGGCGCCCTCGCCCAGCTCGGCACCGCGGGACGGGTCGGCTACGACGTCGCCGAGGCGGCGTACTTCCACCGCGTCATGCCCTACGACGCGGGCCGGGCCGAGCGCGACAACCCCCGCCTGGTGGGCGCGCGGGCGCTGGTCGAGTCCGGCGCCGTCGACGCGGACGACGCCGGGGCCACCGTCCGCAGCGCAGACCAGGTCTACCGGGTGCGGCGGCTCGCCGACGACGCGTACACCTGCACCTGCCCCTGGTGGGCCAAGCACCGCGGCCAGCGCGGGCCGTGCAAGCACGCGCTGGCCACCCGGATGGCCGGCTCCGTCGCGCGGGAGGCGGTGTGAAGTCCACGGTCCGGCGTCGGTGGGAGCTGGCGGCCGGCGGCAGCAGCGACCTGTTCGACCTCGTCGACGCCGGGTCGGCCGACCTCGTCGCCGCCGCCCTGACCGGGCTGCCCGAGCAGCGCCGCCGCGCCGTCGGCGTCGAGCTGACCGAGTGGTTCAAGACGCGCCGGTCCACCTTCTGGGGCAGCGCCAAGGGCACCGCCCTGGCCGTCGCCGTGGTCGGCTGCCTGCCCACCGCCGCCCAGGCCGCCGCGATCCTCACCCGCCGCTCCGTCACCGTCGACGGCGACCGGGCGGCCCGGCTCGTCCGCGTCGTCGCCGCCGAGCGGGGCATCGACTGGCTGCCCGAGCTGGCCCGCCGGCTGGCCGACAAGCTGGCCCGCGACGCCTGGATCGGGCACTGGCGGTTCGCCGCCGGGCTGCTGCCCGCCGACGCCGCGCCGCCGACGGGGGAGCGCTTCGTCGAGCTGTGGGTGCAGTCGCTGGCCACCCCCGACCGCCGCCGCGGCGCGCCCGTGCCGCTGCTCGACCGGCTACGCAACGACCCGCTGCTGCCCGCGCTGCTGCCCCGGCTGTTCGAGATCGACGGCATCGGCGCGCCCATGATGTTCGACGAGGTCCACACCGACTGGGAGAGCCGGCACCGCCACGTCCTGCCCACCGCGCTCGCGCGGCTCGCCGCCGACGGGGTCGTCGACCGGGCGGCCCTGCTCGACGGTGCCGTCGGCCGGCTGCTGCGCGGCGACCGCCCGGCCGCGCTGCGCGCGTTCACCGTCCTGCTGCACGAGCTTGCGCCCAGCGCGCAGGAGGTCGCCGCCCGCGCCACCGACTACCTGCGCCTGCTCGCCGACGCACCGGCCCCGGTCGCCGTCATGGCGCAGAAGGCCCTGCGCGCCCTGCCCGACCCGGAGCCGGAGGCCGTGCTCGCGGCCTCCCGCGAGGTCCTGCTGCGCCCCGACAAGGCGCTGGTGCGCGGCCAGCTCGCCTGGCTCGACCGGCTCGCCCGCCGGCACCCGGACCGGGCGGCCCAGATCGCCGAGGTGATCGCGGTCGCCGCCGGGCACCCCGCCGTCGACGTGCGCGACCGGGCGGCGGCCCTGGCGGCCCGGCACGGCCCCGCCCCGGCGGTCGGCGGTCCCGTCCCGGCCGGCGGCGACACGGCACCGGCGGTCGCCGTCGCGCGCGGCGACGACCTGCCCCACCCCGGCCCGCCCGCGCCCGCCCCGGCCCCGATCACCGACCTCGACGAACTCACCGAGGAGGTCGCCGCGCTCGTCGGCACCGAACACCGCGGCGAGCCCTTCGACCGGATCCTCGACGGGCTGGTCCGTCTCGCCCCGACCGACGGCCCGCGGCTGCGCGCCGCGCTCGACCCGGTCCTCGCCCGCCGGCACTGGGCCTGGGCCGCCGAGCACAAATGGGACCCGTGCTGCCTGTGCGGCCTCGTCAGCGACCTGCTGGAGACCGCAGGCGAGCCCCGCCCGGCCGTCCCGCAGCGTGGTCGGTGGGCCGCGCTGCTCGCCGCCGTGCGACGCACCGGCCCGCAGGGGCCGCCGCGCGAGCTGGTCGTCACCGATCCCCGGGTGCCCGCGCCGCACGCGTTGCTGCGCGCCCGCCTCGCCGAGGTCGGCCACCACCTCGGCGGGCCCGGCCCCGCCGGCCTGCTCGCCGCCCCCACCTCGGCCAACGGCGCGCTCGACCCGCTGGCCCTGCTGGAGCGGCTCACGGCGCTCGGCGAGCGCCAGCCCTGGCGGTGGGACCTCACCCAGGCGCTGCTGCGGCTGCCCCCCGGCGTCGACGACACCCTCGCCGGCAAGGCGGAGGCGCTGCGCACCCCGGCCGGCGACCGGCTCGCCGCCTGGCTGCGCGGCGGCGGGCTGCCCGACCCGGTCGCCCGGATCATCCCGCTCGCCCGCCGCCCCCGCAAGGTCGGCTACGACTGGCAGCACGACCAGCTCCCGCCCCGGCGGATCGCGGTCGAGCTGCGCCCGCCGGCCGGCTACCCCGACCCGTACGGGCTGCTGACCGTCGACCCGCCGCCGATGGAGACGGACCACGCCACCTGGGCGCGGATGTGGCCGTCGGTGCTGCCGCACCACCTCGGCGTCGTCGCCGCGTACGTGCTGCCGCAGGTGACCGCCGCCGCGGACCTGGACCGGCGCGACGGCGCGCTGGCGCTGCCGCTGCTCGCCGAGTGCGGCGGTGCCGGCGGGCCCGCCGTCGACGTGGCCCTGGCCTATGGGCTCGGCGCGCGCCACGGCGCCGACCGGGTCGCCGCGCTCGACGCCCTGCTCGGCCTGGCCGCCACCGGCCGGCTCGACGCCGCCGGGGTGGGCGCGCGGCTCGGCGACCTGGTCGCGGGCAACCTGGTGAAGCTGACCCGCGCCGTCGAGCCGCTGCGCGACGCGGCGGGGGCGGGCGCGCCGCTGAGCGTGTGGCGGCTGACGGCCGCGGCGCTGCCCCCGCTGCTCGCCGCGGCGACCCCGCCCCGGGGCCTGCCCGACCTGCTGACCCTGGCCGCCGAGACGGCCACGGCCACCGGGGTGCGCGTCGAGGTGCCGGGGCTGGCCGAGGTGGCCGGCCGGCGTGGGACGAGCCGGGTGGTGACCGAGGCGCGCCGCCTGCACCGGGCGCTCACCGCCGGTTGACGGGGCTCACCGCCGGTTGACGGGCGGCCCGGCCCGGCGCGTGCTGCCGCCGGTCGGGCAGCGCGGTCGACCCCAGCCGACGCGGGGCTGTCCGGCGTCGGGCTCGGTCGCCCGGCCGAAGCCGGTGCCGGGCCTGGCCTGGGGGGCGCTCAGCCCGGGGCGGGCGCGGCCAGCGGGACGCTGTCGCGCAGCGCCCAGTCTCGGCTGATGTCGGCGGCGGTGCGCAGCAGGCGCGGCAGGTGCTCGTCGACAAGGGTCTCCACGGTGGTGTCGGCCGCGTGCACGGTCACGTTCAGCGCGGCGACGATGCGGCCGTCGCCGTTGCGCACGCCGGTGGCCACGGAGCGGATGCCGGGGGCGAGGTCCTGGTCGGCGAGCGCCCAGCCCTTGGCCCGCACGTCGCGCAGCGCCCGGTCCAGCTCGGCGCGGTCCGGCTGCCACCGGGAGACGACCCCGGAGCGGCCCGGCTCGGCCAGCGCCCGGTCGAGGCCGGCGGGGTCGAGCGCGGCGAGCAGGACCTTGCCCATCGACGTGGCGGGGGCGGGGAAGCGGGTGCCGATGGTCACCGCCAGGGTGACGATCTTCGGTACGGCGACCCGCGCGACGTAGACGATGTCGCCGCCGTCGAGCTGGGCCATCGAGGTGGACTCGCCGGTCTGCGCGACGAGCCGCTGCATGTGCGGCCGGGCGACGTCCCACATGGTCAGCGAGTTGATGTAGGACATGCCGAGCTCCAGCACCCGGGGGGTCAGCGCGTACCCCCGGTCGGCGACCCGGACGTAGCCGAGCTCCTCCAGGGTGAGCAGGATGCGGCGGACGGTGGGCCGGGCCAGGCCGGTGACGCCCGCGACCTCGCTGAGCGTCATCACCGCCTGGCCCGGCCGGAAGCAGCGCAGCACGTCGAGCCCGCGGGCCAGGGCCTCGATGAAGTCCGGTCCGGCCTCGCGTGCCATCGGGCTCCCTCCGTCCGTGCTCGACCGGCCGCCCGGGCGGTCACCCGGGCGGCAGGCTAATGCTTCCACTGGGCCGAGCCGGCGTCCCACTCGGTGTACGTGTACGGGTTGTCGAGCACCGCCGTGGCCGGGATGTCGGGGTTCATGCCCCTGCGCCAGGCCTCCTCGCCCATGGCGTCCATCAGGTACGACACCGTCGCCTCGACCCCGCGCCGCGCGGCGGCCAGGTCCACCCCGACCAGCCGGTGCTCGTGCTTGACCACCCGGCCGTCGACCAGCACGGTGTGCACGTCGCCGCGCTGCGCCTGGAAGGCCACGTGCCCGTAGGGGTTGAGCAGCGGGAACATCACCGGCGAGGCGTCGTTCTTGAGCAGCACCACGTCGGCCTTGCGGCCGACCTGGAGGCTGCCCACCTGCGAGTCCATGCCGAGGGCGCGGCTGCCGCCCCGGGTGGCCCAGTCGACGACGTGCTCGGCGCGCAGGTGGGCGTGGGTGACGGTCTCCTGGCGGGCGTGGGCGTCGAGGTGCTCCCGGGCGCGGTCCGCGCCGAGGGTGGCGCGCATGGCCGAGAAGAGGTCGCCGCTCCACCAGACGCTGGTGTCCATCGACAGCGAGACGCCGATGTCGTGCCGGCGCAGCGCCCAGGTGGGCGGGTAGCCCTGGCCGGCGCTCTGCTCGCTCTCGGTGGACACCGACACGGAGCCGCCGGTGGCGGCGATGCGGTGGTACGAGTCGGGGTTGAGCGTGGCGGCGTGCACGTAGACCGTGGACGGGGTCATGAAGCCGTGCTCGTGCATGAGCCGGATGCCGTCGTCGTTGGTGGCGCCCCAGACCCCGGCATGGGTGGTCACCGGCACCTCCAGTTCCCGGGCGACCTCGAAGGCGGCCTTCTCGGGGAACGACGGGTCGCCGGTGACGTCGAAGGCGAGCTGGAAGCCGAGGCGACCCCCGTCGATGCGGCGGCGGTGGAAGTCGCGGAACTCGGGGCTGGTGGCCCACTCCCAGGGGCCCTGTTGGATGTTGCCGTAGGCGAGGACGAAGCGGCCGGGCACGGATTCGAGGGCGTCGGCCGCCGCGTCGGCGTGCTCGACGGTGCGCAGGCCGTGCGACCAGTCGACGGTGGTGGTCACCCCGGCGTCGATCGCCTCCAGGGCGGCGAGCACGTTGCCGGCGTGCACGTCCTCGGGGCGGAACAGCCGGCCGTGGTCGAGGTAGTACCAGACGAAGTACTGGGTGAGTGTCCAGTCGGCGCCGTAGCCGCGCATGGCCGTCTGCCACATGTGCCGGTGCGTGTCGATCATGCCGGGCATGAGGATCCCGCCGGTGGCGTCGATCTCGACCGCGTCGGCGGGCGCGTCGAGGCCGACGCCGACGGCCGCGATGCGGTCGCCGACGACGAGGACGTCGGCGTCCGGCAGCACCGTGTGCCGGTCGTCCATGGTCAGCACCAGCCCGTTGCGGAACACCACCGGCCGGCCGTCCGCCACCGGGTCGCCTGCGCTCATCGCGGCCACCACCCCTTCCCGGGTCGGGGCCCGCCGGGTGTGCGGACGGATGTCCGTCCAGCGGTCGGCGGGCCGATTGGCGCAAGTGTGTTCCGGGCCACCGGGCATGTCAAGAACGTGTTTCGGTACCGGTCATAATAGTTCTTAACGTGCATCTCGGTCAGACTTCGCGTCCAGGGTGTTGCCAGCGTGCGACCGTTGACAGCGGCCCGGCCGGCGGCAAGACTGGCGGCACGGCGGACGGTTGTCCGCATGGCGGTCGAGGATGGTGATCGGGTCATGGGGGAGCAACGCTCGGGGCCACTGGACGGGCTCCTCGTCGCGGACTTCTCGCGCATCCTCGCCGGGCCGTACGCGACGATGCTCCTGGCCGACCTCGGCGCGCAGGTGATCAAGGTAGAGGGCCCGGCCGGCGACGACACCCGCACCTGGATGCCGCCGGTGCGCGACGAGGTCTCCACCTACTACCTGGGCATCAACCGCAACAAGCGCTCCATCGCCCTGGACCTGAAGGATCCCGCCGACCTCGACGTCGCCCGGCGGCTCGCCGGCCGCGCCGACGTCATGATCGAGAACTTCCGGCCCGGCGGCCTGACGCGTTTCGGCCTGGACTACGCCACCGTCGCCGCCGGCAACTCCCGCGTCGTCTACGCCTCCATCAGCGGCTTCGGCACCGGCGCGGGCGCCAACTACCCCGGCTACGACCTGATGGTCCAGGCGATCTCCGGCCTGATGAGCCTCACCGGCGACCCCGACGGCCCGCCCTACCGGGCCGGCATCTCCGTGTTCGACGTGATGGCCGGCCTGCACGCCAGCATCGGCATCCTCGCCGCCCTGCACCACCGCGACCGCACCGGCACCGGCCAGCACGTCGAGGTCAACCTGCTCTCCTCGGCCCTGTCCGGCCTGGTCAACCACAGCAGCGGGTACGTCGCCGGCGGCACCGTGCCGTTCCGGATGGGCAACGCCCACCCCAGCCTGTTCCCCTACGAGCCGTTGCCCACCGCCGACGGCGAGCTCATCGTCATCGCCGGCAACGACGGGCAGTTCCGCAAGCTGTGCCAGGTGCTCGACCTGCCCGACCTGCCCGACGACCCCCGCTTCGGCCGCAACCAGGACCGCACCGCCCACCGCGAGGCCCTGCGCCCGATCCTCGTCGAGCGGCTGGCCCGGCGCACCAAGGACGAGTGGTTCCGCGACCTGCTCGCGGCCGGGGTGCCCTGCGCCCCGATCAACACCATCGACGGCGGGGTCGCCCTGGCCGAGGAGCTCGGCCTCGACCCCGTGGTCACCGTCGGCGACGTGCCCGGCGTCCGCAACCCGATCACCTTCTCCGACACCCCGGCCCGGTACGAGCTGCCGCCGCCGGGTCTCGACGAGCACGGCGAGGAGATCCGCGCATGGCTGACCAGCTGAGCTTCCCCACCTCCCTCGGCACCTCCGACCCGACCACGATCCGGCTGCTCGGCCACGACCTCGCCGCCGACCTGATGGGCTCGGTCGGCTTCGGCGAGCTGGCCTACTGGCTGGTCGCCGGCCGCCGCCCCACCCCGGGCGAGGTGCGCGTGTTCGAGGCCGTGCTGGTGGCGCTCGCCGACCACGGCTTCACCCCGACCGCGATCGCCGCCCGGCTGACGTACCTCAGCGCGCCGGAGTCGCTCCAGGGCGCGCTTGCCGCCGGCCTGCTCGGCGGCGGCTCCCGCTTCCTCGGCGTCACCGAGGACTGCGGGCGCTTCCTCGCCGACACCATCGCCGCCGCCGGGGACGCCGCGGCCACCGCCGCCGAGACCGGCGACTGGGACGCCATCGCCCTCGACGCGGTGCGCCGCGCCCGCGCCGACAGGCGCCTCGTCCCCGGGCTCGGCCACCCGGTGCACAAGGAGCGGGACCCGCGTACGCCGGTGCTGATCCGCATCGCCGACGAGGAGGGCCTGCGCGGGCCGCACCTGCGCCTGTTCGAGGCCATCGGCCGGGTCCACCCGCAGGTGCTGGGGCGCACCCTGCCGCTCAACGGGGCCGGCGTGTGCGGCGCGGCGCTGGCCGACCTGAACCTGCCCGTCGAGCTGCTGCGCGGCTTCGCCCTGCTCGCCCGCGCCGCCGGGCTGCTCGGCCACCTCGCCGAGGAGCGCCGCAACCCGATCGGCATGGACGTCTACCTCGCCGTCGACCGCAACGCCGTCTACCAACCACCCGAGAGCATGTGACCGTCAAGGAGCCGCCATGGCCACCGTCGTCGCGGTGATCGCCTCCACCCACCACCCGTTCTACTACCGGGCCAGCACCGCCACCGGCGCGGACCGTCCGCCCTTCGCCGACGAGTGGGTCAGCAAGATCCTCGCCTTCCGGGAGACCCTGACCAGGGCGAAGCCGGACGTGCTGGTGATGGTCGGCTCCGACCACTTCCACCAGCTCTGGCTCGACAACATGCCGCAGTTCCTCGTCGGCAAGGCCCCGTTCTACGACGCGAACTGGTACAACGAGGAACGCGAGTTCGGGCTGCCGCGGATGCTGCTCACCGGCCAGGAGGACCTGTCCGGGCACATCCTGCGCGCCGGCCTCGACGCCGGCTTCGACCTGGCGTTCAGCAACGAGCTGCGCATCGACCACAGCATCACCTGCCCGATCGTCACGCTGCGCCCCGAGGCCGACCTGCCGATCGTGCCGATCTACACCAACATCTTCGCCCCGCCGCTGCCGCAGCCGAAGCGCTTCGTGCAGCTGGGCGAGGCCATCCGCGAGATCGTCGAGTCGTGGCCGTCGCACCTGCGGGTGGCGATCATCGGCACCGGCCACCTGTCGCTGGAGCTCGGCGGGCCCCGCCAGTTCGGCCCGCACGGCCCCGACCCCGAGTTCGACCGCCGGGCCGTGGAGTGGATCGCCAACGGCGACCTCGACGGCTGCCTGTCGGAGGTGACCCTCGACAGCCTGCACGCCCCCGGCAACGCCACCCACGGGTTCATGGACTTCATGCTCATGATGGGCGTCGCGGGCGCGGGCGCGAAGGCCGACCACGTCGACACCCTCGACCTGTTCCACACCATGGAGGCCTACTTCACCTGGTACCCGAACGGAGCGCCGGCATGAGCAGGTACCTGCTGGACAAGTTCCTCTACACCGTCGACCGGGACCCGGAGCTGGTGGAGCGCTACCGGGCCGACCCAGAGGCTCTGGTGCGGTGGTGGGAGGCCGAGCGGGCCAACGCCGTGCTCAACTGCCACACCGGCGAGGCCAGCACCTGGCTGCGGTTCACCCCGGCCGAGCGGGCCGCCCTGATCGCCCACGACCACGTCGCGCTGTTCCAGCTGGGCGCCCACCCGTTCCTCACCCTGACGCTGTTCATCGCCATGTTCGAACGGGACAACACCGAGCCGCTGGAGTACCAGAAGGCGTACGCCGCCCGGCTGGCCCACTTCGACCTGCCGTACCCGGACATCGCGACCTGACGGGCGGGCGCGGCGGCCGGGAACCGACATGTGCGCGCTCACACCGACCGGCTCCACCCATTCGGGTACGTCGATCAGTGGCGCGTCGTGGCGGTGACCCGGCCGGGCCACCGCCACGCGCCGGTCAGCTCAGCAGGAACGTCGTCCGGTTCCCGGCCGCCGGCCCGACGATCAGCCGGCCCCGGTCGTGCCGCAGGTACGCGGTGGCGTCACCGGCGAGCTGGAGGGAGATCCCGCCACCGTCGCGGGGGACCCGACGGAAGCTCGCCGAGGTCGCCTCGGGGCTGCCGGCCGCCACCGGGACGATCTGGACGGTCCCGTCGACGACGCGGACGTACCGGTCGGGGAAGTTGACCGACCGCAGCGACTCGGTGCCCGCGCCGGCCAGCCCCGGCACGAACCGGAACTGGGTGTCGGCCAGCTCGCGCACGCCGGAGTCGACCCGCAGCACGTACTCCCAGTGCCGCACGTACGCGGTGCGGGCGTCGGCGGGGGACAGACGCACGATCGGGCCGCCCTCGCCCACGGGCACCCCGAACAGCGGCGAGCCGTCGCCGTGCCAGTACAGCCGCTGCACCCGGGTGTGCCGGTTGGGGTCGTAGAGCGGGTCGCCGGTGATGTCGCGGTAGTCGCGGGCGTGGTAGACGAGGACGTCGGTCACCCCGTCCTCGGCGACGGTGAACGAGTTGTGCCCCGGGCCGTACCGCCGGGTCTGCTCCCAGGTGGCGAAGACCGGGTCGGGGGTCTTCACCCACGACCGGTTGTCCAGCAGGTTCGCGCCCGCGTCGGCGGTCAGCAGGCCCATGCAGTAGCGGGCGTCCGTGGCGCTGGCGGAGAAGGTCAGGAACACCCGCCCGTTGCGTACGAGCACCGCCGGGCCCTCGTTGACCGCGAAGCCCTGCGTCTCCCACGCCCGCGTCGGGGTGGCGATGCGCACCGGCTTGGTGCGGATGGACCACGGCGTGTTCATCTCGGCGATGTACAGGCTGGTGTTGACCGCGATCTCCGGCTCGGCCTGCGCCCACACCAGGTAGCGCCGCCCGGCGTGCGCGAAGGTGGTCGCGTCGAGGGAGAAGTCGTCCCACTCCGTGGCGATCTGGCCGCGCAGCGTCCACCCGGCGGGGTCGCGCGGGTCGGCCAGCCCCGACTCCAGCACGTACATCCGGATGCGGAACACGTTGTCGGAGTCGCCGGCGGCGAAGTAGACGTACCACCGCCCGTCGATGCGGTGCAGCTCCGGTGCCCAGATGTGCCCGGCCATCCGTCCGCTGGCGGGCCGCCGCCAGATCACGGACTCGGCCGCGGTGGCCAGGCCGGCGATGGTGGACGCGCCCCGCACGACGATCCGGTCGTACTCCGGCACGGAGCCGGTGAAGTAGTACGTCCCGGCGACCGGCCGGGTGATGAACGGGTCGGCGCGCTGGGTGATCAGCGGGTCGACGGTGGTGACGCCGTAGACCTCGGCGTCGGTGCGGGCCACGCCCGGCCGGGGGCCGGCGGTGGCCGCGGAGGACAGCCCGGCGACCATGCCGGTCGCCGCCACGCCCAGCCCGCCGCGCAGCAGGACACGTCGGCTCATCGGGTACGTCATCGTGGCTACCTCACTTGGTCCGGATGCGCAGGAAGGTGACGGAGTTCGGCGCGAAGGTGCGGGTGAACGTGCCGGCGATGCCGCCGACGGTCCGGGTTACCGGCTGGATCGGCTCGGCCGAGCGGGTGTTCTGTTCGCCCGGGTCGCCGGTGATCACGGTCATCCGGGCCCGGTCGCGCACCCGCAGCCCGCCCAGGTCCACCCGGGTCACGGCGGGCCTGTCCTGGGCGTTGACCACCTTCACGATCAGCTCGCCGGTGGCGTCGTCGCGGGTGACGACCTGCGTGAACGTGCGGGTGACCCGGTCGTCGGTGAAGCTGGCCCACTCCTGGCCGTCGAGGAACAGGGTGACCTTCGTGCCGCGCACCTGCACCCGCACGTCGTACGTGGTGCCGGTGGTGATCCGGTTCGGCTTGGCGAGCAGGGTCTCCTTTGCCCCGTTGGTGGCCTTCTCCACCGCGCCCTGGGTGTTGTTCCAGCCGCCGAGGTTCCACCAGTAGAAGTTGCCGGAGTCCTTCACCCCGAACGCGATGAGGAAGCCCTCCGCGCCGGCGTTCTTGCGGGCCCTGAGCGTCAGGTCGTAGTCGCTGGCCGTGACGTCGGCGGCCCTGACCAGGGTGTCCTGCGCGCCGGTGTCCGACTGGGTGTACGCGCCGTCGACCACCGACCAGGCGCCCCGGTTCGCCAGCGGCGTCCAGGCGCCCGCCCCGGCGGAGAAGTCGTCGGCGAAGAGCACGGTGCCGTCGGGGGCGGTCACCCGCACGTCGTCGTACGTGGCCGAGGTGGCCCAGGTCGACAGCCCGACCCCGCCGGTGATCGGCGCCGGCGCCGTGGACGGACCGGTGACCCGGCTCGGCACGGTCCGGTCGCCGACGTTGTTCATGAACAGCTTCTGCACCTGGTAGCTGGTGGAGCCCCACGACTCGTCGTTGTCGAACCAGATCAGGTCGGGCCGCCACTGGACGTTGTCCACGTTGGCCAGCAGGGGCGCGTACGAGGCCATCCGCACCACGTCGGCGTTGCGTTCCAGGCCGGTCAGGTACGACGCCTCGGCCAGCGAGTTGGCCAGCTTGTTGCCCTGCGAGGCGTACTCGCCGAGGAAGACCTTCGGGCCGGCGCGGTCGTAGGAGTCGTAGCGGGTGTTGTTCTGCAGGAACCACGCCGGGCTGTTGTAGTAGTGCTCGTCGACCATGGCGACGCCGGCGTCCCGGTTGAGCTGCCAGAGCCGGTCGAAGGTGCCGCCGGCGTCGTCGGGGCCGGAGTTGCCGATCACGGTGATCCCCGGGTGCGCCGCCTCGATCGCCGCGCGGAACTTCTGGAAGTTGGCGAAGTACGCGTCCGGCAGGTTCTCCTCGTTGCCGACGGCGAGGTGGGTCAGGCCGAACGGCCTGGGGTGCCCCATCGAGGCGCGCAGGCGGCCCCAGGTGGAGCTGGTCGGGCCGTTGGCGAACTCGATCAGGTCGAGGGTGTCGGCGATGTGGCGTTGCAGCAGCGCCTCGTCGACGGTCGCCTGGTTCTGGCCGCAGCCGGTGACCAGGGCGGGCACGACGGGCAGCGGCATCGCGCCGATGTCCTCGGCGAACTGGAAGTATTCGTAGTAGCCCAGGCCGTAGGACTGGTTGTAGCCCCAGAAGTTGGCGTTGGTGGCGCGGGTCTCGACCGGGCCGACCGTGTCCTTCCACTGGTAGGAGCGGGCCCGGGGCCAGTTCGAGGCGGCGTCGTAGCCGGACATGCTGCCGGTGTTGACCAGGCAGCCGCCGGGGAAGCGGACGAAGCCGGGCTTCAGCGCCGCGATCTTCTCGGCGAGGTCGCGGCGCAGGCCGTTCGGGCGCTGGCGGAAGGTGTCGCGGGGGAACAGCGAGACCATGTCCAGCCGCAGGACGCCGGTGCCGCCCGCGCGCACGGACAGCCGGCCGGCGTCGGTGGTGCGGGTCGCCTTCAGCGTCCCGGTGTACCGCGTCCAGCCGTCGCCGCGCACGGCACGCCTCAGGGGCGCGGCGAGCGGCCGGCCCGCCGCGTCGTGCAGGGTGACGGTCAGGGGGGTCCCGGCGGCGGCGTCGGTGCGGGCCCAGACCGAGAAGTCGTACGCGCCGCCGGCGCGCAGCGCGATCCCGGTGTTGTAGCCCGCGTTCGTCACGCCGTACCGGCCGTCGCCGGTGTTGGCGAGGTCGAGGCGCAGGTAGGTGCGGTTGCGCTGGTGCAGCCGGGCGGCGTCGTCCGCCGTGGACGCGGTGCCGGCGCCGCCGGCGTCGGCGGTGGACGTCCAGCCGGTCAGCGGCGTGTAGGAGCGGTTGTCGGCCGGGCCGAACTCGAAGGAGCGGTTGCGGACCAGTTCGGCGTAGAGCCCGCCGTCGGCGGCGAAGTTGATGTCCTCGAAGAACACCCCGTACATGGAGTCGCTGATCGGGGTGCCGGCGGCGGCCGGGTCGACGGTGATGGTGTATTCGGGCTCGGGGGCCGGCGTCCTGGCCAGGCCGGGCGCGGCGGTGGCGACGGTGGTGGCCACCAGTGCGGCCGCCGCGAGGCCGAGCAGTGGGTGTGGTCGGAACATGTGTGCCTCCTGGACATCGGCACCGCCCCGGCGTGCCGTGGCCGGGGCCCGACGCGCCGCGCCCCGGTCGGACGGCCCTGCATGTGAGCGCTAACACGGGCGAGTATTGCCGGCCGATGAAAACCGGTCAATAGCCGGGTTACCGGGAAGTACCTCCGGAGCCCCTTCTCGCCCCGCCGACGCGCGTCCCGTCGCGCTGCGGCACCGGGCGACCACCCGGCGCGTCCGGGCCCGCCCGGTCCCGACGGGGGCGGCCGGCGGGGTGACCGCGCTCACGGCCGCGGCCGGTCCGCGTGAAAACGGCGTCAAGAAACGGCCCGTCGCCGTCACGGTCGCGTTATGGCCCCTGTCCCCGGGCCGTGCAGCGGGTTGTGATGGCCCGGCGACCGGCCCCGGTCGCGACGACCGTGTCCGGTAGGAGGAACCGACCGTGTCCGACCTGGTGTACGTGCTGGTGACGGCGGCGCTGTTCGCGGCGCTCGCCCTCGTGGTGAGGGGCGTGGAGAGGCTGTGAGCGCCGTCGACGCCGTCGGCCTGCTGCTGGCGATCGGCCTGGGCGTGTTCCTGGTGATCGCCCTGCTGTTCCCGGAGCGGTTCTGATGACCACGACGACAGCCGGCGTGCTGTTCGCACTCTCGCTCGTGGCGGCCCTGGTCGCCGTCCACAAGCCGTTCGGCGACCACCTGTACCGCGTGGTGGCGGGCACCCGGCACACCCGCGTCGAGCGGATCGTCTACCGGCTGGTCGGCGTCGACCCGGCCGCCGGGCAGAGCTGGGGCGTGTACGCCCGCGCGGTGCTCGCCTTCTCCGTGGTGTCGATCCTGTTCCTGTACGCGTTCCAGCGCGTGCAGAACCACCTGTGGCTGTCCCTCGGCTTCGCCCCGGTGGTGCCGCACGGGGCGTGGAACACCGCGGTGTCGTTCGTGACCAACACGAACTGGCAGTGGTATTCGGGCGAGTCGACCATGGGGCACCTGGTGCAGATGGCCGGGCTGGCGGTGCAGAACTTCGTCTCCGCCGCCGTCGGCATCGCCGTCGCGGTCGCCCTGGTCCGTGGGTTCGCCCGCGCCCGCGCCGACGAGCTGGGCAACTTCTGGGTCGACCTGACCCGGATCACGCTGCGGGTCCTGCTGCCCGTGGCGGTGCTCGGGGCGCTCGCGCTGATGCTCGGCGGCGTGGTGCAGAACCTGTCCGCCGGCACCGACGTCACCACGCTCAGCGGCGGGACCCAGACGCTCACCGGCGGGCCCGTGGCCAGCCAGGAGGCGATCAAGGAACTGGGCACCAACGGCGGCGGCTTCTTCAACGCCAACAGCGCCCACCCGTTCGAGAACCCGACCGCCTGGACGAACTGGCTGCAGGTCTTCCTGCTCCTGGTGATCCCGTTCAGCCTGCCCCGGGTGTTCGGCCGGATGGTCGGCCAGCACCGGCAGGGCTACGCGATCGCCGCGGTCATGGCGATCCTGGCGGCGGCGAGCGTCGCCCTGACCAACGTCTTCGAACTCGCCGGCCACGGCACGGTGCCGCAGGCGGTCGGCGCGGCGCTGGAGGGCAAGGAGGTGCGCTTCGGGGTGCCGGGCTCGGCGACCTTCGCCGCCGCGACGACCCTCACCTCCACCGGCGCGGTGAACTCGTCCCACGACTCGTACACCGCCCTCGGGGGGATGCTGCCGCTGGTCAACATGATGCTCGGCGAGGTGGCTCCCGGGGGTGTCGGCTCCGGCCTCTACGGGATGCTGGTCCTCGCCGTGCTCACCGTCTTCGTGGCCGGCCTGATGGTCGGCCGGACCCCGGAGTACGTGGGTAAGAAGATCGGTGCGCGGGAGATCAAGCTCGCGTCGCTGTTCTTCCTGGTCACCCCGGCGCTGGTGCTGGCCGGGACGGCGGCGGCGTTCGCCACCGGCAACAACTCCACGGCCCTCAACGTCGGCCAGCACGGCCTGTCCGAGGTGCTGTACGCGGTCACCTCGGCGAGCAACAACAACGGCTCCGCGTTCGCCGGCCTCACGGTCGGCACCCCGTGGTGGAACACCGCCCTGGGCCTGTGCATGCTCCTGGGCCGGTTCCTGCCGATCATCTTCGTGCTCGCCCTGGCCGGCTCCCTGGCCCGCCAGGCGCCCACCCCCGCCACCGGGGGAACCCTGCCGACCCACCGGCCGCTGTTCGTCGGGATGGTCGTCGGCGTCACGGTGCTCCTGGTCGCGCTGACCTTCCTGCCCGCGCTCGCGCTCGGCCCCCTCGCCGAGGGGCTGTGACCACCATGAGAAAGAAGGACATGACAACGTCCACGCCGGCACCGCACGGCACCGCCGACGCGGGGACAGCCGGCACGCCCGCCACCCGGGGCAACCCGGCCGGCGGCGGCCTGCTCGACCCGGGGCAGCTCCTGGCCGCCCTGCCGGACGCGCTGCGCAAGCTCGACCCGCGCACCCTGTGGCACAACCCGGTGATGCTGATCGTGGCGATCGGCGCGGCCTTCACCACCGTTCTCGCCGCGACCGACCCCTCGGTCTTCGCCTGGGCCATCACCGGCTGGCTCTGGCTCACCGTCGTCTTCGCCAACCTCGCCGAGGCGGTCGCCGAGGGGCGCGGTAAGGCACAGGCCGCCACCCTGCGCCGGGCCAAGCAGGAGACCATCGCCACCCGGCTGGTCGGCTGGACCCCGGGCGCGCCTGCCAACACCTACCGGGACGAGGCCGTGCCCGCGCCAGAGCTGCGGCAGGGCGACGTCGTGCTCATCTGCGCCGGCGGGATCATCCCCGGCGACGGCGACGTCGTCGAGGGCATCGCCAGCGTCGACGAGTCGGCCATCACCGGCGAGTCCGCCCCCGTCATCCGGGAGTCCGGTGGCGACCGCAGCGCCGTCACCGGTGGCACCAGGGTGCTCTCCGACCGGATCGTCGTGCGGATCACCCAGCGGCCGGGGGAAAGTTTCATCGACCGGATGATCGCCCTGGTCGAGGGCGCGAACCGGCAGAAGACGCCGAACGAGATCGCCCTCAACATCCTGCTCGCCGCGCTCACCGTCATCTTCCTGCTGGCCGTGGTCACACTCCAGCCCCTCGCCGTCTTCTCGAAGGGCTACCAGGGCGCGGCACCGGACACCGGCGCGATCACCGACGCCGGCGTCAGCGGCGTGGTCCTGGTGGCGCTGCTGGTCTGCCTCATCCCCACCACCATCGGCGCGCTGCTCTCGGCGATCGGCATCGCCGGCATGGACCGCCTGGTGCAGCGCAACGTGCTGGCCATGAGCGGCCGGGCCGTCGAGGCCGCCGGTGACGTGAACACCCTGCTGCTGGACAAGACCGGCACCATCACCCTCGGCAACCGGCAGGCGGCCGAGTTCCTGCCCGTCGACGGGGTCACCGCCGCCGAGCTGGCCGGCGCGGCCCAACTGTCCAGCCTCGCCGACGAAACCCCCGAGGGCCGGTCCGTGGTCGTCCTCGCCAGGAACGGGTTCGGGCTGCGGGAGCGGGAACCGGGCCTCGTGCCGCACGCCGCGTTCGTGCCGTTCACCGCCCAGGCCCGGATGAGCGGCGTCGACCTCACCCCGGCCGGCGACGCCACCGACCCCGCCCGGCGGGTCCGCAAGGGCGCGGCGACAGCCGTGCTGAAGTGGGTCCGTGAGCACGGCGGCCACCCCACCGAGCAGGTCGGCCAGGTGGTCGACGAGATCAGCGGGCTCGGCGGCACCCCGCTCGTGGTGGCCGAGCACGTCCAGGGCGAACCGGCGCGGGCGCTCGGCGTGATCCACCTCAAGGACGTGGTCAAGTCGGGCCTGCGGGAACGCTTCGACGAGATGCGCCGGATGGGCATCCGCACCGTCATGATCACGGGCGACAACCCGCGCACCGCGAAGGCGATCGCCGACGAGGCCGGCGTCGACGACTTCCTCGCCGAGGCCACGCCGGAGGACAAGCTCCACCTGATCAGGCGGGAGCAGGAGGGCGGCCGGCTGGTCGCGATGACCGGCGACGGCACCAACGACGCACCCGCCCTCGCCCAGGCCGACGTCGGGGTGGCCATGAACACCGGCACGTCGGCGGCGAAGGAGGCCGGCAACATGGTCGACCTCGACTCCGACCCGACCAAGCTCATCGAGATCGTCGAGATCGGCAAGCAACTCCTCATCACCCGGGGCGCCCTGACCACCTTCTCCATCGCCAACGACATCGCGAAGTACTTCGCGATCATCCCGGCCATGTTCGCCGGCATCCACCCGGGCCTGGACACGCTGAACGTCATGCGGCTGGCCAGCCCGGAGTCCGCGATCCTCTCGGCCGTCGTCTTCAACGCGATCGTCATCGTCGCGCTCATCCCACTGGCCCTGCGCGGCGTGCGGTACCGGCCGGCGGCGGCGGCGACGCTGCTGCGCCGCAACCTGCTGGTCTACGGCCTCGGCGGCATCGTCGTGCCGTTCGTCGGCATCAAGCTCATCGACCTGCTCGTCCAGCTCGTCCCGGGGATCTCGTGATGCGTCCACCCACCTGGCTCGCCCAACACCTGGCCGCCCTGCGCGCCCTGCTCGTCTTCACCGCCCTGCTCGGCCTCGCGTACCCGCTCGCCCTGGTCGCCGCCGGCCGGCTGCCCGGCCTCGACGCCCGCGCCGACGGCTCGCCCGTCACCGCCGACGGCCGCACCGTCGGCAGCGCGCTCATCGGCCAGGCGTTCACCGACGCCGACGGCGACCCCGTTCCGCGCTACTTCCAGTCCCGCCCCTCGGCGGCCGGCGACGGCTACGATCCCACCGCCACGGCGGCGAGCAACCTCGGCCCGGAGAGCGTCGTCGACACCCTCGCCGCCGACCCCGCCGAATCGACGCCGAGCCTGCTCACCCGGGTCTGCGCCCGCAGCCGGGCCGTCGGCGCGCTGAACGGGGTGGACGGGCGGCGGCCGTACTGCACCGCCGACGGGGTCGGCGCGGTCCTCGGCGTGTTCCACCGCGACGGGTTCACCGGCCCGGTCACCCGGGTCGTCAGCGTCAACCAGACCGCACCCGCCACCCCGTTCGTGGCGGCCTGGCAGGGCGTCGCGGTGGAGCTGGCGCGGCCCGGCGAGGACTACGTCGCGGCCGGGGCGGTGATCGTCCCCGTGCGCGGCGACGCCCCGGCCGACCCGGCTGTGCCCGCCGACGCGGTCACCGCCGGCGGCAGCGGCCTCGACCCGCACATCAGCCCCGCGTACGCCGAACTGCAGGTCGCCCGGGTGGCCCGCGAGCGCGGCGCGGACCCGGCGGCGGTGCGGCGGCTGGTGGCCGAGCACACCACCGGCCGGGTGCTGGGCTTCCTGGGCGAGCCCGGCGTTAACGTGCTGGAGCTGAACCTCGCCCTCGACCGGCGGCTGCCCGCTCGTTGAACCCTCGCCGGGGCGGACCACCGACGACCCGCCCCGGCCGGCCCGCCGACGATTCGCCCCGACCCACGTCGACCCACGGAAGGAGGAGCGCCGTGCCCACCGGAGAGCTGCGCGTCTACCTCGGGGCCGCGCCCGGCGTCGGCAAGACGTACGCGATGCTCGAAGAGGCCCGACGGCGGGCCGCGCGCGGCACCGACGTGGTGATCGGGCTGGTCGAGACCCACGGCCGCCCGCACACCGCCGCCATGGTCGGCGACCTCGAACTGGTGCCCCGGCGCGTGCTCACCCACCGGGGCGTGGAGTTCACCGAGCTGGACCTCGACGGCGTGCTGGCCCGCCGCCCCGAGGTCGTCGTCGTCGACGAGCTGGCCCACACGAACGTGCCCGGCTCCCGCCACGACAAGCGCTGGCAGGACGTGCGGGAACTGCTCGACGCCGGCATCACCGTGCTGACCACCGTCAACGTCCAGCACCTCGAGTCGCTCAACGACGTCGTCGCCCGGATCACCGGCACCACCCAGCGCGAGACCGTCCCCGACGCCGTGGTCCGCGCCGCCGAGCAGGTCGAACTCGTCGACATGACCCCGGAGGCGCTGCGCCGTCGGATGGCCCACGGCAACGTCTACGGTCCCGACCGGATCGACGCCGCCCTCGGCAACTACTTCCGGGTCGGCAACCTGACCGCCCTGCGCGAGCTGGCCCTGCTCTGGCTCGCCGACACCGTCGACGACCAGCTCGGTGCCTACCGCGCCCAGCAGGGCATCTCCGACACCTGGGAGGCCCGCGAACGCGTCGTCGTCGCGCTGACCGGCGGGCCGGAGGGGGACACGCTGATCCGCCGCGCCGCCCGGATCGCCGCCCGGGGCCGGGGCGCGGACCTGCTGGCCGTGCACGTCGCCCGCAGCGACGGCCTGGCCGGCGCCGACCCCGCCCGGCTGGCCCGCCAGCGGGTCCTCGTCGAGGGCCTCGGCGGCACCTACCATCAGGTGCTCGGCGCGGACGTCCCAGCCGCGCTGCTCGACTTCGCCCGGGGCGTCAACGCCACCCAGCTCGTGCTCGGCGCGAGCCGGCGGGGCCGCTTCGCCCAGCTGTTCTCCCGGGGGGTCGGCGTCACCACCACCGCCCTGTCCGGGCCGATCGACGTGCACCTGGTCACCCACCCCGAGGCCGGGCGGGGTCGGCGGGCCGCCACCACGCCGGCCGCCCTGTCGCGGCGGCGCAGGCTGCTCGGCTTCGCCCTCGCGGCGCTCGGCATGCCGGCGCTCACCCTGGCGCTGCGCACCCTGCCGGATCTCACCCTCACCAACGACATCCTGCTGTTCCTCGCCGGCGTCGTGGGGGTGGCCCTGGTCGGCGGCCTCTGGCCAGCGCTGGTCGCCGCCCTCGGCGGATCACTGCTGCTCAACTGGTTCTTCACCCCGCCGTACCGCACGCTGACCATCGCCGAGGCCGACAACCTGTTGGCGCTGGGCGTCTTCGTCGGCGTCGCCGTCGCCGTGAGCTGGGTCGTCGACGTTGCCGCCCGGCGCACCCGGGAGGCCGCCCGGGCCTCCGCCGACGCGCAGACCCTCGCCACCGTGGCCGGCGGCGTGCTGCGCGGCGAGCGTCCGCTGCCGGCCCTGCTGGACCGGCTGCGCGAGACGTTCGCGCTGCGCGCGGTCAGCGTGCTGGAGCTGGTCGCCGAGGCGCGGGGCCGCCCCGACCGGGCCCGCGACCGGGCCGCCTGGCGGGTGGTGGCCAGCGTCGGGGACGCCCCGGCCGGCAGCCCCGACGCCGGGGAGACGGCCGTGCCCGTCGACGACACGCTCACCGTCGTGCTGTCCGGCCGGCGGCTGGAGGCCGCCGACCGGCGCGTCGTCGAGGCGTTCGCCGCCCAGGCCGCCGTCGCGCTGCGGCAGGAACGCCTCGCCGTCGCGGCGGCCGCCGCCGGGCCCCTCGCGGAGGCCGACCGGATGCGCACCGCGCTGCTCGCCGCGGTCAGCCACGACCTGCGTACGCCCCTGGCGTCGGCGAAGGCGGCGGTGAGCAGCCTGCGCAGCCCCGACGTCGAGTTCGACGCCGACGACCGCGAGGAGCTGCTCGCCACCGCCGACGAGTCTCTCGACCGGCTGGGTCGCCTGGTGGCGAACCTGCTGGACATGAGCCGGTTGCAGGCTGGCGCGCTCGGCGTCACCGCCACCGCGGTCGGGCTGGAGGACGTGGTGCCCCGGGCACTGGACGAGCTCGGCCCGGCCGCCGCCGACGTCGGCACCGACCTCCCCGCGGACCTGCCCGCCGCGTTGGCCGATCCCGGGCTGCTGGAACGCGTGCTGGTCAACGTCGTCGCCAACGCCCTGCGGCACAGCCCGCCCGGCCGGCCGCCTACCATCGCCGCCAGCGCCCACGCCGGCCAGGTCGAGCTGCGGGTGGTCGACACCGGCCCCGGCATCCCGGCCGACCAGTGGGAGCACGTCTTCCTGCCGTTCCAGCGCCTCGGCGACCGGGACAACCAGACCGGGGTGGGCCTCGGCCTCGCCCTGTCCCGCGGCCTCGTCGAGGCCATGGGTGGCACCATCACCCCCGAGACCACCCCCGGCGGAGGGCTGACCATGGTGCTGCGCCTGCCCGCCGCCGGTCCGCCGGGCCGCCCCGGTCCGCCGGAGGCGGAGGAGCCGCACGGGCCGCCGGAGGCGGGGGAGCGGCACGGGCCGCAAGCGCAGCGGGAGCCGGAGGGGCCGCAGGAATGAGCCGCATCCTCGTCGTCGACGACGAACCCCAGATCCTGCGCGCCCTGCGGATCAACCTGCGCGCCCGCGGCTACGAGGTGCGGGTCGCCGAGACCGGCACGGCCGCGTTGAAGGCCGCCGCCGCGCACCCGCCGGATCTGGTGGTGCTGGACCTCGGGCTGCCCGACCTCGACGGCGTGGAGGTGATCCGGGGCCTGCGCGGGTGGACGAGCGTGCCGATCATCGTGCTGTCGGGCCGGGCCGGCAGCGAGGACAAGGTCGCCGCCCTCGACGCGGGTGCCGACGACTATGTCACCAAACCCTTCGGCGTCGACGAACTGCTCGCCCGCATCCGCGCCGTCACCCGCCGTCTCGCCGCGCCGTCGGCGGACGGCGCGACCCCGGCCCCCCGGGTGGGGCGGCACACGGTCGACCTGGTCGACCGCACCGTCACCCGCGACGACGGCGCGCCGGTGCGGCTCACCCCCACCCAGTGGGCCGTGCTCGACAAGCTGCTGCGCCATCCCGGCAAGCTGGTCAGCCAGCGGCAGCTGCTGCACGACGTGTGGGGCCCGGAATACCAGAACGAGACCAACTATCTGCGCCAGTACATGGCCCAACTGCGGCGCAAGCTGGAGGACGACCCGGCCCGGCCCCGGCACCTGATCACCGAGCCGGGCATGGGCTACCGCTACCGCCCCTGATCCGGGGCCCGACGCCGCGGGTCATCCCCGAACCGCCGGCTCGGCGGCCTCACGTTCCCACGGCGCCGGACCCCGCACGCCTGCCCCGAGCAGGCGGCCGTGGTTCCACCAGTCGTCCTCGGCGGCGGGGAGCTGGTCCAGCACCAGCCGGGCCGGCGGGAACGGTCGGCCGGCGCGCAGCTGCGCCAGGTCGGTCAGGTGCCGCCGGGCGGCGGCGGGATCGTCGGGCTGGTCCAGGGCGGCCAGCCCGGCGCGCAGGGTGTCGTAGAACTCCCGCTCGTCGACCAGCACGGCGATCTCGTAAGGATCGACGGTGACGAACCGGCCCGGCATGGCCGCCACGCCCGCGCGCAGCAGCGCGGCGTGCTCGTGCAGCGGCCCCTCCGCGGCGAAGATCCGGGCCAGGGCCGGCAGCGCGGCGTCGAGCTGGTCGAGGGCCCGCCGGCGGGGCGCGATCGGGGCGGTGACCGCCACGTCGCCCTCGTCCTCGTCGTCGGACGGGAACGTGGCCGTCACCAGGTCACCCGGCCGGAACATGGCCAGCCACAGCAGCGGCACGGCCGCCACGTCCTCGGCGAGGACCTGCTCCGCGACGCCGGGGACCCCCGCCCAGGCGGGGCAGATGCCGTCGTGGTCGGTGACGAAGAGGTACGAGAGGTTGGCCATGCCGGGGAACGTACCGGCCGGCACCGACAGCCGGCGGGCTACGGCGCGTCGACGACCTCCCGCCCCAGGGGCCAGAACGCGGCGGGGACGAGCTTGAAGTTGGCGATCCCGAACGGGATGCCGATGATCGTGACGCAGAGGGCGACGCCGGCGACGATGTGGGACAGGGCCAGCCACCAGCCGGCGAGCACCACCCACAGCACGTTGGCCAGCCCGGAGCCGACGCCCGCGCCCGGCTTGGGCACCACCGTCCGGCCGAACGGCCACAGGGAGTAGCTGGCCAGGCGCAGCGACGCGACGCCGAACGGGATCGTGACGACCAGCACGAAGCAGATCAGCGCCGCGATCCCGTACCCGACGGCCAGCACGATCCCGCCGCCGAAGACGAGCCACAACACGTTCAGCAGAAAGCGAATCACCCTTCGAGCATGACCGACGCCCGCCACCGGCCGGTCGGGCGCGGGCCCTCAGCGCCCGGCGCGGGACACGCGGCGCGGTGGCCGGCCGAGCAGCGCGTCGATGCGCGCGCCGAGCTGGTCCGGGTCGCGCATCGGCCGGGCGAAGGGCAGTCGTACGTCGTGCGGACCCGCGGCGGACCCGGCGGGGGACTGCACCCGTAGGACGATGCCGGCGCGGTCCAGCCGCAGCAGGTGGATCCGGGCGTCGGCCTGCCGCAGCCGCGCGGGAAGCAGCCCGGTGAGCTGCTCCACGGTGCGGGCGTCGGCGTCGAGGCGGCGCAGCAGCTCCGTCTCGGCGGGGGCGATCGGGTCGGGCCGGGCCGTGGCGAACGCGTCCGGGTCGACCGGGGCGGTGCCGTCGGTGTCGGTGATCCCGGCCGTGGCGAGGTGCAGCACCGCGACAAGGTCGGGCCGTCGGCCGCGCAGCCCCTCGACGGTCAGCCAGCCGGTGAGGGTGGCCCGGCCGCGTACCCGGTCGGGCATCGGGATCGGGGCGAGGTCCGTCACGTGGACGACGGCGGGCAGGTCCCCCTCCCGGGCCAGCTCGTGGGCCGCGCCGGAGTCGGCCGGCACCTCGACGCGGACCCGGCCGTCGGGGCCGACGCGGTGCCGGCCGGTGAGCTCGGCCCGGTGCGTCGGGGTCAGCAGCGTCACCGAGTCGGCGGCCACGAGCAGGGTACGCAGCTGCTCGGCCGGTGTGCCGGCGGCCACCGCGACGGCGACCGGGGGGATGTTGCCCGACATCTGCACCTCCTATTAGGTTAGCCTTACCTTACCTGAGAGGCAGATGATGAATCAGTCCCGCCCCAAGGCCAAGCGGTCGCGCCGCCTCGGCATCGCCCTGACCCCCAAGTGCGTGCGGTACGTCGAGCGCCGCCCGTTCCCGCCCGGTGACCACGGCCGGGCCCGGACCAAGGACAGCGACTACAAGGTCCGGCTGGTGGAGAAGCAGCGCCTCAAGGCGCAGTACGACCTGCGGGAGGGGCAGCTGCGGCGCGCGTTCGACCGGGCGGCGCGCCGGCCGGGCAAGACCGGCGAGGAACTCGTGGTCGACCTGGAGACCCGGCTCGACGCCCTCGTGCTGCGCGCGGGGTTCGCCCGCACCATCTACCAGGCGCGGCAGCTCGTCACCCACCAGCACCTGACCGTCAACGGCCGGCGGGTGGACCGCCCGTCGGCGCGGCTGCGCCCCGGCGACGAGATCGCGGTGGCCGCGCGCAGCCGGGGCAAGGCGCCGTTCCTGCTCGCCGCCGCGGGAGCGCACGCCCCGCACCGGCCCGCGCCGTACCTCGACGTCGACCTGGCGGGTCTCGCCGCCCGGCTCACCCGGCTGCCCCGGCGGGCCGAGGTGCCGGTGATCTGCGAGGAGCAGCTCGTCGTCGAGTACTACTCCCGCTGACGGGGCGGGCCGGCCCGCCCCGTCAGCGGGTGCTCAGCCGGTGAGCTCGAGGTGCCGGTCGATCATCGCGTTGACCTGGTCCGGCACCTCGAGCTGCACGAAGTGGCCCGAGCCGGCGGCCTGGCCGATGTTCGCCTGCGGGGCCAGCCGGGCGAGCCGGGCGTAGTCGGCGAACGGCGCGTTGCTGCCGACCAAAAGCAGCGGGCGGTCCCACCGGGTCAGGGCCGCCTCGTCGCCGCCGGAGCCGACGTACGCGGCCAGGGCGGCGATCGGCGCGTACGCGACCTCGGTGGAGGGGCGCGCCATGGCCGCGACCACCCACTCCACCAGCCGGGGATCGGACTGCGGCAGGAAGTACGACCGGACGATCGCCTCCCGGGCCGCGCCGGAGGTGTCGTCGCGCAGCGACCGGGCGACCTCCTCGATCGCGGCGGCGGCGCCCGGCGGCCCGGCCACCGCGGAGTCGAGCATGACCAGGCCGGCGAAGCGCTCCCGGTCGCCGGCGGCGGCGGCGAGCGACCAGACCCCGCCCAGGCTGTGCCCGATCACGACGACCCGCCGCAGGTCGAGCTCGGCGACCAGGGCCCGGAGCCGGGCGGCGAGCTGCTCCACGCCGTAGCCCTCGGCTGGTGGCGGGCTCTCCCCGTGCCCCGGCATGTCGACCGCGATCACGCGGGCGGGTCGGCCGGCCAGGTGTCGGGCGATCGGCTCCATGAACCGGTGGTCGCAGCACCAGCCGTGCACCAGCAGGAACGTGTCGCGCCGGCCGCGCCCGTACGTCCAGTAGCGCATCCCGGCGGCGGTGTGTCGGTCTGTCATCGGCCCTCCCGGGCGGTGGGTGGGTGGAGGGTTCTCGTTCCACTGAAGCGCGGCCGTCGCGGGCCGCCATAGCGTACTGTGGCCTTCATGCCATTACATCCGTTTCGTCGGCTATAGCGAAAGGGGTGTGCGGGTGCGTGGCGACAGGAGCACCCCGTGAGCGCGGAGATCGACCGGTTTTTCGCCGGCCTCCCGGAGGCCTCCCGGGGCCGACTGCCCACCACGCCCGCCGGGCTCATCGCCTTCCGCTTCGTCACCGACGACGGGCCGGCCAGCACCTGGTTCGTCACCCTCGACGGCGGGCGGGCGCGGGTGGACAGCCGCGGCCACGACCCGGACTGCCTGGTGGAGATGCGGCCCGAGACGTTCGAACGGTTGGTCGCCGGCGCCGACCACAGCGTGGCGATGCTCTTTCGCGGCGTGGTGTCCGTCGAGGGCGACCTGCCGTTGTTCCTGGTGTTCCGCCGGCTGCTGCCGATCCACGCCGACAGCGGCGCCACCGAGCCGATCGCCGACGTCCGGCCCGGCGTCGAGCACGACGGCGTCGGGTCGCACGACACGACCAGCATCTTCTACGGCAACATGTTCATGATCAGCTCTCGCAACGGCGACGTCGCGGCCGAACCGGTCACCCCGCTCGGCCTCTTCTTCTTCGACACCCGCTTCCTGTCGACCTGGCGGCTGAGCCTCGACGGCGAACAACTCACCGAACTGTCGATCGACGACGTGCGCTCCTTCGAGTCGAAGTTCGCCCTGGTGCCCGGCCAGCCCACGCACTACGTCAACGCCACCACGTCGATCCTGCGGCACCGCTCGCTGGGGGAGACCTTCGAGGAGGAGGTCACCCTCTTCAACTACGGGGCGGAGCCCGTGCGGTACACCGTCCGCCTGGACGTCGGGGCGGACTTCGCCGAGGTGCAGGACATCCGCGACGGCCTGCGGCGGGAGCGCGAGGTGACCACCACGGTCGACGACAGCTCGCTGCGGCTGCACTACCGCAGACACACCCTGCACCGCGAGACGGTCGTCTGCGCCAGCGCGCCCGCCCACGTCGACGAGCGCGGATTCACCTTCACCGTCTCCGTCGACCCGCACGACACCTGGACGGTCCGGCTGCGCGTGCTGACCCTCGTGCGGGACCTGCGCCGGCGCGACCTGCGGGAACGGCTGCGCAGCTCCACCCACCGGTCCCGCGCCGAGGCCGGCCGGGAGATCGACGACATCGTCGCCGGGGTGCCCGAGCTGCGCGCCGACCACGGGCCGTTGGCCGAGGCGTACCGGCGCAGCGTGCTCGACCTCGCCGCCCTGTACTACCAGGGCCTCAACTACCGCGACCGGCTGCCCGCCACCGGGCTGCCCTGGTCGATGACCCTGCTCGGCCGGGAGAGCCTGGTCAGCAGCCTCCAGGTGCTGCCGTTCCTGCCGCACCGGGCCGTCAGCACGCTGCGGATCTTGGCGCTGAGCCAGGGTGCCCGGATCGACCCGTTCCGCGGCGAGCAGCCGGGCCGGATCGTCCAGGAGAGCCGGTACGGTGAGTCGGCCGCCTTCGCCGACACCCCCGACGCGACCGACTTTTCCGCCGCCGACACCACCCCGCTGTTCGTCATCCTGCTCGACGAGTACGAACGCTGGACCGGCGACGCCGAGCTGGTCCGCCGCTACGAGTTCGAGGTCCGCGCCGCCATCGCCTGGCTCGACGACTACGCCGACGTGGCCGGCGACGGCTACGTCTGGTCCACCCGCCGGCAGCGCCGGGCCGGGCCGGTCAACGAGAGCTGGCGCAACTCGGTGCAGGCCGTCTGCTTCCGCGACGGCCGGCTCGCCACCTTTCCGCAGGCGATCTGCGAGATCCAGGGGTACGCCTACGACGCCCGGCTGCGGGCGGCCCGGATGGCCCGGCTGTTCTGGAACGACCCGGTCTACGCCGACCGGCTCGAACGGGACGCCGCCGCGTTGCGGGAGCGGTTCGACCGGGACTTCTGGCTGCCCGAGCGGGGCTGCTACGCGCTGGCGTTGCAGGCCGACGGCCAGCGGGTCGACGCGCTGGCGTCCAACGTCGGGCACCTGCTGTGGAGCGGGATCGTCGCGCCCGAACGCGCCGAGCGCCTGGTGGGCCACCTGCTCGGGCCGGCGCTGTTCTCCGGCTGGGGGGTGCGGACCCTGGCCAGCACCGAGGAGCAGTTCAACCCACTGGGTCACCACACCGGCGCGATCTGGCCGGCGGACAACTCCCTCATCGTCTGGGGGTTGCGTCGCTACGGCTTCCGGCAGGAGGCCGCCCGGATCGCGCTGGCGCTGCTGGAGGCGGGACAGCACTTCCAGGGCGCGCTGCCCCCGTACTTCGCCGGCTACGACCGGGCCGTCACCCGCGTCCCCGTGCCGCACCACTTCACCGACAGCCCGTACGCCCCCTCCGCCGGGGCGCCGCTGCTGCTGCTGCGCGCCCTGCTCGGCCTCGAACCGCACGACGACCACCTGGCGATCGACGCCGGGGTGCCGGAGGAGATGGGCCAGATCGAGCTGCTCGACATCCGGGGCCGCTGGGGGTACGCCGACGCGCTGGGCCGGGGCCGGCCCTTCCGCTGACCCGACCCGGCGGGCCTCACAGGCCGGCGCACGGGGTGTCGGCCACCGCGCACGCCTCGGGCGCCTTGACGAACGGGTCGGCGTCGCGGACGTCGAACCGGACGGTCTGCGATCCGCCGGCCGGCACGGCCGGCCCGGTGATCGTGACGGACCGGCCGTCCTGCTGCCATTCGCCGCCCTCGACGTCGCCGATCGTGCTGCCCGAGGGCAGGCTGAGCACCACCGTCCAGTCGCGGGCCGCCGCGCCGGCCGCGTTGTCGACCACCACCTCGCCGGTGTAGCCGAAGATCCGGGTCGCCACGGTCTCGTACCGGGCGGCCAGGGGCGCCTGCGGCGCCGGTGACGGGGTGGCCGTCCGCGACGGCGTGGGCGAGGCGGAGCGGCTCGGGCGGGCGCTGCTCCGGCTGGCGCCGGGGGTGGGCCGCGCGGTCGGCGTGGCCCGGGGCGGACCGCTGGTGGCGGCGGTGGTCGCGACGGGCGGGACGGTCGCCGGCTCCGGGGCGGCGGCGCGGTCCGGGTCCGACGGCAGCAGCACCCACGTCGCCAGCCCGGTGACCAGCACGCCGCCGCCGAGCGCCGCGACCAGCGCGGTGCGGCGGCGACGTCGCGGCGGGGCCGCGTCGCCGGGCGTCTCGACGATCGGCATCTCGGCCGTCGGCGGGCCCTGGTCGCGGAGCAGGTCGACCTGCTGGAAGGCCAGCCAGTCGAGGATGGCGGGCAGCCGGCCGGTGAGCGCCTGCTGGTAGAACTGCTCGCGGCGCACGCGTTGCTCAACGGGCCAGGAACCGTGTTCGAGGGTTTCGTGGACCGTCAGCCGGCAACCCTCGGCGGTGGGGGTGACGGCGCAGCTCAGCAGCGTACGCCGGCCGGCCTCCTGGCAGCGCAGGGCGATGGCGTCCGGCTCCCGCCGCTCGGTCACCTGCGCGTCGACGGCGGCGTCGAAGCCGGGCAGCCCCGCCGTGTAGAGCAGCAGCCGGCCCGGCCGGCCGGCGGCGGGCTCGACCTCGGTGTACCAGCGGGCCAGCAGCGTCGGGTCCGTCAACGCGCGCCAGACCCGGCCGGTGGGATGGGGCAGGTCGATCCGGGCGCCGATCTCGATCACGGCGAGACTCTACGGGTCCCGGCGGTCGCCGGTCCGCCGGGGCGACGCCCCGGGGTTCCCCGGTGACCCTACGGAACTGGCAACAGTCTTGACGGAGAGGATTCGCATCGACAGACTTCGCTAGAGAGAGCGCTCTCTGCGCGCCGCCGCCGGTCGGCCCGCCGCACCCCGCGTCGCCGTCCGGACCGTCCACCGAGGAGACAATGTGACCAGACGCCGATCCGTCCCCCGGGCGCTCGCCCTCGCCGCCGCCGCGCTCGTCGCCTCCAGCGTGGCCCTCGTCCTGCCCGGCCACGCCGAGCCCGCCGCGGCGGCCATCGGCTCGATCACCTGGCAGGACGAGTTCAACGCGCCGGCCGGAACGCCCGTCGACCAGAACCGGTGGCGGTTCGACATCGGCGGCAGCGGCTGGGGCAACGACGAACGGCAGTACTACACCAACAGCACGAGCAACGCCGTGCACGACGGCCAGGGCAACCTGGTCATCACCGCGCGCAAGGAGAACCCCGCCAACTACCAGTGCCACTACGGTCGGTGCGAGTACACCTCCGCCCGACTGCTGACCGCCGCGACGTTCACCCAGGCGTACGGCCGGTTCGAGGCCCGGATCAAGATCCCCCGGGGCCAGGGCATCTGGCCGGCGTTCTGGATGCTCGGCAACGACATGGGCAGCGTCGGCTGGCCGAACGCGGGCGAGATCGACATCATGGAGAACATCGGCCGCGAGCCGAACACCGTGCACGGCACCATCCACGGCCCGGGCTACTCCGGTGGCGGCGGCATCACCAACAGCCGCACCATCGGCGCCCTGCTGGCCGACGCCTTCCACACCTACCGGGTCGACTGGGAGCCCAACTCGATCGTGTGGTACCTCGACGGCGTCGAGTACCACCGCGTCGACCCGAGCCGGCTCGGCGGCAACCGCTGGGTGTTCGACCACCCGTTCTTCATGATCCTCAACGTGGCCGTCGGCGGCACCTGGCCGGGCTACCCCGACGCCACCACGCAGTTCCCGCAGCAGATGCTCGTCGACTACGTCCGGGTGTCCGGCTACACCTCCGGCGGCAACCCGCCGGCCGGCACCACCCGGCTGCGCGGCGCGCAGAGCGGGCGGTGCGTCGACATCCCCAACGCCGACCCGGTCGACGGGGCCAAGCTGCAGATCTGGGACTGCAACACCACCGCCGCCCAGGCCTGGACGTTCGCCTCCGACGGCACCGTGCGGGCGATGGGCAAGTGCATGGACCCGGCCTGGGCCGGCACCGCCAACGGCACCGAGGTCAACCTCGTGACCTGCAACGGCAACCCGGTCCAGCGGTTCACCCTCAACGGCAACGGCGACCTGGTGAACCTCAGCGCCAACCGCTGCGTCGACGTCCGCGACCAGAACCCGGCCAACGGCGGCAAGCTCCAGCTCTGGGACTGCACGGGCGCGGCCAACCAGAAGTGGTCGCGCTACTGACCCGACCCGCGTCCCGCCGCCGCCGGCAGGCCGGCGGCGGCGGGGCCGTCCGGTGAAGATCGGAACGCCGCGCCCCGGCGTCGATCGATCCCGGCCCCGGATCCGTACTCCCCGGTGCCGTTCACCGGACAGAGAGGTCAGCGCATGTCCGCACCCGAGGCGCGTCCCGCGCCGTCCGACGTCGACGGTCGCCGTCCGCGCGTCGTCACCGGCGTCGTCGTGGAGCCCGATCCCCACGTCGGCGTCGGCGCCGCACACCCGGCCGACGCGTACGCCGGGTCGGGCTTCTTCGCCGGCCCGGTGATCGACGTCGAACCGGCACGCCCCGCGACGCCCCGTCGGCGGCCCGTCGTCGGCATCGTCGGAGTCGGGGTGATCCTGGCCCTGCTCGCCGCCGCCGCGCTGGCCCTCGCCTCGGGGCCGCCCGGCCTGCGCGCGGCCGGGACCGCGCCGGCGCCGGCGGTCGACGGCGGTGGCCCCGCGGCCGGCGGTGGCCTCCCGCACACCGTCACCGCGCCCCTGGGTGGCCGCGCACGGGCGGCGTTCGAGCTGGTCACCGGCACCACCGCCGTCGACCTGCGCCTCGTCGACCTCGGCGCGGACCTCTACCGGATCAGCACCCCGGCGGACGGCGACAGCGCCCCGCGGCCGGTGCGCACCGCCGAGGGCGTCGCGCTGCACCTGACGCCCACCGGCCGCGCCGGACCCGGGGTGGTGCAGATCCGGCTCACCTCGCGGGTCGCCTGGCGGCTGGTGATGGGCGGCGGCGCGAGCACCCAGCTGCTCGACCTGCGCGCCGGCCGGCTGATCGGCGTGGACCTGGCCGGGGGCACCGACCGCACGGAGCTGCGGCTGCCCGCCGGGGACGGCAGCCTCGCCGTGCGGCTGACCGCCGGGGTCAACCAGCTCACGGTGTCCGTGCCGGACCTGCGGCCGGTGCGGGTGCGGGCCGTCCGCGGCGCCGGCTCGGTCACCGTGCACGCCGACCGCCGCGTCGGCGTGGCCGGCGGCACGGTCATCACCACCCCGGGTTGGGAGGCCGCCACCGACCGCCTCGACCTGGACCTGGTCGGCGGGGCCGACGCGGTCACCGTGCTGCGGCGCTGACCGGACCACCCGCCGCGGCCCGCCCGGCGGGCCGCGGCGGGGCGGTCACCGGAGTGTCAGGGGCCGCAGTAGAGCATCCGGTTCGGCGAGCCGACGCCCGGGCTGCCGACGACACCGACGGTGGCGGTGGCGGCGAGGTGTGCCGCCACCTGCGCCGGGGTCCAGGTGGGATGGTCGGACAACACGAGGGCGGCGCAGCCGGCGACGTGCGCGGCGGCCATCGGGCTGCCGCTGACCGTGTTGGTGGCGGTGTCGCTGGTGTGCCAGGTCGAGGTGATGCTGCCGCCGGGGGCGAAGATGTCCACGCAGGTGCCGTAGTTGGCCGAGCCCATCTTCGCGTCGGTGGCCAGGGTGCCGGAGACCGTGAGCGCCGTGGGCACCCGCGCGGGCGAGAAGTTGCAGGCGTCGCTGGACGAGCTGCCCGAGGGCACCGCGTACGTGACGCCGGAGTTGATGGAGGCCGTCAGCGCGGCGTCGACGGCGCTGCTGGCGCTGCCGCCGAGGCCCATGGTGGCCACGGCGGGCTTCACCGCGTACCGGGTGACCCAGTCGATGCCGGCGATGACCTGGGCCCAGGTGCCGCTGCCGGTGCAGTTGAGCACCCGCACCGGCACCAGCCGGGCGTCCTTGGCCACGCCGTGCAACTGGCCGCCGACGGTGCCGGCGAGATGGGTGCCGTGGCCGTTGCAGTCGTCGGCCGGCAGGGCCCCGTCGACCGCGTCGTACCCTCCGGTGACCGAGCCGCCGAAGTCGACGTGGCTGGCGCGGATGCCGGTGTCCAGGACGTAGGCGTGCACGTTCGGCGCGGTGTTCGGGTAGGCGTACCGGCCGTCGAGCGGGAGATTGCGCTGGTCGATGCGGTCCAGCCCCCACGACGGCGGGTTGAGCTGGACGCCCGCCGCCAGCGCCGTCACGTGGTTCTGCTCGACGTACGCCACGGCCGGGTCGGCGGCGAGGCGTCGGGCGGCCCGCTCGGGCAGGCGGATCTCGAAGCCGCGTACGGCGGCGTGGTAGACGTGGCCGCGTACGCCGCCGAACCTGCCGGCGAGGCGGTCGGCGGTGGCGGCGACCGCGGCGGCCGACCCGGCGGTGGCCCGGTCGTCCAGCAGCACGAGGTAGCTGTCGGGCACGGCGGTCGCGCCGCCGGCGTGCCGGATGGGTCCGGTGGCCGCGGCGGCCGGCGACGCGGCGGCCGGGCCCGCACCGAGCGCGAGGGCGACGCCGAGGGTGGCCGCCAGCGACCGCCGGCGTCGGGTGCCAGGAACGATCATGTCCGGTCCTTTCCTCCGACGCGCCGGCCCCGGGGTGGTCACCCCGGGGCCGGCGGCTGGTCGTCAGGTCAGCTGGTGGGGGCGAGGTAGAGCAGGCGGTTCGGCGAGCCGCTGCCGGGGCTGCCCACCGTGCCGGTGCTGGCGGTGGAGGTCAGGTACGACGCCACCTGCGCCGGGGTCCACGACGGGTTGTTCTGCAGCACGCGGGCGGCGCCGCCGGCCACGTGCGGCGAGGCCATCGAGGTGCCGCTGATGGTGTTGGTGGCCGTGTCGCTGGTGTACCAGGCGGACAGCACGGCCGAGCCCGGCGCGAAGATGTCCAGGCAGGACCCGTAGTTCGAGTACGACGCGCGGGCGCCGTCGCTCTGGGTCGCGCCGACGGTGAGGGCCGTGGGCACGGCGGCCGGGGAGGTGTTGCACGCGTTGGCGTTGGAGTTGCCGGCGGCCACCGCGTAGGTGACGCCGTCGGCGATCGAGTTGGCCACGGCGGTGTTCAGGGAGGTGTTGAGGCCGCCGCCGAGGCTCATGTTCGCCACCGCCGGCTGGCCGGCCTGGTGGTTGGAGGTCACCCAGTTGATGCCGGCGATGACGCCCGCGGTGGTGCCGCTGCCGGCGCAGTTGAGCACCCGCACGGCCACCAGCCGGACGCTCTTGGCCACGCCGTAGGTCGACCCGCCGACGGTGCCGGCGACGTGCGTGCCGTGGCCGTTGCAGTCCGCGGCCGGCAGGGCGTTGTCGACCGCGTCGTAGCCGTCGACGGCCCGCCCGCCGAACTGGCTGTGGGTGGTCCGGATGCCGGTGTCGATGATGTACGCGGTGACGCCCGAGCCGGTGCTGACGTAGCTGTAGGTGCCCGACAGCGGGAGGGCGGCCTGGTCGATCCGGTCCAGGCCCCACGGCGGGTTGGTCTGGGTCGTGGTGGCCGTCACGGTCTGGTTCTGCTCGACGTACGCCACGGCCGGGTCGGCGGCCAGCCGCTTGGCGGCCCGCTCCGACAGCCGGACCTCGAAGCCGTTGAGCGCCTCGCCGTACACGTGGCCGACGGTGGCGCCGTACCGGCCGGCGAGGGTGCCGGCCGAGTTCGCGACGGCGGCGGCCCGGGTACCGGCCCGGCCACCGACGGCGCTGTCCTTCAGCACCACGATGTAGCTGTCCTTGACCGCCGTGGCGCTGCCGGCGGACAGGATCTCGCCGGTGGCGGGTGCCGCGCTGGCCGGCGCACCGACCGTGGCGGCGGCCAGCGCGGCGGTGGTGAGGACGCCGAAGGCGGCCAACCGGCGGGGGCTCGTGCGGGGGAGTGTCATCTCCCGGTCCTCCCTTGTTCTGGCCGGCCCGGGCTTCGTGAACCCGTAGGGCCGGTCCGAGCGGTTGTGGGGAGCCTATGGTCAATCCGCGGACATCGATATATACCGAACGGTTCATAGCGTGGCCCTATGGCCGGCGGGTCGGGTCCCGGGCTCGCCCGCGCGGTCGGCCGCGGCGTGGCGGCCCGGCGATGCCACCGGGAACAAAAGCCCCATGTGGTACGAAGGCCGCGGGGATCATCTTCGCGAAGGAGGCCTAAGCCTCCTTTCGGCACTGGTCGGCGCGCTTCCAGGTTGCGGGAATGTTGCCGCGAAATGTCGGCGCAGCCCTTGACACCGCCCTTCGGCGATCCTTACGGTCCCCTGAGTTGTACATGGTTGTCCATGAACATGGGGTCGGGATGAAGATAGCAGTGATCGGCAGCTACGGCGCCGGGCTGACCATGCGGGTGCCCCGGGTGCCGGTGGCCGGGGAGACCCTCTCCGGCGGCAGCTTCGCCTCGGGCCACGGCGGTAAGGGCTCGAACCAGGCCGTCGCCGCCGCCCGGCTCGGCGCGCGGGTCAGCCTGCTGACCGCCGTCGGCGCCGACCAGTTCGGCGCCGCCGCCCGGGAGCTCTGGGCGCGGGAGGGGGTGGACGCGGCGGGCGTGCGCACCACCACCGCGTCCGCGACCATGGTCGGCGTCATCCTCGTCGACGCCGACGGCGAGAACCGCATCGCCATCGCCCCCGGCGCGCTCGACGAGCTGACCCCCGCCGACGTCGCGGGCTTCGCCGACCGCATCGCCGAGGCGGACCTGGTCGTGGTCTCCCTGGAGATCCCGCTGCCGGTGGCCCTCGCCGCGCTGCGCACCGCCCACGAGCGCGGCGTGCGCACGCTGCTCAACCCCGCCCCCGCCGTCGCGCTGCCCGACGAGGCGTGGGCCTGGATCGACGTGGTCACGCCCAACGCCAGCGAGGCCCGGGTGCTCACCGGTCGCGACCCCGGGGACCCGGCCACCGGCGACGAGCTGGTGGACCTGCTGCGCACCCGGTACGCCGGGACGATCGTGCTCACCCTCGGCGCCGACGGCGCCCTCGTCGACCACGACGGGCGGCGCACCCGTGTCGACCCGGTCACCGTCGCCCGCGTCGTCGACACCACCGGCGCGGGCGACGCCTTCACCGGCGCGCTCGCCGTGGCCCTGGCCCGTGGCGACGCCCTCACCGACGCGGTGCGCTTCGCCGCCGCGGCCGGCGCGCACGCCGTCGGCGTCGCCGAGGTGATTCCCGCCCTGCCCTACCCGGACGACGTCGCGGCCCTGCTGAGGAGATGAGACCGATGGCCCAGACCACCACCCCCGTGGCGCCCCCGGTGGCGAAGCCCGCCGCCGCCCCGCCCGCCCGTTCCCCGCTGCGCCGCTTCCTGCACGCCCGGGAGGCCAGCACCTTCCTCGCCCTCGTCGTGCTGTTCGCCCTGGGCACCCTGATCGCCCCGGGCTTCGTGGGGACGGGCAACTTCCTCACCGTCGGCCAGCAGATCGCCCAGATCGGCATCATGGCCGTCGGCGTCACGTTCGTGATCATCAACGCCGAGATCGACCTCTCGGTGGGCTCGATCTACGGCCTCGGCGCCGTCGTCTGCGGGCTGCTCATGACCTCCGACGTCGCCTGGCCGTTGGCCGCCCTCGGCGGGATCGCCGCCGGCGCGGCCGCGGGCCTGCTCAACGGGCTGATGACGGTCGGCTTCGGCATCCCGTCGTTCATCGTCACGCTCGGCACGCTGAGCGTCTACCGGGGCGTGACGCTGCTGCTCAGCGGCGGCGCGCCGATCTCGCTGTCGGCCAAGGACCCCGCCGTGGCCGAGTTCAACCTGCTCGGCCAGGGCAAGCTGTTCGGCGTCGTGCCGATGCAGCTCGTGCTGTTCGCGCTCGTCGCCGTCGTCGGCACGATCGTGCTGTCCCGCTCCCGCTACGGCTTCAACACCTACGCCGTGGGCGGCAGCGCCGAGGCCGCCCGGCTGTGCGGCATCAACACCGGCCGGGTGAAGGTCGCCGCGTTCACCCTGTCCGGGACGCTCGCCGGCTTGGCCGGCGTGCTCGGCCTGTCGTTCCTGTCCTACGTGCAGGGCGTCACCGGCACCGGCATGGAGCTGACCGCGATCTCCGCCGTGATCATCGGCGGGGCGGCCCTGTTCGGCGGCTCCGGCACCATGCTCGGCACCGTCATCGGCGTCGCGTTCATCGGCGTCCTGCAGAACATCCTCAACCTGCGCGGCATCTCCTCGTTCTGGCAGACCGTGGCGACCGGCGCGGTGATCATCCTCGCCGTCGCCGCCGACACCTGGCTGCGCAGACGCTCCGGGCGTCGGTGACCGTCCCCGGCCCGCGCCTTCCCCCCTTCCCCCCCCACACCCAAGGAGCCACCCCGATGAAGCTGTCCCTCCGGCGCCGGGTCGCGGTCGTCGCGACCCTCGGCCTGGCGCTGCTGGCGAACTCCGCCTGCGGCGCGGTCACCCCGGCCAGCACCGCCTCCGCCGAGAACGGCGGCGGGTTCAAGCTCGCCGACTACATCAAGGAAGCCGTCGAGAAGGGCGAACCCCTCAAGATCAAGCTCAGCTACCACGACCCGTCGCTGGCCTTCGCCGTCCCGATCCGGCAGGGCATGGAGCGCGGCGCCAAGGAGTTCGGCGTCGACGCGCAGATGATCGGCCCGTCCGGCGGCAACCCCGCCGATCAGGTCGCCGAGCTGCAGACCCTGATCAACCAGAAGCAGATCCACGGCCTCGCGGTCTCCTCGGCCAGCAACGACGCCCTCAAGCCGGTCATCGCCCAGGCGTACGACGCCGGCATCCCGATCATCTCGTTCAACACCAACAACCCCGAGTCCAAGCAGATGGGCTTCGTCGGCCAGGACCTCGTCGCCTCCGGCCGGTCCCTGGCCAAGGAGCTGCTGGGCGTGCTCAAGGGCAGGACCGGCAAGGTCGTCGTCGCCTCGGTCGACTCCGGCGCCGGCTGGTCCAACGACCGGTTCTCCGGCTTCCAGGAGGGGGTCAAGGACTCCGGCCTGCAGATCGTCGGCCCGGTGAACACCGGCAACGAGCCCAGCGCCGCGTACAACACCATCGAGTCGACGATGGCCGCGCAGAAGGACGCGATCGCCCTGGTCTCGCTCGACTGCTGCAGCTTCACGGCCGGCGCCAAGTGGCTCCAGCAGTCCGGCAACGTCGGCAAGATCCACTCGGTGGGCTTCGACGTGCAGCCGCAGACCGTCGAGTACCTCAAGGCCGGCGTGGTCGACCTGACCATCAGCCAGGCCCCGGCCGAGCAGGGCTACCAGGCGGTCAAGCTGCTGGCCGAGTTCCTCAAGAACGGCACCCCGATCGCCGGCGTCGACACGGGCGTCCTCGTCGTCACCCCCGCCACCGTCGACGACGTGCCGGTGGAGGGCTGACCGATGACCAGCCCGGCCACGATCGCCGCACCGCCGACGGCCGCCGTCGAGGTGACCGGCCTGTCGAGGCACTTCGGCGTCGTCCGCGCCCTGCAGGACGTCACCCTGAGCGTCCCCGCCGGCAGCCTCACCGCCGTGATGGGGGAGAACGGCGCCGGCAAGTCGACACTCATGAAGATCCTGGCCGGGCTGGACACGCCCACCACCGGTACGGTCCGGGTGGCCGGCGAGGAGGTACGCCGCTTCGACCCGGCCACCCTGCTCAGCCGCCACCGCGTCGCGCTGGTCCCGCAGGAGCTCGCCCTGGCCCAGGACCGCACGGTCGCCGAGAACATCATGCTCGGCGCCGAGCCGGGATCCCGGCCCTTCCCGCACCGGCGGCGGATGGACGAGCGCGCGGCCGAGCTGCTGGACCGGCTCGGCCTGCGGGTCGACCCCCGGCGCACCGTCCGCCACCTCGACGCCGCGGCGCAGCAACTGGTGGTGGTCGCCCGGTCCCTGGCCCGCGAGGCGCGGGTCGTCATCCTCGACGAACCGACGTCGATCCTGTCCCCGGCCGAGTCGGACCGGCTGTTCGAGGTGATCCGCTCCCTGCAGGCCGACGGCGTCACCCTGCTCTACGTCTCGCACCGGATGCCCGAGGTCTTCGCGTTGTCCCAGCACATCCACGTGCTGCGCGACGGCCGGCACGTCGGCGACTGGTCCACCGCCCGGGTCAGCCCCGACGAGGTGGTCTCGGCGATGGTCGGCCGCGAGCTGGCCGCCGAGTTCGCCCGGCACGACACCGTCGCCCCCGCGGCGACGGCCACCCCACGGCTGCGGATGCGGGCCGTGACCGGGGCCGGGTTCACCGGCGTCGACCTCGACGTCGCGCCCGGCGAGGTGCTCGGCGTGGCCGGCCTGCCCGACAGCGGCCGCGTCGAGCTGCTGCGCGGCGTCTTCGGCGCCGACCCGGTCCACCGCGGCGAGCTGCGGCTCGACGGCGAGCCGTTCGCCGCGCGTACGCCCCGCGACGCGATCCGCGCCCGCGTCGCCTACCTGCCCGGGGAACGCCGGCAGCAGGGCATCCTGCCGACGATGAGCGTCGCCGACAACGTCAACGTCCTGACGCTCGGCCGCCGGCAGCGCCTCGGCCTGCTGCGGCGCGGGGCGCTGCGCCGCGACGCCGACACCCGGGCCCGCGAGCTGACGGTGAAGACGTCCGGCACCGCGCAGGGCATCACCCAGCTCTCCGGCGGCAACCAGCAGAAGGCCCTGCTCGCCCGCTGGCTGTCCATCGAGCCCCGGCTGATGCTGCTCGACGAACCCACCCGCGGCGTCGACGTCGGCGCCAAGGCGGAGATCTACCGGCTGTTCCGCCGCCTGACCTCCGACGGCGTGTCGATCGTCGTCTCCTCCTCGGACCTGCCCGAGCTGCTGACCGTCAGCGACCGGATCGCCGTCATGGCCGCCGGGCGTCTGGTCGGCGTGCTCCCGGCGGAGCAGGCCACCGAGGAGAAGGTCATGGCGCTGGCCACCGGCGCGCACACCATGAAGGAGAACGCATGAAACGCACAGGCCTGCTGCACGCCGAGCTGTCCGGGGTGCTCGCCACCCTCGGCCACACCGACCTCCTGCTCGTGGTCGACGCCGGGTTCCCGATCCCCCGCACGGCGCACCGCATCGACCTCGCCGTCGCCGAGGACCTGCCCGGCCTCACCACCGTGCTCGACCTCGTCGCCGACGAGATCATCGTCGAGGGCGTCGTCGTGGCCGAGGACGTGACCACCCACAACCGTCCCCTCGCGGACTGGCTGGGGCAACGCTTCCCCGGCGCGCCGCTGACCACCCGCCCGCACGCCGAGATGCTCGGCGAACTGGCCCACCAGGCCAAGGCGATCGTCCGCACGGGCGCGTTCAACCCGTGGGGCAACGTCGGGCTGGTCTGCGGCGTGGACGTGCCGCGCTGGTTCGACGAGCCCGGCGTCGTCGTCCCCGACTACTACCGGGACCGCATGTAGCCCGGCATCCGCCCGCACCACGACGCACCGACTTGGAGAAGAACGTGAGCACAGCCATCCTGCCCGACGCCGAGATCACCCCGGCGGCGCTGGCGCCCTACATCCAACACACGCTGATCGACGTCGGCGTCACCCGCGACCGGATGGTCGCGCACGCCGAGGAGACCCTCCGGTACGGCTTCGACGCCGCCATGGTGCCCGGCTCCTGGGTCGCCGAGGTGGCCGAGGTGCTGCGCGGCACCGACGCCGGCGTCGCCTCGGCCCTCGACTTTCCCACCGTCGGCGTGACCACCAGCGCCGGCAAGGCCGCCGAGGCGGAGAGCCTGGTCCGGGCCGGGGCCACGCAGATCGACATCGGCGTGCAGATCGGCTGGCTCAAGAGCGGCCGGTACGACGACTTCCGCGACGACATCGCCGGCGTCGTCCGGGCGGCCGGCGTGCCGATCAAGGTCATGCTGGAGTTGCCGCTGCTCACCCCGGCCGAGCGGGAGGCCGCCGTCGAGCTGTCCATCGAGGCCGGCGCCGCGTTCCTGAAGAACGCCAGCAGCGGCGCGGTGGAGATCGCCAACCCCGACAGCATCGCCTGGCTGGTCGACCGCGCCCCGCAGGGGGTACGGGTCAAGGCCTCGGGCGGCATCAAGTCCTTCGCGCAGGCCGTGTCCCTGCTGCGGGCGGGGGCGGTGCTGCTGGGCACCAGCGCCGGGGTGGCTATCGTCACCGACGAAGTCAACGAGCACACCACGAGCTACTGACCGTCCGTCGCCCCTCGACGGCGGTGGCGGCACCGGCCACCACGTCGAGGGGCGACGGCCCCCACGGGAAGGCACCATGTCCGACCAGTCCAGCCCGCACGAGGCGACCGAGCGGCTCGACCGCGACGCTCCGGCGCCCCTGCACGCCCAGGTGTCGGAGCAGATCCGGGCCCGGATCCTGGCGGGCGAGTGGCCGCCGCACTACCGGCTGCGCAGCGAGCCCGAGCTCGCCGCCGACCTGGGCATCTCCCGGGGCACCCTGCGCCGGGCCCTGTCCACGCTGATCCGTGACGGCCTGCTCGTGCAGGTCCGGGGGAGGGGCACCTTCGTCACCTCCACCGCCATCGAGCCGTCGATCGCCCAGAAGCTGACCACGCTGTCCGAGGACTTCGCCCGGCAGGGCGTCTCGTACACCACCCAGGTGGTGACCCAGCGGGTGATGGCGGCCCCGCCGCCGCTGGCCACGCTGCTCGACCTGAACCCCGGGCAGTCCGTGCTGCGGCTGGAGCGGCTGCGCTGCGCCGCCAGCGGGCCGGTGGCCTGGCTGGTCAACTACGTCCGCACCGACCTGGCCCCCGGCCTGGAACGGGCGGACCTGGCCGACCGGTCCCTGTTCGGCCTGCTGGAGAACGACTACGGGCTGAAGATCACCACCGGCCGGCGGACGTTCACCGCGACCGCCGCCACCGGGCGGATCGCCGAGGCCCTCGGCGTGCCGGAGCACTTCCCCCTGCTCTACCTGGAGCAGATCACCTACCTCGACGACGGTCGCGCGATCGAGTATTCCGACGTGTGGATCCACAGCGAACGGATGCGGGTCACCTCCCTGCTCAGCCGCCGCTGATCGCGGGAGCACATCGGGTCGGCCCGATTGCGGGGCCCCCGCGCGGAGTCCGCCAGGTGGAACGTGACCGCGATCTCATTGTCATGCTTCGATGTGTTGCGCACGCGTTGCAATCCTGTGTGTGAGCTGTGGAAGGCGGTCGGCCGTCTTCCCCATGGCGCGGCGTGCGAGGTCGGCGAAGGGTCGTGCCAGGGGCGGGGCGCCGCGCCGCGTCGGATGCCGGAGAGTCGTCTCGCGGAATTGTCGTCCGTGGGATTCGCGTGGCGCATTGCGGTGCCGGGTGGCCGCCGCGTCCCCGGGCGCCGGTGGCGGTCGTCCGGGACCGGGGGGGCGGACGGTGTCACTCGGGAGTGACATGGGGATCGCGGCTGCTGAGGCGGCGGTTCGCCGGGGTGCCGGGTCTGCGCCCGGCGTCGCCCGGCTGTGCGGCGGAGCCCCCCCCGGGGGCGCGCGCCGTCGCCGCCCGGCGGGTGAGGGCGATTCGTCCGCGCGTTCTCGTGGGCCTGCTGGTCGCGCCTATCCGTCCACCGGCCGGCGAATGTGATTCGGCGATCGCCGAGAACTGTTCTGCAGGCAATCGTCCACCGGTGCCCGGTCCCGTTCGGTGCGCGCGTCATCGCGTCCGGGGCGACGCCCCCTCCGCCGTTCTCGCGGCGGCGCGGCGGAAACGACTCATCCGGGCGGGCGTCGGATCTGCCAACGGGCGGCAAACGTCACCGGCGTGCTTCCTCCCATTACCTATTCGGTCCGCCGAAATACGATCCCGCCCTGATTCCTTTCTTCAATTCCTCGGTCCGCCGGCTCAGCGGCGCGGTTGAGGTAACCGTGGCGCGGGGGCGCGGGTGGGGCCGGGCGGGCCGAGGCGGACCGGCCCGCCCCACCGCCCTGTGGTTATCCAGGGCAAATGTTCTCCGAGGCAACCACATGTCGGTGCAGAAATCGCCAAAGGCAACCGACCTGATTCCGGGTGACCGGCGGGCGTCGCGTCGGTTAATTGTCGTCGATCAACCAAGCTGGCCGCGTTGCCGCCATATCGCCGCAGCTCAGGGGGGTGATGACCGGAATGTAGCGTTCGGTGGGAACGGCTGGGCTGGCCCCCATCTTGGCTCGTTCGCCGCCTTATGGGGCTGATCCCCCTGCCTACGGGCTTCGCCGGCAAGGACCCCTTCCGTCGGGATCGGCCGAGGTGTCGACCGGCTCAGCGCTGCGGTTTCCGGTGTCGTTACATATTACTGATAGTGATTGCCGCTGGTCAGCCGCATTCCCAGCTTGCTTTCAGGAAACTTTGCGAATGTGATACACGTCACACTTCGTTCAGGTATTTGTCTGGGTTCATGGTCAACATGCAGGGGCTTGCCGCGTCGGGGGCCGTTCCGATAGGTGCCTGCGGCAACCGGGTGCGCTGCCTATCCATTGACCGAATGGAACGCCGTAACTAGCCTCTTGGCCATCCCACACCCGCATTGGACGGTTGCTTTATCTCGGGCTGACGACTGATCGGAGCAAGCCCCATGTTCGATGTAATCGTTGTCGGTGCACGCTGCGCTGGTTCGCCGGTCGCAATGCTATTGGCCAGGCGTGGCCACCGGGTTCTGATGGTCGACCGCTCCTCCTTTCCGAGCGACGCGGTGTCGACCCACTACATCCACCAGTCCGGGCTGGCCCGCCTCCAGGCATGGGGTCTGCTCGACGAGGTGATCGACGCGAAGACGCCGGCCATCCGCAAGATGAACTACGCCAACCACGGCATCCCCCTGGTGGGCTTCGCCGATCCCATCGACGGGATCGACGCGGTCTACTGCCCCCGGCGCGTCGTGCTCGACGAGATCCTGGTCAACGCCGCCCGCCGCGCCGGCGTCGAGGTCCTGGAGCAGTTCACCGTGTCCGACCTGGTCTTCGCCGACGGCCGGGTGGTCGGCATCCGCGGACGCGAGGGCGACGGGCCGGACCGGGAGTTCCGGGCCAGCGTCGTCGTGGGCGCCGACGGCTTCCACTCCACCGTGGCCAGGAAGGTCGGCGCGGAGCTGTACAACGTGCGACCCGCCGCCGGGTTCACCTACTACTCCTACTACAGCGGGCTCGACTGGGGCCTGCACCACAAGACCGGCTTCCACGAGCAGTGGTACGGCACCTGGCCGACCAACGACGACCTCAACATGGTCGCCGTCATCTGCACCCGGCGGCAGCTCAAGGAGTTCCGCCAGGACCCCGAGGCCCGCTTCCTGGCCGTCCTCGACGACGTCGAGCCGGAGATGGCCCAGCAGCTGCGCGACCAGGGCCGGCGTGAGGAGCCGCTGCGGCCGATGCGCTACCCGGACAACTACTACCGCCAGTCGCACGGGCCGGGCTGGGCGCTCGTCGGCGACGCCGGATACCACAAGGACCCGATCACCGGTTGGGGCATGACCGACGCCTTCCTGCACGGCGAGCTGCTCGCCGACCGCATCCACGAGGGACTGTCGGGGGCGCGGACCATGGACGACGCCCTCGCCGACTACGTGAAGGTGCGCGACGAGGAGACCGCCCCCGTCTACGACTACACGACGAGCGTCGCCGAACTCACCCTCACCCCCTACCTGGAGACCGTGCTGGGCGCGATCAGCACCAGCCAGGAGTGGACCACCAAGATGCTCGGCATCATCGCCGGCGGGGTGGAGGGCTACGAGATCTTCGCGCCGGACAACCTGGACCGGCTCTACGACGACGCCGGCGTGCCCCAGCACAAGCGCATCTACGAACCGTCCTGACCTGAGTGAGGCCGCGCCGGGCGAGCGCGGCACGACGGGGGAGGGCCGCGGCCCTCCGCCCCTCGTTCGGTGCACTTCATCCTCAAGGAGTCAAGCAGATGACGCGCGCGTCCAGCATGTTCGACCTCATCGGCCAACAGGACGACCAGCGGGCCTACTACGACACCGGCGGCCGTGGCCGGTCCCACGCGTTCTACACCGGCGAGGAGCAGTATCGCCGGGAGATGGAACGCATCTACGGCCGCCGGTGGCTGCCGGTGGACCACGTCTCCCGGTTCCCCGAGAAGGGGTCCTACGTCACCCTGACCATCGGCACCGGCTCGGTGCTGATCATCAACGGCGACGACGGTATCCAGGCGTACCACAACTACTGCCGCCACCGCGGCTACCGGCTCGTGGAGGAGGCCGCCGGCAAGCGGCAGAGCCTCGTCTGCATCTACCACTGCTGGGTCTACGACCGCAACGGCCAGCTGAAGAGCCTCAACGGCACCTACTTCGACCACTTCTTCGACAAGGAGAAGAACGGCCTGCTGCCGGTGCGCACCGAGGTCCGGTACGGCGTCGTCTTCATCACCTTCTCCGACGACGCCCCCGACCTCGACGCCTCCCTCGGCGAGTTCGGCGAGTTCGCCCGGGTCTACGAGCTGGCCGACCTCAAGTGCGTGCAGGCCAAGGACTACCCGGTCGCCTCCAACTGGAAGCTCGTGGCGCACAACGTCAACGAGAGCCTGCACTTCCCGACGGCCCACAAGGACCTGCACCGCATCACCGACTTCGACGACGCGGGCACGTACGAGCTCAAGGGCGACATCGTCGGCGCGTGGCAGGTCATCCGGGACAGCTACAACTCGGTCTCCATGACCGGGCGCAGCCAGCGCGCGCCCATGCCGCTGGTCCCCGAGGCCGACCTCAAGAAGATCAACTGGATCACGATCCTGCCGAACCTGCTCTTCGGCTTCACCGCCGACTACGTGATGATGCAGTGGGTCTGGCCCGAGAGCCCCAGCACCTGCATCGTCCGGCACTTCTGGCTGTTCCACCCCTCCGAGACGGCCAAGAGCGACTTCTCGCACGAGGCCGTCTTCGCCCTCTGGGACAAGGCCAACTACGAGGACTGGGAGCTGTGCGAGCGCACCCACCGCGGCCTGTCCAACCCGCTGTGGTCGCCCGGCCAGCTCTCCCTCGACGAGGAGGTCGTCTCCCAGATCGACGCCTGGGTGGCCCGGGAGACCGCTGACTCCGTCGAGAACGAGGGATGACCGCCGTGGTCAACTGCTTCGTCATCGGGGGCACGCGGGTCCTCGCCCGCTGCGCCGACCAGCTCGTCGCGGCCGGCGTACGCGTCGAGGGCGTCTTCACCGACGACCCGGCCGCCACCGCCTGGGCGGCCGAGCACGGCGTGCCCGTGCTCGACCCGCGCGCCGACCTCGTCGCCGCCCTCACCGACACCCCCGTCGACTACCTGTTCAGCATCGTCAACTTCCGCATCCTGCCCGGCGCCGTGCTGGAGCTGCCCCGGGTGGCCGCCGTCAACTTCCACGACGGCCCGCTGCCCCGCTACGGCGGCAGCAACGTCGCCGCCTGGGCGCTCTACGAGGGCGCGTCCCGGCACGCCGCGACCTGGCACCGGATGACCGAACGCGTCGACGCGGGCGCCGTCCTGCTCGAACGGTGGTTCCCGATCCGGACCCACTCCACCGCGCTGTCGCTGACCTACGAGACGGCCGAGGTCGGCATCGCCCTCTTCGCCGACCTCGTCCCGCACGTCGCGGCGGGGACGCTGCCCGAACCCGTCGACACCAGCGGCCGGGAACGCCGCTTCTACCTCCAGTCCGACCGCATCGCCGACGGCGGCCTCATTCACGCCGGCACCACGGCCGCCGAGGCCGAACGCATCTCCAAGGCCCTCGACTACGGCACCTTCCCCAACCCGCTCGGCGTGCCGACCCTCGTCACCGCCCAGGGCGCGGTCTTCACCCGCCAGGTCCGCCGCATCCCCCGCGAGGACCCGCTGCCCGAGACCGTCGCCACGGCCGTCACCGACTCGGCCCTGACGCTGTCCGCCCCCGACGCCGACCTGCTGTTGAGCGACTTCGTCGCCGTCGACGGCAGCGCGCTGTCCGCGCGGGCCGCCGCCCAGCGCCTCGGCATCGCCCCGGGCCGGCCGCTGCCCGCCGCGCCGCCCGAGCGGCTCGCCGCGATCGCCGGGGCGCAGGCCCCGCTGCGCCGGCACGAGCCCTGGTGGAAGGCCCGCCTGGCCGACCTGCGTCCCGCGCCGCTGCCCGCCGACGACTTCTCCGCCGCCGCCGCGCACTACGGCCGCTACGAGCTGGCCTACCTGCCCCGCACCCGGGCCGAGACCGTCAGCGTCGTCCGCGCGTTCCTCGCCGTGCTCGCCGAGCGCATGGAGGCGCCCACCTTCGACTTCGCCTGGTCGCCGTCGTCGGCCCGCGCGCTGGCCGAGGCGACCTGCGGGCTCGCCGCCGCGCGCGTGCCGGTCCGGTTCGACGCCGCCGACGCCGAGGCCCTCGCCGACCGGCTCGACGAGGCGGCCGCCCGCCACGGGTACGCCACCGACCTGGAGGTCCGTCTCGGGCTTGCCTACCGCCCGCCCGGCTCCGACACCCCGACCTTCACCCGCGTGATGGTGCTGGAGCGCGACCCCGACGAGGAGGCCGCCACCGACCCGGACACCGAGATCGCCCTGCTCTGCCTGCACGACGGGCCGCCGATCGTGTTCGTCCGCGAGACCGCGATGACCGCCGACGACGCCCTCGACTTCGCCGAGCGGGTGGAGGACATCGCCCTCGGCGCGATGCTCCCCGGCGCCGCCAGTCCGGCCACGCCGCGCGCCGCCGCGCCGGTGCCGCCGGCCCCCGAACCGGCCGCCGTCACCGACAGCACCGCGTCGGACATCGCCGCGTCCGACATCGCCCCGTCCGGCAGCGCCGGGTCCGCCGCCGCCCCCGCCCCCGTCGCCGCAGTGGCGGAGCCGACGCCGACGGGCCCCACCGTGCTCGACCTGGTCGCGGCCAGCGTGGCGGCCCGACCGCACGCCGTCGCCGTACGTGCCGGCGACCGCAGCATCGACTACGCCACCCTGGACGCCTGGGCCGACGCCGTCGCCGCCCACCTGTACGACCAGGGCGTCGAGGCCGGCAGCGTCGTCGGCCTGCTCACCGAGCGCGGCCCCGACCTCGTCCCCGCGATGCTGGGCATCCTGCGCGCCGGGGCCGCGTTCCTGCCGCTGGACCCCAACTACCCGGTGGAGCGGCTGCGCCGCTACGTGGAGGTCGCCCGCTGCGACCTGATCCTGGCCGACGCGCCCAGCCACGCCTTCGGCGAGACCGTCGGCACCGTCCTGCCGATCCCCGGCCCGGACGCCTCCGCGCTGGCCGTGCCGCCCACCGTCACCGGGGCGGACCTCGCCTACGTGCTGTTCACCAGCGGCTCCACCGGCGAGCCGAAGGGCGTGGAGATCGGGCACGCCGCGCTGGCGAACTTCCTCACCGGCATCGGGGAGCGACTCGGCTCCTCCGCAGCCGACGTGATGCTCGCGCACACCACCGTCGCCTTCGACATCTCCCTGCTGGAGCTGCTGCTGCCGCTGACCGTCGGCGGCACGGTCGCGCTGGCGTCGCGGGCGGTGGCCCGCGACCCGCACCGCCTGGCCGAGCTCATCGGCGAGGTCACCGTCGCCCAGGCGACCCCCAGCATGTGGCGGCTGCTGCTGGAGACCGGCTGGACCCCGGGGGCGGGGCTCACCGTCCTGTCCGGCGGCGAGGCCCTCGCGCCGGCCGTCGCCGAGCGGCTGCACGCCACCTCCCGCGCCCTGTGGAACCTGTACGGCCCCACCGAGGCGACGATCTGGGCGTCCGCCCACCGGGTCGACACCGTCGGGTCGTACCTGCCGCTCGGCGAGCCGCTGCCCAACCTCGACCTGCACGTCCTCGACGCCGAACTGAACCCGGTCGCCCCCGGCGGCACCGGCGAACTCCACCTCTCCGGCGTCGGCCTGGCCCGGGGCTACGCCAACCGCCCCGACCGGACCGCCGAGGTCTTCCTCACCCACCCGGCCACCGGCCTGCGCCTCTACCGCACCGGCGACACCGTGCGGCTGCACACCGACGGCACGATCGAGTGGCTGGGCCGCGCCGACTCCCAGGTGAAGGTCCGGGGCAACCGGATCGAGCCGGCCGAGATCGAACGCGTCCTCGGCAGCTACGACGGCGTCACCGCCGCCGCCGTGATCGCCGTCCCGTTCGAGGGCCGCGGCGAGCCGCGGCTCACCGCGTACCTGGTCGCCGACCGCACCCTCGTCAAGGCCGACCTGGACGAGTTCGTCGGGCAGCGCCTGCCGGAGTACATGGTGCCCGACGCCTATGTGCGCCTCGACGCCATGCCGCTGACGGACAACGGCAAGATCGCCCGGTCGCGGCTGCCCGAGCCGTCCCGGGACACGATCATCCGCACCGGCGTGCCCTCCGTCGCCGCCGTCGAGCAGCCGACGGCCGAGTCGACCGAGCCGCCGGCGCAGCGCATCGCCCGGATCTTCGCCGCCGTCCTCGGCCACGACGTCTTCCTGGCCACGGACAACTTCTTCGACCTCGGTGGCGACTCGGCCAACGTCACGATCGCGGCGGCGGCCCTCACCGAGGAGTTCGGCGTCGAGGTGACCCCGCCGGCCATCTTCGCCACCGGCACCCCGCAGCGGCTCGCCGAACTGCTCCAGCCCGGCGCCGCCCCGGCCGAGCGGCCCCGCACCGGCACCGGCACGGTGCGCAGCGGCGCCGGCAAGACCCCCGAGCAGGCCGTCGTCGCCGCGGCGGAGGCCGTCGTCGCCGCCGAGGCCGCGACCGACCCGGCGGAGCAGCCGGCGAGCACCGCCGTCACCCCGGCCGCCGACCGGCCGGAGCCGCCGCGCCCCCGGACGCCGGCCGCGCCCCCGGCCGCCCCGGCCGACGGCGACACCCGCACCGACCAGGCCGGAGCCCGCGCCGATCACGGCACGGTCCGCGCCGGCCACGGCGAAGGCACGGCCGGGCCCGCCGACGCCCCCGCCGACCACGGCGACGCCCTCGCCGTCATCGGCATGGCCTGCCGGTTCCCCGGCGCGGCCACCCCCGACGAGTTCTGGGCCAACCTCGCCGGCGGCGTCACCAGCGTCGGCGACGCGCCTCCCGGCCACCGGGGCTGGGCGCACCTGTGGACCGACGCCGACGAGGTGCCCACCGGCTGGGTCGACCGCGTCGAGTACTTCGACGCGGCCCGCTTCCACCTCACCGACCGGGAAGCCCGGCGACTGGACCCGCTGCAGCGCATCCTGCTCAGCGTCACCGACGAGGCGCTGGAGAGCTGCGGTCACGACGCCGCCTCCCTCGGCACCGCCACCGGCGTCTTCGTCGGCACGATCGCCAGCGACTTCCCCGAGCTGGTGGCCGGCAGCATCGGCCACGGCGACCCGCACGTGGCCACCGGCACCGCCGTGTCCATGGTCGCCAACCGGCTGTCGCACGCCTTCAACTGGACCGGGCCGAGCTTCGCCGTCGACACGGCCTGCTCGTCGTCGCTGGTCGCCCTGCACCAGGCCGCCATGTACCTGCGTACCGGCGAGATCGACGCCGCCGTCGTCGGCGCGGCCAACCTGGTGCTCACCCCGACCAAGACCCGGTCCTTCCTGCGCAACGGCATGCTCTCCCCGAACGGGGTCTGCCGCACCTTCGACGACGACGCCGACGGCTACGTCCGCGGCGAGGGCGCCGGCGTGCTCGTCCTCAAGCGGCTCGCCGACGCCCAGCGCGACGGCGACCCGATCCTCGCCGTCGTGCGGGGCGCCGCCGTCAACCACACCGGCGCCGCCGGGTTCCTCACCGCGCCGAGCAGCACCGCCCAGGAGGCGGTCATCCGCACCGCCATGCGGCGGGCCGGCGTCGACGCCGACGGCGTCGGCTACGTCGAGGCGCACGGCACCGGCACCCAGCTCGGCGACCTCATCGAGCTGGAGGCGCTGCGCGCCGCCCTCGGCGGGTCCGGTCGCGCCACCGTGGCCGTCGGGTCGGTGAAGACGAACATCGGCCACCTCGAACCGGCGGCCGGCATCGCCGGTCTGATCAAGACGATCCTGGCGTTGCAGGCCGAGCGCATCCCGCCCTCGGCCAACCTCACCTTCCCCAACCGCGGGTTCCGCTTCGAGGACTCGCCGCTGTTCGTCCCCGACCGGCTCGTGCCCTGGACGGGGCCCCGGGTCGCCGGGGTCAGCAGCTTCGGCTTCGGCGGCGTCAACGCCCACGCCGTGCTCGCGGCGGCGCCGCAACCCGCCCCGGCTCCCGCCGACGCCGGCCCCGGCCTGCTCACCCTGTCGGCGGACTCCGCCGACGGGCTGCGGACCCTCGCCGGCCGGCTGGTCCTGCTGCTGCGCTCGCCATACTGCCCGCCGCTGGCCTGGCTCTGCGTGGCCAGCCGGCAGCGCCCCGCGGCGACCCACCGGCTCGCCTGCGTCGTCGACACCGTCGAGCAGCTCGACGACAAGCTCATGCTGTTCCTCGCCCGCGCCGAGGGCACCCGCAACCTCCACGTCGGCGTCGTCGACCCGGCGGCGGCAGGCGGCACCATCGCACCGCTGGGCACCGACCGCGACGCCCTCGACGCGGCGGCCCGCCGGTTCGTCGCCGGCGACACCCTCCCGACCACCGAACGCGCCCCCGTGCGCTTCCCCACCGCGCCGCACGAGGAGAAGCACCTCTGGCTCGAACCCGCGCCCGCGCAGCTCACGGCGGGCCCGACGGCCCCGCCGCGTACGCACGGCTGGACGTGGGGCGAGCACCCCGAGGCCGCCGAACACGTCGTCCTCGGCAACCCCACCCTGCCCGGCTCCGGCTACCCCGGCAAGGTCGCCGAGGTCGTCGGCCGCGCCGCGTACGCCCTGCGCGACCTCACCTTCCGGGCGACCGTGCAGCCCCCGGCCACGCTCACCGCCGAGCGCACCGGCGACCGGATCACCTTCCGCGACGGCACCTCCGGCGTCGTGGCCGACCTGGAGCTGACCGAGCCGACGCCCGCCGACCCGGCGCTCACGCCACCGGCGAGCGCCGTCGGGTTCACCCCGGTCGGCCTCGACGAGATGTACCGAGACTTCGACCGCAACGGCCTGCGCTACGGCCCCGGCTTCCGCTGCGTACGGTCGCTGTCCACCGCGTACGGTCAGGCGCTCGGCACCCTGCGCGCCGACGGCGACCCCGCCGGAGCGGTCGACGCCCGGCTGCTCGACGGCGCCTTCCAGGTGGCCCTCGCCGCCTGCGGGGCCCAGGGCCTGTACGTGCCGTTCACCATCGCGCGGCTGACCGTGCACGCCCCGCTGCCGGCGGCCGTGCGCGTCTACGCCCGCCGCGACCGCGGCAGCGCGCCCGACGCGGGGCTGCTCACCGCCAGCCTGGTCGTGCTCGACGGCGACCGGCCCGTGCTGACCGCCGAGGGCATCACCTGGCGGCGGATCTCCCCGGCCCCGCCGCCCGGTCAGCCCGGGTCCGCCGGCGCGCAGGACCGGGCCCGGCACGACGGCGCCGCCACCGCGACGACCGCCGCCGGCAACGGTCGCGCCCCGGCCGCGCCCACGCACCCCGCCGTGCCGAGCGGCCACCACCGCGCCAACGGCTCCGCCGCCTCCGCCTCCCTCGGGCCGGCGCTGGCCAGGTGGATCGCCGAGGGGCTGGAGACCGACGTCGAGTCCCTCGAACTGGACCGCCCGCTGGAGGCCCAGGGCCTCGACTCGATGCTCGCCGTCTCCCTGGCCCAGGACATCCGCGCCCGCCTCGGCGTCGACATCCCGGTGACGCTGCTGCTTGAGGTGGGGACGGTGGAGAACCTCGTCACCGAGCTGCGCGACACGTACGGGGTCACCGCCGTGCCCGGCGCCGAGGCCGCGACCCCGGCCGCCGCGCCCCCCGCTGCCCCGGTCGACGCCCCGGTCGTCGAATCACCGGCACCCTCGCCCGTCCCGGCGGCCGCGCCGGCCCCTCCCGTCGCGGCTGCGCCCTCCGTCGCCGCGGCCCCCGTCGCACCGGCGGTCGCGGCGACGGAGGGGCCCACGGACCGGCACGACATGGCGATCATCGGCTTCGACGGGGTCTTCCCGAACGCCGGCAGCCCGGACGAGCTGTGGGAGGTCGTCACCAGGGGCGAGGACTGCCTGCGCGAGGTGCCCAAGTCCCGCTGGGACATCGACGACTACTACTCCGAGGACGCCGAGCCCGGCACCGTCTACCTGCGCCGCGCGGGCTTCGTCGACGAGCTGACCGGCTTCGACGCGGCGTTCTTCCGGATCTCGCCCGCCGAGGCACAGTGGATCGACCCCCAGCAGCGCCACCTCATCCAGTCCGCCTGGCGGGCCCTGGAGGACGCCGGGCTCTCCGGCCGCGCCTCCGAGCGGCCGACGGGCGTGTTCGTCGGCGCCAGCTACCAGCACTACCGCGACATGGTCGTCGGCGACGTCGTGCAGACCGCCGCCGGTCTCGGCAACCACAACGCGATCCTGGCCAATCGGGTGAGTTATTTCCTGGATCTGTCGGGTCCGAGCATGACGATCGACACGTTGTGTTCGTCGTCGTTGGTGGCGTTGCACACGGCGGTGCGCAGCATCCGTAGCGGCGAGTGCGACCAGGCCATCGTCGCCGGCGTGCACCTCGCGATGTCCCCCCAGTACTTCCAGCTCGGCTCCCGGCTGCGGTCGTTCTCCCCGACGGGTGCGTCGCGGGCGTTCGACGCGTCGGCGGACGGGTTCGTGCCGGGTGAGGGTGTGGTCACGGTGGTGGTCAAGCCCCTGGCCGACGCGGTGCGGGACGGGGATCGGATCCGTGGGGTGATCCGGGGAACGGCGGTGAACCACGGTGGTCGCACGAGTGGGTTGACGGTGCCGAGCAGTGCCGCGCAGCGCGACGTGATCGTGGCGGCGTTGCGGGATGCCGGGGTCGGGCCGGAC
>NZ_JBSWBU010000010.1:0-233156 GCF_054052245.1 Micromonospora sp. PTRAS2
TGGGGTGCTGCTGCGGTCGGTGCTGCTGCGGTCGTCCGTCAGGTGTAACGCCCTCGCCCCGGCCGGGATTCCGGCCGCAGGGTGCCGCCGGTCACCACCCCGACCCCGGTCTGACCCGGCCCACCCCCGGCCCGCACCACACACCCCGCCCCACGCCACCCCGCCGGGTCGGACAATTCGCTCATTCCGGTGGAGGGGTGACGGGATGCCGGGCAGGTGGGGGTATCCCGGCGCGGTGACGCCGCCATGTCGCCGACACGGAGTCGATCAACCTATCGCCGCGTCCCGGTCCGTACCGCCTAGGGTGGGCAGCGTGGCGACTCTTCTCCTCCTGCGGCACGGCCGCACCACCGCGAACGCCGACGGCGGTCTCGCCGGACGGCAGCCCGTCGAGCTGGACGACACGGGCCGGGCCCAGGCGAGCGCGGTGGGTGAGCGGCTGCGCGGGCTGCCCCTCGCGGCGGTGGTGACCAGCCCGCTGGTCCGGTGCCGGCAGACCCTGGAACTGGCCCTGCCGCAGGCCGCGCCGACGGTGGACGAGGGGCTGATCGAGTGCGGGTACGGCAGTTGGGAGGGACAGCCGCTCAAGAAGCTCGCCAAGGAACCGCTCTGGCCGGTGGTCCAGCAGCACCCGAGCGCCGTCGTCTTCCCCGACGGGGAGGCCATGGCGGCGATGGCGGCCCGAGCTGTCGCCACGGTGCGTTCCTGGGACGCCCGGATCACCGCCGAGCACGGGCCCGAGGCGGTCTGGTTGGCGTGCAGCCACGGCGATGTGATCAAGGCCATCGTCGCGGACGCGCTCGGCGTACACCTTGATCTTTTTCAGCGCATCGTCGCGGACCCGGCGTCGGTCACGGCGATCCGGTACACGCCGCTGCGGCCCTTCCTGCTGCGGCTCAACGACACCGGCGGTGACCTGGCCGGGTTGGTGCCGCCGTCGCGCCGGCGTCGGCGGCGGGCCACGCGGCCGGCGGAGTCCGACGCGGCGGTCGGCGGAGGAGCGGGGGCCGGGCGGTGAGGCCGACGGCGGGCGTCCTCCCGGTCGGTCGGCCCGGGTGGCAGGACGGGTGCGGCGCGGGCGCGCGATTCCGGGTCGGTGGGGTGCGCGACGCTGTGGCACGCCGGATAGGGTCGTGGGTATGACCCACCAGGTGCACGCCTTCGAGCCGCCGGAGCGGTTCGTCGCCGGGACCGTCGGGGCGCCCGGGGAGCGCACGTTCTTCTTGCAGGCCCGCGGCGGAGGCCGGCTGGTCAGCGTCGCGCTGGAGAAGGTCCAGGTGTCGTTGCTCGCCGAGAAGCTGGAGGAGTTGCTCACCGAGGCGCAGCGCCGCTTCGGCGTGCAGTTGCCCGAAGCGGTGACGTCGGTGGGCGACAACGACCCGCTGGACACGCCGGTCGACGAGGAGTTCCGCGTCGGCACCCTCGGCCTGGCCTTCGACGTCGACACCGCGACCGTCGTGATCGAGGCGATCGCCGCCGGCGAGGCGGAGACCGAGGTCGAGCTGGGCGGCGACGAGGACGAGGACGACGACGATGAGGACGACGAGGAGCCGGACGAGGACCTGGACCGGCTGCGCGTCCGGTTGACCCCCGAGGCGACCCGCGAGTTCATCGAGCGGGCCCGCCGGGTGGTCAATGCCGGTCGCCCGCCCTGCCCGCTCTGCGGCCAGCCGCTGGATCCCGCCGGGCATCTCTGCCCGCGGCACAACGGTTATCACCGGTGACCTCGTCCGAACTCGAACGTCGGCAGGACGACGTGGCGACGCTACGGCTGCTCCGCGACGGTGAGCTGACCGTCGAAGGCCGCCTGGTCGACGCGTCGAACGCGACGCTGCTCGGTGCGCTCACCCTCGACGGGGTGAGCGCCCGCTGCGTCTACAAGCCGGTGCGCGGCGAGCGTCCCCTCTGGGACTTCCCGGACGGCACCCTCGCCGGCCGGGAGGTCTCGGCGTACCTGGTCTCCCGCGCCACCGGCTGGGACCTGGTCCCGCCGACGGTGCTGCGCGACGGCCCGTTCGGGCCGGGCTCCTGTCAACTGTGGATCGACGAGCCCGACGACGCCGAGCCGCTGGTCGGCTTCGTGCCGGCGGAGGCGGTGCCGCCGCGTTGGTTCCCGGTCGCGGCGGCCCGGGACGACGACGGTGCCGCGTACGCACTGGCGCACGCCGACGATCCGCGCCTGGCCCGGCTGGCGGTGCTCGACGCGGTCATCAACAACGCGGACCGCAAGGGCGGCCACGTGCTGCTCGGCGCGGACGACCGGCTCTACGGCGTCGACCACGGGGTGAGCTTCCACGTGGAGGACAAGCTGCGCACCGTGCTCTGGGGTTGGGCCGGCCGGGAGCTGCCGCCGGACGCCCTGGAGATGCTCGCCGACCTGACCGTCCGGCTCGGCGGGGAGCTGGGCGAGGAGCTGGCCGAGCACCTGACGATCCGCGAGGTCGCCGAGCTGGCGGCCCGGGTGGGCCGGCTGCGCGACGGGGGCCGGTTCCCCCAGCCGCCGCAGGACTGGCCGGCGATGCCCTGGCCGCCGATGTAGCCGTCGGTCCACGCCGCCGACGTAGCCGGGTCAGTGCGAGCCGCCGATGCAGCCGTCGGTCCGGCAGGCCCGCCAGGGCGGTCACCAGGGGCGCGAGCGGTTGTCGCGTTGGTCACCCGTGGCGTGGGTCCGGCGCGCGGGGCGGCTGGCTAGGCTGACGGTCATGGAGTCTTGGACGGGACATGAGGTGCCACGGCTGCCCGGCAGGGGCGGCCCGCTGACATTGTTCGACTCGGCGCGACGCGGTGCCCATCCCAGTCGACCTGGCGACGTGGCCACCATGTACGTCTGCGGCATCACCCCGTACGACGCCACGCACCTCGGCCACGCCGCCACCATGATCACCTTTGACCTGGTGCAGCGGATGTGGCTCGACGCCGGCCTGACGGTGCGCTACGTGCAGAACGTCACCGACATCGACGATCCGCTGCTGGAGCGGGCCGAGCGCGACGGCGAGGACTGGAAGGTCCTGGCCATGCGGGAGACCGCGCTGTTCCGCGAGGACATGGAGGCGCTGCGGATGATCCCGCCGGCGCACTACGTCGGCGCGGTCGAGTCGATCCCCGACATCGCCGACAAGGTTCTCACCCTGCTCAAGGACGGGGCCGCGTACCGGCTCGACGACGGCACCGGGGACGTCTACTTCGACATCGCCGCCGCGCCCGAGTTCGGCTACGAGTCCAACCTGTCCCGGGCCGAGATGCTGGAGATTTTCCCCGAGCGCGGGGGCGACCCGGAGCGGGCCGGCAAGCGCGACCCCCTCGATCCGCTGCTGTGGCGCGGCGCCCGCGAGGGCGAGCCGTCCTGGCCCGGCGGCGACCTCGGCCCGGGCCGGCCCGGCTGGCACATCGAGTGCGCGGTGATCGCGCTGAACCTGCTCGGCGAGTCGATCGACGTGCAGGGCGGCGGCAACGACCTGCTCTTCCCGCACCACGAGTGTTCCGCCGCGCACGCCGAGCGGCTCACCGGCCGGTCGCCGTTCGCGACCCACTACGTGCACGCCGGCATGATCGGCCTGAACGGCGAGAAGATGTCGAAGTCCAAGGGCAACCTGGTCTTCGTCTCCCGGCTGCGGGCTGACCGGGTGGATCCGATGGCGGTGCGGCTCGGGCTGATGGCCGGCCACTACCGCGCCGACCGCACCTGGACCGACGAGCTGCTCGTGGCCGCGCAGGAGCGCCTGGCCCGCTGGCGGCGGGCCGCCGCCGCGCCGTCCGGGCCGTCCGGCGACGACTTCCTGGCGGGGGTACGCGAGCGCCTCGGCGACGACCTGGACACCCCGGGCGCGCTCGCGCTCGCCGACGACTGGGCAGAGCGTGCCCTCGCCGGCGAGGGGACGGACCCCGAGGCCCCGGCCCTCTTTGCCACGACCGTCGACGCCCTCCTCGGCCTCCGCCTCTAACCCCTCACTCACCCCGTGACCCCGCCATCTCGACGATGACGCAAACCTCCTGATCACCGGGGCGGGCGGCGGGGGCGGGGGGAGTAGAGGGCACGGGGGCAGGGCCGGGTCAGCCCAGGATCAGGCCCGGGTCCGGGTCGGGGTCCGGGGTGGGGGACGGGATCTTGTATTCCTCGGTGAGCGTCGTCATCGGGCCGGGCCAGGTGGCCTGGGCGACCTCGATGGGCTTGCGCCGGGCGTCGTAGGCGACGTGCAGCAGGTGCAGCACGGGGGTGTCGGGGCGGATCTGGAGGGTCTCCGCCTCCTCCCGGCTGGGCTGGCGGGCGGTGATGGTGTCGGTGGCGGTGACGTACTGCCGGCCGGTGGCCTCCTCCGCCTCCTGGTAGAGGGGCCGGCCGAACGCCTCGCCCCGCTCCAGGGTGGTGCCGGCGGTGTCGGCCGGCAGGAACCAGGAGGCGCCCACCTCGACGGGGGAGTCCTCGGTGCGTACGAGGTGGCGGCGGCAGAGCAGCTCGGTGCCGTCGGCGACGCCGAACGCGTCGGCCACCTCGGGCGGGGCGGGGGCGCGGCCGACCGAGACGAGCTGTTGACGGTAGCGGGCGGCCAGGTCGGTGTGGTAGCCGCGGAAGCCGCCGTACCGGCCCCGGGAGAGGCGGTTGAGCCGGCGCCGGGTGCCTCTGACGTACGTACCGGAGCCGGGTTTGGTGATCAGGATGCCCTCGACCCGCAGCTGGTCGACGGCGCGCTGCACGGTCTGCTTGGCGACGCCGAACATCTCGGCGATGGCCGGGATGGACGGCAGTCGCTCGCCCGGCCCCCAGTCGCCGCGGCGCACCTGGGCCTTGAGCTGCGCGGCGATCTGCCGGTGCGGGAACTCGGCCGCACCCGGGTTGATCTGCATGGCTCCTCCTGGAGATCACAGCTAGGTTCCTAGGATGCCCTAGGGGATGTGAGCGCGCCACCCCGGACACGCGAAAGCCCCCGGACCGGTCCGGCCCGGGGGCTTTCGGAAGGAGCGTGGCTGCCCGAAGGAGCCGGCTACCAGGAGCCGGCCGTCGGGCCGGCCGAGCCGCCGCGCCGGCGCAGGTACTTCTCGAACTCCTGGGCGATCTCGTCGCCGGTCAGCGGGGTGATGCCCGCGTCGCCGACGCGTTCCTCCAGCTCGCGCACGTATTCCCCCAGCTCGGCGTCCTGCTCGGCGGCTCCGCGCACCCGCTGCTCCCACTCCGCCGCCTCCTCCGCCAGGTCGGCCATCGGCACCGGCAGGTCGAGCACCTCCTCGACCCGGTGCAGCAGCGCGAGGGTGGCCTTGGGGCAGGGCGGGTTGTTGGCGTAGTGCGGCACGTGCACCCAGAACGACACCGCGTCGACCTCGGCGCGCGTGCAGGCGTCGTGCAGCACCCCGACGATGCCCGTGGGGCCGTCGTAGCGGGTGGGGGTGAGCTGGTAGCGCCGCGCCGCCTCCGCGTCGGAGGCGCTGCCGCTGATCGGCAACGGCCGGGTGTACGGCACGTCGGCCAGCAGCGCGCCGAGCAGCACCACCCGTTCGACCTCCAGGCTGTGGCAGATCTCCAGCACCTGCTCGCAGAACGTGCGCCAGCGCATGCTCGGCTCGATGCCCCGGATCAGCACCACGTCCCGCTCGGTGCCCTCCGGGCTGGCCACCATGAACCGGGTGGTGGGCCACTCGACGCGGCGGGTCTCGCCGTCGGCCATCGTGATCGTCGGCCGGCTGACCTGGAAGTCGTAGAAGTCCTCCGGGTCCAGCTCGGTGACCTGCCGCGCCTGCCAGACCTGTTCCAGGTGCTCGACCGCCGCGGTGGAGGCGTCCGCGGCGTCGTTCCAGCCCTCGAAAGCGGCGATGGCCACGGGGGACCGCAGCACCGGCAGTCCGTCGAACTCGGTCATGCCGTCACCTCACCCTGTCGTCGGCGGGCGGTCCCGGGCTGCGGCCCGGTCGTCCGCCTGCCGGGCCCGGTGACGTCCCTGATGTCCTTCACGTCCGTCAGCCTACGTGTCGGGGCCGGATGCGGCCCGTCGGCCGCGCCGGTCCGGCCCGCGGGCTGCCGGTGCGTCGCGGCCCGCCCCCACCGCCGGATCCTCGCACTACCCTGAGTGGGGTGGGGACTTCGCTGCTGGACGTGCTGGCGGAGCGGGTTCTCGTCGCCGACGGCGCGATGGGGACGATGCTCCAGGCGGCCGAGCTGACCCTGGACGACTTCGAGGGACACGAGGGTTGCAACGAGATCCTCAACGTCACCCGCCCGGACGTCGTCCGCGGGGTGCACGACGCCTACCTCGCGGCGGGCGCGGACTGCGTCGAGACGAACACCTTCGGCGCCAACCTGGCCAACCTCGGCGAATACGGCATCGAGCACCGGATCGGGGAGCTGTCCGAGGCCGGCGCGCGGCTCGCCCGGGAGGCCGCCGACGCGTGGGGCACCGCCGAGCGGCCCCGGTTCGTGCTCGGTGCGATCGGCCCCGGCACGAAGCTGCCCACCCTCGGGCACGCCGCGTACGCGACGCTGCGCGACGCGTACCAGCAGAACGCGGCGGGCCTGCTCGCCGGTGGCGTGGACGCGTTGATCGTCGAGACCTGCCAGGACCTGCTGCAGGTGAAGGCGGCGGTGGTCGGGTCCCGGCGGGCGATGGCCGAGGCCGGGCGGCGCGTGCCGCTGATCTGCCACGTCACGGTGGAGACCACCGGCACGATGCTGCTGGGCAGCGAGATCGGCGCGGCGCTGACCGCGCTGGAGCCGCTGGGCATCGACCTGATCGGGCTGAACTGCGCGACGGGCCCGGCGGAGATGACCGAGCACCTGCGCTATTTGTCCCAGCACGCGCGGGTGCCGCTGTCGGTGATGCCGAACGCCGGCCTGCCGCAGCTCACCGCCGACGGCGCGGTCTACCCGTTGACCCCGGTGGAGCTGGCCGACGCGCTGGAGCGGTTCGTCGCCGAGTACGGGGTGTCGGTGGTCGGCGGCTGCTGCGGGACGACGCCGGAGCACATCCGGCTGGTCGCCGAGCGGCTGCGCGGGGCGCGGCCGGGTGCCCGCGAGCCGCGCGCCGAGGCCGGGGTCTCCTCGATCTACCACCATGTGCCGTTCGCGCAGGACGCCAGCGTCCTGATGGTGGGGGAGCGCACCAACGCCAACGGGTCGAAGGCGTTCCGGGAGGCGATGCTCGCCGGCGACTGGCAGGCGTGCGTGGAGATCGCCCGCAGCCAGGCCCGGGACGGCTCGCACCTGCTGGACCTGTGCGTGGACTACGTGGGCCGAGACGGCACCCGGGACATGCGGGAGCTGGCCGGGCGGTTCGCCACCGCGTCCACGCTGCCGATCATGCTGGACTCGACCGAGCCGGCGGTGATCGAGGCCGGGCTGGAGATGCTCGGCGGGCGGTGCGTGGTCAACTCGGTCAACTTCGAGGACGGCGACGGGCCGGGTTCCCGCTACGCCCGGGTGATGCCGGTCGTCGTCGAGCACGGGGCGGCGGTGGTGGCGCTGCTCATCGACGAGGAGGGGCAGGCCCGCACGGCCGAGTGGAAGGTGCGGGTCGCGCAGCGGCTTATCGAGGACCTGACCGGGCGGTGGGGGCTGCGCCGGTCCGACATCCTGATCGACGCGTTGACGTTCCCGATCGCCACCGGCCAGGAGGAGACCCGCCGCGACGGCGTCGAGACGATCGAGGCGATCCGGGAGATCGCGCGGCGCTGGCCGGGGGTCAACTTCACCCTCGGCGTGTCGAACGTGTCGTTCGGGCTGAACCCGGCGGCCCGGCAGGTGCTCAACTCGGTCTTCCTGCACGAGTGCGTGCGGGCGGGGCTGACGTCCGCGATCGTGCACGCCAGCAAGATCCTGCCGATGTCGAGGATCCCCGACGAGCAGCGGGAGGCCGCGCTGGATCTGGTGTACGACCGCCGGCGCGCCGGCCACGACCCGGTGCAGCGGTTCATCGAGGTCTTCGAGGGGGTGGACGCGTCGTCGGCGCGGGCCACCCGGGCGGAGGAACTGGCGGCGCTGCCGCTGGACGAGCGGCTGCGGCGGCGGATCGTCGACGGCGAGCGCAACGGCCTGGAGGCCGACCTCGACGCGGCGATGGCCGGGGGCCGGTCGCCGCTGTCGATCATCAACGACCTGCTGCTGGACGGCATGCGGGTGGTCGGGGAGCTGTTCGGCTCGGGCCAGATGCAGCTTCCGTTCGTGCTGCAGTCGGCTGAGGTGATGAAGACGGCGGTGGCCTACCTGGAGCCGCACATGGAGAAGGCCGACGACGGCGGCAAGGGCCGGATCGTGCTGGCCACCGTCAAGGGCGACGTGCACGACATCGGCAAGAACCTGGTGGACATCATCCTGTCCAACAACGGCTACGAGGTGGTCAACATCGGCATCAAGCAGCCGATCTCGGTGATCCTCGACGCGGCCGAGCAGCACCGGGCCGACGCGATCGGCATGTCGGGGCTGCTGGTCAAGAGCACGGTGATCATGAAGGAGAACCTGGCCGAGATGGCCGAGCGCGGGGTGGCGCAGCGCTGGCCGGTGCTGCTCGGTGGGGCGGCGCTGACCCGGGCGTACGTGGAGGACGACCTGCGGGCGGCGTTCCCCGGTCAGGTGCACTACGCCCGGGACGCGTTCGAGGGGCTGTCGCTGATGGACCGGGTGATGACGGCCAAGCGGGGCGGCGCGCCGGTGGTGGACCCGCAGCGGGAGGCGGCCCTGGCGGCGCGGCGGCAGCGCCGGGAGCGGCAGCGGGCGACGGTCGGGCAGGCGCTGCCGGGGCTGGACGACGCGTCGGTGCGCTCGGACGTGGCGGTCGACGTGGAGGTGCCGACGCCGCCGTTCTTCGGCACGCGGGTGGTGCGGGGGGTGCCGCTGGCGGATTATGCGGCGCTGCTGGACGAGCGGGCGACGTTCCTGGGGCAGTGGGGGCTGCGGGGCGCGCGGGGCGGCAAGGGCCCGTCGTACGAGGAGCTGGTGGAGACCGAGGGGCGGCCCCGGCTGCGGTACTGGCTGGACCGGCTGACCGCCGACAAGGTCCTCGAGGCGGCCGTGGTGTACGGGTACTTCCCGGCGTACTCCGAGGGCAACGACCTGGTGGTGCTCGACGAGGACGGGCGCGCCGAGCGGGCCCGGTTCTCGTTTCCGAGGCAGCGGCAGGAGCGGCGGCTGTGCCTGGCGGACTTCTTCCGGCCGCGCGGGGACGGCCTGGACGTGGTGGCGTTGCAGCTGGTGACGGTCGGGCAGCCGATCAGCGACTACACGGCGAAGATGTTCGCCGGGAACTCCTACCGGGACTATCTGGAGGTGCACGGCCTGTCGGTGCAGCTCACCGAGGCCCTGGCGGAGTACTGGCACCGGCGGATCCGCGCGGAGCTGACGCTGCCGGGCGGCCGTACGGTGGCCGACGACGACCCGGCGGACCTGGCGGGCCTGCTGCGCACCGACTACCGGGGCTGCCGGTACGCGTTCGGCTACCCGGCCTGCCCGGACCTGGAGGACCGGGCGAAGATCGTGGACCTGCTGGGCGCGGAGCGGATCGGGGTGCAGTTGTCGGAGGAGTTCCAGCTGGTGCCGGAGCAGGCGACGGACGCGATCGTGGTGCACCACCCGGAGGCGAGCTACTTCAACGCCCGGTGACTGTCGGTGAAGTAGGGCTCGGCTGCCTCCAGCCGGGGCACCTTGACCCCCAGCCGCCGTGCCTCCGCCAGCGTGTCGCGGCAGATCGCGCGCAGCTCCTCGGGGTTGGCGTGGGCCGTCGTCACCCGGCGCATCGGCGGGAACCGGGCGAGGAGCCAGGCGACTGCCGGTGCGGCCAGCCAGACGGGCGCGGTGAACGGCAGCAGGTCGGCCCGATGCCGCCGCAGCTCGACGCCGCGGGCCTCGACCAGCGGCAGCAGCTCGCGGACGGCGAGGATCGCCTCGCGTACGTCGCCGCGCGTCATCGTGGACAGGGAACCAAGCCGCAGGCTCTGCGTGTGCAGGCCCGCGTTCTGGACGAAGTGGATCGCCAGCCAGCCCCGGAAGTCGGAGTTTTCCCGGACCCTGAGCCCCGCCGCGCGGAACAGCCCGCGTACGGCCTGCTCGCGCTCGGTCGGCGGCCGGTCGAGCGTGCCGAGGAAGACGGCGGGCAGCAGCGCCGCGCGCAGCACACCGTCGTCGCCGAAGCCGCCACCGGCCCCGGGGAAGCCCCAGGCCACCTGCTCCGTGGGGAGGTGGTCGATCGCGGTCAGCGGATCGACCCACAGGTTGTTGAAGACGAGCACCGTGGCCCCGCCGACCCGCGGCCCCAGGAAGGCTGCGGCCTCCGCGAAGTTGTAGTGCTGCACGCTCAGCACGATGAGGTCGAAGTCGTGGTCCGGCTCCAGCGACTCGCGGTAGCGTACCGGCCACTTCTCGGTGACCCGCTTCCCCCACGGCCGGCGTCGCGCGTCGAGCAGATCGAGGTCGATCGTATCCCCGTACGCCGCCGCCCGCCCCGGCCGGACGTAGAACTCGACGTGGTGCCCGGCCCGTTCCAGGGTCCACCCGTAGACCGCGCCGATCACGCCCCGGCCGAACATCAAGATCTTCACGCGCCGCCCCGTAGGCTATAATTGGAGACCGTCTCCACTTCCAAAATATGGAGACGGCCTCCACTTGTCAACATGGGATCCCACGTGACCGACGCCAAGCCGCTGCGCGCCGACGCCCGCCGCAACCGCGACGCCCTGCTCGCCAAGGCGCGCGAACTCTTCGCCAACAACTGCTTCGACCTGCGCTTCGACGACTTCGCCAAGCTGGCCGGCGTGGGCACCGGCACGCTCTACCGGCACTTCCCGACCCGGGAGGCCCTGGCCGAGGCGGTCTACCGCGAAGAACTCACCGCACTGTGCGATCGCGCCCGCGCCCTGCACGCCGCCCTCCCCGCCGACGAGGCGCTGGAGTCCTTCCTGCGTGGCCTCGTCGCCCACCTGCACGCCCACCAGGGCCTCGCCCGCACTCTCGCGGCGCTCATGGCCACCCGCCCGGACACGATGGCCGAGGGCGCCCAGGCCCTGCATCAGGTCGTCGCCGACCTGCTGACCTCCGCCGCCGAGGCGGGAACCGTCCGCGACGACGTGCGCGCCGGCGCCATCATGATCGCCCTCCAGGGCATCTGCGCGGCGTACGACCACCCGGACTTCCGCGCCGACGCGGACCAGGTCGTCACCCTCGTCCTCGCGGGCCTCCGCCACGCCGCGCCCGCGCCATGAGCGACGCCGCCCGGCACCGCCCCTGATTGACCGCGACGGGAGCGACAGTGGCGGTTGGCCGCCGACGTGAAGCTCCGCCGGGTAACGCTGCGGTCAGTGCGTTCGAGTGTACCGTCCGAAATGGCCGCTGGTTGATGCCAGCGGGCATGCCGGTCAGCCCTCGACCTGGGAGTGTCGCTGATGCCCCGTCGTCCCATACCCGTCGATCCGTCGATCGGTGATCGCATCCGGATCCGTCGCGAGCTGCGCGGTTGGAGCATCCGGCATGCCGCCAGCCGTGCCGGCATCTCCCATACATCGTGGTCGCGGATCGAGCGTGGCCAGCAGCGCACCGATCGGTACATGGTGGTAGACCTTGCTGCGGCGCTGGAGTGCTCGGTGGTCGATCTGACCGGGCAGGCGTACACGCCGGCCGATCGGCAGCTCGATGCGGCGCGGATCGATGCCGAACGGGTGTGGCGGATCATGATGGACACGCCGATGGCGGGCAGGCGGGAGCTGCCAGCCACCGTCGAGCAGGTGCGTCGGGAGGCAGGGCTCGTGCGCGCTCTGTACGGGCGGTGTGACTACGCGGGTGCCCTGCGCAGGCTTGTCGACTTGGTGCCGGCGATGCATGGCCTGACCGATCGGCGGGCGGCGTTGGCGGAGATGGTGCCGGTCTACGGGGTTGCGATGGGTTCCCTGCTCAACGTCGGCTATCCGGCTCACGCGTGGCTCGCGGCGGAACGCTGTGCGGAGGCGGCGGGACTGCTGGACGATCCGGTGGCGGCAGGGGTGGCGGCGGCCAACCGGGCGCGGGTGTCGGCCTACTCCGGCGCGTACGGGCCGGCGCGGGCGTGGTGCGACGCGGCGGGTGCCGGCCTGGCGGGCAGCGGGGCGGACGGGGCCCTGGACGTGCTCGGGTTCCTGCATCTCGCGCGGGCCCATCACCTTGCCGGCCTGCGTGACCGGGCGGGCGCGGAGGAGCACCTCGCCGAGGCGGCGCGGATCGCCGCGCACACGGGGGAGACCGAGAGCTGGGATCTTGCCTGGGGCCCACGCAACGTGGCGCTGTGGCGGATGGCGTTTCAGCTCGACACGGGCCGACCGGAGGAGGCGATTCGGACGGTCGCCGGTGTGGACGTGAGCGGCCTGCCGGCGATACGGCAGGTGTACTTCTGGCTGGACATGAGCCGGGCCGCAGAGGCGGTCGGGCGGGGCCGGGACGCGGTGCGGATGCTGCTCGCGGCGGAACGAGTCGGTCTGCAGCACGCGCGTTCGTCGACGTCGGCGCGGGAGACGGCCCGGGCGTTGCTGCGCCGGAGCGCTGCCTCGCCGGAACTGCGGGGCCTGTGTGAGCGGATGAGCATGACCGTGCAGTAGTGGTGCGTAGGCGTTCCAGCGGCCGCATGTGCTGTCCGTAGCGTTCTGATCACGGTTGCGGCTGCTTCGATCTGACTGCCGCCGTGGCCTTGAGCCGGCGCGGCGGTGGCGGTCCTTCCCGGAAACCCCGCCGCGCCCCTTCCCGAAGGGTTGCAGATGGGCGGCACGCAGCGCGATGCAGGGCCGAGCCGGGGCGAGCAGGCGGAGGCGGACGAACGGGAGGCGGCAAGACAGCGGATCCTCGCACAGGCCGAGGCCGAACGGATGCCGGTCGAGGAGACGACCCGAGCGGTGCCGGACCGGCGGTGGCGTCGTGGGAAGCGGTGAGCCGGCGATAGGTCGGCGGGTGGTGCAGTGGCGGGTGCTGCGGCGGATGACGCAGCAGATGCTCGCCGATCGGTTGGGTAAGTCCAAGAGTTGGGTGGACAAGGTCGAACGTGGCGTTCGTGCCTTGGACCGGTTCTCCGTCATCCAGGACGTCGCCGAGGTGCTGCGGGTGGACGCGGCGGTCCTGCTGGGCGATGACGTGCGGCTGGCGAGGACCATCGGGACCGAGGGCGTGCGGGGGGTCCGGGCGGCGCTCGCCTGCTACGACATCCCCGCGGCCGAGCCGGACGCGCGGCCTGGGGGATCGACGGGCGAGCTGCACCGGCGGGTGGAGCACGCGTGGCTGACGTATCAGCACGCGCATTACCCACAGTTGACGCGGCTGGTACCTACCCTGCTCGCCGATGCGCGATCCGCGCACGCCACCGTCGCCGGGGGCGACGTGGCGGGTCTGCTGAGGCAGGTCTACCGGATCGTCGCCTCCCTGCTGGTGAAGCTCGGTGAGCCGGACGTGGCGTGGCTGGCGGCCGACCGGGCGACGGCCCTGTCCGCCGGTGACCCGGTGTGGGCGGCGGTGGCGGCGGTGCCGCTCGGGCAGGCGCTGCGCGCGGCGGGGCAGGGCCGGCTGGCCATGGCGGCGTCGATCACAGCCGCACACCGGATCGCGCCGAGCGTGTTGCACGACGCCCCGCCGCAGGACCTGGCGGTGTGCGGGACGTTGCTGGTCGAGGCGGCTCTCGCCGCCGCCACGTGCGGCGACCACCGCAGCGTGACGGAACTGCTCGACCAGGCCGCCGAGATCGCCGAGCGCGTCGACGGCGGCCAGGACCATCACCGCACCGGGTTCGGGGCGGCGGCGGTGCGGGTGGCGCGGGTTGCGGCGGCCGTGGAGCTGGGCGACGGCGGCGAGGCGGTCGCCCAGCACACGGAGACGGTCAGGCTGCCCGGGTGGCGGCGGCTGCCCGTCGAACACCGGGCCGCGCATCTGGTCGACGCCGCGCGGGCGTACCTCCAGGTCGGTGACCTGCTGGGGGCGGGCCGCGCCCTGGTCGAGGCGGACCGGATCGCGCCGGCCGAGGTCCGGGTGCGGCCGTTGGCGCGTACGGTGATCGCCGAGGTGGCCCGGGGCGGCCCGGCGCCGGCCGGCGTCGCGCACCTGGCCGCGGCGATCGGCCTCATTCGGTGACCGCGCCGTTCCTGTCCCTGGCCCAGATCCGCAACCGGCTCATCCTCACCGCCCGTTGGATCCTGCGCGAGCACCGACCCGCCCCCGACGGCCGCTGCCCGATCTGCCGCACGGTGGGCTGCCCGGCGGCCGCAGCCGCCCGCGACGTCCTCCACGCGGCCACGGAGGTGCAGTTGTGGAATGCGCCGGCCCGTCCGGCCGACGACCGAGGGGTTATGTGAAACGAAAATCACTTCCGTTAAGATGGCGTCGACCTCTCGACGAAGGAGAACCCATGGCCGTACCGAAGCGGAAGATGTCGCGGTCGAACACCCGGCACCGGCGGGCGCAGTGGAAGGCGGCGGTGCCGCAGCTGACCCCCTGCCCGTGCCCGCGCAAGGAGATGGTGGTGCCGCACCGGGCCTGCGCCCACTGCGGGCTGTACAAGGGGCGTCAGGTGGCGGAGCGGCCGTGACCGGACGGCTCCCGGTGACGGTGCTGTCCGGGTTTCTCGGTGCCGGCAAGACGAGCCTGCTCAATCACGTGCTGGCCAACCGGGACGGGCTGCGGGTGGCGGTGATCGTCAACGACATGAGCGAGGTGAACGTCGACGCCGCGCTGGTCCGTGGTGGCGGCGCGTTGTCGCGGACGCAGGAGCGGCTGGTCGAGCTGACCAACGGCTGCATCTGCTGCACCCTGCGCGACGACCTGCTCGCCGAGGTGGCCCGGCTGGCCCGGCTGGGCCGCTTCGACTACCTGCTGATCGAGTCCAGCGGCATCTCCGAGCCGATGCCGGTCGCCGCGACGTTCGCCTTCGGCGTGGAGGGCGGGCAGGTGCTCGACGATCTGGCCAGGCTGGACACCACGGTCACCGTGGTCGACGCGGCGGGCCTGCTGGCCATGATCGAGGCGGGGGAGAGCCTGGAAGCGCGGGGGCTGGCCGCGTACGAGGGTGACGACCGTGGCATCGCGGATCTGCTCGTCGACCAGATCGAGTTCGCCGACGTGCTGGTGGTCAACAAGACCGACCTGGTCGGCGCGGCGGACCTGAAGGTGGTCGAGGCGTTGTTGACCCGGCTGAACCCGGCCGCCCGGCAGGTCCGTGCCGTGCACGGTCGGGTCCCGCCGGCGGAGGTCCTCGACACCGGCCGGTTCGACCTGGAGCGGGCGGAGACCGCGCCCGGCTGGGTCGCCGAACTCAACGGAGGGCACGTGCCGGAGACGGAGGAGTACGGCATCTCCAGCATCGTGTTCCGTGACCACCGGCCGTTTCACCCGCAGCGGCTGTGGCGCCTGTTCGCCGAGGGCGTGGACGGCTACGGGGTCGTGCGGTCGAAGGGCTTCCTGTGGCTGGCCAGCCGCCCCGACGTCCAGGCCTTGTGGTCGCAGGCCGGCCCGACGGGGCGGTGCGACCCGCTCGGCGTCCCGGTGGTGGCGTCGGGACAGTGGCCGCAGGACCCCGACGAGCGGGCCGAGCTGGAGTCCCGCTGGCATCCGGTCTTCGGCGACCGGCAGCAGGAACTCGTCCTCATCGGCGTGCACCTCGACGGCGACGGCCTGCGGGCGGCCCTGGCGGCCTGCCTGCTCACCGACACCGAGATCGCCGCCGGGGAGGACGCGTGGCGGGCGTTGCCCGACCCGTTCCCCCGGTGGGACCTCGGGGACCTGCCCGGCCACGCGGACCCGGTCCCGGCCTGACGAGGGCCGCCACCGGGCAGTCGGGGCTCGTCGAGCAGCAGCGGGGCGGGGTCGGACATCGCCCGGTGGCGGCGCGAGTGGGCTCACCATTCGCGCCGCCACCGGGAGGCGGGCGGCCCGGTGTTCACCCGCCCCGTGGCCCGCGGCGGGCGTACTTCTGGCGGAACTTCTCCACCCGGCCGGCGGTGTCGAGCAGGCGTTGCCTACCGGTCCAGAACGGGTGGCTCGCCGACGAGATCTGCACGTCGATGACGGGATAGGTGTTGCCGTCGTTCCACTCGACCGTCTGGTCGCTGGTGGCGGTGGAGCGGGTGAGGAAGGCGAAGTCGGCGCCCTTGTCGCGGTAGACGACGGGCCGGTACTCGGGGTGGATGCCGGGCTTCATGCGGGTCGTTCCCCTTCGGTGTCGGTGTCGGTGTCGGTGTCGGTGTCGGTGTCGTCGGTCGGCTCCTCCGCCCCGAGGGGGAAGCAGCCGGCGAACGGGTCGGGGTAGGTGCGCCAGGCGTCCTCGCCGTCGGCGAGTTCGGCATCGGTGAGCAGGCAGCCGGCGAGGGTGCGGTGCAGCTCGACGGGGTCGATGTCGACGCCGATGAAGACGAGGTGCTGGTGCCGGTCGCCGTAGTAGGGGTCCCAGTCCAGGGCGGCGGCGATGCGGCGCTGGTCGTCGACGTGTTCCCAGCGGTCCTCGGGCAGGCTGACCAGCCAGTGCCCGAGGGACCCCATGGCCAGGCCGCCGCCGGCGAACTCCCAGGCCACCACCGTGTCGGGCTGGCTGGCCAGCCAGAGGTGCCCGCGGGAGCGGATCACCTCGGCCTTCACGTCCTCCAGCACGTCGTGCAGGCGCTGGGGGTGGAACGGCCGGCGGGCGCGGAAGACGGCGGAGACCACTCCGCAGTCGGGGTCCGGCTCGTGTGCGCCGAGGGCGTAGCCCTGCAGGCCGCGGGCGAGTATCCCCGGGGTTCCCGGACGGTGCCGACGCGTGTGGCGCAGCTGGCTGGTCAACGCGCCGGCGTCGACGAGGTCGCCGTCGACGCGGAGGTGGGTCGCCCACGGGGCCATCCGCCGCAGCAGGACCGACAGCCTGCTGGTGTCGAAGGCGCCGTCCCGCGACTGTCCCCAGAGCACCAGCGTGTCGGCGTACTCGATCTGCCGCACCACGACGTCGGCGAGCGCGCGGTGGTCGTCCTCGGCGGCCTGGATGCCGAGCGTGGTGAGGTCGTCGGTGCTGGACAGGCCGTCGAGCAGGTGTTCGGCGTCGAGGACGGTCACGTAGGAGTCGACGCGGACGAGATCGGTGATCGGCTTGCCGTCGACGAGGCAGTGGGCGCAGGCGGCGGCGACGGCCTCGGGCTCCACCACCTCCGGCAACATGAGCACCAGGTCCCGGCCGGGACGGGTGCGGGCGAGGCGGGCGATGGTGGGCAGCACGTCCTCGCGAAGTGTGCAGGAGACGCAGCCGTGCCGCAGGGCGATCCGTTCGTCCTCGACGATGCCGGCGGCGGAGCGGACCACCCGACGGACGACGCCGTCGCGGATCCGGGCGAGGTCGTGCCGCACCAGCAGCAGCGACTCGTCGGCGGCGAGCAGCGTGCGGGCGACGGCGAAGGTTGCCGCCGGCCAGAACCCGGACAGGACGGTCAGCGACGGGCGGGTATCGGCGTCGGTTGGCGCGGCATGCGGCGGGGCCTGCGGTGACGACGACATCGGACTCCTCTCGACGTAGTTGAAAACGATTGTCATTCTAAGCACACGGCGCGGCCGGGGTGTGCATCGGCCTGTGGGCCCGACGTGGTCGGGGTGCCGAGGTCGAGTCGGGGCGCGACCCGCCGCCCCGGGATCCGGGTCGGGTCCTCGCCCGGTGGCGAGTCGACGGTGGCGGCCCGGTGTGGATGCGGCCGCGCGGCTGGTGTAGAACTGAAAATCATTGTCGTTATTGTTACGGCTCCCACGAAGGAGTGAGCACCGTGTCCCGACGCTGTGACGTCACCGGCGCGAAGCCGAGCTTCGGCAACGCCGTGTCCCACTCCCACCGGCGCACCCGCCGCCGGTGGAACCCCAACCTGCAGCACCACCGCTACTGGCTTCCGTCGGAGCGGCGCTGGGTCAGCCTCACCCTGACGGCCAGGGCCCTGCGGACCGTGGACCGCAAGGGCATCGAGAAGGTCGTCGCCGAGCTGCGTAACCGGGGGGTGAAGGTCTGATGGCCCGCCAGAGCGACGCCCGTCCGATCGTGCGGCTGCGCAGCACCGCCGGCACCGGCTTCACGTACGTGACCCGCAAGAACCGTCGAAACGACCCGGACCGTCTGGTCCTGCGCAAGTACGACCCCGTCGTGCGCCGGCACGTCGAGTTCCGCGAGGCGCGCTGATGGCGAAGAAGAGCATGGTCGACCGGCAGGCGCGCCGACAGGAGCTGGTGGCCCGACACGCCCAGGCGCGAGCGGAGCTGAAGCGGCTGGTCGCCCACCCGGGGACCGACCCCGACGTACGGGCCGAGGCGGTCCGCCGGCTCAGCCGGCTTCCGCGCGACTCCAGCCCCGTGCGGCTGCGCTCCCGCGACCAGATCGACGGCCGCCCCCGAGGAGTGCTGACCCGGTTCGGGCTCTCCCGGGTGCGGTTCCGCGAGCTTGCCCTGCGCGGCGAGCTGCCCGGGGTGCGCAAGTCGTCGTGGTGAGGCCGCCACGTGCGATCCGGTGAGCGTACCGCTGGTGGTCTCGGCGGCCGGTAGGGTGCGGCCGTGACGGACCGGTGGACGTGGGACGAGTCGCTGTTCGCGGGCGCCGCCGCGCACTACGAGCGGGGCCGCCTGCCCTACGCGGCGGGATTCGTGGCGGCGCTGGCCGACGAGCTGGGTCTCGACGGGTCGGGGCGGCTGCTGGACGTGGGGTGCGGCCCGGGGACGGTGACCGTGCCGCTGGCGGGCTGCTTCGCCGGGGCGGTGGGCGTGGACCCCGACGCCGGGATGCTGGCCCGGGCGCGGCTGCGGGCCGCGCGCGACGGCGTGGGCACCATCCAATGGGTACGGGCGCGGGCCGAGGACCTGCCCGCAGGGCTGGGCGTGTTCCGGGTGGTGGTGTTCGCGCAGTCGTTCCACTGGACGGTGCAGGACGCCGTCGCCGCGACGGTGCGGGGGATGCTGCCGCCGGGCGGGGCGTTCGTGCACGTCGCCGACGCCAGGGAGCCGCTGTCGACGGAGGGGCTGCCGGATCCGGTGCCCCCGTACGAGGCGGTCGCCGAGCTGGTGCGCCGCTGGCTCGGGCCGGTGCGGCGGGCCGGTCGGGGGTTCCTGCCGGACGGGACGCCGGGCGGCGAGGAACGGGTCCTGGCCGGGGCGGGGTTCGCGGGCCCCACGCGGCTGCGGGTGCCCTCCGGCGTGGTGGTGCGGCGGTCGGTCGACGACGTGGTGGCGTGGGTGCACTCGCGCTCGGACGGGGCCCCGCACCTGTTCGGGCCGCGGCTGGCGGAGTTCGACGCCGACCTGCGGGCCCTGCTCTCGGCGGCGTCGTCCGGGGGATGGTTCGCCGAGCGGGCGCCGGACACGGAACTGCGGATCTGGCGTACGCCCCTGGGCTGAGGGCCGGCCAGTGGCCGGGTGACGTGCCGCCGGCCGGCGCGGGGGCCGGCCGGCGGCACGCGGTGGGACGGGCCGGTCAGCCGGCCGCGATGGACGCGGCGGCGGCCACCTGCACCAGCGGCCCCTGCACCAGTGGGCCCTGCACGGAGCCGCCGATGCGGCGGGCCTCGGCGAGGAGGTGGGCGCGCCAGCGCCGCCACAGCGGGGTCATCCGGGAGGTCAGCCAGACGACGTCGACGGCGTCGTCGGGCAGGACGGTGCGGATGCCGAGGGCGTGATGGGCGGGGCGCATCGGATCGTCGGGGAGCTTGGCGATCAGCGTCTCGTCGTAGTCGAACAGGTGGGCGGGCGGGAACCCGGGTGGTAGTTCGCCCCCGCAGCCGAACACGGCGATGCGGGTGCCGGGCGGCACGGTGTCGCGCAGCCGGGCCAGTTCGGCGGTGACGTCGAGGGCGCGGACCCGGTTGACGGCCCGGCGGATGGCGGGCAGTTCCTGGCGCAGGTGCCAGGCGCGGGTGTCCTCCAGTTGGGGCAGGTGCCGGGCGAACCAGGCCCAGAGCAGCTCCAGCACCGGTTCGGGGTGCTTGCGCAGGATGGTCAGGACGTTGCTGGGGTCGTCGCCGGTGTCGACGGCGGCCTCCCGGGGGTGGGGGCTGTCCACCGCCCACGCCTCGCGGCTGACCTCGAAGGCGAGCCCGTGGCGGTCCAGGCGCAGCCCGAGTTCGATGTCCTCGCCGCCCCAGGAACGGAAGTCCTCGTCGAAGCCGCCGACGGCGTGGAAGTCGGCGGCCGGCACGGAGCAGTTGAGCGACCAGAACAGCTGCCAGGCCAGGGGGACGCGGGACAGGTCGAAGGCGGTGCTGGCGAAGGTGGCGTGCCGACCGTCCTGGAAGGAGGGCAGCGCGCCGAACGTGCGGACGATCTCCTCGGGGGTGCGGTCGCGGGTCGCGGCCTCCAGCCCGGGGACGGGGTCGCCGGGCTGGTAGCCGAAGGTGTAGCCGAGGACGGCGCGGGGCGGCCCGGGGCGGGCGTGGGCGGCGAGGTGGGCGGTGAGGAAGTCGGGGCCGGGCAGCACGCCGGTGTCGACGAACGCGAGGACGGCGCCGGTGGCCAGCCGGGCGCCGGCGTTGCGGGCGGCGGCGGCTCGGAAGCCGAGGTCGGGCTGGAAGTGGTAGCGCAGGCGGAGCCGGTCGGCGAACGCGTCGACGGCCTGCCGGGTGTCGTCGGTGGAGCCGTCGTCGGCGACGACGACCTCGTATCGCTCGGCGGGCATCCGCTGGCCGGCGAGCGCGGTCAGGGTGCCGCGCAGCAGGGGCGAACGGTTGTAGGTGGGGACGATGACGGAGATCAGTGGCGTTGCGGCGCCAGATGACATGGTGTGACTCCGGTACTCGGGGGCGTCACAACCTATCGACCGATGGCGGTGCCGCACATCAGTCGTGAGGCTTGTTCATTTCCTGCTTCCGGAATGCGGGAAGCCCTGGCCGGCGGGGCATTCCCGCATTGCCGGGCATCATTGCCGGGTATCCACGGTGACCGAAACGGCCCAGTCGCAGGCGGCGCGGCACGGGGCCGGGCCGCGTCCCGAACTGTGGGCGATGATCGCGATTTCTGGCAGGGTTGACCCCATGCTCGCCGTCCTGCGCTCCCGCGTCACCGACTGGACCCTCACCGTGCCCGTGCTGGCCGTGGTGATCCTGGCTCTGACCTGGGGCAGGGAACTGCCCCCGCTGGTCGTGGGGGTGGTCGCGACGTTCCTCGCCGGGGCGGTGCTCGCCGCCGTGCACCACGCGGAGGTGGTCGCCCACAAGGTGGGGGAGCCGTTCGGCTCGCTGGTCCTCGCCGTCGCGGTCACGGTGATCGAGGTGGCCCTGATCGTCACCCTGATGATCAGCGGCGGGGACAAGACGGTGTCGCTGGCCCGGGACACGGTCTTCGCCGCCGTCATGATCACCTGCAACGGCATCCTCGGCCTGTCGCTGCTGCTCGGGGCGCTGCGCCGCCGGGTGGCGGTGTTCAACCCCGAGGGCACCGGCGGTGCCCTGGCCACCGTGGCCACCCTGGCCACCCTCAGCCTGGTCGTGCCGACCTTCACCACCAGCCGGCCCGGCCCCGAGTTCTCCACCCCGCAGCTCGTCTTCGCCGCCGTGGCCTCGCTCGCCCTGTACGGGCTGTTCGTGCTCGTGCAGACCGGCCGGCACCGCGACTACTTCCTGCCGGTCACCTCCGACGGGACCGTCGCCGACGCCGACGGGGACGGGCACGCCGACCCGCCCTCGGCCGGCGCCGCCCTGGCCAGCCTGATCATGCTGCTGGTGGCGCTGATCGCCGTGGTGGGCCTGGCGAAGATGGTGTCCCCGGCGATCGAGGCCGGGGTGTCGGCGGCGAACCTGCCGCAGGCCTTCGTCGGTGTGGTGATCGCGCTGCTGGTGCTGCTGCCCGAGACCCTCGCCGCCGCCCGCGCCGCGCGCCGCGACCGGGTGCAGATCAGCCTCAACCTGGCCCTCGGCTCGGCCATGGCCAGCATCGGCCTGACCATCCCCGCCATCGCGATCGCCTCCATCTGGCTCGACGGGCCGCTGCTGCTCGGGCTCGGCGGCACCCAGCTGACCCTGCTGGCGCTGACCGTCGTCACCGGCGTGCTGACCGTGGTGCCGGGCCGGGCCACCCTGCTGCAGGGCGGCGTGCACCTGGTCCTGCTGGCCGCGTTCGTCTTCCTCGCCGCCAGCCCCTGATCCCTCGCCGCCACCCCTGAGGGCCGCGCGCCGGCCCGGCCCACGCGTGCGGCCCACGGGTGCGGGCCGGTCGACCGCGATCGGGGATGGTCACCGTGTCGCCGGCCGGGCATGATCGACAGGGAGCCGGGGTAGTGGACCGGTCGGACGAGCCGGGGAGGCACTGTGACGGCACGGTCGGGACGTCGGCCCGGCGGCCCGCTGGCCGGGCTGCTGGCCGCGTTGGTGCTGGCCAGCGGCTGCGTGGTCGGCGGGGTGAACGAAGGCGCGCCGCAGCAACCCCTGCCCCGGTCGACCCGCCAGCCCAGCTCGCCGCAGGGGGAGCAGACCCGCGCCGACGGCACCACCAGCGTGGCCGAGTTCCAGGAGGACATGGCCGTCGCGGTGGACAAGGCCGAGATCTACTGGACCGCGCAGTTCCGGGCGTCGGGCCGGCGGTTCCAGCCGGTGCGGCGGGTCGTGCCCTACCAGCGGGAGGGCGAGGTCTCCTGCGCCGGGCAGGCCCTGCCCCGCAACAACGCCGTGTACTGCTCGGCGGGCGACTTCATCGCCTACGACGTCCGCTGGTCCGTGGCGGCGTTCCGGCAGGTCGGCGACGCGTTCCTCTACTACCTGCTCGGCCACGAGTACGCCCACGGCATCCAGGTGCGCCTCGGCATCCGCGCCCAGTTCACCATTCAGCAGGAGCTGCAGGCCGACTGCATGGCCGGGGCGTACATCGGCGGCTCGATCGAGGCCGGTCACCTGCGACTGGAGGACGGCGACCTCGACGAGTTCCGGGAGGGGCTGCTCGCCGTCGGCGACGACCCCGACCAGCCGTGGTTCGCCGAGGGGGCGCACGGCACCGCCGAGCAACGCACCGACCACTTCTTCCGCGGGTACGAACAGGGCCTCGCGGCCTGCAACCTGGGCTGACGGCGCACCCGGCGGGCCGGCCGCCGGGCGGCGGCGGGACCGCCGGGCGTGGACAGGGGCGGGGACCGGGTCCCGGCCGGGGCGGGCCGGCTGCGAGGATCGGGTCGACCCCGCGACGCCTGGAGGACCCCCTGAGCAGCCACCACCCCGCCGCCGTGCTCTTCGACATGGACGGCACCCTGGTCGACAGCGAGAAACTGTGGGACGTCGCGCTGCGCGAGCTCGCCGCCGAATACGGCGCCACCCTCTCCGACGCCGGCCGCAAGGCGCTCATCGGCAACAGCATGGCCGACGCGATGCGGATCCTGCACGACGACCTCGGCCAGCCGCACCGCGACCCGCAGGTCAGCGCGGCGTGGATCGACGCCCGGATCCTGGAGCTGTTCCGCACCGGGCTGCGCTGGCGGCCCGGCGCGCTGGCGCTGCTGCGCGCGGTCCGCGCGGCGGGCATCCCCACCGCCCTGGTCACCTCCAGCGGCCGCCCGCTCGTGGAGGTGGCGCTGGACACCCTGGGCCGGGACAGCTTCGACGTGGTGGTCTGCGGCGACGAGGTGGACGCGGCGAAGCCGCACCCGGAGCCGTACCTGACGGCCGCCCGGCTGCTCGGCGTGCCGATCGCCCGGTGCGTGGCGATCGAGGACTCCCCGCCCGGGGTGGCCAGCGCCCTCGCCGCCGGCGCGGCCGTGCTGGCGGTGCCGGCGGAGGTGCCGATCACGCCGACCGACGGCGTACACCAGCTCGACAGCCTGACCGGCGCGGACCTGGAACTGCTCGCCGCTCTGCTCGGCGAGCCGCCCGCCTGACCGCCGGCCTCCCCGCGCCTGCGTCGATCTCCGTTGACGGTGCTCCGCGTGGCAACTAGGCTCCGCTGCGTGTCCGGCCCCGAGGCATCCAGACGCTAGCCACCGCTGCGCGGTGGCTGGCCCCGACAAGGGCGCGGTGAAGCTCGGCCCAGGCTGAGCCAGCGCGCCTCGTCGCCGTGCCGTCACCCACGCCGCCGCTGTTGCCCGGGATGCCGTAGCCGCCGCCCTGACCTGATCGGGCCCGTGCTGCCGTGGCTCCCGGTCGCCTCGCGCGGCGGTGCCCGGGTTCCCGGCTGGACCGATCCGCCGCGCCGTGGCCCGCCGCGTCCCCGCCCCGCCATCCACCCACGACGCGGTTGTGGAGTCGTCATGCCAATTGTGATCTACATCCTCGGGCTCGCCGTCTTCGCCCAGGGAACCTCCGAGTTCATGCTGGCCGGCCTGATCCCGGACATCGCCGCCGACCTGCGGGTCTCCGTCCCGGCAGCCGGCACGCTCACCTCGACCTTTGCCGCCGGAATGATCATCGGGGCGCCGTTGATGGCCGTGCTCAGCCTGCGCTGGCCCAGACGATGGGCGCTGCTGGTCTTCCTGACCGCCTTCATCGCCGCCCACGTCGTCGGGGCGGTCACCGGCAGCTTCGGTGTCCTGTTGGCCACCCGCGTCGTCGGTGCCGTGGCCAACGCCGGGTTCCTGGCCGTGGGGCTCGCCACGGCGGTCGGCCTGGCCGGGCCACACGCCAAGGGCCGGGCCGCCTCCGTGCTGCTCGGTGGCGTCACCCTCGCCTGCGTCGCGGGGGTGCCCGCCGGCGCCGTGCTCGGAAACCTGTGGGGCTGGCGTACGGCGTTCTGGGCGGTGGCCGCCGTCTCGGTGCCCGCCGCCGTCGCGATCCTGCGCTCCGTGCCGCCCACGCCCCCGGGCGCCCCCCTGCCCGACGCGCGGCGGGAACTGCGCGCGCTGCGCCGTCCCCGACTGGCCGTGACCCTGGCCCTGGCCGCGCTGGTCAACGGCGCGACCTTCTGCACCTTCACCTACCTGGCCCCGCTGGCCACCGAGGTCAGCGGGTACGGCAGGGCGTGGGTGCCGGCGCTGTTCGCGGTCTTCGGCCTGGGATCCTTCGTCGGAGTCACCGTCGCCGGCCGGCTGTCGGACACCCGGCCGATGCGCATCCTGGTGCCCGGCGGCCTGGCCCTGCTCGCCGGCTGGCTGCTGTTCGCGGCGACCGCCGCGATCGCCCCGGTGGCGTTGCTGCTCGTCCTCGTGCAGGGGGCGCTGTCGTTCGCCGTCGGGGCCACGCTGATCACGCTGGTGCTCTACCGTGCCGCCGACGCGCCGTCGCTGGGTGGCTCCTTCGCCACCGCCGCCCTCAACGTGGGCGCGGCCGTCGGTCCCCTGCTGGGCGGCGCCGCGATCGGCGCGGGCCTGGGCTACCGGTCCCCGCTGTGGGTCAGCGCGCTGCTGGTGGCGCTGGCCCTCACGGTGGGACTGGTCCCGGCTGCCCGGAGCCGGGCCCGGACGAGCCCGCCGGGGCAGCCGATCCCGTCGTAGCCCCGGCGGGCCCGGCCGCCCGCCCGCCGCGGTGGGCGCCCGGCCCGGCGCCCGCTGTGGGCACCCGGCCCGGCGCCCGCCGTGGGCGCCCGCCCGGCGCCCGGCGTTAAGAAGGGCCCCCTGCTATGCAGAATGCGTTAACAGGGGGCCCTTCCTTGCACGTCAGTCGTGGGCGATCGCGCCCAGGACGTTGATCCGGGCGGCGCGGACCGCCGGCAGCGCCGCCGCGACGACCCCGATCACCGCGGCCAGGCCGAGGAAGATCCCCATCTGCGACCACGGCAGCACCAGGTCGGTGATCCCCTCGTCCTTCAGCGCGCGGACCACCGCCGCGCCGAGGCCGGTGCCGACGGCGACGCCGAGCAGCGCGCCGAACACGGAGATCACCACGGCCTCCACGGTGATCATCCGCATGGTCTGCGCCCGGCGCAGCCCGATCGCCCGCAGCAGCCCCAGCTCCCGGGTGCGTTCCAGCACCGACAGCGCCAGGGTGTTGATGATGCCCAGCACCGCGATCACGATGGCCAGCGCCAACAGGATCTGGATCATCGTGAGCAGGGTGTCGAAACCGCTGGTCTGCTGCTCGATGTAGCTGGCCCGGTCGGCCACCGACACCTCCGGGTTGTCGGCCACCAGCGCGTCGAGCTGCGGCTGCACCTGCGACACCGGCGTGCCCGGGGTCAGCCGCACCAGCGCCGTGAACGGCTCCGGGTTGGTGAACTCCGGCCCCGCCTGCCCGGGCAGGATGATCGACCCGATGGACTGCTCGTCGGGCAGCACCGCCGCCACCGTGTACGTGTGCGGCCCCTCGCCCCGGGCGAACTGCGCGGTCAGCCGGTCACCGACCGACTTGCCCAGCTCCTTCGCCCCGGACACGCTCAGCGCCACCTGGTCCGGCTTGAGGGTGGCGGCCGTGCCCGACTGCGGCACGGTGCCGTAGATGCGGGCCATCGCGGCCAGGTCGGTCAGCGCCACCACGTACGTCCGGTCGCCGTCGACGATCGCGTTGTCGTTGTAGACGCCCAGCACCGCGTCCACCCCCGGCAGCGCGGCGGCCTTGTCCACCACCGACGCGTCGAACGTGGGCGGCCGGGGCCCCGTCTGCTCCCCGGAGATCACCAACTGCGCGTCGACGGTGCGCTCCGCCGAGGCGGAGATGCTCGACTTCGCCGAGTCCAGGATCACCGTCACCCCGGTCACCAGGGCGATGCCGACCATCAGCGCGGCGGCGGTGATCGCCGTGCGGCGCGGGTTGCGCCCCGAGTTGAGCCGGCCCAGCCTGCCCGGCACCGACCAGGCGAACAACGCCCCGAGCAGCGACACCACCGGGCGGCTGATCAGCGGGGTCAGCAGCGCCACCCCGATGAACGTGAACAGCACCCCGGCCAGGATCACCGTCAGCGTGGCCCCGCCCGCGTTGCCGGTCAGGCCGACGGCCAGCAGCCCGCCGCCGAGGGCGGTGACCACCGCCCCGGACACCGTGACCTTCGTCAGCGGCCGGTCCGGGGTGGCCACGTCCTGCATCGCCGCGATCGGCGGGATGCGCGCCGCCCGCAGCGCCGGCAGCAGCGCCGCGACGACCGTGATCAGCATGCCGACGGTGAACGCGCCGACCACCGCCTGCGGCGGAACGCCGATCCCGGCCAGCTCCAGCCCGCCGGCGAACCGGCCGAACGCCCAGGCCAGCAGCGCGCCCACCCCGACGCCCGCGCCCAGCCCGAGGACCGAGGCGATCAGGCCGACCGCGAGGGCCTCCAGCACCACCGAACCGATGATCTGCCGCCCGCTCGCGCCGATGGCCCGCATCAGCGCCAACTCCCGGGTCCGCTGCGCCACGATGATCGAGAACGTGTTGAGGATCAGGAACGTGCCCACCAGCAGCGCCACCGCGGCGAAGCCGAGCAGCACCTTGTTGAAGAACGACAGCCCCTCCTTGAGGCTGGCCGACGAGGCGGCGGAGAGCTCCTCGCCGGTCTTCACGTCAAAGCCGGCGCCCAGCGTGCGGGCCACGTCGTCGCGCACCGTCTCGGCGCGCACCCCGTCGGCGACCCGCACGGTGACGTTGTTGAACGTGCCGGGCTTGCCGAGCATCAGCCGCTGGGCGGCGGGCGTGGTGAACGCGACCTCGTTCGCGCCGCCGATGGTGTCCCGGCCGCTGCTGTAGCCGAAGACCCCCACCAGGGTGAACTCGCGCCGCTTCGACTCGAACGCGGTCATCGCGCCGACCCGGTCACCCACCTTCACCTTCGCTGCCTTCGCCAGCGCCGCGTTGACCGCGATCTCGTCGTCGGCCTGCGGGCCGCGCCCCTCGCGCAGCCGCACCAGGTCGCTCTCGCCCGCCCAGTTCACGCCGAGCTGCGGCGGACCGAACGAGGTGACCACCTTGCCGTTGCTGCCGATCAGCCGGGCCCCGTCGGCGTTGACCCGACCCGTGGCCGACGCCACCCCCGGCACCGCCCGCACCCGGTCCACCACGTCCGCGGCGAACGGCGTGGACACCTGCTCGCCCTCGCCCTCGCCCACCTCCAGCTTCGGCTTCGCGGCCACGTTGACGTCGACGCCCGCGAACGCGTCGGCGAACACCGCGTCGAAGGACCGGCCGAGGGTGTCGGTGAGCACGAACGCCCCGGAGACGAACATGACGCCGAGCACCACCGCCAGGCCGGACAGGACCAGGCGCACCTTGCGCGCCAACAGGCTCTTCATGGTCGCCCGGAACATCAGTTGCCCACCTCGGTCGCGGCGGGGACGTCCAGCTTCTTCATCGTGTCCAGCACCGTGTCGGCCGTCGGCTCGATCAGCTCCGACACGATCTCCCCGTCGGCGAGGAACACCACCCGGTCGGCGTACGCGGCGGCCGTCGGGTCGTGGGTCACCATGACGATCGTCTGGCCGTGCTCGCGCACCGAGTTGCGCAGGAAGCTCAGCACCTCCGCGCCGGAGCGGGAGTCCAGGTTGCCCGTCGGCTCGTCGGCGAAGATCACCTCGGGGCGGGCGACCAGCGCCCGCGCGCACGCCACCCGCTGCTGCTGACCGCCGGAGAGCTGCGCCGGGCGGTGGTCGAGCCGGTCGCGCAACCCCACCGTCGCGATCACCACGTCGTACCAGGCCGGATCCGGCTTGCGCCCGGCGATCGACAACGGCAGCAGGATGTTCTCCTTCGCCGTCAGCGTCGGCAGCAGGTTGAACTGCTGGAAGATGAAGCCCACCTTGTCGCGGCGCAGCTTCGTCAGCCCCGCGTCGCCGAGCCCCGTCACCGTCGTGTCGCCGATCGCCACCGTGCCCCGGGTCACCGAGTCCAGGCCCGCCAGGCAGTGCATCAGCGTCGACTTGCCCGACCCCGACGGGCCCATGATCGCGGTGAACCTGCCCCGCTCGAACTCGGCGCTCACCCCCCGCAGCGCGACGACCTGCGCCTCGCCGCTGCCGTACACCTTCCACACGTCGCTTGCGCGGGCCGCGGCCTGCGCCTGGCGGCCTGTCGTCGCGGTCACGTCATCTACCTCTTCCGTCGGGTGGGCCGCACCGGCCCCCGCTGGCCCGGTGCGGGCATGTGCCCATCCTCAGGCCCCCGCGGCGCCGAACCCTCCGACTTCGGGCGGACCCACGGCGGATTTCCCGCTGCGGGTGGGCCCCGATTCCGGCTCAGGGTTGCCCCTGACCGCTACGCCCCCGCCTCACCAGGTCAACGGCTACCCCCGGGGCCGCACCAGACCCGACTCGTACGCGAGCACCACGGCCTGCACCCGGTCACGCAGCCCCAACTTCGTCAGCACGTGCCCGACGTGGGTCTTCACCGTCGTCTCGCTGACCGTCAACTCCCGGGCGATCTCCGCGTTGGACAGCCCCCGCGCCACCTGCACCAGCACCTCCCGCTCGCGCTCGGTGAGCGTGCTGAGCGCCCGCGGCGGCGTCGCCGCCGGATCGGGCAGCGAGTCGGCGAAGCGGTCCAGCAGCCGCTTGAGGATCCGCGGGGCGACCACCGCCTCCCCGGCGGCGACCGTGCGGATCGCGGTCACCAGGTCCTCCGCCGGCACGTCCTTGGCCAGGAAACCACTGGCCCCGGCGCGCAGCGCCCCCACCACGTACTCGTCGAGGTCGAACGTCGTCAGGATCAGCACCCGCACCGGCAGCCGGGCATCGACGATGGCCCGGGTCGCGGCCACCCCGTCCATCCGGGGCATCCGGATGTCCATCAGCACCACGTCCGGCAGCAGCCGGCGGGACAGGTCCACCGCCTCCACGCCGTCGCCGGCCTCGGCCACGATGTCCAGCCCCTCCTCGGAGCCCAACACCATCCGGAACCCGGTGCGCAGCAGCGGCTGGTCGTCGGCGAGCAGGATCCGCACCGGCCGCGGCGGCGTCGCGCCCTCTTCGGTCATCTGGGGTCCCCCCGTCGCGCCGGCCCGGCCGGCTGGTCGTGACGCGGCCCGGTCACACCGGCACCGCCCCGAGCTGCTCCACCGGAATCCTCGCGTACACCCGGTAGCCGCCGCCGGGCCGGGCCCCGGTGCGCAGCGTCCCGCCGTAGAGACCCACCCGCTCCCGCATGCCCACCAGCCCGTGCCCGACCCGGACCGCGCCCGGCGCCGGCCCCCGACCGGTGTCGGTGACCTCCACCGCCAGGTACGCCGCGCCGAACGTCAACCGCACCACCGCCGTCGCCTCCCCGGCGTGCTTGAGGGCGTTGGTCAGGGCCTCCTGCACGATCCGGTAGACCGTCAACGCCACCCCCTCCTCCAACGACCCCGGCTCGCCCTCGACCCGCAACGTCACCGGCAGCCCCGCCTCGCGCACCTGCTCCACCAGCGGCTCGATGCCCGCCAGCCCCGGCTGCGGGGCCAGGTCGGCCGCCGGCTCCGCGTCGGTGCGCAGCACGTCCAACAGCCGGCGCAGCTCCCGCAGCGTCGCCCGGCCGGTGTCCTCGATCGTGGCGATCGCCTCGTCGGCGGCGTCCGGGTCGCGGCGCAGCACCCGCCGCGCCCCGGTGGCGAGGACCCCCATCACGCTCACGTGGTGGGCCACCACGTCGTGCAGCTCCCGGGCGATGCGCCGCCGCTCGTCGGCCACCGCCTGCTCGGCCAGGGACCGCTGGTTCTGCTCGGCCACCCGGGCCCGCTCCCGCAGCGCCTCGGTGGAGGCGCGGCGGGCGTGCACCGCCCGGCCCACCGCGTACGCCACCACGGCGACGAGCAGGTTGTTGAGCACCAGGTAGGCCGGACCCACCTCGAAGACCGTGTCGGCGATCGGGTCGAGGACGTTGACCGCCGCCACCGGCACCCACAGCGCCACGGCGGCCAGCGCCGCCGGGTGCGCCCGGTGGTGCGCTGCCATCGTGTACGTCAACGCGACGAAGGTGAGGCTCTGCGTGTTCGGGGCGTGCCCGAACAACACCGGCACCGCCAGGGTCGCCACGGCGGCGGCCACCGCCGGCCACGGCGCCGCCCGGCGCAGCGCCACCGGGGCGGCACACAGCACGCTCCAGCCCAGCGCCGCAGGCAGCGGGCCGGGCCGGAAGTCGACCGGGGTGAGCAGGACGAAGAGGGCGTCCACCAGCACCACGGCGACGGCGAGCAGCGCGTCGGCGGCCAGCCGGTGGCGGCGCAGCCACGCCCTCAACCCTGCGGTCATAGGGGAACGCTAGCCGCCGCCACGCGGGATCGATCGTCGCCGACGGTGAACCCGGTCTCCTCCTCAGGGAGGAGCCTCACTCGTCCGCGCCGGGCGGGCTGGGCCGCGACCGGGCGTCGACCAGCGGATCCGCCGAGGCGGCCGCCGCCGGGAACGGCGGCGGGGTCCCGCCGAAACTCGGGCACAGCGCCCGGTGGTTGCACCAGTCGCACAGCCGGCTCGGCCGGGGCCGGAAATCCTGCCGGGCCGTCGCCGCCTCGATCGCCTGCCACAACGCCACCACGGTGCGCTCGAACCGCGCCAGCTCCTCCGCGTCGGGGGCGTAGTCGCAGACCTCCGCGTCCTTGAGGTAGAGCAGCCGCAACACCCGCGGCACCACCCCGCGGGTGCGCCACAGCACCAGCGCGTAGAACTTCAGCTGGAACAACGCCCGCGCCTCGAACGCCTCCCGGGGCGCGCCGCCGGTCTTGTAGTCGACCACCCGCAGCGCCCCGTCGGGGGCCACGTCCAGACGGTCGAGATAGCCCCGGATCAGCAGCTCGTCGTCGACCACCGCCGAGATCAACGCCTCCCGCTCGGCCGGCTCCAACCGGCGCGGGTCCTCCACCGCGAAGTAGCCCCCCAGCAGCCCGGACGCCGACCGCAGGAACTCCGCCGTGCCGTCGGGATCGGCGGCGTCGAACAGGGCCGCCAGCTCCGGCTGCTCGGTGACCAGCCGGTCCCACTGCGGGGCCACCAGGTCACCGGCCGCCTCCGGGGTGCGCCCGGCCGCCGGCAGGTCGAACAGCCGCTCCAGCACCGCGTGCACCAGCGTGCCCCGGGCCTGCTCCACGCTCGGCCGCTCGGGCAGCCGGTCGATGCTGCGGAACCGGTAGAGCAGCGGACACGTCTTGAAGTCGGCCGCCCGCGACGGCGACAGCGACGCCCGGACCGTCGCCGGCACCTCCGCCGTGGCCCGCGCCTGCTGCTGGTCGATCACCGGTTCCGCCGTCATGCCCGGAAGGTTAGGCCACCGGTCCGACAAGCCCACCGCGCCGCTCCGGCAGGTGCCCGTCGGCGTCGGGTCCGTAGCATCGGGGCGATGGAGCCGCCGCAGACCGACCGACCGCCGCGCCGTCCCACCCGCCCCGGCCTCACCGTCGGCCGGATCCTCGGCGTGCCGCTGCACCTCAACGGGTCGATGCTGCTGCTGGCCCTGCTGGTCACCGTGACCTACGCCGAGTTCGCCCGCCGCCAGCTCGACCTGTCCCAGCTCGGCGCGTACCTGATCGGCGTCGGGTTCGTCGTGTCGCTGCTCGGCTCCGTGCTGCTGCACGAACTCGGCCACGCCCTCACCGCCCGCCGCTACGGCATCGGCGTGCGGGGCATCACCCTGGAACTGCTCGGCGGATACACGGAGATGGACCGCGATGCCCCCAGCCCTCGCGTCGACCTGCTGGTCTCGCTGGCCGGCCCGGCCGTCTCCGCGGTGCTCGGCGCCGCCGCCGTCGCCGCCACGTTGGCGCTGCCCGACGGCACCCTGACCAACCAGCTCGCCTTCCAGCTCGCGGTCAGCAACGTCATCGTCGCGCTGTTCAACCTGCTGCCCGGACTGCCGCTCGACGGCGGCCGCGCCCTGCGGGCCGCCGTGTGGGCGGTCACCCGCGACCGGCACACCGGCACCGAGGTCGCCGGCTGGGTCGGCCGGGTCGTCGCCGTCGGCACCGTCGCGGCGACGCTCGTGCTGACCGTCAACCGGCTGCTGGCGCCCCTCGCCCTGCCGCTGATGCTGCTCGTCGCGGTCACCCTGTGGCGCGGGGCGGGCCAGTCCATCCGGCTGGCCCGGATCAGCCGCCGCTTCCCGCTGATCGACCTGCGCCGACTGGCCCGCCCCGTCCTCGCCGTACCCACCGGCACCCCGCTGGCCGAGGCGCAGCGCCGCCGCGCCGAGGGCGACCGCCCCGACGCCGCGCTCGCCGTCACCGACGGCGCCGGCCGGCCCGTCGCGCTCGTCGACCCCGTCGCCGCCGACGCCGTGCCGCCGGCCCGCCGGCCCTGGATCGCCGTCGACGCCGTCGCCCGCGCCCTCGCCGGCCTGCCCGTCCTGCCGGCCGGCCTCGACGGGGAACGGGTCATGGAGGCCGTGCGGACCCACCCGGGCGCACAGTACGTCGTGACGGCAGGCGAAGATGTCGTCGGCGTTCTGCACATCGCGGACCTGGCGCAGCTCCTGGAACCCAAACGGAAGATGAACACGTGACCGCACATCCCCCCACCCTCCCGGCCGACCCCGACGCGCCGGCGTCCGCCGACACCCCGGCGTCGCCGCCCGTGCCGGCGGCCCACGGCAGCGCCGCGCCGGGCCTCCGCCACGCCAGGGGCCCCTTCCGCCCCGGCGACCGGGTGCAGCTGACCGACCCGAAGGGGCGGATGCACACGGTCACCCTGGAGCCCGGCAAGGAGTTCCACACCCACCGCGGGATCCTCGCCCACGACGCGCTCATCGGGCTGCCCGACGGCAGCGTGGTCACCACCTCCGGCGGCGGCACCGCGTTCCTCGCGCTGCGCCCCCTGCTGTCGGACTACGTCCTGTCCATGCCGCGCGGCGCCCAGGTGATCTACCCGAAGGACTCGGCGCAGATCGTCGCCATGGGCGACATCTTCCCCGGCGCGAAGGTCCTCGAGGCCGGCGCCGGCTCCGGCGCGCTGAGCTGCTCCCTGCTGCGGGCCGTCGGCACCACCGGCGAACTGCACTCCTACGAACTGCGCGACGACTTCGCCCAGATCGCCCGCCGCAACGTCGAGGCGTTCTTCCACGGCCCGCACCCGGCGTGGCGGCTGCACGTCGGCGACGTCGCCGACTGCGCGGAGACCGGCTTCGACCGGATCATCCTGGACATGCTCACCCCCTGGGAGGCCCTCGACATGGTCGAGCGGGCCCTCGTGCCCGGCGGGGTGTTCATCGGCTACGTCGCCACCACCCCCCAGCTGTCGGAGCTGGTGGAAGCGCTGCGCGAGCGCGGCGGCTGGACCGAGCCGCGCGCCTGGGAGTCCCTGGTGCGCGACTGGCACGCCGAAGGGCTCGCCGTGCGCCCCGACCACCGGATGATCGCGCACACCGCGTTCCTCGTCTCCGCCCGCCGCCTCGCCCCCGGCGTCACCGCCCCGCCGCGGCGGCGCAAACCCAGCAAGGGCGCCGAGGCGTACGCGGAACGCAAGCAGGCGCTGCGCGCGGCCGCCGAGGCCCGCCAGGCCGCCGCCGCCCAGGCCGCCGGGGCGCTGCCCGACACGGCGGAGGAGCGTGGGGTGGCCGGATGAGCCAGCCGGGCTTCGGCGGTCAGGACGTGCCGGCGGTCTTCCCCGACTGGTCGCCCTACCCGGATCTCGAATCGGCGGCGCGGGCCTACCTGCGGGACCCGGACGTCGCCCTGGAGGCCCTGGGCGGGGTGCTGCGCGGCGCGTCCGTGCTCGGCTTCACCCTCGAACGGTTCGTCAACGAGGTCAACGGCGTGTGGCAGGAGGTCGTGGTCTGCGACGGCAGCCGCCTCGTGCTCTGGCACGGCGAGGACGTGCCGCCGGGGGAGGGGCCGCCCGGCTCGATGACCTCGTCGCTGCGGGTGGTGCCGGTCTCCACCGTCACCGAGGTCGGCTGCCGGCGGCGGCTCACCCGCACCGACGACGGCCGGATCCGGGTCGACAGCATCGACGTCTACCTGCTGCTCACCTCGCTCGACGAGGCACCGCCCGGCGACGAGATCGGCGGGGTGCCCCGGCACGACGCACTGCGCTTCGGCAAGACCCTCGACGACGGCGGGGCGGGGCAGATCGCCCGGCTGGAGGAGTTCGCCCGGACGGTCGCCGCCGTGGTGGGCCGGCCGCTGCTCTGAGCCCGGCCCGCCGGGCGACGCCGCCCGGGTCGCCCCGCCCGGGGCGACCCGGCGGGTGCCCGGTCGACGCTCAGTCGTCCGCGGCGTCCGGGCTCAGTCGTCCTCGGCGTCCGGGCCGGCGACCTCGACGCCGTCGCCCCGCACCACGTGGATGCACTCGCCCGGGCACTCCTTCGCCGAGTCGATCACCTCAAGGCGCAGGTGCTCGGGCACCCCCACCCGGCTGCCCGGGGCGAGCTGCAACTCGCCGTCGGCACCCTTGACGTAGGCCAGCCCGTCGACGTCGAACTCGAAGACCTCCGGCGCGTACTGCACGCACAGGCCGTCGCCCGTGCACAGATCCTGGTCCACCCAGACCTGCAACTGGTCGGTCGCGACCTCGCTCACCGGCGTACCCCCATGTTCTCCCGTCCCACGACACGACGGTACCCGAACGCCCCGACCTGCCCCCGTGGCCACCCTTGGCGATCAAGGTTCAGTGACGAGGGCGTTGCGTGGGACCGAATCGGCCTCATAGCGGCTAGTGTTAGGGCAGAACGTTCAAGCCCCCCGGGGAGGTGGGACGTGGCACGCAGCGACGACGCGGACTCGCGCGCCGCACGGTGGGAGAAGGAGGCCCACGATCTCTCCACGCAGGTCGCGTTCCTTCAAGAGGAACTCGCTCTGGTGCGGCGCAAGTTGACCGAAAGCCCCCGACACGTCCGGCAGCTCGAAGAGCGGCTGGCGGCCACCCAGGCACAGTTGGCGCGGCTGACCGAGAACAACGAACGGCTCGTGAGCACTCTCAAGGAGGCCCGAGCGCAGATCGTGACGCTCAAGGAGGAGATCGACCGCCTCGCGCAACCGCCGAGTGGCTACGGTGTCTTCCTGGCAGCGCACGAGGACGGCACGGTGGACGTGTTCACCGGTGGGCGCAAGCTCCGGGTGGCCGTCTCACCCTCGCTGGACGTCGCGGAGCTGCGACGTGGCCAGGAGGTCCTGCTCAACGACGCGCTCAACATCGTCGACGCGTTCGGTTTCGAGCGGGTCGGCGAGGTGGTGATGCTCAAGGAGATCCTCGCGGGTCCCGAGGGCGCTCCGGGCGACCGGGCGCTGGTGGTCTCGCACTCCGACGAGGAGCGCATCGTGCACCTCGCCGAGACCCTGATCGGCTCGCCGATCCGGGCCGGCGACTCGCTCATGATCGAGCCCCGCTCGGCGTACGCGTACGAGCGGATCCCGAAGAGCGAGGTCGAGGAGCTGGTCCTGGAGGAGGTGCCCGACGTCGACTACACCGACATCGGTGGCCTCCAGTCGCAGATCGAGCAGATCCGCGACGCGGTGGAGCTGCCCTTCCTGCACGCGGACCTGTTCCGTGAGCACCAGCTCCGCCCGCCCAAGGGCATCCTGCTCTACGGCCCGCCCGGCTGCGGCAAGACGCTCATCGCCAAGGCGGTGGCGAACTCGCTGGCCAAGAAGATCGCCGAGCGGCTGGGCAAGGAGAGGCACACCAGCTTCTTCCTCAACATCAAGGGCCCCGAGCTGCTCAACAAGTACGTCGGCGAGACCGAGCGGCACATCCGGTTGATCTTCCAGCGCGCCCGGGAGAAGGCCGGCGAGGGCACGCCGGTGATCGTGTTCTTCGACGAGATGGACTCCATCTTCCGCACCCGCGGCTCCGGCGTCTCCTCCGACGTGGAGAACACGATCGTCCCCCAGCTGCTCAGCGAGATCGACGGCGTGGAGGGGCTGGAGAACGTCATCGTCATCGGCGCCTCCAACCGGGAGGACATGATCGACCCGGCTATCCTGCGCCCCGGCCGGCTCGACGTGAAGATTAAGATCGAGCGGCCGGACGCCGAGGCGGCCAAGGACATCTTCTCCAAGTACATCCTCTCCGGGCTGCCGCTGCACCCGGACGACCTGGCCGAACACGGAGGCGACGCCCAGGCCACCGTCGCCGCCATGATCGACGCGGTCGTGCTGCGGATGTACTCCGAAACCGAGGAGAACCGCTTCCTCGAGGTCACCTACGCCAACGGCGACAAGGAAGTCCTCTACTTCAAGGACTTCAACTCCGGCGCGATGATCCAGAACATCGTCGACCGGGGCAAGAAGATGGCGATCAAGGAATTCCTCACCTCCGGACGCAAGGGCCTGCGCCTGCAGCACCTCCTCGACGCCTGCGTCGACGAGTTCCGCGAGAACGAGGACCTCCCCAACACCACCAACCCCGACGACTGGGCCCGCATCTCCGGCAAGAAGGGCGAACGGATCGTCTACATCCGCACGCTCGTCTCCGGCGGCAAGGGCACCGAGGCCGGCCGGTCGATCGAGACCGCCAGCAACACCGGCCAATACCTGTAACCACCCCCGACGACACGACCGGGGCCCGCGACAGCGACGTCGCGGGCCCCGTCGCGTCCCCGCACCGGCACGACACCCGCCCCGACGTGGCCGCCCGCCGCGCCCCCGCACCGCGCGACGCGGACTACGCTCGACGTGACGGGGGACCGGGTCGGCGAGCGAAGCGGGTAGGTTGATGAGCGTAAGACGGATCATGGGCACCGAGGTCGAGTACGGCATCTCCGTGCCCGGCCAGGCGGGGGCCAACCCGATGGTCACCTCCTCCCAGGTGGTCAACGCCTACGGGGCACGCCCCGAACTCAACCGGGGCGGCCGGGCCCGCTGGGACTACGAAGAGGAGTCGCCGCTGCGCGACGCCCGCGGCTTCACCTACTCCGGCGCCGCGTACGACCCCGCCGAGGCCCTCGCCGACGAGGACCTCGGGCTGGCCAACGTCATACTCACCAACGGCGCCCGTCTCTACGTCGACCACGCCCACCCCGAATACTCCACCCCCGAGGTCACCAACCCCCTCGACGTGGTCCGGTGGGACAAGGCCGGCGAACGGGTGATGGCCGAGGCCGCCCGCCGGGCCGCCACCATCCCGGGCACCCAGCCCATCCACCTCTACAAGAACAACACCGACAACAAGGGCGCCAGCTACGGCGCCCACGAGAACTACCTGATGCGCCGGCAGACGCCGTTCGCCGACATCGTCGCCTACCTGACGCCGTTCTTCGTCACCCGGCAGATCGTCTGCGGCGCCGGCCGCGTCGGCATCGGCCAGGACGGCGGCGCCAGCGGCTTCCAGATCTCCCAGCGCGCCGACTTCTTCGAGGTCGAGGTCGGCCTGGAGACGACGCTCAAGCGGCCCATCATCAACACCCGCGACGAGCCGCACGCCGACGCCGACAAGTACCGCCGGCTGCACGTCATCATCGGCGACGCCAACCTGTCGGAGATCTCCACGTACCTCAAGGTCGGCACCACCGCCCTGATCCTCACCATGATCGAGCAGAAGGCCCTCGGGCCGGACCTGGGCATCGCCGACCCGGTGAGCGAGCTGCGCGCCGTCAGCCACGACCCGTCGCTGAAGCACCTGATGCGGCTGCGCGACGGGCGTCGGCTGACCGCCCTGGACGTGCAGTGGGCCTACTTCGAGCGGGTCAGCTCCTTCGTGGACGACCGGTACGGCACCGACGTCGACGAGCAGACCGCCGACGTGCTCGACCGCTGGGAGAGCGTGCTCGACCGGCTCGGCCGCGACGCGTTCGAGTGCGCCGACGAGCTGGACTGGGTGGCGAAGCTGCGGCTGCTGGAGGGCTACCGGGAGCGGGAGAAGCTCGGCTGGGGCTCGCACAAGCTCCAACTGGTCGACCTCCAGTACTCCGACGTGCGGCCGGAGAAGGGCCTCTACCACCGGCTCGTGCAGCGCGGGTCGATGAAGACGCTGCTGACCGACGAGCAGACCCGCACGGCGATGACCGAGCCGCCGGAGGACACCCGTGCCTACTTCCGGGGCCGCTGCCTGGCCCAGTACGCCTCCGAGGTGGTCGCCGCGAGCTGGGACTCGGTGATCTTCGACGTGGGCCGGGAGTCGCTGGTGCGGGTGCCGATGATGGAGCCGGAGCGGGGCACCCGCAAGCACGTCGGCGCCCTGTTCGACCGGTGCGTCAGCGCGAAGGACCTGCTGGAGACGCTGACCGGCGGCTGACCCTGCGTGGGCCCGAAAGCCCGCCCCGCGCCAAGCCGGCGCGCGGCGGGCTTTTCGTCGCCTCCGCGAGGTAAGTTCATCGGAGACGATCGTGGAGGAGGCAGCAATGGCCACTCGTGACAGCGGCGGGCAGTCGCAGTCGGGCAAGGCCCGGCAGGGCGAGGAGATCGAGGACGTCACCACCGAGGCGAACCCGGAGGTCGCCGAGCGGCACGCCGAGATCACCGAGGACGTCGACGACCTGCTCGACGAGATCGACTCCGTCCTGGAGGAGAACGCAGAAGAATTCGTGAGGGGATACGTCCAGAAAGGGGGTGAATGATACTATATGTCCGATTTGCCCAGCGCATCGGACAAGAGGTGTCCCCAGTGTGAGCGCCTGCTGCCCACGACCGAGTTCCACCGCAACCGGCGGCGCGCGGACGGGCTGGCTTTTTACTGCAAGAGCTGCGCGGCGGCCCGCTCGGAGGCGAGCCGCCGCAAGCGCGGGATCAGCGCGCCGAAGAGGGCTCCGGTTCCGGTCCCCGTCGGGCTGAAATGGTGTCCCGACTGCGGAGACATCAAGCCGCTTGAGGACTTTCCGCGCACCAGGAAGGCCGGCGGGCGGCACACGTACTGCAAACCGTGCCACAACGCCCGTGGCAGGGAAACGGTGCAGCGGCTCTACGGTGGCACCCGCGAATACCACCTCCGTCGCCGCTACGGGGTGGGGCAGAAGGAGTTCGACGAACTCCTCGCCGAGCAGGGCGGGGTCTGCGCGATCTGTGGTGGCGCGGACCCGCAACATCTGGACCACGATCATCGCACCGGCTGGGTGCGCGGGATACTCTGCTTCAACTGCAACGGCGGTCTTGGCCAGTTCCGTGACAGTCCTACGAGACTGGCCAGGGCGATCACGTACCTGAGAGGAACCACGTGGCAGCGGGCTTTGATCCATCCGGGCGTCTACCAGATGCGTTCACCAACGCGGGGACGTCGTCCTTCACGTCTTTCCTGAGCAGGGTGGCCCCCGAGATGCTGCCCGGCCGTCGGCCGTTGCCGCCCGGCATGGCCGCCGACCTGGCGCCGCACGCGACCACCATCGTGGCCATCTCGGCCGCCGGTGGCGTGGTGATGGCGGGCGACCGACGGGCCACCATGGGCAATCTGATCGCCCAGCGGGACATCGAGAAGGTGCACCCGGCCGACGCGTACTCGCTGGTCGGCATCGCGGGCACCGCGGGCATCGGCATCGAGCTGATGCGACTGTTCCAGGTGGAGCTGGAGCACTACGAGAAGATCGAGGGCGCGATGCTCTCGCTCGACGGCAAGGCCAACCGGCTGGCGTCGATGATCCGGGGCAACCTGGGCGCGGCCATGCAGGGCCTCGCGGTGATCCCGCTGTTCGCCGGGTTCGACCTGGCCGCCGCCGACCCGGCGCGGGCGGGGCGCATCTTCAGCTTCGACGTCACCGGTGGCCCCTACGAGGAGACCGGTTACGACGCGATCGGCTCCGGTTCGATCTTCGCGCGGTCGGCGTTGAAGAAGCGGTTCCGGGCGGGCCTGTCGGTCGATGACGCGGTGCGGCTCGCGGTGGAGGCGCTCTACGACGCGGCCGACGACGACACGGCCACCGGTGGCCCGGACCTCACCCGCCGGATCTACCCGGTGGTGATGACGGCGACGGCGGAGGGCACCCACCGGCTCACCGACGCCGAGACGGCCGCGATCGCCGAGGCCGTGGTGGCCGGCCGGATGGAGAACCCGGGCGGCTGAGCCCCGCCTCCGCCTTAGTCAGCAGTCGTCGTCAGCACAGCGCCCAAAGGAGAACCGCCGCCGTGGCCATGCAGTTCTACGCCTCGCCCGAGCAGATCATGCGCGACCGCTCCGAGCTGGCCCGCAAGGGCATCGCCCGGGGCCGCAGCGCGGTGGTCGTGAGCTACTCCGGCGGGGTGCTCTTCGTCGCGGAGAACCTCTCCAGCACCCTGCACAAGGTCAGTGAGATCTACGACCGGATCGGCTTCGCCGCCGTGGGCCGGTACAACGAGTTCGAGAATCTGCGTCGCGCCGGGGTCCGGATGGCCGACCTCAACGGCCTGAGCTACGACCGGCGGGACGTGACGGGTCTGGCGTTGGCCAACGCGTACGCGCAGACCCTCGGCGCCATCTTCACCGAGCAGTCGAAGCCGTTCGAGGTGGAGATCTGCGTGGCGGAGGTGGGGGCGACGCCGGAGGCCGACGCGCTCTACCGGTTGACGTACGACGGTTCGGTCAACGACGAGCCGGGCCGGATGGCGATGGGTGGGCAGGCCGAGGCGATCTCCGGTGTGCTCAAGTCGCAGCACCGGCCGGACATGTCGCTCGGTGAGGCGGTCCGGGTGGCCGTGGCGGCGTTGGGCAGCGTCGGCGGTGAGGGCGGGGCGGCGCGGACGATCGCGGCCCACCAGTTGGAGGTGGCGGTCCTGGACCGGCACCGCAAGGGCCGGACGTTCCGGCGGATCACCGGTGCGGCCCTGACCGCGCTGCTGGACGCCGAGGCGGAGGAGTCGAAGGAGCCGGCGACCGAGGAGCGTCCGGAGACCCCGGCGACGCCGACGCAGGAGGCGGGGAAGCCGACGACGTCGGCGGGTTCGGCGGACCTGGAGGGGTAGCGCGGGTCCGACACGCCCGGGGCGTGACCGTTCGGCAACAGTGATCACCTGGCCGGCCACCCAGATGGGTGGCCGGTCGCGTGTGTCCGGGTGGTCAGCCCTGCCCATTCGGGGCCGGAGAGGACTAATGTCAACTCATGGAGCGGCGAATCTTCGGCCTTGAGACCGAGTACGGCGTCACCTGTACCTACCGTGGGCAGCGGCGGCTGTCCCCCGACGAGGTCGCGCGGTACCTGTTCCGTCGGGTGGTGTCGTGGGGCCGGTCGAGCAACGTGTTCCTGCGCAACGGTGCCCGGCTCTATCTGGACGTGGGGTCCCACCCGGAGTACGCGACGCCCGAGTGTGACTCGGTGGTGGACCTGGTGGCCCACGACCGGGCGGGGGAGCGGATCCTGGAGGGGCTGCTCATCGACGCGGAGAAGCGGCTGCACGACGAGGGCATCGCGGGTGAGATCTACCTGTTCAAGAACAACACGGACTCGGCGGGGAACTCGTACGGCTGTCACGAGAACTACCTGGTCTCCCGGCACGGCGAGTTCGGCCGGCTGGCGGACGTGCTGATTCCGTTCCTGGTGACCCGGCAGTTGATCTGCGGGGCGGGCAAGGTGTTGCAGACGCCCCGGGGTGCGGTCTACTGCCTGTCGCAGCGGGCGGAGCACATCTGGGAGGGGGTGTCGTCGGCGACGACGCGGAGCCGGCCGATCATCAACACCCGCGACGAGCCGCACGCGGACGCGGAGCGGTACCGGCGGCTGCACGTCATCGTGGGTGACTCGAACATGAACGAGGTCACCACGCTGCTGAAGGTCGGTTCCGCGGACATCGTGCTGCGGATGATCGAGGCGGGGGTGGTGATGCGGGACCTGTCGCTGGAGAACCCGATCCGGGCGATCCGCGAGGTGTCGCATGACATCACGGGCCGGCGGAAGGTGCGGCTTGCCTCCGGCAAGGAGGTCAGCGCGCTGGAGATCCAGCAGGAATACCTGGCGAAGGCGACGGAGTTCGTGGAGCGCCGGGGCGGGGACCAGACGGCCAAGCGGGTGGTGGAGCTGTGGGGCCGGGTGCTGCGGGCGGTGGAGACCGGTGACCTGGAGCCGGTGTCGCGGGAGATCGACTGGGTGTCGAAGCTGCGGCTGATCGAGCGGTATCAGCGCAAGCACGACCTGCCGTTGTCGCATCCCCGGGTGGCGCAGATGGACCTGGCGTATCACGACCTGCGGCGTGGGCGGGGCCTGTACGGGCTGTTGGAGCGGCGCGGGGAGGTGGACCGGGTGGCGACGGATCCGGAGATCTTCGAGGCGAAGGAGACGCCGCCGCAGACGACGCGGGCGCGGCTGCGGGGGGAGTTCATCCGGCACGCGCAGGAGAAGCGGCGTGACTTCACGGTCGACTGGGTGCACCTGAAGCTCAACGACCAGGCGCAGCGCACCGTGCTGTGCAAGGACCCGTTCCGGGCGTACGACGAGCGGGTGGAGCGGTTGATCGCGAGCATGTGATCCGGTGGGCCCCCTCGTGCGGCGCTGGTCGTGGCGGGAGGGGGCCGTCCGGGTAGGCTGGCGCTGCCATGATGTCTGAACCTCCGGGGCGCGAGCGCGGCGCCGAGAAGTTGAATTGGATCGACCGCCGCCGGGAGAAGATCCGCGCGGAGGTGGAGCGGAACCGGCGCGGCGAGTACACGGTGCCGACGTGGGTGTTGGCCGCGGCGTTGGTGGTGATCGTCGGCGGCTGGCTGGCGTTGATCTTCCTGGCCTGAGGTCTCCCGCGCCGCCTGGCCACAGCCGCACAGAGCCAGGCCGTAGCCGCGCCCGGCCGCCGCGCTGCCCGGCCGTAGCCGGGACGACGGCGAATCAGCGGGCGAGGGCGGCGGCGCGCCGGCCGGCGGCTGCGGCGGCGAGGAAGTAGGCGTGGTCGGCGTCGAGGCCGCGGCCCATGGTGGACAGGGGCACGGGGCTGGCGCGCAGCGCGGCGTCGAGCCCGTCGGTGGGGACCCGGACGATGCGGTGCCGCCCGGCGAGGGGGGCGAGCGCGGCGTCGATGTCGTCGGCCAGGGCGGCGGGCAGGTCGTCGGGCACGACGAGGTCGGCGGGGGCGAGGGCGACGCGACCGTACGCGGTGAGGCTGTGGTGGGACACGCCACGGTGCCGGGGGCGGGGGTCGGCGTCGGAGATGCGCAGGGAGCCGACGGGTTTCCCGCCGAGGGCGGCGACGGCGTTGACGGCCTCGCCGACGGCCACGCCGGAGTAGCCCCAGCGGGTGCCGGTGCCGAGGTTGCCGGGACCCTGGGCGCAGATGACCACGTCGGCGGCGAGCACGTGCCGGGCGGCGAGCAGGCCGCTGTGTACGGTGGTGGCCTCCAGGTCGCCGCCGAACGCCTGCCCGACGCTGACGGTGCCGGCGAGCCGGCCGCGCAGCCCGTCGAGGGCGCGGGAGAACCAGGCGGGCAGCGCGCCGCCGTCGGTGAGCAGGTAGGCGACGCGGGCGTCGGGGGCGTCGGCGTGGATGCCGGCGAGGATGGCGGGCAGGGCGGAGTGCAGGTCGGCGGTGACGACGGGCAGGCCGGCGATGTCCTCGGCGGCGGCGAGCACCTCGCGGTGGGGGCTGGCCTCCTCGTCGACGCCGAGCAGGATGGGTTGCAGGGGCGTGTAGCGGGCCTTGACGAGGTGCCCGGCGTCGCGGGTGTCGCCGGCCTGCGGCGGGTCGGGCGGCAGCCGGTCGGGCAGGGCCACGACGAGCGCGTACCCGCCGGTGCCGAGGCCCATGAGCAGCGCCCCGGCGTTGAGGAGCACCCGGTCGCCGGGCGCGGGGCGGCCGACGAGGTGCGGGTAGGCCAGGGCCCGCATGGTGGTGCCGTCGGCGAGTGTGACGTCCAGTTCGATCGCGCCGGTCCACTCCCGCCGCAGCGCCGTCACGGTTCCCGCCCGCCATCGCACCATGCGGTGCACGCTAGCGGTTGCCGGGCGCGGGTTGCGGCGGCGGGGTCAGCGTGGCGGCTCGTCCTGGATGTGCCGGGTGCGCCGGTTGCGGGTCTCGGGGCGCGACGGGGTGGGGTCGAGGAAGACGTACCCGATCTCGGGGTAGCGGGCGGTGAGGCGGCGCTCGGCCTCGTCGGCGGCGGCCTCGATGTCGGCGCCGGTGGCGTCGTCGCGGAAGTCGACCTTGGCGGCGACCAGCATGTCCTCGGGGCCGAGCTGCATGGTGAGCAGCGTGTCGATGCGTTCGACGGCGGGCAGCCCGTCGAGTTCCGCCGCGATCTCGTGGCGCAGCCGCTCGGGCACGGAGCGTCCGACGAGCAGCGAGATGTTGGCCTTGGCGAGGGTGATCGCGACGACGAGCAGCAGCAGGCCGATGGCGATGGAGGCGAGGCCGTCGTAGAGTTCGTCGCCGGTGAGGTGGGACAGGCCGAGGCCGACGGCGGCGAGCAGCAGGCCGATCAGGGCGGCGCTGTCCTCCAGGAAGACGGCCTTGACGGTGGTGTCGGCGGTGAGCCGCAGGAAGCGCCGCGGCGTGGTGTTCCAGCGGCGTGACTCGGCGCGGATCTGCCGGGTCGCCCGGGCCAGGGAGACCGACTCGACGGCGAACGAGACGGCCAGCACGACGTACGCGACGAGGTAGTTGCCGCTGTGTTCGTGCACGAGGATGGTGGTGACGCCGTGGGTGATGGCGAAGCCGGCCCCGGCGACGAAGGTGAACAGCGCGGCGAGGAACGCCCAGACGTAGCTCTCCTTGCCGTACCCGAAGGGGTGGCGGACGTCGGCGGGCCGTGCGCCGCGGCGCAGCGCGAGGTAGAGCAGCGCCTCGGTGGTGGTGTCGGCGACGGAGTGCGCGGCCTCGGAGAGCATCGCCGCGGAGCCGGAGATCAGCCCGGCGACGAGCTTGGCCACGGCGATGGCGAGGTTGGCCGCGCCGGCCACGACGACGGTGCCCACGCTCTCGGTCTTGACGTCCGCTTCGGGCATGGGGCCACCCTATGGCCGCCCGGCGGGGCCCGCAGCGGTGCCGTTGCGGTCACCCAGGGTGAGTGTTGTGGCGTTGCCGCGACGCGCCCGGATTGGGTGCACGCCCGCGCGGCGCGGGCTGCTAGCGTGCACACGTGTCGCGGACCCGCACCGAACGCCTGGTCAACCTGGTGATCTGCCTGTTGTCGACGCGACGGTTCCTGACCGCCGCGCAGATCGCCGCGACCGTGCCCGGTTACGAGCACGATCCGGACGACGCGAAGGATCACGAAGCGTTCCAGCGCAAGTTCGAGCGGGACAAGGCCGAGCTGCGTGAGCTGGGGGTGCCGCTGGAGACGGGCACGGCGAGCGTCTTCGACTCGGAGCCGGGTTACCGCATCGCCCACCGGGAGTACGCGCTGCCGGACATCCCGCTGGAGCCGGACGAGGCCGCGGCGGTCGGCATCGCCGCCCGGTTGTGGCAGCACGCGGGGCTGGCGGCCGCCGCGTCGTCGGGGCTGGCGAAGCTGCGCGCCGCCGGGGTGGATGTGGACCCGCAGGCGACCCTGGGCCTGGAGCCGATGGTGACGGTCGATCCGGCGTTCGCGCCGTTGACGGCCGCCGCGCGGGACCGCCGCGAGGTGAGCTTCGACTACCGGGCGCCCGACCGTGACGACCCGACCCGCCGCCGTGTGCAGCCGTGGGGCGTGGTCTGCTGGCGGGGCCGGTGGTATGTGGTGGGGCACGACCTGGACCGGGCGGCGACCCGCTGTTTCCGGCTGTCGCGGGTGGTGGGCGCGGTCCGGGTGGCCGGCGCCCCGGGCGGCTTCGAGCCGCCGCCGGGGCTGGATCTGATCAGCCACGTGGCGCGCTGGTCGGGGCCGGTGGAGCGCACGGGCCGGGCGACGGTCCTGGTCCGTCCGGGCCGCGCGGCGGGGCTGCGTCGCTGGGCGGTCGACAGCGGTTCCGGGCCCGCGGGGGACCGGCTGGTCCTGCCGTACGCGGACGCGGAGTCCCTGGCCGCCAAGTTGGTGGGGTACGGCCCGGACGTGCGGGTGCTCGACCCGCCGGAGGTGCGCGAGGCGGTGATCCAGCGGCTCAAGGAGATCGCCGCCCGGCACGACGAGCTGACCGTGACCGGAGGTGCCCGATGACCCGCCCGGCGACCCGTCCGGCCGCCCGCCCGACCGGCCCGCGTGCCGGCGGCAACCGGGCGTCGGCCGACCGGCTGGCCCGGCTGCTCAACCTGGTGCCCTATCTGCTGGCCCGGCCGGGGATCGAGATCGCCGAGGCGGCTGGCGACCTGGGGGTGACCGAGCGGCAGCTGCGGGAGGACCTGGAGCTGCTGTGGGTGTGCGGGCTGCCCGGTTACGGCCCGGGTGACCTGATTGACATGGCGTTCGACGGCGACCGGGTGACCATCACCTACGACGCGGGGATCGACCGGCCGCTGCGGTTGACCCCCGACGAGGCGCTGGCGCTGGTGGTGGCGTTGCGGATGCTCGCCGAGACGCCGGGGGTGGCCAACCGGGAGGCGGTGGAGCGGGCCCTCGCGAAGATCGAGAACGCGGCGGGTGACCTGGTCGGCGCCCCGGTGGAGGTGCGCCTGCAGGCGGACAGCCGGCGGGTGGAGCAGCTGCGGGCCGCCGTGGGGCGGGCCCGGGCGCTGCGGATCACCTACTACACGCCGGCCCGGGACGAGACGACCGAGCGGGTCATCGACCCGCTGCGGATGCTGATGGTGGGCGGCCGGGCGTACGTGGAGGCGTGGTGTCGCCGCGCGGAGGAGGTCCGGCTGTTCCGGGCCGACCGGATCGACGCGGTCGTCGAGCTGGACGAGCCGGCGGTGGTGCCGCCGCAGGCCCGGCCGCACGACCTCACCGAGGGGGTGTTCCGCCCGTCGCCGGACCTGCCGTTGATCACGTTGCGGATCGGTCGGGGCGAGCGGTGGATCACCGAATATTATCCGTGCGAGCGGGTCGAGCGCGGCGACGGCGACCAGTGGCTGGTGTCGCTGCGGGTGACCGACCTGGGCTGGGCCCGCCGGTTCGTGCTGGGCCTGGGCCCCGGGGTCGCCGTGGTCGCCCCGGCGGAGCTGGCCGATCAGGTCCGGGCGCAGGCGGTCGCGGCGCTGGAGGCGTACGCCAGCCCGGACGGCGCGCCGTCGGGTGACCCGGCGGGGTCCGCGTCGCCCCGGTAGGCTGGCCGCCGTGGTGAAGTGGATCGTGGTCGCGGTGGTGCTGTTCGCGTTCGTGGTGCTGGCGCTGGCCGTGCGGCCGGTACTGGTCCGGCTGCCCCGGCTGCGGCGGGCGGCGATGGCGTTGCAGGGCCGCCAGGCGGAGGCGGAGGCGCTGCGGGTGTCGGCCGAGGCGCTGCAGGAGCGCGCGGAGGCGATGCAGGGGCAGGTGGAGCTCACCCAGCGCCGCCTGGCCGTGATCAAGGCGAAGCGCGGCCACTAGATCGACCCGGGCCGCTGCGCGTGCGCCCGGCGGCCGGCGCGGGGGCGGGTATCCGCAGGTGGGATCCGGGTCCGGGTGGTTGACGGGACGCGCGGAGTTGGTCAACACTTCACCAGCCGGTCGAAACCACCAGCGTCCGGCGGGTGGCAACGGCCCTCAACGGACGTACGATGGGCTCCGGTAACACCCCCACGACGACACAGAGCGACTGGAGCTTCCCATGGGTGCCCTCAAGCCGTGGCACATCGCCGTACTCGTGGTCGTGATGATCCTGCTCTTCGGCGCGAAGCGGCTTCCCGACGCGGCCCGCTCGCTGGGCCGTTCGCTGCGGATCATCAAGGCCGAGACGAAGAGCCTGCACGACGACGACCGCGATCTGGCCGAGAAGGCCGACGCCCAGGCCGGCTACCAGCCGCTGCCGCCGAACGCCGCGCAGCCGCAGCCGCAGCAGCAGTATGCGCAGCAGCCGTACGCGCAGCCGCAGCAGCAGCCGTACGCCCCGCCGCAGGCTCCGCAGCAGCCGGTCATCGACCCGGTGCAGCGCGTCCGCGACCACTGACCGAGGGGCCCGACCACCGTGGCCTTCGCCCTTCGTAAACGCGGACCGAGCAAGTTCGAGCAGGCCGCCGACGGTTCCATGACGCTCATGGACCACATCCGTGAGCTGCGCTCCCGGTTGTTCCGGGCGTCGCTGGCGATCATGGTCGGCTTCGGCTTTGGCATCTGGCTGGCGACTCCGGTGCGGCTGCTGTTGTCGAAGCCGTACTGCGACCTGCCGGCCTCGATCGACCCCGACACGGGCAAGTGCAACTTCGTCCAGCTCGGTGTCGCCGACGTCTTCCTGCTCAACCTGAAGATCGGCCTCTGGGTCGGGTTGGTCATCGCCGCCCCGGTCTGGCTCTACCAGCTGTGGGCGTTCATCGCGCCGGGTCTGCACCGGCACGAGCGGCGGTACGCCTACGTCTTCACATCGCTGGCGGCGCCGCTTTTCGCCGCAGGCGCGGTACTGGCCTTCTTCGTCACCACCAAGGGGCTGGAGTTCCTGCTCAACGTCTCCGGTGACGACATCTCGACCAACCTCGAGGTGACCCGCTACATCTCGTTCGTCACCAACCTGATCCTGTTGTTCGGGGTGGCGTTCGAGTTCCCGCTGATCGTGCTGATGCTCAACTTCGTGGGGCTGGCCAGCGCGAAGCGGCTGCTCAGCTGGTGGCGGGTCGCGATCTTCGTGTTCTTCGCCTTCTCGGCGGTGGTCACCCCGACGCCGGATCCGTTCGGTATGACGGCTCTGGCAGTCTGCCTGTCCGCCCTGTACTTCGCTGCCGTGGGTGTCGCGTTCCTCAACGACAGGCGGCGCGGGCGGGGCAAGGAGATCTACGCGGGGATCGCCGACGACGAGGTGTCGCCGTTGGAGCTCAATGACGACCGGGTGCCGCCCAGCCAGCGAATCGAGGCCTCGGACCCGATCGGGGCTCCGGAGCCGGTGGCCGCGCCGGCGCCGATCGACCGGCGCTACGACGACATGACCTGACGAGGCTGACGACGCGAAGGCCCGCCCCGGAAGTTCGGGGCGGGCCTTCGTCGTGCCGGGGGTGCGACCCGTCGGGCCGGCAGTGGCGTCGTGAGGCGTCGTGAGGCGCCGTCAGGCGAGCAGGACCTGGCCGTCGCGGACCGACACCGCGACCGGCGGCAGCGGCGAGCCGGCCGGCCCGCCGCGCACCGACCCGTCGGCGATGTCGAATGTGCTGTTGTGGCAGCCGCAGACGATGGTGCCGTCGGCGACGCGGGTGACGGTGCAGCCGGCGTGGGTGCAGGTGGCGGAGTACGCCTTGACGGTCTCCTGCGTCGGCCGGGTCAGCACCACGCCCCGGTCGGCGAGGATCCGACCGCCGCCGACGGGCAGGTCGGCCACGGCGGCCAGCGCCGCCGCCTGCCCACCGGCGGGGGGATCGGCGTCGGCGTCGGCCGGGTCGCCGCTGCCGGCGGGCTCGGCCACCGGGTCCCCGCTGGCCGGCGCGTCGCCGACGGGCGGGTCGGCCGCCACCGGGGCGGCGACGGGCTCCCCGTACGTCTGGCAGCCGGTCAGCAGGGCGGTGACGCCCGCCGCGCCGGTGGCGCACAGGACGGCCCGGCGGGACGGGCACGGCCGGTACTCGTAGGTCATCGCGCTGCTCTCCTCGCTGCGTTCGGTGCCGACCGGCGGCCTGCTGGCGGTGCCGACGAACGACCCTCTGCCGGTGCCGGCGGGCGGCGTCACCGGGTGATCCCGAAGGTGGTGAAGTACCACAGCGACGAGGTCAGCCAGATCGCCGTGAGGGCGACGAAGACCGCCCCGCCGGTGACGGGCAGGACCCAGCCGGCCAGTCCCGGCTTCGGCAGGGCCAGCATCTTCGTGGTGAACATGCCGAAGAAGAAGCAGCCGAACAGGGAGTGCGCCAGGGTGCGCAGGTCGTAGGCGGCGAAGCCGAGGGCGTACAGGCAGTGCACGGCCACGGGCACGGCGAGCAGGAACGCCACCCGGCCGGACCAACGGTGGGCGACGCCCGCCCAGGACGGGCGGAAGCCGCCGAGCCGCCCCCACATCGCCAGCGCCGACAGCACCTGCACCACGGCGAGCGCCATCGCGCCGCTGCCCAGCCACACCTTGACCTGCATCGGCCCGGTGAAGCCGGCGACGTTGACGGCGATGCCGGTGGGCTGGTGCAGTTTGGCGTAGACGCCGGTGGCCACGGCGACCGCCGCGCCGGCGAGCACCGGCAGCAGCAGCGAGGCCGTCCGGGCCGGCTCGGTCTCGGCGGCGAGCCGCGCCGCGAACGCGGCGGGATCGGGCAGCACCCGCAGGCCCCGATCGTCGTCGGGGCCCCGGTCGTCGCGGGACCGGTCGGCGTCCGGCCCGCCGTCGCGGCCGGCGCGCCAGGTGTCGACCTCGGGCCGGGCCTTCTTGCGGCCGGCGTCCCACCGGTCGCCACCGGGGCGGGCACCCGTCCCGGTGCCCCACACGTCGACCTCCGGCCCGGTGTCCGGGCCGGCGTCCCACGCCCCGGCGCGGGGGGCGTCGTCGCGGCCCGGCCTGCCGGCGCGGGGCGCGTCGCCGGCGTCGCCGATCCACCCGCCGGCCCGTGGGCCGTCGTCGTTCCCGCCGTCCCAGGCGCCGGCCCGGGGCGCGTTGTCCGCGTCGCCGCCCCACACGTCGACCTCGGGCGGGGTGTCCCAGTCGACGCGGGGCGGGGCCTTCGTGCCGCTGTCCCAGGCGTCGCCGGCCGGGGCGACGTCCGTGCCGGCGCGCCAGTCGCCGCTGGTCACCGGCCGGGCTCCGGCGCGGGGATCACCGGCCGGGCGGTGACGGTCAGCCCCTCGACGATCGTGGTGCCGAACGCGGGGTCCAGCGGCGGCGCCGGGATCGGCCGGCCGTTCCAGGTGAGCACGCCGATCTGGGTGCCGTCGGGCCGCAGGATCCAGCCGCCGTCGACCCCGGCGTCCCGCAGCTGCGGGGTCGCCCGGTAGACCACGGGGGCGGTTCCCGCCGTGGCCTTCGCGGTGAACGTGGTCGTGTCGCCGCCGATGGTCAGCTTGCCGGTCGCCTCGGAGCCGTCGAACGTCCCGGTGAGCGTGGCGTCCTTGCCGTCGAGGGCGAGTTTGCCGTCGGTGGCCGTGCCACGCAGCCACAGCTCCATGTCCTTGCCGTCGCACACGTACGCCTCGGCGGCGCCGTCGCGGGAGGTGATGGCGATGGTGGCGCCGTTGTTCAGGCGGCCGGTCCAGCTCGCGTCCACCTTCTGTTCGGGCGTCCCGGCGGCCGGGACGTCCGTCGCGCCGGGGGCCGCCGCCGGGGGCACCGGGGCACCCGGGGACAGCTCGGGCGGTTGGCTCCCGGACGGCGCCGGCGGCGCGTCGGCGGCGCTGGCCGGGGGCGCGGCGTCCACCTTCGGCGGTGCGGCCGTCGGTGCCGCCTGCGCGCTCATCGCGAACAGCACGGCCGCCATTCCGGCTCCGGTCACCAGCGTCAGCAGCGGGGTCATGCGCTTCATGGGGCAGCTCCCTTCACCGGAACGTACGGGGTTGGCCCGCCGGTCGTTCAACGCGACGGCAGATTGCTTCGGCGACGATTCCCGCCGGCCCGACGCGGGGGCCGTCCCGCGCGGGCCGGCAGGCCGGTGCCGGGGCGGGCGAGCGGGCGGTACGGTGCTCGCCGTGACCGCAGCCGACCACCCTGCCCCCGGGCCGCGTCCCGACGGTCCCGTCGCCGTGCTCGCCAACCCCACGGCCGGGCGCGGGCGGCACCGGGGCCTGCTGCCGCGCCTGCTGGACCGGCTGGCGACGGCCGGCCGTCCGGTGCGGCTGCTGGAGGCGGGCACGGGCGCGCAGGCCGAGGCGGCGTGCCGGGCCGCCGTCGCCGCCGGGGCCGCCGCCCTGGTCACCGTCGGCGGCGACGGCACGGTGCACCGGGGCCTGCAGGCGGTGGCCGGCACGGGTGTGCCGTTCGCTGCGGTGCCGGCCGGCACCGGCAACGACTTCGCCGCCGACACCGGCTTCCCCGCCGATCCGCTCGCCGCCGCCGAGACCGTCGCCGCCGCGCTGCGCGAGGGCCGGACCCGACCGGTGGACCTGGCCCGGCTGACCGGCCCCGGCGGCGAAACCCGGTGGTACGGGGCGGTGCTCGCCGCCGGCTTCGACGCGATCGTCAACGAGCGGGCCAACCGGATGCGCCGCCCGCGCGGCCCCCGCCGCTACGACCTGGCGATCCTGGTGGAGCTGGCCCGGCTGCGCCCGCGCCGCTACACCCTGCGGCTCGACGGCGAGCCCCTGGAGTGCGACGCGGTGCTGGTGGCGGTCGGCAACTGCGCCAGCTACGGCGGCGGCATGCGGATCTGCCCCGACGCGGACCCGACGGACGGCCTGCTGGACGTGGTGGTCGGCGGCCGGTTCGACCGGCGCACCCTGATCCGGGTGAAGCCGCGCATCTACCGGGGCACCCACGTGCGGCATCCGCTGGTGAGCAGCCACCGGGCCCGCACCGTGGAGCTGGCCGCCGAGGGGATCACCACGTACGCCGACGGGGAGCGGTGCCTCGACCTGCCGGTGACGGTGACCGCCGTGCCGGGCGCGGTGCGCCTGCTGCGCTGAACGGGACGTGGGCGCGGTGTGGGGCAGGCGCGGCTACCAGCGGTTGCGGGCCTCCTCGGCCCAGCCGACGAGCCCGTCGAGGTCGACCCGCTCGCCGTCGTCGGTGGCCGCCCAGCCGGTGAAGTGCCCGAAGCACTGGTGCGTCTCGTTGGCCACCACGCCGAGGTTGGTGCGGGCGGCCCGCTCGTGGAACGGGTGCAGCGTCACGTCCACCCGGTCGCCGGTGATCCGCCACGGGCGCAGCCAGTCGGACCGGTCGTACGTCCAGCGCAGCTCGTCGCCGATTTTGTGCAGCCGACCGGCGACGAACAGCCCGTTCTCGGTGCTGCCGGTCCCGTCGGTCCACTTTCCGCCGAGCTGGACGGCCCGGCCGGGCCCGCTGCCCGCCGCCCAGTTCCAGGCGACCGAGTACGGCCACCGGCCGCGGCCGTGGTCGAGCACGGCGAACGAGTCGTCGGCGGGGACGTCGTGCCACGCGCCGCCGACGCGCAGCCGGCCGTGCACGGGCCGCCCGACGTCCTTGACCGTGTACTGGAACCGCCGCTTGCCCCACGGCACGACCACCCCGAGCGACTCGTGGCCGGCGGGCAGCGGCATGGCCAGGTCGACCTCGACGTCGCCGGCGGTGGCGCGCAGGGTGGTCCCGTCGGGGCGCTGGTCGACGGCGACGGTCACCGGCCCGCGCGCGGTGACGGCGCCGACGCCGCTGCGCTCGGGCAGCGTCACCCCGCGCGCCAGCGGCACCACCGCCTCGGTGTTGACCTCCTCGCCGGTGGCCCGGTCGAGCACGTAGACGCTGTGCACGCCGGCGTAGTCCAGCGACGACACGACGACCCCGATCACGTGGGCGGGGGTGACGACGCCCCAGTACTCCCAGCGCTTGGTCCGCCCCCAGCCCCGCAGGTTCGCCCGGTGCAGGGGGCGGCGGGTCCAGCCGACCGCCGCCGGGTCGAGCCGGCCGTCGGGCAGGCAGAGGTCGACGGGGGCGGTGATCTCGCGTTCGTGCGTCATGGCGGGAGGTTACCCGCCGGTACGCGGGGGTGGTGCGTGGTCCCGCCGCCCCCGCGTACCGGGGCCGGTCAGTGGATCGGGTTCCAGCCGTCCGAGCCGGCCAGGTAGCGCTGCGCCGTGTAGGTGGGCGCCTGGGCGTCGGTGAGCTGCGGGCGGTCGGCGGTGACCGTCGCGCCGGGGCCGCTGTTGCGGTACTCGAAGAACCGGGCGTCGCGCCACGAGAACCCGGACATGTCCGTCCACGGGGAGTCCTTGACGTGTGCCCCGAGGACGCTGTCGCGGAACACGACCTGGCCGATCGCGTTGACGTCGCCGCTGGGGTGCCACGGCCGGCCGAGGTGCACGCTCTGGGCGGCGGCCGAGTCGGTGGTCAGGGTGCAGCCGACGAACAGGAAGCCGTACGGGTTGCTGATCATCGTGGACGGCGCGGTGACGTACCCGTTGTTGCTCGACGACCCGCGGTCGAGCGACCTGATCTCGCAGCGGTCGAAGACGCCGGTGCCCCGGCCGAAGATGAAGTCGACGTCGCCCTCGACGTAGCAGTTGCGGAAGTACGCGCGGCCGATGGTGCTGCTGTTGGCGCTGTTGTGGTAGAGGGTGTCCTGGTTGCCGAGGAACCGGACGTTGTCGAAGACCAGCCGGTCGGCGCGGGTGAGCACGGCGACGGCCTGCTCGGCGCTGTAGTCGTGCGCGGCCTCGTCGAAGCTGTTGGCGAAGGTCAGGTGCCGGGCGGTGAAGTCGCTGCCGTCGATGGTCACCGAGGCGCTGCCCGAGGTGCCGTAGGTGCCGCCGTCCGGCTTCGGGGTTCCCGAGGCGTTGTCGTAGGTGATGACCACGTCGCGGGCGTCGCCGGTGGAGCCGACGAGGGTGAGGTGGGGCTTGTCGGCGGGGATGGTGACCAGTTCCCGGTAGGTGCCGGGCCGGATGACGATGGTGCGTCCGATGGTGTTGCCGGCGGGCACGGCGTTCACCGCCGCCTGCACGCTGGTGTAGGTGCCGCTGCCGTCCTTGGCGACGACCACCGTGCCGGTGGCCGGCGGGGTGCCGGTGGGCGTCGGGGTCGGCGAGGCGGGGGGTGTGGTCGTCGGCGTCGCGGTGGGGGTGGCCGTCGGTGGCGTGCCGGTCGGTGGCGTGGTGGGGGTGGTGGTGCCGCTGGTGACCGTCACGTCGTCGTAGCGGGCGGTGGCGTAGCGGGTCTGCACGCCGATGCGGCCGGTGGCGATGCTGCCGGTGCCGGAGCCGACCTGGACGCCGTCGACCCACCCGCGCACGGTCGACCCGGTGGCCTCGATGCGCAGGGTGTACCAGGTGCCGGTGGCGACGGTCCGGGAGAGCGTGCCCAGGGTGGTCGCCGCGCCGCTGCGTACCGCCTCCAGCCGGACCTGGTTGCCGGGCAGCAGGGCCAGCCGGTAGTAGGTGGTCGAGCCGGAGGCCCGGGCGAGCAGGGCCACGGCCCCGTCGGCCGGCAGGGTCAGGGCCTTGACCCGGGCCTGGACGGCGTAGTCGGCCCAGGACGACGTGCCGGCGAACAGGCGCGCGTTGTCGGTGTCGGCCTTGGCCTGGTGCAGGGCGGGGCTGTCGTCGGCGACGACCGACCAGGTCCCGCCGGACTTCGACCAGCCGGCGGTGTCGCCGTCGGCGAAGTCGTCGCTGAACAGCGTGGCGGCGTACGCGGACTGGGCGCCGCCGAGCTGGGTCAGGCCGAGCAGGACGGTGGTGAGTGCTGCGGTGGCGACGGCGAGCAGGGACCGTCGGCGGCGTCTGCGCATGGTGGAGGAACCTCCGGGGGACGGGGTGGGGAGGTCGGCGGATGCCGTGCGTGAAAGCGCTTTCCTGGCGCACCGTAGCCCGGGTTCTCATGCCTGTCAATGAACGCGTCGCCCCGCGCGCGGACCTGAAGCGAACCGTAAGTGGGATCCGGCAGGGTGTCGGTGTCACCACGAGCGCCACCGACACGGGAGCCCCGATGCGCAAGCTGATCAACTCGACCTACGTCACCCTCGACGGCGTGATCGAGAATCCCATGTGGACCATGCCGTACTTCGACGACGAGGCCAGCGCCTTCGCCGGGGCGCAGACCGACGCCGCCGACGCGGTGCTGATGGGCCGCGTCACGTACGACGGCATGTCCGTCGCCTGGCCGGCCCAGGACGAGAGCGACCCGACCACCGGCGCCGCCTACTTCAACAACGTCCGCAAGTATGTCGCCTCGACCACGCTGACCGACCCCACCTGGAACAACACCCGGGTGCTCCGGGGCGACCTGGTGGCGGAGGTCCGCAAGCTCAAGGCCCAGGAGGGCAGGGACATCATCCAGTACGGCTTCGGCTCGGTCACCGCGCAGCTGGTCAGGGCGGGCCTGGTGGACGAGGTGCGGTTCTGGATCCACCCCGTCCTCACCGGCGGCGCCAGCATGACGACGCCCCTGGCCGACTTCACGACGTCGTTCGAGCTGATCGACACCAGGGTCATGAAGAGCGGCGTGGTCATCGCCTCGTACCGGCCAGGGCCGGTCGGGTGACGACCGCCCCGGCCCCGGCCCGGGCTCGGGCCTCGTCCGGGCCCAGCCGCCCACCCTCGGCGAACAGCGCGTCGAAGCGCTCCCGCCCGAGCGTGGCGGCGAGGCGCCCGGCCACCCGGTCGGTCTCGGCGCGCTCCGCCGGCGCGGCCGGGGCCTGCGCGGCCAGCCGGGCAGCGGCGGCGGCCCCCAGCAGCGCGGCGGCGACCTCGGGCGGCCCCGCCGCCGACGCCATCCCCTCCAGGGCGGCGGCGGCATCCCGGGGCGAACCCATCGCCCGCGCGGCGTCGAACGCCTCCAGGTGCAGGGCCAGCCCGGCGGCCCGGTCACCGCCCTGCTCGGCGGCGTAGCCCAGCTCGACGAGCACCATCGGCAGGTAGAGCGCGGGCCGCGCCTCGCGGCGACCCCGCTCGGCGACGCGCGTCAGGTGACCGGTGGCCGCGTCCAGGTCGCCCGCCCTGCGGGCGGCGATGCCGAGGCTGGTCTCCGCGAAGACCAGCGCGGCCGGGGCGTCCTGCTCCGCCGCCAGCGCGTATGCGCGCCCGGCCAGCTCCCGGGCGCGCCCGTGGTCGCCGGTCTGCACCGCGAGCCACGCGAGCCAGGACAGCTTGCTGCCCACCTCCGGCCGCAGGGACAGCTCCTCGGCCCAACGCAGCCCCTCCCGGTGCAGGGCAGCCGCGCGCTCGTGCTCGCCGCGCATCTCGGCCAGGCCGCCCACCCAGTCGGTGGCCTGCAACCGGCCCCACCGGTCGCCGATCGCGGCGAACAGCGCCGCGCTGCGGCCCCCGGCGCGTTCCAGCGCGGCGAGATCACCGGTGGCGTGCGCCAGCTTGGCCCGGGAGCAGAGCACCGCGGCCTCGACCCAGGCGTCGGCGCAGGCGACGGGCAGCAGCTCCGCCGCCAACGCCAGCTCGCTGCGGTCGATCAGCGCGTGCGCGACGAACCACGCCGCCCGGCCGTCGACCGCGCCGGCCAGCGCGGCGCGGACCTCGCCCGGCACGATCGGCTCGCCCCGCAACAGCGCGAAGCCGACCCGCCACGGCGCGGCGCGGGCCTCCTCCGCCGGCTCGCCGCGCGCCGCCAGCGCCCGTCCCGCCTCGGTCAGCCTGCCCCGCAGGAACCAGTACCAGCTCAGGGCCGTGGCCAGGCGCAGCCCGCCGCCGTGCGTCAGCGCCGCGGCCAGGTTGCCCGCCTCGGCGTCGAGCCGGGACAGCCACCGCCGCTGGTCGGCGCCGCGCAGCTGCGGGTCCGCGCGTTCGGCCAGCTCCGTGTAGTAAGCCGCGTGCCGGGCCCGGACGTCGTCGGCGTCCGTGAGCCGCTCGGCGCAGAACGCGGCGACGGACTCGAGCAGCCGGTAGCGCGGGCCGTCGGGCCTCTCGTCCAGCACCACCAGCGAACGGTCCACCAGCCGGGTCAGCGCGTCGACGTCGGCCCCGCACACCCGTTCGGCCGCCTCCGCCGGGCAGCCGTCGCGGAACACGACGAGCCGGGCCAGCACGCGCCGGTCGGCCTCGGCCAGCAGGTCCCAGCTCCAGCCGATCACCGCCGCCAGCGTGCGCTGCCGTGCCGGCACGTCGCGCTGCTGCGTGGTGAGCAGCCGGAACCGGTCGTCGAGGCGGTCCACGACGCCCCACAGGCCGAGTGCGCGCACCCGGGTCGCGGCCAGTTCGAGGGCCAACGGCAGGCCGTCCAGCCGACGACAGAGCTGAGCGACGGCGGGTGCGGTCCGCTCGTCGAGGCGGAATCCGCGCTGCCGCGCGGCGGCCCGGACGGCGAACAGCCGGGCCGCCGCCGAGCGCCGGACCGCGTCGACGTCGCCGTCGTCCTCGGGCAGGGCCAACGGCGGCACCTCCCACAGCAGCTCGCCGGTCAGGCCGAGGGGTTCCCTGCTGGTGGCCAGCACGGTGACCGCGGGCGCGTCCCGCAGCAGCCGGGCCACCAGCGTGGCGACCGCGTCGACCACGTGCTCACAGTTGTCGAGCACGAGCAGCACCCGCCGGTGCCGCAGCGCGGCGCAGAGCCGGTCGGCGGCGGGAACGGCGGCGCCCGGCGGCTCCCGCAGGCCCAGCGCGTCGAGCACCCGGTCGGCGACGCGCGGGTCACCGGCCGGCAGCGGGGCCAGCTCGACCAGGCAGCCGCCGTCGGGCCCGGCCGGCTCGCGGGCCACCTCGGTGGCCAGCCGGGTCTTGCCGACGCCACCCGGCCCGACCAGCGTGACCAGGCGCCGCCCCGGCAGCACGGCGCGCAGCTCCGCCAGGGCCCCGGCCCGCCCGACCAGCTCGTCGAGCCGAGCCGGCAGGCTGTGGCGCACGATCGCGGCGCGCGGCGGCGCGCTGAGCCCGGAATCCTGGGCGAGGATCCGGCGGTGCAGGGCGACCAGCTCCGGCCCCGGGTCGAGCCCCAGCTCCGTGGCGAGCCGGTCGCGCAGGGCGGCGTAGCTGTCCAGGGCTTCGGACTGCCGGCCCGCCGCGTACAACGCGCGCAGCTGCAACGCCCGCAGGCCCTCCCGCAGCGGATGCCGGGTCACCAGCTCCGCGAGGTCGGCGGCGACGAGGTCGTGCTCGCCCCGGGCCAGGCGGGCGGCGGCGAGCCGCTCGTGCACGGCGAGGCGCTGCTCGGCCAGCCGGGTCGCCTCGGCGTGGACGAACCCGGCGTCGGCCACGTCGGCGTACGCGTCGCCGCGCCACAGCGCGAGCGCGGCGGCCAGCCGTTCGACGTCGGTCGACGCGGCCAGCTCGGCGAACCGGTCGGCGTCCACCGCCCGGGTGCGCAGCAGGTAGCCGGGCGGACGGGACTCGACCAGGCCGCGGGCGCCCGGCTCGGCGTCGTCGAGCGCCCGGCGCAACTGGGACACCCGCACCTGCAGCGCGCCGCCCGGGTTGGCCGGCGCGTGCGAGCCCCAGATGTCGTCGATCAGGCGGTCCGCCGACACCACCTGGTTGCGGTTGGTCAGCAGGACGGCCAGCAGCACCCGGACCTTCGCGCCGGGCACCAGGACCGGCTCGCCGGCGTCGGTGGTGACGGCGAGCGGCCCGAGCACCCCGAACTGCACGGCGGCCATCGTAGTGGCGCAGGCCGACAGGAAGCGGACCGTCAGCGCCGGGGCGTATCTCCGGGCCGGAGAGGCCCGATCAGCCCGCACCGCGCGTGGGGGAGCGGGCCACGCCGGCGACGACGCCACCGGCGCGACCCGCTCACGATCCGCGGGCGGGACCTAGCCGTTGGCGACGAGCCGCCAGCGGTTGTCGGCGCTGCCGTTGTCGGAATCCTGTACGGCCTGCGCGCCCTGGGCCGTGGAGCCGTTGAGGATGCCGAGCAGCTTGCCGCTGTTGACGTTGCGGATCTTGTAGGTGCCGTCGCCCTGGCTCAGCAGGGTCCAGAGGTGGTCGGCGGTGCCGTTGTCGGCCCACTGCAGGACGCGGGCGTTGTCGGCGGTGGACATGTTCTCGACGCCGAGGACCTTGCCGCTGTTGACGTTGCGGAACTTGACGTTGCCGCCCTCGGTCACGACGACCCAGTTGTGGTCGGCGGTGCCGGTGTCGCCCCACTGGAGGGCGAGCCCGCCGTCGGCGGTGGACATGTTCTGGATGCCGAGCACCAGGCCGCTGCCGACGTTGACCAGCTTGTGGGTGGTGGTGCCGGTGCCGCCGCTGACGCTCCAGTAGACGGTGTAGTTGTAGCCGTGCGCGTCCTGGAACGGCGCGAGGTTGACCGTGGCGCCGTTGGCGGTCGCGGTGAACGCGAGCGAGCTGGTGCTCGTCCGGGTGACCGACGTGGCGTTGAGCGAGGGCAGGGCGTTCAGGGTGGTGTTGCCGTAGTTGCCGGCCAGCACCATCGGGCCGTAGGTGACGGCGGCCACCGCGGCGTTGTCGTTGGCGGGCGAGAGCACGACCCGCATCGGCAGCCGTACGGTGACGGTGTCGCCCGCGGCCCAGGTGCGGGTGACCGTGGCGTAGCCGCCGGGCGTGGTGTCCACGCTCTGCGTCGCGCCGTTGACGGCGATCGTCGCGCCGGTGGCCCACGCCGGGATGCGCACCCGGATGCTCCACGAGCCGCTCATGGTGCCGGAAAGGCTCAGGGTGGTGGTGTCGCCGACCGGGTAGTTGGTGCTCTGGGTGACCGTGATGCCGCGCTGGGACCAGTTCAGCGTCGACGGCGCGAACAGGTTCACGGTGAGCGTGGTGCCGTTGTAGAAGTAGATCGAGTCCATCAGCCTGGTGTTGACCTCCAGGCCGGTGCCCTGGCAGCACCAGAACGAGTTGTAGTCGGTGCTCCAGGTGCCGCCGCCCCACGCGGGGCCCACGCCCCGCCGGCCACCGGGCTTGAGCGGGGTGAAGTAGGTGACGTGGCCGTGGCCGTCGGCCGGGTTCTGGGCGCCGATGACGTGGTTGGCCAGCGCGCGCTCGAAGAAGTCGAAGTACGCCGCCCGGTTGGGGTCGATCAGCCACAGCTCCCGGGTCAGCTTCAGCATGTTGACGGTGTTGCAGTGCTCGCACGTGTCGTTGGTGAGATAGCCGGAGATCGCATTGGGCGGGCGGAAGTGCTCCGCCTGGCTGTTGCCGCCGATGACGTACGTGTGCGCGTTGACGGTCATGTTCCACGCGTTGCTGGCGATGTCACGGTACCGCGTGGTGCCGGTCGCCTTGAACTCGCGCGCCGCGCCGATCCACTTCGGCACCTGCGTGTTGGCGTGCAGCCCGTTGAGCTGGTCGGAGTTGCTGGCGAGCGGGTTGAACACGGCGGCGTGGTCGAACCGCTGGGCGACGGTGAGCCAGCGGCCGTCGCCGGTGTACTGGTAGAGATCGGCCAGCGCCTCGTTCATGCCGCCGAACTCGGTGCCCAGCATGTTCTGCATCTGGCTGGAGCTCAGCCGGGACGTGCGGGTGTCGACCCAGCCGGCCAGGGCCAGCAGAACGGTGCGGGCCTGGGTGTTGCCGATGTAGCGCCAGACGTCCAGCAGGCCGATGAGGGTCTTGTGGATGCAGTAGTAGGGCACGTTGCCGTTGGACAGCGTGCGCGCCTCCAGAGCCGCGAAGTCCGACTCGGGGAAGCCGGACAGGTAGCCCGCCGTGAACCCGGCCGCGCCGTTGTTCGCCTGGCACTTGGCCAGCTCGGCGACCATGTAGTTCGCCTTGTCCCGGCAGGTGGTGTCGCCGAGGACCGCGTACGCCTGGGCCCAGGCGGTCAGGAAGTGCCCCTGCATGTGCGTGCGGAACGGGAACGACGGAGCGTCCCAGCCGCCGTTGGACGCGGCGCCGTTGGTGGACAGCCGGTGGTTGGCGCGGAAGTTGTAGAGCAGCCGGTCGACGTCGACGAACCGCAGGTAGCTCAGCGTCCGGTTCTGGTTGTCCAGCCAGCGGCCGGCGGTCAGCCGCACCTGGCCCAGCTCGAACGGGTACGCCGAGACGCCGGTGTCCGGTCGTGCCGGCGGCACCACCAGCGCCGCGGCGGCCGGTTGCGCGCCGGCGAACGTGGTGCCGGCCGCGGAGGCGACGGCGGTCGCGCCGGCGGCCTGCAACAGCCGTCGTCGGTTGATGGACAGGGACATCGGACCTCCAAGGGGTGCCGGGCCAGGGACGGGGAACTGCGGCCCGAGGACAGGTCGTCGAGCCCGGCACGCCGCCGGGCCCGACCGGAACAGCTCGCGTTAACGTTCACATGTGACGACAGACATATTACGTTCGACGCCTGGATTGATTCAAGGTGATGACTATACCGAGGTTCTTACGGCCACGATGTGGGCGCGTTTGCGCGGGTAGACGGCCACCGTGCGTGGCTGTGAGGGTTGATGCCGCCGACGCGGGCCAGGCCACTGGGGGCTCGCCGTCGGGCGGGCCGGGATGTTACCGCTATCAACCCATGGTGGAGGGGCGCCGCCGCGGCACGGCCGGCACCGGGCTCACTCGGGGGGCGGGGCCACGCTGCTGCGCGTGATCAGCGTCGGGGAGACGGTCTGCCGCAGCGTGCGGTCGACGCCGGACTCGATCTGTGCCAGCAGCAGGGTGAGGCTGGCCTTCGCCACGGTGTCGAAGTCGGGCCGGACGGTGGTCAGGGGCGGGATGAAGTAGGCCGCGTCCGGCACGTCGTCGAAGCCGACGACGCTGACCTCCTCCGGCACCCGTCGGCCGTGCTCGTGCAGCGCGTGCAGCACGCCCAGGGCGAGATCGTCGTTGGCGGTGAAGATGGCGGTCACTCCCGGCGTCCGCGCCAGCATCTGCCCGCAGCGGTACCCCGACGCCGCCGACCAGTCCGCCTGCAACACGGGGGGCGCCTCCGCCCCCGCCGCCCGCAACGTCTCCCGCCACCCCGCGATCCGGCCGGCGCTGTCGAACCAGTCGCCCGGACCGGAGACGTGCCAGACCGTCCGGTGGCCCGCGTCGAGCAGATGCTGGGTGGCCAGCCGGCCCCCCTCCACCTGGTCGATGGTGACCAGCGGCTCCGGCCGGCGGGGGTCGCCGTCGACGGTGACCAGCGGGATGTCGGTGGGCAGGCAGTCCAACGCCTCGGCGGCGGACTCCACGGGCGCGATCACCACGATCCCGGCGACCCGGTGCGCCAGGTGTCGTTCGACGACAGCGGTGATGGAATCGCGGTCCAGGTTGCGCACGCTGCCCACGCTGACGGCGAAGCCCGCCTCGGCCGCGGCGAGCTCGAAGGCCGACAGCAGGGACGCCGGGCCGTAGAGCGTGGTGTTGAGCGCCACGACGCCCAGCACCTGGGACCGCCCGGTGACCAGCGCGCGGGCCGCCCGGTTGGGGCGGTAGCCGAGCTGGCTGATCGCGGCCTGCACCCGCAGCCGGGTCTGTTCCCGGACGTTGGGGTGCCCGTTGAGGACGCGCGACACGGTCTGGTGCGACACCCCGGCGAGGCGGGCCACGTCCCTCATCGCAGGACCGCGTGCGGTCATCCCACCCACCTCTCCGTGCGCCCGTCCGGCCCGTGGGGGGCCGGTTGGCCGGACCGATGCTTCGTCGGGCATCGACCTCGGGGCACGCAGACATACCGCCGTGGACAACGCCAAATCAGCGAGAGTCTACGCGGCGGTGGTGTCGGGTGGGCTGGAGAAAACGGCCGGACTGCGGCGGCAAACCGTGATGTTCGTCATCACGGATCGCGGACGGGCGCCGAGCCGGTGGCGGGTGGCCTGGAGGGGCACCTTCCTTCTTCGCCGTGCCGCCGTGCTCGGCGGCCTGTGCGCATGGGACGGGTGGTATCGATCGGTTCGGATGCTACCGAAACAAGTCGGCGACGACAAGGAGAGGTTTCCGAGGAACCCCGGGGCGTCGGTCACCAGGTGCCGGGAGCGGCGGTGCTGTCGCGTACGACGAGCGTGGTCGCCAGCTCGACGCGGGTCTGGGGGAGGCGCTGGTTGGTGGCCAGGGCCAGCACCATCCGGGCCGCGGCGGCCCCCATGTCCGTCAGCGGCTGCTGCACCGACGTCATCGTCGGGCCGCACAGCCTGGTGTGCGGGATGTCGTCGAAGCCCACGACGCTGAGATCCTGCGGGATGCGTCGGCCGGTCAGGCGGGCGGCCTCGTAGACCCCCAGCGCCTGCAGGTCGTTGCCGCACAGCACCGCCGTCGGGGTCGGGTTGAGGCGCAGCAGGTCCTGGCCGAGGCTGAGACCGTCCTCGAAGGAGAACCAGGTGCCCGTGCGCAGCAGCCTCGGCTCCAGCCCGACCCCGGCGGCCTCCATCGCCGCCCGGGCACCGTCCAGCCTCGCCCGGGCGCAGAGCCGCTCGGTCGGGCCGGTGATCACGGCGATCCGGCGATGGCCCAGGTCGAGCAGGTGCCGGGCGGCCTCGAAGCCGCCGCTCCAGTTCGTCGCCGTCACCGAGGGGACGGTGTGCAGGGGCAGCTCGTCCGTCGGATCCAGCACCACCAACGGGATCGCGCTCGCCCGCAGCAGGGCGTGCTGCTCGGAGGTGAAGCCGAGGTGCACCGCGATCACCCCGGTCGGTCGTCGCGCCAGCAGGTCGCGGGACCAGAAGCGCCCCTGCGACAGCTGCCGCCGGGCGTCGGTGAAGCCGACGGCCAGCCGGTGCTCGCCGGCGACCTGCTCCACCCCGTGCATGATCGCCACCGCCAGGTTGCTCTGCATCCCGTAGAAGACCACGTCCACGATTGCGCTCGGGGTGCCCAGCTCCGGCCGGCGGTAGCCGTGCTCCCGCAGCAGCGCCTCCACCCGGGACCGGGTCTGGGCGGCGACCCCCGGCCGCCCGTTGAGCACCTTCGACACCGTCGGCACCGACACGTCGGCGAGGCGGGCGATGGTGGTGAGCGTGTGTTCCCCCCGCCTGCGCCCGCGCCGCTCGGCGCCCGCCGTGCCGTCCGTCCGCTGCGGCACGGGCGCGGCGGCCGGCGGGCGGGCGGCCGGCGAACCGACCGCCGCCGGGCCGGCCTGCGCGCGGACGCTCGGCCGGCGCTGCCGGCCTGCCGTGTCGAGCAGCTCGGCCCGCACCGCCTCGGCCGCCTCGGCCGCGCCCGGCCCGGCCGGCACGGTCCGGGTGAGATAGCGGCGTCGCTTCGACACGGGGTCGATCCCGGCGTACACCCGGACCCGCAGTGACCCGCTGGGTAGCTCCTCGATCTCGCCGCGCGCTCGGCGGTGGCGCCCGGGTTCGTCCGACATGGAGCCAGGCTACTCCGTGCTGTCTCCACGTCGATGCCATGGCTCCATGGCTCCATGCGGGCGGCCATGCCCGCCCTCTCGACCCGCCGCCGCGCAGCCCCGTCCCGACTCAGGCGGGACTGCGCACGAACGACTCCTCGCTCCACGCCCCGTCGTCGTACTCCAGGCGGACGGTCAGCCGGTCGTCGTCGCAGCGGTAGGTGCCCGTGTTCTCCTCCGGCCCCACAGGCAGGTCCGCCTCGCGGTCACCGACCCTTACCACCGTCTCGACGCCCGGGTCGACCTGGTCGTACTGGCGGTACCGCCCGCCGGCGGTCGACCAGCGGTAGGTCTGCACGCCCCGCTGCGTGTATCGCACGGGCTTTCCGCCGAGCGTGCCGCGGGCGGCGGTCAGGTCGTAGAGGTCCGTCGCCGTGCCGTCGGCACGGTAGGCGGTGGCGGAGCCGTCCTCGGCCCCGCTGGCGAGGTCGAGGGTGGCGTCGCGGGTGAGGCCGGCCATACCGCCGAGCAGCGAGTCGGCCGCGACGAGCAGGTGGTAGCGGCCGTCCGCGAGCCGCCACACCCCGACCAGACAGGGGTCCCGGCTCACGGTCGCGGTGGCCGTCGGGCGGAGGAGCACCGGCACGACCGTGCCGGCGGCGAGCCCGGCGGCGAGCCCGGCCGCCGTCCAGCGCCGGCGGCGCGCGGAGCCGGCCAGCCCGGCGGCCAGGACGGCCCCGACGGTGGCGGCGAGCACCGCCACCGTCGGGGCGACGACGAGGGCGTGGGTGAGGACCCGGTCGACGGCGACCCGGTCGACGACCGGGCCGCAGCCGATCGCGGCGTCGGTCACGCAGTACACCAGGGTGTCGGCGGTCAGGATGGCCGGGGCCAGCAGCAGCCCCGCCGTGAGGGCGGCGAGCAGGGCGTGCGGCACCGACAGGCGTCGGGTGGCGACCACGGCGACGGCGATGGTCAGCTCGACGAACGTGACCGGGACCAGGGTGTGCCCGTCGACCACGGCCGCCGTGGTCGTGGCGCTGAGCCCCGGGTCGCGCGCGACCAGGCCGAGACCGAGCGGCGTCAGCGGCACCAGCAGGGCGCCGACGCCGCCGGCCACGACACCCAGGCGCACCGCCCGCCGGCTGGCGCGGCGGGCGGCCAGCGCCGGATGCAGCAGCGCGAGCAGCGGCAGGACGAACAGGTACGGCGCCTGGGCGGAGACGGTACGCAGGAGGAAGTCGAACAGGTCCACCAGGGTCAGCGGGGTGACCGTGTCCGGATGCCCCTCGCGCGCGGCGACCAGACGCAGCATGGTGGTCGCACCGTCGAGGGTCGCCTTGTCCAGCACGAGCAGGGACGCCACGTAGCCGGCGGTGAGCACCGAGGTGGCCGACACCGCGCCGGCCCAGGCCAGCCGGGTCCGGCGGGTGTCCGTCGGCGCGACGCGTCGCAGGTACGCCCGCGCGCCGCCGGCGACCCACCGGCCGAGCAGCGCCCCGCCGACGATCCACAGCAGACCGAGGGTGACCTCGATCCACCAGGCCCGGTCCTGGTCGCGGTACGCGGTGACCCAGGACAGCCGGCGGCCGACGGCCAGGCCGCAGGCCAGGGCCGCGCCGAACGCCGTGCCCGTGGCGGCGGCGGTGCCGGTGTGCCGCGCCCACCAGGCGCAGCGCCACAGCGCGCCGGTGGTGACCAGCGCGAGCGGCACGCCGAGCAGCAGCCCGGCGGCGACGGCCCCGCCGGTCAGCTGGTCCAGCCCCGGCAGCTGCCGGGGCAGGCTGGACATCAGGTCCACCAGGGGCGGGGCGGCGATCCCGGCGGCGAGGCCCGCGCCGAGCGCCTCGACCGGGCGGGCGGCGAACCGGCGTCCGGGGTGTGTCAACGTGTCGACCCGGGCCTGGGCGAGCGGATGGAACCGGAACACCGAGCCGAGGCGGGCCCACCGGCCGCTCCGGCGGCGGTCGGCGGCGAGCAGCGCCCGCGCGGCCGCCCGGTCGTCGCCGGTGAGGCGGGCGTCGGCGGCGAACTCCCGGGCGCGCAGCACCGACCACACCGACACCTGCACGATCAGCGCGAAGGCGGCGAGTCTCCAGCCGTCGGCGAGCAGCCGTCGCACGGGCACGGAGCCGACGTAGTTGACCGCGACCGGGACGAGGACGGCCAGGGGGAACGCCCAGGACTGGGCGATGGCCAGCCGGGTGAGGTGGACGTCGGCGTTGCGCACGTGGGCCAGCTCGTGCAGGACGACGGCCCGGAACAGTGGCGGCGCGGTCCGGTGGGCGTGCACGAGGCCGAGGTCCAGCCGGACGTACCTCAGGGGACCGGCGCCGAAGGTGTTGCCGCTGACCCGGGCGGACCGGGACACCACGAACACCGGCGGCCGGCGTAGGCCCGCCTCCCGGACCAGGCCGGCCAGCGCGGACCGCAGCGCCCCGGTGCCGGGGACCCGGTCGAGTCGGCGCAGGTCGCGCAGCCAACGCTCGCACCAGGGCGCGGCGAGGTAGACGGCGGCGGTCGCCGCCGCGAGCACGGCGAGCCCCACGGCCATCTGGCGCAGCGAGTCCCCCCGCAGGGTGCCGAGGCACTGCTGCACCGCGGCCAGGCTCTCCTCGTTGACCGTGCCCGTGCGCACGTCGACGGGGGCCGGAAGGCCGCTGAGCCCGGCGAGGCACTCCGCGCGCTGCCGGGTGGCCTCCCTGTCGACGAGCACGGTCTGCCAACCGAACATGCTCGTGCCCACCACCGCGGTCACCGCGGCGACGAACCGGCCGAGGGTGGCCGAGGGCAGCGGGGGCGCGACCGCGCCGGCCGGCCCGGAGCCCTCAGCCGCCGTCGGCATCGCCACCGTCGACGCCGAAGCGCTGCTCGAACGCGTCGCGCACCGCGTCGCGCAGCAGCGCGACCTGGTCCTCGGTCAGCTCCCAGGCCGGGTCGCGGGCGGCGGCGGTGACGACCTCCTCGATGCGCAGCAACTGCCCGGGCCGCAGCCGCAGCGCCGGCGGCGGGGGGAGCGCGGTGGACCGCCGGGCCCGCCAGCGCAGGCGCAGGGTGCGCAGGCCGCCGCGGACGGCGTCGGTGGCGTGCTCCCGCACGCCGTCGCGCAGGGCCTCCAGCGCGATGCCGGTGAGGACCAGCACGTACGGCAGCAGCGGCGCGACGGCCTCGTCGAAGCCGCCGCCGCCGGCCTCGCCGCCACCCACCCGCACCAGCCGGGCCGGGTCCCGCCGCCAGTGGCCCGGACGGCGCCGGTAGGCGGGCGCGAGGAAGGCCAGCAGCGGCTCCTCGTCGGGCGCCACCGCCCGGATCGCCAGGCGGACCAGCTCGTCCTCGGTCCCGTCGGCGGTGGCGTGCCACTGTGGGGTGCCGGTCATCGTGCTCCCGTCCTCCGGCGGATCACCCGCCGGTTTCCCGCGCCCACCGTACGGGGATTCGCGGCGGTCGGAGGTCGGCTACCGGACAGCGCGGGCGGTCGGCCCGGCCGGTCAGGGGACGAGGCGCTTCTCGAACCAGTGGTGGGCGTAGCGCTCGGTGTTGAACGGCTCGACCTCGCGGTACCCGGCGGAGCGGTACAGGGCGAGCGCCTCGGTGAGGTTGCGGTTGGTGTCCAACCGGACGGCGGTCCAGCCACGCGTGGCGGCGTACCGCTCCAGCTCGTCGAGCAGCCGCCGGCCGACGCCGAGGCCGCGCACCGCCTCGGAGACCCACACGCGTTTGATCTCGGCCGGCGCGCCGGGGTGCAGCTTCACCGCGCCGCAGCCGACGGGCTCGGCGTCGAGGGTGGCCAGGAGGAACACCCCGGCGGGTGGGGTCAGCTCGTCGTCGCCGAGCGGGCTGCTCAGCGCGGGGTCGAAGCCGTCGTCGAAGCGCCGGGCGACGTCGCGGGCGTAGGCCCGTACGCACACCCGCGCCCGCGGGTCGCCCGGCGGGCACGGCTCGATGGTCACCATCGACGCGACGAGCAGCCGCTCCACCTCGGCCATCGCCGCGACGAGCCGGGTGCGGCGGGGCCCGGTGAGCGGTTCGAGGATCGACCAGGCGAACGCGTCGGAGCGCTCGTCGAGCGTGGACCACTCGGCCCGGCCGGCGTCGGTGAGGGTGGCCTGCCGGACGCGGCCGTCGCCGCCGGCCGGCGCGACGGTGACGAGCCCGTCGCCCTCCAGGGCGCGCAGGAGCCGGCTGAGGTGCCCGGAGTCCAGGCCGAGTCGGCTCCGCAGCGCCGCGACCTCGGCGCCGTCCGGGCCGATCTCCCACAGCAGGCGCGCCTGGGCGAGGGGCCGCCCGCGCGCCATGTACGCGTCGTCCAGCGCACCTACCCGTTGGGTCACGGTCCGGTTGAACCGCCGTACCGTCGCGACAAGCTCCGTGTCCATGTGCCTGACTTTAGTCAGGTAAATCTCGGGCGATCCGGCGGGGTCGGCCCGCCGCCGCCGGGTGGACCGGGTCACTGCGGCGGCCCCGCGACGGCGGCCAGGACGAGGAAGCCCACGCCCAGCGGCACGTCCAGCAGCATGCAGAACTCCGCCAGCGACCGTGGCACGACCTCGGCGCGCCGGTAGTGGACCACGTCCCAGATCCCGTGCCCGGCCAGCGCGAGCCCCGCCAGCACCAGCCCGACGCGCGGGTCGACGAGGACGGCGGTGACGGCGAGCCCCCCGTAACCGAGCAGAGCCGCCGCCTGGGTGGCCAGCGGTGCGCGCGGCACCCCGCCGGCCAGGCCGGCGACGACCAGCAGCGCCGCGACGACGCCCACGCCGGCCCACCACGGCACCCCCGCCAGTTCGCTCGCCACCACCACCATCCCGCCGCCGCCGACGCCGGCCCAGGCCACCCAGGGGCGGCCCAGCGAGGCGGCGCCCAGGTAGCACAGGGCGGCGACGGCGACCGTGATCGACAGCCCCTCCCGGTCGGCCCCGGCCGCCAGCGTCGCCGTGGCCACGGCCAGGCCGAGCAGGCTCGGCCAGCGGCGGAGCAGAGCGGGCCGGCGTGCCGCGTCGGCCCGGGTGTCGGTCGGGGGCGCGGCACCGCGGTCGGAGATGTCCATGGCTGCGATGGTGGCGCAGGACGCGGGCCGGACCCGAGCGGTGCGGATGGGTCCGTCCGGATTCCTGCGGCCCGTGTCCGATCGCCTGGGCCGTGCGCGGTCGGCCGCCCGGTCTGCCGCGGAGCCGGCCACCCCCGCACGGCCGGCCGCGGTGTGCTCCATAGGGTGGGGGGATGCAACCCGTCGTGCGCGCGCTCCAGGTCCTCCAGGCGCTGTCCGGCCGGCCTGACGGCATGACCCTCCAGGAACTCCACCTGGCGCTCGACATCCCACTGGGGAGCATGCACCGCATCCTCGCCGTGCTGCGCGAACAGCGGTTCGTCAGCCGGTCGCCGATCGATCTGCGCTACTTCCTCGGTCCGGCCGTCCGCGATCTCACCGAGAAGAACGTGCGCGGTGCCGGCGGCATGCAGTCGCTCACGACCGTCGTGCGCGAGCTGTCCCAGGCCACCGGCGAGACGGTCTTCCTGACCGAGTTGCACGGCAGCGAGGCCGTCTGCGTCTCGTTGGTGGAGGGCACCTATCCGCTCCGGCTCTTCGTGCGCCTGGGGCAGGTCATGCCGCTGAACGCGGCCGCGGCGGCCCGGGTGCTCCTCGCGTACCTGCCGCCGACGGTCGCCGCGGAACTGCTCGGCGCGAGCGTGCTCGGCGAGTTCACGCCGTCGAGCCCGCACACCGTCGACGCCGTCCTGGAGCGCCTGCCGGTCATCCGGGACCGGGGCTACGACATCGCCGCCGACGAGCTCGACGAGGGCGTCTGGGCGGTCGCCGCCCCGGTCTTCACCTCGACCGGTCGGGCGACCGCCAGCGTGACGCTCGCCGGTTCGTCCGGCCGGTTCGCCGCCGACGCCGTCCGGAGCGCGACCATCCGGAGCGTGACCGAGGCCGCCGCCCGGATGTCGGCGCACCTCGGCTGGACCGCCGGGGAGTAGTCGGCCCGCCCTCTCGCCGCCTCCCGGCCGTCGCGGCCGGCGGCGCGCTCCCGATGGAGTTGGTGCCGGCCTCGGTGGTGCCCATCTCCTCATGCCTCGCCACCGGGTGGTCTGCTGCCGGCACGCCGCAGCGAGCCCGGTCCGCCACGCCGGTGTCGGACGACACAGCCCCGATCGCCGCCCAGGAGGGGCGGGATCGGGGCGAAGGGGATTCATCGCCTCTGGTGCGCAGGCGCGATGCTGTGGAAACATGCCTTCCATGAGATGGAAGGAGGGTGCGGCGATGGAGAGTCCTGATCCCCCGGTGCAAGACCTCTCGGGACGCATCGTGTGGCTCTGCGTGGGCGGCGCGTCCCTGCTGCGCAGCGGCGACCAGGAGATCCGCACGGGATACCTCAAGACCCCGGTCGACGAGGTCCGGGTGTGCCGCGCCGGGCTGCCGGGCGACGAGCAGGTGTACGAGACCCACGGCGGCCCGGACCGGGTGGTCCTGAGCTACTCCACCGAGAACTACGAGTTCTGGCGGGCCACCCTCGGGCTCGACCTGCCGCAGTACGCGGCCCTCGGGGAGAACTTCACCACCACGGGCCTGACCGAGTTCGAGGTGCACGTGGGCGACGTCTTCGCCGTCGGCGAGGCCGTCGTCCAGGCGGCGCAGCCCCGGTCCCCCTGCCACAAGGTGGCCGCCCGCCACCGCCGTCCCAGGTTCACGATCGAGGTCGCCCGCAGCCACCGGACGGGCATCCTCTACCGGGTGCTCCGGGAGGGTGTCGTCCGCGTCGGCGACACCATGCGCCTCGTCGCCCGCGAGCCGCACGGCTACTCGATCGCCGACGCCAACCGCATCCTCATCGACCGCAGGGACATCAGCGGCGCACACGCCCTGCTGCGGGTCGACTCGCTCGCCGAGGCGAAGAAGGCCGAACTCCGGGACCGGATCGCCGCCGCACCCACCGACCGCAAGGAGCTGTCATGATCCGTGTGCACGTCGACCTCGACCTCTGTCAGGGCTTCGCCAACTGCGTGATGGTCGCGCCGGAACTCGTCGACCTCGACGCCAACGGCAAGGCGGTGGCGCTGCGGGAGAGCTTCCCCGACACGGACGAGGGAGAGCTGCGCGAGGCGGCCGAGTCCTGCCCGGCGGTCGCGATCCGACTCGAACGGACCACGCCGTGACGGGCGGAACGGTCATCGTCGGCGCCTCCCTGGCCGGGCTGCGGACCGCGCAGCACCTTCGGGCCCTCGGCTACGCCGACCCGGTGACGCTGGTCGGCGCGGAGCCGCACCTGCCGTACGACCGGCCGCCGCTGTCCAAGCAGATGCTCCTGGGGGAGTGGCCCGCGAGCCGCACGCACCTGGTGACCGAGGGGCAACTCGCCGAGCTGCGGGTCGACGCCCGGCTCGGCGCGGCGGCCACGGGCCTGGACCGCGACCGCAGGCTCGTCACGCTCGCCGACGGCGGCCTGATCCCGTACGACTTCCTCGTCGTCGCGACCGGCTCGCGCCCCCGCGAGCTGCCCGCCCCGAACGGCGGCCCGCACGTGCACACGCTGCGCACCCTCGACGACGCCCGGCTGATCGCGGCCAGGCTCGGCCCGGGCCGGCGCCTGGTGGTGATCGGCGCCGGCTTCATCGGCTGCGAGGTCGCCTGCGCCGCCGTGGCCCGCGGCACCACCGTGACCCTGGTGTCCCGCGAGCCCGCCCTGCTGCCGCAGTTCGGCCCGGACGTCTCCAGCTACCTGGCCCGGCTGCACCGCGACGCCGGGGTGCGGCTGCTGCTCGACGCGCACGTCCGTTCGGTCGGGCCGGCCGGCGGCGACGCCGCCTCGGTGGTGCTCGCCGACGGGACGGCCCTCGACGCGGACGTGGTCGTCGTCGGCATCGGCGGCGTCCCGAACGTGGAATGGCTGGCCGGCAGCGGCCTCGCCGGGCCGGACGGCGTCCCGGTGTCGCCGCACGGACAGACGGCCGACCCGGCGGTCCTCGCCCTCGGCGACGTCGCCGCCTGGCCGGGCCCCGCCGGCCGGGGCCGCCGCCGCTCGGAGCACTGGTCGCACGCCGTCGAACAGGCCAAGACCGTCGCCCGGGTCCTGGTCGAGGGGGCGTCCTTCGACCCCGGGACCTTCGTGCCGTACGCGTGGTCCGACCAGTACGGCCACAAGCTCCAGACCGTCGGCGAGGTCCCGGCCCGGCCGGGCCGGATCGTGTCGGACAACTGGCACCCGACGGACGGCCGGCGGCACTGCCTCTACCTCGACGACCGGGGCGAGGTGGTGGGCGGGCTCTTCGTGGACGATCCGCGGGGCGCGGGGCAGCTGCGCCGGGCCCTGCAGCGGGCCGGCGCGCCGTCCGGCCCCGGCGCCCACGACCTGCGGCCCGCGCCGGCCTGAGGGGTCCCGCGACGCACACCGGCCCGGGGCCGACGGACCTGCACCGCAGGCGCCGTCGACCCCGGGCCGGTGACCGCTACGCCCGGGACCCGACCTGGTCCGACCAGCCGTGGTACGCCGCGAACATGGTCCGCAGGAGCCGGTCGTTGTCGACCGTCTTCACGATCCGCACGGGCTTGGCCCGGGAGATGTCGAGCCCGACGTGCAGCCGCAGGTTCTCCCGCGTCCAGGCGACCGGGCGGCCCCGGGTGAGCGTGCCCCGGGTCTCGACGTCGACCATCATCTCCTCGACGGTGACGATGCCCGGGTCGACGAGCAGCGCCACGGCGAGGGGGTCGTGCAGCAGGCAGCCGCCGATGTCGCGCCAGGCCGCGGCCAGGTCGATCCAGGGGCGGGTCGTCTGGACCACGTAGCGGGCCAGCGCGGAGCGCTCCGCATCCACGAGGTCGAGGTCCTCGTGGCGCAGCAGCGTCTGCGACGTCGCGTCCAGCGGGAGCAGCGTGACCGGGCACCCCGAGGTCAGCACGGCCCGGGCCGCGTCCGGGTCGATGCCGAAGTTCAGCTCCTGCAGGAACCCGGGTACGTCGAACGCGCCCCCCATGACGACGATCTCCCGGACGACCTCCGGCAGGCCCGGGTCGAGCTGCAGGGCCTGCGCCACGTTCGTCAGGGGACCGATCGCCACGATGGTGATCTCACCCGGGTGGGCGCGGACGTGCCGGACGATCTCCGCCGCGGCGCCGAACGCCGTGCCGGGGTCGTGGGGGTCCGGCGGCGGCACGGCGGACCATGCGGCGCGGACCGCGTCGCTGCGGGTGACCTGGTCCTGCCGGCTGCGCCAGGGGCCGCTCGGCTCCAGCAGCGCGGTGCCCGCACCGGCGTACACCGGGATGTCGAGCCCGACCAGGTCGACGAAGGTGCGGGCGACGGCGTAGCCCTGGTCGCGATGGGTGTTGCCGGACACGACGGTGATCATGTCGAGCTGGATGGCGTCGGAGGCGACGGCGAGCGCCAGGGCGAGCCCGTCGTCGATGTCCGCGCCGGGGACGCCGTTGCCCGGGTCGCAGTCGACGATGATCCGTCGCCGCGACGGCGGGCGGCCGGCGCTCACTCCCGCTCCCCGGTGGAGGCGAGCGACGAGGCGAACTGCCGCTGCGCGAAGAGGAGCACGAGCAGCGGGACCACGGCGGTGAGGGTGGCGGCGGCGAACATCTGGCCGTAGTCGACACCGGACTCCTGGGCGAAGTCGGCGATGGCCACGGGCGCGACCCGCACGGCCGGCGCCGGGGCGATGAGCAGCGGCCACAGGAACGACTGCCACTGGAAGACGAACAGGATCAGGCCGGCGCCGACCATCGACGCCCGCGACAGCGGCAGATAGATCCGCAGGTAGATGCCGAACCAGGACAGCCCGTCCATCCGGGCGGCCTCGCTGAGCGAGGTCGGGATGCCGAGGAAGAACTGCCGCAGCAGGAAGATGGCCAGGCCGTTGCCGACCGCCGGCAGGATCAGCCCGACGAGCGTGTTCTGCAGGTCGGCCTCGCGGAACGTCGACGCGAGCGGGATGGCGATCGCCTCGAACGGCACCAGGAAGCTGACGACCATGACGCCGAACAGCGCCGCGCGCCCAGGGAACGGGATCATCGCCAGCGCGAACGCGGCCAGCGACGACACGGCCAGCCCGAGGGCCACGCTGACCGTGGTGACCAGCACCGAGTTCAGCAGCGCGAGGGTGAAGCTGCTCTCCAGCACCGCGCGGTAGTTGTCCAGCGAGACCGTGGAGGGGACCACCGTCCGCACCGAGACAGGGGAGAGGTAGCGGAAGATCTCCTCGCCGGGGCGCAGCGAGGAGACGACGGCCCAGAGCAGGGGCGCGACGGCCAGGGCGGCGACCGGTACGACGAGCCAGAGTGTGCGGCGTCCGGTGCGCCGTTCGTGGCGTCTCGCGACGATGTCGGCCATGTCTAGTCCCTCCCGGGCAGCAGCCGGAACTGCGCGGCTACCACCACGATGACGATGCTGACGAGGACGACCGTCGCCGCGGCGGAACTGCCGGTGTCGGCCAGCGTGTAGGCGCGTTCGAAGATGAAGTTCATGATGAGGTTGGTCGATCCCTCCGGCCCGCCCTGGGTCAGGATCCGCACCGGGGCGAAGACCAGGAAGTTGGCGACCGTGTCGGCGACGAGGACGAACAGCAGCGGCCGGCGGATGCCGGGCAGGGTGATGTGGACGAACTGCTTCCACCCGCCGGCGCCGTCGAGGTCGGAGGCCTCGTAGAGGCTGCGGGGGATCTCGTGGATGCCGGCGACCAGGAAGGTCATCCAGTAGCCGACCCCGACCCAGCTGCACAGGATGACGATCGACATCAGCGCGGTGTCCGGGCTCACCAGCCACGGCACGGCCGGGATGCCGAGGGTGCCGAGGAGGCCGTTGAGCGGGCCGTCCGGGCGGAACAGCACGCCCCAGACGATGGCCGACACGGTCTGCGGGATCGCGATGGGCAGCAGGATCAGCGTGCGCCAGAGGCCCACCAGCGGAATGTGCCGGGTGAGCAGGACGGCCAGGAACAACGCGACCGCGATCTGGAACGGGTTGATGACCAGCGAGAACAGCAGGGTGACCTTCAGCGAGCCGAGGAACGCGGGGTCGCCGAACAGATAGGTGAAGTTCGTCAGCGAGAACTCGCCGAGCCGGTTCGTCACCGCCGAGGTGACCGCCTCGACGGACGGGACGAGTCGTAGGAAGACCAGGCCGGTCAGGGCCGGCAGGAGGAACAGTCCGGCGGTGCCGAGCGTCCGCAGGCGCGCGCGGTTGCGGCTGCGGCCACCTCGGGGGCGCGGGGGTGCTTGTGTCACGTTCGTGTCTTTCCGACTAGGGCCTGCCGGGCCCCGGGCGGCGCGACCCGCCGCCCGGGGCGGGCGCGCTACTTGTACTGGGACAGCTGCCGGGCGAGGGCGTCCTGCGCGGTGGCGAGGATCTGCGCCGGGTCGCCGCCGTTGCGGATGTCGGCGAACGCCTTGTTCACGATCGTCTCGAAGTCCACGTACCCCACCGAGGACGGCCGCCGGACCGCGTGCTCGTCGGTGTCGGTGGTGAGCAGGGTGCCGTACTGGGTGGTCTGCCGGGGGGCGATGCCGTCGATGTAGTGGATGTACTTCGGGTACGCCTTCTGGTTCACCGGGGGCAGGTTGAACTTCGTCGACGCGGACGTCGCGCCGTCCGTGGACAGCGACAGGTAGCGGGCGAACTCCTGCGCTGCGGTCGGGTGCTCGCTGACGTTGCTGACCCCGACGGCCCACGAGTCGGTCGGCGTGACGACCTTTCCACCCGCGGCGTACGGCAGCGGGGCCATGCCCCACTTGTCGGCGAGGCCGCTCTTCTGCAGGTCGGTGATGCGGGCCGGTCCGGCGACGTAGAAGGCGACGGAGCCGTTCTTGAACAGGTCGGGCATCTGGGCGGACGCCAGGCCACGGGGAGACAGGCCGGAGGAGTAGAGCTTGCCGTACCAGTCGCCGAAGGCGCGCCACTGCGCGGTGTCGACGGCCGGGGTGAGGTTGCCGTCGCCGGCCAGCCCGGCGCCGCCACCCATCGACATGATTACGGGCTGGAGGGCGTAGTAGGCGTCGACCTGCTCGAAGGCGAAGCCGTACTGGGCGCCGGCGGCCTTGGCCTTGGTGGCGGCGGCCAGCGTCTGGTCCCACGTCCAGCGGCTGGCGTTGTCGGGCCCGGGCTCGGCGATCCCGGCCTTGGCGAGCAGGGCCTTGTTGTAGAAGAGGAAGTTGTCGCTGGTCCACAGCGGGTAGCCGTACTGCTTGCCGTCCCAGGTGACCGAGGAGATGCCGCCCGCGGTTAGGCTCTCCTTCATGGCCGGGGCGTCGGCGGAGACGTCCTTGAGGAAGCCCTGGGCGGCGAGGCTGGGCAGGCGCGGCGGGTCCACCGCGATGACGTCGATGGAGGTGTCCTTCGAGCCGAGCCGCGCCTGGGTCTGCGCCGCGATCTCGGCGAAGGGGATGATCTGCACCTCGACGTCGATGTTCGGGTGCTCCTCGTGGAAGGCCGCCACCGCCTCGTCGAAGACGCCCTTGTGCGGGGTGACGAACGTGATGGTGGCGTCCGCGTTGGGATCGTCGTTGGCGGAGGAGCCGCAGGCGCTCAGCGCCAGGGCGGCGACCGCCAACGAAGCGCCGGCGATCCGGCCGACCTTCTTTGTCATGGTATGGTCCTCTTTCGATAGGGGGCCCCGGGTGTCGCCACCGACTGCCATCTGAGTCGACACCTGGTGGTTCTCTCTGTGATGTGTGGTGCAGCCGCAGGAGCGGCGACGGAGGAGTTCGGTGTCGCACACGATGTGCCTCCGCTCCTCCGGGCTCGTGGGTCGCGTCAGGGCGACCGCGTGCCGCGCGATCTCGGCCAGGGGCTGGCCGACGGTGGTCAGCGGCGGCACGCTGAACATGGACTGTTCGGTGCCGTCGAACGTCACGACGGCCAGGCCGCTCGGCACCGCCACCCCGGCGTCGGCCGCTGCGGCCAGGACGCCGAGCGCCTGCATCTCGTCGGTGACGAGCACCGCGTCGGCCGTGCCGCGCTCGAACAGGGCGACGGCCGCCTGGTAGCCGCCGGCCCGGGAGAACGGCGCCTCGAAGAAGAGGCTCTCGTCGTTGGGCAGGCCGTGAGCCTTGAGGGCCTTGCGCCACCCGCCGATCCGCTCGACGGACGTGAACAGGTGCGACGGGCCGGCGATGACGGCGATGCGGCGGTGGCCGTGCGCGATGAGGTGTTCGGTGGCCATGGCGGCGCCGTCGAAGTTGTCGACGACAACTGAGGCGATGTCGGAGAACCGGTCGCGCCGGTCGAGGGCGACGACCGGTATCCCGGCCCGGATCGCCGCCTCGACCGGCGAGTGGTGGCCCACCCCGACGTACAGCAGGCCGTCGACCTGGCGCTCGACGAAGCTGGCGATCAGCCGGGCCTCGCGTACGGCGCTCTCGGCGGAGTTGCCCACGAGGAGGACCTGCCCCTCCCGGAAGACCTCGTCCTCGATCGCCCTGGCCAGGGCGGAGAAGAACGGGTTGGACACGTCCGGCACGACCAGGCCGAGCACGCCGGAGCGGCCGCCGGCCAGGGCCTGGGCGATGGCGTTGGGTCGGTAGCCGGTGCGCTCGATCGCGTCGAGGACGCGCTGGCGGGTGGCCGGCGCGACCGCGCGTGGCCCGTCGTTGACGACGTAACTGACGACCGCCACCGAGGTGCCCGCCTCGCGGGCGACGTCCTGCCGGGTCACCCGGCGTGGTCCGGTCATCGCGGTGCCGCCTCGCGGCGCAGCACGTCGGCGGCCTGCTCCCGGGTCGGGTAGGCCGAGGCGGCGCCGGGCCGGCCCACCGCCAGGGAGGCCGCCGCCAGGCCCCAGCGGGTGGCCTCCGCCAGGGAGTGCCCGTTCGCGAGCGCGGCGGCCAGCGTCCCGGTGAAGCAGTCGCCGGCGCCCGTGGTGTCGGCGACCGTGGCGGGGAACGCCGCCAGGTGGCGTGCCGTCGGCCCGTCCGCGAGGACCGCGCCCCCGGCCCCGAGGGTGACGACGACCGACCGGGCGCCGGCGGCGACGAGCTGGCGGGCCGCCCGGATCGCGTCGTCGACGTCGACGACGCGATCCGGGCGGCCGTCGAGCAGTTCGAGCAGGTCGCCGGCCTCGTGCTCGTTGACCACGAGCGGATCGGCGTGACGCAGCGTCTCGGGGGCGACCGGGACGACCGGGGCCAGGTTCAGCACGAACCTCGTGCCGGCCGCGCCGGCCGAGTCCGCCGCCCACGCGAGGACCCGGGGCGGCACCTCGCCCTGGACCACCACGACCGTCGGCGGTGCCGCGTGGTCGCGGAGGTTCGCGTCGACCGTGGCCCGGTCGATCCGGTCCACCGGCCCGGGCTCGACGACGATCAGGTTCTCGCCCGTCGCCTCGACCACGACGGTGGCCCGCCCGGTGTGCCGGCCGGGGACGACGCCGACCTGCGCGACCGAGACACCGTGGGCGACCAGTTGGTCCCGGACGAACGCCGCGCTGGCGTCGTCGCCGACGGCGCCGAGGAGTGCGCAGGACACGCCCATCCGGGCGATGGCCACCGCCTGGTTGGCTCCCTTGCCGCCGAGCCCGTCGCGGGCGCCGCCGGAGAGCACCGTCTCGCCCCGCCTCGGCAGTCGGGGGACGGCCAGCGAACGGTCGTGGTGGACCGAGCCGATGACCAGGGCTTTTGGTGTCGCCCGCACCAAGTTGATCATTAGGGCGTTCCTTCCGGCCGGCGTGAGGTCCCGTAATCTACGCGCGTTGAATCGGCGCCGTCAACGGTTGTGGAAGAGTGGTTTCCAAACTGGTTTCGGCTGCTGGCGCGCCGGCCGGAGGTCAGGAGCCGGCGGGTGGCCGAGCGGCCCCGGGCGCTCCCGGCCTGCCATCGAGGCCGGTCGGCGACCCGGCGCCGGCACACCCGCCCCCGCGCCCGTCCTGCCCGGCCTCGCCATCGCACAGGGCGGCGACGTCGCGCGCGGTGGCGACGGTGGCGACGAGGTCGGCGCGCGGCTGCCGCAGGAATCCCTGGGCGGCCATCTGGTCGAGCTGCCGCAGGAACGGGTCGAAGAAGCCCTGTGCGTCGAGCACCGCGCACCGGGCCCGGGTGAGGCCGAGCCGCCGCAGGTTGACCGCCTCGGTGATCTCCTCCAGCGTGCCGGGGCCGCCGGGCAGGGCGACGACGACGTCCGACAGGCCCAGGATGCGGGCCCGCCGGGTGGGGCGGGAGGTGGCGACCTCCACCCGGGTCAGCCCCGGATGGGGGGTCTCGTCGCCCTCGCCGGGCGGGGCCAGGATGCCGGTCACCCGGGCGCCGTGGGCCAGCGCCGTCCGGGCGGCGAGCCCCATGACGCCGTCCGCGCCGCCGCCGTAGACGAACTCGCAACCGGAGTCGGCGAGTGCTGAGACCAGCGACGCCACGGCGTGGTGCAGCTCCTCGCGTCCGCTGGCTGCGCCGCCGTACAGGCCGACCCGCACGGGTCCTCCAAGGGGGTGAGTGGGTGGGGCGGCCGGGTGGGCGGCCCCGAGGGGCCCGCCGACGCTGGGCTTGACACGCCCGACGGGGCGGCCGATACTCCGTAGCCTACTTATGGAAGCAAGCTTTCCGCTAGACGGAAAGCTGCGGCGATTGTGTGACCGAGGGAGTTGGAGTGCAGCCACCAGCCCGGGACCCGGGTCCGTCCGACGCCCCCACGGACCCCCTCGGTGCCGACCCCGGCGTCGACCTGTCCGTGCGTATCCGGGGCCTCGCCCTGGCCTCCCCGGTGATGCCCGCCTCGGGCTGTTTCGGGCCGGAGCTGGGCCGGCTGCTCCCCATGCGGGAGCTCGCCGCCGCCGTCACCAAGACGGTCTTCCTCCAGGCCCGCGCCGGCAACCCGGCGCACCGGCTCACCGAGATCCCGGCCGGCGTCGTCAACAGCGTCGGCATCCCCAGCCGAGGCCCGGGCGGCTTCCTCACCCACCAGTACCCCGACTACCAGGCGCTGCCCGCGCCGACGATCGTCAGCATCGGCGGCCACGCGCCCGCGGAGTACGAACAGGTCGCGGAGCAGCTCGGCGGGGCCGGAGCCGGATACGAGCTCAACGTCTCCTGCCCCAACCTCGACACCGACGGCCGGGACATCGGGTCCGATCCCGCCGTGCTCTTCGAGACCGTGGCCCGGGTCCGGGCGGTCACCGACAAACCGGTCATCGCGAAGCTGCCCGTCATGGTGGCCTCCATCGCCGAGTGCGCCCGCGCCGCCCAGGAGGCCGGTGCCGACGCGGTCTGCGTGGCCAACTCGGTCCCGTCGCTTCCCCTCGAACCCGGCAGCCTGCGGCCTGCGCTCGGCAACCGCGTCGGCGGCCTCACCGGCCCACACATCCGCCCCATCGTCCTGCGGCTCGTCTGGCTCGCGGCCAAGGCCGTCGACGTGCCCGTCATCGCCTGCGGCGGGATCGCCACCGCGGACCACGCCCTGGAGTACCTCTCCGTCGGCGCGTCGGCCGTGCAGGTCGGCACCGCCAACTTCAGCCGCCCCACCGCCATGGTCGACGTCGTCCGTGGCCTGCGCTCCCGGTGCCACGCGGCGGGCGTCACCACGCTGTCCGCCCTGCTGCGCACCGATCTCACGCTCGCCTGACCCGGGGCGAGCCAGCCCAGCCCGCCGCGCCCGGCCGCCGCCGCGCGCCGACCAGGAACGAGGAGACCATGCCCGAACTCGCCGACCTCTCCGCGCTCACCGCGCCGCTGACCCGAACCGACGGCGTCGAACGGTGGTTCGACCTCGGCCACGACCCGTCGGCGTCCATCCGACTCGGCGACGCGCTCGCCGCCGTCCTCTCCGCCCGCGCCGTGACCGCCGTCGTGCACTGGGAAGGCGAGGAGGAGGCGGTGCTCGCCCACGTCGTCGCGGCCGCGATGCGCACCCGCCGGGTCACCGTCGTGCAGGAACGCGGCCTCCTCTTCACCTCCGCCGACCTGCCCGCCAGCTCGACCGTCGCCCTGGTCGCCACGGCGTTCACCAGCGTCCGGGCCCTGGCACCGGTCGACGCGATGATGCGCGAGCGGGGACACCGGCTCGACTGCGCCATCACCCTGGACCCGCCCCGACTGCACCTGCCGGCCCCGCCGCACGGGCCCGCGCCCGACGGTCACTAACCCTCTCCGACAGCCAGGAGCACCATGTCCACCCTCGCCACCGTCCCCGCCCTGCAGCCGGCCCGGCTGGAGGAGACGCTGCGGCGGTTCGCCGCCCTGTCCGAACCCGGACCGGGGGTCTCCCGCCTGGCGTACACGCGCCTCGAACGCCAGGCCCACGACCTCTTCGCGTCCCTCCTCGCCGAGCTCGGCATCGCCGTGTACACCGACGCCGCAGGCAACACCATCGGCGAGCTGGCCCCCGATGCCGAGCCCCGCCCCGGCGCGATCGGCACCGGCTCCCACCTCGACAGCGTCCCGCACGGCGGCGCGTACGACGGGACCGTCGGGGTCGTGGCTGCCCTCGCCGTGGCCGCCGCCGCGAGCGCCGGACCCCGCCCCCGGCACCGCCCGTGGCGGTTCGTCGCCTTCGCCGCCGAGGAGGGCGCCCGGTTCGGGCAGGCATGCAACGGCAGCCGCATCGTCGCCGGCCTCACCGGCGCCGCCGACCTGCGCCAGCTCACCGACCGCACCGGCACGACCATGGCCGCCGCCATGACCGAGTGCGGCCTCGCGCCGGAGCGGGTCGAGACGGCGCGGTGGGACCCCCGGGACTGGCGGGCCTTCGTGGAGCTGCACGTCGAACAGGGCACCGTGCTGGAACACCGGCGGGTGCCCGTCGGGGTGGTCGACACCGTCTCCGGCTCGACCCGGCTGCGCGTCTGCCTGACCGGGGTGGCCTCGCACACCGGCGGCACCCCGATGGACAACCGCCGCGACGCGCTCGCCGCCGCCGCCGAGTGCGTGCTCGACTGCGAACGGCTGGCCGTGGCAGCCACCGACGTCAACACCCGGATCACCGTGGGCGCCCTCACCGTCGAACCCGGCGCGATCACCATCATCCCCGGCCGGGTGGTGTTCACCGTCGACGTCCGCGAGACCGACTACGGCCGGCAACGTGCGGCGGCGCACGCCGTCGGCCAGCGGTGCCGCACCGTTGCGGCGCGGCGCGGCGTCGACGTCGAGGTGGAGGAGCTGGCCGACACCCCGCCGGTGAGCCTGTCCCGCGAGGTGGCGGCGGTGGCCCACGCCGCGGCGACCACGCTGGGACTGCCCGCCGAGGTGCTGGCCAGCGGCGCGAGCCACGACACCCAGCAGATCAGCCGGCTCATGCCGGCCGGGATCGTCTTCGTCCCCAGCCGCGGCGGGCTGTCCCACTCGCCCGGGGAGTTCAGCACCGCCGACCAGGTCGCCGCCGGCGCGGCCGTGCTCCTGGAGACCATGTACCGGCTGGACGCGACCGCATGACCACCCTGCCACCGGCGGCCGTCCTGGACGTGCTGCCCACCCGTGACCGGCCGACGCCCGCCTGCGACCCGGCGGTCGTCGTCGGCCACACGCCGCTCGCGCCGGCCATCCACCGGCTGGTGCTGCGCGCCCCCCGCGTCGCCGCGACCGCCCAGGCCGGCCAGTTCGTGATGCTCAGCGTGCCGCAGGCGGCCGGGGAGCTGATCCAGTTGCCCCGGCCGATGGCCGTGCACCGCCGCCGGCCCGGCGGCGACATCGAGGTGGTCTACAACGTCCAGGGACGGGGCACCGAGGCGCTCAGCCGGGTCCGGCCCGGCGACAGCCTCCTGGTCACCGGCCCCCTCGGCCGTGGCTTCGACCTTCCCGCCACCGCCGGCCCGTTGCTGGCGATCGGCCGGGGAATCGGGGTGTGTTCGTTCATGACCCTCGTCGAGGACGCCAGCGCCGCCGGCGTCCCCAGCACCGTGGTCCTGAGCGCCCGCACCGACGATCGCGTCATCGGCCGGTCCGACTGCGCGGAGCTCGGTGCCGAGGCCCTCGCCGTGACCGACCTCGACGGCACCAGCGCCGTCGAGGCCCTCGACCGCAGGCTGGCCGCCCGGTTCGCCGCCCGGGCACCCGGGCTGGTCGTGGTGTGCGGCTCCCACCGGCTGACCGCACTCGCCATGACCCTCGCCAAGCGGTGGCAGGTGCCGCTGCAGGTGTCCGTCGAGGCCCACATGGCGTGCGGCCTCGGCTACTGCCACGGCTGCGCGCTGCCCCGCCCGGCCGACCCGGGGCGGGAGGGCCCCCTCGTCTGCTTCGACGGGCCCGTCTTCGCCGTGCAGGGGAGCCCCGGTGCGCCGGCTTGAGGCCGTCCGGCTGACGCCGGACGGGCCGCTGGTCGACGTCACCGTCGCCGACGGCGTGATCGGCGCGATCGAGCCCAGCGCCGGGCGGCCGCCAGCCATCGAACAGATCGTCCTGCCCGCCCTGGTCGACCTGCACACCCACCTGCGCGACCCCGGCCACCCCGAGGCCGAGGACCTCCGCTCGGGTACGGCCGCCGCGGCGGCGGGCGGGTACTCGGACGTGTTCGCCATGGCCAACACCGCACCACCCACCGACCGCGTCTCCCGGGTCGCCGACCTGCTGGCGCGCGTGCCACGGGGGACCACCCGCGTCCATCCGGTGTCCGCGGTGACACGTGACCTCGCCGGCCGGCGGCTCGTGGACGTGCCTGCGCTCGTCGCGGCCGGGGTGCGGGTCTTCTCCGACGACGGCCGCTGCGTCGCCGACCCCGCCCTGGTGCGGGCGATGCTGGAAGCCTCCCGGGAGCTCGGCGTCGTCTTCGCCCAGCACGCCCAGGACCCCCTCGCCGCCCGCGCCGGCGTCGTCAACGCCCGGGTCGCGGCCCGGGCGGGCGCGGCACCGTGGCCGGCAGCCGGCGAGGAACGCGTCGTCGACCGGGACCTGTCGATCGCCGCCGACACCGGCGGACACCTGCACGTCTGCCACCTCTCCACCGCGGGATCGGTCGAGCTGATCCGGCAGGCGAAGCGGTCGGGCGTCCGGGTCACCTGTGAGGTGACACCGCACCACCTCGTCCTAGACGACGAGGCGGCGCTGCGCGCGGGCGGGGCGCTCAAGGTCAACCCGCCGCTACGGGCCGCCGCCGACGTGCTGGCCCTGCGCGCCGCGCTCGCCGACGGCACCATCGACGTCGTCGCCACCGATCACGCGCCGCACCCGCAGGCGACGAAGACGCGCGGGTGGGCCGACTCGGCGTTCGGGCTGACCGGGCTGGAGACGGCCCTGTCCATCGTCGCCACGGTGCTGCGCGCACCCGACACCGGCCGGGTCGACTGGGCGCGGCTCACCGAGGTGCTCTCCGTCGTGCCGGCCCGCATCGGCGGGATCGCGCACCGCGCGGGGCGGCCCGTGCGGGTGGGGGAGCCCGCCGACCTGTGCGTGGTCGAGACGGGTGTCCCACGGCCCATCCGCGTCGACCGGCACCGCAGCCGGTCCCGGAACAACCCGTTCGGCGGCTGGACCGTACGCGAGCGGGTCGTCCGTACCCTCGTCGGCGGTCGCGTCGCGCACTGACCGCGACCGCCGACGTGACCCCGGGCCCGCACGCGTCAGCGGGCCGACCCGGCGCGGCGCTTGTTGTAGACGTCGAACGCGACGGCGACGAGCAGCACCAGGCCCTTCACCACCGACTGCATCGACTGGTCGACGCCCATGAGCTGCATGCCGTTGCTCATCACGGCCATGATGAGGCCGCCGACCATCGCGCCCACGACCGTGCCGACCCCGCCGGTGACCGCCGCGCCGCCGATGAACGCCGCGGCGATCGCGTCCAGCTCGAACATGTTGCCGGCGGCGGGCTGCGCCCCGTTGGACCGCGACGAGTAGATGATCCCCGCCACGGCCGACAGGAAGCCCATGTTGACGAAGACCCAGAAGTTGACGGTCTTCACCTTCACCCCGGAGAGCATGGCGGCGGGAAGGTTGCCGCCGATCGCGTAGACCTGGCGGCCGAACACGGTGCGCCGGGTCAGCAGCCCGTACGCGAGGACGAGCACCGCGAGGACGATCAGCACGATCGGCAGGCCCCGGGCGTTCGCCAGCTGCCAGGCGAAGTACATGACGACCGCGCCCACCAGCACGACCCGGGCGACGAACAGCGGGAACGACTCGACCGGCTGCTGGTAGCGGATACGCGCCACCCGCGTGCGGAAGCCGCCGACCGCATACCCGGCGACCGCCACCGCGCCGATGAGCAGGGTGAACGCGTCGAAGCCCTGCCCGCCGAGCAGCCCGTTGAGGAAGCCCGCCGCGATCTGCTGGTATTCGCCCGGGAACGGCGACAGCGAGATGTTGTCCAGCACCCGCAGGGTGAGGCCGCGGAACAGCAGCATGCCGGCGAGGGTCACGATGAAGGCGGGAATGCCGGCGTAGGCGACCCAGAAGCCGTGCCAGGCGCCGACGGCGAGGCCGACGGCCAACGCGGCCAGCACGCCGAGCCACCACGGGTAGCCCTGCTGGATGACGAGCACCGCGGAGACCGCGCCGGTGAGCGCGACCACCGAGCCGACCGACAGGTCGATGTGCCCGCCGATGATCACGATGACCATGCCGATGGCGAGCACCAGGATGTAGGAGTACTGCAGGACGATGTTGGTGATGTTGCCCGGGCTCAGCGAGACGCCGTCGGTCAGCACCGCGAAGAGCGCCACGATGATCACGAGGGCGACGAAGATGCCGCTCTGGCGCAGGTTGCGCATGATCAGCGTACGCGGGTCGCTGATGCCGGTGTGCAGGGCGAGGGCGGGGGCGGCCCCGTCGGCCGGCGGGCGCTGCCCGGGGGAGGAGGATTTGATGTCGGTCATCAGGCCGGTTCCTTGTCCTTCGCCATGAGCTGCATGAGCTTCTCCTGGGTGGCCTCGCCCGCCGGCAGTTCGCCGGTGAGCCGGCCCGCCGCGAGCGTGTAGATGCGGTCGCACATCCCGAGCAGCTCCGGCAGCTCGGAGGAGATGAGCACGACCGCCTTGCCCTGCGCCACGAGCCGGTTGACGATCGTGTAGATCTCGAACTTCGCCCCGACGTCGATGCCGCGCGTCGGCTCGTCGAGGATCAGCACGTCCGGGTCGGTGAACAGCCACTTCGACAGGACGACCTTCTGCTGGTTGCCGCCGGAGAGCTTGCCGACCGTCGCCATGACGCTGGGCGCCTTGATGTTCATGTCGCGGCGGCTGGCCTCGGCGACCCGGATCTCCTCGTTGTCGTGCACCCAGCCGAGGCGGGCGAGCTTGCGCAGCGCCGCCGCCGAGACGTTGTGGCGGATGTCGTCGATGAGGTTGAGGCCGTACCGCTTGCGGTCCTCCGTGGCGTACGCGATGCCGTTGCCGATCGCCTCGGCGACCGTGCGCGCCCGGATCGGGCGGCCGCGCAGGAAGAGCCGGCCGCTGATGTCGCGCCCGTACGACCGGCCGAAGATGCTCATGGCCAGCTCGGTGCGCCCGGCCCCCATGAGCCCGGCGATGCCGACGACCTCGCCGGCGCGGACGGTGAAGCCGACGTCGTCGACCACCGTGCGGTCCTGGGTGGGGTGGCGCACCGTCCAGTTCTCCACCCGCAGCACCTCCTCGCCGGGGGACGACACCCGGTCGGGGTAGAAGCTGTGCAGGTCGCGCCCGACCATGCCGCGGATGATCCGGTCCTGGGTCACCTCGCCGGAGCGCACGTCGAGCCGCTCGACCGTGCGCCCGTCGCGCAGGACGGTGATCGAGTCGGCGATCGCGGTGATCTCGCCCAGCTTGTGCGAGATCATGATGCAGGTGATGCCCTGGTCGCGCAGCCGCCGCAGCAGGTCGAGCAGGTGGGCCGAGTCGACGTCGTTGAGGGCGGCGGTCGGCTCGTCCAGGATGAGCAGCTTCACCTTCTTCGACAGCGCCTTGGCGATCTCGACGAGCTGCTGCTTGCCGACGCCGAGCGCCGCGATCGGCGTCACGGCGTTCTCGCGCAGGCCGACGGATTCCAGCAGGGCCGTCGCGTCGGCGTTGGCGCGGTTCCAGTCGATGAGGCCGCTGCGCCCGCGCCGCTCGTTGCCGAGGAAGATGTTCTCGGCGATCGACAGGTGCGGCACCAGGGCGAGCTCCTGGTGGATGATGACGATGCCGTGGGCCTCGCTGTCGCGGATGCCGCGGAAGTGCACGGGGCGGCCGTCGAAGACGATCTCGCCGTCGTAGCTGCCCGACGGGTACACCCCCGACAGCACCTTCATCAGGGTGGACTTGCCGGCGCCGTTCTCGCCGCAGATGGCGTGGATCTCGCCGCGCCGCACGGTGATCGAGACGTCCTGGAGCGCCGCCACCCCGGGGAACGTCTTGGTGATGGTGCGCATCTCGAGGATGGTGTCGCTCACGGGCATCCTCCCGCTGTTCGGGTCGTCGGGTGGCGTCGCCGGCCGGGCCGGCGTCCGTCGGGCCCGGGCGACCGCCCGGGCCCGACGGAGACCGGGCTACTTCTTGGCCTGCCCGGCCGCGACCTCCTCGGCCGTCCAGTAGCCGGAGTCGACGAGGACGGACTTGATGTCGTCCTTGAAGACGGTCTGGATCGGCAGCAGGTACGCCGGGACGACCTTGACCTTGTTGTTGTAGGTGGTGGTGTCGTTGGCCTGCGGCTGCTTCTCCTGCAGGAACGCCTCGGCGGCGATGACGGCCTGCTCGGCCAGCAGCCGGGTGTCCTTGAAGACGGTGGAGCTCTGCACGCCGTCGTTGATGAGCTTGATCGAGGCGATCTCGGCGTCCTGGCCGGTCACCACCGGCAGCTTCTTGTTGCCCTTGCCGTAGCCGGCGTTCTGCAGGGCGGTGATGATGCCCCGGGAGATCCCGTCGTACGGCGACAGCACGCCGTCCACCTTGGACCCGTCGTTGTAGCTCGACGTCAGCAGGTCCTCCATCCGCGTCTGGGCGACCCCCTGCTGCCAGCGCAGGGTGGCGGCCTGCTCGATCTTCGTCTGGCCGGACTTCACCTTCAGCGCGCCGTTGTCGAAGAACGGCTTGAGGGTGTCCATCGCTCCGCCGAAGAAGTACTGCGTGTTGTTGTCGTCGAGCGAGCCGGCGAACAGCTCGATGGTGAACGGGCCGGTCGCCGTGCCCTTGGAGCCGTCCTTGTTCTGCAGGCCGAGGCCGACGAGCAGCGCGGTGGCCTGGGCGACGCCGACCTTGTAGTTGTCGAAGCTGACGTAGAAGTCGACGTTGGGGCTGCCGAGGATGAGCCGGTCGTAGGAGATGACCGGGATCTTGGCCTGGGCGGCGGCCTGGAGCTGGCCGGTGAGGGCCGTGCCGTCGATCGCCGCGATGATCAGGACGTCCGCGCCCTGCGTGATCATCTGGTCGATCTGCTGCGACTGGGTGGGGATGTCGTCCCCGGCGTACTGCAGGTCGACCTTGTAGCCCTTGGCCTGCAGCTTCTCCTTCACCGAGTTGCCGTCTGCGATCCACCGCTCCGAGGTCTGCGTCGGCATCGAGACGCCGATGGTCAGGTCGGTGGGCTTCTTGTCGGCGGTGTCGCCGCCTCCGCCGGCCCCCTCGCCGCTGCACGCCGCGATGCTGAGCGCCAGCACGGCGCTGCCGAGTGCCATCAAGAATCTTCTGGACACAGGCTTCCCTCCCAGGACCTCGTGCCGAAAGTGCGGAGCGCGTCCACGCCCCGGTCAGTGTTAGCGCTCACATCCGTCTTGGTCAACATGTTTCGGGAAATGCCGGGGTCACGTTCTCGTAACAGCTCTGACCACTTCGGACCGGGATCTCTCGGCGCAGTCCCGACCTGCCGGGACGCCGTCCGATCGACACGTCTGAGACCATCGTGGCCGACCACTGGGGAGGTTCACATGACCAGCAACGTCACCCGTCGGGCCGCGATCGGGCTGGGCGCGGCCGCCGCCGCGCTCGCCGCCACCGGCGGACCCGCCGCCGCCGAGGGCCGGGCACCGGCCGTCCCGGCTCCGGGGATCCGCACCCGCAGCAGAGCCGAGGTGATCCGCCAGACCTATCTGCAGCAGAAGGCCGCGGCCGGTGGCGTGTGGCACTCACACATCGCGATGGTCGACGGCTCCGGCGCGCTCGCCACGGTCGTGGCCGACGACGCCGACCGCGTCACGCACGGCTACAGCGTGCAGAAGCTCGCCGTCGCCGTCGCGGTGATGGACAAGATCGATCGCGGGCAGCTGCAGCTGGACCAGCGGCTCGACCTGACCGCCGACATCATCCTCGGCGGCAGCGGCATCTACTTCCTGCAGACCGTCTGGGGCGACCAGGTCACCGTCGCCAACTTCCTCACCGCGATGCTGCTCGTCTCCGACAACACGGCGGTGCGGATGTGCGGCCGGGTGGTGCCGGCGCTGGAGATCAACGACATCCTCGCCGCGAAGGGATTCACCCACACCCGTGTCGAGCCCGTCGCCAACCCGAACCGGTTCTACCTCGGCGTCACCACGCCCCGCGAGACCCACGACCTGCTGTGGCGGCTGGCCAACAAGACCATCGTGAGCCCCCGGTCCGCCGACTTCCTGCTCGGCATCCTCCGCTGGATCAACGGCTACCACGACGGCATCCGGCACACCATGTCCTCGGCCGAGCGCAGCCGGGTCGCCACCAAGTACGGCGCCGACTACGACGACCTGGGCGCGGCCCGGCACGAGGCCGGCATCATGTTCGACCCGGCGGGCGCGCCCACCCTGACGTACGCGCTGTTCGCCGACTCCCTCGGCGACCTGGACAACTACGGGTCGACCCACCCGGCGGTGCGGGCGCACGCGGTCCTCGGCCGGACCATGTTCGACGCGATCTGCACCACCACCAACCGCACCGCCCGCGCCCGGCACCACGTCCCGCCGTTCCGCCCGGTCAACGGCGGCTGACCCCGCGCCGGCCGGGCCCGCCGCCGCGCGGGCCCGGCCGCGCCGGTCACGGCTCGTAGGCGAGGTTCGGGCGCAGCCAGCGCTCGACCTCGGCGAGGGCGACGCGACGCCGCGCCGCGTAGTCCTCGGCCTGGTCGCGGCCGATCCGTCCGACCGTGAAGTACCGCGAGTCGGGGTGCGCGAAGATCAGCCCGCTGACGGCGGCCGCAGGCGTCATCGCGTACGACTCCGTCAGGTCGATGCCCAGCGTCTGCGCGCCGAGCAGGTCGAACAGGTCCCGCTTCTCGCTGTGGTCCGGGCTGGCCGGGTAGCCCAGCGCGGGCCGGATGCCCCGGAACCGCTCGGCGTGCAGGTCCGCCAGCGCCGGGGCGGCGTCGGGCTCGAACCAGTCGCGGCGGGCCCGCAGGTGCAGGTGCTCGGCGAACGCCTCGGCGAGCCGGTCGGCCAGCGCCTTGACCATGATGGCGCGGTAGTCGTCGTGCTCGGCCTCGTAGCGGGCGGCCAGCTCCTCCGCGCCGTGCACCGCCACCGCGAAGCCGCCCAGGTGGTCGCCGGCCGGCGCGACGTAGTCGGCGAGGCACCGGTTGGCCCGGCCGGCGGGCTTGGCGGTCTGCTGCCGCAGCATCGGCAGGCGCACCCCGGCGTCATCGAGGACGATGTCGTCGCCCTCGGCGTGCGCCGTCCAGAAGCCGTACGCGCCCCGGGCGCGCAGCGACCCGTCGGCGATGATCGCGTCCAGCAGGGTGTTGGCGTCGTCGTACAGCTCGCGGGCGACGGGCTGGTCGAGGATCGCCGGGAACTTGCCCTTCAGCTCCCATGCCAGGAACAGGAACTGCCAGTCGATCATCTCGCGCAGCTCGGTGAGGGACGGCTCGACGACGCGTACGCCGGTGAACGCGGGCACCGGCAGGTCGGCGAAGTCGACCCGCTCGCGGTTGGCGCGGGCCTCGGCGAGGGTGAGCAGCGGCTGGGCGTGCCGGTTGGCGTGCTGCTCGCGCAGCCGCTCCTGCTCGGCCCGGTTGGCCGTGTCGAGGGTCTGCGCCCGGTCGGCGTCGAGCAGGTCGGAGACCACGCCGACGACCCGGGACGCGTCGAGCACGTGGACCGTCGGCCCCTCGTACGCGGGGGCGATGCGCACCGCCGTGTGCTGCCGGGACGTGGTCGCGCCGCCGATGAGCAGCGGCACCCGCAGGCCCCGGCGCTGCATCTCGCCCGCGACGGCGACCATCTCGTCCAGCGACGGCGTGATCAGCCCCGACAGGCCGATCGCGTCGGCCCCCTCGGCCACGGCGGTGTCCAGGATCCGCGCGGCCGGCACCATCACGCCCAGGTCGACGACCTCGTAGTTGTTGCAGCCGAGGACGACGCCGACGATGTTCTTGCCGATGTCGTGCACGTCGCCCTTGACGGTGGCGAGGACGACCTTGCCCTGGCCGTGCCCGGCGGCCCGCTCCTTGGTCATGTACGGCTCGAGGTAGGCCACCGACCGCTTCATCACCCGGGCGCTCTTGACCACCTGCGGCAGGAACATCTTGCCCGCGCCGAACAGGTCGCCGACGACCTTCATGCCGTCCATCAGCGGGCCCTCGATGACGTCGAGGGGCCGGTCGAACAGCAGCCGGGCCTCCTCGGTGTCGGCCTCGACGTGGTCGACGATGCCGTGCACCAGCGCGTGCGTGAGCCGCTCGGCGACGGGCGCGGCCCGCCAGGACAGGTCGACCTCCCGCTTGGTGCCCGACCCGGTGACCGTGGACGCGAAGGTGACCAGCCGGTCGGTGGCGTCGGGCCGGCGGTCGAAGATGACGTCCTCGACGAGTTCGAGGAGGTCCGCCGGGATGTTCTCGTAGACGCTGAGCTGGCCGGCGTTGACGATGCCCATGTCCAGCCCGGCCCGCACGGCGTGGAACAGGAACGCCGAGTGCATCGCCTCGCGCACCACGTCGTTGCCCCGGAACGCGAACGACAGGTTCGAGATGCCGCCGCTGGTGCGCGCGCCGGGGCAGCGGGCCTTGATCAGCGGCAGGGCGTCGATGAACGCCTTCGCGTAGCCGTTGTGCTCGGCGATGCCGGTGGCCACGGCCAGCACGTTCGGGTCGAAGATGATGTCCTCGGGGGCGAAGCCGGCCTTGCCCACCAGCAGGTCGTACGCCCGCCCGCAGATCTGGACCTTGCGCTCGGTGGTGTCGGCCTGGCCCTGCTCGTCGAAGGCCATCACCACGACGCCCGCGCCGTAGTCGCGGATCGTCCGGGCCTGGGCGAGGAACGGCTCCTCGCCCTCCTTCAGGCTGATCGAGTTGACCACGCCCTTGCCCTGCACGCACTTCAGGCCGGCTTCGAGCACGCTCCACCGGGAGCTGTCGATCATGATGGGGATCCGGGCCACCTCGGGCTCGGTGGCGATCAGGTTGAGGAACGTGGTCATCGCCCGCTCGCTGTCGAGCAGGTCGGCGTCCATGTTGACGTCCAGCAGGTTCGCGCCGCCGCGCACCTGCTCGACGGCCACGTCGACCGCGCCCTGGTGGTCGTCGGCCTCGATGAGCCGGCGGAACCGCGCCGAGCCGGTCACGTTGGTGCGCTCGCCGATCATCACGAACCCGGTGTCCGGCCCGATGGTGAACGGCTCCAGACCGCTGAACCGGGTCGCCGGGGTCTCCCGGGCGACCGGCCGTGGCGGCATGCCCCGCACCGCCGCCGCGATCCCGGCGATGTGCGGCGGGGTCGTCCCGCAGCAGCCGCCGACGATGTTGACCAGGCCGTCCCCGGCGAAGCCGCCGAGCAGCGCGCCGATCTCCTCCGGCGTCTGGTCGTAGCCGCCGAACGCGTTGGGCAGCCCGGCGTTGGGGTGCGCGGCGACGTAGGTGCCGGCCAGCCGGGACAGCTCCGCCACGTGCGGGCGCATCTCCGCCGCGCCGAGCGCGCAGTTGACGCCGACGACCAGCGGCTCGGCGTGCGCGATGGAGCGCCAGAACGCCTCCACCGTCTGCCCCGACAGGGTGCGGCCGCTCAGGTCCACCACCGTGACGGAGATCCACAGCGGCAGGTGGGGGGCCGCCTCGCGGGCCGCGGCGATCGCCGCCTTCGCGTTGAGCGTGTCGAAGATCGTCTCCACCAGCAGCAGGTCGACCCCGCCCTCGGCCAGCGCCGCCATCTGCTCCGCGTACGCGGCCTTGACGTCGTCGAACGTGACCGCCCGGTACGCGGGGTCCTCCACCCGTGGCGACAGCGACAGGGTGACGTTGAGCGGGCCGACGGAGCCGGCGACGAACCGCCCGCCCGCCTCGTCCGCGGCCTGCCGGGCGAGCTGCGCGCCGCGCACGTTCATCTCGCGCGCCAGCGCCTCCAGGCCGTAGTCGGCCTGCCCGATGCTCGTGGCCGTGAACGTGTTGGTGGTGGTGATGTCGGCCCCGGCCGCCAGGTATTGCCGGTGCACGTCCAGGATCAGGTCGGGGCGGGTCAGGTTGAGCAGGTCGGGGTCGCCGGTGACGTCGCGGGGATGGTCGTCGCCGATCAGGTCGCCCCGGTAGTCGGCGGGGGAGAGCTTCGCGCCCTGCAGCATCGTGCCCCAGGCGCCGTCGAGCACCACGATGCGCTCGGCCAGCAGCCGCCGTAGCGCCGCAACCGCACCTGAACCGTCGACGGACGAAACCACACCGACCACCCCCGAAGTCTCGGAGGCGCCCTTGGTCCACATGCTCCCAGGTCGAGCGTGGCGGGCCGGGCCCGTCGCAGCGCCTCTCGGCCTGGTAACGGGAGACTACCGGATACCGGCCCAGAACCGTCGAATCGTTCCCACCCAGTGCGACGGCCCGGACGCCACTAGGCTCGACCCGGAGGTGTGGAGATGAAACTCGGGCTGCACTACTGGACGTTCTCGACCCCGGCCGACCCGGCGGCGATCGCGCCGACCCTGGCCGAGACGGCGACCCTCGCCGAGCAGGCGGGGTTCGCGTCCTTCACGGTGATGGACCACTACTTCCAGATGGAGGCCCAGGCCCCGGCCGAGGAGCCGATGCTGGAGGCGTACACGACCCTCGGCTACGTCGCCGCGCTGACCCGGCGGATGACGCTGGGTGTGCTGGTCACCGGCGTCATGTACCGCCACCCGGGGCTGCTCGCCAAGATCGTTACGACGCTGGACGTGCTCTCCGGCGGCCGGGCCCGCCTCGGCATCGGCGCGTCCTGGTACGAGCGGGAACAGCGCGGGCTCGGCGTGCCGGTCGTGCCGGTGGCCGAGCGGTTCGAGCGGCTGGAGGAGACGCTGCGCATCTGCCGGCAGATGTTCGGCGACGACGACGGGCCCTTCGAGGGCCGGCACTACCGGCTGGCCGAGACGCTGAACTCACCGCAGCCGCTGCGCCGCCCGCACCCGCCGATCATGATCGGCGGCGGCGGTGAACGCAAGACGCTGCTGCTGGTCGCCCGCTACGCCGACGCGTGCAACCTGTTCGGCTCCAGCCCCGACGACGTGGCCCACAAGCTGGACGTGCTGCGCGGCCACTGCGCCGCCGAGGGCCGCGACTACGACACCATCGAGAAGACGGCGATCATGATGCGGCCGCCGCTGGCCGACGTCGACGCGTTCGTCGCCGACGTGGCCGCGTACGCCGCGCTCGGGGTGACCGAGGTGCAGGTCATGCCGGACCGGCACCCGGTGGAGTTCACCCGGCGGATCGCCGACGAGGTGCTGCCGAGGCTGGCCGACATCGGCTGACCGACGGGCCGGGCCGCCCGCGCCCGCCAGGCGCGGGCGGTCTACCGGCGCAGCCGCCGGTAGACGGGGGCCAGCCGCTGGTGCAGCTGACGGTAGACGGCGAAGATCTCGTCGTACGTGGCCCGGTGCGCGGGCGTCGGCGTGAACGTCCGGTCGCTGCGCATCAGGCCGGGCAGGTCGGCGAAGTCGACCATCCCGGTGCCGACCGCGCCGATCCAGCCCGCCCCCCGGGCGTTGACCGCCAGGGGGTTCGCGTCGCGCCGGATCTCGACGCCGAGCACGTCGGCGAAGATCTGGCACCACGAGTCCGACAGCGCGCCGCCGCCGGTGATCGCCAGCGAGGTGACCGGCGCGCCGAGGAACCGGTCGACCGCCCGGAACAGCCAGCGGGTGTTGAACGCGACGCCCTCGAAGACCGCCCGCAGCAGGTCGGAGCGGTTGGTGTCCAGCGAGATGTTGAGGAACGCCGCGCGCAGGTGCGGGTCGTCGACCGGGGCGCGTTCGCCGTAGAGCCACGGGGTGTAGATGACGCCGTTCGCGCCCGGCGGCACCGTCGGGATGATCCGGTCGAACGCGTCGAAGATCGTGCCCTCGTCCCGGCTGACGTGCCCGGCGCTCAGCAGCGGGTCGTCGTACTCGACGACCTTGTCGCGCAGCCACGTCAGGTTCGCCCCGGCGGTGGCCTGCAACGCGGTCATCAGGTAGCGGTCGGGGATGGCGCACGGCACGGAGGCGATCCCGGCGACCACGTCGGTCTTCTTCGCCGGCACGTGCGCGGCGACCCACGACGAGGTGCCGAGATACAGGTGCGGCTCGTTGTCGCCGGTCGTGCCCGCCCCGATCGCGGCGGCCGTGTTGTCGATGGCGCCGGCGACCACCCGCACCGACTCCGGCAGGCCCAGGTGCGCGGCGGCGGCCGGCGACAGCGTGCCGATCACGTCGGTGCAGGCGACGACCGGCGGCAGCTTGTCCCGGTCGATGCCGCAGTCGGCGACCAGGGCGGGGGAGTAGCGGACGTCGCCCGGCCGCCGGTTGTCGGTCACCCACGAGGTGAGGATCGAGTCGACGGTGGCCACCGTCCGCCCGGTCAGCTTCAGGTTGATCCAGTCGAGCACGTTGAGGAACGACGCGGTGCGCGCGTACACCTGCGGCATCTCGTCGCGGACCAGCAGCATGTGCGCCGCCGGGTCCTTGCCGGTCGGCGACGGCATGCCGCCGGTGAGCCGCAGCCAGCGCGCGATCCGACGCACCGACATCCCGTGGTACGCGGGGAAGCCGCCGAACTGGCGGCGCAGGTTCGCCGCGCCCCGCATGTCCAGCCAGCTGATGCACGCCGTCAGCGGCTCCCCGGCCGCGTCGACGGCGATGGTCCCCTCGCCCTGGGTGGAGGCGCACACCACGGTGACCGCGCGCAGGTGCTCGGGGTGGGCCCGGCCCAGGTCGGCGGCGACCTGCCCGAGCGCGTCCCACCAGGCGCGCGGATCCTGCTCGGCGCCGCCGCCGGGCAGCACCCGCAGCGGCACGGCCCGCTCGGCCCAGCCGGTGACGGTGCCGTCGGCGGCGACCAGGGCCGCCTTCATCCCCGAGGTGCCCAGGTCGATCGCGAGCACCTGCGGTGCCGTGCCTGCCACCGGCTCAGACTCCTTCGACCAGCGCGAACACCTGGTCGAACCGCGCGAGCGCGTCGTCGATGACCTCGTCGGTGTCGGCCATCGAGGTGTACATCCGCGAGCCGGCCAGGGTGATGATGCCGTGCGCAGCGTACGCCGCGCCCATCTGCTCCATCAGCCGCTTGCGGGCCTTGTTCTCCTTGAGCAGCTTCACCGGGTGGCGCATGTCCAGCAGCATGACGCCGCTGCACTCCAGGTGCACGATCGAGCCCTGGTTGTAGGCGACGTACGGCAGGCCGTAGCGGTCGATGAGCCGCTGCAGTCCCCGGGTGAGCCGGTCGCCGGCCCGCCCGGCGATCACCGGCGCGTTCGTGCGGGCCATCTCCTCGATGGCGAAGTAGCCGGCCGCGCAGGACAGCGGGTTCGCCGACAGGGTCCCGCCGACCTGGATGTGCGCGCCGCTCTTGCCGTCCAGGCCGGAGCCGAAGACCGCCATCACGTCGGCGCGACCGCCGACGCCGCCGGCCATCGGGTACCCGCCGGAGACCGCCTTGCCCAGCACCGTCAGGTCGGGGGTGACGCCGAAGTAGCCGGCCGCGCCGCCCAGGCCGAGGCGGAACCCGGTGACCACCTCGTCGAAGATCAGCAGCGCGCCGAACTCGTCGCAGAGCTGGCGTACCTTGGCGTTGAAGTCGCGCGGCACCGGCCGGGTGCCGGACTCCGGGCCGACGGGCTCGACCACGACGGCGGCCGTGCCGCCCCGCAGCCGGTTCTCGATCAGCTTGCGCCGCAGCTGCCCCAGGTCGTGCGGGAACGCCTCCCGGGTGCGGCTGGTCGCGCCGAACGGGATGCCCTTGGCGTTCATCCGGTAGGTGCCGGGCACCCGCAGGCCGTAGACCATCGTGTCGGACCAGCCGTGGTACGCGCCGCCGACCTTGATCACCATCTTCTTGCCGGTGAACGCCCGCGCCCCGCGCACGGCGGCCATCACCGCCTCGGTGCCCGAGCCGAGCGCCCGGTACATCTCCACGTGCGGCAGGTACCGGTGGATGATCTCGGCGAGCTTCAGCTCGTACTCGTGGAACAGGCCGGTGACCGGCCCGGACGCCCGCACCACCTCCGCGACCCGCTCGTTGACCGGCCCGTAGTTGCTGCCCAGGATCGTCGGGCCGCCGGCCTGCAGGAAGTCGATGTAGGTGTTGCCGTCGCGGTCGACCAGGTGCGCGCCCTCGGCCCGCTCGATGGCGAGGGGGAACGGGTAGTTGAACGCCAGGTTGTGCTGGACGCCGCCGGGGATGCGCCGCTTCGCCCGGTCGGTGATCTCCCTGCTGGCCCGGCACTTGGTGTCGTAGTAGTTGAGCACGTCGAGCAGCGCGTCGTGGCGCAGCCCGCGGATCGGCTGGGCGACCAGCGCCTTCAGCCGGCGCAGCACGTCGTCGACGTCGGGATACTCGCTGATCGCGTACCCGAGCCGGGCCGCCTCGCCGCCTTCCGTCTTCCCCTCGGTGGGCGCGGTGAGCTTTCCCTCGATGGGCGCGGCGAGCGCGGCGGCCGTCGCGTCGGCGCTGGGCGGCTCCTCGTCGGCGGGCACCCGCAGCGGCGGCACCGCCTCGGTGATCTGCGCGGCGATCCGCTTCTCGTCGGCGCGCAGCTTGCCGAAGGCGACCTCGCGGATGGCCGTCGGGATCGTGTAGACCTTCCCGGTCTCGGTGGTCAGCGCCAGCAGGTAGGCGATCGACACCTTCTCCAGCAGCGCCATGTTGAACACCGCCCGGTCCGGGTCGGTGCCGAGGGCCACGATCCCGTGGTTGGCGATGATGAACGCGTTGTCGCCGCCGGCGACCTTCTTCTGCACGTTGCGCGCCAGGAACCCGGTGCCCGACGGGGCGTAGTCGACGATGGCGACCCGCTTGCCGAGGAAGCGCACCTGCTCGTCGGTCAGCGCCGGGATCGGCCGGCGCAGGAAGGCCAGCGCCGAGGCGTACGGCTGGTGGGTGTGCACGATCGCGTTGACGTCCGGCCGCTGCCGGTAGATGTTGGCGTGCATCCCGCACTCGATCGACGGCGCGAGTCCCGTGCCGGAGCCGTCGGGCACGTGCTTGCCGGCGAAGTCGACGATGCAGACGTCCTCGACGCGCATCCGGTCGTAGTCGTAGTTGCTGGGGGTGACCGCGTACAGCTCGTGGCCGGGGACGCGGACCGACACGTTGCCCTCCGTGGCCTTGAGGTAGCCGCGGGCGAGCATGGTGCGGCACATGTCGACGACGTGCTGGCGGGACGTACGGTGCTCCACGGCGCTCTCCTCGGTCGGGCCACGGCGGATCGGCGGGGGTGCCCGTCGCGGTCCATCGTCGCCGGGCGGCCGACGCGGAGCACCGTCCCGCCGGACGCGAGAATCGGGCCCTCGATTGTCACTGCGTGACAAAATCGCGGGATGACCGCCCCCGCCACGCCCTGGCAGCGGCTCCCCGCCGACCTGTCCGCCGCGATGCGACCCCACCTGCCCGCCACCGTCGGGGCGGTCGCCGCGGCGGTCACCGAGGCCACCCCGGCCTTCGCCGCCATCTCCGACGCCAAGTTCGCCCGGGACATGCGCACCGCCGTGCAGGTCGCCTTCGAGCGCTTCGTCGACCTCGTCGGCACCGCCGAGCCCGCCCTGCCGCCGCGCGTGCGGGACGTGTTCGTGGCGCTCGGCGCGGGCGAGGCGCGCGAGGACCGCGGGCCGGAGGCGCTGCTGGCGGCGCAACGGACGGCGGCGCGGCTGATGCTGCGCACCGCGTCGGAGTCGCTGGCCCGGCTGCGCCCCGTCGACACCGCGGAGCTGATCGACCTGTCCGACGCGATCACCGCGTACGTCGACGAGTTGGCCGCCGCGAGCACCGACGGCTACGCCCTGCAACTGCGCGAGCAGGCCGGGGAGGGCGACCGGCGGCGCCGGCAGCTCGCCGAGCTGCTGCTGCGCGGCGACGGCCTGCCCGCCGCCGTCGGGGCCGCCGCCGCCCGGATCGGCTGGCCGCACCTCGACGAGGTGGTGCCGGTGCTGCTTCCGCTGGAGCAGGCCCGCGACGCCCGGTTCCGCTACGGCGCGGACGGCCTCGTGGTCGAACGCGGACGCGACGCCGTGCTGCTGCTGCGGGCCGGCCCGCGCTCCGCCCGACCGCAGCTCGCCGAGGCCCTCGCGGGGCGCGGGGCGGTGGTGGGGCCGGCCCTGGGCTGGGCGCAGGTGCCGGCGGCCCTCCGGCTCGCCGAGCTGACCGCCGGACCGACCGGGGCCGACCCGGGGCCGGTCTTCGTCGACGACCACCTGATCGCGCTGACCCTACGCGGGGAGGCCGGCGCGCTGGCCGTGCTCACCGCTCGCCGGCTGGCGCCCCTGGCGCACCTGCGCCCGGCGCAGCGGGAGAGCCTGCTGGCCACCCTGCACAGCTGGCTGCGGCACTGGGGTTCGCGCGCCGAGGTGGCCACGGAGCTGTACGTGCACCCGCAGACCGTCAGCTACCGCATCCGACGCCTGCGCGAGCTGTACGGCGACGACCTGACCGACCCGACCGCCCGCACGGAACTCCTCCTGGTCCTGGCCGCCCGCCCCACCCCACCCTGACCCACCAGCCCTTGCCCCGCCCCGCCCGCGTCGCCCCGCGTCGGTGATCAAGAGGAAAGTGTCAAGGGTGATCTCGACGGTGACGCAAACCTCTTGATCACCGGGGTGTGGGCGGGGGTGGGGCGGGGCGGGGGTCGGGCGGGGGCCAGGTGTGTAGGAGGGCGTCGAGGGCGTCCAGGATGCGGGTCCAGGTCTCCTGCGTGTCGGGGGCGCTGTGGTCGAACCCGCCTGCCAGCTCCAGGCTGACGTAGCCGTGGAAGACGCTGCCCAGCAGGCGCACGGCGTGCGTCTGGTCGGGCTCGGTCAGGTCGTACCCGCGCAGGATCGACCGGATCATCCGCGCGTGCCGGACGCCGGCGCTGGCGGCGGCCGTGGCCGGGTCGAGCCGGAGCTGGGCGGCGGCGTAGCGGCCCGGGTGCTCCCGGGCGTAGTCGCGGTAGACGTTCGCCAGGGCGGTCAGCGCGTCCTTGCCGGACCGCCCGGCCAGGGCGTCGGCGGCGCGGGTGGCGAGCTCGTCGAGGGCGAGCAGGGCGATCCGGGTCCGGAGGTCCTGGGAGTTTCGCAGGTGCGAGTAGAGGCTGGCGACCGTGACGCCGAACCGCCTGGCGACCGCCGAGACGGTCACCTGCTCGAAGCCGACCTCGTCGGCCAGCTCGGCCCCGGCCAGGGTCAGGCGTTCTGCGGTGAGTCCGGCGCGGACCATGGTCCTCCTCGTTGCTTAAACTCATTAAGCGTTTGCCTAAAGATTTTAGGCAGCCTAGCGTGCCGGCCATGGAGCCACTGACCGAACAACAGATCCGCGCCGCGTTCGTCAACTGCACCAAGGGCGAGTCGAAGCGCCTCTCCGTGCCGCGTGACCTGGCCGAACGCCCCTGGAGCGACCTGGACTACCTCGGCTGGCGGGACCCGCAGGCCCCGGACCGCGCCTACCTCGCCACCGCCCTCGACGGCCGCCCGACGGCCCTCGCACTGCGCTGCCCCAGCCCCACCGCCGCGCAGCGACCGCGCGGCATGTGCTCGATCTGCCTCACCACCCCGGCCGGCGGCGTCTCTCTCATGGTCGCGCGCCGGGCGGGCAAGCCCGGACAGCAGGGCAACACCGTGGGCACGTACATCTGCAGCGACCTCGCCTGTTCCCTGTACGTGCGCGGCAGGAAGGACGCGGGGCCCGGCGCACGCCTCCAGGAGTCGATCACTTTGGAGGAGAAGATCCAGCGGACCGTGGCCCACCTCGCCGCGTTCGTCGCCAAGGTGACCGCGTGACCGGGCGACCGGCGTGATCCGCGCCGGCAGCGGGGCGACCACTCGACCGCACTCCGGCGAGCCGTGACATCGGGCGGGAAAAGCCCGGACGACGCTGCCCCAGGCCGTCAGGGGATCGAGAAGAGACGGTCAGCGGGGTCGACGGTGGCGGGCAGCGTCGCGCCAGGCACGAGGGCTGGGTCGACGGGGTGGTTCACGTCCGCCTCGAACGGGGCGAACCCGGGCCCGCTGATGCGCAGGCGGAGCGTCAGCCCGGGGTCTTCTCCGTCCACGCGGTCCGCCACGGTGAGAACCTCCGCCGTCGCGGCGACGCCCGCGGCGGACAGTTGACGCGCGTCGCGTCGCGACCGGGCGACCACCCGCAAGCCGAAGACACCGAAGCCGACGCAGACAATCGTCATGAACACGTCACCGGCGAGCATGCCCCAGAAGTCCTTGGGCGACGGTGGCGGGTCCATCGTCAGGCCGGCGACGAGCAGGGCCGGCCCGGGCAGGCAGATGGCGAGGAACACCAGCCGGCACAACAGCGCGCCGATCGGACCGATGCGGGCTTCGGCTTGCCGGGGCGTGCTCGTCACCTGCTCATCCTAGTTGGTCTCCCGCGCCATGATCGCCCCCGACCGAACCGTAGGCCGGTAACCCAGTGGACGGTGAACCGGCCATCCGGGAGGGTGGGGTTGTGGAACACGAGATCACCGTCGCGCCCGGCGTCCGGCTGTGGGCCGAGGAACGCGGCGACCCGCGCGCACGGGCACTGCTGCTCGTCATGGGTGCGAACGCCTCGGGCCTGACCTGGCCGGAAGCCCTCCTGGACGCGCTGGCCCGCCGGCACCGGGTCGTGCGTTACGACCACCGCGACACCGGGCGGTCGACGTGGTCCTTCGACGAGGACCCCTACCCGCTCACCGCGCTCGCCGCCGACGCCGTACGGGTCCTCGACGCCCTGGGGATCGACCGTGCCCACGTGGTCGGCATGTCGCTGGGCGGCACGCTGACGCAACTGCTGCTGCTCGACCACCCGGAGCGCGTGGCGACGGCCACCCTCATCGGCACCACCCCCCTCGACGGTGGCCCGGCCGACGGGCCCGGGATCGCCCCCGAGCTGCTGGCGCTGTGGGAGACCATGCTCGAACCACGGGACCGCGACGCCGAACTGGCCTGGCGCGTGCGGCACTGGCGCGTCCTCAACGGCGGCGAGTCGCCCTTCGACGCCGAGGAGTTCCGGCGTCGGGAGGAGCGCATCATGGCGCACGCGGGGCGGCACGAGAACCCGGCCGCGCACGCCCGCGCGGACCAGGGTGGCCTCGACCGCGCCGGCGAGCTGGCGGCGGTCACCACCCCCGTCCTCGTGGTCGACTCCCCGGCCGACCCGGTCGCCGGCACCGCCTCCGCGCGGCACCTCGCGACGCTGCTGGGCAACGCCCGGCTCGTCACCGTCCCCGGGCTCGGCCACGCCCTGCCGGAGGTGATCGCGCCCCGGCTGGCCGAGGTGATCCTCGACCACACGACCTCCCCCGGGAGCTAGCCGACCAGCGCGCGGGTCGCCGCGTAACCCAGCGTCGCCGCGCCCAGCCCGGCGGCGACGCTGGTCAGCGCGTTCACCAGCGCGAGCAGGCGGGAGCCGTCGCGGGCCAGGCGCAGCGTCTCGTACCCGAAGGTGGAGTAGGTGGTGAGCGCGCCGCAGAAGCCGGTGCCGAGCAGCGCGTTCACCGCCGGACCCACCGGCGCGGCGACCAGGGCGCCGAGCACCAGCGAGCCGACCACGTTCACGGTCAGGGTGCCCCAGGGGAACGGCGAGGCGTGCCGGGACTGCACGGCCCGGTCGGTGAGGTAACGCAGCGGCGCCCCGACGGCCGCGCCGAGGGCGATCAGCAGGACCGTCACGACGGCCCGCCGTCGGCCCGTGCCCCGTCGGCGCCCGGGCGCCCCGTCGCCGTCTCGCCCTCTCGCGCGCCGGTCGCGCGGCCGAGCAGCCGGCCGGCGGCGGCGTCGCCGACCCAGACCGCGGCGACCGCCCCCAGCAGGGTGGCGGCGAGGTACGCCAGCGCGGTGCCCGCCGCACCGGCGGCCGCAGCCTGCCGCACGTCCACCACGTACGTGGAGAAGGTGGTGTAGCCGCCGAGCACGCCCACGCCCAGGAACGGTCGGGTGAGCGGCGGGACGCGGCCGGTGGTGACCACCGCCATCAGGGCGCCGATCAGCAGGCATCCGGACACGTTGACGCCGAACGTCGCCCAGCCGAACCCGGTCGGCGGGTGTGGGAACGCCGCCTGGACGCCCGCCCGGGCGAGCGCGCCGAGCACGCCCCCGGCCGCGATGACGCCGAGCACGACCGCCGGGTGGGCGCGCAGTTCACCCCGGTCGGCCGGCACCCGCAGGTCGACGTCGGGGTCGACCCGGCGCGGGGTCGGTTCTGTCACCCTCGCCCTCCCGCCAGCCGCCTGGGCGTACGAGCGCGAGCCTACCCCCGCCGCCCCGCCGGAGGGCCCCTTGATCGTCTGCGGGAAACGGAGAGTGCGGCCGGCGTGTCGTCTCCTTTCCGCGCAGACGATCAAGGGGCGGCGCGGGGTGGCGCGTCAGTGCAGGGCGGCCACCGCCGCGTCCGCGCCGCCCCGCCACAGCGTGCCGGCCTCGGTGAAGCCGGCGGCGGTCAGCGCGCCGAGGTGCCAGGAGACCGGCGGGTTCCACTCGGGGCTGTGCCCGGTCGGGTAGATCTCGTGGCGGCGCCGCACCAGCGGACCCAGCACCGGGTCGGCGCCGGCCCGCGCCCACCAGTCGGACCAGGACAGGGCCGCGCCCGCGGCGTACCGGGCGGCGCGTCGCTCCCGGGCGCGGGCCGTCAACCGGTCGGTCAGCGTCGGCAGCGCGTCGTCGGGCATCCGGTCGGCGTTGACGAACAGCCCGCCCGGGCGCAGCAGGTCGCGCAGCTCGCCGTAGAGCTCGGTGAGGCGGTCGGCGGGCAGCCAGTGCAGGGCGGTGGCGGTGAGCACGGCGTCGTAGTCGCGGTGCGGCAGCCGGCCGGGCCAGTCGGGACGGGCCAGGTCGGCGGCGAGCACGACGGCCCGGTCGCCCAGCGACGCGCGGGCCAGGGCGAGCAGGGCCGGGTCGAGGTCGACCAGGGTGACCCGGGCCCGGGGGAAGCGGGCCAGGGCGCGCAGCGTGATCGTGCCGGTGCCACCGGCGAGGTCGAGCAGACGGGGCGAGTCCGTGTCGACCACGGCCTCGACGGCGTCGAGCATGGCGGCGAGGCGTTCCTCCCGGTCCGGCATGAACCCCTCCTGCTGCCGGTCCCAGCTCTCCTGCCAGGCCGCCGCCGTCGCGGCGAGCCCGGAAACGGCGGGGTCGGGGTCGGCGGGGTCGGAGACGGCGAGGTCGGCGGAACCCGCGGTGATCGTCGCGGGGCGCCCGGCGGCCGCCTCGCCCACACCCTCGCTGATGTAAGGAGTCATGCGCATCAGGCTAGTTACGCCCTCAGTCGACGTCCAGACCTTGTTGCCAACTACTGGCAACAAGGGGGGAGTGTCGTTCGCGGTCTCCGTCCCTGTTCAGCACGGTTTCGACCGGGTCGGGGCGGGGCACATCACGGGTGAGATCGACTATCGAGAGGGGGATCGTGATGGCGGAGACCAGCACACCGACCGGCACGCGCCCGTCCGTCAGCGCCGACACCGGGGGTGGCCGCAGTCGCGGCCCGGCGGCCGGCCCACCGTTCCGTAAGCCGCGATGGCCCAGGGCGTACGCCTTCGCGCTGGTCACCGGCGCGCTCTTCCTCTTCTCGTGGGTCGGCCAGTTCCTCTTCCAGCTCGTCGTGCAGCGCAACGAGGCGAGCCAGCACGGCCAGGCGTTCGCCTGGTCCGAGTTCCTGCCGCAGTTCTTCGCGAGCACCTTCGAGAACTGGCAGTCGGAGTTCCTCCAGTTGATCTGGCAGGCCGCCGGGCTGGCCCTCTTCTACTACTGGGGCTCGTCCCAGTCGCGGGAATCCGACGACCGGATCGAGGCCAAGCTGGACGCGCTGCTGCGCGAACGCAACCTGGACCCGGAGAACCCGTGACCCGGCCCACCCCGCGCGCCGGTTGACCTCAACCCCGCTTCACCTCCGACGCTGTGCGCACACGGTCGAGCGACACAGAGGTGCGGGATGCGAGTGGTCGAGGTGGCCCGGTTCGGCGGGCCGGAGGTGCTGACCCTGACGGAGGACCCCGACCCGTCGCCCGGGCCGGGCGAGGTGGTCGTCGAGACGGCGTACGCCAACGTGCTCTGGATCGACACGGCGATCCGCGCGGGCCGGGCCGGGCAGTGGTTCCCGGTCCGGCCCCCGTACCGCCCCGGGTCGGGGGTTTCCGGCACGGTGAGCGCGGTGGGGCCCGGCGTCGATCCGGCCTGGGCCGGCCGGCGGGTGGTCGCCCGGACCGGAGCGGTCGGCGGCTACCTGGACCGGGCCCCGGTGCCGGTCGACAACGTCCTCGCCGTGCCTGCGGCGGTGTCGCTGCGGGACGCCGCGGCCCTGCTCACCGACGGCGCCACCGCGTTCGCCGTGCTCGACCTGGCCGGCGTGCGCCCCGGCGACCGGGTGCTGGTCACCGCCGCCGCCGGGGGAGCGGGCGCGCTGCTGGTCCAGGCGGCGCGGGCCGCGGGGGCCCGGGTGGTCGCGGCGGCCCGGGGGACGGCCAAGGGGGACGCGCTGCGTCGCCTCGGCGTCACCGACGTCGTGGACTACTCCGCCCCGGACTGGACCGACCGGGTACGCGCCGTCCTCGGCGGCGTCGACGTGCTCCTCGACGGTGCCGGCGGCGCGTACGGCCGGGCCGCGCACGACCTGGTGGCAGCGGGCGGACGGGTCTGCGCGTACGGCGCGCCGGCCGGCGGCTTCGCCGTCCCCGAACCCGCCTCGGCCCGCGCCCGGGGCATCGCGGTCACCGACATCGGGGCCCTGCAGGCGGCCGGGCCGCAGACCAGGCGGGCGCACCTGCTGGCCGCCCTGGACGCCGTCGCGGCCGGCCGGGTGACGCCGCTGGTGGGGCGGACGTTCCCGCTGGACCGCGCCGCCGACGCGCACCGCGCCGTCGAGGACCGGGCGGCGGTCGGCAAGACCCTGCTCACCCCGTGAGCGGGACCGCCGGGCGAGCCGCCGCGCTGCCCCCGCGTCCCGCCCGGCCGGGCGGGACGGGCGCGGCCAGCGGCGGCCGGGTCACCGCCTGCCGAGCGGGACCGCCTGGGCCGGGACCGCCGGCGTCGGCGCCGCCGGGATCGGCGCGGGCCCACCGGGGCGGGCGGCCAGGCCGCCGAGCAGGGCACCCAGCAGTGCGGCGAGGACGACGACGCCGCCGGTCACCTCCGGCGTCCAGCGGACCCCGGCGGCCAGGGCGAGGCCGGTCAGGTGCCCGGCGACCAGCAGCCCGCCGAGCAGCGCCCCGGCCAGCGGCAGCCGCAGCGGCGCGGCCGGGCCGCGTACCGCGTCGAGCCGCCAGAGCAGCGCGTCGGCGAGGGCCGCCCCGCCCAGTGCCCCCAGCGCGGCCCACGTCTGCGTCGTCGGGAACTCGTGCATCACCAGGTCGTACAGCGCCACCCCGGCGACCAGGGCGGCGCCCGTCCCGACGGTCGCGTGCCGCCGGTGGACCAGCAGGAACGGTCCGACCAGCAGCAGCGTCGTGAGCAGGTACGCGTCGACGCCGAGCACCGCCTGCTGCTGGGCGCCCAGGCCGATCGTCCGGGTCGGCGCGAGGGTGAGGAACGCCGACGCGTAGGTGAGCAGGATCGACGGTGCCATCGCGCCGAGCACGAGCGACGCGACGCCCGTGACCGATCGCGCGCCGCCCTCGCCGCCGGCCCACCACGAACGCAGGGGACTGGTCACCAGCAGCACCGCAGAGGCGTCGAGCAGCAGGTGGCTCGGGCTGAACGCGGCGTCGAGGCCGACCTCCACTCCCAGCGTCTCGTGCCAGGCCAGGTCGGCCAGCCCGGCGAGCAGGAAGGTCACCGCCGCGATCGCACCCACCCGGTAGCCGGCGGGCCAGCCGTCCCGCCACCACCGGGGCGCGCCGCCGCGCCGCCGGTACGCCAGCCAGAACGTCCACGCCGCCGTGGCGACGAAGCCCGCGTAGAGCAGCCCGTGCCACGGGGTGAAGAAGCCCTCGATGGTCTCGATGATGTTGGTGTGCGCCCAGCCGTCGGACATCGCCCCGGCGGTGAGCACCGCGCCGAACAGGACGGTGACGAGGTCCTCCCGGCGGGTGGCGGGTGGCACACCGGGGGAGGTGACTGCGGACGGTGAGGTGTCGTGGCGGACTCCGCTGCTGGTCATCGGCGGTCCTCTCGGGAGAAGGCAACTCAGCGTCATTGTGCGGCTCCCGTGGGCGACGGCCCGGGATCGGCGGCCGTTCGCGTCGGGCGCGTCGCGCCACCGTCCACATTTTGGGACGCTGGCGCGTCGGCAGCGGCCCGCCGCCCGGACTCGCGGCCCCACCGCCGCCCGGCGGCCGCCTACCATCGGCGGATGCGCGTCCTGGTGGTCTCCGCGCCGTTGATCGGGCACGTCTTCCCGCTGCTGCCGCTGGCCCTCGCGCTGCGCGACGCCGGTCACGAGGTGCTCGTCGCCACGGGCGCCGAGGGGATGGCCGCCGCCCGCAGCGGCCTGCCGGTGCGCGACGTCGCGCCGGGCTTCGACTTCGGCCGGATCGCCCGGTCGGTGCTGCTGCGCCATCCGCTGGTCGGCCGCGCCGAGGTCGCCGGCACGGCCGGCACCCGGGGCGCCGCGCTGCTCTTCGGGCAGGTCAACGACGAGCTGGCCGACGGCCTCGTGGCGCTCGCGGAAAGCTGGCCGCCCGATCTGGTGCTCTACGAGCCCTTCGCGGTGGCCGGCGCGCTCGCCGCCGCCCGGCTCGACGTCCCCGCCGTACGCCACGAGAACTCCCTGTTCGACGGCCGGGAGCTGGTCCGGGTGACCACCGCCCGGCTGGCCGGGGCACTGCGCCGGCACGGCCTCGCCGGGCTGCCGCCCCCCGTCGCCGCCCTGGCCATCGCCCCGCCCAGCGTGGCCACCCAGGACGGCTGGCCGCTGCGCCACGTCGCCTGGGCCGGCGGCGGGGAGCTGCCGCGCTGGCTCGCCGAGCCCGGCCCCCGGCCCCGCGTGCTGGTCACCCGCAGCACGATCGCCGGCCCGGTCGGCGCCGGCCTCATGCGCGCCGTGCTGGCCGCCGCCGGCCGGGTGGACGCCGAGTTCGTCCTGGTCCGGCCCGGTTTCCGGCGGGCCCGGCGACTGCCGGCCAACGTCCGGGCGGTGGGCTGGATCCCGCTGGCGGCCGCCCTGCCGGCGAGCGCGGCGCTGGTGCACCACGGCGGCTCGGGCAGCGCGTACGGTGCGTTCGTCGCCGGCATCCCGCAGTTGGCGACCGCGGGGCCGGGGGACCGTCGGCACAACGCCGGGCTCATCGCCGCCCGGGGGGCCGGCCTCGCCGTCCCGGCCCGGCGGGTCACCGCCGAACTGCTCACCCGGCTGCTCACCGACCCGGCGCTGGCCGGGGCCGCCCGCGAGGTCAGCGGCGAGATCGCCGCCATGCCGGCACCGGCGGACCTGGTGTCCCGGCTGGAGACGCTGCGCTGATCCCGGGCCTGGCCCGGCCGGGTGCTGCCCCAGCCCTGCCCCCGACCCCCGGGGGGCCGCAGGCTGCCGTCGGGTGACCGGTCGCCCGGGCGCGCCGGCCGGGCCGGTGCCGTCGGCCGCAGCCGCGCCGGGGCCGGATGCGTCGTCGGCCGCGTCGGCCGCGTCGGTGCCGTCGCGCCGGCGCGACGGACGACGGCCGCCAGGACCGCCCGGGGCAGCCGGTCGCGCGCCACCCGACGCAGCGCCGGGTCGGCGACGTCGTACCCGCCGCGCGTCGTGGGACGCAGCAGCCCGCGCGCGGTGAGCCGGGACATGGTCCGCTCGGCGTGGCCCGCCGGCCAGCCGAGGGCCCGGTCGACCGTCGCGGCGGCGACCCCCGGGCCCAGCGCGGCGGCGACCATCAGCGCGGCCCGCTCCTGGCCGTCGCAGGCGTCCAGGCCGGCCGCGGCGGCCGCGAGCACCGGCTGCGGCGGCTGCGCCGGGTCCAGGTCGTCGGCCAGGTGCCGCACGTACGCCTCGGCGCGCCCCGGCAACCCGGCGACCAGCGGCAGCAGCCGGGTCGCCAGGGTCGCCGGCCGCCCGGCCCGGACCAGCAGGCGGCGCAGCAGCCGCCCGGTCTCCACCGCCGCCAGCGGGGGCAGCGGCACCTCGTCCTGCCTGCCCTCGGGGCCGGGGCGGTCGCCGCTCCACTGCGGACGCCGCGTCGTCACCACCGCCAGCGGCACCCGCCGGGCGACGGCCGCCGCGAACAGGGCGCGCAGGAACCGGTCCGTCGCCGGGGCGGCCCGGTCGGCGTCGTCGAACGCCAGCACGACGGGCTGCCGGTCGGCCAGGCGCAGCAGCACCTGCTGCCACACCGCCGCGCCGACCGGCGACGCCCCGTCGAGCAGCCCTTCCAAGGCGACCACCGTGGACAGCGCCCGCCCCGCAGGGACCACGCCGTCGAGCGCCGCCAGCAGCCGTCGGCGTACGGTCGCCGGCGTCTCGTCGGCGCGCAGGCCCGCGAACGCGCGCAGCAGGTCGGCGACGGGCTCCAACGGCCCCTCGGCGCGCGGCGGGCAGGCGGCGGCGTACCAGCGCACCGGAGCGCCGTCGACGGTGGCGACCGCGCGGCGCAGCTCGTGCAGCACCCGGCTCCGGCCGCTGCCGGCCGCGCCGACCAGCGACACCCAGCGCGGGTCGCGCTCGCGGGCGGCCCGGACCACCCGGTCCCGGGCGGCGGCGAGCTGCCGGCGGCGGCCGACCAGCCCGCCGTGGTGGCGGACCGGCTCGGGACGGGCGGCCCCGACGGCGAGCGCCACGTCCATGGGCAGCGACTTGCCGGCGACGGCCAGCGGGCCCAGTGCCCGGTGGACGATCACCCCGGCGGTGGCGCGGCGGGTGGCCGCGCAGACCACGACGCCGCCGGGCGGGGCGTGTTCCTGGAGGCGGGCGGCGGCGGTGATCACCGCGCCGCTGGCCATGCCGTGCGCGCCGTCGCGGATGGCCGCGACGTCCACCAGCGCCTCGCCGGTGGCGACACCGACCCGCGTGCGCAGGGCCGCCACGCCGGGCAGGGCCCGCCCGTCCAGGGCGCGCTGGATCTCCAACCCGGCCCGCACCGCCCGGTACGCGTCGTGGCCGTCGGACTCGCGGGCCCCGAACAGGGCCATCACGGCGTCGCCGACGTACTTCTCGACCACGCCGCCCCAGCGGGCCAGCACCCCGACGACGGTGTCGAAGTAGGCGCTCTGCAGGGCCCGGACCTCCTCCGGGTCGAGCCGGTCGATCAGCGCGGTCGAGCCGACGATGTCGGCGAAGAGCACGCTGACCGTTCGTCGTTCCTCGGGCACCGGCCAGTCGGCCGGCGTCGACGACTGGGTTCCCGTGACGATCGTGGACATGGGCATCGCACCGCCTTTCCCCCCGCTTGGTGCCTGACGACCTCAGGAGACTCCCACCACCGGTCCGACGGGGGATCGGCAGAACGACGTATGTCGGCCTACCGCAACCTTTAGTCGCAATGTCGACGCGAGGCGTACCAGTGGGGGCGAAGACCCGTAGAACGGTCCGGGGACCTGTGACTAGGCTGCGAACCATGGCCAGCGATGTGGACCTCGCACCACTCGTCGGCCGTGCCGACCACCTCGCGACGCTGCGGTCCGCGCTGCTCGACGGCGTGGGTCCGGGGCAGACGGCGGCGGTGTTCGTCACGGGCGAGAGCGGGGTGGGCAAGACCCGGCTGCTGCGCGAGGCGGGCGACCGGTTCCGCGCCGGGGGCGCGCTCGTGCTCACCGGCACGTGCCTCGACATCGGCGACTCGTCCCCCCTGCATCCGTTGCTGCAGGCGTTACGGCGCTTCGACGCCGAGCTGACGGCCTCGCACGCACGGACGTCGTCGGCGGTGCGCGGGCTGTTGCAGATGTTCGCCGCCGAGACCGCTGGCCCGGACGGGGCGGGCGCCCTGCTGGAGCGGGTCTCCCGGGGGCTGCACCTGGTGGCTCAGGGGCGCCCGTTGGTGCTGGTGCTCGACGATCTGCAGTGGGTCGACCGCAGCACCCGGCAGTTGCTGCTCTATCTGCTGGCCGGGCTCGGTGACCTGCAGTTGTCGGTGCTGGCGGCGGTGCGGGCGGAGTCGTTGCAGGGCGCGCACCCGCTGCGGCGGGTGCTGACCGAGCTGCGTCGGCTGCGGTCGGTGCGGGTGGTCGACCTCGCCCCGCTGGACCGGGCGGGCACCGAGCAGTTGGCCGCGGCGGTGCTGGGCGGGCCGCTGGGCGCGGAGGCGGCGGAGTCGCTGTGGCAGCGCAGTGGCGGGAACCCGTTCGTGGTGGAGGAGCTGGCGCGGGACCTGCGAGAGGGGCGCGACGGGCTGTCGGAGACGCTGCGGGAGGTGTTCCTGGCCCGGGTGGACGCGTTGCCGCAGGCCGCGCACGCGGTGGTGCACGCGGTGGCGGCCGGGGTGGAGCCGGTGGCGCACTGGCTGTTGGCGGAGGTGACCCGGCTGCCGGAGGGGGAGCTGATCGAGGCGGTGCGGGCGGCGGTGGCGCACCGGTTGCTGGTGGGCGACGACGACGGCTACCGGCTGCGGCACCGGTTGGTGGCGGAGGTGCTCGCCCACGAGCTGCTGCCCGCGGAGCGCTCGGCGCTGCACCGCCGCTACGCGGAGGCGCTGACGACGGCCCCGGCGGAGTTGCACCAGGCGCGGCTCGCGCACCACTGGCGGCTGGCGGGGGAGCCGGCGCGGGCGCTGCCGGCGGCGGTCGCCGCAGCGCAGGAGGCCGAGCGGCTGCACGGCTACGCCGAGGCGCACCGCCACTGGTCGGTCGCCCTGCAACTGGCCGGCCCGCCGGCCGCCGGGGTCGCCCCGGCCGGCGGCGGGCTCACCGCCGACCGGGCGGAGCTGCTGCGCCACGCCGCCGAGGCGGCGCACCACTGCGGCGAGCACGCCCGCGCGCTGTCCCTGCTGGAGGAGCTGGCCGACGCCGAGGACGCGCCCCCGGCCTGCGCGTTGCACATCCGGCGGGCCCGCTACCTGGCTGCCGCCGGCCGGTCCGCGCCCGCCGAGGCGGAGTACCGGCGGGCCCTGGCCGCCGCCGACTGCACCTCGCGGGAACGGGCCACCGCCGCCGCGCACCTGGCCGAGCTGCTGCTGCACCTGGGCCGCTACGCCGACGCCGGCGACCGGGCCCGGGAGGCCCTGGAGCTGGCCGCGCAGGTGGAGGGGTCCGTCTCCGAGGTGGTGCTGGCCAGCATGGCGCTGGGCTTCAGCGAGGCCTACCTGGAGGACCCGGACGCCGGGCTGGCCGTCATGCGGGAGGCCCTCGACACCGCCGAGCGGGCCGGCCGGCCCGAGGACGTGGCCTGCGCGTACCTGCACCTGGCGGAGCTGCTGACCGGGCCGCTGAACATCCTTGAGGAGGGGGTGGTGGTGGCCCGCCGGGGCGCCGAGCGGGTCGCCGAGCTGGGGCTGGGCCGCACGTACGAGACCCGGCTGCTGGCCATCGCCACGAACGGGCTGTTCCGGGTGGGGCAGTGGGCGGAGGCGGAGAAGGTGGTCGCGGCGGCGCTGCGGCACCGCCCGTCCGGCGCGGACGCCGTCGAGCTGCTGCTGGCCCGCTGTCGGCTCTGGGTCGGGTACGGCGACATCGTCGCCGCCGACCGCGACCTGGAGGCCGTGGCCACCGTGCTGGCCGGCGGCGGCGCCCGGCACGTCATCCCGCTGCTGACCCTGCGCGCCGGGCTGGCCATGTGGCAGGGCCGGCACGACCTGGCCCGGCAGGCGGTGCAGCGCGGCCTCACCGAGGTCCGCTCCGACGACGTCGGCATCCTTGCCGCCCTGGTCTGGCACGGGCTGCGCGCCGAGGCCGAGGCGCACGCCGCCCGCGCCAGCGTCGACACCACGGCGGTGCGCCGGCTACGCGAGGTGGCCGAGCGGGTGGCCCGCAAGAGCGAGCACGCCGCCCGGCCGGTGCGCGACGTCGTCGACGGGTTCCTGGCGCTGTGCGAGGCCGAGGTCAGCCGCCTCGACGGCAGCGACCCGCAGCTGTGGGCCCGGTCGGTGACCGAGTGGGACCGCCGCCACCACCCCTACCCGGCGGCGTACTCGCGGCTGCGGCAGGCCGAGGCGCTGCTGGCCCGCCGCAGCCGCACGGCCACCGCCGGCAAGCTGCTGCGCGAGGCGTACCAGGTGGCGCAGGGGCTCGGCGCGGAACCGCTGAGCACCGAGATCCGCACCCTGGCGACCCGGGCCCGGGTGACGCTGGAGGACCGGGGCGCGACGGCCGAGGGGCGGTCCGTGGCCGGCGACGAGCCGTCCGGCGACGAGCTGACGATGCTGACGGCCCGGGAACGGGAGGTGCTCGCCGCCGTGGCCGAGGGCCTGACCAACAAGGAGATCGGCCAGCGGCTGTTCATCAGCGAACGCACCATCGGCGTGCACGTGTCGCACATCTTCGACAAGCTCCAGGTGCGCACCCGCGTGCAGGCCAGCGCGATCTTCCTGCGTAACCGTCCGGATTAGATCCTCCACGACGTACGCCCGTCGCCCGCTTATACGTCGTTCTACTGATCCGCCGCACGGACCACGGCTGAGAGGCTGTGCCCCGACGCCGCGGCACGGGAATGGCGCGGCGCGCAGGGGGGAGGACGAATGGGGATGGGCGAACCGGTCTGGGGCCCGGTGCACCAGGACATCGTGGGACTGCTCGCCGACCACCCGGCGGACGTGCCGGCGGTGGTCGACCACCTCACCAAGCTCCAGGACCTGCTGGTGCGGCTGCCCCCGCTGGAGCGCAGCTGCCCCCTGGCGGACTTCAACGAGCTGTACCTGACCATCACCACCAGCGTGCTGAACGGCCTGTACGACGACCGCTTCGCCGACCCGGTCTTCCTGGCCCGGCTCGACGTGGAGTTCGCCGCCCGCTACTTCGACGCGCTGCGCTACTGGACGGAGTCCAGCCCGGCCACCCCCCGGGCCTGGGCCTGCCTGTTCCGGCGGATGCGCGGCCCGGACGCCCGGCCGCTGCCGTCGGCCGCCGCCGGCGTGAACGCCCACATCAACTTCGATCTGCCGTTCGCGCTGGTGACCACGTTCGACAGCCTGGAGTCCGAGCCGGTCGACGGCACCGACCAGCACCGCGACTACCTGGAGATCAATCAGATCTTCGCCGAGCGGATCCCGGAGCTGCGACGCGGCTACCTGGACAACTGGCAGCTCATGATCGACATGCTCAACGGCGACATCGACGACTGGTACCAGGGCGAACTGGTCGAGTACACCCGCAACGTGGCCTGGCGCAACGCCCAGAAGATCTGGCGCTGCCGGCACGATCCGGAGGCCCGCGAGTGTGAGCGCGTACGGCTGGACGACAACGCCGCCGCGCTCGGTCGGCTGCTGCTCTCGCCCCTCGGGGCGTTCCTGCAGTAGCCGGGTACGGGGGGTCCCCGCGCTACCGGGGGGGAAGCGCGGGGACACCCCCTGTCCCGTAACGAGGTGGTGCACCGGCGGGCCGGCCGGCAGGATGGCGGGGTGAGCCACCACGAGGAGCCGCTGCCCGGCAACGCCACCGCCGGGGTGGTGCGGGTGGGTGACACCGTCCGCCGGCCGGCCGGCCCGTGGACCGACACCGTCGACGCCCTGCTGGCCCACCTGCACGACGCGGGGTTTCCCGGCGCGCCCCGCCCGCTGGGTCGCGACGACCGGGGCCGCCAGGTGCTGGAGTACGTGCCCGGCGCGGCCGGCGACGTCACCGGCACGTACACCCCGGGGGAGCTGGCCGGGATCGGGGCGCTCCTGGCCGACCTGCACCGCGCGGTGGCCGGCTTCGTGCCGCCGCAGCCGGCGGGGTGGCAGCGGGTGATCCCGCCGGACCGCGAGGATCTCGTCTGCCACCACGATGCCGCGCCGTGGAACCTGATCCGCTCGCCCCGGGGCTGGGTCCTGATCGACTGGGACTGTGCCGGGCCCGGGTCGCGGCCGTGGGAGCTGGCGTACGCGGCGCAGAGCATGGCCGGGATGCGGGCGGACCGGCCGGTGCCCGAGTCGGCGGCGCGGCTGCGGGCCCTCGTCGACGGCTACGGCCTCGACGGCCCGGAGCGGGCCGAGCTGCCCCGGATGCTCGGTCGACGGGCCCGCGCCATGTGTGACCTGCTCGAGGCCGGTGCCCGGGAGGGCCGGCAGCCGTGGGCGCGGATCTGGGTGGACGACGGACCCTACTGGCGGGCCACCGCCGACTACCTCGACGCCCACGTGGCCGCCTGGTCCGCCGCGCTGAGCTGACCGGCCACGGGCCAGCCTGACCTTCCTCGCCGTTCGGCCGGAGCGGGCGTCGGGTTGCGCCTACGGTCGGTGCAGGGCGTGGAGGGGGCGCGCATGGCGCAGCGGCGGGACGGCGGGCAGCCGAGGCGGACCCGGGGCCACCGGCGTGCGGCGGCCCCGGGCGACCCGGTGGTGGTCCCGGCCTGCGTCGACCGGGCGACCCGCCCCCGGCAGCCCGCCGGCCGGTTCGGCCGCTGGCTGTTCCAGCACCGGGTGCCGCCGGTCGGTCCGGAGACCGGGGAGGCCCAGGGCCGGGCGCACCCCTGGTGGCAGGTGATGTGCCTGACCGGGGTGGACTACTTCTCCACCCTGTCGTACCTGCCCGGCATCGCCGCGCTGGCGGCCGGGGCGCTCTCCCCGGTGGCGACGTTGCTGATCGTGGCGCTGACCCTGTTCGGGATGCTGCCGATGTACCGGCGGGTGGCCCGGGAGAGCCCGCACGGGCAGGGCTCGGTGGCGATGCTGGAGCGGCTGTTGCCGTTCTGGCGGGGCAAGGTCTTCGTCCTCGTCCTGCTCGGCTTCGTGGCCACCTCGTGGATCATCACGATCACGCTGTCCGCCGCCGACGCCACCGTCCACCTGCTGGAGAACCCGTACCTGCCGGCGTCGTTCCCGCGCGGCACCCTCGCCGCGGTGGCGGTGACCGTGGTGCTGCTGCTGGTCCTCGGCGGGGTGTTCCTGCTCGGGTTCCGCGAGGCGGTGACGGTGGCGGTGCCCCTGGTGGTGGTCTTCCTGGGGCTGAACGCGGTGATCGTCGCGGCGGGCGTGGCGGCGATCGTCGCGGACCCGGCGACCCTGGGTGACTGGACCGCCGCGCTGACGGCCGGCGGCGGCGGGGTCGTCGGCCTGGTCGGCCCGGCGGTGCTGGCGTTCCCGCTGCTGGTCCTGGGCCTGTCCGGTTTCGAGACCGGGGTGAGCATGATGCCGCTGGTGCGCGGTGACGGCCCGGACGCCGAGCGTCGGCTCGCCGCCCGGATCCGCAACACGCGCCGGCTGCTCACCGCCGCCGCGCTGATCATGTCGGTGTACCTGGTGGCCACGACCCTCGTCACCACCGTGCTGATCCCCGCGCGGGAGTTCCGGCCGGGCGGGGCGGCCAACGGCCGGGCGCTGGCCTGGCTGGCGCACGAGCGGCTCGGCGAGGCGTTCGGCACGGCCTACGACGTCAGCAGCGTGCTGATCCTCTGGTTCGCCGGCGCCTCGGCGATGGCCGGGCTGATCAACATCGTGCCCCGCTACCTGCCCTCGTACGGGATGGCGCCCGAGTGGGGCCGGGCGGTACGCCCCGTGGTGATCGTCTACACGCTGATCAGCATCGTGATCACCGTGGCCTTCCGCGCGGACGTCAACGCCCAGGCCGGCGCGTACGCGACCGGGATCCTGGCGATGATGGTCTCCGCCGCGGTGGCGGTGACGATAGCGACGGCCCGCGCCCGCCACCGGTTCGCGGCGGTCGGCTTCGCCGTGCTGACCGTCGTCCTGCTCTACGCCCTCACGGAAAACGTGGTCGCCAAGCCGGACGGCATCGCCATCTCCGGCCTGTTCATCGCGGGCATCATCGGCGTCTCGCTGATCTCCCGGGTCACCCGCACCACGGAACTGCGCGCCGACCGCATCGAGTTCGACGACGCCGCCCGCCGGTTCGTCGCCGAGTCCGTCGCCCACGACGGGCGGCTGCACCTGATCGCCAACAAGCGCGACAGCGGGGCGGTGAAGGAGTACACGGTCAAGGAGCGCGCGCAGCGCGGCATGAACCCGGTCCCGGGTGCCGCCGACGTGCTCTTCCTGGAGGTCGACGTGGTCGACCCGTCGGAGTTCAGCCGGGTGCTGCGGGTGCACGGGGTGGAGGTCGGCGGCTATCGGGTGCTGCGGGCGGCCAGCCCGGCCGTGCCGAACGCGATCGCCGCGATCCTGCTCGCGCTGCGCGACGCCACCGGGGTCCGCCCGCACGCGCACTTCGAGTGGTCCGAGGGCAACCCCATCGCCCACCTGCTGCGCTATCTGATCCTCGGGCGCGGCGACACCCCGCCGGTGGTGCGGGAGATCATCCGCAAGTCGGAGCGGGACCCGTCGCGCCGCCCCGGCATCCACGTCGGCGGCTGAGCGGCGGGGGACCTCCCCGGGGCCGACTGAATCACCCTCTCGACGTGAATCATACGTTTATTCACGTACGCCTGACTTGCCCGTTTCCTCTCCGTATCGTGACCTTCGGTGGCCCCCGCGAGGTACGCCACCCGGCGCCCCGTTCCGGTGCCGCCGCGTCATTTCGTGCAGGAGAGGCAGGACCGTGATGTTCACGTACCAGGGCAACCGGCGAGCGACGCCCAGCAGGCGACGGTCACGGTGGTTCTTAGCCGGCGGCGTGGTGGCCGGCAGCCTGGTGGTCGGCGCGGCCGGTGTCACCGGCGTCGCCGCCCTGGCCGCCGACCGCGCTCCCGGCGTCACCGACCAGGGGCAGCAGGCGGCGGCCGTGCGCGACGACGGCCCCGACGGGGGGCAGTGGACGAACGAGGGCGCCCCGGGCGGTCCCCGCCGGCCCGAGGGCAGGACGGAGGGGGCGGACGCCCCGGACGGCAAGCCGGAGGGCAAGCCGGACGGGCCGGGCACGCGCCGGCCGCCGCTGCTCACCGTGCCCTGCGACTCGGCCCGGCTCGTCGCCGCGCTCGTGCAGGCGAACGCGGAGGGCGGGGCGACGGTGCGGCTCGCGCCGAAGTGCACCTACACGCTCAGCCACGCCTTCCAGCAGCCCGACGAGTACGACGGCGGCATCCGCGACGCCCGGGAGGCCGCCGACGCCGCCGAGACCCCCGGGGACGCCGAACTGCCGCCGCGCCAGCCGGGCGACGACAACACCGGCCTGCCGGTGATCTACCAGGCGATCACCGTCGAGGGTTCCGGGGCGACCATCGCCCGGGGCGAGAACGCCGAGACCTTCCGCTTCTTCACGGTGCGCGACGGCGGCGAGCTGACGCTGCGCGACGTCACCCTGCGCAACGGCCGGTCCACCTCGGAGGGGGGCAGCGTCCACGTCGTGCACGGGGCCACGGCCGTCCTCGAACGCACCACGGTCGTCGGCAGCACGTCCGTCTCGCCGAAGGAGGGCGGCGGCGGGGTCTTCAACGACGGCAACATGGTGGTCCGCGAGAGCCGGTTCGTCGGCAACTCGGCCGCCGGCGCCGAGGGCAAGGGCGGCGGCATGCTCAACGGCGGCGTGCTGACCATGACGAAGACCGAGTTCCGCGACAACAGCGCCAACGGCTACGGCGGTGGGCTCGCCAACTACCGGGGCGCGGCCGACATCGCCACCACCATCCTCGCGCACAACATCGCCGGGCAGGGCGGCGGCCTGGCCAGCTTCTCGGCCCGGACGAAGGTTGAGGACACCCGGGTCGTGGACAACACCGCCAAGATCGGCGGCGGCATCGCCAACTCCGACGCGGTGCTGGTCCTGCGTGGCCTGGTCGTGCAGGGCAACACCGCCAGCGGCAACGGCGGGGGCATCTCCAGCGTCCAGGGCCTGCTGCCGATGGACGACAGCGTCGTCAGCGGCAACCACGCCCGGGGCAACGGCGGCGGCATCTTCGCCGACCGCTCCAACACCCTGGTACGCACCAGCGAGGTGAGCGGCAACGCCGCGGTCGGCGCGAAGTCCACCGGCGGCGGCATCTACACCGTCGCCGGGCAGCTCTCGCTGTTCAAGAGCAAGGTGGTCGACAACAGCGCGACCCTGCCCCCGGGTGGGATCTTCGCCGACCGGGCCCAGGTCAGGGTCGACGACGCCAGCGTCGTCATCGAGAACCGGCCCACCAACTGCGTGGGCAGCAAGGTCACGATCGCCCACTGCTTCCGCTGACCCACGCTCTCGGCTCGCCCCGCTCGACGCGGTCGGCGCGCACCGCTGCAGATCGTGGACGGTTCGGGTTCGCTCGTGACGGCAACTGTCCACGAAGCTCGCAGCAGACGCGAAGCGAAAGCGGCCCGCCCCCCGCAAGGGGGCGGGCCGCTCGTGCCGTGCCGCTCGTCCTACTTGGACGGCTCGGGAAGCTCGCAGTCGACCTTCGGGTTGGCGCCGATGTAGTTCAACGGCCCGGCGACGATGGTCACCAGGATGGTGCCCGCCTCGGCGCAGTTCGTGTCGTCGCCGTTGTAGTAGCCCCGCTGCCCAGCGGCGATGGCGCCGATGACCAGCCAGATGACAAGGATGATTCCCAGAATCGACGGGCCGCGCCGCATGGCTTCCTCCCGGGTAGTGGTGTTTTCGAGGTGAGCCCGATGTACCCAACCGCCACGAGCGGCTAAACGGCCGCTGCCCCGTCCGCACCTGCACGGACGGGGCAGCGATGTCGGCGGCACGCGGGGATCCCGGTGTCACCCGGAAGCGTGGCCCGCAACCCGCTGGCCAGCCCCGACTGGTGCTACGCCTTCGGGGCGGCCCCGTCAGGCGTCGGCGCCACCCGCCGGGAGCACCCGGTCGGCCTCGGCCGGCGCGCCGGCGAGGACCTTGGCCTGCTGGGGCCACGTGGCCAGGCTGGGCGCGGCCCGCAGGCCGGCGGCGCGGATCGTCTCCCGCAGGGCCGCCTCGTCGAGGTCGGCGAGTTGCCGGTAGGTGCGGATGCCGGCGTCCTGGAGCGCAGCGGCCATCTTCGGGCCGATGCCCTGGATACGACGGAAGTCGTCGGCCGACCCGGTGTCCGCCGCCGCCCCGGCGGCGACCGGCGCGGGCTCGGACTCGACCGGGGCGTCCTGCGCCTCGGAGCCGTCGGCGGTCGGCGGCAGGGCGTCGTCGACCGGGGTACGCGGCGCGGGGACGACGGGCGTCGCGGTTCCGGCTCCGGGCTCCGACACGGGCTCGGCCACGGCTGCGGGCTCCGACACGGGCTCGGCCATGGGCTCGGCCGGCAGGACGGGCTCGGCCGGCGCGCTCTCGGCCACCGGCGGGACGGCCTCGGCCTCGGCCTCCGCCACCGGTGGGACCGGCGCGGTCTCCACCGGCTCGACAGCCCCGGCCGCCGGCTCGGCGTCCGCGGTCTCCGCCACCGGCTCGGCGGGCGTCACGTCCAGCGGCTCGGCGACGGGCTCGGGCTCCGTGGCGGGCTCCGGCTCGGTAGGCGTCACGGCGACGGGCTCGGTAGGGGTCGTGTCCGTCGGCTCGGCCGGGGTCGTGGCGACCGGCTCGGGCTCCGTCACCGTCGCCGGCTCCGGGGCGTCGGCGGTGGTGTGGGCGTCGGCGGAGGCGACAGGGGCGGTGGCGGTGAAGGCGGCCGGGTCGGCGTCGCCGAGGACCCCGCCGGTCGGGGTGGGGGAGGCGGTGTCCGGGGTCGGCTGGTCGAGGACGGCGACCGGGGCCGACGCCGGCGCGACGGTCGCCTCCGGCCGCTGCTCGTCGACGGTGGCCTCGGGGGCGGGGCTGGACACCACCGCCACACCGGCGACCGGGTCACCCTCCACGATGGGCGTCGCGCCGGAGGGCGTCTCCTGCCGGCCACGCAGCGCCCATCCGGCCGCCGTACCCACCAGCAGTGCCAGGATCACGATCAGCCATTGCCCGAAACTCGACGGCACGTCGAACCTCCCTCTTTGAGAAGCATCGGTGAAAAGTCGCGAGAAAAATCCGTCGCAGCTTCGCACACGCGCCGTGTCGGCGACAGGGAGGTCCGGCGGCTTCCGGTGCTGGTGGGGCACTTCGAACCCGGGGTGGCACCGGGGCTACCGAGAGTGAGACGACGTCCTCAGTCCTCCTCGCCGCGATAGGTGTAGAAGTCGTCGACGAACTTGCGCCGCAGCCGGGGCACCCGACTGGTGATGCCGAAGTAGCCGCGCGCCCCGAGCAGCGCGAGCCGCCCGATCACCGGACGGTAGATCCGGTCGTCGCCGCTGGTGCCGCTGCGGTGCAGCGAGTCGTGCACGCGGGCGAACCCGTACGGCAGCATGGCGGCCTCGTAGTCGGCGACGGCCTGCACCAGGGTCTTCTCCCCGGCGGCGGCCAACCTGACCTGCCGGCAGAGCAGGGCGGCGTCGCGCAGGGCGGTGTTCGCGCCGACCCCGCGCCCCGGGGTCATGGTGTGGATGGCGTCGCCGAGCAGGGTGACGGTGCTGCTCTTCCAGGCCGGTACGGGCTCGGAGGTGGACACCCTGATGGGCAGGGCGCTGCCGGGGTCGCTGCGGGCCAGCAGTTCCCGCAGGTGGGGGTGCCAGTTGCGGGTGAGTTCCTGGGCGATCCGGACGAGGTCCTCCCCGCGTCGGCTCATGACGTCGGCGGGGAACCGGCGGGCCGTGCTCCAGATGATGAAGTTGATGTTGTCGCGGGTGGTGTCGTGGCGCAGGCCGGGCCAGCGGCGCAACAGGTCGGCGTCGGCGGCGGCGACGCCGGGCTTGACGTCGCCGTTGCGGTCCCACTTGAACTCCATCACGTGCAGCACGCCCATCGTCCCGCCCGCGCCGAAGACCAGCGAGATGCCCTGCGCGACGCGTTCGGGCAGCAGCGAGCGGGTGTGTTCGGTCAGCGGGATCCGGGTGGCGATGTTGATGGTGCCGGCGTCGCGGATCACCGCGTGCGGCAGGTACTGGCGGCGGACGGCGGAGTGCGTGCCGTCGGCGGCGACCAGCAGGTCGCCGGTCGCCGTGGTGCCGTCGGCGAAGTGCGCGGTGACCGTGCCGTCGTCGCGCTGGTCGTAGTGGGTGAACGTCTTGCCGAACTCGACGGTGTCCTCCAGGCCCGTGAGCAGGACCTGGCGCAGGGTCATCCGGGCGACCGAGCGTTCGGTGCCGACGTCGTCGGTGTCCGGGCGCAGCGGGAACGAGGCGGTCTGCCGCAGTCGCTCGGTGACGACGTTGAAGTAGCGGGGGCCGCGGGCGCAGGTGACGGCGAAGATGTCGAACAGTTCCGGCGGGAGGCACTCCCGCAGCGCCCTGCTGCCGGTGGGTCCGATGCCGACCCGGTAACCGAGCAGCCCGTCGGCGCGGGTGGTGTGCCGTTCGTGGACGGAGACGCCGATCCCGGCCCGGCGCAGCCCGTGGGCCAGGCAGAGGCCCCCGGTGCCGGCCCCGATGATCACCACGTGCGGTGGGTTGGCCACCATGGTCGCGGCCCTCCCCCTCAGCCGGCCGTGCCGGTGGCACCGACCGACGAGGTGGCGTCCCAGCTGTAGAAGCAGCCGGCGATCGCGTCGCGAGGCGAGCGCCAGGTCGGCAGGTACGGCGAGGTGTGCGCGGAGAGCCGCTCGTTGACCTGGAGGTAGAGCGGGTGGTTGCGGGCCGCGGCGAGGGCGTCGGCGTCGACGTCGGCGGTCTCCATCAGGTGTACGCACAGGTCGTGCAGGCAGTACAGGGAGCGGTGCCGGACCCCGGTGAGGCCCGGCAACTCCGTCGCGTCGGACTCGGCGAAGATCTGCGCCACGCGTCCCTCCGCGCCGGGGATGATCCTGCTGACGATCAGTAGACGACTCATGGGTCCCTCCCGCCGGCGGTGCTCCTGGATCAAGGTCGGGCGACCGTGGCACCGCTTCTGCGACCACCATGCCGACCGATCTGTCACGTTGCCGTCACCGTGGGTGTGTTTGCGGTGACGCGCCCGGCCTGCGCGGCTCGGGGGGCGTCGGGCGGCTGGCCTGCCGGATGGGCGCGAGCGTGTCGTGCAGCAGGGCGGTCATCGCCGGGGACGGCTCCAGGCGCAGTTCCCGCAGGAGCAGGTCGCGGTAGGCGTAGAAGGCGTGCACGGCCTCGAAGACGTTGCCCTCGGCGAGGTGGACGCGCACCACCAGCCGGTGCGGGGTCTCGCGTAGTGGTTCCGCCGCCATGGCCTCCAGCGCGGCCTCCAGGGCCTCGCCGTGCCGTCCCGCCGCGAGGTGGTTGCGGGCCACCTGTTCGAGCATGTGCAGCCGCAGTTGGCGCAGGCGTTCCCGTTCCAGCAGCACCCAGTCGTCGTACCAGCCGGGGAGCAGGTCGTGCCGGCCGGCGGTGAGGGCGGTGCCGGTGCTGCCCGGGTCGTCGCCGTCGCGGACGCGGGCGGCGGTGCTGGTCAGGTCGTCGACGTCGAGCCGTACGCGGGGGTCGAGGCGGGTGGTGTCGCCGGTGGTGACCAGGGGGCAGCACGGATCCTGGCGCAGCCGCCACAGCGCGGTGCGCAGCGAGGACAGTGCCCGTTCCTCCGGCGCCTCGGGCCAGAGCAGGCCGGCGAGGTGGCTGCGGGTGGCGCCGGGGCGCAGCCCGATGAGCGCGAGAACCCGCTGCAGGCCGCGCGGCACGACGACGGGGGTCTCGTCGTGCAGCAGACGGAAGCCGCCGAGCAGGTGCAGCGAGACGTCCGGGGCGGGGCCGTCGCCCGCGGTCGACGTGGGCGGATCAGCGGTCACGGCGGCACCCCCTGCACCGGACCTCGTCCGGACTCCTCGTGCGTCCCGGCGCGCTCGCCCGGGGGCGCCACTGTCTCCGGTGGCGCCACGCGGCGCGGCTCGGGCGTCGCGACCGCCGGGCTGGCCCGCTTGAAGATTAACAACAGTGATTACGGTGAGTCAACATGGGGTCAGGCGTGGCTGCTGCCATCGTGGACGGCGAAGTGCCCGCCAACTGCGAATATTTGTCGCCATCGGGGTCGTCTTCTCAGGCGGAGCATGGATTGTCCACAGGATTCATCAACGCAGCGTCACTGCTGGTCGTGTCGGTGGGTGGGCCGGCATTGACGCCTCGGTGACGGCGGTGCGCGCACCGTGGCGGCAGTCGTCCCGCGTGACGGCGAGTTCACGCCGCGCCGCCGCGCGCCCGAGGGAGGCAGTCCATGGATCGTTCGCTGATCGTCGCCAAGGTGGCACCCGACGCCGAGGAGCGGGTCGCCGAGATCTTCGCCGAGTCCGACGCGACGGAGTTGCCGCGCCTGGCCGGGGTCCGGCACCGGTCGCTGTACCGGCTGGGCGACCTCTACGTCCACCTGCTGGAGACCGAGCGGCCGGGGGAGACGGCGGTGGAGGGGATCCGGGAGCACCCCGAGTTCGCCCGGGTCAGCGCGCGGCTGCAGCCGTACGTCTCGCCGTACCTGCCGACCTGGCGCTCGCCCCGGGACGCCATGGCGCGCTGCTTCTACCGCTGGGACCACGGCGGGCGGCGGCCGTGACCCCCACCGTCGGCGGGCGGGTGCGGCCGCGCTGCGCCGGATGCGCCGCACTGGACGACGGGGGGAGTCCCGTTCGCGTCGCCGCCGCCGGTCCGTCCGGCCCCGACCAGAGGAGAAACTGATGACCGTCACCCACGGCCGCCCGCTCACCGCCGAGATCACCGAGATCCTGGTGGCGAACTGCGGCATGGACGCCGAGGCCGCGGCCCGGGAGCCCGAAGCGTCCCTGGAGGACCTCGGCATGGACTCCCTCGCCCTGCTCGAACTGTCCGCGGTGGTCGCCGACCGGTACCAGGTGCGCCTGCCCGAGGACGCCGCCCGGCTGAGCATCGCCGAGGTCGCCGATCTGGTGACCCGGGCGACCGACCCGCCCGGGCACACCGAGAACAGCATCGTCGTCGACGCGCCGCTGCGGCTGGTCTGGGAGCTGACCAACGACGTGGCGAACTGGCCGAACCTGTTCACCGAGTACGCCTCCGCGCAGATCCTCGAACGCGACGGCCGCACCGTGCGGTTCCGCCTCACCATGCACCCCGACGAGAACGGCGCGGTGTGGAGCTGGGTGAGCGAACGCACCACCGACTGGGAGAACCGCGAGGTGCGGGCGCACCGGGTGGAGACCGGCCCGTTCGAGTACATGCGCATCCACTGGCGCTACGACACCGAGCCGGAGGGCACCCGGATGACCTGGGTGCAGGACTTCGCGATGCACCCGAGCGCCCCGCTGGACAACGCCGGGATGACCGAGCGGATCAACACCAACAGCCGCGTCCAGCTCGCGGTCATCAAGGAACGGATCGAGCGGGCGGCGCGGGCCGGCTCCGCCACCACGGGAGGCGACGATGAGTGAGACCACCGCCCAGCGTACGACGGACGACCCGGCGTACCGGACGGTCGCCGCCCGCGACGTGCCGGCCGACCGGCGGCGCGGCGGCGAGCTGCGGGTGCTGCTCGGGCCGAAGACGGTCGGCAGCACCTCCGGGTTCATGGGGGTCGCCGCCCTCGCCCCCGGCGAGCGCATCGCCGAGCACTACCACCCGTACAGCGAGGAGTTCCTGTACGTGGCGCGGGGGGCGATCACCGTGGACCTGGACGACCGGCCGGTGCCGCTGGCCGCCGGGGAGGCGCTGCTCGTGCCGGTCAACGTGCGGCACCGGCTGCGCAACACCGGCGAGGAGCCGGCCGAGGTGGTGTTCCACCTGGGTCCTCTCGCACCCCGGCCGGAGCTGGGTCACGTCGACACCGAACCGGCGGAACAGCGGGGCGCGTCGTGACCGCGCGCCGCACGGTGGTGACCGGCATCGGGGTGGTCGCCCCGGGCGGCGTGACCCGGGACCGGTTCTGGAAGACGATCACGGAGGGGCGCACGGCGACGCGGCGGATCACGTTCTTCGACCCGTCGCCGTTCCGTTCCCGCATCGCCGCCGAGTGCGACTTCGATCCGGTCGCCGCCGGGCTCACCGAGGCCGAGCGGCGCCGCGCCGACCGGTACGTGCAGTTCGCCCTCGCCTGCTCGATCGAGGCGGTCGCCGACAGCGGCCTGGAGCTGACCGACGCGCAGCGCGACCGCGCCGGGGTGGTGCTGGGCACCGCCGTCGGCGGCACCATGGCCCTGGAGCAGGAGTACGTGACCGTCAGCGACTCCGGCAGCCGCTGGCTGGTCGACCACGACCGGGGCGGGCCGTACCTGTACCAGGCGCTCGTGCCCAGCAGCCTCGCCGCCGACGTGGCCTGCCGGCACGGGTTGCACGGCCCGGCGCAGGTGGTCTCCACCGGCTGCACCTCCGGCATCGACGCCATCGGGTACGCCCACCAGCTCATTGCCGACGGCGAGGCCGACATCGTCCTCGCGGGGGCGGCGGACTCGCCGATCTCCCCGGTCACCGTCGCCTCGTTCGACGCCATCAAGGCGACCAGCCCCGACAACGACGACCCGGCGCACGCGTCGCGCCCGTTCGACGCCGACCGGCACGGTTTCGTCCTCGCCGAGGGCGCGGCGGTGCTGGTGCTGGAGGAGTACGGGCACGCCCGCCGCCGGGGGGCGCACGTCTACTGCGAGGTCGCCGGGTACGCCAGCCGCAGCAACGGTTACCACATGACGGGGCTGCGCCCGGACGGGCTGGAGATGGGGCTGGCCATCTCGGCGACCCTGAAGCAGGCGCGGCTCATCCCGCGGCAGGTCTCCTACATCAGCGCGCACGGCTCCGGCACCCGGCAGAACGACCGGCACGAGACGGCGGCGTTCAAGCGGGCCCTCGGCGAGGCGGCCCACCGGGTGCCGATCAGCTCCATCAAGTCCATGGTGGGGCACTCCCTCGGCGCGATCGGTTCCATCGAGATGGCCGCCTGCGCCCTCGCCATCGAGTACGGCGTGGTGCCGCCGACGGCCAACTGGGCCACCCGCGACCCGGAGTGCGACCTGGACTACGTGCCGAACGTGGCCCGGGAGGTGCCGGTGGACGTGGCGCTGTCGGTGGGCAGCGGCTTCGGCGGCTTCCAGTCGGCGATGGTGTTCCGCCGGCTGGGTGGGACGGCGTACGGCGGGGCGACGCAGGGCGGCACCGCGCACGGCGGGGCGGCGTCGGGCGGGGCGGCGTGACCACCCGGGCGGTGGTCACCGGGATCGGGGTGGTCGCCCCGAGCGGCATCGGCGCCGAGGCGCACTGGTCCACGGTGGTGTCGCGGACCCGGCGCACCGGCCCGATCACCCTGTTCGACCCGGCGTCCTACCCCACCCGCGTCGCCGGTCAGGTGCCCGACTTCGAGGCGCTGACCTGGGCGGACAACCGCCGGCTGGTGCAGACCGACCGGTGGACGCACCTGGGGTTCGCGGCCACCCGGCTGGCGCTGGCCGACGCCGGGCTGCCCGAGCACGCCCCCGAGCCCTACGGGTACGCCGTGACCCTGGCCAGCTCGTCGGGTGGGAACCTGTTCGGGCAGCGGGAGCTGCAACGGCTGTGGGGCGGGCCGTCGCGCACCGTCGGGGCGTACCAGTCGATCGCCTGGTTCTACGCCGCCAGCGTCGGGCAGCTCTCCATCCACCACCAGTTCAAGGGGCCCTGCGGGGTGCTGGTCAGCGAGTCCGCCGGCGGGCTGGACAGCCTCGCGCACGCGGTGCGCACCGTGCGGCGGGGCACCCCCGTGGTGATCGCCGGGGCCACCGAGTGCCCGCTGAGCCCGTACGCGCTGGCCTGCCAGCTGCGGTCCGGGCTGCTCAGCGTCGCCGACGACCCCGCCCGGGCGTACCAGCCGTTCGACGCCGACGCCGCGGGGTACGTGCCGGCGGAGGGCGGCGCGGTGTTCGTGGTGGAGGAGCTGTCGCACGCCCTGGCCCGGGGGGCCCGCATCTACGGGGAGGTCACCGGCTGGGGGGCCACCCACGACGCCGTGCACACCGGCCCCGGCCGGGCCGGGGACCCCGTCCAGTACGCGCGGGCGATGCGGCTGGCCCTGGACCGGGCCGGCGTCACCCCCGACGACGTGGACGTGGTGCTGCCCGACGCGCTGGGCACGCCGGGCCACGACCGGGCCGAGGCCGACGCGCTGCGCGCGGTGTTCGGGGCCCGTCCCGTGCCGGTGACCACGGCCAAGCCGCTGACCGGCCGGGCGCACCAGGGCGGGTCGGCGCTGGACGTGGCCACGGCGCTGCTGGCCTTCGCCCACGACACGCTGCCCGCCTCCGCCGGCCCGGCCCGGCCGGCCGACGGCTGCGAGCTGGACTTCCTGCGGGAGCCCCGCCGGCCCGCGTCCCGGGTGGCGCTGGTGGCCGCCCGGGGGTTCGACGGTTTCAACAGCGCGCTGGTGCTGCGGGGCGCGGCGGCCCGCCCGGCACCGGCACCCCGCCGGGCGGCCGAGCCCGGCCCGACCCAAGGAGTGGCACGATGATCGAACAGCGGGCGCGGGTGGTCTTCCTGGTCCGGGTGCCGCAGCAGCGCACGGGGGACTTCCTGCGCGCCTACGAGGCCATCCGGCACCTGGTCGCCGAGGGGGTGCCGGGGCACCTGGTGGACCAGGTGTGCCGCTCGTCGGCCGACCCGGAGCAGTGGCTGATCACCAGTGAGTGGGTGAACCTGGCCGCGTTCGAGGCGTGGGAGCGCAGCCCGGAGCACCGGGACCTGGTCAAGCCGATGCGGGAGTGCTTCACCGACGCCCGGTCGCTGCGGTTCGTCGTCCACGCGCAGACGCCGGCCCTGGCCTGATTTCGCGGGCGGGGCACCCCGTCGCCATAAGATCGTGTATCTTCGATGGGTGGCTGCCGGTCGGCAGTCACCCATCGGCGTCAGGCCGACGTGGGGAGCCGTCAGGCTCCACGCGGGCAGGCGGTCGGGCCGAATCTGGGCAGGCTGCCGCCCGGGTGTGCCGGCTCTGCGGCGGGCAGGCTCCCGCCCCGCGGCGGCGACGTCGCCCACGGCCTCGCGGCCCCCGATCCTGCCCGGCGAACCGGCTGACCGGCAATCGGGCCGCACGACCTTTTTGATCTAGCCATTTGCATCTAGTAATGGTCTCGGCGGCTGTCGTAGTGTTCCGTCAGCACCCCGGAGGACGCACCACATTGGGCAGTTATGCCCATTTTCGATGCTGGGCGGTAGACCACAGTGACCATGGATCGTTCGGCAGCAGAATCTACAGTAGACCACCCTACCTGGGTTGACGACCTCTTGCTGGCCGGTCCGTCGGCCGAAGTTTGTCTGCGGCTGCCCGACCCGGTGGACCGGGGTACGCTGCGCCGGCTCGTCGCCGAGGCGCAGGCCCGGCTCACCGGCGCCGGACTGCGTCCCGGGGGCGCCGCCGCGCTGCGCCTGCCGCCGTCGCTGGCGTACGTGGTGAACCTCCTCGCCACCTGGCGCACCGGGGCCCAGGCGATCCTGCTCGACCACCGGCTCACCGACCACGAGGTGCAGGGCGCGCTCGCGCGGCTCACCCCGCAGGTCGTCGTCGCCCCGGTGCGCAGCGGCGGCGCCGCGCTGAAGATCTTCGTCGACGTCACCGAGGGCGTCACCGCCTACTCGGACCGGCCCGCCGGCAGCCCGCACGCGGTGATCCAGCTCAGCTCCGGCTCCACCGGACCATCCAAGGTGATCGGTCGCAGCGCCGCGTCCCTCGTCGCCGAGGTGCGCCGCTACACGCGCATCGACGGCGTGGCCCTGCCCGGCGAGCGGATCATCCTGCTGCCGTCCATGGTGCACGTGCTCGGTCTCGTCGGCGGGCTGCTCTACGGCCTGCACGCCCACGTGACGCTGGTGCCGCCGGACCGGCTCAGCGGCGACGCGGTGCTGGCCGCCATCGCCGCCGACGACACCCCCGCCACCGTGCTCGGCGTGCCGTTCCACATCGGACTGCTCGCCTCCACCCGGCCGACCGGCCCGCTGCCGCAGTTCAAGCGGATGACCACCGGCGGCGAGCTGGTCCCGCCGGCCGTCGTCAATGCGTTCGTCGACCGCTTCGGCGTGCCGCTGGGCAACATGTACGGGATGACCGAGGTCGGCGTCATCGGCACCGACCTGCACGGCTGGCACCGGCCCTCGATCGCCCCCGCCCCCGGGATCACCGTCCGCGAGTCGACCACCGGCGAGCTGTGGGTGAGCTGCCCGGACTCGCCGTACGTCGGGCTGTCCGACCCGGACCGCTGGGCCGACGGCTGGCTGCACACCCGCGACGCCGGCACCGTCGACCCCGGCACCGGCCTGGTCACCGTGCGCGGCCGGCTCGACTCGCAGGTCTCCGTCGGCGGGCTGAAGGTCGACCTCACCGAGGTCGAGGCCACCCTCGCCGGGCTGCCCGGCGTCGCCGCCGCCGTGGTCGTGCACGACGGCGACATCACCGCGTACGTGCAGCCGGACGGGCCGCTGTCGGAGGAGGTGCTGGAGAAGCTGCTCGCCGAGCGGCTCGCCGCCTACAAGCGGCCCCGCGTCCTGCACCTGCTCGACCGGCTGCCCCGGACCACCACCGGCAAGCTGGTCCGGTCGACCGAGGCGCTGCGGGCGGCCGCGCCGTGACCGGTCCGCTCCGGCGGCCCGTCGCGGTGCCCGCCGACCTGACTGATCGATCAGTCGATCACCAGCTCGACGCCGTCCGCCGGCCCGTCGACCGCCAGGGCCAGCACCAGGTCACCGGCCAGCACCAGGTCACCGGCCGGGACCGGCCCGTCGCCGGCCCGGCCGTCGCCTGCGGGCAGCCGGGGGTGGCCGACCCGCAGCCCACCGGACCCCGGGACGGGGCGCAGCAGCTCACCCGGGCCGCCGGGGACCGGCATCGGCCGGCGCAGGCCGCCGTCGCGCAGGCCGCGCCCGAGCGCCTTGCCGACCGCCTCCTTCGCCGTCCACAGCAGCAGGAACGCCTCGACGCGCTGCCCGGGCGGGCGTCCGCGCAGCCAGGCCGCCTCCTGCGGGGCGTACCAGCGGCGGGCCAGCGCCAGCGCGGGCAGCTCCCGGCGGCGCTCGACGTCGACGCCGACCCCGCCGCCGCGGCGGGCCGCCACCACCACGACCCCGCCGGTGTGGCTGACGCTCACCGGCAGCTCCACCGCGTCACCGGCGTCGACGAGTGGCCGCCCGGCCGCGTCGCGTCGCACCCGGATCTCCGCCTCCGCCCGGCCGAGCAGCGTGCCACCCGCGCGCCGCAGCAGCCGCCGGGCCGCCGCCGGCCGATCGCCGTCGGTACGGCCGAGGAACACGTACACGGTGTCCCGACCGGGCACCGCTGACTGGCTCACGGAAAGAGGTTAACCATGCGCGACGAGGTCCGTGCCTTCGTCATCTCCCAGCTCGACGACATGAACTACGACGTCGACGGCATCGACGACGACACCACCCTCGGCCCGGCCGGCGTCGACCTGGAGTCGCTGGCCCTGGCGGATCTGGCCGTCCGCGTCGAGGACCGCTACGGCCTGAAGTTCGCCGACGACGAGTCGGAGAAGCTGGCGCTGATGACGGTCGGCGAGTTCACCACGATGGTCGCCGACCGGGTCGCCGCGACGGCCGACGGCAACTCCTGATGGCCGGTCAGCCCGACCTGGGGCGAGCTGACCTGCTGACCATGCTCGCCGAGATGACCGCGAAGCCCGTCGACCAGGTGTCCGACCGGGTGGGCTCGATGGAGCTCGCCTGGCTGGTCCACCTCGTCGAACAGCGCTACGACCGCCGGCTCGACCTCACCGACGACCAGCTCGCCGGCATCCGGACGGTCGACGACGCCCTGGCGGTGTTCCACACCTGCCTGACCGCCCCCGCAGATGGCTGAGCGGGCCCCCGTACGGATCACCGGTGTCCACGCGCTCAGCGCCCTCGGCAGGGGCGCCGACGCCCAGCTCGCCGGGGTGCTCGCCGGCACCCCCGCGTTCCGGCCCGTCGGCCGCTTCGACACCAGCGCCCGGCGGGTCGGCGTGGCGGCCACCCTGGCGGACGCCGGCCCGCTGGCCGACGAACTGACCGAGGCGGTGCACGCCGCGTGCGCCGCCGCCGGGCTCGACACCGCCGGCCGGGCCGTCGCGCCGCTGCTGCTCGCCGCCCACGGCGGGACGGGCGTGCCGGCGCTGGCCGGGGAGCTGGCCCACCGGTGCGGGCTGGCCGGCGCGTCCCGGGTCTACACCAGCGCCTGCGTGTCGGCGTCCACCGCGGTCGCCGACGCCGCCGCGCTGATCGGCCGCGGCGACGTCGACCGGATCGTCGTCGCCGCCGGGTACCTGGTCGAACCCGACCAGTACGCGCTCTTCGACGCCGGCCGGGCCCTCGCCACCGACGGCGCGGTCCGCCCGTTCAGCGCCGGGCGGCGTGGGCTGCTGCTCGGCGACGGCGTGGCCGCCGTGGTGCTGGAGTCCGCCGCCGCGGCGGCCCGGCGGGACGCGCCGACGCTGGCCTCGGTGCTCGGCTGGGGCCGGGCCGGCGACGCCTACCACCCCTGCCAGCCCGACCCGCAGGGGCGCGGCCTGGCCCGCGCGCTCGGCGCGGCCCTGCGCCGCGCCGGCCTGCGCCCCGAGGACATCGGGTACGTCAACGCCAACGCCACCGGCACCGGCTACAGCGACGCCGCCGAGGCGGCGGCGCTGCGGCTGGCCTGGGGCGAGCACGCGCACCGGGTGCCGGTCAGCTCGACCAAGGCGCTGCACGGGCACGCGTTGGAGGCGTCCGGGCTGCTGGAGCTGGTGGTGACCGTGCTGGCCGTACGGCACGGGAAGCTGCCGGTCAACGCCGGCTGGCTCGGCCCCGACGAGGCGTGCCCGCTCGACGTCATCCGCGACGCGCCCCGCCCGGCCGCCACCGGTTACGCGGTGAGCCTCAACGCCGCGTTCGGCGGCGCCAACACCGCCCTGCTGGTCGGTGCGGCGTGACCGGCACCGGGGAGCTGCCGACGGCGACGGACGGCCGGCTGCGGGTGCTCGCGCAGGCGCGCTGGCCGGAGCCGGGCGACGCCGCCCCGCCGACCCTGCCCGGGTTCGTGCACTCGCGGTTCAGCCCGGTCGTCGCGGCCGTCGCCGACCGGTGCCTCACCCGACGCCACGGCGAGCGACCGGCCCCGGAACCGGCCGGCGGGCGGACCGCGGTGGTGCTGGTCAGCGCCGCCGGGGACCGGGCCAGCGCCGACCACGTGCACGCCACGGTCGCCGCCGGGGGGCGACCGGGCCCGCTGTTCTTCTTCCAGTCGGTGCCCAACAGCGTGGCCGGGCACGTCGCCGCGCGCTGGGGGCTGGGCGGGCCGGTGGTCTGCCTCGCGCCGACCGGGGACCCGCTGGCCGAGGGAACGGCCGAGGCGGAACTGCTGCTGAGCGACGGCGACGCCGACGAGGCACTACTGATCCTGATCGAACAGGCACCCGACGACGCCGGTGCGGGCGTCGAGGCCGCAGTGCCGGGCGACCCGCCCGGGACCGCCGCCGTCGCGGTGCTGCTGGGGGGAGGAGTCACACCATGAGGACCAAGGGACTGCGCGGCCTGCTGGCCGCCGACACCGAGCTGGGCGCCGGCAACGTGCTGGCCCGGGTGCTGGCGCACGGCGCCGACCCGGACGGCCCCGGGCTGACCTTCGACACGGAGGTCGACGGGCACCCCGCCGAGCGCCCGCTGACGCTCGGCCAGCTCGACGAGCGGGTCGCCGCCCGCGCCGCCTGGCTGCGCGCCCGGGGCGTCAAGCCCCGCGACCCCGTCGCCGTCTGGGCCACCGCCGCCGCCGACATGGTGCTCAGCTTCCTGGCGCTGACCCGCCTCGGCGCGATCCCCGCGCTGATGAACGGCAGGCTGCGCCCGGAGATCGCCGCCGAGTACATCCGCCGGCTGCGCGGCGCGGGCGTGCTCGCCGACGCCGCGCACACCGAGCTGCTGGCCGGGCACGACCTCGGCGCGCCGCTGCTCGGCACGCCCGCCGACGCCGGCACGGGCGACCCGGCCGCCGCCGGGGCCCACTACCGGCACCACCCCGACGACCCGATCGTCATCACCCACACCTCCGGCACCACCGGCGTGCCGAAGGCGGTGCTGCACTCGCACGCGAGCCTGTTCGCCGCCACCCGGCACCTGCTGTCCATGCCGCAGGCGCAGGGCACCCGCCGCATCCTCAACGCGCTGCCCGCCCCGCACACCGCGACCGTGCTCATGGTCAACCAGGCGCTGGGCAACCGGGCCGAGATGTTCCTGCTGTCCGACCAGGGCGGCGAGCGGGTCCTCGACGCGATCCAGCGCTGGCGGCCCGACGGCGTGTTCGGGTTCTCCGTCACCTGGGCGGAGCTGGCCCGCTTCGACCTGTCCGCGTACGACCTGGACTCGGTGCGGCTGTGGTTCAACACCGGCGACTGCTCGCACGAGCCGCACGTGCGCCGGCTCGTCGCGGTCGGCTCGCGGGACACCGTGACCCGCCAGGGCGTGGTGCGGGTGCTCGGGTCCGTGTTCATCGACGGGCTGGGCTCCAGCGAGATGGGCCACTCGATGTTCCACATCACCCACACCGCCGACACCGACCGGTACGGCCGCTGCGTGGGCCGCCCGTACCAGTTCACGAAGGTCGCCGTGCTCGACGCCGACGGCAACGAGCTACCCCCGGGGCAGGTCGGCTTCCTCGGCATCGACTCGCCGTCGCTGTTCCGGGGCTACTGGAACGACTCGGTCACCACCTACCGGTTCCGGCTGCGCGGCTGGTACCTCACCGGCGACCTGGTCTACGCCGACGCCGACGGGCGCTACTACCACCTGGACCGGGCCGTCGACTCCGTCGAGGTCGGCGACGGCCGACGGTTCTTCACCGCCCTGTCCGAGGAGCGGGTCCTCGCCGCCTGTCCCGACGTCACCGACTGCACGGTGGTGATCGTCAAGGAGGACGACCGCGTCGTCACCGACGTGCTGCTGGAGCTGGCGGCCGGGGCCGACCCGGGCGTCGACCGCACCGAGGCGGTGCGCGCCGCGCTCGGCGCGGACGTCGGGGCGACCCTGCGCCGGGTGGTGCCGGTGCGCTCCGAGGACATCCCGGTCACCGTCACCGGCAAGGTCCGCAAGGTGGTGCTGCGCGAGCGCTACCTGACCGAGTCGTCGTCGTGACCGCCCTCATCACCGGGATGGGCCTGCTGACCCCGGCCGGGCGGGGGGCGGGGGAGACCCTCGACGCCCTGCTCGCCGGCCGGTCCGGGCTGGTCCGCCCGCCGCAGGACCACCCGGCCCACGGGTCGCTGGAGGCCGCCGGGCTGCTGCCGGACATCGACCCGCGTACGGTCGCGTCCGGCCCGGAGACCCGGGTGCTGGACCGGATCGTCGTGCTCGCCCTGCTCGCCGCGGCCGACGCGCTCGCCGACGCCGGCATCGAGGTGGGCCGCGACGTCGACCCCGCCCGGATCGGCGTGATCGTCGGCGGCGTCGGCGGGATGGCCACCCTGGAGCGGCAGGTGCTGGCGCGGGCCGAGCGGGGCCGGGCGGCGGTCAGCCCGTACCTGCTCACCGGGATCCTGCCGAACATGCCGGCGGCGCGTATCGCCATCGCCCACGGCATCCGCGGCTACAGCTCGTCGGTCGGCACGGCGTGCGCCTCCGGCGCGCAGGCCGTCGCCGACGCGGTCCGGCTGATCCGGGCCGGGGAGGCCGACGTGGTGGTCTGCGGGGCCAGCGAGGCCCCGCTGTTCCCCACCTTCGCCGACACCTTCGGCAACGCCCGGGCCCTCGCCCGGGGCTGGGCCGACCCGGCCGAGGCGAGCCGGCCGTTCGACGCCCGCCGCAACGGGTTCGTCCTCGCCGAGGGCGCGGCGCTGCTGGTGCTGGAACGCGCCGAGCACGCCGCCGCCCGGGGCGTGGCCGGCTACGCCGAGGTGGCCGGGTACGGGGCGAACACCGACGCCCACCACCCCACCGCGCCCCGGCCCGACGGGGCGGGAGCGGCCGAGTGCATGCGCCGGGCCCTGGCCGGTGGCGCGGTGACGGCCGGCGACGTCGGCTACGTCAACGCCCACGGCACCGGCACCAAGCTCGGCGACATCGCCGAGATCACCGCCCTGACCGACGTGTTCGGCGAGGGCCGGGTGCCGGTCAGCTCCACCAAGGCGCTCACCGGTCACCTGCTCGGCGCGTCCGGGGTGCTGGAGGCCGCCGCCACCGCGCTGGCGCTGGGCCGGGGGCTGCTGCCGCCGACCTGGAACCTCGACGACCCGGACCCGGCCTGCCCGGCGGACCACATCCGCAAAGAGGCCAGGCGGGCCGACGTGGAACACGCGCTGACCAACTCGTTCGGCTTCGGGGGGCAGAACGTGAGCCTGCTGCTGCGGCGCACCGCCGGTGCGGGTGCGCGCGCCGCCGCGCCGGGAGGTGATCTCGCGTAACACCCCGGGCGGGGGAGCCCGGACGGCAGTCACGGGGGGACATGGGGAAGGGCTGGTAAATGGACATCCGTTCTATAGATCACATCGAACTCTTCGTGGGGGACGCCCGGCAGGCCGCCTTCTACTTCGGCACCGCCGTCGGGTTCCGCCTGGCCGGGCAGGGCGGCCCCGAGACCGGGTTGGCGGGGCAGCGGTCGCTGCTGCTGCGCCAGGCCGACATCCGGATGGTGCTCACCTCCGGGCTGACCGCCGGGCACCGGGCGTCGACGTACGTGCAGCGGCACGGCGACGGCATCGCCGTGGTGGCGCTGGAGGTCGACGACGCCGCCGGGGCGTACGCGGAACTGGTGGGCCGGGGGGCGACGCCGGTGACGCCGCCGGCCACCTTCACCGGCGCGGACGCCGAGGTCGTCACCGCCGAGGTGGCCGGCTTCGGCGACGTGCTGCACCGGCTGGTGGAGCGCCGGGGCGACCGGCGCGAGTTCCTGCCCGGCGCGTTCGAGACCACCGAGCCCACCGAGCTGACCGGCGACGACGGCCTGCTCGCCGAGATCGACCACCTGGCGATCTGCGTGCCGCCGGGGCAGCTCGACGCGACCGTCGCCCACTACGAGCGGGTCTTCGGCTTCGCGCAGATCTTCACCGAGCACGTCGAGGTCGCCGGGCAGGCGATGAACTCCACCGTGGTGCAGAGCCCGTCCGGGCAGGTCACCCTGGTGCTGCTGGAGCCGGACCGCAGCCACCGGCCGGGGCAGATCGACGCGTTCCTCACCGAGCACGCCGGTGCCGGCGTGCAGCACCTGGGGCTGCGCACCGACGACATCGTCACCGCCGTCGGCGCGCTGCGTTCCCGGGGCGTCCGGTTCGCCGGCACCCCCGGGGCCTACTACGACGACCTGGAACGGCGGGTCGGCCCGGTCGACGCGCCGCTGGACCGGCTGCGCGAGCTGAGCATCCTGGTCGACCGTGACCACGGCGGTCAGCTGTTGCAGATCTTCACCGAGTCGATGCACGTGCGGCGCACCCTCTTCCTCGAACTCATCGAGCGACGCGGGGCGCTGACCTTCGGCAGCGGCAACATCAAGGCCCTCTACGAGGCCAAGGAACGGGAGCTGGCCGCGGCGGGGGCGACCCCCGCCGTCGCGGCCGGCACGGCACAAGGGGTTGGGGCATGACCACCACACAGATCCACCCGGCGCTGACCGCGCAGGAGGAGGCGCTGCTGCCGTCCGACGAGGACGTGCGGCACTACGCCGAGCACGGTTGGTACCTGTCGAAGAAGCTGTTCACCGACGAGGAGGTGGACGCCCTCGTGGCGGCCACCGACCGGTACTACGACGGCGAGCGGGACCGCACCCTGCCGGTGCGCCCGCCGAAGCTCGCCTACTGGGACCCGTCGAAGGGCCCGGTGCAGCGGCACAACGACTACGTCCACTACGAGCACGACGGGATCGCCGCGATCCTGCGCAAGCCGCTGCTCGGGGCGGTCGCCGCCCGGCTCGCGCGGGCCGCCGAGATCCGGGTGTTCCAGTCCACGCTGATCTACAAGCCGCCGATCGACGGCGAGCCGTCGAACATCGTGCCCTGGCACTTCGACAAGCACTACTGGTCGTCCTCGTCGTCGGAGGACATGCTCACCGCGTTCATCCCGTTCCACGACTGCGGTGCGGAGATGGGCACGATCACCATGGTCGACGGGTCGCACCGGTGGAAGGAGATCGGCGCCGACGACACCGTCGTGCGGCACTTCGCCGAGCGCGACCGCGACCAGCTCGAGGAGATGCTGGCCCGCAACGCCGCGCACAACGGCGCCCAGATCCGCAAGATCCCCATGGTGATCCCCAAGGGACACGTGAGTTTCCACCACTGCCGCACTTACCACGGCAGCGGCGCGAACGTCAGCGGTCGCCCGCGCCGGGCGATCTCGCTGCACCTGCAGGACGGCGCGAACGCCTACCGGGAGTTCCCGCTCTCCGACGGCACCCTCGCCGCGTACAACCACGACGTGCTGGTCCGCCGCACCCACGACGGGCGGCCGGACTACGCGGACCCCGACTTCTGCCCGGTCATCTGGCGCGACCGCGCCCAGCAGGGAGGCTGACAATGTCACGGTACGACTGGGGTAAGACGCACCCGGGCATCGAGCGGTTGGAGCAGGCGGTGACCGACCGCCGCGACGTGGTGGTCAAGCACCCCCTCTACGCCAACCTGGACACCCACGAGGCGCTGGTGACCTTCATGGAGCACCACGTCTTCGCGGTCTGGGACTTCATGTCCCTGCTGAAGTCGCTGCAGCGGCAGCTCACCTGCGTGGACGTGCCGTGGATCCCCACCGGCCCGTCCGGCAGCCGCCGACTGATCAACGACATCGTGATGGTCGAGGAGAGCGACGAGCTCGGCGAGGGCTACATCAGCCACTTCGAGCTGTACGTGCGGGGCATGGCCGAGGCGGGGGCCGACACCGGCGCCGTGGACGCGCTGGTCGACCTGCTGCGTGCCGGCACGCCGGTGACCGAGGCGCTGGTGAAGGCCGGCGTGCCCGGCCCGTCGGCGGCGTTCGCCGCCACCACCTGGAAGATCATCGAGTCGACGCCGGTGCACTGCCAGGCGGCGGCGTTCGCGTTCGGCCGCGAGGACCTGATCCCCGACATGTTCACCCAGGTCGTCGCCGTCAACGAGCGCAGCCAGAAGCTGCACACGTTCGTCGACTACCTGGAGCGGCACATCGAGGTCGACGGGGAGCAGCACACCCCGATGGCCATGCAGATGCTCGCCGACCTGTGCGGCGACGACGACACCAAGTGGCAGGAGTGCGCCGACACGGTCAACCTGGCGCTCACCGCCCGCGCGCAGCTCTGGGACGACATCCTCGCCGCGATCAAGGAGGGTCGCCCGGCGTGACCCGCGACGATCCCGTCCGGCTGTACCGCACGGTGCGGCTGATCCGCCGGTTCGAGGAGCGGGCCGTCGACCTGGTCCGCGCCGGGGCGATCGTCGGCGGCATCCACCCGTACCTCGGTCAGGAGGGGATCGCCGCCGGGGTCTGCGCGGCGCTGCGCGACGACGACCTGGTCACCGGCACCCACCGCGGGCACGGCCACGTGCTCGCCAAGGGGGCCGACCCGGCCCGCATGCTCGCCGAGCTGCTGGGCCGCGAGACCGGGCTCAACCGGGGCCGCGGCGGCTCCATGCACGCCGCCGACCTCGCCGTCGGGGTGCTCGGCGCGAACGCCATCGTCGGTGCCGCCGGCGCGATCCTCACCGGAGCGGTGTGGGCGCGTCGGCGGCGCGGCGACGACCTCGTCGGGGCCACCTTCTTCGGCGACGGCGCGGTCAACGAGGGCATGCTGCTGGAGGCGTTCAACCTGGCCGCGCTGTGGCGGGTGCCGGTGCTGTTCGTCTGCGAGAACAACGGCTACGCCACCACCATGCCCGTCGAGGGCGCGGTGGCCGGCACGATCCCCGGCCGCGCCGAGGCGTTCGGCATGCCGGCGGCCGTCGTCGACGGCCAGGACCCCGAGGCGGTACGCGACGCCACGGCCGCCGCCGTCGCCCGGATGCGCGCCGGGGGCGGGCCGGAGCTGATCGAGGCCCGCACCTACCGGTTCGACGCCCACCACACCTTCGAGCACGCGGTACGCCTCGACTACCGCGCGCCGCAGGAGGTGGCCGCCGGCCGGTCCCGCGACCCGGTCGACATCCAGGGCGCCCGGCTGTCCGACGTGGACCGGGCCGCCGTCGACGCCGACGTCGAGGCGACCCTCGACGCGGCCCTGGAGTTCGCCCTGGCCAGCCCCGAGCCCGACCCGGCCGGCGCGCTGGCGCACCTGTACGCCAGCGGGCTGGTCGCCCGGACGGGAGGTGGCTGATGCCACGGCTGTCGTACCGCAAGGCCCTCACCCGGGCCCTGGCCGACGAGATGAGCCGCGACGAGTCGGTGTTCCTGCTCGGCGAGGACATCCGGGTGGCCGCCTCGAACGTCACCGCCGGGCTGCTGAAGCGGTTCGGGCCGGACCGGGTGGTGGACACCCCGCTGTCGGAGCAGGCGTTCACCAGCTTCGCCACCGGCGCGGCCCTGGCCGGGTTGCGCCCGGTGGTGGAGTTCCAGATCCCGTCCCTGCTGTTCCTGGTCTTCGAGCAGATCGTCAACCACGCGCACAAGTTCCCGCTGATGACGGGCGGGCAGGCCGAGGTGCCGGTCACCTACCTGGTGCCGGGCTCCGGCTCGCGCACGGGGTGGGCGGGGCAGCACTCCGACCATCCGTACAGCCTGTTCGCCCACGTCGGGGTGACCACCGTGGTCCCGGCCACCCCGGCCGACGCGTACGGGCTGCTGGTCTCGGCGATCCGGCACGTCGACCCGGTGGTGGTGTTCGCGCCGGCCGGGGCGATGGACGTACGCGCCGACGTGGACTTCGCCGCCCTGGCCCCGGTGCCGATCGGGCGGGGGCGGGTGCACCGGGCCGGCGACGACGTGACGGTGGTCGCCGTCGGGCACCTGGTGCACGACGCGCTCGCCGTGGCCGAGGAGCTGGCCGACCAGGTGTCGGTGGAGGTCTTCGACCCGCGCACGCTCTACCCGTTCGACTGGGACGGGCTGACCGCGTCCGTGGCCCGCACCGGGCGGCTGGTCGTGGTCGACGACTCCAACCGGTCCTGCGGGATCGCCGGGGAGATCATCGCGACCGTGGTGGAACGGGTGCGGCTGCTCGCGCCGCCCCGGCGGGTCACCCGCCCCGACGGCGCGGTGCTGCCGTTCGCCCCGGCGCTTGACCGGGCCGTGCAGCCCGGCCGCGAGCAGCTCACCGCCGCCATCCAACTCACCATGAAGGACGAGTGATGATCGACCCCAACTACCCGTGGCCGCCGCTGGACCAGGCGTGGAACGACCTGCCGGAGTCGACCCGCGCGGCGATGGTGGCCGCCGGGGCGGGCGCGTGGAAGGAGATCTTCTACGGCTGCGCGACCTACAACCAGACGTGGCGGCTGGCCCGGCCCCCGGTGATGCCGGCGGACGCGTTCCGCGAGCTGAACGAGGTGTGCGACCGGCTCGCCCAGCTCATCCTGGAGTCGTGCCAGCGGCGGGCCCGCACCGCCGGGGAGCTGACCCGGCTGCTCGGGGTGCCGGCGGAGGAGACGAAGCTGCTCGACACCGACGAGGTGCTGTCGGAGGCGCTGCTGGCCGCGTACCGGCCGGACGTGCTGATCTCCGGCGGGGTGCCGAAGTTCGTCGAGTACAACATCGACAGCAGCCTCGGCGGCGGCTTCGACGCCGACACGGTCGTCTACCGGTACGCGAAGCTCTACGCCGAGCGGGGCATCCTCGACGGGCTGGCGGTGCGGCCCGCCCCGTCCCTGCTGGACCAGCGGTTCGTGGCGATCCGCGACGAGCTGGGGCTGGCCGACGGGGCCCGGGTGGCGCTGCTGCTGGACTTCGACGCCGACTACCCGGGCCTGGAGACGCCGGACGACTTCATCCGGATCCTGTCCCCGCTGGCCGACCGGGCCCGCCACTTCGGCATCGACCTGGTCATCGCCCAGCTCAAGCTGGCGACCCTGGACGAGGACAAGCGGCTCGTCGTCGATGGCGCCCCGGTGGACGCGCTGTTCCGGCTCTTCGTGCCCAACCGGGTGCACGCCAGTGCGGGCCTGGACGCGGTCGCCGGTGCCCTCGCCGCCGGCACCCTGCCGATGTTCGTCAGCTCCGCCGCCTGGCTGCTCGGCAACAAGATCAACTTCGCCTGGCTGTGGGAGGACCTCGACACCCTGCCCGAGGCCGACCAGGCGCTCGTGCGCCGGTACGTCCCCCGCACCACCGCCCTCACCGCCGCCGAGCTGCCCCGGGCGCTGGCCGACCAGCACGACCTGGTCGCCAAGCCCGCCGACGGCTCCGCCGGCATCGGCGTGCTGCTGGGCCGCGAGACCGACCCGCAGCAGTGGGAGGAGGGGCTGCGCGCCGCCCTCGACGAGGGCGGCTACATCCTCCAGGAGTACATGCCGGCCGACCGGGTGGCGATGGACTTCGTGCGGATGGAGACGGGGGAGACGGTCACCGCCGACGTCCCGTACAGCCTCGCGCCCTACCTGTTCGGCCGCACCGGCTCGGGCGGCCTGGCCCGGGTGGGCTTCCCCGGCTGCGACAGCGTGCTCAACCTCGCGCGCGGGGTCCTGCTCACCGGCATCCTGCTCACCGACTGACCGCGGCGGGGCGGTTGCCGCGACGGCAGCCGCCCCGACCGTCGCCGCGATTCTTGACCGTGCGGTCAAGAGCCGCCTACGCTGTTGACCGCACGGTCAAGAAAGTGGGTGCGGCATGGCGCGGGACACGCGTGACAGGCTGGTCAGGGTCGCCCGTGACCTGGTGCACGGGGCCTCCCTGGCCGAGGTGAGCATCGACGACATCTGCACGGCCGCCGGGGTGCACCGGGGCAGCCTCTACCACTTCTTCCCCTCCAAGGAGGCCCTCGGCCTGGCGGTGCTGGAGGCCAACTGGGCGCTGATGCGGGCGCTGCTCGACGAGGCGTTCCAGGCGGAGGTCGGGCCGCTGGAGCGGATCGACCTGTTCGTGCGCGGCTTCGCCCGCAACCTGGAGTTGGCGCGCGAGCGGATGGGGGCCACCCCGGGCTGCCCCCTGGGCGGGTTGACCCTCGAGCTGGCGGCGCAACCCGGGCCGGGCCGCGAGCGGGCGGCGGCCATCCTCGACGAGTGGGCCGGCTACTTCGCCGACGCCATCCGCGAGGCCCGCGCTCGCGGCCAGCTCGACCGGGCCGTCGACCCGGGCGTCGCGGCGCGCCGGGTGCTGGCCTACCTGCAGGGCATGGCGCTGCTGGCGAAGGTGCACGACCAGCCGGCGCACGTCGCCACCGCCGCCGAGGGCGTGCGCCTGCTGCTGCGCCCCGCCGGCTGACCCGCCGTCCCCGCGACGGCGGGCTTCGCGCGCGCCCGCACTTGACCGAACAGTCAACTGTCTCGCCCCTTCGGAAGGAACCCCCATGCCCCACCTCCCGCGCGCCACCGCCCCCACCCGCCCCGACCCCGGCGCCGCCTACCGGTTCGACCGGTTCACCGTCCGGCTCCTGGTGGACGACCTGACCTTCGGTCGCGACGCCCCCGGTGCCGGGGACCCGGTGCCCGCCTTCGACCTGCCCACCCTGGACGGCGGCCGGTTCCGCAGCGGCGACCTCGGCCCCCGGCCCGTGCTGCTGGTCTTCGGCTCCCGCACCTGCCCGGTGACCGAGAGCGCCGGCCCGGTGCTGCGCCGGCTGTACGACGAGTACGCCGACCGCGTCCGGTTCGTGCTCGTCAACACCCGCGAGGCCCACCCCGGGGACGTGTTCGGGCAGCCGCGCACGGCCGGGGAGAAGCGGGCGCACGCCGAGGAGCTGCGCGACCGACACGGCGTGCCGTTCGAGGTCGCCGTCGACGACGTCGACGGGCGGCTGCACCGGGCGATGAGCCCGAAGCCGAACTCCGCGTACCTGATCGACCCCGGCGGCGTCGTGCGTCACCGCAGCCACTGGGCCAACGACGAGCGCAGCCTGCGTTCGGCGCTCGCGGCGGTCGTCGCCGGCCGCACACCGCCCCGGCCCCACAGCCGCCGCATGGCCGGCCCGCTGCTGCGCGCCGTCGGGCACCTGCCCGGGGTCACCGCCTTCGCCGGCCGCACGGTCGAGCGCGACGTGTGGCGGGCCGCCCCGCCGCTGGCCCTGCTCGGCCGGCTGTCCCGGCTGTTCCCCTGGCTCCCCGCCGACCGGCGCGGTCCGGCGGCGGTGGCGCTGCTCGGCGTCCTCCTGGCGGGCCTGGTGGCGGCCGTGGCCGCGCTGACCTGACCCGGCGTGCGTGCCGCGTCCGGCGTCAGCGCGGGCCGGACGCGGCCAGGTGCGCAGCCAGGCGGCGGACCGTCTCGGCGGCGGCGATGGCGTCGCTGCGGGCGCTGCCGTGCCGCCCGTCGCCGCTGTACAGCGTCGGGTCGGCCACCGCCGGGTGGTCGGTCAGGTGCACGTGCAGGGTGCCGAGCCGCTCGCCCAGGGCCCGGGTGTGCGTCGCCAGCCGGCGCATCCGCTCGCCCAGGCTCTCCCGCAGCCGCGCCGGCACCGCCGGGCTGTGCGACACGTCGAACATGCCCACCGTCACCACGTCCGCCCCCGCCTCCTGCAACCCGGCGACCATGGCGGCCAGCTCCGCGTCGACGGCGTCCGCGTCGTAGGCGGAGCGGAACGCGTCGTTGCCGCCGCACACCACCAGCGCCAGGTCCGGGCCGAACTCCACCGCCGGGGCGAGCTGGGTGGCGCGGACCTCGTGCGCCCGCAGCCCCCGCAACCCCAGATTGAGGTACGCCAGCCCGGGGCGGGCCGCGTCCAGCTCGGCGGCGATCCGGTCGGCCCACTGCACCTCCGGGTACCCGTCGACGGGCTCGCACAGCCCCTCGGCGACGCTGTCGCCGAGCACCACGAACCGCCGCCACGGGTGCCCGGCGAGCAGCCGCGCGCTCTCGCCCGCGCGCAGGCAGTACGGGTCGGTGGCTTCGGTGCGGCTCGACGGCATGATCGGCACGCTAGCCGACCCGCCCGCCGCGTCGACACCCCTACCCGTCGAGCGTCACCTCGGCCAGGTACACGCAGGTCCGCTCCTCGTGGGAGGAGTAGTAGCTGACCCGCAGCACCCCGTCGTGCCAGTCCAGCCCCGGGTAGCCGCAGTCGCCGCCGGAGGGCAGCGCCACCAGCTCGGTCAGGACGTCCCGGTGCGGATCGACGGCGCAGACGGCGGTGCGCGGGCCGCCGTCGAGCAGGCGTACCCCGGCGACGAGGCGGCCGTCGGGCAGCCCGAGCAGGGCCGGCCCGCCCACCCGCACCCCGAGGTCGGTCCACGTCCAGTGCCGGTACGGCGGGCGGGCCCGCCCGAGCTGGGCGGTGGCCGCCTCCCGGTCGCGGCGCAGCAGGCAGGTGGCGGTGCCGTCGGGGCCGAAGACCAGCCCGGACTCGTTGGGGTAGCCGCCGAGGAAGAGGGTGTCGACGACCGGCTGCAGGTCGAGCCCGTCGCCGCTGCGGTAGAGGCGGACGAACCGGGGCTCCCGGGTGGCGTACCCGATGCCGTACATGGCCCCGCCGTGCCAGGCCGCCTGCCACACCCAGATGTCGCGCTCGCCGACCGGCATCGGCTCGCCCCAGCGCTGCCCGTCGGCCGACAGCCAGGTCAGCGTGCGGAAGGCCTTCGCTGGCGCCGCGCCGCGCCCGGCCGCTTGCCCCGTCGTGTCGCCGGTGGCCGCGCCGTCCTCCGCGGTGGTGGCCGCGTCGTCTCCCACCGTGGTGGCTGCGCCGTCCTCCGCCGTGGTGACCGCCGCGGCGAGCAGTTGCAGCCGGCCGTCGGGCCGGGTCACGAACCGGGGATCGCGCAGGTCGGTGGCCGCCCGCTCCAGCCGGGCGACCGGGGACCAGTCCCGCCCGTCGGCGGAGGCGAGCACCCGGATCGCGCCGTCGGTGGAGAGGTGCCCGGCGCCCTCCCGGTACGCGCACAGCCACTGGCCCCGATGACGGACCAAATCGGTGAAGGCGTTGTGCCCGGCGGCGTCGCCGATCCGGCGCACGGTGCCGAGCCGGGCGGTGGCCACCGGGCTGTCGGTCGATGACGGCATGGTTCTCCTCGCGGGTCGCCGGTCCGGTCGCGCCCGGGGAGGCAGTCGGTGCGACCCGACCGGCCACGGTAGGCGCATCACCCGACGCGACGCGGGCCCGCCGGAGAACGCGGGGCGGACGCGGGGCGAACATGCGAGGAAGCCATGTCGGGCTGGTGGCGGTATCCCGGCGGCCGGACACCGCCACCAGCCCGACATGCCGAGCAGTCCCCTACCCGGCGGGCGGCGCGGCCGGCGGGGCGGCCGGGGCCGGGCGCGACCGGCCCGCGCGCAGCGGACCGGCGAGCAGCGGCCCCACGGTCAGCACCGCGCACAGCACCGCCATCACCAGCAGCGCCGGCTTGAGGCCCAGGACGGCGACCGACCAGCCGCCCAGCAGGGCGCCGACGGGCAGGCCGACGAACGCCAGCGAACCGGCGATGCCGAGCACCCGGGTCTGCAACGCGTCGGGCACCCGCTCGTAGAGCGTCGCCCCCAGCAGCGGGTTGACGGCGGCGATGCCGATGCCGGACAGGAACGTCACCACCAGCACCACCACGAGGTGATCGGTGACCGCCATGGTCAGCAGCCGGGGCGCGCCGCTCATCGCCGCGCCGACGGCGAAGACGAGCGTGCGGGGCAGCCTCGGGCCGACCATCGTGAACACCACGTTGCCCAGCAGCGCCCCCGCGCCGAACACCCCCAGCACCAGGCCGAAGCCGGCCGGGTCGCCGAGCACGTCGCGTACCCAGACGGGGATCCACACGGCCGTGTTGGCGGCGGCCATCATGTTCAGCGCGGAGACCACCAGCAGCATGGCCAGCAGCACCCGGTCGGTGCGCAGGTAGGCGAACCCGGTGCGCAGGGCCCGGAAGTAGCTCTCCCGGGGCGCGGTCGGCGCGTCGGCGGCCGGCGGGCGCACCAGCAGCCCGACCAGCAGCGCGCAGAGCGCGAAGGTGCCCGCATCGATCCAGATGGCCCGGGTCACCCCGACCCAGTCGATGAGCAGGCCCCCGATCACCGCGCCGAAGAGGGTGACGCCCCGGGCCAGGCCGTCGTAGGCGGAGGTGAGCCGGATCAGCTGCACCCCGGCGCGCTGCGCCGCCGGCCGGAACATGACGTGCTTGACCCGGTCGCCGATGCCGCGCAGCCCGCCGGCCACCGCGACGAGGGCGACCAGCGCCCCGAAGCCGAGCCACGGGGTCATCGCCACCACCGCCACGGCCGCCGCGCTCGCGGCGTCCACCACGATGGACGTACGGCGCACCCCGAACCGGTCCGCCCACGGCGTGGCCAGGGAACTCGACAGCATGTACGGCAGGAACTCCGCCGCCGCGACGATGCCCATCTTCGCCGGGCTGCCCGTGGTGGTCAGCACCAGCCACGGGATCGCGATGACGGAGATGCGGCTGCCCAGGTTGGAGATCAGGTCGGCGGCGACGAGGGTGACCAGTTCCCGCCGCGCGGCGGCCCGCTCCCGGTCCACGGCGCCTCCCTTCGCCACGCCGCCTCCCTTCGCCACGGCGCCTTCCTGCGCCACGGCCGCCGGGCCGGCCGTGGAACCGGCCGTCGCGCCGGCCTCTGCCCCGGTCTCGGGGACGGCCTCGGTCGTCACGCGGGGCTGCCGACCTGGTCGGCGGGGCGGCCGGCGGCGTACCGGGCCCGCAGCGCCAGCTTGTCGACCTTGGCCGACCGGTTCAGCGGCAGCGCGTCGACGAACTCCACCGCGCCCGGCGCCCACGTCTCGCTCAGCTCGGCGATGACCAGGTCGATCAGCTCCGACTCCGTCACCGTCGCGCCCGGCGCCGCCACCACGTACGCGTACGGCAGCTCGCCGGCCACCTCGTCGGGCACCCCGATCACGGCGGCGGCGCGCACCTGCGGGTGCCCGGCGAGCACGTCCTCGATGGGCCGGGAGTAGATCGGCCAGCTCCGCTGCCGGGTGAGGATCCGGTCGGCGAGCCGGTCGACGAGGTAGAGGTAGCCGTCGTCGTCGAGGTGGCCGACGTCGCGGGTGCGTACCCAGCCGTCGACGAGGGTCTCGGCGGTCAGCTCGGGCTGGCCGTGGTAGCCGGCGAAGCTGAGCTTCGTGCGCACCCACACCTCCCCGTCGACGCCCGCCGGCAGCACCGCCCCGTCGGCGTCGCGGATCTCCACGGCCACGTCCCCGTACGCCCTGCCGCAGGAACGCAGCCGCTCCGGGTGCTCCGGGTCCTCGGTCAGCCTTGGCTGGGCGGTGATCACGACGGCCTCGCTGAGCCCGTACACGATGCGCAGGACGGGGCCGAAGCGGGCGATCGCCTGGCGCAGGCGGGCGGGCGCGGCGGGCCCGGCGCCCACGTTGAACATGAACATGGCGGAGAAGTCCGCGCCGGGCAGGTCGGGGTGGTCGAGCACCTCGTAGAGCATCGGCGGGGTGACGAACGTCGAGTTGATCCGTTCCCGCCCGACGGTGGCGATGAACGCCGCCGGGTCCCACCGCTCGCGCAGGAACAGCACGCCGCCGCTGAACAGGTTGACCAGGGTGGTGATCTGGCCGCTGGCCAGCCACATCGGCGAGTGGGACAGGTGCCGCAGCAGCGGGATTCCGCCGGAGCGGAAGCCGGCGGCGAGGGCGAGGACCTGGCGGTAGAAGCTCTCCCGGTGGTGCACCAGCTTCGGGGTGCCGGTGGTGCCGCTGGTCTGCAGGAACGACTCCGGCTCCGGCACGTCGACGGGCAGCCCGGCACCCGCGTCGAGATCGGCGGTGGCGAGGTCGGGGCCCGGCGAGGCGGCGGTGAGGTCGGGGCCCGCGCCGCCGGGGCCGAGGCAGAACACGGGCACGCCGGCCAGGTCGGCGGCGATCCGCGGGCCGAGCCCGTCGCCGTCGCGAGCGTCGTAGACGAACGCCTCCGGCCGGGACAGCCGGACGAAGTCGTCGACCTCGCGGCGGGAGGTGACCGGGGCGACCCACATCGTCCGGCAGCCCAGCAGGTGCAGGGCGAGCTGCAGCAGCGGCCCCTCGACCGCGTTGCCGAGCATCACCAGCACGGCCGCGCCCGGGCGGACCCCGCCGCGCGTCAGCGCGCCGGCCATGCCGCGCACCTGCGCGGCCACGTCCAGGTAGGTCAGTCGGCGTCCGCCGCCCACCAGGGCCTCCCGGTCGCCGAAGCCGGCGAACAGCTCCAGCGCCTCGTGCACATAGGTGGTCGGTCGGTCGGCACCGTCGGTCATCGCCAGCCCCCATCAGCTTCCGGCGGCGGTCGGCGGCGGCCCGGCGGGGCGCCCGCGTCGACCGGCCGCGAGCGGCGTCCCGGCAGCTCAGGGCCGGGACGCGGCGACGGCGGCGCGCTTCGGCGACCGCACCGCCGCCAGCTTCGAGCGTAGGCCGCCCGGCCGCGCCGGGCACCGGGCCGATCGGTGCGCGGCCGCAGCTCGACGTCATTTGATCTTGTCGATCAGGTTGATTGACGCCTGTCAGGGGCGCGGCTAGGTTTCTGGACCATCGTCCAGGAGGCTGTCGTCAGTGGACGACCCTGGGCTGCCAACATGGAGGTTCAATGTCGACTCCGAACAAGTGGCGCTTGATAACGGCCCCGAAGAGATGGCAGGTGATCGCCGCTGCGGCCACGGCGCTGGTCGTGGGAGCGCCGGCCGTGGTGGCCACCGCCGGCCCGGACACCGGGAAGCGCCCCGGCGCACCCGTGTGGGCGGGCAGCTGGGCCGCCGCGGTGACCCGGGGCAACACGGTCGGGCTGACCAACACCGGCCTCAACAACCAGAGCATCCGGATGATCGTGCACACCACGGTGGGCGGTCCCCGGCTGCGCGTGCGGCTGAGCAACGTCTACGGCGAGCAGGCCGTGAAGGTCGGCCGGGCCACCATCGCCCGGCCGGACACGTCCACCCCGACGGACCTGTCGGACGTGGCCGCGCCGACCGTGAAGGAGCTGACCTTCAACGGCTCCGCGTCGGTCACCATGAACAAGGGCGGGGAGCTGCTCAGCGACCCGGTCGACCTCCCGGTCGGTGACCAGGAGGACCTGGTCGTCACGCTGTACTTCCCCGAGCTGACCGGGCCGGTGACCTTCCACGGCCAGTCGCGGCAGACCACGTTCATCGGCGCCACCGACCTCACCGGTGCCGCCGGCGGGACGGGCTTCACCATCCGCCCCGACTGCTGCTGGATGTTCCTGTCCGGTGTGGACGTGCAGCGCAAGCTCAGCCCCGGCTCGGTCGTCGTCCTCGGCGACTCCATCGCCGACGGCAACGGCAGCACGGTCAACACCAACCGGCGCTGGCCCGACCTGCTCGCCGACCGGCTGATCGACGCCCGCCCCGAGGTGCGTACCCCGGGCGTGCTCAACCTCAGCCTGGCCGGCAACCGGCTCAACCACGAGGGCACCGAGCCCGGCGCGGGCGGCTTCCCCGGCTACTACGAGCTGGGCCCGAACGCCCTGGCCCGGCTCAACGAGGACGTCTTCCCGCAGACCGGCGTGCGGACCGTCGTGACCCACCTGGGCATCAACGACATCTGGATGTCGGACGACTCCGCCGAGAAGATCATCGCCTCGCTGCGGCAGGTCAACCAGCAGGTCAAGGCCCGCGGCCTGACCAGCCTGGTGGCCACGCTGACCCCGTACGAGGGGCACGGCAACCCGGGGGTGTGGACCCCGGAGAAGGAGGCCACCCGCCAGGCTGTCAACGCGTACCTGCGTGGCAGCCACGAGTTCGACGGGGTGCTCGACTTCGACAAGGTGCTGCGCGACCCGGCCCAGCCGAGCCGGCTGCTGCCGGCGTACGACTCGGGTGACCACATCCACCCGAACGACCTGGGCAACCAGGCGATGGCCGACGCGGTGCCGCTGCGCCTGCTCGGTCTGTGACACCGGCGGGGCGGCGGGGGTGTTCCTCCCGTCGCCCCGTCGCCAACTTCCTGGGGAGGAAGCACCACCGTGGACGTCAAAGAGCTGCTCTCCGGCCTGTACAGCGACCAGGGCCGGCAGAACCCGTACCCCTTCTACGCGGCCCTGCACGAGCTGGGCCCGATCCGCGAGATCCCGAACCGCCCCGAGCACAGCACCGTCAGCGCCGTCGCCGGCGGGTACGACGTCGTCGACCAGGTGCTGCGCGACCCGGAGTGGCTCAAGCAGTCCCCGCCCGGCTGGGAACAGCACGAGATCCTGCGCACCTTCGAGTCGTCGATGATGTTCATCAACCCGCCCGACCACACCCGGATGCGGGCGGTGTTCGCCAAGACGTTCACCCCGCGCCGGCTGGGCGCCCTGGAGCCGGTGATCAGCCGGGTCACCGACACGCTGCTGGACCGGATGGCCGAGGCGGGCGCCGGCGGCGCCGAGGTCGACTTCGTGGCCGACTTCGCGTACCCGATCCCGGCGCTGGTGATGGCCGAGTTCATCGGCCTGCCCGAGGCCGACCTGCCCTGGTACCGCGAGCGGGTCGACTGGATCGACGACTTCCTCGACGTGGCCGGGGCGACCCCGGAGCGGCTGGCCAAGGCCAACACCGCCGCCGCCGAGCTGCGCGGCTACTACCGGGAGCGGATCGCCGAGCGCCGCCGCGCCCCCGGCGAGGACCTGATCAGCGGCCTCGTCGAGGCGCTCGACTCCGGCGAGGTGGACCTCACCGAGGACGAGCTGATCAGCAACCTCATCGTCCTGTTCAACGCCAGCTTCGTCACCACCGTCTACATGTTCAGCAACGGCCTGCCGCTGCTGCTGGAGCACCCCGAGGTGACCGCCGCCCTGCCCGGCGACGCCGAGCTGACCCGGGGCTGCGTCGACGAGGTGCTGCGCATGCAGAGCCCGGTGCACTTCCTGGCCCGGGCCGCGCCCCGCGACACCGTCCTGCACGGGGTCAAGGTCGCCGAGGGCGAGAACGTGATGCTGCTGATCGCCGCCGCCAACCGCGACCCGGCCCGCTTCCCCGACCCCGACCGGTTCGACCCGCGCCGCGCCGGCCCGCCGTCGCTGGCCTTCGGCGTCGGCCTGCACTTCTGCCTCGGCTCGGCGGTGTCCCGGCTGGAGGGCCAGCTCGCCCTGCCCCGCCTGTTCGCCCGCTTCCCCGGGCTGCGCATCACCCAGCAGCCCGTCTACAGCGGCAGCCTGTTCCTGCGCGGCATCGACAAGCTGTTCGTCACCACCGGCGAATAAAGGAGACCCACCCATGCCCCTGGACCCGCAGGTGGTCGCGTACCGGGCCGCGCGCGCGGCGGCCGGCGTCGCGCCGCTGTACACCCAGACCCTCGCCGCGGCGCGCGCGGCCGACCTGGCGGCCATCCGGGCCGGGGGCGGCGACGTCGAGCCGGTGCACGCGGTACGCGACACGGTCGTCCCCGGCCCCGCCGGTGACCTTCCGGTACGCGTGCACCGGCCGGCCGGGGCCGGCCCGCTGCCGACCCTGGTCTACTTCTTCGGCGGTGGTTGGACCCTCGGCAGCGTCGACACGGCCGACGGGATCTGCCGCCGGCTGGCCAACGCCACGGGCTGCCAGGTCGTCACGGTCGGCTACCGGCTCGCCCCGGAGCACCCGTTCCCGGCGGCGGTGCACGACTGCCACGCCGCCGTGGCCTGGCTCGCCGCGCACGCCGACGAGTTCGGGGCCGACCCGGACCGGCTGGCCGTCGGCGGGGACAGCGCCGGCGGCAACCTCGCCGCCGCCGTGACGCTGCTGGCCCGCGACGGCGGCGGGCCGGCGCTGGCCGCCCAGCTGCTGGTCTACCCCAACACCGACCAGCGCGAGCGCGTCGAACCGGCGGGGTCCGCCGATCCCGCTGAGTCCGCCGGGCCCGGCGGGGAGCAGGACCCGCTGCTGTTCAACCGGCACTCGGTGGCCTGGTACCGGGGGCACTACCTGCCCGATCCGGCCGACGCGGCGAACCCGCTCGCGTCGCCGCTGCTCGCCGAGGACCTGACCGGCCTGCCGCCGGCCCTGGTGATCACCGCCGAGTACGACCCGCTGCGCGAGGAGGGGGAGCGCTACGCCGACCGGCTGCGCGCGGCGGGCGTGCCGGTGGAGCTGGCCCGCTACCCCGGGATGATCCACGGGTTCTTCGCCATGCCGGGGGCGTTCGACGCCGGTCGGCACGCCCAGGACCGGGCCGCCGCGTTCCTGCGCGACCGGCTCGGCGTCGCCCCGGCGGTGCCGGCCGACGCGGGCGCGGTCGATGGCTGAACCGCTCGCCCCGGCCGCGCCCGCCCCGCCCGGCACCGCGCCTGCGGCCGCGTCCGCCGGTGCGGTGCCGTTCGCGGCGAGCCTCGCCGACTTCGCCGCGCTGGCCCGCGAGGTGCTGTCGCCCGAGGTGTACGACTTCGTGGCCGGCGGCAGCGGGGCCGAGACCGCCCTCGCCGCGAACCGGGCCGCCCTGGACCGGGTCGCCGTGCTGCCCCGGATGCTGCGCGGGATCGACCGGCCCCGCACCGACGCCCCGCTGCTCGGCCGGGCGCAGGCCCTGCCGGTGGCGGTCGCGCCGATGGCGTACCAGCGGCTCGTGCACCCCGACGGCGAGCCCGCGCTCGCGGCGGCGGCCGGCGCGGCCGGGGTGCCCTACGTGGCGAGCACCCTGAGCAGCGCCACCATCGAGCAGATCGCGGCGGCCGGCGGGCCGGTGTGGTTCCAGCTCTACTGGCTGCGGGACCGGGGGATGGTCCGCGAGCTGGTGGACCGGGCGCAGCGGGCCGGGTGCACCGCGCTCATGCTCACCGTCGACGTGCCGATCCTCGGCCCCCGGCTGCGCGACGTCCGCAACGGGTTCGCCCTGCCGCCGCAGGTGGCCGCCGCGAACCTGCCCGGCAGCCGCGACGACCTGGCGCACGCCGGCACGCCCGGCACCTCGGCCGTGGCCCGGCACACCAGCGCCGCGTTCGCCTCGGCCCTCACCTGGTCCGACGTCGCCTGGCTCCGGGGGCGCACGGACCTGCCGCTGGTGGTCAAGGGCGTCCTCGACCCCCGCGACGCGGTGCTGGCCGCCGACGCGGGAGCGGACGCGGTGGTGGTGTCCAACCACGGCGGGCGGCAGCTCGACGCCGCCCCCGCCGGGCTGACCATGCTGCCGCAGGTGCGCACCGTCGTCGGCGACCGGTGCGAGGTGCTGGTCGACGGCGGCATCAGCGGCGGCGTCGACGTGCTGCGCGCCTTGGCGCTGGGCGCGTCGGGGGTGCTGGTGGGCCGGCCCCTGCTGTGGGCGCTGGCCGTCGGCGGGCGGGCCGGCGCCGACGCCGCGTTCGCGCTGCTCGCGGCGGAGCTGCGCGACGCCCTCACCCTCGCCGGGTGCGCCGACCCGGCGGAGGCCCGCGACCTGCGTACGATCACGGAAGGCTGAACGTGGACGGTGGACGACCGGTGGACCTGAGCGCGCACGCCGACCTGGCTGTGGCCGATCTGGAGGTGGCCGACCTGCACCCGGCGGTCGGCGACCCCGCGCTGAACTCGATGAACTTCCTCAACGAGGTCGCCCAGCGCTATCCCGACGCGGTGTCGCTGGCCGCCGGCCGCCCGTACGAGGAGTTCTTCGACGTCGCCGACCTGCACCGGCACCTGGAGACGTTCCGCGCCCACCTGGCCGACGACCTCGGCTACGGGCCGGCGCAGGTGCACCGCGCCCTGTTCCAGTACGGCCGCACGAAGGGGATCATCCACGACCTCGTCGCCCGCAACCTCGCCGTCGACGAGGAGATCACCGTGGACCCGGAGTCGATCGTGGTGACGGTCGGCTGCCAGGAGGCGATGCTGCTGGTGCTGCGGGCGCTGCGCGCCGGCCCCGCCGACGTGCTGCTCGCCGTCGCCCCGACGTACGTCGGGCTGACCGGCGCGGCCCGGCTTGTGGACCTGCCGGTGCGCCCGGTGGCCGGCGGCCCGGCCGGGATCGACCTGGCGGACCTGCGCGAGCAGGTGCGCCGGGCCCGCGCCGAGGGGCTGCGCCCGCGCGCCTGCTACGTGATGCCGGACTTCGCCAACCCGTCCGGGGCGAGCATCGACCTGGCCGACCGGCGGCGGCTGCTGGACCTCGCCGCCGCCGAGGACCTGCTGCTGATCGAGGACAACCCGTACGGGTTGTTCCACGCCGACGGGGCGGGGCGGGTGCCGACGCTCAAGGCCCTCGACACCGGGCGGCGGGTGGTCTACCTCGGCTCGTTCGCCAAGACCGTGCTGCCCGGGGCGCGGGTCGGCTACGTGGTCGCCGACCAGCGGGTGCGCGACGCCGACGGGACCGTCGGGCCGCTCGCCGACCAGCTCGCCAAGATCAAGAGCATGGTCACGGTGAACACCTCGGCCATCGCCCAGGCCGTCGTCGGCGGGGCGCTGCTCGCCCACGGGTGCAGCCTCGTCGCCGCCAACACCCGCGAGCGCGCCGCGTACGCCCGCAACCTGCGCCACCTCGTCGACGGCCTCGCCCGGCGGTTCCCCGATCCGTCGCCGGTGCGGTGGAACGTCCCGGCGGGCGGCTTCTTCGCCGTGGTGAGCGTCCCGTTCCCGGTCGACGACGCGCTGCTGCGCCGCTCCGCCGAGGACTACGGCGTGCTGTGGACGCCGCTGGCCCACTTCTACGACGACACCGCGCCGGTGGCCGCGCTGCGGCTGTCGATCAGCGCCGTGACGCCCGCGCAGATCGACGCCGGCCTCGACCGGCTCGCCGCGCTGATCGCCGACGAGCTGGCCCGGTCGCCCGTCCCGGCGGCGCGGCGCTGACCCCGCACTGTCGTCGTTCCGCCACCCCCCGTGCGCCACGCGCCCGGGCGGACCGGCCATAATGGACCGCATGGTCGCATGGGAGTACGCACTGTTGGTCCGCCGCTACCAGGGGCAGGGGCGCAATTTCCACGTCTCGTTCGTGTGGTACGGCCCGGACGGGTCCCGCACCGACATCACCGCGTACGGCGACACCGCGATCGCGCACCTCAACCGGGCCGGCCGGGAAGGCTGGGAGCTGGTCTCCGCGGCCGAGGACGTGAACAACGTCCAGGGCAGCACCGAGGTCCACCGCTACCACCTCAAGCGCCCCATGGCCTGACCCGCCCTTTCGCTCTCCGGGGCGGCACGGCGGGACGCCGTGCCGCCCCGCCCCGGTGATCAAGAGAAAAGCGTCAAAGTCGATCTCGACGATGACGCCTTTCTCTTGATCAGCGAACAGGTGGGGGCGGTCAGGCCAGGGTGACCGAGGGGTAGAGGGGGTGGGTCGACAGGAGGTCGGTGGCCTGGCGGCTGACCTTGTCGGCCAGGGCCGGGTCCAGGACGTACTTGGCCTTCGACGGCGTGCCGTCGGCGTTCGACCCCGGCGTGGTCTGGCTGAGCACGGTGTGGATCAGCTCGGCTGTCGCGTCCATCTCGGCGGTGCCCAGGCCCCGGGTGGTCAGGGCGGGGGTGCCGATCCGGATGCCCGAGGTGTACCACGCGCCGTTCGGGTCCTGCGGGACCGCGTTGCGGTTGGTGACGATGCCCGAGTCCAGCAGCGCCTGCTCGGCCTGCCGGCCGGTCAGGCCGTACCCGGAGACGTCGATGAGCACCAGGTGGTTGTCGGTGCCACCGGTGACCAGCGTCGCGCCCCGGCGCAGCAGCCCCTCGGCGAGGGCCTGGGCGTTGTCGACGATGCGCTGCGCGTAGTCGGCGAAGTCGGGGCGACGCGCCTCGGCCAGGGCGACCGCCTTGGCGGCCATCACGTGCGGCAGCGGACCGCCGAGCACCATCGGGCAGCCCCGGTCGACCTGGTCGGCCAGCTCCGGGCCGCACAGCACCATGCCGCCGCGCGGGCCGCGCAGCGACTTGTGGGTGGTGGTGGTGACGATGTGCGCGTGCGGCACCGGGTCGAAGTCGCCGGTGAAGACCTTGCCGGCCACCAGGCCGGCGAAGTGCGCCATGTCGACCATGAACGTCGCGCCCACCGAGTCGGCGATCTCCCGCATGATCCGGAAGTTGACCTTCCTCGGGTACGCCGAGTAGCCGGCGACCAGGATCAACGGCCGGAACTCGCGGGCCGCCTCGGCGACCCGGTCGTAGTCGATCAGGCCGGTGGCCGGGTCGGTGCCGTAGCTGCGCTGGTCGAACATCTTGCCGGAGATGTTCGGCCGGAAACCGTGGGTGAGGTGGCCGCCCGCGTCCAGCGACATGCCGAGCATCCGCTGGTCGCCCAGCTCGCGGCGCAGCGCGAACCAGTCCTCCTCGGTCAGGTCGTTGACCTGACGCACCTGCGCCCGCTTCAGGGCCGGGGACTCCACCCGGTCGGCCAGGATCGCCCAGAACGCCACCAGGTTCGCGTCGATGCCCGAGTGCGGCTGCACGTACGCGTGCGACGCGCCGAACAGCTCCCGGGCGTGCTCGGCGGCGAGCGCCTCGACGGTGTCCACGTTCTGGCAGCCCGCGTAGAAGCGGCGGCCGACCGTGCCCTCGGCGTACTTGTCGCTGAACCAGTTGCCCATCGCCAGCAGCGTGGCGGGGGAGGCGTAGTTCTCGCTCGCGATCAACTTCAGCGACTCGCGCTGGTCTGCCAGCTCCGCCCCGATCGCGTCGGCGACCCGGGGCTCGACGGCGCGGATCACCTCGAGGGCGCTGCGGAAGGCGGTGGATTCGGCGTTCGGCGACGACATGCGACCTCCTGGTGACGTGCGGAAGGCCCAGGCGCTCGGCAGACGTCCTGATGACGGGACCGCTTCCCGATGGTTGTCCATCCCCACGCGCCAGTCACGGCCCGGCCCGATCCTACCCGGTCCGCCCTGGGGCGGGCCGGGCCGGACCACCTTCGGCGGTCTCCGCGTTCGCCGCGGCTCCCGTAGGATCGACTGGTGGTGGGGGAGGACGACGGGGCGCTGCTCGCGATCAGCGACCTGCATGTGACATACGCGGAGAACCGGGCGATCGTCGAGGGCCTGCGCCCCCGTTCACCGGGCGACTGGCTGCTGGTCGCGGGCGACGTCGCCGACACCGTGGCCGACATCGAATGGGCGCTGGGCCTGCTCAGCCGGCGCTTCGCGAAGGTGGTGTGGGCCCCGGGCAACCACGACCTGTGGACGCCGTCGAGCGACCCGGTCACCCTGCGCGGGGTGGCCCGCTACCGGCACCTGGTCGACGTCTGCCGCGCCCTGGGCGTGGTCACCCCGGAGGATCCCTACCCGGTGTGGCGGGGCCCCGGAGGGCCGGCGCTGGTCGTGCCGCTGTTCCTGCTCTACGACTACACCTGGCGGCCCGAGGGCCTCGACACCCGCGAGGCGGCCCTGGCCGAGGCGTACGCCACCGGCATCGTCTGCACCGACGAATACCTGCTGCACCCGGACCCGTACCCGAGCCGGCAGGACTGGTGCGCGGCCCGGCTCGCCGAGACGGCCGCGCGGCTCGACGCCCGCGATCCGGCGCTGCCGACGGTGCTGGTCAGCCACTGGCCGCTGGTGCGCGAGCCGACCCGGATCCTGCGCTATCCGATCTTCGCCCAGTGGTGCGGCACCGACGCCACCGCGGACTGGCACGTGCGCTACGGGGCCGCCGCGGCCGTCTACGGCCACCTGCACATCCCCCGCACGACCTGGCACGACGGGGTGCGCTTCGAAGAGGTGTCGGTCGGCTACCCCCGCGAGTGGCGACGCCGCTCCGTCCCACCGGGCCAGCTCCGCCAGATCCTCCCGCCCCCGGACTGATCCACCCCCTCCGATTCTTGGACAGTTGTCGTCACGAGCGGACGGCAACTGTCCAAGAATCGCGTGCGGGGCGCGGTCAGGCGGTGACCGCGTCCAGCGCCTTCTTGATCGCCTTCGGGGCGGTGGGGCTGCGCGGGGCGTCGGCGCGCAGCGCGAGCATCCGCTCGCCGATCTCCTGCAACTGCTTGCGACCGAGCGCCTCCCGCACCTTCGGGAACCACTCCTGCTCCTCCTCCTCGACGTGGTGCTCCACGTTCTCGATCAGCACCGTGGTCTTGGCGTTGAAGTGGTCGTCGTCGGCGTCCATGGTGGCCAGCTCGGCGCAGAGCAGGTCGGCCACATGGTGCTCCTCGTACGATTCGAGGATGTCGTCCTCCAGGTCCGGCAGCAGCTTGCGGACCTCCGGGTACATCACCTCGTTCTCCAGGTAGGTGTGCACCGTGAGGGCCTCCAGGATCTGCCCCACCAGCTTCTGCCGCTGGCTCGCCGGCCCGTCCTGCGCATCCTGGAAGGCCCGGAACAGGCGGCGCATCTCCTTGTGGTCCTCTTTGAGCACGACGATGGCATCGGTCGACACGGGTGGCCTCCTAGGTTCGGCTGATGATCGACCGGTACCCCGAGGTCACCACCGGAAACAGGCGTCACCCGATCGGTGGACGGTCCCGTCGCCCGCCCGCCCCCGGCCGGTGCGGCCCGGCCCACGGCGCGTCGCTGCCGGAAACACGCTGGTGGGGCCCGGCGAATGCCGGGCCCCACCAGTTTCCCGTCAGGCGGTCACTTGACCGCGTTGTACGCGTTGACGGTGCCCGCGCCGTAGAACCCGTTGCGGGCCCCGCCGGAGCAGGTCGCGTCGTACGCGTGCGGGCCCGTCGGGATCAGCGGGACCGGGTTGTACACGCCCGCCGGGCAGGAGCGGGCGACGGCGGTGCGCTCCAGGAACGACGCGAGCTGCCCCGGCGTCATCCCCGGGTGGGCCGACAGGGCCAGGGCGGCGACGCCGGTCGCGTGCGGACCGGACATCGAGGTGCCCTGCTTGTAGCCCCACCCGTTGGTGCGGGTGGCCGTGTTGAAGGTGGTGGACAGGATCGCGTCGGTGCTGGTCGAGCGGGTGCCCTGGGTGCGGAACCGGGTGTCGCCGCCCGGGGCCGTCACGTCGACGACGCCCTGCCCGTACGAGGAGTAGTAGCTCTTGTCCCCGGTCGGGCCGACCGCCGACACGGTCACCACGCCCGGCGCCTCGGCCGGCAGGTCGAGGCAGGCGTTGGTGAGGTTCTCGCGGGTCTCGGGCGTCCCGTTGTTCGGGCTGCCCTCGTCGGTGATCTTGTGCGCGAGGTCGTAGTTGGAGTTGCCCGCGGACGCCACGTTGAGCACGCCCTTGCTCTGCGAGTAGCGGATGGCCCGCTGCACGGCCTGCCACACCGGACGCTGGCGCGCGTCGTTGCGGCAGTTCAGCTCCCACGGGTCGATGTAGTAGCTGTTGTTGGTCAGCTGCATGCCGTGCTCGGCGGCCCACACGAACCCGCAGACCGCTGCCTCCGGGAAGATGTAGCCGTCGTCGTTGACCACCTTGACGGCGGCCACCTTGACGCCCGGGGCGACGCCGGTCACCCCGACGCCGTTGATCGCGGCGGCGATGGTGCCGGCCACGTGGGTGCCGTGGTCGGAGGTGGTCGGGTTCCAGGCGGCCTCGGTGGTGTCGGTGACACCGCCGACACAGGACGTGCTCTTGTCCCTGGCGATCTGGCTGGCCAGGTCCGGGTGGCTGGAGGAGATGCCGCTGTCGAGCACGCCGACGACCACGTCCGGGCTGCCGGTCGTGATCGCGTGGGCCTGCGGGACGCCGATCATCGGCATGTCCCACTGCTGCCCGTACAGCGGCTCGGTGGTCGGGTCGCCGCTGGCCGCGGCGGCGTCGGCCGCCGAGACCTCCACGGTCTCGCCCTCGTCGAGGGCGCTGCCGAGGCCGGTGGTGGCGGCCACCGACTCGACGCCGGCACCCTTCACCGCCGAGGCGAAGTCGGGGTTGGCCGACCGGACGACGAGCACGCCGATCTGGTGGTAGCTGGCCACCACCGTGCCGTTCGCGGCGGCGACCCGGGCCGCCGCGGCGTCGGTCGTCGCACCCTGCGGGGCGAGGACCAGGAAGGTGGTGTCGGGGCCGACGGCCGCCGCCGGGGCCAGTCCGCCGGTGAGGGCGAGACCGACGCCGAGCGTCACGGCGGACGCGGCGGCCAGGGTCTTGCGACGCAGGTTCTTCACACAGACTCCCAGGGGCTGTTCCAGCCGGCTCCGCGCCCCTGGTGGGGACGCGGCCGGCGGGAGGCGGACGGACGCCCGCCTCCGCTGGATGAGCGTCGGGAGCCCGGGCGGCGTTACACCGCCCCGGGGTGTGGTCAGACCGTGGCGAGGGTGTGCGGAATCTCGTCGAGCAGCTCGCGGGCGAGGAAGCCGATCCGGCCGAACCGGGGCACCAGGCGCTGCCCGCTGACCGCGTGCGCGAACGCCGCCCAGCAGGCCGCCTGCGCCGGCTCGGCGCCCCGGGACAGCAGGCCCGCCAGCAGCCCGGCGCGTACGTCCCCGCTGCCGGAGGTGCCCAGCCCCGCGTCGCCGCTCTCCTCCCGCCAGCACCGCCCGTCCGGTGCGGCGATGTGGCCGTAGAGAGAGACCACGGCGTCGTACCGGCGGGCCAGCTCGGCCGCCTCGGCGTCCAGGTCGTCGCCGGGGTCGCGGCCCAGCAGGTGCGTCGCCTCGGTCAGGTTGGGGGTCAGCACCACCGGGCGGCCCGAGTCGACCAGCAGGTCCGGTGCGTGGCTGAGCGCGCCGAGGGCGTACGCGTCGAGGACCAGCGCGGTCTGCTTCGGCGCGACGTCGAGCACCCCGCGCAGCAGTTCCCCGGTCGCGTCGATGTCCGTGAGCCCGGGGCCCACGGCCACCACGTCGGCGTCGGCCACCAGCCCGTCCAGCGGGTCGCCGGGGCGGCCCGCCACGGCCCCGTCGGTGGTCTCGGGCAGGCCCACGACCAGCGCCTCCGGCACCTGGATGCTCAGCGCGGCGGCGGTGGACTCGGCGGCGGCCAGTTGCAGCACCCCCGCGCCGGCCCGCAGGGCGGCCACCCCGGCCAGCAGCACCGCGCCGGGGGTGAACCGGGAGCCGCCGACGACCAGCACGGTGCCCCGGGCCTCCTTGCCCCCGGTCGGCACGGGCAGCGCCCACCGGCGCAGCAGCGCGGGGGTGATCACCTCAGACCGGTTCGGCATGGACCTCGTCCTCCCTGGTCGGGCGGGCTCCCTGCTGGCGCAGGTGGGTGACGTCGTTGAAGGTGTCGGGGACGAGCCGGCCCTCGGCGTCGGCGGTCCAGCCGGTGACCGAGCAGTTGGCGATCACGTGCTGGCGGGTCAGCGCCATCAGCTCCGGCTCGGTCAGCCCCTCCACGAGGTAGCGGAGCAGGAACACCAGCGCGTCGTGGCCGAAGAGCAGCACCCGCCGGTCGGCGTGGTCGCGGCGCAGGTCGCCCAGCAGGGCGCGCAGCCGCAGCGCCACGTCCGTCCACGACTCGCCGCCGGGTGGCCGGTAGTAGAACTTGCCCAGCCGGGCCCGGCGCTGCGCCTCGTCGGGGAACCGGCTGGCGACGCCGTGCCCGGTCAGGCCGTCCAGGACGCCCAGCTCGCGGTCGCGCAGCCGCTCGTCGCGGCTGACCGGGATGCCGGTGCCGTCGAGGGCCAGCTCGGCGGTGCGCACGGCCCGCAGGTACGGCGACACGACCGCCACGTCCGGCCGCCGCCGCTGCGGCAGCTCGGCCAGCCAGCGCCCGGTCGCCCGGGCCTGCTGCTCGCCGGTGGGGGACAGCGGCACGTCCGCGTCGCGGTGGGCCAGCCCGATCAGCTCCGCCCCCGTGCTCTCCGCCTCGGTCGCCGCGACGTTCGCCGTGCTCTCGCCGTGGCGCACGATCCACAGCGCTGCCAGTTCCGCCATGCGCCGCACCGTACCCGGCCGTCTCGGCCGGTAACCCTGGCCCGCGTGGCCTACTTCAGCAGCCCGGTCAGACGGGGACGGATGCGGTCGGCGAGGGTGCCGACGTAGGTGGCGGTGAGGTGGTTCTGGTCGCGGTAGATGAGGGCCCCGCCGATGACCGGGGCGCACGGATCCGCCGGGCAGATGGCGTCGTTGAGGTCGACCAGGTGCACGTCGTCCTGCCCGCCGACCGCCTTCTGCTGCGTCGCGCCGGCCCCCTTGCCGAAGGCGAAGTCGCGCGACGACGCGCACTTGGTCAGCTTCTTGGGGTTGGCCGAGACGCATTCCGGGACGTTCGTCTCCTGGTACGGGTTGTCGCGGAGCACGACGACGGGAACCGCCGCCCGGGTCATCTCCCGCCAGGTGGAGCGGAAGGCATCGATCACGACCGCCCCGGCCCGGTCTCTCGGCACCTCGTCGGGCGGGGGGAGGTACTCGGCGTTGCTCACCACGAGCAGGCTCGGCTTACCGGCGCCCGTGAGCGCGGCGCGGACGCTGCGGTTCCAGGTGGTGCAGGCGACGTTGGTGGCACCCCGGCGGGCCACGTCGATGTTGATGTACGGACAGGCCGACATCGTGTACGACAGCAGCCGCCAACCCTCGGCGAGCGCGATGAGGCGCAGGGCCGGCAGCCACTGCTCGGCATGCGAGTCTCCGGCCAGGGCGACCGTGACCGGCGAGTCCTTGTCGCCGTACTCGCAGGGCACCGCCTCGTCGTCACGCTGCGTCGGGCGGCAGAAGCCCGGTAGCCATTCCGGACCGTCCTTCAGGGCGAACATGGGGTCGGGGACGATCGAAGCGACGCGGTCGACCGCCCTGCCGTCGGGGTCACCGGCCGGCGGATCGCCGAGGACGGCGGCCCCGGGTGGGCCGTCCGGGGCGGCGGTGGCGCTCGCCCCCGCCAGCGGCGGCAGGGCCACCGGGGTCGGCGGCGCCTGCCGGGGTGGCCACACCGTGAGCTGGAACAGCAGGCCGGCGGCGACGGCGGCGCCCGTGCAGAGGGCGCCGACGCGCAGGGCGGCGGCCGGCTCCCACCGCAGCGCCGCGGACGTCCGGATCGGGTTCTCCACGAACCGGTAGGTGAGCGCGGCCGGCACGGCGGACAGCGCCACCACGCCGAGGGCTGCCTGCGTGCTGAGTTCGCCGAACCGCGCCTCGGCGGCGATCAGCAGCGGCCAGTGCCACAGGTAGAGCGAGTAGGACAGGGCGCCGACGGCGCGGATCGGCCGCCACCCGAGTGCGCCGGCCGGGCCGAACCGACCGGCGGCCTGCGCGCCCGCGATCACGGCGGCGGTGCCGACCGTCGGCAGCAGCGCCTGGTAGCCGGGGAAGGCCCGGTCGGGGTCGACGAGGAGGGCGGACGCGGCCACCGTGGCCAGTCCGGCCCAGGCGATCACGGCGGCCAGCGGCCGGGGCAGCCGGTGCACGCGGGTGCCGGCGATGGCGACGGCCCCGCCGAGGGCGAGTTCCCACAGCCGGGTGGTGGTGACGAAGTAGGCCGGCCCGGGGTCGGTCTGGCTCGCGTGGACCGACCAGGCGAACGAGGGCAGCGCGACGAGGGCGAAGCCGGCCATCAGGGCGCCCCGGCGCAGCCGGCGACGGCCGCCGAGCACGGCGAGGCCGAGCAGGAGCAGCGGCCAGCCGAGGTAGAACTGCTCCTCGACGCCGAGGGACCAGAAGTGCTGGACGATGCTGGGCGCCGCGTCGACGGCCCAGTAGTCGGTGGCCTGGACGGCGAGCCGCCAGTTCAGCCCGTAGGCGGCGCTGGCCACCACGTCCCAGGCGGTGTCGGCCCAGCGGGTGCGGGGCAGCAGGAGCCAGGTGAGCAGGAGGCTGGCCACCAGCACGACGGCCGCGGCGGGCAGCAGGCGCTTGGCCCGGCGGGCGTAGAAGCCGGGCAGGGAGATCCGGCCGGTGCGTTCGAGTTCGGCGACGAGCAGGCCGGTGATGAGGAATCCGGAGATGACGAAGAAGACGTCGACGCCGGCGAAGCCGCCCGGTACGAGGTCGCGCCCGGCATGGCCGACGAGGACCATGACCACGGCGAGCGCGCGCAGCCCCTCGATGTCTCCCCGGAAGGTCGACCGCGCGGACCCTTCCGGCGTGACTGGTAAGCGCATCCGATGCCCCGTTTCCCCTGATATCGACCAGTTGGCGACGTGTACAACGGGGCGGGACGGCGGAGGTTATCCCCGCCCGCCGCGCGGGGGTGGGCGCGTACGACCGGGCCCGGCGGGTAAGCGCGGGGCCGAACGGTAGCCGAGACACGGGGAGGTTGGCCGTGGCCACGATGGTCAGGGAGATCAGCAGTCCGGTGCGGGACAAGAACTACGACCTGATCCACGCGCTGCAGATGTCGCTGGAGCACGTCTACCGGATGGAGATCTACATCTCCGACGCCGAGGAGCGCGGCGACAAGGAACTCGCCACCTGGTTCCGCAAGATCCAGGAGAACAACCGCAAGGCGGGCGAGCAGGGCAAGCAGATGCTGATGGATCGGCTCCAGCGCGAGAAGAGCTGAGTCGGCCGCGCCGGCCGGGTGGACCGCGTCCACCCGGCCGGCGCGCACCTGCGGCACGGGGCAGCGCCGTGGCCGTACGCCCGGCAGAATGTCACCCGCGCCGCCGGTGGCCCCGGCGGCGCGGGTGTCGACGGGCGCCGGCCGCGGGCCGGCCGAGAGGGGTGCGCGGCGATGACGGTGGTCCGGGGTCTGCGCGAGGCGCTCGTGCTGTTCGTCGTCGCGCTGGTGGCGGTCGCCGCCGCCGCGGGCGTATGGACGGCGGTCAGCGGCGGCGAGTTCGTCTTCCGGCTCGGCGTCGCGCTCATCGTCGTCGGCACCCTGCTCGGGCTCACCGGCGACCTGACCCTGAGCCGGATCGGCATGCTGCCCGCCCGGGCGGCCTTCGGGTTGGCCCCCGAGCGGGAGGACGCGGGTGGCGGGCGGGTGCTCACCGGGGTCGGCATCTTCCTGTTCGTCTCGCTGCCGCTGATGGTCGTCGGGGTGGTGCTGCTGTCCTGACCCGACCCGATCGTCCGCCCGGCGCGGAGCTAGGCTGACCGGACATCCGCGACAGCCGAGGAGTTTTCGTGTCAGAGTCCGGCGACGTCGGGGTTCGCGACGGCGAACGGGTCGAGCCCATCGACACCTCGGTGGCGCACAACGCCCGGGTGTGGAACTACTGGCTCGGCGGCAAGGACAACTTCGAGCCGGACCGTCGGGTCGGCGACCACGTCCGCGCGATGTTCCCGGTCATCGGGGAGGTCGCCCGGGCCGACCGGCGCTTCCTCGCCCGCGCCGTGCGGCACCTCGCCGGCGAGACGGGCGTGCGGCAGTTCCTCGACATCGGCACCGGCCTGCCGACCGCCGACAACACCCACCAGGTCGCGCAGGCCGTCGCCCCCGACGCGCGGATCGTCTACGTCGACAACGACCCGATGGTCCTCGTGCACGCCCGCGCCCTGCTGACCAGCTCCGCCGAGGGCGCCACGGACTACGTCGAGGCGGACGTCCACGACCCGGCGTCCATCCTGACCGCCGCCGCCCGGACGCTGGACCTCGACCGGCCGGTGGCCGTGATGATGCTGGGCATCCTCAACTTCGTCCTCGACACCGACGAGGCCGTGGCGATAGTGCGCCGGCTGATGGACGCGATGCCCCGGGGCAGCTACCTGGCGCTCACCCATCCCACCGTCGAGCTGGGCGGCGAGGCGAACGTGCCCGCCATGGAGTTCTGGAACGCCAACGCCGCGCCCCCGATCCGCGCGCGCACCGGAGCGGAGATCGCCCGGTTCCTCGACGGCCTGGAGCTGGTGGAGCCGGGCCTGGTGTCGTGCGCGCGGTGGCGGCCGGACGACGGCGAGGATCCGGCCGTCGTCCCGCAGTACGGCTGCGTGGCCCGCAGGCCCTGACCGCGCCGGGCCGCGCCGCACGTCCGCCGGACCGCCCCCGACCTGCCTGCGCCCGTCGGCGCGGCGTCGTACGGTGGCAGTCGTGGCCACGGCGGCGCAGGAGATCAGGGTCGGGGAGCGGGTGGTCCGCGTCTCCAGCCCCGACAAGCCGTACTTTCCCGAGCGCGGCCTGACCAAGCTCGACGTGGTGCGCTACTTCCTCGCCGTCGGCGACGGGATCCTGCGCGCCCTGCGGGACCGCCCGACCATGCTGGAGCGGTGGCCCCGGGGCGTGTTCGAGGGTGCGCGGATCGCCACCCGGCAGAGCAACCGGGGCGACGCGTTCTACCAGAAGCGGCTGCCGGCCGGCGCACCCGACTGGGTGCGCACCGCCCACCTGACGTTCCCCAGCGGACGCACGGCCGACGAGGTCGCGCCCGGCGAGCTGGCGGTGGTGATCTGGGCGGCCAACCTCGGCACGCTGCGCTTCCACCCGTGGCCGGTCACCGCCGCCGACACCGAACGCCCCGACCAGCTCCGCGTCGACCTCGACCCCATGCCCGGGGTCGACTTCGCGCAGGTGGTCCCGGTCGCCCGCGAGCTGCGGGCGGTGCTGGCCGAGCGGGGGCTGGTCGGCTACCCGAAGACCACCGGCGGGCGGGGCCTGCACGTCTACCTGTCGATCGAGCCGAGGTGGGGCTTCGGCGACTGCCGCCGGGCGGTGCTGGCGCTGGGCCGCGAGCTGCAGCGCCGCCTGCCGCACCTGGTCACCACCACCTGGTGGCGCGAGCAGCGGGACCGGCCGGTCTTCGTCGACTACAACCAGATGTCGCGGGACCACACGATGGCCTCGGCGTACTCGATCCGGCCCACCCCGGCGGCGCTGGTCTCCGCGCCGCTGGACTGGGCGGAGCTGGACGACGCCCGGCCGGAGGACTTCGACGTGCTCACCCTGCCGGCGCGCTTCGCCGAGCGCGGCGACCCGCACGCCGGCCTGGACGGCCCGCGCTTCTCGCTGGAGCCGCTGCTGGAGTTGGCCGACCGCGCCGGCCTCGCGGCCCCGCCTGCGCACTGAGCCCGGCTCACGCCCACGGGCTGCGGGTGCCCTCGAACTCGTCGAAGACGAGCCAGCTGCGGGTGGACAGCACCCCGGCGATGCCCTGCACCCGGTCCAGCACCACGTCCCGCAGGGTGGCGTTGTCCGGCGCCCGGACCAGGGCGAGGACGTCGTGCTCGCCGCTGAGCAGCGCGACGTGCTCGACGTAGCGCACCCGGGCCAGCTCGGCCGACACCTCCCGCCAGGTGTTCTGCTGGATGGTCAGCGCGATGTACGCCGACGTGCCCAGCCCGGCCGGCTCGGGCGCGACCCGGGCCCGGAAGCCGGTGATCACGCCGTCGCGCAGCAGCCGCTCCACCCGCGCGTACGCGTTGGTCCGGGAGACGTGCACCCGCTCGGCGAGGGTACGGATGGAGATCCGCCCGTCGCGGGCCAGCTCGTCGAGGATGCGGCGGTCCACCTCGTCGAGCGGCCCGGCCGAACGTCCCGTACCGCCCTCCGTGCCCGGCTCCCCGGTGGTCTGCTGGCTCACATCCGGCCCTTTCCCCCGCCATTCGTCCCGCGTTCATCCCGCGTGTTGAGTCAATCATCCATCGGCAGGAGCATAGGTCCACCACAAGTCCAGGAGGTCCCCGCCGTGACGACCACACCCCAGGCGGTCCGCAGGGCATCCCCGCGCACCCGCCCGCCGGCCAAGAAGCCCACCAAGGCCCCCGCCCGCGAGCAGGCGGCGACCGACCCCGCCGCCGCCCTGCTGCCGCAGACCGAACCGGTGCGGCTGCTCGACCCCGACGGCACGCCCCGGCCGGCCCGCGCCGACTACCCCGAGCCGCCCGTCGAGGCCCTGCGCGAGATGTACCGCCGCATGGTCGTCGGCCGGCGCTTCGACACCCAGGCCACCGCCCTGACCAAGCAGGGCCGGCTCGCCGTCTACCCGTCCTCGCGCGGCCAGGAGGCCTGCCAGGTCGGCGCGGTGCTCGCCGTCCGCGACACCGACTGGGTCTTCCCGACCTACCGCGAGTCGATGGCGCTGGTCTCCCGGGGCATCGACCCCGTCGAGGTGCTCACCCTGCTGCGCGGCGACTGGCACTGCGGGTACGACCCCACCCGGGTGCACACCGCCCCGCAGTGCACCCCCCTGGCCACCCAGTGCGTGCACGCCGCCGGCCTCGCCTACGGGGAGGCCCACCAGGGCCGCGACACCGTGGCCCTGGCCTTCATCGGCGACGGCGCCACCAGCGAGGGCGACTTCCACGAGGGCGTCAACTTCGCCGCCGTGTTCAGGGCCCCCGTCGTGTTCTTCGTGCAGAACAACAAGTACGCCATCAGCGTCCCGCTGTCGCGGCAGACCGCCGCCCCGTCGCTGGCGTACAAGGGCGTCGGCTACGGCGTGCCCAGCGAGCAGGTCGACGGCAACGATCCCGTCGCCGTGCTCGCCGTGCTCACCCGCGCGGTCGCGCACGCCCGCGCCGGCAACGGCCCCTACCTGGTCGAGGCGCACACCTACCGGATGGAGCCGCACACCAACGCCGACGACGCCACCCGCTACCGCGACGGCGCCGAGGTCGACACCTGGCGCGACCGCGACCCGGTCGCCCGGCTGGAGACGTACCTGCGCACGCGCGGCGCGCTCGACGACGCGGCCGTCGCCGCGATCGCCGAACAGGCCGAGGCGTACGCGGCCGACCTGCGCGAGCGGATGCACACCCAACCCGAGGTCGACCCGCTGAGCCTCTTCGACCACGTCTACGCCACGCCGACCCCGCAACTGGTCGAGCAGCGGGAGCTGGTGCGCGCCGAGCTGGCCGCCGACCGCGAGGACGGGCGCTGATGGCGACCACCACCATGGCGAAGGCGCTCAACGCCGCGCTCGCCGACGCGCTGGCCGACGACGAGCGGGTGCTCGTCTTCGGCGAGGACGTCGGCAAGCTCGGCGGCGTCTTCCGGATCACCGACGGCCTGCAGGCCCGGTTCGGCGACAAGCGCTGCTTCGACACCCCGCTCGCCGAGGCCGGCATCGTCGGCTTCGCCGTCGGCCTGGCCATGTCCGGGCTGCGGCCGGTGGTGGAGATGCAGTTCGACGCGTTCGCGTATCCGGCGTTCGAGCAGATCGCCTCGCACGTGGCGAAGCTGCGCAACCGCACCCGGGGCGCGCTCGGCGTGCCCATGGTGATCCGGGTGCCGTACGCGGGCGGCATCGGCGGCGTCGAGCACCACTGCGACTCGTCCGAGGCGTACTACGCGCACACCCCGGGCCTGAAGGTCGTCACCCCGGCGACGGTCGCCGACGCGTACTCGCTGCTGCGCGAGGCCATCGCGGACCCGGACCCGGTCGTGTTCCTGGAACCGAAGAAGCTCTACTTCTCCAGCGCCGAGGCCGAGCTGCCGGCGGCCACCGAGCCGTTCGGCCGCGCCGTCGTGCGCCGGCCGGGCACCGACGCCACCCTGATCGCGTACGGGCCGGCGGTGCCGGTCGCCCTGGAGGCCGCCGAGGCCGCCCGCGAGGAGGGCTGGGACCTGGAGGTGGTGGACGTACGCACGATCGTCCCCCTCGACGACGCGACCATCGCCGCGTCGGTGCGCCGCACCGGCCGGTGCGTGGTGGTCAGCGAGGCGCAGGGCTTCGCCGGCGTCGGCGCGGAGATCGCCGCCCGGGTGCAGGAGCGCTGCTTCCACGCCCTGCACGCCCCGGTGCTGCGGGTGTCCGGCCTGGACATCCCGTACCCTGCGCCGATGCTGGAGCACACCCACCTGCCCGGCGTGGACCGGGTGCTCGACACGGTGGCGCGGCTCCAGTGGGACGACCGGCCCGACGCGCGCTGGCTGCCGCAGGGGAGCGCGGCATGACCGAGCAGGTGTTCCTCCTGCCCGACCTCGGCGAGGGGCTGACCGAGGCGGAGATCGTCGAATGGCGGGTCGCCGTCGGCGACACCGTGACGGTGGACCAGAGCGTGGTCGAGGTGGAGACCGCGAAGGCCGTCGTGGACGTGCCCTGCCCGTACGCCGGGCGGGTGGTGGCCCTGCACGGCGCGGCGGGCGAGACGCGCCCGGTCGGCCAGCCGCTGATCACCATCGCGCCCGCCGACGGCGAGCCCGCCGGGCACGCCACCTACCGGGAGGAGGAGCGCGCCGGCAGCGGCAACGTCCTCATCGGGTACGGCACCGGGCACGGCGCGGCGGGTCGGCGACGCCGCCGGCCCCGGCTCTCCGTCGCCCCCGAACCCGCCCCGGCCCCCGATTCCGCGCCCGCCCCGGCCCCCGCCCCGGCCCCCGCGCCCGTCGCGGCGGCTTCCGGGCCGGCGGCGGTACCCGGGGGCGCGGTCGCCCTGGTGATCTCCCCGATCGTGCGGCGGCTGGCCCGGGAGCACGGCATCGACCCGGCCACCCTGCGCGGCACCGGCCCGGGCGGGGTGGTGCGCCGCGCCGACGTCGAGGCGGCCCTCGCCGGCCCGGCCCCGGCGCCCCGGCCCACCCCGGTGCCCGACCGCCCCGACGCGGCCCCGACCGGTGGGGCCGACGGCCCGACCGCGGCGGGACGGGCCGCCGTGCCGGCGGGCGAGGAGGACCTGGTCGTCCCGCTCACCGGCGTCCGCAAGGTGATCGCCGACAAGCTCTCCCGCAGCCGGCGGGAGATTCCCGAGGTGACCATCTGGGTCGACGCGGACGCCACCGCCCTGGTGGAGACCCGCCGGGCGATCAACGCCGCGACCCCGGACGCGCCGGTGAGCCTGCTGGCCCTGCTGGCCCGGATCTGCCTCAGCGGCCTGCGGCGCTTCCCGCAGCTCAACGCGCGCGTCGACACCGAGGGGCAGCGGATCGTCCAGTCCCGCGGGGTGCACCTGGGCATCGCCGCGCAGACCGACCGGGGCCTGGTCGTCCCGGTGCTGCGCGACGCGCACCTGCTGACCACCCGGGAGCTGGCCGCGGCGCTGGCCGAGACCACCACCGCCGCCCGGGCCGGCACCCTGCCGCCGGCCCGCCTCACCGGCGGCACGTTCACCCTCAACAACTACGGCGTGTTCGGCGTCGACGGCTCCACCCCGATCATCAACCACCCGGAGGCGGCGCTGCTCGGCGTGGGGCGGATCGTGGACAAGCCGTGGGTCGTCGACGGGCAGCTCGCCGTGCGCAAGGTGACGCAGCTCAGCCTCACCTTCGACCACCGGGTCTGCGACGGCGGGGTGGCCGGCGGCTTCCTGCGGCACGTCGCGGACTGCGTGGAGCAGCCCGCCCTGCTGGTCGCCAACGTGTGAGCCGGTCCCGGCGGCAGCGCGCCGCCGGGACCGGAAACGCCCATTCCGTCCGCCCCGCCCTCCCTGCCGTCCCTTTTCGCTCGCGCCCCGCCGAATGGGCCGGAAATACGTTCCCGATCCGGATCGCCGCTCATTCACCGAGCATCCGGTCAGCTCGATCCGATCCTTTTCCCCTTCCGTTTCTCCCTGCTGTTGCCGGGAAATCCGCGCGGACGGCGACCGCCTGTCGTCCGTCCGCGACCGCCCGGTCGCCCGCCCGCGCGAGGGGAGAGCGCAGTGCCGTACCAGGGCCTGCCCGCCGCCGTCCGAGACCGTCGCCCGGCCGTCGCCGGGGCGCCGCTGCACTGCGACGCCACCCAGTACGGGCTGCGCGGCGACGGGGTGACCAACGACCAGCCGGCGCTCGCCGCCCTCGTGGACCGCCTCGGCGACGGCTACGCCGCCGACGGGCGGGCCCGGGTCATCTACTGCCCGCCCGGCATCTACTCCATCCGCGACGCGGGCACGGTCTGGCGCAGCGGGGTGTCCCTGATCGGGGCCGGCCCCGGCGCGACCCGGTTCCTGCTCAGCAACGAGGGCAACCGGGCCGACCCGACGCCGCTGGCGTTCTGGACCACCCTCCAGCACGGCGCGGACCGCGACCGGCACATCGCCGACTGCACCTTCGCCGACTTCGAGATCGACGGCTCCGGCGTGGCCATGGCCGAGTACAACTACCTCGCCAAGGGCCTCGGCCTGCAGTACGTGGTGCGCGGCGTCTTCCGCAACCTCTACATCCACCACACGGCGGCCACCGGCCTGGGCTGCGACTTCCTCCAGGACAGCCTGATCGAGGGGGTGGTGGTCGTCGGCTGCGGCCGCCTCGACAACGGCCAGGAGATGGGCGGCGCCGGCATCGGCGTCGGCATCGGCGGTTGGGGCACCGTGGAGCGGCTCACCATCGCCAACTGCACCGCGCTGGGCAACGGCACCAACGGCATCTTCCTGGAACTCCAGAAGGCCAACTGGCCGCCGCCGCGCGGCTACCGGATCGTCGGCTGCCACAGCCAGGGCAACCGGTTCGGCATCTCCGACTGGGGCGCCGACGGGCTGATCGTCTCCGCGTGCACGATGACGGGCAACCTGGAGGCCGGCTTCGACGTCTCCGCCGAGGGCACCTCCGGGGTCGCCGGCCGGGGCGGCCTGCTGGCCGACTGCGTCATCGACGGCAACGTCCGCGACGGCGTCAGCATGGGCAACACCCCGGGCCCGTACACGGTGCGCGGCAACCGGATCAGCGGCAACGGGGCGTACGGCTACCACGAGCACGACCTCGGGCACGGTTATCACGGCGCGGCGACGGACGTGGTGATCGACAGCAACGACTTCTGGGGCAACGGCCTCGATGCCATCCGGATCGACCGGCCGATGGTCGACGCTGTGCTGCTCAACAACCGCATCCGCAACAACGGCCGCCAGTGCGCCGGCGCGTACGGCGCGGGCGGCGAGTCCGTCCGCTACAACGAGCGGTCGCTGGTCGACCGGACCGCCGGCTGGCAGCACGACGGGCACCGGGGCAAGGTGCTGCGGGTCGGCAAGCGGGTCGCCCTGGTCGCCGCCAACGACGACACCGGGCTCACCCTCGCCCCCGTACGCCCCGACGCGTACACCGCCTGGAGCGGGGACACCCCGCTGCCGGGGACGGCGTACGAGCTGCCGCCCGCGCCGCAGTGCCGGGCCGGGATCACGGTCAACGCGCACGTCGACTCGGCCACCATCCGGGGCAACCGGATCTGGGACAACCACGACGAGCGCACCCAGACGCACGGGCTCTGGATCACCGAGCGGGGCAGCTGCGTGGGCTGCCGGGTCGAGGACAACGACCTGGCCGGCAACGCCGTGGCCGCCACCCGCCTGGACACCCCTCCCGTGGGCGGCCGGTGGGACCGCAACCACGGCGACCAGGACTGGGACTGACGGCGGGGCGAACCGGTCGTCCGTCGGCGGAAGGGCCGATCGGTGACACCGGGCCCTCCGGGCGCGGTTCACCATTTTCGACCCGCCGACGCCGAAACTGCCGACAATAGCTCCGCGCCTTTTCCGGAAACTGCACCGGGCCTCCCGTAACGCCGTACAGAATGTGGCCAAAGGGGAGCGGAAAAGGGGTGCGGAACATGGACGTGAGGCGGCGATTGACGCTATTGGCGGTAACCATCGCAGCCACACCACTGGTCCTCGGCGGATGCACCGCCGGGGAGAGGAAGGCCGCCGAGCGGGCCGCGCGGGTCGCGCCGCCGCCGGCGGTCGAGCTGACGCCCGCCGACCGGACCCGGGACGTCCCGGTCAGTGCCGAGATCGGCACGAGCGTGGCCCACGGCAGGGTCACCGGCGTCCGGCTCACCGACGACAAGGGCCGGCAGGTCGCGGGAGAGCCCCGGGAGGACGGGACGAGCTGGGTGCCCGGCGCTCCGCTGGCCGGCGGGCGGACGTACACCGCCGAGGTGACGGTGACGGGGGACGGCGGGAGGACCGCCACCCGCACGACGACGTTCACCACCGCGCCGAAGCCGACGAAGCCGGCGATCACCAGCACGCTCTACTTCACGGGCAACCAGACGTACGGCACCGCGATGCCCGTTACGGTGGCGTTCGACCCGGGGGTGCCGAAGGAGGCCCGCGCGGCGGTGCAGAAGCGGCTGTTCGTCAAGACCGATCCGCCGCAGCCGGGCACCTGGTCCTGGCTGGAGGACGGCAGCCAGGCCTACTACCGGGCGCCCGACTTCTGGCGGCCGGGCACGAAGATCAGCGTCCGCGCGGCGCTGGAGGGGCTGCCGATCGGCAAGGACCTGGTGGGCGACGCCGAGCACCGGGCCACCTCGAAGATCGGCCGGCAGGTCTCGGTCGACATCGACAACGCCAGCAAGCAGATGTCGGTCTTCCGCGACGGCAAGCTGGTCCGCCGGATCCCGGTCAGCCTCGGCAAGCCGAGCACGCCCAGCTCCAGCGGCAAGATGGTGATCATGGAGAAGCACGAGCGGACGACGTTCGACACCCGCGGCGAGCCCGACGGCGGGTACGTCGTCGACGTCGACGACGCCCAGCGGCTCACCTGGGGCGGGGAGTTCATCCACTCCGCGCCGTGGTCGGAGGGCGACCAGGGCTTCACCAACGTCTCGCACGGCTGCGCCAACGTCTCCGCCGCCGCCGCGGACTGGCTGATGGGCATCACCCAGGTCGGCGACCTCGTCACCGTCACGGGCACCGAGGTGCCGCTGCGGGCCGGCAACGGCTGGACGGCCTGGAACGTCAGCTGGGACGAGTTCGCCAAGGGCAGCGCCCTGCCCGTCCCGGCCGGGCTGCGGCCCAGCCCGCACACCGCGTCGCCGCACCCGGGGGCGGTGGCCGGCGGGGGTTCGCCCGCGCCGACGCCGTCGGCCAGCGGCGGCTGACCATCGGGAGGAACGGCCGCGGGTCGGCCCGTCACCGCACGGTGGCGGGCCGGCCCCTGTCGCGAGCGCGGAACGGGGGACGTCGCCCGACACGTGGCGTGTCGGCCGCTCCGGGCACGCGCCGCGCCGGACGGGGCACGCTCCGGGCACGGCCGGCCCCGGCTTCAGCCGAGCGGCACCCGGGCCACGCCGGTGCCGACCAGGGAGCCCAGCCAGAGCCGGTCGCCGTGCTGGCGTACCCCGGTGATCATCCAGTAGGCGCCGCGCGGGCCGTGCAGGGTCCGCAGCACCGCGCCCGCGCCGTCGACCAGCGCGACCAGCCCGTAGCGGCGCGGCTGCGGCCGGACCGCGTCGGGCAGCAGCGCGACCAGCTGCCGCAGCCGCGGGTGCGGCAGCAGCCGCTCCACCACCGGCAGCCGGGGGCTGGGCAGGGCGATCCAGTACGTCCCGTCGCCGACCCCGCAGAGGTTGTCCGGATATGCCGGCAGGTCCGCCAGCACGGTGGCCGCCCCGCCGGGCAGGTCGACCCGGAGCAGCCGGTGGGTGGTCGTCTCCACCAGGATCAGCGCGGACTCGTCGGGGGTGAGCGCGATCCCGTTGGGGAAGTAGAGCCCGGCGGCCACCACGTCCGTCCGCCCGGTGCCCGGATCGTAGGCGAGCACCCGCCCGTTGGGCCGGTGCTCCAGCAGGTCGTGCTTCCAGTGCGACAGGGGGAAGCGGTCCGAGCTGTCGGTGAAGTAGATCGTGCCGTCGCGGGCCACGGCGGCGTTGTTGGCCAGGTGCACCGGCGGTGCGGTGCCGGTCAGCTCGCGTACCGCCCCGTCGGGGGTGACCCGCAGCAATCCCCGGTACGCGTCGCAGACGACCAGGCTGCCGTCGCGCGGGTCGAGTTCGATGCCGAGCGGCCGGCCCCCGGTCTCCGCCAGCAGCCGCGCCGGGGTGCCCGCCGGCGCGTCGGCCGCCCACCACCAGAGCCGACCGTCCTCGTCCCCGCTGACCACCCGGCCGGCCGGGTCGACCACGACGTCCTCGGGACCGTGCGCGCCGTCGGGCAGCGGCAGCAGTTCCACCTCGTCGAGCCGACGGTCGTCGGGCGCCCACGGCCCGGTCAGCGGGGGCGGCACGGTGGCCGGCTCGCGGACGGGACGGATGGGCCGGGGCGCGCGGGGGCGGGATACCACCATCGGCCCATTCTCACCCCGGCACCGGCGGCCGGGGCGCGTCGTCCGGCGGCGTGTCGAGCGGTCCCGCGCAGCGCCCCCGGCCTCCTGCCAGGGGAGGAGCCGGGGCGGCTCAGGGTCAGACCCTGGGTGTACCCGGAGTCACTCCCGGGCAGGGCGGAAATGTCGGTGGGTGGGGCTAGATTCGTGGTCATGGAGCAGCGCAGCGATCGGTTCCACGTGCAGGTCGACGTGGGTGACGACGTGGTGGAGATGAGGGCGACCGGCGAGGTCGACATCGCCACGGTCGGCGTGCTGCGCTCCGCGCTCTGGGCCGCCCCCGCCCGGCCGCTGCTGCGGCTCGACCTCTCCGGCGTCCGGCTGCTCTCCGCCGCCGGCGTGCGGGCGCTGGTCGCCGCGCACCGCCGGGCCCGCGCGCGGGGCGGCGAGCTGGTGCTCGTCGACCCGGCCCCGATGGTGGCCCGGGTGCTGCACGTGACCGGCCTGGACCGGGTCATCCCGGTCCGGGCGGGCGCCACCGCCGCCCCCGTCCCGGCTGCGCCCGCGCCGCTGGCGTTGCCACCGGGGCTGCTGGTCCCGCTCGCCGCCGAGCGGGGCAGCGCGTCCGCGCCGCTGGTGTCGGCCGCCTGACCCGCCGGGCCGTCGGCTCGCTCCCGCCCCGCCGTTGCCCGGCCGGGGCCGCCGGCGGATGCCGACGCCCCCGGCCGGGGGAGCTGACGGGTCAGCGCACGCCGAGCAGGTCCACGACGAAGACGAGCGTCTCGCCCGGCGCGATCACACCGCCGGCGCCCTGGTTGCCGTACCCGAGGTGCGGCGGGATGGTCAGCTTGCGCCGGCCGCCGACCCGCATGCCGACGACGCCCTGGTCCCAGCCGGCGATGACCCGTCCGCCGCCGAGCGGGAACTCGAACGCGTCGCCCCGGTTCCACGACGCGTCGAACTCACGACCCGTCGAGTGGGCCACGCCCACGTAGTGCACGGTGGCCCGCTGGCCCCGCTGGGCCTCGGGGCCGTCGCCGACGACGATGTCCTCGATGACGAGATCGGCGGGCGGCGCGCCCTCGATCGGGCCGATTTCAGGCTTGTCCATGCCGTACGCCTCCTGCTCGGTGGTGCGTCCACTGCGGTCGTCGTCGATCCTGCCGGATCGTGATCCGCCGATCTCCATCGGTCCCTCGGCCGGCGCCCGGCGGGCCCGCCCGCCGCGACGAAACGAAGCGGGCCCGCCCGCCGCGACGGAGCGGGCGGGCGGTGGCCCGGAGGCACACGTGCCGGCGGGCGTCACCTTCGGAAGGTGACGCCCGCCGGGCCCGTGCTGTCTGCCGTTCACCTCAGCCAGGGGAACCGCTGGACGATGGCCAGCCGCTTCCAGGTCCGCCCGAGGCCGAGGGTGTCGCCCGCGCCGACCAGGGCGAGGACCGCCAGCACCGCGGCGTAGATGAGGTGGTCGTCCATGAAGGGGTTGTTCTCGGGGGGCAGGACGGCCGTCCACATCATCACCAGGAGCAGGCCGCCGGCGGTGGCGGCGATCCGCGTGCCGACGCCCAGCAGCAGGGCCACGCCGATCGCGGCCAGGCCGACCATGAACATCCAGTCCGCCCAGGCGGCGCCGGCGATCCCGTTGTAGAACCCCTTGAACGGGCCGGCCGCGCCGAAGCTCAGGAAGCCCTTGGTGGGGCTGCCGCCGTTGATCCAGGCGTTCTTCGCGGCGGTCTCGTGACCGAGGCCGAACATCTTGTCGAGGAAGGCCCAGAGGAAGGTCCAACCCAGCGCGAGGCGGATGCCGCCGAGGACGTACCGGGTGGCCCGCTCCCGGGTGGTCTCGCTCGTCCTGGTGGTCTCGGCCGCCGGCGCGGTGGTCCTGGCGGTGGTCCGCTCGATCGTCGCGGTCATGGTGTCCACGTCCCTTCCTGTCCTCGCACCGCGCTTCCCGGTGGCAGTTCCATTGGACATCCGGCACCCGGTGGGCCGTCAGGGCCGATGGGTCCGCTTCTGGCCGGGACCTTCGACCCCGGTCCACCCGGTCCGTCGGCCGTCCCGGCACCGGCCCACGGCCTCTGCCGACGGCCCCCGCACGCCCGTAGCGTCGGGCGTGACGACGGCGGCAGGGAGGTCGCGATGAGGACCTGGCAGGTGGGCGACGTGATGACCAAGGACGTCGTGACGGTGGGGGAGGAGACCCCGTACCGGCAGATCGTGGACGTGCTCGTGCGCCGGGGCATCAGCGGCGTGCCGGTGGTCGACGGGTTCCGCCGGGTGCTGGGCGTGGTCTCCGAGACGGACCTGCTGCACCGGATCGAACGGGTCGGGCACCCCGACGAGCGGCGGGTCTTCGAGGGCCGGCGTCGCCGGGTGGCCCGGGAGAAGGCCGCCGCCCTGGTCGCCGGGGACCTGATGACCGCGCCGGCGGTGACGACGTACCCGCAGGCGTCCCTGCCGGCCGCGGCGCGGCAGCTGGACCGGGACGCGGTCCGGCGGCTGCCCGTCCTGGACGACCTCGGCCGGCTGGTCGGCATCGTCACCCGTGGCGACCTGCTGCGGGTGCACCTGCGCACCGACGCCGAGATCCGCGAGGAGGTGGTGCGGGAGGTCCTGCGGCGGGTCCTCGCCGTGCGGGACGGACTGGTGACCGTGCGCGTGCGCGACGGCGAGGTCACCCTGGACGGGCGGCTGGACCGGCGCAGCGCGGTCGACCTCGCCGGCCGGCTCGCCGCGCAGGTCGGCGGCGTCGTCCGCGTCGTCAACACCATCGCGTACGACGTCGACGACGACGCGCTCGTCGAGCTCGCCGACGGCCAGGTCACCCCGGTGGCCTGACCGCCGGCCCCGTCCCGCCGCGCCTACGGCTGCCCGACGGGCACCTCGGCCGACTCGGGGGCCAGCCGGGCGACGGGCACCCCCTCCCGGGCGGCCCACCCGACGGCGTGTCGGACGTCGCCCACGGGCAACGGCCGGCGGCTGGTCACGGTGACCGCGGCGTGCACCGCGAAGGCCACGAACGGGTACGACCGGGCCAGGCCGGCGACCGCCTCGTGCACCTGACCGGCGACCGCCACCGCCTGCTCCTCGGTCAGCGCCGGCAGGATCAGCAGGTACTCCTGGTCGGACAGGCGCACCGCCCGGTCCACGGGGCGCAGCGGCGCGGTCACCGCCCCGATCACCGCCTGCGCCTCCCGGGCGGCGCTGCGGCGGCCGAAGCGCTCCGGCGTGCCCGCCGGCTCGTCCACGCGCACGCCGACCAGCGCCACCGGCAGCGTGCCCGAGGCGGTGACCCCGTCCGCTCCTGCCCACCGGCGCATCCCCGGCTCGTCCAGCAGCGGGGCCGGTTCCGCCAGGGCCGTGCCGCGGTCGCGCCCGCCCGGCCGGTGCGCCCGGGCGGCCCGTTCGGCGCGGGAGAACATCAGCCGCAACGCCGCCTCGCCCCGTGCCTCGCCGGGTGTGGCGGGCAGGTCCCGGACCCGGGCCAGGGTCTCCTCCACGGCGAGCCGGACCGCGCCGGGGAGCCGGTCGGCGAGCCGGTCGCGCAGCCGGACGACCTCGTGCAGCGCCTCGTCGCGGCGGAACCCCCACCGCCCGTCGAAGAGCCGACCCGACTCCAGCGTGGTCGCCTGCTCGACCTCCGCCCGGTCGTGGGCGACCAGGGCCGCGCCGAACCGGGGGGTCAGCGCGACCACGCTCCACTCCCGGGCGAGGTCCTCGGTCTCGTCCAGGGTCACGCCGCACGCGCCGGCCGGCAGCGCCTCCGGGCGCTGCCCGACCACGCCCACCACGGTCGCCGCCGCCGTGGCCGCGATCCGCTCGTAGACGGCCCGCTCGCGGTCAAAGTAGGGCATCCGCTGGAAGAGCGCGATCACCACGAGCGGGCCGTCCTCGGCGGTGGCCAGGGCGGCGCTCTCGATGGCGTGGGAGACAGCGACGAGGCTGCGCTTGGTCAGAAGTTCCGGAGCCCGTCCACTGTGCAGCACGCGCTGAGCCTAGAGAATCGGATCTCCGGTCGCATCCGTCGGGCCCCGGGCGGACCGGCGGGGCGCAAGCGTCTCCGCCGGGCCCGCGGTGGCCCGGACCGGTGACCCCGCGCGGGCCGCACCGGCGAGGTGGGCGTCGCGCTCGGCGGCCTAGACTCGGCCGTCGACGGCCCGACGGACGGAACAGGCGGATGACGCGCACCGGTAGTGATCACGGCTCCCTGCTGCGCCCGGTCGCGGCGTCGACCGGGCGGGCCCCGGTCCTCACCCGCGCCGGTCAGGTCGTGTTCGGCCCCCGCCGGCTGGGGGAGCTGGTGCACGGCCGTCCGCCGGGCGTCACGGGCCACCAGTGGAACTCGGCCGCCCGGGAGGGCTTCGACCACGTGGTGTGTGCCGGCGACAGCGGCCGTCCGCTGTTCGCCGTCGAGATCGGGCCGCCGGCCCCGGCCGGCTCCGCCGCGCAGCGCGCCGAGCGGATGAAGAACGCGGTCTGCGCGGCCGTCGGCCTGCCGGTGCTGCGGATCGTCTCGCCCACGTTGCGCGCCGCCGACCACGGCCGCCGGATCGTGGAGTACGTCATCGACGCGCGCGCCTACGCCGATGCCGTCTCGCCTCCGCCGGGGCAGGACGACCCGGCGGAGGTGATGCCCGTGGAGTTCCGGGAGATCGTCGGCCGGCTGCCGGACGGGCGCAGCGGCCACGTCAACGACCTCGGCGCCCTCGCCCGGGCGGCGGCCGTGGAGGCGTACGTGTCCCGCCGGCTGGTCGATCCGATCGTGCGGGGTCTGCACGTGCGCTGGACCGACGGCCCGGTGGAGGGCTGGAGCTGGGTGGAGGTGCGTCCCGGCCGCTGCCTGGTGGAACGGGTGCAGGTCGTCCAGCAGCGCTTCTCCTGCGGCGTGGACGCCGGCCGTCTCGCCGAGGACCTGGCGGCCGTGGCGGTCGGCGAGCGGCTGCGCGACGTCGAGGCGGTCGGACCGGATCTGGTGGCGCGCGACGAGTTGGACCGGGACATCCGCCGGCTGCGGGAGCGCCGCGACGAGATGCGCGACGGCTTCGCCTTCGACCACCTCTGCGCCGGCTGACCGACCTCGTCCACGAGAGTGACCAGCCCTTCCCGGCGCTCCGCAAATTTCCCGTATCCGGGTTGAACCGTGGCCGTCGCGGGTCCGTACTCCAGCCCGAATGGACACGGATCTCCCCGCCGCGCCGGCCGGCGCGACGACGATGAGGAAAGGGCATCGTCGGTCATCGACACGCGACCGGAACGTCGCAGTGATCCTCGCCGAGGCGTCCCACCCGAATTCATCGGTCCGACGGGGTCACGAGTCAACTACCGGATCGAGAAGGAGAGCAATTCGATGCGCAGGTCCCCACGGGCGCGCCGGTCATCCGGTAACGCACGGAGCAAGCGACTGCTGGCCGTTGTCGGCACGCTTGCGGTCTTCGGTGGAATCGTCGCCGTGACCCAGATCTCGTCCGCCGGGGACCGGCGGACGACCACCCGCGCCGCGGCGGCGTCGTGCGTGGCGCCCAGCCCCGGCGCGACCTCGAACATCGGCAGCAGCACGACCCAGACGTGGCAGAACGGCCGGTGGGTGCGCAACCACTGGGGTGACGGGCAGATGTCGGTCGCGGAGTGCCAGTCGGTCAAGGCCGGCGGCACCGCCACGAACGCCAACACCAACGCCGCCCCGGCCGGCTCGACGATCGCCTGCCCTGACGTCGCCAGCAAGCTGCCCCAGGTCCCGGCCGCAGCCAAGGCCGAGGTGGACCGCAACCTCGAGCTGCTCAAGACGCAGATCGACGAGGCGAACAAGCGGCTGGCCGCCGAGGGCCGCAACGGCGGGCAGTTCATCCAGAACGCGATCCTCGGGCCGCTGGCGGACAAGCGCCGGGCGACCCTGAGCCGCATCGCGACCGCCATCGGTCGGGTGGCGCAGCGGCCCCAGGGCCTCGAACAGCTCGCCACCTGCCAGCTCGCGGTCGGCGCCAACCCCAACGCCGGCAACAACAACGGTGGCAACAACAACGGTGGCCAGAACGGCGGGAACAACAACGGCGGCCAGAACGGCAACAACGGCGGCAACAACAACGGCAACGGCCTCGGCGTCCTCGCCAAGGACTGCGGCAACAGCCGGCTGCAGCCGCACGACGGCTTCCAGAACGGCAACCGGTGCGTGAGCACCGCGTTCGGCGAGGTCGGCGCGGCGGCGAACAACCCGTCGCTGCTGATCACGCAGTTCCCCAACCAGGTCCAGCGCAACCAGGCGTTCCAGCTGCGGGTCACCACCCGCAACCTGGTCCGGGACCGGTTCCTCGCCGCGGGCCAGGGCGGCTACTACCTGGAGAGCTCCCTGCTCAACGGGCAGGGCCTGGTGCGGGGGCACTTCCACACCGCCTGCCGGATGCTGAACAGCACCCGGCAGCCCCCGAACCCGCAGGACGTGCCGGCGTTCTTCGTGGCCACCGAGGACGGCCGGGGCGGCTCGCAGCCGGACGACGTCATCATCCAGGTGCCGGGCCTGCCGCAGGCCGGCACGGCGCAGTGCTCCGTCTGGGCCGGTGACGGTTCGCACCGTATCCCGATGATGGAGCGGGCCAACCAGACCCCGGCGATCGACGTGGTGCGGATCCAGGTCAACTGACCCGCCGGCCGCGCGCCGTACGCACATCCGGGCCGCCCGGGGCAGCAACCGCCCCGGGCGGCCCCGCGTCGCGCGCCGGGTCGTGGGCGGTGTGACCGGCAGGCGGTACGCCGCCGGAGCGGGGCCGTGGGAATTGCTACCGGGAAAAGCTCCGGGGCCACCGCCGAATCTCGGCGTGGCCCCGGTGTTCCGCGTGGTGGGCGCGGTGTCGGCTCAGCGGTTCTTGAAGGCCTCGACGACGGACACGGGGATCCGGCCCCGGTCGGAAATCTCGTAGCCGTTCTTGGTGGCCCATTCCCGGATCGCCCGGTTCTGCTCGCGGTCCATTCCCGAGACCGGAGCCCGGCCGGGACGGCGGGCGGTCCGGCCGGCCTCGACCGGCCCTCGGCCGATTCGCCGGCCAGCGTTGATGTAGGGGTCGAGCGCCTTCCGGAGGGTGCCGGCGTTCTCGTCGGACACATCGATGGTGTACGCCACGCCGTCCAGGCTGAACTCGACGGTCCGATCCGCCTTCCCGCCATCGAGGTCGTCAGTCAAGACGGTGATTACTTTCCGGGCCATCGCCAATTACTCCTTGTGTGGGGCGGGGTGTGTTACGAGTTTGACGTATCCCTGGGTAAATCCGCAAGAATATGCCCCGTTTGCATTCGGCGCGTCGACTTGTCGGTGATGCAATCCCGCTCCCCACGGTGGAATTTGCCAGTTCGGGTTCGCCCCGGGCGGCCCGCGCGGCGGGGGTCGGCGTGTCCCGGGTCACATTCCGGAACAACGGGAGCCGGCCCGGACTTGAGCCTGACACGCTCAAGTCAACGCGATGGCAGGTGTTCGATGGCAACTCTTCCGGTACTACCCCTCACCGACGCCGTCCTGCTGCCCGGCATGGTCGTCCCGGTGACCCTCGACCCCACCACCCAGGCCGCGGTCGATGCCGCGCGCGCCACTGGCGACAAGAAGGTCCTCGCCGTGCCCCGCATCGACGGCGAGTACGGCTCCGTCGGCGTGATCGCCACCATCGAGAAGGTCGGCCGGCTGCCCGACGGCGAGCCGGCCGCCGTGGTCCGCGGCCTGTCCCGGGCCCGGATCGGCTCCGGCGTCCCCGGGCCCGGCGCCGCCCTCTGGGTCGAGGCGACCGAGCTCGACGAGCCCGCCCCGGCCGGCAGGGCCCGGGACCTGGCCCGCGAGTACCGCGCTCTGATGACCTCGGTCCTGCAGCAGCGCGGCGCCTGGCAGGTCATCGACGCCATGGAGCGCATGACCGACCTCTCCGAGCTGGCCGACGCGGCCGGCTACGCGCCCTGGCTCACCCTGGCGCAGAAGACCGAGCTGCTCGCCGCCGCCGACGTGACCGCCCGGCTGGAGCTGCTGGTCGGTTGGGTGCGTGAGCACCTGGCCGAGCAGGAGGTCACCGAGCAGATCAACAGCGACGTGCGCGAGGGCCTGGAGAAGACCCAGCGCGAGTTCCTGCTCCGCCAGCAGCTCGCCGCGATCCGCAAGGAGCTCGGCGAGGACTCCCCGGACGGCTCCGCCGACTACCGGGCCCGGGTGGAGGCCGCCACGCTGCCGGAGAAGGTCCGCGAGGCGGCGCTGCGCGAGGTCGGCAAGCTGGAGCGCGCCAGCGACGCCTCCCCGGAGGCGGGCTGGATCCGCACCTGGCTCGACACGGTCCTCGAGATGCCGTGGACCACGCGTACCGAGGACAACACCGACCTGGCCGCGGCCCGCGCCGTGCTCGACGCCGACCACGCCGGCCTGGCCGACGTCAAGGACCGCATCCTGGAGTACCTCGCGGTGCGCAACCGCCGCGCCGAGCGCAACCTCGGCGTGGTCGGCGGGCGCGGGTCCGGGGCGGTGCTCGCCCTCGCCGGCCCGCCCGGCGTCGGCAAGACCAGCCTCGGCGAGTCCGTGGCCCGGGCGCTCGGGCGCAACTTCGTCCGGGTCTCCCTCGGCGGCGTCCGCGACGAGGCGGAGATCCGGGGCCACCGGCGCACGTACGTCGGCGCGCTGCCCGGCCGGATCGTCCGCGCCCTGCGTGAGGCCGGCTCGATGAACCCGGTCGTGCTCCTCGACGAGGTCGACAAGCTGGCCGTCGGGTATTCCGGCGACCCCGCCGCCGCCCTGCTGGAGGTGCTCGACCCGGCGCAGAACCACACGTTCCGCGACCACTACCTGGAGGTCGACCTCGACCTGTCCGACGTGCTCTTCCTGGCCACCGCCAACGTGGTGGAGACCATCCCCGGCCCGCTGCTGGACCGGATGGAGCTGGTCACCCTCGACGGCTACACCGAGGACGAGAAGGTCGCCATCGCCCGCGACCACCTGCTGCCCCGGCAGCTCCAGCGGGCCGGGCTGACCGCCGAGGAGGTCACCGTCGCCGACGACGCCCTCACCCTGATCGCGGGGGAGTATACCCGGGAGGCCGGTGTGCGGCAGCTCGAACGGGCCCTGGCGAAGATCCTGCGCAAGGTCGCCGTCGCTCTGGCCGACGACCCGACCCCGGTGCGGGTGGACGCGGACAACCTGGCCCGCTACCTGGGGCGGCCCCGGTTCACCCCGGAGTCGGCGGAGCGGACGGCGGTGCCCGGTGTGGCCACCGGCCTCGCCGTGACCGGCGCGGGCGGCGACGTGCTCTTCATCGAGGCCACCAGCATGGAGGGCGAGCCGGGTCTGACGCTCACCGGCCAGCTCGGCGACGTGATGAAGGAGTCCGCCCACATCGCGCTGTCGTACCTGCGCTCCAACGGGCGTCGGCTCGGCATCGACCCGAACGCCCTCGCCGGGCGGCGGATCCACCTGCACGTCCCGGCGGGCGCGGTGCCGAAGGACGGGCCGAGCGCCGGCATCACCATGGTCACGGCGCTGGCGTCGCTGGTGACGGGCCGGCCGGTGCGCCCGGAGTTCGGGATGACCGGCGAGGTGACCCTCTCCGGGCGGGTGCTGCCCATCGGCGGGGTGAAGCAGAAGCTGCTCGCCGCGCACCGGGCCGGCCTGACCGAGGTGATCATCCCGGCGCGCAACGAGCCGGACCTGGACGACCTGCCGGCCGAGGTGCGCGGGGCGCTGACCGTGCACACCCTCGCCGACGTGGCCGACGTGCTCGCCCTGGCGCTGCGCCCGGCCGACGCCGACACCCGCACCGATCCGGCCCTCACGGCCGCCTGAGGGGTAAGCAGGGGCCCCTTGTTATCGCTCTTCCGATAACAAGGGGCCCTGCAAACAAGCCTCGCCCCGCGCGGCAGCCGACCGGTGGTGGGGCGGGGCGGCAGGCGCGGGGTGGGGTGGCCGGGGTCAGCGCCCGTCGGCGGTGCTCCCGCCGTGGTCGGACGACGCCGGGCAGTCGCCGGGCGGGGCGAGGCGGCTCAGCAGCGCGGCGGTGATCTCGCCGAGCTGCGTGACCTGGGTCGGGGTCAGCGCGTCGAAGACGAGCGAGCGGACGAGAGCCACGTGCCCCGGGGCGGCCGCGGCGAGGTGCGCGTACCCGGCGTCGGTGAGCACGGCCACGCACCCGCGGCCGTCGTCGTCGGCGCGCTCGCGGCGTACCCAGCCCCGGCGTTCCAGCCGGCCGACGAGGTGGGACAGGCGGGACTGCGAGCCGTTGGCCAGGGCGGCCAGCTCGCTCATCCGGCGCGAGCGCCCGGGGGCCTCGGCGAGGGTCGCCAGCACCCCGTACCCGAATCGGGTCAGGTCGGCGTCGCGCTGCAACTGCCCCTCGAGCTCGTTCGGCAGCAGCGTGAGCACGGCGAGCGTCCGTCGCCAGATCTCCTGCTCGCCGTCGGTCAGCCAGCGGGTGGGTTCCATGTCGCCAGCCTACCGAATACTTGACGCTTCAAGTATCTGCTCGTACGGTGGTCCTTGAAGCGTCAAGTATCTCGCCCGCCCACGCGGCGGTCCGCCATGGAGGCATCCCCATGAACATCGCCCTCTGGGCCCTGCAGATCCTGCTCGCCCTGGTCTTCGCCGGGGCCGGGCTCACCAAGGTCACCCAGCCCAAGGAGAAGCTGCGCGAGAAGATGGGCTGGGTCGAGGGGGTGCCGGACGGCGCGGTCAAGGCCCTCGGCGCGCTGGAGGTCCTCGCCGCGATCGGCCTGGTCCTGCCCGCCCTCACCGGCATCGCCACCGTGCTGACGCCGCTGGCCGCCGTGGGCGCAGCGATCGTGATGGCCGGCGCCGTCGTCGTGCACGCCCGGGCCAAGGAGTACCCGCCGGCCGCGTTCACCGCGCTGCTGCTGGTCGCCGCGCTCGTCGTCGCCTGGGGGCGGTTCGGCCCGTACGCGTTCTGACCGGCCCGGCCGGCCCGCGCCGTGGGCGCGGGCCGGCCGCCCGTGCTCGTCAGGGGCGGTCGCGGTCGCGGCGTACCGTCGTCTTGCGGCCCTTGATGGTGCTGTTGCGCAGCCCGGCGATCACCTCGTCCGCCACGGCCGCCGGCACCTCGACCAGCGAGAACCGGTCGGCGATCTCGATCGAGCCGATGTCGCGCCCGCTGACCCGGGTCTCCCCGGTGATCGCACCGACCAGGTCCTGCGGGCGCACCCCGGCGCGCCGGCCCAGCCCGATGAACACCTGCGTGGTGCCCCCGGAACGGGGCCGCCCGGGCCGCCGTTCGCCGCCGCGCCCCTCCTGCCCGGGGCGCCCCTCGCGCTGCGGGCGGACCGCGACCTGCGGGATCTCCTCCTCGTCGTCGTCCGAGCCCGGGGAGGCGGCCTCGTGGGCCAGCTTCACCGCCGCGAGCGCCACCTCCATCATGTCGAACTCGTCCGACAGTGACTCCACGATGACCCGGAACGGCTCCAGGTCGTCCTCCAGCAGGCTCTCCCGCAGCGCCGCCTGGGTCAGCTCCAGCCGCCGGGTGCGCAGGTCGGCCACCGTGGGGATCTTGTCGATGGCGATGCGCTGGCCGGTCACCCGCTCGATGGTCTTGAGCATCCGGTGCTCGCGCGGCTCGGCGAGGGTGATCGCCACCCCCTCCCGGCCCGCCCGCCCCACCCGGCCGATGCGGTGCACGTACGACTCCGGGGCCGACGGCACGTCGTAGTTGACCACGTGGGTGAGCTGCTCGACGTCCAGCCCCCGGGCCGCCACGTCGGTGGCCACCAGCAGGTCGGCCGTGCCGGCGCGCAGCCGGCCCATCACCCGGTCCCGCTGCTCCTGGCTCATCCCGCCGTGCAGCGCCTCGGCGCGGTAGCCCCGGCCGTTCATCGTCTCGGTGAGCCGGTCCACCTCCTCCCGGCTGCGGCAGAAGACGATCGCCGCGGTCGGCGACTCCACGTCCAGCACCCGGCCCAGCGCCGCCGGCTTGTGCGCGCGCGCCACGATGTACGCGCTCTGCCGCACCCGGGGCGTCTCGCCGGCCACCGGCTGCTCCCGGCCGATCTGGATCCGCACCGGGTCGGTCAGGTGCTGGCGGGCCATCCCGTCGATGCGCGACGGCATGGTGGCCGAGAACAGCACCGTCTGCCGCTGCTGCGGGGCGTGCTCCAGGATCGCCTCGATGTCCTCGGCGAAGCCCATGTCGAGCATCTCGTCGGCCTCGTCGAGCACCACCGTGGCCAGGCCGCCCAGCCGCAGGGTGCCCCGGGCGATGTGGTCCAGCGCCCGGCCCGGGGTCGCCACCACCACGTCCACCCCCAGGTCCAGGGCGCGCAGCTGCCGGCCGATCGGCTGGCCGCCGTAGATCGGCAGCACCCGGGCGCCCAGGTCCTTGCCGTAGCGGTGGAACGCCTCCGACACCTGCACCGCCAGCTCCCGGGTGGGCACCAGCACCAGGGCCACCGGCTCCCCGCCGGTCCGCCCGTCCGGCATCCGCTGCAACAGCGGCAACGCGAACGCGGCCGTCTTGCCGGTGCCGGTGGCCGCCTGACCGAGCAGGTCCCTGCCGGCCAGCAGGGGCGGGATCGCCTCCCGCTGGATCGGGGTCGGCTCCTCGTAGCCGAGGGCGGACAGCGCGCCGAGCAGTTCGGCGCGTAGCCCGAGGTCGGTGAAGGCGCTTGCCTCGTCTTCGACGCCGGGGGAGTGCGGGTCGGTCGGTGGATCCTGCCGTGCGGGTGCGGAGCTCATGCGACAAGCTTTTCATTCCCGCCCCGCCCGGGTTTCGCCGACCGGCGTAAACCGCGCCGCGCGTCACGTCCGACGCCGGCCGGCGGTTCTCCGGGGCACCCACCCGCCGGTTAGCCTGGCCGTCGTGCGTACCGTCGAACTGGTCTGCTGCCCACAGCTGGAGGCCGCGGTGCGTGCCGGATGGGACCGGCTCGCCGCCGCCGGCCTGCCCAGCCTGGCCCGCAACACCCACCCCACCAACCGTCCGCACCTGACGCTCGCGGCGGTCGACGAGTTCCCGCCGGGCACCCGCCGCCGGCTCGCCGCGCTCGTCGGGCGGGCCCTGCCCCTGCCGGTACGCCTCGACCGGATCGCCGTTCTCGACGGCAGCGCCCCGCTGGTCTGGCTGCTGCGCCCGGAGCCGGCCCTGACCGCCCTGCACGAGGCGGTCTGGGACGTCCTCGCCGGGGCCGACGGGCAGCGCCCCTGGCACGCCCCGGGGCGGTGGGTCCCGCACCTGAGCCTGGCGCTGCGCTTCCGCGCCGCCGACCGCCGGCTGGCCCGGGCAGTGGTCGGCGTGGACCGGCCGGCCGGGGAGTTCGTGGCCGCCCGCAGCTACGACGGCGCCACGAGGACGGTCGGCCTGCTCGGCTCCGCCGGGAGCTGATCTCGACGCGTCCCGCGGCACGAAGGTGCGACGGTGGTCGATCGCCTTCCCGTGCGGTGATGGCCTAGGGTTGGTCCAGCGCTCCCGTCGACGGTCTGTCCGACCGCCCGGCGGCTTTGTGCTGGGCAGGTCCGGCAGGTGGTCAACCCGACGCACCCCGGAAGAGGAACGATGCCCCTCCGCAAGCGCCCGGCCGCCATAGCGGCCGCCACCCTGCTCACCCTGAGTGCCCTGGCCGTCGTGCCGTCCATCGCGGCCGCCGCTCCCGACCCGGGCGGCCCGGTGAAGGTGAACCAGGTCGCGTACGTGCCCGGCACCCCCAAGCAGGCCACCGTGGTCAGCACGTCGACCAGCCCGCTGGCCTGGACCCTGCGCAACGCCGCCGGCGCGACCGTCGCCTCCGGCCAGACCACCGTACGCGGCGCGGACGCCCTCTCCGGCGACAGCGTCCACGTCGCCGACTTCTCCGCCTACGACACCGTGGGCAGCGGCTACGTGCTCACGGTCGGTGGGAACAGCAGCCACCCCTTCGACATCTCCGCCGACGCGGTGCGCCGGCTGCGCACCGACGCGTTGGCGTTCTTCTACCACCAGCGCAGCGGCACGCCGATCGAGTCGCGGTACGTCGGCTCCCGCTACTCCCGCCCCGCCGGGCACGTCAACGTCGCCCCGAACCAGGGCGACAACGCGGTGCCCTGCCGCACCTCCTGCGGCTACACCCTCGACGTGCGGGGCGGCTGGTACGACGCCGGCGACCACGGCAAGTACGTCGTCAACGGCGGCCTGGCCACCTGGCAGCTGCAGAACATCCACGAGCGTGCCCTGCACGTGACCGGGGCCGACCGGGCCGGGCTCGCCGACGGCACGCTGGCGATCCCCGAGCAGGCCAATGGGGTGCCCGACGTGCTGGACGAGGCGCGCTGGGAGTTGGAGTTCATGTTGAAGATGCAGGTGCCCGACGGGCGCACGAACGCCGGCATGGTGCACCACAAGATCCACGACCAGAACTGGACCGCGCTGCCGACCCGGCCGGAGTTGGACAGCCAGCCCCGGCTCCTCGCGCCGGTCAGCACCGCCGCGACCCTGAACCTGGCGGCGACCGCCGCGCAGGCGTCGCGGCTGTGGAAGTCCTACGACGCGACCTTCGCCGCCCGGGCGCTCGCCGCCGCCGAGAAGGCGTACGCCGCGGCGAAGGCGAACCCGAACCGGCTGGCGCCGGCCACCGACAACACCGGCGGCGGCGCGTACGAGGACAACAGCGTGGGCGACGAGTTCTACTGGGCGGCGGCCGAGCTGTACGCCACCACGGGCGCGGCCGGCTACCGGGCCGACGTGACCGGTTCGTCCTACTACAAGGGCACCAGCTTCGCCAACCGCGGCTACGACTGGAGCTGGACGGCCGGGCTCGGCGACACCACCCTGGCCCTGGTGCCCAACGGCCTGCCTGCCGCCGACCTGGCCGCCACCCGGGCCGCGATCGTGGCCTTCGCCGACCGGCTGCTGACCCAGACGGCCAGGCAGGGCTATCCGGCCCCGGGCAGCGGCGACGGGACGTACTACTGGGGCTCCAACGGCGCCGTCGCCAACAACGGCAACGTCCTGGCCCTCGCCTTCGACTTCACCGGCCAGCAGAAGTACCGCGCCGGGGCCTACGCCGCCTACGACTACCTGCTCGGCCGCAACCCGCTGAACCAGTCCTACGTGGCCGGTTACGGCGAGAAGCCGGTGCGCAACGTGCACCACCGGTTCTGGGCCAACCAGAACGACTCCTCGCTGCCCACCGCGCCGCCCGGCTCGCTCTCCGGCGGGCCGAACAGCCAGCTGCAGGACCCGGTGGCCGTGGCCCAGCTCTCCGGGTGCAAGCCGCAGAAGTGCTACGTCGACGACATCGAGGCGTACTCGGTCAACGAGGTGGCGATCAACTGGAACTCGGCGCTGGCCTGGCTGGCGAACTGGGCTGCGGAGCGGGCGGGCACCGGCGGCACGACGCCGGAGCCCACCCCGTCGCCGACCGTCTCGCCCTCGCCGACCGTCTCGCCGACGGTCTCGCCCACGGCCACGCCGACGCCCACGACCACGCCGCCGGCGGGCGGCTGCGCGGTGACGTACACGTCGAACAACTGGAGCAACGGCTTCAGCGGCAACCTGACCGTCACCAACAGTTCGGCCGCGACGTGGCCGTCGTGGACGCTGACCTTCCGGTTCACCGCCGGCCAGCAGATCAGCCAGGGCTGGTCCGGAAAGTTCAGCCAGAGCGGCGCCGAGGTCACGGTGACCAACGAGAGTTGGAACGCGGTCGTCGCCCCGGGCGGCTCGGTGAGCCTCGGGTTCAACGCCTCCCACACCGGCGTCAACCCGACCCCGGTGGGCTTCGCCGTCAACGGCACCGCCTGCACGCTGCGGTGACCGGGTGACCCGGTGACGAGGATGCCGGCCCCGCCGGCCTGATCCGGGTCCGTCGCCGATCCGGCCCTTCGCATGTGCAGTCGGTGAAGGGGGCTGCGGGATCGACGACGTTCGGCGAAACTGGTCAGGGGCCTCTTCCGATCGGAATCGAGGCCCGGGCGGACGGCCGGGGTGCCGCACCCACCCCGGCCGTCCTGCTCCATGCGGCGCCGCACCACCACCGAAGCGGCGTGGCAGCAGCGGCGGCTCAGTGGCAGACGCGCGCAGGTAGCCGAATCCGACGGTCCCCGTGGCTCCGCGCTGCCGTCGTACGGCGCGCATTCGGGGGAGATGGGAAGAATGTTCGGCCTGTGCCGGCTACTCGTGGTTACGGTGCTTTTGACAGCAACCGCGCCGTGTCGTACCGGGAGAGGACCCGACCATGCGAGTGCCCAGCCGAAGCTCCGGCCAGCAGCCCGGCACCTCCGTCGCGTCCACCGCACCGGCGCGGCGCGTGCCGCGGGGCGTCGCCCCCCGCCCGGCCCCGCCGACGCCCGACCTCGACGCCTACCGGGCCGCCGTGACGGACCTGCTCGTCGAGGTCGGCGCGTTGGCCGACCCGGACTCGGCGGGGGCCCGCCAGGTGCTGCTCGACGAGCGGCTGCGTGAGCCGGCGATCGCCGCGGTGCTCGACGCCACCGCCCAGGGCCTCGTCGGCGCCCGGGAGACGCTGCTGCTGGAGATGGCCCGCTACCAGCCCAGTCCGCGCAGCTCCGCCGGTGACCTGGCCGCCCTCGTCCGGATCTACCTGCTCTCCCGCATCGACGTGATGTGGTGGCGCGACGCCACCACCTTCATGACCGACGCGCAGGTCCACGCCAGCAGCGAGCTGGTCGACCTGGAGTGGCTGCGCCGCCGCGACCTGCTCCGCTTCCGCTACCAGGAACAGCCCGCCACCGTCGTCGGCCGGGGCGTGCGGGCGGTGCGCCGCCGGCTGCTGCCGGACGCCCGGCCGCGTACCGCCGGCCTGAAGTTCCGCCGGGCCCGGCGCGAGGTGATCGGCCTGCTCAACGACATCGGCCGCGAGTTCGCCCGCAGCGCCCCGCCCGGCACCCCGCCGCTGTGGGTGACCAGCCTGGTGCGCAGCGCCGAGCACCAGCACCGGCTGCGCCGCCTCGGCTACGCCGCGATGGTGCCCAGCGGCCACTGCCTCGGCTACGCCGTCGACGTGGAGATGTCCTGGTTCCAGCGGTTCGGCGCCCGGGACGTGCTGGCCGGCCTGCTGCGGGCCCGCCAGCAGGCCGGGGAGATCAACGTGGTCGACGAGGGGCAGGCCTGGCACGTGTGCCTCGCGCCGGCCGCCCGGGCGCGGTTCCGCCGCGCGTACGAGGCCGAGATGGGGGTCTGAGCCGTGTGCGGCATCGCTCTGAGCCTCGGCCCCGAGGCCGACCCGGCCACCTTCCGGCGGATGCTGGCCGTCCTCGCCCCGCGCGGCGAGGTGACCGAGACCCGTCGGGAGGCGGGCCTGCTCGCCGGCACCCGCCGGCTGCGGATCGTCGACCGGGAACGGGCGGTGCAGCCCTGGGTCTCCGCCGACGAGCGCCTCCTGCTCTGTTTCAACGGCGAGGTCTTCAACCACCGGGAGCTGCGCGTCGAACTGACCCGGCTGGGGCACGCGTTCCGCAGCGAGAGCGACACCGAGGTGGTGCTCGCCGCCTTCGAACGCTGGGGCGAGGACGCGGTGCGGCGGCTGCGCGGCGAGTACGCCTTCGTCGTGGTCGAGCGGGCCACCGGCCGCGCGTACCTGGCCCGCGACCCGCTCGGGGTGAAGCCGCTGTACTGGTCCCGGGTGCCGGGCTGCCTGCACCTGGCCAGCGAGGTCAAGGCCCTGGTGGGGCACGGCGCCCCGGTCGCCGAGGTGCCCCCGGGGCACCACGGCTGGGCCGAGCCGGGCGGCCACGTCCGGCTGCGCCCGTACGTCGACCTGCTCACTCTCGGCGACGGGCTGCCCGTGGTGGACGACCCGGACGAGGCCGCCCTGCTCGTCCGGGCCGCCCTCACCGACAGCATCCGGATGCGGCTGGACACCGACCTCACCGTCGGCGTGGTGCTCTCGGGCGGGCTGGACAGCTCGCTCGCCCTGCTGCACACCCACCAGCTGCACCCCGACTGCGTGGCGGTGACCGTCGGGGCGCCGGGCAGCCCCGACGTGGCGTACGCCCGGCGGCTCGCCGCCGACCTGGGGGTGCCGCACGAGGTGATCGAGCTGCGTCCGCGCGACATCCGGCTCGCCGACGTGCGGGAGGCCATCCGGATCTCCGAGCTGACCGAGTACGGGGACATCATCAACGCCGTGGTCTCGGTGCCGATCTTCCGGCGGCTGCGTGACCTGGGCGTCAAGGTGGTGCTCACCGGCGACGGCTCCGACGAGCTGTTCGGCGGCTACCCCATGTACCACCAGGTCGGCCCCGAGCGGGCCCGCCGGCTGTTCCTGCACAAGATCCGCAACCTGTGCCGTACGGAGTTGCAGCGGGTGGACCGCGCGAGCATGGCCCACGGGGTGGAGGCGCGGGTGCCGTTCCTCGACCTGAGCGTGGTGGAGTTGGCGATGCGGCTGCCGCTGGAGCTGAAGCTGCGGGAGGGCCAGGAGAAGTGGATCGTCCGCCGGGCGTTCGCCGACGTGCTGCCCGATTACGTGCGGCGGCGGCCGAAGAACCCGATGTCGTACTCGTCGGGGCTGCACGAGCGGGCCCGGCTCTACAAGCCGCTCTTCGCCCGGCTGCACCGCTCCTTCGGCTACGACCTGCTCGACCCGGTGCGCCGGGACTTCGACAGCGTGCTCACCCGCTGCGGCAACGACCTGGACCGGGCCATCGCCGACGGGCTGGCCAGGCCGGACTACACGGTGCTGGAACACGCCCGGGACCTGGTGGGCGCGGCGAAGTGGAACGCCGCGCCGGTGGTCCGCCGGCTGGTCGGCCCGCGCGCCACCCGCCGGACCCCGGTCGGCTGACGAGCCCACCCCTACGGCCGTTGCCCCAGCCACTGTGGACCACTACGTTGATCGATACACAGGCGGCCGGTGGGACGACGAGTCACCCCGGGCGTGACGCCCCACCCGTCGCCGGAAGGGGACCCGCGTGATCCGCCGCGTGCTGCTGACCGCCGCCCTGGTGGGCGCCTCCGTGCTCGTCGTGCCGGGCTCGCCCGCGCAGGCCCGCGCCTGCCGGATCGACCACGAGTGCGTGACCACCTACTACTCCGACTCCAGCCACACCACCGTGCTGGGGGAGAAGTACGAGAGCTGCTCCGGCACGGTCTACACCTGGGGTGTCCGCTCCGGCTACCCGACGTTCGTCGAGAGCCCCTGCTGAATCCGGCTGCCTGTGGTGGGGCGGCTCGGCGGCCGCCCCACCACACCCGTCACCGCAGGTAGGGGCCGGTCTCGCCGATCTTGCCCGGGGCCGGGTTGCCCGGCAGGTCGAGCACGTACACCCGCAGGTTGCCCTGGCCGCTGACGGTCGCGGTCAGCGTCCCGTTGCCGACGGTCTGCACGTCGCCGGTGACCGCGTCGACGTACCGGCCGTTGGGCACGCCGGTGAACGTCGCGCTGCCGGAGACCGTGACCAGCGCGAAGCTGTCCACCGCGCCGGAGGTGAACCGGCGCTTGTACGCCATGGAGCCGCTGATCCCCTCGGTCGAGTACTGCCCCTTCTGCAGGGCCGGCACCGCCCGGCGGATCTGGTTGAGCCGCTGCACGTGCTTGACCAGCGGCTTGCTGAGCGTCGTGGCCACGGCCCCGGTGGCGGAGCCGACCTTGCCGAAGTCCGTCGCGGTGACCGTGCCCTGGAGATGGTCGCCGTAGTAGGCCCGGCCGGTGGTCGCCAGGGGGCAGGTCGGCCCGCAGTCGATCTTCGCGCCCTTCTGGAACTCGATCTCGGAGCCGTAGTAGAGCGTCGGGATGCCCCGGAACGTCCACATCAGGCTCATGTTCTCCGCCCAGGCGTCGGTGCCCCCGGTGTAGCGGGTGTTCGACTTGTTCGGGCCGTAGTCGTGGCTGTCGACGTAGACGACGTTGTAGGTGGCGTCGTTGTAGCTGTCGTCGGAGTCCCTGCCGTTGCCGTACGCGTTGTGGGCATCACCGAAGTTCATGTGCATCCGCATGTCGATGACGTTCATGCCGGAGAACTTCGAGTGGTCCGGGGCGTGGTAGGTGTTGCCGCGCAGGAACGCGTTGTCGCTGGTGGGCTGCCCGGCGGGACCGGCGAGCTGCTCGTAGTCGTACTGCTCGATCGCGGCCTTGACGTCGTCGGGGCTGTATTCCTTGCGCTCCTTCCAGGTGAAGAACTGCGCCGAGTGGTTGACCGACCCCCGGTTCCACTTGTCGTTGACGAACGCGGCGACCTCACCGAAGACGTAGAAGTCCTTGCCCTTCTCGCCGTGTTTGGCCAGGGCGTGCTGCTGGATCGCCGGCAGGAAGCGGCGGTTCCAGGTCACCCGGGGGATGTGCACGGCCGTGTCGATCCGGAAGCCGTCCACCCCCATGTCGATGTACCGGTTGTACGCGTCGATCAGGTACTTCTGCACGGTCGGGTTCTCGGTGTTGAAGTCGGCCAGGTCCTCGTGCAGCCAGCAGCTGCGCGCGTCCTCGCCCTCCCAGTTGCCGATCCAGCACTGGTGGTAGAGGTCGGCCGGGAAGAGCTTGCTGGTCGGGGTGGGCCACTGGCACTCGTACAGCTTGAAGCCCTCCGGGCTGGTGCCGTTGGGCGTGCCCCAGCGGGGGCACTGGTTGCCGGCCGGCGCGGCGGTGGACCAGACGTCCCCGTTGTACGGGCGGCCCTGGGCCAGCGCGTTCTGCGCGGGGGTCAACTCCGGGTCGGTGCCGGCGTGCTCCACCATGGGGTCGTACTCGCGGCCCGCCTCGGGCTTGCTGTACATCCACTTCCACTGCTCGTCGCGCACCCCGTACACCGTGGGGGTGAACAGGCCCTTGGCGCCCCAGCGGGAGCTGTGGTTGTAGACGACGTCCTGGAAGATCTTGATGCCCTTGCCGTGCGCGGCGTTGATCAGGTCCTGGTAGCTCGCGCCGGGGCTCTCCAGGCGCGGGTCGACCCGGTAGAAGTCCCAGCCGTGGTAGCCGTGGAAGTCGTAGTCGGAGCGGTTCAGCACGACCGGGGTGATCCACAGGGCGGAGAAGCCGAGCCCCTTGATGTAGTCCAGCTTGTCGATCAGGCCCTTGAAGTCGCCCCGGAACATCGGGTCGTCGTTCGCCGCGTTGCCGGACTTCACGTGCTGGCTGCCGCCCCGGTTGTTGGTGCTGTCGCCGTCGGCGAACCGGGCGGTCATCACGAAGTAGATGGTGTCCTCGCGGGGGTCGCCGCCCAGGGGGCTGCCGGCCGCCGCCGGCGGCGGGGCGTCGCCGGTGGTCGCCGCGGCCGGTGCGCTGGCCGCCGAGGTGTTGCCCGCCGCGTCGTACGCCCGCACCGTGTACTCGTAGCGGGTGTTGGCGGTCAGCGTGCCGTCGACGTGGCTGGTGCCGGTGGTGGTCACCGTGACCGTGCCCTCCGGCCCGCCGGTGCGGGTGAGCCGGTAGCCGGTGACGGCCCGGTCGTCGGTGGCCGCCGCCCAGGACACCGCCACCCGCAGGCCGTTGGCGGTCGCGCCCAGCCCGGTGGGGGTGGACGGGGCGGTGGTGTCGGGGGTCTCCGGGGCGCACGGCGCGCTCGCCCCGGCCGTCACCACGCCGGCCTTGACCGTGCTCACCCCGGCGCCGATGGTGTAGTCCGCGCCGTTGTTGTTGTCCCAGGTCCCGGTGCCGTTGTTGAACGCCGCCTTCAGCGTCGCGGCGCTGCCGAGGTCGACCACGCGGCGGGCCCACCCGGTGCAGCCGGCCTCCATCGGCACCCCGGGCACGGCGGTCCAGGCCCCGCCGGCGGGCTGGTAGTGGATGTTCGCGCTTGCCCAGCCCCGGGTGGCGAGGTGGTACCAGACCTCGGCGGTGCGGGTGGCCGGCGTTCCGGTCGGCGCGGGGGTGGCCGTCGGAGTGGGCGAGGGGGTGCCGGCGCACGGGTCGGACGTGCCGACCACGCCGCCGGAGACGGTCACCGTCCCGGTGCCGGTGCGGTAGTTCGCGCCGTTGTTGTTGTCCCACGCGCCGGCGTTGTTGTTGAAGACCACCTGGAGGCCGGTGGCCGAGCCGGCGTCGATGGTGCGCTTGCGCCAGCCGGTGCAGGCGGCCTCCATCGCCACCCCCGGGACGGCCGTCCAGGCGCCGCCGTCCGGGGCGTAGTGGATGTTGACGGTCCCGGTCCAGGCGGTGGGGGGTCGGTAGTAGACGGTCACCGTGTTCGCGGCGGCGGCCGTGCTGAGCGGGGCGAGCCCGACGGTGAGGCCGGCGGCCAGCGCGGCCCCGATCATCCGTCGTCGTCCGGTGCGGCGGGGCATCGGACCTCCTCGGGGGTGGGCGTCGGCGTGGCCGACGGGGGTGATGGGGTGCGGAAGGCCGTCGGCCCGGGGGAGGGCCTGTCCGATCCGAGCAAGCGGATGACGTCATCCGGCAGGGATCGGCGAATCCTTCTGCAAGTTCTTGCAAGTGGCGAGAAAGTTACCACCATCAACCTGTGGACACCAGATGTTCACAACCGCTGCGCGCCGAACCTCCGGCGTGGGTGGTGCCCCCGGGTCAGCCGGTGAGCAGCAGCGCGCCCACGCCGGCGGCCGTCGCGGCCACGGCGAGCAGGGCACCGGCGGCCAGGAACCGGCCCAGCGGCACGGCCACCCCGGCGGCCCGGCAGCGCTCGTACCACAGCAGGGTGGCCAGCGACGCCCACGGTGTGACCAGCGGGCCGGCGTTCGTGCCGATCAACAGGGCCAGCAGCCGGGTCGCGTCGCCGGGCGGGAGCACCGCCTCGCCCGCCACGTACGCGGGCAGGTTGTTCACGACGTTGGACAGCAGCGCGCCCGTCCCGCCGGCCCGCAGCGCGCCGAACGCCCCGCTGTCCGGGCCGAGCAGCACGCCGACGACGTCGTCCAGCCCGTACCGGCCGAGGGTCTGCACCACCAGGAACAGCCCGGTGACGAAGACCAGCAGCCGCCACGGCACCAGCGCCGGGCGCAGCGCGGCCCGGTTGCGCGCGGCGAAGCCGACCAGCACCAGCCCGGCGGCCGCCGCGGAGGCGATCCCCACCTCCACCCCGGCGAGGATCCCGGCCACGAGGAGCAGGCAGCCGGCGAGCGCGATCCGGTACAGCACCCGGTCGGCGGGGACGTGCGGCCCGGGCGCGACGAACCGGTCGACACCGCGCCGCCCCCGGCGCCAGTAGCCGACCCAGAGCAGCGCCATGGTGGCCGCGATCGTGGCGGCCTGCGGCAGCGCCATCCGCGCCGCGTACGACAGCGGGTCGAGGTCGACCCGGTCGGCGGCCAGCAGGTTGGTCAGGTTCGACACCGGCAGCAGCAGGCTCGCCGTGTTGGCCAGCCACACCGTGGTCAGCGCCAGCGGCAGCGGCGGCATGCCCAGCCGCCGCGCCAGCGCCAGCATCACCGGCGTGAGCAGCACCGCCGTGGTGTCGAGGTTCAGCGCGATCGTGGTGGCGGAGGCGAAGCCGACGCAGAGCACGAACAGCGCCGGATAGCTGCCCCGGGCGGCGCGGGCCAGCCGCCCGGCCAGCACGTCGAACACGCCGGCCACCGCTGTCAGTTCGGCCAGCACCACCACCGTGCCGAGGAACAGCAGCAGCGGCAGGATGCGCCCCAGGGTGGCCACGGTCTCGGCGCGCGGCAGCAGGCCGGTCAGCGCGCAGGCCGCCCCGACCAGGGCCAGCGCCAGCGCGACCCGGTCGAGCGGGTGCAGCCGGCGCAGCCGCTCCAGCGGCCGGCGGGGGACGCGGCCGGTCGGTGCGGTCGGCTCGCCCCCGGTGCGTGCGGTCGGCTCGCCGTCAGGGTCCACGGCGGCTGATCCTCGCACGCCGGCCGGGCGGCCCCGGCGGTCCGCCACGCCGCTGTGACCGGGCCCTCCCGCTGCCGTCGGGCGAACCGCCCCGCCGGCCGTCGGACCGTGGTGGACAACGGTCGATGGCTGACCTAGCGTTCAGCCATCATGCGTAGGACCTTCCTGGGTGCCGGCCTGGCCCTGCTGCTCGCCGCCACCGCCTGCTCCGCCCCCGAGACCGCCGCCGCCCCGCCGCCGCCGTCGGCCGGCACGCCCACCGCGTCCCGGCAGGACCCGGCGCAGGCCGACCGGACCCTGGCCAGCCTGCGCCGGGTCGACGACCTGCCGATGTGGGAGATGACCTACGTCGGCGACTACGACCCGACCGTCGGCACCGACGCCGCGCCGCCCAGCCCGTTCGGCTGCTCGCTCTTCGCCGCCTCCGGCGACCCGAACCGCCCGCTGTTCGCCCGCAACTTCGACTGGGACGCCAACCCGGCACTGGTGCTGCGCACCGACTCGCCGGACGGGTACGCCACGGTCTCGCTGGTGGACATGTCCTACCTCGGCGTCGGTGCCGACCCCACCGGCGACCGCCGGCTGCTCAACGCGCCGCTGCTGCCGTTCGACGGGATGAACGAGCGGGGGCTGGCCGTCGGGCTGGCCGCCGACGACGGGGCCACCGCCCGCGCCGAGGCGGGCAAGCCCACGGTCGGTTCGGTACGCATCCTGCGGCTGGTGCTCGACCAGGCCGCCACGGTCGACGAGGCCGTCGCCGTCTTCGGCCGGCACAACCTCGACTTCGACGGCGGGCCCCCGCTGCACTACCTGCTCGCCGACGCCACCGGCGCGTCGGCCGTGGTCGAGTTCGTCGACGGCGCGATGCGGGTCGAGAAGGGGCAGGGCGGCTGGCAGGCGCTGACCAACGTGCCCGTCGTCGGCGTACCCGAAGAACGCCGGCGCACCGACCACCGCTACGGCGTGCTCGCCGCCGCCCTGACGAAGGCCGGCGGGGTCGTCGACGACCGGGCGGCGCTGGAACTGCTCAACGACGTGCGGCAGGGCCACACCCGCTGGTCGGTGACCTACGGGCTGCGCACCGGCGAGATCCACCTGCGCACGGCCACGGGCACCGAGCGGGAGTACCGCCTCCCGGTGACCCTGCCCTAGCCCGGCTGCCCACGGGCGACACGGCTGACCGCCGCCACGAGCGATCGTGGCGGCGGTCAGCCGCGTCGTACCGGTGTGGCCGGCGGGCCGGAGGGGATCCCGGCCCCCCGGCCCTCCGGTCCGCCGACCCGCCCGGTCAGCCCTTGCGGGGCTCGAAGGTGTAGTCCACCCCGCCGACGTCGAAGCTCTCCCCGAGCTTGCGCGCCGGGCCGACCTGGACGACCTGGAGGGTGTACGCCTTCTGCAGCGTCTCGCTGGTGGCGAAGCTCAGCTTCACGACGGGCCGCTCCTCGGGCTTGATCAGCAGGCCCTTGATCTGCGCCTTGTACGGGTCGACGATCTGGATGGCGCTGCGGCCGACGACCTGGATGCCCTCACCCTGACCGCCGGCGGCCCGCCAGCGCTCGAACAGCTCCGGCCCGAGGTCGGCGACGACCTTGACGCCGGGGGCCGGCTCGCCGAGCGGCCGGAACGCGAGGTCGAACGGGGCCGGCTCGGCCAGGGCGTTCGCCAGCGCGTACGGGCGGTCGGTGACCACGCCGCCGCCCGCCGGGACGGTGTTGGCGTTCTTCCAGGCGATGTTGTTGTTGTACTGCGTGTTGATGGAGGTCGCGGTGCCCTCGAACAGCATCGGGTCGGTCGCCGACTCCCAGCGCAGCAGCAGGCAGAAGTGCCCGATGGAGGGCACGTTCGGCCAGGCGATCGACGTCGTGGTGACCCCGGGGGCGACGGGCAGCGTCTTGGAGCCGATCGGCGTCCAGTGCATCGGCCAGTTCGCGGCGCCACCAGAGGTGGTGTAGTACGCCTTCAGCGTCCCGTTGCCGATTCCGGAACCGTACGGGCCATTGTTCCGCAGGTTCACGAAAATGTAGCTCGTCGATCCGACGATCGGGTTCGTGTGCGACGCGCACTCGACCGCGGTGGGGCAGATCTTGATGTCCGGGCTGTTGAAGAACGACGAGTAGATGGCCCCGTGCGGCTCGAACCCGGTGTCCGACGCGATGTCCCGCATGTAGACGTCGGTGCGGGCGTTCGCGGTGAAGTCGCCCTTGTCGATCGCGGCCGTGGCGGTGCCGCTCACGGAGAACGCGAGCGCGGCGGTCAGCAGGGCGCCGAACAGCAGTCGGGCCGTACGCCGCGGGCGTGGACGTGCCAGCGCGATTCTCATGTGCTGATTCCCCTTCGATGGTGGTGGTGATGGGTCGAGTGGCGGAGAATTGCTCCGGCGACCCGGCGCGACAACTGTATTTCAGTGGCCGCCGTAAATGGAATGGTCGAGATTGACGATTGCTCAAAGGGCGTCCGCATTTGCCGGGGAGGTGGCAATTCCCGGATACGGCGGAACGTGAATCTGAGAAGTGCGCCCCGCGAGGTATCAACGGCGGCGCAGGCGACTCCTGTACACCCTGGCCCTCCGTCGGACCCGCGCCCCGTACGCTCGGTGACCGTGAGGCGGATCCTGTTCGGCCGGCCGTTGCGCAGCGTGGCCTTCGACGTGGCGGTCTCCGGCTTCGTCGTGCTGGTCGGCCTCGCCGGGGGCGTCAACCAGCCCGGCGGGTGGCGGGCCACGGGCGTCGCGGCGGCGATGGCCGCCGCCCTGCTGTTCCGGCGCGCCCACCCCTCGGCGGTGGGGGCGGCGGTCGCCGTGCTCGCCGGGGTCCAGGTGGTCGCCGGGTGGGGCCCGCTGGCCTTCGACGTGGCCGTGCTGATCGCCCTGTACAGCGTGGTGAAGTACGCCGAGAGGCTGGCCGCCGGCATCGTCGCCGGCGTCGTCGCCGCCGTCGGCGTGGTGCTCGCCGCGCTCCAGATCGAGGCGGCCGTCGCCTGGTGGGCCTCGGCGATCTGGTTCGCGCTGATGACCGGCGCGGTCTGGCTGATGGGGCTGAACGTGCGTACCCGCAGGCTCTACGTGCTGAGCCTGGAGGAGCGCGCCGCGACCCTAGAGCGGGAGCGGGAGGCCGAGGCCCGCGCGGCGGTGGCCGAGGAACGCACCCGCATCGCCCGCGAGCTGCACGACGTGGTGGCCCACAGCATGGCCGTGATGATCGTGCAGGCGGACGGGGCCCGCTACCTGTTCGACCGGGACCCGCAGACCGCCCGGGAGGCGGTGCGCGTGGTCGCCGACACCGGCCGGCAGGCGCTGGAGGAGATGCGCCGCCTGGTCGGGGTGCTGCGGGAGACGAGCAGCCCCGGGCCGGCGGACGGGCCGGACGGCGCGGCGGCCCCGGCGCTGGCGGCGGAGCCGACGCACCGCCGGCCGGCCCTGGTGGAGCTGCCCGAACTGCTGGACCGGTTCCGGGCCGCCGGGCTGCGGGTCGACGCGACGGTCACCGGCGAGCCGCCGGCCCTGCCGCCCGGCCTGGAGCTGACCGTCTACCGGGTGGTGCAGGAGGCGCTCACCAACGCCCTCAAGCACGCCGGGGTCGGCGCGACCGCCACGCTGGGCCTGACCCACACCCCCGACGCCGTCGTGGTCCGGGTCGTCGACGACGGGCGGGGCCGCCCCGTGGTCCGCCCCGCGCCGTCCGGCGGTCACGGCCTGGTCGGCATGCGCGAGCGGGTGACCGTGTACGACGGCAGCCTCACCGTCGGCCCCACGCTGGCCGGGGGGTGGCAGGTCGAGGCGCGGCTGCCGCTACGGTCGAGCACCGGGACGGAGGTGGCGGCATGACGGTCCGCGTGGTGATCGTGGACGACCAGGCGCTGGTGCGCGCGGGGTTCCGGATGGTGCTGGGCTCCCAGCCCGACCTGACCGTGGTCGGCGAGGCCATCGACGGGGCGGACGCGCTGCGGGTGCTCGACCGCGTCGAGGCCGACGTGGTGGTCATGGACATCCGGATGCCGACGATGGACGGGGTGGAGGCCACCCGGCGGATCTGCGCCGACCGGCCGGGTGACCTGCCCCGGGTGCTGGTGCTCACCACCTTCGACACCGAGGCCGACGCGTTCGCCGCCCTCCAGGCCGGGGCGAGCGGATTCCTGCTGAAGAACGTGCCGCCGGAGGAACTGCTGGCCGCGATCCGGGTGGTCGCCCAGGGCGACTCCGTGGTGGCCCCGTCGATCACCCGCCGGTTGCTCGACCGGTTCGCCGGTCAGCTCGGCCCCGGCCCCGCCGCCGATCCCCGGCTCGCCCAGCTCACCGAGCGGGAACGCGAGATCCTGCTGCTGGTGGCCCAGGGCCTGTCCAACGCGGAGATCGCCGCCCGGGTGCACGTCGCCGAGGCGACCGTGAAGACCCACGTGGGGCGGATCCTGGCCAAGCTGGGGCTGCGCGACCGGGTGCAGGCGGTGGTGCTGGCGTACGAGAGCGGTCTGGTCACCCCCGGCGGCTGACGGCGGGTACGCCCCAGGTCGTACGGGGCCGCGCCGTGGGGACGCCTCCGGGCGCAGGCGGGGCGAGCGTGCGGGCGGACGCGGCGGGCCGGTGCCGCCCATAGCGTCGACAGGTGTCCGCAACCACCACCTGCACGGGGAGCACCGACGTGTCCGTACCACCTCCCGCGTTCGCCACCGCCGGCGTCGCGGTCACCGCCCGCGGCCTGCGCAAGGAGTACGGCGCCGGCCAGGCGCGGGTCGTCGCCCTCGACGGCGTCGACGTCGACTTCGCCGCCGGCCGGTTCACCGCCATCATGGGCCCGTCCGGGTCCGGCAAGTCCACGCTCATGCACTGCCTCGCCGGCCTCGACCGGCCCACCGCCGGCACCGTACGCATCGGCGACGCCGACACCGGCGGGCTCGACGACCGGCGGCTCACCCTGCTGCGCCGCGACCGGATCGGCTTCGTCTTCCAGAAGTTCAACCTGCTGCCCGCGCTGACCGCCGAGGAGAACGTCGTGCTGCCGCTGGCCATCGCCGGCCGCCGCCCCGACCCGGCCTGGCTGCGCCAGGTCGTCGCCGCCGTCGGGCTGGCCGACCGGCTGCGGCACCGGCCCGCCGAGCTCTCCGGCGGCCAGCAGCAGCGCGTCGCCGTCGCCCGCGCCCTGATCACCAAACCGTGGGTGATCTTCGCCGACGAGCCCACCGGCAACCTCGACTCCCGCTCCGGCGCGGAGGTGTTGCGGCTGCTGCGCGAGGCCGTCGACACCCTCGGCCAGACCGTCGTGATGGTGACCCACGACCCGACCGCCGCGAGCCACGCCGACCGGGTGGTCTTCCTCGCCGACGGCCGGCTGGTCCGCGAGTTGGTCGCGCCCACCGCGGAGGCCGTCCTCGACGCCCTCGCCCACCTCGACCAGGCCCCGGCCGGCGCGGCGACGGGGGGCCGGCGGTGACCGGGCTGACCCTGCGCACCATGCGCGCCGACGCGCTGCGGCTGCTGCTGTCGGCGCTGGCCGTGGTACTCGGCGTCGCGTTCGTCGCCGGCACCCTGATCCTCACCGACGGGATGAAGCGCCGCGCCTACGAGAGCGCCGGCGTCTTCGACCGGCACACCGACGTCGCCGTGTACGCCGGGCGGGACCCGATCCCGCCCGCCCTCGTGGAGCGGGTGCGCGCGGTCGACGGGGTGCGGGCCGCCGCCGGGGAGCTGACCGGCTCCGCCGGGGTCGTCGGCTCCGACGGCCGGCCCGTCCTCGGCTACGCCGTCGCGGCGGCGATCCCCACCGAGGCGGCCCTGCAGTCGTACGACGTGGTGGCCGGGCGGCTGCCGCAGCGCCCCGGCGAGGTGGTCCTCGACGCGCCGACCGTCGCCGAGGAGGGGTTCACCCTCGGCGGACCGGTGCGCGTGGGCGGCAGCGGGGGCGCGGCCCGCGCGTACACCCTGGTCGGCACGGTCGACGTGGCCGGCACCGCCCGGGACGTCGGCGGGCCGTTCATCGGCCTGGCCGGGCCCGACGCCCTGGCCGTGACGCGACAGGAGGGCTACGGGCGGATCATGGTGGCCGCCGCGCCGGGCGTGTCGGCGGCGGAGCTGGCCGGGCGGGTGGCGGCCGTGGCCGGCGGCGGCGTGACGGTGAAGGACCGCCAGGCGGTCCTCGACGCCGCCGTCGACGACGCGGTCCGCGACCTGAGGCAGTTCAACCTGCTCCTGCTCACCTTCGCGGCGGTGGCCGTGGTGGTGGCCGGGTTCGTCATCGCCAACACCTTCGCCATCGTGCTCGCCCAGCGCACCCGGCGCACCGCGCTGCTGCGGCTGGTCGGGGCGACCCGGGGGCAGGTGCTGCGGGCGACGCTGCTGGAGGCGGCGGCGACCGGACTGGCCGCCTCGGCGCTCGGGGTGGCGGTCGGCGCGGGCGTGGCGGTCGGCCTGGACGCCCTGCTGTCCGCGTTCGACGTGCCGATGGCCGGCGGCGGGATCACCGTCACGGCGCCGACCGTGCTGGTCTGCCTGCTGCTGGGCACCGTCCTCACCGTGGCCTCGGCCGCCGTGCCGGCCTGGCGGGGCACCCGCGTCGCGCCGGTGGCCGCGCTCACCGACGCGGCGGTGCAGCCCACCCGCCGGGCCGGCCGCGTCCGGCTGGCCGCGGGCGCGCTGGTCCTCGCCGCCGGGGTGGCGGCGCTGGGGTCGGCCGGGGCCGTCGGCCAGCTGCCGCTGGTCGCGGCCGGCGGGATGCTGGCGTTCTTCGGCATCGTGCTGTTCGGGCCGGTGCTGGTGCCGGCGCTGGTGCGCCTGCTGGGCGTCCCCGCGCGCCGGCTGTTCGGGGCGACCGCCGGCCTGGCCGTGGCGAACGCCGTGCGCAACCCGCGTCGGATCGCCGCGACCGCCACCGCGCTGGTCATCGGCATCGGTCTGGTGTCGGCGTTCGTGGTGGGCGCGGGCAGCGCCAAGGCCAGCATCGAGCGGGCCGTGGACCGGCAGATCGGGGTGGACGTCGTGGTGGTCGGCGTCGGCGGGAGCCTGCCCGGGCCGCTGGTCGACGAGTTGGCCGCCCGCCCCGAGCTGGGCGTCGTGCACGAGCTGCGCGGCCGGGTCAGCGACGGGGTCGAGCTGCGGACCGCCCGCCCGGCGCTGGTCGGGCGCACCCTGACGGCCGTGGACGCCGGTGACGCGGGCCGGCTCGGCCCGGGCCGGGTGCTGGTGCACCGGGAGCTGGCCCGGGCGCGGGGCTGGTCGGTCGGCGACACCGTCACCCTGGCCGGACAGCCGTTCACCGTGGCGGCCGTCGTCGCCGCCGACGGGTCGGCGCTGGCCGGCGGCCCCGTGCCGGCCGGGCACGTGGTCGACGTGGTCGACACCGACTTCTCCCGCCTCTTCCCGGCCGAGCGCGGCCACCTCGCCGAAATCGACCCGGCCGCCGGGGTGAGCGCCGAGCGGGCCCGGGCGGCCGTCGAGTCGGTGGTGGCCCGCTACCCGACGGCGAACCTGGTGGACCAGGCGACGTACAAGGAGTCGCTCACCGGCACCATCGACATGGTGCTGGCGTTCGTCGTCGCCCTGCTCGGCCTCGCCGTGGTCATCGCCCTGGTCGGCGTCGCCAACACGCTCAGCCTGTCGGTGGTGGAGCGCACCCGGGAGAACGCGGTGCTGCGCGCCGTCGGGCTGACCCGGGGCCGGATGCGGGCGATGCTCGCCGTGGAGGCGGCGCTGATGGCGCTGGTCGGCGCGGTCCTCGGGGTCGGCCTCGGCATCGGCGTCGGCGCGGGCGCGATGGCGGTGGTCACCCGGCTCAGCGGCGAGTTCACGCTGGTGCTGCCGTGGGGACGGCTCGGGCTGATCATCGCGGTGGCGGTGCTGGCCGCGCTGGCCGCGTCGGTGCTGCCGGCCCGCCGCGCCCTCGCCCGCCCGATCGTCACCAGCCTCGGCGACTGAGCGTCAGAGGCGCTCGACCGTCGGGCCGTGGCAGCGGTTGCGGGTGTCGAAGACGTACCGGGCGTGCCGCACCACCAGGTCGTAGTCGAGGCAGTCGTGGTCGGTTACCACCACCACGGCGTCGGCCTCGCGGAGCTCGCGCTCGGTCAGGCCGACCACGACAACGCCGCCGGGCAGGTGGTGCGGCTCGGCGTACGGCTCGACCGCCCGGACCTCGGCGCCGAGGTCCTGCAGGCGGCGGGCCACGTCGACGGCGGGGGAGTCCCGCATGTCGCCGGTGTTCGGCTTGTACGCCAACCCGAGCAGCAGCAGGCGGGCCCCGCTGACCGCCCGCCCGGCCCGGTTGAGCCCGTTCATGATCCGTCGGACGACGTGCTCGGGCATCTCGTGGTTGACGTCGTTGGCCAGCTCGATGAACCGGAACTGCCGTCCCAGCCGGCGCTTGACCTGCCAGGACAGGTAGCACGGGTCGATCGGCAGGCAGTGCCCGCCGACGCCCGGGCCGGGGCGGAAGGGCATGAACCCGAACGGCTTGGTCTCGGCGGCCTCGATCGCCTGCCACACGTCGATGTCGAGGTGGTGGCTGAGCATCGTCAGCTCGTTGATCAGCGCGATGTTGACCTGGCGGAAGGTGTTCTCGATCAGCTTGGTCAGTTCCGCGACCCGGGTGGAGTCCACCGGCACGGTCCGCTCGACCAGCCGCCGGTAGAACGCGTCGACCCGCTCCCGGGAGGCCGCGTCGACGCCGGAGACCACCTTCGGGGTGTTCTCCAGCTTCCACACCGGGTTGCCGGGGTCGATCCGTTCCGGGCTGTAGCCGAGGTGGAAGTCGCCGGGGGCGGTCAGCCCGCTGGCCGACTCCAGCAGCGGCCGGAGCAGCTCCTCGGTGGTGCCGGGGTACGTGGTCGACTCGAGGATCACCGCGCAGCCCGGCCGCAGGTACGGCCCGATGCCGCCGCCGGCCTGCTCGACGTAGCTCAGGTCGGGCACGCCGTCGCGCAGCGGGGTGGGCACGGTGATCACGCAGATGTCGAAGCCCTCGGCGTCGGCGTACTCGGTGCTCGGGCGGTACCGTCCGCTGCCCAGCGCCCGGCCGAGCCGGTCGGCGGGGATGTCCTCGACGAAGGACTCGCCCGAGGCGAGGCGCTTGACCCGGTCGGCGTTGACGTCGAGGCCGACGACGTCCATGCCCGCCTCGACGGCGCGCATGGCCAGCGGCAGGCCCACGTATCCCTGGCCGATGACGACCAACTTCTCAGCGCTCACCCATGGCTCCCGCGGCAGACGACGGAACGTACCTCATCGTCAGCGTAAGTGAGGTTCTGGGTTTTAAGTCCGATTTGGTGAAGGTGGGGTCGGTGGGGCGGCCGTCGCCCGGCCGAGCCCCCGGACCGGCCGGGGCCGGGGTCAGTCCCCCTGGGCCGGCGGTTCGGCCGGGGTGCTGGCCGTGGTGGGCGGCGGATCGGCCGGCGTGCTCGCCGTGGTGGGCGGCGGGTCGGGCGGGGTGCTGGCGGTGGTGGGCGGCGGGTCGGCGGGCTTGGTGGGCGGCGCGCCCGTCGGTTCCGGCGCGGCCGAGTCGCTCGGCTGCGGGGTCGGCGTCGGGGTGACCGACGCCGAGGGGCGACCCCCGCCGGGCCGGAACGTGCGGTCCGGGTCGACCACGGCCTCCTCGCTGGCGGCCGAGTCGTCAGAGCCCGGCGTCGGGTCGGCCGCCGGGGCGGTCGGCCCGTACTTCGTGGCGGGGGCGTCCGCGTTCGTCGCGGCGCCGAGCGCCGCGGCCAGCGCGATCCCCGCGACCGCCACCGCCGCGAGCGCGCCGACCAGGGTGCCGCGCCGGCCCGTGCGGCCGACGAAGGTGCGCGCCGGCGCGGCCGTCGGCCGCACCGGCGGCAGGTCGTCGCGGGTGCTGTCTAACCCGTTCCGGGCGCCGACCGGCGTGCGCGGCGACACCGGCACGGTGCTGGTGGGTGCGGAACTGTCGGCGATGGTGGCCCGCGCGGCCTCCGCCATCGCCGCGCCGCTGGCGTACCGCGCCGCCGGGTCCTTGGCCAGGGCGCGGGACACCAGGTCCCGCACCGGCCCGGGGATGTCGGTCGGCAGCTCCGGCGGCTCGTCGTCCAGATGCCGCACGGCGACCTGCAGGGGGTTGTCGCCGGTGAACGGCGGCCCGCCGGTCAGGCAGCAGTAGGCCACCGCGCCGAGGGCGTAGATGTCGGTGGCCCCGGAGACCGGTCGGCCCGCCGCCTGCTCGGGTGCCATGTAGAGCGCGGTGCCCGGCACCGCGTTGGTGCTGGTGATGCTCGTGACGTTGGTCGACCGGGCGACCCCGAAGTCGACCAGGACGACGGTGCCGTCCTCCTGCACCAGCAGGTTGCTCGGCTTGACGTCGCGGTGGACGATGCCGCCGGCGTGCGCCGCGTGCAGCGCCTGGGCGGCCTGCGCGACGATCGACATGGTCTCGGCCACGCCGAGGTGCCCCGCCGCCTCGATCCGCTTGGACAGCGGCTCGCCCTCGACGAACTCCATCACCAGGTAGTCGGCCCGCCCGCCGGTGGGCAGGTCGTCCTCGCCGCAGTCGTAGACCTGCACGATGCCCGGGTGCCGCAGGGCGGCCATGATGCGGGCCTCGGCGCGGAACCGGGCGATGAAGTCCGGGTCGGAGACCAGCGCCGGCAGCAGGACCTTGACCGCGACCCGCCGGCCGAGGATCTGGTCCGTGGCCCGCCAGACGTCACCCATGCCGCCGGTGGCGACACGGTCGTCCAGGCGGTACCGACCGCTGAGTACGACTCCCGAAGACAACACAGCAATACCGTACCCAGAGCGCGCCCGGCTCACTTCTCGCGCTCCGGCCGGACCGACCGGAGCGACGGGGCGGCCGGGGCGGCCGGGCGGCCGTCGGGCCGGCTCGCCCGTGATCGACTCGCGACCACCTGTCACAGGTTGCCCGAGCCGGTGCCGTGGCCTGGCCGAACGGGGGAGGGCCCGAATGTCGCGCCCGGCCTGCGCAGACAGTGGCGTCCGCGGCCCGCGCCGTGTCACATCGACTCGCCGTGTTCACCGTTTGATAATTCTCACTCTTTCTCCGGGAGGCATTGACTTGTCCGCCCGGCACCCCGCTCCTAGCGTTAGCGCGGCTCCGGCCAGCCGGGCGCCCCGGGTGGGCACCCTGCCGACGGCCGCGCCGGGTGGTGGTCGTACGCGCCGTCCGGGCGCGTACGGTGTCGGGCGTGATCAGGGTCAGCGGGGGGCTGGTGGTGCGGAAGGAGGTCCGGCTGCCGGGCCAGGTCGGTGCCGTGCGCGTCGCTGCCGACGTGCCGCCCACCGACGCCGGGCAGGGGGAACGGCGTACCCATGACGAGTGAACTGAACGAGGCGGTCGTCGCGGCGCAGGCCGGCGACGAGGACGCCTTCCGGTTCCTCTACCGCACTCTCCAGCCCGGCCTGCTGCGCTACCTGACCGCGCTGGTCGGCGCCGACGCCGAGGACGTGGCCTCGGAAACCTGGCTGCAGATCTCCCGGGACCTGCCCACCTTCACGGGCGGGGAGTTCCGGGCCTGGACCGTCACCATCGCCCGGAACCGGGCTATGGACCACCTGCGCCGGCAGCGCCGCCGGCCCTCGCTGCCCGTGCCGGTGCAGGCGCTCGCCGACCTGGCCGGTGACGCCGACACGGCCGAGCGGGCCGGCGAGACCCTCGGCACCGAGGCCGCGCTGGCGCTGATCGCCACCCTCCCGCCCCGGGAGGCCGAGGCGGTGCTGCTGCGCGCGGTGATCGGCCTGGACGCCGAGAGCGCCGGACGGGTGCTCGGCCGGCGGGCCGGCGCGGTGCGCACGGCCGCTCACCGGGGCCTGCGCCGCCTCGCCACGCTCCTGCAGCGCCAGGACCCGACCTCGGAGGCCGCTCCGTCCGCGACGCCGCCCCGCCCCCGCCCCGGCCGGCCGACGCCCGGCGCGCCGTACGTCGAGCAGGCGGACGGCTGACGTGAGGGGAAACCGATGAGCTTCCGGCAGCCCGACCGGCCGGACCTGCCCGCCGACCGGGCGGCGTCCGACCGGCTCCTCGACTCCGCGCGCCACGGCCGCGCGGGCGACGACGGCCGTCCCGCCGACCCCCTGGCCGACCTGCTCGCCGCGGCGGCGGCGCCGGCCCGCCCCGGTGAACTCGCCGGCGAGGAGGCGGCGCTCGCCGCGTTCCGGGCCGCCCGCGCCGCGCCGGCGACGCCCCCGGCGCGCGCGCCCCGGCGGCGCCGCCGCAGGATCGGGGCGGTCGCCTGGATCGGGGCGGTCGCCGCCACCGCGACCGCCGGTGTCGCCGTCGCGGCGGTCGGCCTGGACCGCGCCGACGAGCCCGCGCCCGCGCCCGCCCCGAGCACCGCGCCGGCCGACCCCAGCGCCTCGGGCCCCACCACCGCCGGCCCCACCGCCCCGGGCCCGGCCGGCGCCCCGTCCGCCCCCGGCGGCGGGACCGCGACGCCGGGCAGCGCCGGGCCGAGCACGTCCGCCGGGGCCGCGCCGCCACAGACGCCCGGCGTCACCCCCGGCCCGGGCCGCTCCGGGGCCGCCGCGAACCTGCCCGGACTGTGCCGGGCGTACCTGGCCAAGCCGGCCGCGCAGCGGGCGAAGGCGCTGACCACCCCGGCGTACGCGCCCCTGGTCGCCGCCGCCGGCGACGCCGCCGAGGTAGACGCGTTCTGCCGCCGCCTGGTCCCCGACGCCGACCCCGCGGCCACGCCCGCCGCCCGCCCCACGCACACCGGCCGGCCGGCGTCGAAGGCCACCCCCACTGCGGGCACGGACACCACCGCCGAGGACTGATCCCGAAACATCTGTTACGGCAAGGCGAGCGGAATTCGTCTGCTAGACAGAAGATGGTCGCAGCGCGGACGCCGGGGCCGGTAAGGGTCACGTTGTTCCGCCCCGACCGAGGGAGGGATCGTCTCGTGGTGACGTCACCGGAGCTGGACCGGACCACCCCGCTGCGGGGGGTGGACGACGCGGTCCGGCACATCGCCCGGATCTGCTTCAAGACCGGCCCACCGACCCGCACGGGTGTCGAACTGGAATGGACCGTGCACGACGCCGCCGACCCGGCCCGCCCGGTGGACCGGGAGCGGCTCCGGGCGGCCCTCGGGCCGCACAGCCCCACCACCATCCACGACTCCAGCCCCGCCGCACCGCTCCGGCACGGCAGCACCGTGACCGTCGAGCCCGGTGGCCAGCTCGAGATCTCGACCGCGCCGCGCTCCTCGGTCGCCGCGCTGGTCGACGCCACGAACGCCGACATCGCCCAGGTCACCGACCTGCTCCGCGCCGCCGGCCTGACGCTCGGGCGCACCGGCATCGACCCGTGGCGGCCGCCCCGGCCGGTCGTCGACACCCCGCGCTACCACGCCATGCGCTGCGTCTTCGACCGCCGTGGCCCCGCCGGCCGGACCATGATGTACAGCACCGCCGGGCTCCAGGTCTGCCTGGATGCCGGCGAACCGGACCAGGTCGCCGCCCGCTGGGCGGCGGCCCACGCGGTCGGCCCGCCGCTGCTCGCGGCGTTCGCCACCGCCGACCGGCACGCCGGGCGGCGCACCGGGTGGGCGTCCGCCCGGATGGCCGCGTGGCTGGCCATCGACCCGGCCCGCACCCGCCCCGTCTGGTCGCCGCAGCAGCCCGACGCCGATCCGGTCGCGGCGTGGACGGCGTACGCGCTGGCGGCCCCGCTGCTGTGCCTGCGCGACGACGAGGCCGACTGGACGCCGCCGCCCGGGGTGACCTTCGGCGACTGGATCACCGGCGTGCTGCCCCGGCCGCCCACCACCGACGACCTGGACTACCACCTGAGCACGCTGTTCCCGGTGGTACGCCCCCGCGGCTACCTGGAGATCCGCTACCTGGACGCCCAGCCGGGGCCGGACTGGCGGCTGCCGCTGGCGGTGCTCGCCGCCCTGCTCGCCGACCCGGCCACGGTGCGCCAGGCGGTGGCCACGGCCACGCCGGTCGCCGACCGGTGGCACGAGGCGGCCCGCCACGGCCTCGGCGACCCGCCGCTGGCGCGGGCCGCCGCCGACCTGCTCGACCTGGCGCTGGCCGCCCTGCCCCGGCTGGACCTGCCGGCCGACCTGCACGACGAGACGACCCGAGGATTACGGCGGCGGCTGGCCGCCACGGAGAGGGGATCGCGGTGACGACCATCCACGAGCTCGGCGCGGAACAGCTACGCACCCGCATCGCCGCCGAGCTGGAGCGCACCCGCGCGAGGACCGCCGGGCTCACCGAGGCGGTCGACGACGCCGACCTGATGCGTCAGCACTCGCCGATCATGTCGCCGCTGGTCTGGGACCTCGCCCACGTCGGCAACCAGGAGGAGCTCTGGCTGGTCCGGGACGTCGGCGGGCGCGAGCCCGTCCGCCGGGACATCGACGACCTGTACGACGCGTTCAAGCAGCCCCGCCGCGACCGCCCGGCGCTGCCGCTGCTGCCGCCCGCCGAGGCCCGCGCCTACCTGGCCACCGTGCGGGACAAGGTGCACGACCTGCTCGACCGGGTGCCGTTCACCGACCGGCCGCTCGTCGCCGACGGGTTCGCCTTCGGCATGATCGTCCAGCACGAGCAGCAGCACGACGAGACGATGCTCGCCACCCACCAGCTGCGCGTCGGCCCGCCGGCGCTGTACGCCCCGGACCCGCCGCAGCCGCGCGCCCGGGTGGCCGACGAGGTCCTGGTCCCTGCCGGGGAGTTCACCATGGGCACCTCCACCGACCCGTGGGCGTTGGACAACGAGCGCCCCGCGCACCCGGTGGACCTGCCCGCGTACGTCATCGACGCCGCCCCGGTCACCAACGGCCGCTACCGCGAGTTCATCGCCGACGGCGGGTACGACGACCCGCGCTGGTGGAGCGAGGCCGGCTGGGCGCACCGCACCGAGGCTGGGCTGACCGCCCCGATGCACTGGCGGCGCGACGGCGACGGCTGGGGGTACCAGCGGTTCGGCCGGTGGTCGCCGGTGCGCGACGACGAGCCGGTGGTGCACGTGTGCTGGTACGAGGCGCAGGCGTACGCGGCGTGGGCCGGCAAGCGGCTGCCCACCGAGGCGGAGTGGGAGAAGGCGGCCCGCTGGGACCCGGCCACCGGCCGGTCCCGCCGCTACCCGTGGGGCGACGGGGAGCCGACCGCCGAGCAGGCGAACCTCGGGCAGCGGCACCTGTGGCCCGCGCCGGTGGGCGCCTATCCGGCCGGGGCGTCGCCGCTGGGCGTGCACCAGCTGATCGGCGACGTGTGGGAGTGGACGTCCAGCCCGTTCCGCGGCTATCCGGGGTTCGCCGCGTTCCCGTACCGCGAGTACTCGGAGGTGTTCTTCGGCGACGACCACCGGGTGCTGCGCGGTGGCTCCTTCGGCACCGACCGGGCCGCCTGCCGGGGGACGTTCCGCAACTGGGACTACCCGATCCGGCGGCAGATCTTCAGCGGCTTCCGCTGCGCCCGCGACGCCCGCCCGGACGAGTCGGGCCGGTGAGGGCCGGCCACGTCGCCGCCGGGGCCGCCTGATGTGCCGGCACCTGGCGTACGTCGGGCCGCCGGTGAGCCTGCGCGCCCTGCTGTACGACCCGCCGCACTCCCTGGTGCGGCAGTCCTGGGCGCCCCGGGACATGCGCGGCGGCGGGACCGTCAACGCCGACGGCTTCGGCGTCGGCTGGTACCCGCCCGGCGGCGGCGAGCCGGTGCGCTACCGGCGGGGCACGCCGATCTGGGGCGACGTGACCCTGCCGGGGCTGGCGGCGGCGACCACCAGCGGCGCGGTGCTGGCGGCCGTCCGCTCCGCCACGGTCGGCATGCCGGTGCTCGACACCGCCGCCGCCCCGTTCGCCGAGGGGCCGTGGCTGTTCAGCCACAACGGGGTGGTGCGCGGCTGGCCCGACGCGGTGGCCGCGCTCGCCGGCCGGCTGCCCGTACGCGACCTGCTCACCCTCGACGCGCCGACCGACTCGGCGCTGCTGTGGGCCCTCGTGCGGCACCGGCTGCGGGCGGGCGAGGACCCGGCGCGGGCGGTCGCCGCCACGGTGGCCGAGGTCGCGGCGGCGGCCCCCGGGTCCCGGCTCAACCTGCTGCTCACCGACGGGCGCACCGTCGTGGCCAGCGCCGCGGGCCATGCGCTGTCGGTCCGGCAGACCCCGGGCGCGGTGCTGCTGGCCTCGGAACCGCACGACGACGACCCCGGCTGGCAGGCGGTGCCGGACGGACGGCTGGTGGTGGCCACGGCGGCCGGGGCGCGCGTGGCCGCCCTGCCCGCCGGCTGAGCGGCGACCGGCCCGCACAGGTGGGAAACGACACGACCGACGGAGGGGACACCCGATGAGCGCGGAACCGCTGGAGATCTACCTGGAGGAGCAGGACCTGGGTCGCAGCCTGCGCGACGACGTCCGCACGGGGCTGACCGCGTGGCCGAAGTGGCTGCCGCCGAAGTGGTTCTACGACGCGCGGGGCAGCGAGCTGTTCGAGGAGATCACCCGCCTGCCGGAGTACTACCCGACCCGGGCCGAGCGGTCCGTGCTGGCCGAACGGGCCGGCGAGATCGCCGAGCTGACCGGGGCGAAGACCCTGATCGAGCTGGGCTCCGGCTCGTCGGAGAAGACCCGGCTGCTGCTGGACGCGTTCACCCGGCGCGGCGGGCTGGGCACCTTCGTGCCGCTGGACGTCTCGGTCAGCGCCCTGAAGCAGTCCACCGAGCAGATCGCCACCGACTATCCCGGCCTGCGGGTGCGCGGCATCGTCGGTGACTTCACCCGCCACCTCGACCGGCTGCCCACCGGCGGCCGACGGTTGGTGATCTTCCTCGGCGGCACGATCGGCAACCTGCTGCCCGCCGAGCGGGCCGGCTTCCTCGCCGCCATGCGCGCGTCCCTGGAGCCCGGCGACTGGCTGCTGATCGGCACCGACCTGGTCAAGGACCCGTCGATCGTCGTACCCGCATACGACGACGCCGCCGGGGTGACCGCCGAGTTCAACCGCAACGTGCTGCGGGTGGTCAACCGGGAGCTGGGCGCCGACTTCGACCCGGAGGCGTTCGCGCACGTCGCCCTCTGGGATCCGGAGCGGGAGTGGATCGAGATGCGGCTGCGCGCCGAGCGTCCGGTCCGGGCCCGGGTGCTCGACCTCGACGTGGAGTTCGCCGTCGGGGAGGAACTGCGCACCGAGGTGTCGGCGAAGTTCCGCCCCGAGGGCATCGCCGCGGAACTCGCCGCGGCCGGCTTCACCGCCCGGGAGTTCTGGACCGACGCCGACGGGCTGTTCGGCGTGACCCTGGCCCGCGCCGACTGAGCAGCGGTCCGCGCCGCCCCGGTGCTCAGGCGGCGCCCCCTGGTGGGGTAGGGTGGTGGCGCGAAGGGGAGTAGCCCCCAATGTCGTGGTCGACACACTGGTGCGTTCCGCATCCGGCCACGCGGCCCCACCCTCGGGTGGGGCGGGCGAGACCTTCGACCCAGGCTGTCTACAACAGCCGGGTCGAGGGCGCCCCACACCCCCGGCCCGGTGTTCTCGGGAAGGGTGTCATGGAAGGTTTCCTCGTCGCGCTGGCGGTCAGCTTCGGCGTCATCTTCGTCGCCGAACTCGGCGACAAGTCCCAGCTGATGGCGCTGACGTTCGCCACGCGGTTCAAGCCGATCCCGGTGCTCATCGGCATCACGGTCGCCACCGCCGTCGTCCACCTGGCCTCGGTCGCCATCGGCTACGGGCTGGGCGCCGCCCTGCCCACCGGCTGGATCTCGCTGATCGCCGGCCTCGCGTTCCTCGGGTTCGGCGCCTGGACGCTGCGCGGGGACAAACTCACCGAGGAGGAGAAGCGCAAGGCCGAGCGCGGTGGCAAGTCCGCCGTCGTCGCGGTCGGCGTGGCCTTCTTCCTCGCCGAGCTGGGCGACAAGACGATGCTCGCCACCATCACCCTCGCCACCAGGTACGGCTGGTTCGGCACCTGGCTCGGCTCGACCCTCGGCATGGTGGCCGCCGACGCGCTGGCGATCCTGGTCGGGCGGCTGCTCGGCCGGCACCTGCCCGAGCGCACCATCCGCTACGGCGCGGCGATCCTCTTCGCCATCTGCGGTCTGTGGCTGATCTTCGAGGCCGTCGCCGAGCTCTGACCTTCGAGGCCGTCAGCCGAGCCCGGCTGACGGCGACTACCCACCGGCGGGCCGGGTAACGGCCCCGGGTGAGCTGGGACGACATCCTGCGTACCGGCGACCACCTGGCGGTCGCCGTCGTGGAGGTCGCCGGCGCGGCGGTCATCTTCGTCGGCGCGGTCTGGGCGGCGCTGCGGTTCGTGGCCGAGGGGCTGCGGCACCGCAGCGCCGCCGTCTTCACTCCCATCCGGTTGACCCTCGGCCGGTTCCTCACCCTCGGGCTGGAGTTCCAGCTCGCCGCGGACATCCTGCGTACCGCCGTGTCGCCGACCTTCGACCAGATCGGCAAGCTCGCGGCCATCGCCACCATCCGGACCGCGCTGAACTTCTTCCTGCGCCGCGAGATCGCCCAGGAGCAGCGCCAGATCGATCCCGAGCGGCCGTCGTCGTCGCCGGCACCCGGCCCGTCCGGCACGGCGCAGCCGGCGACTCCCGACCCGTCCGCCCCCGAGCCCGGGGACCGGTCGTGACCGCCCCGCTGCCGTCGGTCGTGACCGCCGCGGCGCTGCTCACCGGCCTGGTGACCCTGGCGACGACCCGGTCGTGGCGGCGCGCGCTGCGCGTGCTGCTGGACCTGTTGACGGCGGCCGGGCTGCTTCGGCTCGCCGGCGACCAGGGTTGGACGCAGCTGGCGGGGGCCGCCGCGGTCGTGGCGCTGCGCACCGCACTGTGGCGGGTGGTCGTGCTCACCGCGCCGGCGGCCGGGGCGCGGCGGCCCGCCGCCGGACAACACCGAGCGCGCTGCGGAGCGGACGATCACGCCTTACGGTGAGCGACAAGAGGCGATTCTGGCGATATATGGAGGTAAAAGGCATGAGTCGGCACGACGAGCCCAACGAGTACGGTTTCGCCGGCGGCGCCACCGCCCCCGAGCCGCCGGCCGGCGGCCGACCCGACGAGCAGGCCCTGGCCGAGGAGGTCGCGGTGCCCGGCGACGACCTCACCGAGCCGTTCAGCGACGCGGTGACCGAGGAGACGGACCAGGCCGAGGAGGACGAGCCGGCCGAGCGTCGCCGCTAAGACATCAGCCGGGGGCCGCCGGGCGCACCGGTGGCCCCCGGCCGTCCGTCCGGAGGCCAGTCCGTGCGCCCTCGTCCGCCGGGCCGTCCCCCGCGTCACCCCGGCCGTCCGAATCGAGTTGGTCCAGCGTACGGAGAAGTCCGCGATAACTGGGCGAGTGCCGATTTCATCCTTATTGCCGTCTTTGGGAGTTTGGATCCTCTACAGTCGGTTCGACCGGATGCGCTGGTGGGGTCGACCGACTGCAACAGGATCGCCCCGTGATTGCTGAGGGAGCTTTGGTGCTTGACATGTCGACCGCACGGACCGGACGGGGGCTTCGCGGCTGATGGACGTTCGTGATTTCCTCCGGACCGTCCGGCGCAGCTGGTGGGTGGTCCTGCTCTCCGTCATGGTGGGCCTCGCGGTGGCCGCGCTGGTCACGGTCCGGACCCCGCCCCGCTACGCGGCCTCGGTGAGCTTCTTCGTCACCACCCCCAACCAGGGCGTCACCGACGCCTACCAGGGCAACGTCTTCATGCAGCAGCGCGTCAAGTCGTACGCCGACCTGCTGCAGAGCGACCGGCTGGCGCAGAAGGTCGTGGGCAAGACCGCGCTCGGGCTGACCGCCGAGGAAGTGCAGGCGCGGGTCAGCGCCGCTGCCATCCCCGACACCGTCCTGCTGCGTGGCACCGTCACCGACACCGACGCCACCCGCGCGCTGCGGCTGACGGAGGCGATCACCGCCCAGTTCATCGAGCTGGTCAAGGAGGTGGAGTCCGCCGGTGAGGGGCGGACCCCGCCGGTCAAGGTCGAGGTGATCAGCGGCCCCCGGGTCGGCTCCAGCCCGGTGTCGCCCAACCCGGCCCGCAACCTGGCCCTCGGCGCGCTCGGCGGCCTGCTCGCCGGCATCGGCCTGGCCCTGTTGCGGACCCGGTTGGACACCCGGCTGCGGGACTCGGTCACCCTCCAGCGCGCCACCGGCAGCCCGCTGCTCGGTGAGATCCCGTTCGACGCCGCCGCCCGCACCGCCCCGCTGATCGTCGGGGACGCGGCCACCACCCCCCGGGCCGAGGCGGTACGCAAGCTGCGCACGAACCTGCGCTTCGTCGACGTGCACGAGCCCGCCCGGGTGATCGCGGTGACCAGCGCGTTGCAGGGGGAGGGGAAGACCACCCTCTCCTGCAACCTCGCCATCGCCCTCGCCGAGGCCGGCTGGCGGGTCGCCCTGGTCGACGCGGACCTGCGCCGGCCGAAGGTGGCCGAGTACCTGGGCATGGAGGCCGGCGTCGGGCTGACCGACGTCCTGCTCGGCGACGTCAACGTGGGCGACGTGGTGCAGCGGTGGGGCGACAAGTCCCTGCTCGTGCTGCCCGCCGGCTCGGTGCCGCCCAACCCCAGCGAGCTGCTCGGCTCCAAGGCGATGGCGGACCTGCTGCTGGTGCTGCGGGAGTCGGCGGACATCGTGGTCATCGACACCGCTCCGCTGCGTACCGTCACCGACGGCGTGGTCGTCGCCGTCCAGGCCGACGGGGCCCTGATGGTCAGCCGTTACGGCCGCACCGACCGTGGTCAGGTCGGCGCCGCCGCGCAGGCGCTCCAGGCGGTCTCCGTGCGGCTGCTGGGCTGCGTGCTGAACATGGCCAAGCTCGGCCGCGCCGAGACCTACCAGTACGAGAACTACCGGGTGGAGGTGCCGGCCGGGCCGGCCGCCGCCCCGCCGAGCCACATGGACACCGCGCCGGCCGCCCGCGGCGGCGGGTTCCCCGGCCCCGAGCAGACGATCCCCGACCCGACGCAGGAACTCACCCGGCTGCCTCGATGAGTGCCGCAACCGGTGCCAGCGATCGCTCGATCTCCTGCGCGCAGCGCCGGAAGTCGGCTGGCCTGCCGCCGATCGGGTCGAGCAGGTCGTCCTCGGCCGGGGCCGCCGGTTGCAGCAGCCCCCGGGCCAGGGCCGCGGCCCGCACCGCCGCCCGCAGCGCACCGACGTCCGCGCCGTCCGGCGTCCCGGCTGCCCCGGCGAGCCGGCCGAACTGGCGCAGGGTGAAGGTGCGGTGCAGGGCGGCGGGGAGCAGGGAGACGCAGGCCGAGCGTTGGCGTCGGGTGGAGGTCAGCACCAGCGCGGCGTCGGACAGGTGGGCGGTGGTCAGCGCCCGACTGCGGAACTCGGCCGGGTCACGCCCCGTCTCGGCGGCCACCTCGGCCGCGTACGGGTGCATGGGCCGCCCGTCCACGGCGTCGGTGCCGGCGCTGGCCACCTCGACCGGCAGCTTCGCCATGAGCTGCCCGGCCAGGTATTCGGCCATGGGCGAGCGGCACAGGTTGGCGTGGCAGACGAACAGGATGCGGTCGGCCATCGGTGGTTCTCCCGGCGTTCTGGTCGCGGTGGGACCCGTGGAATCGTATGCGCCCGCCGGCACGTTCCGTGTCCACGCCGCGCCGGTGGGTCATCGTCGGGCCGGGAGGACCCGGTGAGGATCGGCATCCTGTCCTACCACTTTCCGCCGGAGCCGGCGTTCGTCCCCGGCAGCCTGGCCGAGCAGTTGGCCGCGCGCGGCCACGAGGTCCGCGTGCTGACCGGCTTCCCGGACTATCCCGGCGGTCAGGTCTATCCGGGCTGGCGGCAGCGGTGGCGGTACGAGACCCGCAGCGAGCGGCTCACGGTGCGGCGGGTGCCGCGCTGGTCGGCCGGGGACGCCTCCGTGCGTGCCCGCGTGGCGGGATGGCTCTCCTTCGCCGCGAGCGCCGGCACGATCGGGCGGGGTCACCTGGCCGGCGTCGACGTGCTCTACGTCCACCAGCTCCCTGCCGCGACCTTCGCGGCGGCCGGCCTGCTGCGGCTGCTGGGCACGGTGCCGACGGTGCTGCACGTGCAGGACGTACACCCGGAGTTGGAGGCACAGGGCGCGACGCCGACGCCGTGGGCCGCCCGGGTGGCCGCCGCCACCCGGTGGCTCTACCGCTCGGCGGACCTGGTCGCGGTCGCCGCGCCCGGCATGCGCGACCTGGTGGTCGCCGGCGGCGCCGATCCGGGGCGGGTGCGGCTGGTGCTCAACTGGACCGACGAGCGGCTGTTCCATCCGGCCGAGCCGACCCGGGAGGCCCGCCGCCTCGTCCGGGGCGACGGGCGTTGCGTGGTGATGCACGCCGGCACCATCGGCGCCCGGCACGGGCTGGAGACGGCCGTGCGCGCCGCCGCGCCGCTGCGCGGCACGATGGACCTGGTCCTGGTCGGCTCGGGCCCGGGCGAGGAGCGGGTCCGGCGGCTCGCGGCGGAGCTGGGCACCGACAACGTCCGGTTCGTTGCACGGCGCTCGCCGCTGGAGATGGCCGACCTGTACGCCGCCGCCGACTACCAGCTGGTGATGCTGCGCGACCTGCCGGAGCTGCGCGGGACGATTCCCGGCAAGCTGCAGGCCGCGTTCGGCTGCGCGGCGCCGGTGGTGGCGTCGGCGGGCGGCGACACTGTCGAGATCGTGGAGCGCGCCCGGGCCGGGCTGTCCTGCCCGCCGGAGGACTGGGCCACGCTGGCCGACCGCTTCTGGCTGGCCGCCACCATCCCGTCGGCGGCCCGGCTGGAGATGGGCCGCCGCGGCCGGGAGGCGTACCTGCGGGACATGTCGCTGCACGGCGGGGTGGACGCCGTCGAGCGGCTGCTCCACGACGCGGTCGACGCGCGGCGCAGCCGCGGGGCCGCCGCGCGGACGCGCCGGCCGGAACCCCCGGCCTAAATCCACCATAACGGCGCGAAGTGGGCGAAGCGCGTGCTAGAAAATGATGAATCGTCATTTCTGTCCGTTTTCTGAGTGGAGTGGGCGTTGAGTGAAACCGAGCAGCCTCGCCGCCGAGGGCGACGGTCCCGGCGGCGAGCCAGGGCCCGCGCCCGTCGTGCCCTCCTCGCCGGCCTGGTCGTCGGTTCGCTGGCGCTGCTGAGCGCCGGCTGGGTGGGCTTCCGGGGCTGGCAGGCCCGCACCCACCTGCTCAACGCCGCCGCCCTGGCCCAGCAGCTCAGCTCCGAGGTGGTGGGCGCCGACACCGAGCGGGCCCAACGCACCCTGTCGGCCCTGCAGGTGCAGGCCGGCGCGGCGCGTGACGCCACCGACGACCTGGGCTGGCGGGCGGGGCAGCACACCCCGTTCGCCGGGGACGACCTGACGGCGGTGCGTCAGATCGCGGTGGCCATCGACGACCTCGCCCGGGAGGCCTTTCCCACCCTGCTGCGCACCGACCTGTCGACCCTGCTGCCCGGCAAGGGGCGGCTGGACGTGCCCCGGCTCAAGGCGGTCGCGGCGGAACTCACCGCCACCGACCAGGTGGTCCAGCGCACCCACGCCCGCCTCGCCGCCGTACCCACCGACGCCCTGGTCGCGCCGGTACGCGACGCCGTGGCCGAGCTGCGTGAACAGCTCGACCAGTTGGCCACCCTCACCCGGGCGGCCGACGGCGCCGCCCGGCTGCTGCCGCCCCTGCTCGGCGCGGCCGGCCCCCGCAGCTACCTGATGGTGTCCCAGAACCCGGCGGAGCTGCGCGCCACCGGCGGGATGTTCGGCGCGTACGCCGTGATCGAGGCCAAGGACGGCCAACTCCGGATGGGCACCCAGGGCACCAGCGCCCAGCTTGGCCTGTTCGACCCGCCCCTGAAGCTGAAGCCGGAGATCCGCAACCTCTACACCGACCTGCCGGGCATGTACCCGGCGGACGTCAACCTGACCCCGCACTTCCCGACCGCCGCCGCCCTGTTCCGCCAGATGTACCGCGAACGCACCGGCGACACCGTCGACGGCGTCCTCGCGGTCGACCCGGTGGTGCTGTCCTACCTGCTCAAGGTCACCGGCCCCGTCCCGGTGCCGGGCCACACCACCCTGGTCGGCGACAAGGCGGTGCGGACGCTGCTCTCCGACGCCTACCAACGGATGGACGCGGTGGAGCAGGACGAGTTCTTCGCCGCCTCGGCGACGGCCGCCTTCGACACCTTCTTCACCCGCGAGGTGGACCCCCGGGCGTACCTGTCCGTGCTGGACCGGGCCATCACCGAACGGCGCGTGCTGTTCTGGAGCGCCCACCCCGAGGAACAGCGGGTCATCGAGGGCAACCGGCTCGCCGGCTCGCTGCCGGAGAAGGAGGACGTGCCCACCGTCGGCGTCTTCCTCAACGACGGCAGCGGCGCGAAGCTCGGCTACTACCTGCGCCCGGCCGCGACGCTGACCGTCGGGGGGTGCCGCCCCGACGGCCGCCGCGAACTGCGGCTGCGATTCACGCTGCACTCGACCGCGCCGAAGCGCGGGCTGTCGACGTCCGTGCTCGGCCTCGGCCTCGCCGGCGACCCGTACACCGCCCGCACCCTGGTCTCCGTCCACAGCCCGGCCGGCGGCGCGGTGCTGCGCACCCGGCTCGACGGCACGGAAGTGCCCGTCGGCAGCGGCACCGAGCGCCGCCGGCAGGTCGTCGTCGCCAACGTCGAGGTGCGCCCCGGCGCCACCCGGGCCCTCGAGGTCGACGTGCTGACCGGCAGGACCGGCAGCGCCACCGGCGACGCCGACCTCTGGCTCACACCGACCGCCACCCCATGGACCACCCACATAGATCCCGCACCACACTGCGATTAGTAGGAGGGAACCCATCATGCGGCTATCCCGCATCATCATGGCGCTCACGATCGGCCTTGCCGTCGTGGCCGCGCCGACCGCGGCGGGGGCGGCGCAGCCGCAGCCGACACCGTCGCCGACCGGCTCACCACAGCCGACACCGTATCCGCCGCAGCCCCCGGTGCTGACGGTGAACCCGTCGACGGTCTACGTCGGCGACACGGTCACCCTCAGCGGTTTCGGGTTCGGGCCGAACGAGGTCGTCGACATCACCGTCACGATCACGCCGCTGGCCGCCGGCCTGCCCGGCCAGTCCACGGTGCGTCGCAGCGACGGCAGCACCGTCGCGATGGCGCCGGTGGCCTACCGGGCGGCGGCACCGACCCACTTCACGGTCGTGACCGACGGGGCGGGGAACTTCACCACCACCTACACGCCGGACACGCCCGGGCAGTACCTGTTCACCGCGGTCGGCCAGACCACGGGCCGGACGGCGAGCGCCACGCTGACCGTGCTTGCGCGGCCCCAGCCGTCGCCGTCGCCGACGTACCACCCGACGCACAAGCCCTGGCCGCCGCACGGCGGAAAGCTGCCCGTGACGGGTGACAACCTGGGCACCCCGCTCGCGGTCGGCGGCGGCCTCGTCGGGGTCGGTGTGGTGCTGATGCTCGCCGGCCTGGCCTGGCGTCGCCGGGCACGCTTCGGCGGGTCGACGCGCTGACCCACGCTGAGCCGGGCAGTGCCCGAGCAGTGAGGACGGCGGTGCCCGTCCGGGAGATCCCGGGCGGGCACCGCCGCTGCCGTCACCCCGTGCGCCCGCCCTCGCCCCGGGCGTGCCAGCGGTCGAACAGGGCGGCGAACAGGCCGAGCGAGATGATCCCCATGGCCAGCAGCAGCGCGTGCCGCACCGCCGGCGACCAGTCCCCGCCGCTGCCGGCCAGCGCCGAGAACAGCACCGAGCCGACGGCGGCGATGCCGGCCGCCGAGCCGATCCGCTGGCCCGTCTGGAGCATGCCGGCGGCGCTGCCCGCCTGCGGCACCGGCACCTGGGCCAGGGTGAGGGTCTGGTTGGGCGTGATGACCAGGCCGCTGCCCAGCCCCGCGACCAGCAGCGGCACGGCCATCAGCAGCGGCACCGACCCGCGCGGGTCACCGCGCAGCACGAACACCACCGCGCCCAGGCCGAGCAGCACGACCAGCAGGCCGGTGGCGACGAGCGGGCGGCCGTACCGGTTGACGATCCGACCGCCGAGGGCCGACGCGGCGGCCGAGCCGAGAGCGAACGGCGTGATCGCCAGGCCCGCGACGAGGGGGCGGTAGCCGAGGCCGTTCTGCAGGTAGAGCGTGAGCACGAAGAAGATCGCGGTGAACCCGCCGAAGTAGAGCAGCGCGATCAGCGAGCCCAGGGCGTACGAGCGGAAGCCGAACAGCCGCAGGTCGAACAGCGGAGCGCCGCGTCGGGCGTACCGGCGTTCCCAGAGCCCGAAGGCGGCCAGCACCGCGAGCCCGGCGGGAACCAGGAGCCACTTCCACGGGCTGTGCCACTGCTCGCGCTGCACCAGCGGCAGCAGCACGAGCACGACACCGACGCCGAGCAGCAGCACCCCGACCGGGTCGAGTCGCCGCCCCTGGGCGGCCCCCGCCGGCTGCGCCGGCAGCAGCCGCCAGCCGAGCACGATCGCGACGATCCCCACCGGTACGTTGACGAAGAAGACCCACCGCCAGCCGTCCTGCTCGCCGCCGGCCTGGATCAGCAGCCCACCGAGCAGCGGTCCGATCGCGGTGGAGATGCCGATGGTCGCGCCGAGCAGCCCGAACGGCCGGCCGCGCTCGGGGCCCCGGAACAGCTGCTGGATCAGGCCGGTGACCTGCGGGTTGACGATCCCGGCGGCCACCCCCTGCAGCAGCCGGGCGGCGACCAGCCAGCCGGGGGACTGGGCCAGCCCGGCCAGGGCGCTGGTCAGCGTGAACAGGGCGATCCCGACGACGAACGCGGTGCGTCGGCCCCGGGCGTCGCCGAACCGCCCGGCCGGCACCAGCACCAGCCCGAACGTGAGGGCGTAGCCGGACAGCACCCACTGCAGGTCGCTCGGCGTCGCGCCGAGCGCCCGGTCGATCGACGGGACCGCCACGTTGACGATGCTCACGTCGAGCAGCGTCATGAAGGCGGCGACCAGGCCGACCCCCAGCGCCTGCCACCGACGTCGCTCGTCGGCCCGGCCCCCCGGCGGGCTCACGCCATCTGACGGGCGCACCAGCGCGGGCCGAAGTCCAGCCCGGCCATCGGGGAGTCCTCCCGGTGCAGCAGGTTCTTCTCCGTCAGCAGCCGCAGGGGAGCGTGCACCTCCTCCTCGGTCAGCCCGGACTCCTGCGCGATCAGGTCCGGGTAGGGCACCTGCCCGCGGATCTCCAGCGCCGCCACCGCCTCGTACACCCGTTCCTCGACGTCCGACAGACGCACCTGCTGCATGGCTTCCTCCTCGGTCACCGCCCGCGCGGCGGGCGGGGCTGCGCTGCGCGGTTACCCGCCGGCCCGCCGTTGATGCCCGCCCGCACACCGGATTCGGCGCGCGGCGTACCGGATGCGCCACCCGGCCTTCCGACCGACCGTGCCCTAGGCTGCAACGGTGATCAACTGGGACCTTGTCGTCGTCGGCGGCGGCCCCGCCGGGCTCTCCGCCGCCCACGTCGCGGCCACCGCCGGGCTGCGCACCCTGGTCGTCGAGCGCGCCGCGCACCCTCGGTACAAGACCTGCGGCGGCGGGCTGATCGGCACCTCCCTCGCGGCCGTCGCCGGCCGGATCGACGTGCCCGCGCACGACCGGGTGGACCGGGTGACGTTCACCCGCGACGGGCGGCGCGAGTTCACCCGCCGGCACGCCGCCGGGCCGCTGATCGCGATGGTGCGCCGCGACGAGTTCGACGACCGGCTGCGGGCCGCCGCCGTCTCCGCCGGGGCGCAGCTGCGCGAGCGGGTCGCGGTCCGCGCCGTGGAGCAGGACCCCGACGGGGTACGCCTGCGGCTCGCCGACGGCGACGTCGTGCACGCCCGCACCGTGATCGGCGCCGACGGCTCCTCCGGGGTGACCGCCCGGCACGTCGGCGTGCGGTACCGGCAGGTCGACCTCGGCCTCGAACTGGAACTGCCGGTGTCCGAGCCGGAACGGCGTCGCTGGCGCGGCCGGCTGCTGCTGGACTGGGGGGCGATCCCCGGCTCCTACGCGTGGGTGTTCCCCAAGGGCGACACGTTGACCGTCGGGGTCATCGCCGCCCGGGGCGCGGGGGAGCGGACCCGGGCCTACCTGCGCGACTTCGTCGACCGCCTCGGCCTGTCCGGGGTGCACCCGCAGCACGACTCCGGGCACCTGACCCGGTGCCGGGCCGACGACTCGCCGCTGCGCCACGGCCGGGTGCTGGTGGCCGGCGACGCGGCCGGCCTGCTGGAGCCGTGGAGCCGGGAGGGCATCAGCTACGCGCTGCGCTCCGGCGCGCTCGCCGGGGCCGCCGTCGTCGACGGCGACCTGGACGGCTACCAGCGGGCCGTGGACCGCCACCTGACGCCGTCGATGCGCGCCGGGCACCGGCTGCTGGAGGTGTTCTCCCGTCGGCCGGACGTCTTCCACGCCCTGCTGGCCACCCCCGCCGGGTGGCGGATGTTCGTCCGGTTCTGCCTGGGCCGGGCGAGCTTCGACGAGACGCTGACCCGCGCCCCGGTGCGGGCGGCGCTGGCGCTGCTGGACCGGCTCCCGCAGGTTCGCCCGGTGGGGCCGCGATGAGGCATCCTGGGTCGGAGGAGGGCCGAGCCATGAGCGAGTCCGAACCCCCGTTCACCGACGAGGAGTTGGCGTTCCTGCGGCACGTCCGCTTCGGCGAGCTGCCGCCCGCGGTACGCCCCGAGGAGCGCACCGCGGCGACCGAGACCGACCCCCGCCGGGACCGGCCCGACCCGGCGACCAACGCCGACCAGTGGGTCCTGCGCCTCGGCCACGGCGGCTGAGCGGGCGGCCCCGTCCCCTCAGGACGGGGCCCCCGACCCGGGCCGGGCTCAGGCGTTCGGGAACTCCACCGGGACGCCCGCCCGCACCAGCCGCCAGTTCGGCACGAAGAAGTCGGCCGGGTCGATGGTGCCCCGCTCCTGCGCCCAGTCGATGAGCAACTGCCGGATCTCCTGCTGCGCGTTGTAGACCTGCGGCTTCACGATGCCCGGGAAGTTGCCGCCGCCGCTGCGCCGGTAGTTGTTCACCGCGACCACGAACCGGGCGTCGTCGGCGACCGGGGCGCCGGTGCCGGGCAGGACCAGGCGGGTGATCCGCTGGCCGACCGGCCGGCTGACGTCGATGTCGTAGTCGAGGCCGGAGAAGACGTCGTAGTTGTAGTCCGGCACGGCCGGGTCGCTGATCGTCGCCGGGTCCACCGGCGCACCCACCGCGAGGGTCGTGAAGTACTTCGCCGAGTACTCCAGGTAGGCGCGGACCTCCGCGCCGGTGAGGACCACGGCCTCCAAAGTGTTGTCGTAGACGTACAGCCCGGCCACGTCGCGGATGCGCACGTCACCGGCCGGGAAGACCGCCGTGCGGCTGAACGGCGCCGCGATCGACAGCACCGGCAGGGCCGCGTGCTCCGTGCCGGCCAGCGCCGCCGTGACCACCTCGGTCTGCACGTGGTTGATGAAGTCCAGGATCGGGGTGTCCTTGTACCGCGACTCGGCGGCCGACAGCTCCACCGTCGACCGGGCGACCACCGTGTTGACGTACGAGACGGTTTTGGTGTGCTGGCCGCGCACGGCCGCGAGCACCGCCGGATCCTCGACCACCGTGTTGGTGTTCAGCATGGTCGCGTGCTTCGACACGACCTTCCAGCAGCCCCGCTCGCGGGTGAGCGTGAAATCCATCCGGGTCAGCCGCTGCCCCCACTTGGACGGCTCGGAGAGCAGCACCTGCGCGCCCGTGCGCGCGTTCGTCACGAACTTCTCGACGACCTCGTTGTGCGCGTGGCCGAAGAGGATCGCGTCGATGCCCGGGACCTGCTCGGCGATCATCGTGCACGGGTTCTCGTTCGGCAGCTCCGGGCCGTAGCTGGAGGTGCCGCTGTCGCCGCCGTGCGCGGAGACGATGACGAGGTCCGCGCCGCGCGCCCGCATCACCGGCACCCACCTCGCGGCGGTCTCCACCATGTCGGCGAAGACCAGCCTGCCCTCGACGTTGCCCTTGTCCCAGATCGCCACGCCCGGGTTGGTGAGGCCGAGGATCCCGACCTTCAGCTTCGGCGCGCCGTGCCCGCCGAGCCGGACCTCCTTGATCACGTACGGCAGGTACGCCGGCTTGCCCGTCGCCTCGTTGACCGCGTTCGCGGCGAGCGCCGGGAAGCCGAGCTGGCCGATCCACTTCGCCAGCAGCGGCAGGCCGTAGTTGAACTCGTGGTTGCCCAGCGTCACCGCGTCGTACTTCAGGATGTTCATCGCGTTCGCCATCGGGTGCGTCTCACCGGTGGTGGTGATCGGCTCCTGCTTGGCGTAGTACGTCGCCAGGGGGGTGCCCTGGATCGTGTCGCCCGCGTCGAGGACCAGGGTCGCCCTGCCCGTGCGCTCGGCGCGGATCTGGTTGACCAGGGTGGCCAGCTTCGCGACGCCGACGTCGTTGTGCTTGCTGTCGTCGTACTCCGCGTCCCGGTAGTAGTCCCAGTTGTAGACGTTTCCGTGGGTGTCCGAGGTGCCCAGGACGGTCAGGTCCCAGGTCTTCGGTCCCCTCGACGGCTTCGGGTCCGTCGACCCGGCCGCCCTGGCCGGGGCGGCGGCGATCAGGGGCGCGGTCGCGGCGGCCGCCGCGACGGCCAGCACCTGGCGGCGCGAAGCGCCGGAGGAGAAGGTCATGAGGTGCCTTTCCAGGGGAAGGGACGCGCCTCGTGGGCGCCGTTGCGCACCATAACGAGCCCCCGTCACTCCTGCCACAGCGGCCCGGCGCGCCGCCGGTGCGCCGGGCTCCCGGTCCGCCGCGCCGCCGGTCTGCCGCGCCGCCGGGCCCGCGCGGCGGGCGTCAGCGGGGCCAGTCCGCCAGCCGGGCCCGCAGCCGGGCGACCTGTGCCCCGTCCAGCCCGTAGCGGGCGAAGCGACGATCCGGCAGGCGGTCCAGGTAGTGGCCGGCGGCCCGCACGTCCTCCGGCTCCAGCGCGGGGTCGAGCTGCCGGGCCAGGTCGAGCACCTCCGCGACCGAATAGTGGTCGAGCACCGCCGCCACGTCGATGAAGTCCCGGACCTCCCGCCGGTTGACCAGCGCCGCCGTCTTGTTGGCGACCAGGTCCCGGACGTCCATCACCGGCCCGAGGTCCATCACCACCGGGCTGCGGTTGCGGTCGAGCCGACCCAGACTCAACCGGATCCGACGCGGCCCCCGGCTCACCACGAAGTCCTTCATGTCCCGGTCGAACCCGGCGAACAACTCCGCGAGCTCGCTGTCCGGGTCGGCGTCGCCCACCTCGAACCCGGCGCGCTCCAACGCCGTACGCACCCCGGCCGCCGCCGCGGCGGCGGCCCCCTCGACGTCGGCGAAGAGGTCCACGTCCTCCGTCGGGCGGGAGAACAACCCGTGCGCGGCCCAGGCGACGCCGCCACCGAGCACGAACCGGTGCCGCCCGGCGACCGACAGGGCCACCCGGGCGACCTCACGATAGAAGTCGTCCGGCGGCGCGGCCCCGGTCACGCCGCCGGCAGGGCCCGGTCGCCGGCCCGGACCGCCGGCCCGCCGCCTCCGTGGCGCAGGACCAGGTGGCGTCGCTCCCACGCCTCGCGTACGCCACGGGGCAGGTTGAGCAGGCACCAGACCTGGCGCAGCAGGTGACCGTTGACCAACTGGCGCAGGTCGGCCGCGCGGGTGGTCTCGCGCAGGACGTTCTCGTACATCCAGAGCAGGTCGTCCGGGTCGGCGAGATCGAAGGTGCGGTCCGCGCTCCACATCAGGCGTACGGGCAGCTCGACGACGCCCCGGGTCGGACCCGTCAACTCGGTCAGGGTGGCGGTGACGACAGCAGGGCGGCCCGGACGGGCCAGGAAGGTCCCGCCGGTCATGGTGGGGGAGACGACGCCCTGCATGGTGTCAGGGTAGCGCCTGGCCGGGCCGACACGGCACGACAGGCGCTGCGCGGTCTGCCCGGCCGCCTCGGCGCCGCCTGCGCCTGCGCGGCTGGTTGGCCTGGTGATCGACTCCGTGTCGGCGACATGGCGGCATCAACGCGCCGGGATACCCCCACCTGCCCGGCATCCCGTCACGCCACCAACCGTGTGGGCGGTTTGTCCGACTCGGGCGCGGTGATCGACTTCATGTCGGGCAGGTGGGGGTATCCCGCGTCGTTGATACCCCCACCTGCCCGACATCCCGTCACCTGTTCACCGGATTGGGCGAATTGTCCGACCCGACGGGGTGGTGTGGGGCGGGCCGGGGGTGGGCCGGGTCAGGCCGGGGTCGGGGTGGTGACG
>NZ_JBSWBU010000011.1:0-191746 GCF_054052245.1 Micromonospora sp. PTRAS2
CCGGGGGGCGTGACGGGGGCAGACTTGTGCGCTGGCCGACCATTTCATGAGCGGCGGGAGGGGCTGTGGCACGCAAGACCAACGGGTCGGCGACGATGCGCGACGTCGCCCGCCTCGCCGGTGTGTCGATCAAGACGGTGTCCAACATCCTCAACGGCTATCAGTACGTGCGTCCGGAGACCCGCGAGCGGGTGGACGATGCGATCCGTGAGCTGGGCTACCACGTGAACGTGTCGGCGCGGAACCTGAGCCGGGGCCGCACGGGGGCGATCGCTCTGGTGTTGCCGGCGCTGCGCGGTGTCTACTTCGCCGAACTTGCGGACGCCGTCATGCGAGAGGCGTCCAGGCGGGGCCTGACCGTCTTCATCGAGCAGACCAACGCCGAGCGCGACCGCGAGTTGCGGGTCCTGGACGGCAGCTACCGGTCGCGCTTCGACGGCGTGCTGTACTCCCCGCTCGCGCTGGGCCAGAACGACCTCTCGCTGTTCGACGTCGACTTCCCCCTCGTGCTCCTGGGTGAGCGGGTGTTCGATGGCGGCGTCGACCACGTCACGATGAGCAACGTCGAGGGGGCACGTGCGGCGACCGAGCACGTCCTGGACCGCGGAGCGACCACGGTGGTTCCCCTGGGGGTCAAGGACGACCCGTCGCCGAGCAGCGGGACGCTGCGGTTCCAGGGCTTCCGGGACGCCCTCCGGTCGCGGGGGTTGGACGTCGACCCACGCGCAGTCATCGGTGTACCCGACTACTTCCACGCCACCGGCGCGGCGACGATCGCTCGTATCCTTGACAGCGGCGTCGAACCCGACGCGGTTGTGGCGTTCACCGACACACTCGCGCTGGGCGCGCTTGCTGCCCTTCAGGACCGCGGTCTACGGGTTCCCGAGGACGTCCTGTTGATCGGCTTCGACAACATCGACGAGGCGAACTATTCCCGACCTCCACTGAGCACCATCGATCCCGGACGCGACGTGATCGCACACCGGGCGGTCGCGCTGTTGGAAGAGCGGATCCAGCTTCAGTTCGACGGCGTGCCGCGAGAGGAGCGGCCGGCGCCCCGGCGGATTGTCATCGACTTCGAGCTGATCCAGAGGCGGTCGACGCTGCGCTGAGGCCGTCCGGCCGCACTCCCCGCCGTGACGGTATGGGGCATCGACACTGCGAAACCATCGATAAATTCGAGTTCTTCAACGTAAAGGGGAGGGGACCCTCGATGGTGAAGACCAGTTCTGCGCCCTCGCGAGCAAGGGGGCACGGCAGAGGCGCCAGGAGTCCAGGACGCAGGTCCTTGGCGTTCGGGCTGGCGTGGGCTGTGGCGGCGAGCGGGCTCGCCGCGTTCGCGCGGCCGGCTTCGGCCTCCGCCGAGGACACGCCGGCGTACCGGAACACCTCGCTGCCATTCAGTGTCCGTGCGGCGGACCTGGTTTCGCGCATGACGCTGGAGGAGAAGTACGACCAGCTCATAGCGATGCAGCCGCATGCGACCTGGCGTCCGAAGCCGAAGGCGATCGACCGGCTCGGCGTGAAGTCGTACGGATACTGGGGAGAGGCGAACCACGGGATCTACTTCCCGACCGTCCCCGGCAACGGCAACTACACGCAGTACCCGCAGAGCACCTCGATCGCATCGACGTGGAATCCGGGCATCACCCGGGAGATCGCCGGCGGTATCGCTGACGAGGCCCGCGTGACCTACAACACGTCCTGCCCGCCGGGTGTGACGAACCCCGACCCCGCCGGTGGTGCCTGTCACGGCCTGACCTACTGGTCGCCGAACCAGAACCTCAACCGCGACCCCCGGTGGGGGCGGGCGGACGAGTCCTACACCGAGGATCCCTTCCTGGCAGGCCAGGTGGCCGGCGCCTTCGTGACCGGTCTACAGGGCGACACGGCGTCACGTCCCGACACGGTTCCCACCGGAGCGGCCGACTACATCCAGGCGGTCGCCACGCCCAAGCACTACCTGGCGAACAACTCCGAGGCGAACCGCGACTTCGGCACGTCGAACATCACCGAGCGTTCGATGCACGAGTACTTCCTGCCGCCCTTCGCGGCCTCGGCCGGCGAGGCGGGCGCGCGGTCGCTGATGGCCGCCTACAACGCCTTCTCCGTGGTGGAGGACTACACCACCGACTACCCGTCCGCATCGAGCTACCCCACCCTGTGGAGTCCCCGCGACAATGTCACACCCGGCGGCACGCCCGGGACGCCGGCCGCGGCGAGCCGGTACGCCATCGAGACCATGCTGCGCAGGTCGTACGGCTTCGACGGCTTCGTCGTCTCCGACTGCGATGCGATCACCCGCGTGCACGGAACCGGGACGTCAGGACACTCGTGGCAGCCCGTCCAACTCGGCGGGCAGACGCAGATCAGCAAGACCCTCGGCAACGCCTGGGCGCTCAAGGCCGGCACCGATCTTGACTGCTCGGGCGGCGACTACCCGACGGCGAGCGGACTCCCGGCAGCTCAGAGCCAAGGCTTCGTCAGCGAGGCCGACGTCGACATCGCGCTCGTGCGCGCCTTCACCGCGCGGTTCCAGCTGGGTGAGTTCGATCCCGTCGCCTCCGTCCCGTGGAACAGCGATTCCTACTCGCTGTCGGAGGCCGGCGATCCCGATGTGAAGCTGGCTTCGCCGGCGCACCGTGCGGTCGCGCACGAGTCTGCCCTCGAGGCGCCCGTGCTGCTCAAGAACGCCGGCGGAGCGCTCCCGTTCGCGGGCGCGGCGTCCGGCAAGACCGTCGCCCTCGGGCACGTGGACACCCTCAACAACTTCCAGTCGGGCTCCTACTCCGGGCCCACGGCGGTCGACACGACCTTCGCCCAGGCGTTGGCCGAGCGGACGGGGGCGGCTCCCTCGGCCGTGACCGCGGGCTCCACCACGCCGTTCCTGTCCAGCCACCTTGCGGTGTTCCCCGACGTCCTCGACGCCGACGGCACCGCGATCACCACCTCTGTGTGCGCCAGCAGCCCCTGCGATCCCGTAGCGGACGCGGCGACCGCCGAATACCAGATCTCCCAGGCCGACAATGTCGTGGTCGTCGTCGGTCACCGGAACAACGACGGCGGAGAGGGCACGGACCGCGCAACAGTCGTCCTGCCGCGCATGCAGGCCGAGCTGATCCGGGACTCGATCGCCCCGCTCGCACAGAAGTACGGCAAGAAGATCGCGGTGTGGATCCAGGCCAAGACCATGGTCGACGTCAGCCCGTTCAAGGACCTGCCGAGCGTGGGGGCGATCGTCTGGTCGTCCTTCAACGGCATGTACCAGGGCAAGGCGATGGCCGAGTTGCTGTTCAACGACGCGGTGGCGCTGGAGGACGGGCGTACTGCGGTGGCCAACTTCTCCGGCAAGCTGCCGCTGACCTGGTACTCCGACGTCGACGCACAACTCGGGCCGGCGGCCGCTCCGGACCGCGCGATCGAGGACTACCGGATGACCAGGGCGGAAGGTGCCAGGTGCGGCCGGACCTACCTCTACTACCAGGTCGGTCCTGATTGCGCGGCTCCCCACTATGTGTTCGGTCAGGGCCTGTCCTACTCGCCCTTCGGCTACGGCACCCCGAGACTGTCGTCCTCGAAGATCACTCCCGACGAATCGGTGACGGTCTCGGTGCCCGTGTCGAACCGGGCCGCCAATCGCCCGGGCAAGGCTGTCGTGGAGGTCTACGCCAGAGCCCCGCAGGGCGCCGACGGCAGCCAACGCCCGCTCAAGCAGCTGAAGGGCTTCGTCAAGAGCGGCCTGATCGCTGCGAAAACCAAGACGGTGAAGGTCACCATCGACGCCGGTGACCTGTGGTTCTGGGACGACGTGAAGCACAAGAAGGTGTTTCCCACGGGCGACTGGACCATCCTGGCCGGGCCGAGCTCGGCCGACGCGGACCTGAAGTCGGTGAAGCTGCGGGTGACCGGACGCCGGACGCCCGGCGTCGAGGTGGTCTCGGCCCAGCCGGACGCCACCGAGTTGAGCCTGGACACCCCCGACAACCGGATCAACACGCGACTGTCGGTCACCAGGCACGACATGACGTTCTGGAACCTGTCCGACCGGGCGCTCACGGTGACGTACACCTCCTCCGACCCGTCGGTCGCCACGGTCGACGCCCGCGGCTCGGTCACACCGGTGTCCACCGGTGCCGTCCTGATCACGGCCAGGGCCACCGCCAACGGGGAGAGCAGGGCGACCACGTTCCCGGTCGTGGTGACCTCCGGCGCACCGGACGCCACCGGCTCGGCGTTCCCGAACGCCTACCCGTCGCGGGTCAACTTCGGCGATCGGGCAGTCAGCCTCGACCAGGCGTCCTCGGGGACGCAGCTGTCCGCGCGTGTGTTCCCGGCGGACCCGACAGCGACGTACGGCTACCAGATCGCCCCGATGGACACCAACACCGCCGGTGCGAGCGTCACCCCGGCGGGAGTCCTGACCGCGGCGAGGACCGGGCACGTGCGGGTAACCGTCACGGCAACCAGTGCCGGCGTACAGACGTCGGAGTCCGCCCTGATGACGATCACACCCGGGCGTCGGTGGGACACCACCGGCCCAACCAGGGGGAGATCCGGGCCCTGCACGCCTCCGCCGACGGGCCCACCCTGCTGGTCAGCGGCGCCGACGGGAGCCGGGCGCTGACCGGCGACCACGAGGGCAGGGTGCACCTGTGCGGCTGGGATCCGGCGGGCTACTTCGCCGCCGGGCCGGCCGGGTCCGGCGACGGTGTCGGGGCGCCCTCGTAGACTCGCCGGATGACTTCCCCCAGCGACACGCTCGCCGAGACTCCGCTGGGCGTGCTCCGGCGGGTCTTCGGCTACGACGCCTTCCGGGGCGAGCAGCAGGAGATCATCGACCACGTGGTCGGCGGCGGCGACGCCCTGGTCCTCATGCCCACCGGCGGTGGCAAGTCGCTGTGCTACCAGATCCCCGCGCTGGTGCGCGACGGCGTCGCGGTGGTCGTCTCCCCGCTGATCGCCCTCATGCAGGACCAGGTGGACGCGCTCACCGCCGTCGGGGCGCGGGCCGGCTTCCTCAACTCCACCCTCGACCCCGACGCTCGCCGCCTCGTCGAGGCCCAGTTCGTCGCCGGTGAGCTGGACCTGCTCTACCTCGCCCCCGAGGCCCTGGGCAGCGGGGGCACGCTGCGGCTGCTCGACCGGGGCCGCATCGCGCTGTTCGCCATCGACGAGGCGCACTGCGTGGCGCAGTGGGGTCACGACTTCCGCCCCGACTATCTCGCGCTGTCGATGCTGCACGAGCGTTGGCCCGACGTGCCGCGCATCGCGCTGACCGCCACGGCCACCGCCGAGACCGCGAAGGAGATCGCCACCCGGCTGGATCTCACGGCGGCCCGGCACTTCGTGGCCAGCTTCGACCGGCCCAACATCCAGTACCGGATCGTGGCCAAGCGGGAGCCCCGCAAGCAACTGCTCGACCTGATCCGCGCCGAGCACCCCGGCGACGCCGGCATCGTCTACTGCCTCTCCCGCGCCTCCGTCGACAAGACCGCCGAGTTCCTCGTCGCCAACGGCGTCGCCGCGCTGCCCTACCACGCGGGGCTGGACGCGGCCACCCGCGCCACGAACCAGAAGCGGTTCCTGCGTGAGGACGGCCTGGTCATGGTGGCCACCATCGCGTTCGGCATGGGCATCGACAAGCCCGACGTGCGGTTCGTCGCCCACCTCGACCTGCCCCGCTCCGTGGAGGGCTACTACCAGGAGACCGGCCGCGCCGGCCGCGACGGCCTGCCGTCGACGGCCTGGCTGGCGTACGGGCTGCAGGACGTCGTGCAGCAGCGCAAGATGATCGACTCCTCGGAGGGCGACGCGGCGCACCGGCGGGTGCTCGCCGCCCACCTCGACGCCATGCTCGCCCTCTGCGAGACCGTCGAGTGCCGGCGGGTGCGGCTGCTCAGCTACTTCGGGCAGGCCAGCGGGCCGTGCGGCAACTGCGACACCTGCCTGGAGCCGCCGGAGTCGTGGGACGGCACGATCGCCGCCCAGAAGCTGCTGTCGACGGTGCTGCGGCTGCACCGCGAACGCAACCAGAAGTTCGGCGCGGGCCAGTGCATCGACATCCTGCTCGGCCGGCGCACCGAGAAGGTCGTCCAGCACCGCCACGACGTGCTGTCCGTGTTCGGCATCGGCGAGGAGCTGAGCGAGGCCGAGTGGCGGGGCGTCGTGCGGCAGCTGCTCGCCCAGGGCCTGCTCGCCGTCGAGGGCGACTACGGCACCCTCGTGCTCACCGACGCGAGCGCCGAGGTGCTGGGCCGCCGCCGGCAGGTGCCGATGCGCCGCGAGACCGTGCGGCCGCCGAAGGCGCGGTCGGCGGCGAAGACCCGCCCCGGGGCGGCGGCCGTCGTCGAGCTGCCCGCCGGGGCCGAGCCCGTGTTCGAGCGGCTGCGCGCCTGGCGGGCGGCCACCGCCAAGGAGCAGGGCGTCCCCGCGTACGTGGTGTTCCACGACGCCACGCTGCGCCAGATCGCCGCCGACCCGCCGTCGACGCTGGACGAGCTGGCCCGGGTCAACGGCGTCGGCGAGGCCAAGCTCGCCCGCTACGGCGAGCAGCTCCTCGCCGCCCTGGGCGAGTAGGGGAGGGCGCCCGGGTTCTGCTGTCGGCAGATCCGCTGGGGGTGAACACCCGTCGCGGCCGGGCCGCCGCCCGGGGCAGGGTGGGACGATGAGACTCCTGGTGCTGGGCGGGACGGGCTTCGTGGGCGGGGCGACGGTAGCCGAGGCGGTGCGCCGCGGCTGGTCGGTGACGGTGTTCAACCGGGGGGTGAGCGGCGCGCTGCCGGCGGGCGTACACCGGTTGCGGGGGGACCGGGACGCGCCCGGCGGCCTCGCCGCGCTGGCCGACGGCGAGTGGGACCTCGTCGTCGACACCTGGGACGGCGCGCCCCGCGCGGTCCGCGACGCCGCCCGCGCCCTGCGCGAGCGGGCCGGCTGGTTCGGGTACGTCTCCAGCGGTTCCGTCTACGCCCGGCCGGTTCCGCCCGGCGTCGGCGAGGACGCGCCCACCGTCGCCGCCGAGCCCGACGCCGTCGACGGCTCCTACGCGCAGTTCAAGGCCGGCGGGGAACGGGCCGCCGCGGCGGTGTTCGGCGACCGGGCGCTGCTGGCCCGCGCCGGGCTGATCCTCGGCCCCGGGGAGGACATCGGCCGGCTGCCCTGGTGGCTGCACCGGGTCGCCCGGGGCGGCGAGGTGCTCGCCCCCGGCCCCGTCGACCTGCCCCTGCAGTACGTCGACGTCCGCGACCTGGCGGCGTGGCTGCTGGACCGGGGCGTGGCGGGCGACGGCGGGGCGTACAACGTGCTGTCGCGGACCGGGCACGCGACGATGGGTGAGCTGCTCGACGCCTGCGTCGCCGCCACCGGCTCGGCCGCCCGGCTGCGCTGGACCGACCCGGACACGATCCTCGCCGCCGGGGTGGAACCGTGGAACGACCTGCCGATCTGGGTCCCCCTCGGGCACGAGTACCGCTGGTTGCAGGAGCGGGGCGTGCAGCGGGCGCACGCGACGGGGCTGACCTGCCGGCCGGTGGCCGAGACCGTCGCCGACACCTGGGCCTGGCTGCGCGCGGTCGGTGGCGTGCCGCCGCGCGCCGGCCGCCCGGCCCGCCCGCCGGTGGGCCTGGACCCGCAGCGGGAGGCCGCCCTGCTCGCCGCCGCCGGCTGACCACGAAGGCCGCCGGACGGATCGCCGTCCGGCGGCGCGCCGTGCGTCGTCTACCGCCGAGCGGGTTCCCACCACGCCAGATTGGCGGCGACCTGGGCCGTCGGCTCGATGATCTCCCACCCCTCGGCGATCAGCCCGGCGTCGATCCGCCAGATGTCGACGACCGCGATCTCCGGCCCCGCATCGGGAAGCCACCGCCGCGAGTACACCACGACGTGATCGCCATCGGCGAGCACCTGATGAATCTCGACCTGCATGCCGACGAGCGGCACCAGCGCGGCGCGGACGGCGGCGAGCCATTCCCTCCTGGTCGACTTCACGGAGCCCGGTCTGTGGTGGACGAAGTCGTCGCTCAGGAACTGGGCGAGCGCGTCGACGTCGCCCGTCTCGACCAGCCCGGCGAGCGCCCGCTGGACGATGCTCTTGTTCTGCGCACTGTTGTTCCGTGTGGTCATGGACGCAGTGTTTCCGTGGTCACTCCGGTTGTCGATGAAATCGGATTTCATGGCGTCCGGCGCGGCGACGCGTACGCTTGGCGATCGTGCACACGGTCGGGGATCTCCTGCGGCAGTGGCGGCGACGCCGGGGACTGAGCCAACTGGATCTCGCGATCGCCGCCGACGTCTCGGCTCGCCACGTCAGCCTCGTCGAGACGGGCAGGTCCAAGCCGAGCGCCGGCATGATCCTCCGCCTCGCGGACCAGCTCCACGTGCCGCTGCGCGACCGCAACCGGCTCCTGCTCGCCGGGGGCTTCGCACCCCGGTACGCCGAGCGTCCCCTCGACGACGGCGCGCTGTCGGCGGCCCGCGACGCGGTCCGGCGGGTGCTCCGCGCGCACGAGCCGTATCCGGCGGTGGTCTTCGACCGCCGGTGGAACATCGTGCTGGCCAACCGCGCCGTCGATCCGTTCTTCGCGCAGGTGGACCCCGACCTGCTGCGACCGCCGGTCAACCTGGTGCGGCTGGGGCTGGACCCGCGCGGCTTCGCCCGCATGGTCGTGAACCTGGCCGACGTGCGCGCGGTGTTCCGTGCCCGGATCTCCCGCCAGCTCGCCGTCGCCCCCGACCCTGAAGTCGCCGCACTCTACGAGGAGCTGCTGGCAACCGCACCCGAGGACGCGTCGAGCCAACGGATCGACACCGACGTCGTGATTCCGATGATCCTGCGCATCGGCGGACGGGAGCTGCGGCTGTTCTCGACCATCACCACATTCGGCACGCCGATGGACGTCACGATCGACGAGATCGCGATCGAGTCCTACTATCCGGCGGATGCGGAAAGCGCCGCCTACTTTGCGGATCAGCGCCGCCCCGTGGTTGACACGCGGGACTTCCCCGGTCAATCGTTGCATTGATGAGGGTCGTTTTGAGTTCGGATTGCACCGGGCTCCGGTCCCTTCCCCGAACGCCCTACCGGGAGGACGCCATGCGCAGCTCCGTCAAGCCCGCCGCCGCAGGTCTCGTCGCAGCCCTGGTCGCCACGCTGGCCGTGGCGCTGCCGGCGTCGCCCGCAGCCGCCGGTGAGCCGTTCCAGAGCCCCGACACGGGCCTGGTCTTCTATTCGAGCTACCCGACCGAGATCGTCGGCAGGCAGGCCGCCCCTGACGGCGTCTGTCGTCCGGTCCCGGCCGACGCGACCTGGATGCTCGCCTGGAGCGGCGGCTTCGGCAGTGTCCCCGGCTACCAGACCCCCGACTGCAGCGGCCAGGCGTCCGAGCTGAACAACTTCCACAGTTGGCCGGAGGGCCGCTACCTCTCGTACCGGGCCGGCTGACCGGTGCTTCCGGTGGTCGTTCGTCCCGGTGGTCCTCTGCGGCGCGACGATCTGGAATGCTTCGGCCATGCCTTCCCTGCCGCCCACCTTCGCCGAACAGGTCATCGCACAGCCGGCCCGTGCCCAGTTCGAGGCGTTCATCGACGAGCACCGCAGTGCGCTCAACCACTGCCTGGACGGGCTGACGGAGGAACAGGCGCGCCGGTCGCTGGTGTCGTCCCGGACGACGCTGCTGGGCCTGGTGAAGCACGCGACCTTCGTCGAGAGGGTCTGGTTCGACGAGGCCATCACGTGCCGGCCGCGCGTCGAGCTCGGCCTCCCCGCGGCCTCGGAGGACTCGTTCCTCCTCGACGACGGTGACACGATCGCCAGCGTCCAGCAGGCGCACCGCGAAGCCTGCGACGCGGCCCGCCGGGCGACGTCGTCCCTGGACCTGGACGACATCCTGCGTGGCAACCGGCGGGGCCCGCTGCCGCTGCGGTGGGTCTATCTGCACGTGCTGCGCGAACTCGCCCAGCACTGCGGGCACGCCGACATCCTCCGGGAGCAGATCCTCGACGAGTAGTGCGCGGAAGTCCGCCTCCGCCGCCTCGAGCCGGTGTCAGTGTGAGCGGGGACAAGCGCAGCGCGTGTCCCCGGGCAGCCACGAGACCTCACACAACGCCGCAGAGCGGAGACCGGCGCAGATCTTGGTACGAAACAGCCCCCAGAGGGGCCATTTCGTACCAAGATCTCTGAACTCGCGAGCGTTTCGGGTTCCTCGGCCGGGGCCGCGACCTGCGCGGGAGGCCGGAGGGGCCGGAGCCGCCGGAGATCGTCAAGCGGTTCCTGTGGTTCCTGCCGCTGCGCGACGCCGAGGCTCGCGCGATCGCCCTGCGGATGCGCTGCCTGCGGACGCGCTGATGGGCCGCCCGCACCTGCCGATGCGCCCGGCCTGGCTGTGCCGGTCGTGCGCCGCGCCCTGGCCGTGCCAGCCGGCCCGCGCGTCGCCGCCGACGGCGTAGCCACCTCTGGGCACCCGCCGGCGGCGTACCCCCCAACGGTGGTCGGCGGGTCGCGGCCGTCCCACACCGACGGCCGCGACCCGCCGCACCCGTGGCGGGGCTGGTCCCGGTGACCCCGCCACGGGCGCTGTTGCGCCACGGACCGGGGCCCGCCGCAGGCCGACTCCGCAACGTCAGCCGCCGGCGGCGGGGCCCCGGTCCGGGCGGTCAGGGGTGGGTGCCGATCTGGTCGGCCTCGCCCTCGCCGATGCCGTACTCCCGCTCGGCGGGCGGGATGCCGTAGAAGCAGACGCTGTCGATCTGCCCGGCGGTCTCGTTGGCCACCGACGAGCCGAAGCTGACGTAGCGGTAGCCCCGGTCGGACTTGTAGCCGTCGATCCCGGCCTCGGTGACCTTCATGCTGATCCGGTTGTTCCAGCCCCGCACGTAGTCGACCATCTTGTACGGGTTGCGCTCGCCTCCGCCGTCCGCGCCCCGCTTCAGGTACGTCGAGCTGTAGCAGTGCACCGTGACCACGTCCGGCTGGTACGGGCCGGAGAGCATCCCGCCCAGCCCGTCGCCGGTGTCCCGCACGAACGCGTCGAACCAGCTGCCGGAGCTGCCGAAGGTGAAGCCGCTGCCGTCACCGGCCCACCGGCCGGCCGGCATGTTGACCGCCCAGAGCAGGTTGCCCCGGTCCTGCGACGGCTTGTTGTCGCGGATCGTCGCCAGCCGGTTCCACCGGGCCAGCCACGGGTTGTTCGGCTGGTGCCAGTCCGGCTCGTTGCCGATCTCCCAGACGAACAGCGTGTTCGGGTGCGCGTCGATGTAGGGCAGCATCAGGCTGAGCTGGTGGCGGGCCAGGTTCGGGTCCGGGTCCTCCGACGACTGGATGATCATCTCGGTGAGCCCGGTGCCGCGCAGCGAGTCGAGCTGCGCGTCGCTGAACCGCCGGTTGTACGGGTCGCCCCAGAACATCGAGATCCGGGCGGTCTGCGGGCGCATCCGGCGCAGGATGTCGACCTTGCGGCTGAAGTCGATGTTGTTGCTGGCGTCGCCCGGCGAGACGACGGCCCCCCACTTCATGTAGTAGGCGGCCGAGGCGGGCCGGGCGTCGCCGAGGACGCCGCCGACGGTCAGCGCGGCGGCGGACGCCCCGACGCCGCCGAGGAAGCCGCGCCGGGACAGCCCCGGGCGGTCCCCGGCGGGGATGGAACGGTCGGTCATGGTGGAGCCTCCCCAGGTCCGGTGGGCACGGCACGCGCCCGCCGCCCACCCTCCCCGGTGGACGCCTCGCCGGCCCTCTCAGCCCGCTCTCACCCCGCTCGCGCGAGCGCGACGGCGGCTCTCACCCCGCCCGCACCTCGCCCAGCAGGCGCAGCGCCCGCTCCCGTTCGCCGTCCTCGCCGTGCTCGCGGCACAGGGCGAGGCAGTAGCGCAGCGCCGACCGGGCCGCCGGCAACCGGCCCAGCGCCAGGTACGCCGCGCCGAGGCGGCGCAGCGCGATCAGCTCGCCGATGCCGTCGCCGACCTCCCGGGCCCCCGCGACCGCCTCCGTCAGCTCGGCCACCGCCCGCTCGTGCGCGCCCGTGCGCAGGTGCAGCTCCCCCAGGTGCCCCAGGGAGATCGCCTCGCCCCGCCGGTAGCCCAGCTCCCGGCACAGCCCGAGGGCCCGCCCCAGCAGGGCCTCGGCGTCGGCGTCCGCGCCGCGCCCGCCGAGCACCAGGGCCAGGCTCGTCGACGTGTACGCCTCCCCGAACCGGTCGCCCAGCTCCCCGAAGATGGCCAGCGCCTGCCGGAACGCCGCCTCCGCCGGCCCGGGCCGCCCGGCCACCCGGTGCGCCGCGCCGACACCGAACAGCACCTGCGCCTGGCCGGCGCGGTCGCCGAGTTCCACCGTGATCGCCTTCGCCCGGCTCAGCGCGGCCATCGCCTCGGCGTCGCGCCCCCGCAGCCGGTAGGCGGTGCCCGCCGCGCGCAGCGCCAGCGCCTGCCCCCTGCGCTCGCCGAGCCGGTCGAACCCGGCCAGCGCCGCGTCGAAGCAGGCCAGCGCGTCGTCGAGGCGGTCCAGGTTGAGGTGCCGCTCGCCGAGGGACCGCAGCAGCCAGGCCCGGCCCGCGTCGGTGCCGGCGGCCACGCAGGCGTCCAGGGCCGCCGTCGTCGCGCCCGCCCAGTCGTCGAGGTGTTCGCGCAGCTCGAACAGCCGGCCCAGGGTGTTGGCGAGGTTCCACGCCGGCTCGACCAGACCGGCCGCCGCCGCCCGCCGCACGGTCGCCACCAGCATCCGCCGCGACGCCTCGAACCAGGCCACCGGGTCGCCGAGCACGGCGTCGCGTTCGGCGGCCGTCCACCGCGACCAGCGCGGGGCGGCGCCGGCCACGCCCCGCCGGAAACCCCCGCCGGTACGCCGGTACGCCTCGTCGGCCAGCGTCAGCCACCCGCCGGTGAGCCGCCCCAGCGCGGTCGTGCGCTCACCGGGCGCGCCGTCGGCGTCCAGCAGTTCCCGCGCGTACGCCCGAACCAGGTCGTGCAGCCGGTAGCCGCCGCCGTCGGCGTCCACCAGGCGGGCCTCGACCAGCCGCTCGGTCAGCTCCTCGCCCTCGGCCGGCGACCGGTCCAGCAGCGCGGCGGCGGCCCAGCCCGGCACCCGGGGCAGGTCCACCCCGCCGAGCAGCCGCAGCAGCCGCCGCTCGGTCGGGTCCAGCTCGTGGTAGCTGGTGGCGAGGCTGGAGCGCACCGCCAGGTCGCCGGTGCGCAGCACGTCGAGGCGGGCCCGCTCGTCGGCGAGCTGCCCGGCCAGCTTCGCCACCGGCCAGTGCGGCCGGGCGGCCAGCCGCGCCCCGGCGATCCGGATGGCCAGCGGCAGGTACCCGCAGCGTTCGGCCACCCGCACGCAGTCGGCGTGCTCGGCGGCCACCCGGTCGGCGCCGATCGCGTGCCGCAGCAGGTCCACCGCCTCGTCGGCGGCGAACACGCCCAGGTCGACGTGGTGCGCGCCGGGCAGGGCGGTGAGCCGGCGGCGGGCGGTCACCAGCACCGCGCAGCCGGGCTCGGCCGGCAGCAGCGGCCGGAGCTGGTTCTCCCCGGCGGCGTTGTCCAGCACCACGAGCAGCCGTCGCCCGGCCGTGCGGGCCCGGAACAGCGCCGCCCGTTCGTCGGTGTCGGCCGGCACCGCCCGGGGGTCCTCGCCGAGGGCGTGCAGGAACCGGCCCAGCACCGTCGACGGGTCGTGCGGCTCGCCGCCGCCGCGCAGGTCCACGAAGAGCTGACCGTCGCCGAACCGGTCCCGCACCAGGTGCGCGACGCGTACCGCGAGGGTGGTCTTGCCGCTGCCGGCCGCGCCGGACACGACCACGACGGGCGGCGCGGCCGGCTGCCCGGCGTCCGTGGCCGGGCCGTCGGCTGGCGGAGCCAGCAGCGCGGCCAGCCGGGCCGCGAGGTCGTGCCGGCCGACGAAGTCGGCGGCGTCCATCGGCAACTGGGCCGCCGGGGGCGCGGGCGGCGGCGCCGCCGGGGCGGGCTCGGCGGCGTCCAGCAGGGGGTCGCCGTCGAGGATGCGCCGGTGCAGCTCCCGCAGCCCCCGGCCGGGCTCCAGGCCCAGCTCCGCCACGGTCGCCGCCCGGCCCCGCCGGTACGTCTCCAACGCCTCGGCCCGCCGGCCGGTGCGGTGCAGCGCGAGCATCAGCCGCTCCCGCAGCTCCTCCCGCAGCGGCTCGGCGTCGACCATCCGGTGCAGGGCGGGGATCAGCTCGGCGTGCCGGCCGAGGGCGAACTCGACGTCCACCCGGTCCCGCTCCACGGCCAGGCGCAGCTCGGTCAGCTCCGCCACTGCGGCGGGGAACCCGGCGGCGTGCGGGTCGCCCGGCAGGCGCACGTCGGCCAGGACCGGGCCGCGCCACAGCGCCAGCGCCTCGCCGTAGCGGCGGGCCGCCTCGGCCGCCCGGCCCGCCCGGGCCAGCGCGGCGGCCTCGGTGGCGCGGGCGGTGAACACGCGCGCGTCGAGGTCGGCGTCGGCGACGGTGAGCCGGTACCCGCCGGGGCGGGTGGTGATGGCGTCGCCGAGCACCCCGCGCAGCCGCCAGATCAGCGTCTGCACCTGCCCGACGGCCGTGTCCGGCGGCGCGTCGCCCCACAGCGCGCCGAGGAGCTGGTCCAGCCCGGTGTCCCGGCCGGCGTTGACCAGCAGGACGGCCAGCAGCGCCCGCTGCTTGCCGCTGCGCGGGGTGACCGTCCGCCCGGCCACGGCCACCTCGAGCGGCCCGAGTATCGCGAAGCTGGCCATCGGCCGGCACCGTACCACCGTGCGCACAGGCGGGGGCGGGGGTCGCCGGCGTGCGACGCGCACCCCGGCGACCGTCGCCTCACGCTTGGCCGACCGGCACGTCCAGCACCTCGTCGACGCTGCGGCGGGGGGTCGGCGAGCCGGGCTGGCCGTACCCGATCCGCATCACCATCTGCGGGGTGCCGAACCGGCCCAGGGACAGCCGCAGCGCCTCCCGCGCCCCCGGCACCTCGATCGGCTGGGACATCATCGACACGCCCAGCCCGGCGTCGGTGGCGGTGAGCAGCACCCGCTGCAGGGCCTGCCCGGCCACCACCTGGTCGGTGGTGGTGTTGCCGGCCGTGCCGAGCACCGCCACCAGCGGCTCCGGCTCGAAGTCCCGGCCCGGCGCGCGGCTGCGCCCGCCGAAGCCCCGGCTGGGCAGCAGGTCCTGCGGCTCGCCCAGCGGGCCGCCCGCGGCGGCCGGCACCCCGTCGGGCGCGGGCGCGCTGCGCACCCACTCGGCCAGCTCGGCCCGGTAGGCGGGGTCGCGCTCCAGCACCCGGTTGGCGCTGCGGGCGACCTCGGCGAACGCGTTCACCGCGCTCACCCCGATCACCATCTCCAGCCAGCCCTGCTCGGCGCGGGCCGCCTCGCCGAGCCGCCACCGCACGTCGGCCGGCACCGGATCGGGCCAGAACGGGGCCCGGTTGCTGAACCGGTGCGGGATGACGCCGTACAGCATCTGCTCGGTCGGGGTGGGGCGGCGCGGCACGTCCGGGACCAGCCGGGCCAGCACGTCGGGCTCCGTCGGGTACGGGCGCAGCCGCACCGTCGCCGGGGTGCCCGCGACGGCGAGCGCCAGCCGCAGGTTGAACAGGGCCGCCCCGCAGGCGATCCGGGCGCCCCAGCCGCTCGGGTCGGTCGCCGGCAGCCGGCGCCCGCGGTCCAGCAGCACCTCGATCCCGCCGTCGCGCAGCCGGAACCGCCACGGCTGGCTGTTGTGCAGCGACGGCGCCCGCACGGCGTCGGTGGCGGCGGTCCTGAGCTGCTCGACGGTGAAGCCGGTCTCCATCATGATCCCCTCCCGTGGCAGTCGTGCCGCCCCGTCTGGTCCTCCTCCACGGTGCGTGACCAGGGCGGTCGGCGGGCAGGGCCGGACGTCCCGTCTGCGCCGGGACCCCCAGCCCACCGCCGCGCGGCGGCGGTAGGGACCTTCGGCCCGTGCGGGCACCCGGCCCGAGGGGGTAGAAACGAGGGATGATCCGGGTGTTCCTGCTCGACGACCACGAGGTCGTCCGTCGTGGCCTTGCCGACCTGCTCACCAACAGCGGCGACATCGAGGTGGTGGGGGAGTCGGGCTCCGCCCAGGAGGCGGCCCGCCGCATCCCCGCGCTGCGGCCCGACGTGGCGATCCTCGACGCCCGGCTGCCCGACGGCAACGGCATCGACGTGTGCCGCGACATCCGCGCCGTCGACTCGTCGATCAAGGGCCTGATCCTCACCTCCTACGAGGACGACGAGGCGCTGTTCGCGGCCATCATGGCCGGCGCGTCGGGTTACGTGCTCAAGCAGATCCGCGGCACCGACCTGGTCGACGCGGTGCGCCGGGTCGCCGCCGGCCAGTCCCTGCTCGACCCGGCGATCACCACCCGGGTGCTGGAGCGCATCCGCAGCGGCGTGGAGCAGCCCCGCGAGCTGAAGACCCTCACCGAGCAGGAGCGGCGCATCCTGGAGTACGTCGCCGAGGGCCTGACCAACCGGGAGATCGCCGGCAAGATGTTCCTCGCCGAGAAGACGGTGAAGAACTACGTCTCCAGCGTGCTGGCCAAGCTGGGCCTGGAGCGGCGCACCCAGGCGGCCGTCCTGGCGACCCGCCTCCTCGGCAAGGCGCACTGACCGGCCGCCGGCACCTGCCGGGTCAGTCGTCGCGCAGCGGGGCCGTCCAGCGCAGCTCGGTGCCGTGGGGCGTCACCGGGCGCACCTCGAACTCGCCGCCGTGGCGTTCGGCGCGCTCGCGCAGGTTGACCAGGCCGCCCCGCGCGGCGGCCGGGTCGCAGCCCTTGCCGTCGTCGGCGACCGTGACCGTCACCCAGCCGCCCTCCACCCGCACGCCCACCGCGACCCGGCTCGCCTCGGCGTGGCGTACCGCGTTGGACAGCGCCTCGCGGAGCACGGCCGTGAGGTCGGGGCGGACCGGCTCGGGAACGGCGCTGTCGATCGGGCCGGTCAGCTCCAGCGACGGCCGGAAGCCCAGCGACCCGGCGGCCACGTCGACCGCCTCGCGGATCTCGGTGCGCAGCGCCGCGCTCATCGGGGTGCGCAGCTCGAAGATCGTGCGGCGGATGTCCCGGATCGTGGCGTCGAGGTCGTCGACGGCGGCGTTGATCCGCTTGGCCACCTCGGGGCGGGCGTTCATCGCGCCGCTCTGCAACTGCAGGCCGGTGGCGAACAGCCGCTGGATGACCACGTCGTGCAGGTCCCGGGCGATGCGCTCGCGGTCCTCCAGGACCACCAGCAGCTCCCGCTCCTCCTGCCCCCGGGCCCGCTCCATGGCCAGCGCCGCCTGCCCGGCGAAGCTGCCGAGCAGCGCCACGTCGTTGTCGGTGGCCCCGCCCCGGTCGGGCGGGTAGGCGATCACCAGGACGCCGTGCAGCGTGTCGGCGGCGGCCAGCGGGGAGACCACCGCCGGCCCGGCGGTCACCGGTGTCGGCCAGGGCGCGGCCTCGGCCAGGTTCTCCACCAGCGTGTGCCGCCGCTCGGTGACCGACTCGGCGAAGCTGGTCTCGCCGGCCGGCAGCACCGCGCCCACCAGCCCCCGGACCGGCTCGCCGGCCCCGTCGGCGGGCCCCCGGGCCGGCTTGTCGGCGGCGTCGACCACCTCGACGGTGAACTGGCCGGCGTCCTCGTCGTAGAGCAGCACGACGGCCAGTTCCGCCTCGGCGACCTCCCGGGCCCGCCGGGCCACCAGCGCCAGCGCGTCGGTGCGCCGCACCTCGCCCAGCAGCACCGAGGTGATCTCGGCGGTGGCCGCCAGCCAGCGCTCCCGGCGGTGGGCCAGCGCATACAGCCGGGCGTTCTCGATCGCCACGCCGGCCGCGGCGGCCAGCGCCACCACGATCTCCTCGTCGTCCTCGGTGAACTCGGCCGCGCCCTGCTTCTCGGCCAGGTAGAGGTTGCCGAAGACCTGCTCGCGGATGCGCACCGGCACGCCGAGGAAGCTGTGCATCGGCGGGTGGTGCGGCGGGAAACCGTAGGACTTGGGATGCTTGGTGATGTCGGGCATCCGCACCGGGCGGGGCTCGTCGATGAGCAGGCCGAGCACGCCCCGCCCGTGCGGCAGGTCGCCGATCTTCGCGTGCAGCTCGGCGTCGATGCCGTGGGTGATGAAGTCGTGCAGCAGCCGGTCGGGGCCGATCACCCCGAGCGCGCCGTACTTCGCGCCGACCAGCTCGCACGCCGCCGCCACGATCCGCTGCAGCGTGCTGCGCAGGTCGAGATCGGTGCCGATGCCGACCACCGCGTCGAGCAGGGCCCGCAGCCGCTCCCGGCTGGTGACCACCTCGCCGACGCGGTCCAGCATCTCCTGGAGCAGTTCGTCGAGGCGGACCCGCGACAGCGGGCTCAACCCCAGCGACGGCGCGACCGGCTCGTGCCTCGGGTTCGGTGCGTTCACCCGGCGATGGTATCGCCCGGCGAACGCACCGGCCCAGCCTCGATCACCCGTGCGGTCGCCTGATCACGCGCCCTGCCCGCGCACCGCGGACGTGTCGACGATCTGCTCGGTGGGCAGCCGGGGGGTGTGCGGCGGGCCGGCGTGCGCCGGGTCCGCGATGCCCATCCGCAGCACCAGGTACGGGTATCCGAGGCCGGCGAGGACCTGCCGCAGGGTCTGCCGGGTGCCCTCCACCTCGACGACGCCCGACAGCGGCACCATCGACACGCCCAGCCGGGTCGCCGTCAGCCACCCCGCCGACAGCGCCTCCCCGGCCCGCAGCCAGCTGTCCGGCTCGTCCTCGTCGCCGAAGAGCACCCCGTATGCCGCCGCCCGGTCGTGGCCCGGCCCGATCGGCAGGGTGCCCGGGCGGCCGAAGTCCCGCCCTGGCACGGTGGTCTGCTGCGCCTGCTCGGGCAGCACCTCCGGCGGCAGGCCCGTGCCGGTGCCCACCCGGCTCGTCCAGTACTCCAGCTCCTCGCGCTGCCCCGAGTCCTCCGCCTCCACATTCGCGGCGTGCGAGGCCGCCGCCGCCAGCTCCATCACCTGGTCGGAGTTGAGCACCTGGAACCGCGCGCCCTCGGCGGCGACCGCCGCGGCGATGTCGCCGAGCGCGGCCGTCGGCACCGGCTCGTCGCCGACCGGGCGGCGGTCGGTGTGCCGCACCTGCATGCACTGCACCACCCGCATGGCGTCGGGGTCGGCCTCGACGCGCTTGAGGTCGCCGACCCGCGCCAGCAGCTCCGCATCGCCCGGGTCGGGCAGCCGCTCCACCACGAACGCCCAGCCCTCGGCGGCGAGGGCCACCCGGGCGTGGTGCAGCGCCGCGCCGCAGCTCAGCGCCGACAGCCGCCCCTCCGGGTCGGTGGCGGCGAGCTGACGGTCCCGCACCACGCGCAGCTCCAGCGCGTCGGGCAGCACCCGCCAGCGCCACGGCTGGGTGTTGTGCACCGAGGGCGCGTGGCCGGCCGTCGCGGCGGCCTCCGCGAGCGCGGTGGTCAGCGGGCGGTCCGTCGCCGGCGTCTCGTGGCTCATCGTCACGACCTTTCGTCTCAGCCCATCGTGCCCCACCGCGCGGTGCCCCGGGCGGGGTTGCCGCTCCATCCTGCGGCACCGGCACCCCCGGACGCACGGTACGCAGGTCCCGTCCCGTCCGGGTAGTTCGCCTCCGCCGATCATGACAGGCGGCGGGCGTGATTCGGTGGTTGGCCTCCTCGCCGACCCCGCCCGTTGAGAGGATCCGCAGGTGGGCACCGAGGCGCGGGAGTGCGTACCGGAGCGGCCGGTGCGGCAGCGCTGGGCGCGCGGGCTGCAGTGGGCGCCGCTGGCCGCGCTGACGCTGGCCGTGCTGGCCGGGGCGGGGCTGTGGCTCGCCGGCCGGCGCACCTGGGCGGACTGGCTGTGGGCGGCGGCGACCGTGACCGCGCTGGCCCCGGCGGCCTGGTCCATGCTGCGTCAGCTGTGGCGGCGGCAGTTCGGGGTGGACGTCATCGCCGTCCTCGCGCTGGCCGGCGCGCTCGTCGTCGGGGAGTACCTGGCGGGCGCGGTGATCGCGCTGATGCTCGCCACCGGCCGCGCGCTGGAGGCGTACGCCCAGCGCAGGGCGACCCGCGACCTGCGGGCCCTGCTGGAACGGGCCCCGCGCACGGCGCGGCGGCGGGTCCCCGGCGGCGGCATCGAGACGGTCCCGCTGGACCGGGTCGCGGTCGGCGACCGGCTGGTGGTCGGCCCCGGCGACGTGGTGCCGGTCGACGGGACCGTCGAGGAGGCCGCCACCCTCGACGAGTCGGTCGTCACCGGCGAGTCCCGGCTCGTGCAGCGGGCGGCCGGCGAGCAGGTGGCCAGCGGCGTGGCCAACGCCGGGGCCGGGTTCGGGCTGCGGGCGACGAAGAGCGCGGCGGCCAGCACGTACGCGGGGATCGTCCGGCTCGCCGAGGAGGCCACCGCGCGCAAGGCCCCGATGGTGCGGATGGCCGACCGGTACGCGGCGGCGTTCGTGCCGTTCACGCTGGTCCTGGCCGGGCTGGCCTGGTGGCTCTCCGGCGAGTTCGTGCGGGCCGTGGCGGTGCTGGTGGTGGCCACCCCCTGCCCGCTGCTGCTGGCCACCCCCATCGCGATCGTCTCCGGGCTGTCCCGGGTGGCCCGGCGCGGGGTGCTGGTGCGCGACGGCGGCTCGCTGGAGCTGCTGGGCCGGGCCCGGACCCTGCTGGTCGACAAGACCGGCACGCTCACCGCCGGCCGGCCCCGGGCCGCCGAGACGGTGGTCGCCCCCGGCGGCGACCGGGACGAGGTGCTGCGGCTGGCCGCCTCCGTGGAGCAGCTCTCCCCGCACGTGCTGGCCGCCGCCCTGGTCCGGCAGGCCCGGGAGCGGGGCCTGCGGCTGACCGACCCGACCGACGTCACCGAGGAGCCGGGGCGCGGGGTCACCGGCCGGGTCGACGGGCGGCTGGTGCGGGTCGGCCAGCTCGGCGGGGAACTGCCGCAGTGGGCGGCCCGGGCCGCCGAGCGCGCCGAACTGGCCGGCCGGTCGGCCGTCTGGGTCAGCGACGAGCGGGAGCCGCTCGGTGCGATCCTGCTGGAGGACCCGGTGCGCCCCGACGCCCGCCGCACCGTGCGGCGGCTGCGCGAGGCCGGGCTGACCCGGCTGATCATGGTCACCGGCGACCGGCCCGGCACCGCCGACCAGGTCGCGCAGGCCGTCGGCGTCGACGACGTGCTGGCCCGGTGCACGCCGCAGGAGAAGACCGCCCGGGTACGCGAGGAGTCCCGCCGGGCCGTCACCGTGATGGTCGGCGACGGGGTGAACGACGCCCCCGCCCTGGCCGAGGCCGACGTCGGGGTGGCGATGGGCGCCACCGGGGCGACCGCCTCCGCCGACGTCGCCGACGCGGTGCTCACCGTGGACCGGCTCGACCGGCTCGCCGACGCCGTGGAGATCGCCCGGTACGCCCGCCGCATCGCCACCCAGAGCGCCGTCGTCGGGATGGGACTGGCCGTGGCGGCGATGCTGGTCGCCGCCGTCGGGAAGCTGCCGCCGGTGGCCGGGGCGTTCCTGCAGGAGGGCATCGACGTCGTGGTGATCCTCAACGCGCTGCGGGCCCTCGGCGGCGGGCTGCGCCGCCGGGACGTCCCGCCGGACACCCGGGAACTGCTCGACCGGTACGCCGGCGAGCACGCCGCGGTCCGCGACGTGCTCGCCACGCTGCGCGACACCGCCGACCTGATCGCCACGCACCCCGACTCGCCGGACTGCCTGCCCGCCCTGCGCGACGTGCACGGGCGGCTCACCGGGCGGGTGCTGCCGCACGAGGCCGCCGAGGAGCGGCAGCTCTACCCGGCGCTGGCCGGGCCGCTCGGCAGCGACGAGGCGACCTCGACGATGAGCCGGGGACACGTGGAGATCCGCCGGCTGGTCGACCGGATCGGCGGGCACCTCGCCCAGGCCGGCGACGGGCCGCTGCGCGGCGACCAGGTCACCGACCTGCTCGCCGCGCTGTACGGCCTCGACGCCGTCCTGCGCCTGCACCTGGCTCAGGAAGAGGAGGACTACTTCTCCCTCCCCGACTGACGCGGGCGCGTCAGCGTTCGCGGACCACCGCCACCGGGCAGTGGGCGTGGTGCAGGAGCTGCTGGCCGACCGAGCCGAGCAGCATGCCGCGCAGCCCGCCCCGGCCCCGGCTGCCGACCACCACGAGCTGGGCGTCCCGGCTCGCCTCGACCAGCGCGCCGGCCGGGCGGCCGGCCACCACGTCGACGGTCACCGCGACGTCGGGGAACGTCTCCCGCCAGCCGGCCAGCGGCCCGTCCAGCGCCGCCCGTTCCGCCGCCGCCGCGTCGTCGGCGCCCAGGTCCCGGTCGGCCGACGGCTCCCAGGCCCGCACCACGTGCAGCGGGACGCCCCGCTGGGCCGCCCGCTCGACGGCGAACCCGAGGGCCAGCAGCGAGGTGTCGGACCCGTCGACGCCCACCACCACCCGGCCCGTGCGCCCGGCGGGGGTGTCGCCGTCGCGGACCACCACCACCGGGCAGTGCGCGTGGGCGGTCACCGACACGGCCGTGGAGCCGGCGAGCAGGCCACCGAACCCGCCGTGGCCGCGGCTGCCGAGCACCAGCAGGCCCGCCTCGGCGGAGCGTTCCTCCAGCACCAGGGCCGGCGGCCCGTCGAACACCTCCCCGTGCACGGTGACCGTGGGCCGCGCGGCGGCGGCGTCGGAGGCGGCCTTCGCGACCAGCTCCTCGACCTGCCGGCGGGCGGTGTCGTCGGGCCAGATCCCGGGGGCCACGCCGGGGCCGACCCAGCCGGCCACGGTCACCCACTCGAAGACGTACGCCAGGCGGATCGGCCGGCCGCTGTGCTCCGCCTCGTCGAGCGCCCAGTTCAGGGCGAGGGTGGCGTCGGCGGAACCGTCGTAGCCGACGAGGATCTCGTCACCGCTCACTGTCCGCTCCCCAGCTCGGTGTCGGTCTCCCGGATCCACCGCCACTCGACGACCCGGGGGTCGTCCTCGCCGTACTCGCGGGTGTGGTCGCGGCACGCCTGCCGGGCGTCCACCATCTCCTGGCGCAGGTGCGCGGCGCGCGCGGCCAGCCCCGGCACCCGGTCGATCACGTCGATGACCAGGTGGAACCGGTCCAGGTCGTTGAGCATCACCATGTCGAACGGCGTGGTGGTGGTGCCCTCCTCCTTGTATCCGCGCACGTGCAGGTTGTCGTGGTTGGCGCGCCGGTAGGTGAGCCGGTGGATCAGCCACGGGTAGCCGTGGTAGGCGAAGATGATCGGCTTGTCGCGGGTGAAGATGGTGTCGAACTCGTTGTCGGGCAGGCCGTGCGGGTGCTCCGACGGCGGCTGGAGGCGCATGAGATCGACCACGTTGACCACCCGCACCTTCAGCTCCGGCAGCCGCTGGCGCAGCAGGTCGGCGGCGGCCAGGGTCTCCAGCGTCGGCACGTCACCGGCGCAGGCGAGCACCACGTCCGGCTCCTCGCCGTCGTCGGTGCTGGCCCAGTCCCAGATGCCCAGGCCGCGCCGGCAGTGCTGGATCGCCTCGTCCATGGTCAGCCAGTTCGGGGCGGGCTGCTTGCCGGCCACCACCACGTTGATGTAGTGCCGGCTGCGCAGGCAGTGGTCCATGGTGGAGAGCAGGGTGTTGCCGTCCGGCGGCAGGTAGACCCGGACCACCTCGGCCTTCTTGTTGACCACGTGGTCGATGAAGCCCGGGTCCTGGTGCGAGAAGCCGTTGTGGTCCTGCCGCCACACGTGGCTCGACAGCAGGTAGTTCAGCGACGCCACCGGCTCCCGCCACGGGATGCTCCGGGTCACCTTCAGCCACTTGGCGTGCTGGTTGACCATCGAGTCGACGATGTGGATGAACGCCTCGTAGCTGGTGAAGATGCCGTGCCGGCCGGTCAGCAGGTAGCCCTCCAGCCAGCCCTGGCACAGGTGCTCCGACAGCACCTCCATCACCCGGCCGTCGGGGGAGAGGTGGTCGTCGCCGTCGACCCGGTTGGCGACGAACGCCCGGTCGGTGACCTCGAAGGCCGCGCCGAGCCGGTTGGAGGCGACCTCGTCGGGGCCGAAGAGGCGGAAGGTGCGCGGGTTGGCGGTGATGATGTCGCGGACCCACGCGCCGAGCACGCCGGTCGCGCCGACCGCGGGCTCGCCGGGCTGCTGGACGTCGACGGCGTACCGGCGGAAGTCCGGCAGCTCCAGGTCGCGCAGCACCCGCCCGCCGTTGGTGACCGGGTTGGCGCTCATCCGCAGGTCACCGGTCGGCGGCAGCGCGGCCAACTCGGCGACGGGCGCGCCGGTCGGGTCGAACAGCTCCTCCGGCCGGTAGCTGCGCAGCCAGCGCTCCAGCTCGGCCAGGTGCTCCGGGTTGTCGCGCACCTCGGCGATGGGCACCTGGTGGGCGCGGTAGGTGCCCTCCACCTGCTTGCCGTCGACGACCGCCGGGCCGGTCCAGCCCTTCGGCGTACGCAGGATGATCATCGGCCAGCGGGGGCGCTCGACGGGTGCGCCGGAGCGGGCCCGGCGCTGGATGGCGGCGATCTCGTCGACCGCCCGGTCGAGGGTGGCGGCGAGCGTCTGGTGCACCGTGGCCGGGTCGTCGCCCGCGACGACGTACGGCTGGTAGCCGAAGCCGCGCATCATGTCCAGCAGGTCGTCGGTGGGGATGCGGTCCAGCACCGTCGGGTTGGCGATCTTGTAGCCGTTGAGGTGCAGGATGGGCAGCACCGCCCCGTCGCGGGCCGGGTTGAGGAAGACGTTGGACAGCCAGCTACCGGCCAGCGGGCCGGTCTCGGCCTCGCCGTCGCCGATGACGCAGGCGACCAGCAGGTCGGGGTTGTCGAACGCCGCGCCGTAGGCGTGGCTCAGCGCGTACCCCAGCTCGCCGCCCTCGTGGATCGAACCCGGCACCTCCGGTGCCACGTGGCTCGGGATGCCGCCGGGGAAGGAGAACTGGCGGAACAGCCGCTGCATGCCGGTCTCGTCGCGGCTCACCGAGTGGTAGAGCTCGCTGTAGGTGCCCTCCAGCCACGTGTTGGCCACCAGGGCGGGACCGCCGTGACCGGGGCCGGTGATGAAGATCGTCGGCAGCTTCCGGTTGACGATGATCCGGTTGAGGTGCGCGTAGAGCAGGTTGAGGCCCGGGCTGGTGCCCCAGTGCCCCAGCAGCCGGGGCTTGACGTGCTCGGGCCGCAGCGGCTCGCGCAGCAGCGGGTTGTCCAGCAGGTAGATCTGCCCGACGGTCAGGTAGTTCGCGGCACGCCAGTAGGCGTCCAGCCGGCGCAGCTCGTCTTCGGTCAGGGGGCTGTGCAGGTCTACAGCGGTGTCCATGCTGCGTTAGCCTCTCGCGGATCGGGGACGTTCGCATCCGGGGTGCCGGGTTTTCCCGGCCACGTCCAGCTTCGCGGTGCGGGCGGAGATCGATCAGGGCCGTTGGTCCCGGACCGTGGGGACGTCATGCCCCGCCCGGTGCGGTGGAAACCAGTCCACGCACGACGATGACCGGCGCGGGGGAGTGGTAGAGCAGCGACTGGCTGACCGCGCCGAGCATCCCGCGCAGCGGCTCGTCGCCCCGGGCGGCCACCACGGTCAGCTGCGCGGAGCGGGACTGCTCGACCATGACCGCGCCGGGGTCGCCGACCACGACGTGGCACTCGACCGACACCTCCGGGTGCCGGCGTCCGCACCGGGCCACCACGTCGGCCAGCTCGGCGTGCGCGGTCCCCAGGCCGTGCCGGTCGTACGCGTCGTGCCGGCCGTGCGGGCCGTTCGGGTCGGTGCCCGGCGGGGTGCCGGCGGTGTCGGGCGGCCGGTCCTCGGGCGGCGGCTCGACGACCCGCACGGCGAGCAGCCGGGCGGACCGGCGGGCGGCGCAGCCGAAGGCGAACGCCAGCGCCGTACGGGAGCTGGCCGAACCGTCGACGCCGACGAGGACGGGGCCCTGCGGTGGCGGCTCGGGGCGGACCACCAGCACCGGGCAGCCGGCCCGGGCAGCGAGTTGCACCGCCGGTGCGTCGGCGGGGATGCACGCGCCGCAGCGCGCCATCCCGCCGTCGCCGATGACGACGAGGAACGCCGACTCGGAGCGGCGGACCAGCGCGGCGACCGGCGCGCCCTCGACGATCTCGCCGCTGACCGGCACCGCCGGCTCCGCCTCGCCGGCGGCTGCGGCGGCCTGTTCGAGCAGTTCCTCGGCCCGGGCGCGCGGGCCGGTCACCGACGGGGCCTCCAGCGCCGCCGACCAGTTGAAGGCGTGCAGCAGGCGCAGCGGACGGCGGTGACCGGCGGCCTCCCGCGCGGCCAGCCGGACGACCTGCCCGGCGGACTCCGGCGAGCCGAGTGCGGCCACCACGGGCGCGTCGGCGGGTGGGGTCATCCGGCCTCACCTCCCCCGACAGCGCGCACGGCGGGTCCGATCCCTGCGACCGAGCGTAGTGGCCGACGGCCCGGCGGGGGCCGGTATCGCGCCGGCCCGGCCGGCGCCGCTGTCAACTCTGGTTGACGCAACCTTGCTGTCAACGTATGTTGACACCATGAGTCACGCGACGGAACTCGCGGCGGCGGCCGGCAGCACCGATCCCCGGGTCGGCCTGCGTGCCGTGCGCGCCCTGCGCCGGCTGCTCGAACGGTTGGAGGTGGTCCAGGTGGACAACGCCCGACGGCAGGGCTGGTCCTGGCAGGAGATCGCCGACGCGTTGGAGGTCAGCCGGCAGGCGGTCCACAAGAAGCACGCCGGGCGACCGGCGGTCCCGAGCACCTGGGAGGAATGATGTTCGAACGGTTCACCGACCGGGCCCGCGAGGTGGTCAAGCAGGCCACCCACGAGGCGCGGGCCGCCGGGCGGCGCCCCATCGGCACCGAGCACCTGCTCCTCGCCGTCCTCGCCGACCCCGACAACCTGGCGAGCCGGGTGCTGTCCGCCGCAGGCGTCCGCGCCGCCGACCTGCGCGCCGCCGTGGCCCGGCACACCGCCGAGGGCGACGCGGGGCTCGCCGAGGCCGACGCCGCCGCGCTGCGCGAGATCGGCATCGACCTGGCCGCGATCGTCGCCCGGATCGAGGAGTCCTTCGGTCCCGACGCGCTGCGTGCGGCGGCGGTGCCCGCCCCGCGCCGCCGGTGGGGATGGCGGCAGCGGCAGCGGCCCGGCGGCCCGTTCTCGCCCCGCTCGAAGAAGGCGTTGGAGCTCTCGCTGCGCGAGGCGCTGCGGCTGCGGCACCGGCACATCGGCACCGAGCACATCCTGCTCGGGCTGCTGCGCGAGGGCGGCGGTCCGGCCGCGCTGGTGCTCACCGAGGCCGGGCTCGACCTGGACGACCTGCGTCGCCGGGTCGAGCTGGCCCTGCGGGCCGCGGCCTAGCCGCCCCGCCCGGTCCACCCGGTCCTCCGGACCTTCCCTCGCCTCGCGGTTCCCCTCGTCCTTCCCCTTCCCCTCGCCTCTCCTCGTTCCCTCCCCTCGCACTTCTCCCGCCCGCGGCCCGCCGCCCGCCGCCTGTGGCCCGTGGCCCGACTCCCTCCCACGCCTCTTCTTCCTCGCCCGCTCACCGACGGCCCACCCTGTCGACTTCATGTCACTCAGGGTGATTGCCTCTCCGGCGGCGGCGTTGCCGTCCGCCCTCCTTTGCTCTGCACCCATCCACGCAACGGTATGCGGATAGTGGCCGACCGTGGTGTCGCGTGACTCTGCGCGATTCCGTGTATCCACAGCTCGTGCGCTGTGCTGCGCCCGTGGGTGCAGAGCAAAGGGGGGCGGGCGGCGTCGGGCGGTGCGGGCACGAAGCAACGCAGGGCGACGAGCCTCGGTCCCCCTGTGCCAGCGACGCGTACCTTACGCACCGTGGCCGGCGGCGCGGCCGGTTCCGGGCACCCCGGCCCCGTAAACCTGTTTTCGGTGCGCGCAACCTCACCGGTCGCCGGCTCGCCGCCCGCACCGATGTGGCGCACACTGACGCCGTGGATGCTGAGCAGAACACGCGTTCGACGCGGGACGCGCGCGCGGCCGACCACACCGGCGGGCTGCGCTCCGCCGTGGTGGTCAACCCGGTGAAGGTCGCCGACCTGGACGAGCTGCGCGAGACGGTCGACGGGGCGCTCGGCGCCGCCGCCTGGCCGGCACCGCTGTGGTTCGAGACCACCCCGGAGGACCCGGGCCGGGGGCAGACCGAGAAGGCCGTCTCCGCCGGGGTCGACGTCGTCTTCGCCTGCGGCGGCGACGGCACCGTGATGTCCTGCGTCAGCGCGCTGGTCGGCACCGACGTGGCCCTCGCCGTCCTGCCCCAGGGCACCGGCAACCTGCTCGCCGCCAACCTCGGCCTCTCCACCGACCTGGCCGCCGGGCTGGAGGTGGCCGTCGAGCAGGGCCGCCGCCAGCTCGACGTCGGCGCGGTCGACGACGCCTACTTCACCGTCATGGCCGGGATGGGCTTCGACGCCCAGATGCTCGACGCCACCTCGGAGACGACCAAGGCCCGCATCGGCTGGCCGGCGTACGTGATGGGGGCCGCCCGGCACCTGCGCGACCGGCCGATGCGGGTCACCATCCGCATCGACGACCGGCCGCCGCTGCGCCGCCGGGCCCGCTCGGTGCTGGTGGCCAACGTCGGCCGCCTCCAGGGCGGCGTCACCCTGCTCACCGACGCCGAACCGGACGACGGCTGGCTCGACGTCGCCGTGCTCACCCCGCGAACCCTGCGCCACTGGCTGGCCATGGGCTGGGCGCTGGTGCGCCGCCGGGGCAGCGTCCCCCGGATGGAGGTCTACCGCGCCCGCCGGGTGGAGGTCACCAGCAACCGGGCCCAGCCGCGCGAGCTCGACGGGGACCTCATCGCTCCGGGGCGGCGGCTGGCGGCCGAGATCCGCCCCCGCGCCCTCTGGCTCTGCGTGCCGCAGCCGCAGGAGGCACCCGACCTGGCCGCCGACGCCGAGGCAGCCGGGGAGCGGGGCGAGGAGCTGGTCGAGGAGGCCCGCCGTGAGTAGCACCAGGATGGTGCCCGAGACCCGGCTCATGGCCGACGAGGAGCTCTCCGCCGACGACGCCTGGCACACACTGCGCCGCCACGGCGGCTGGCGCCTGCTGCGGGACGCGTTCGTCCGGTTCCGCTACGGCGACGGGTTCAGTCACTCCCGCGCCCTCGCGTTGCAGCTCTGCCTCGCCGTGGTGCCGTTCCTGATCGCCCTCACCGGCCTGATCACCGACCTCGGCGCCGACGAGGGCGGCCGGGTCGTCGCCGACACCGTGCTCGCCCTCACCCCGGGGCAGAGCGAGCAGGTGGTCGGTGAGCTGCTCGACTCCGGCGAGCGCACCGAGGACGCCGGCGAGCTGGCGCTGACCCTCGGCCTGCTGACCGGCCTCGTCGCGCTCACCACCACGATGGCCCAGATCGAGCGCGGTGCCAACCGGATCTACGGCGTCGAGCGGGACCGCCCGGCCCTGTGGAAATACCTGCGCGCCGCCGTCCTCGCGCTCGTCGCGGGCGTCCCGGCGCTCGCCGGGTTCCTCATCCTGGTCGGCGGCGGGGCGATGGGCGATTCGGTACGCCTCAACTACGCCTGGGGCGACGTCGCCACCTTCGCGTGGGACGTGGTCCGCTGGCCGCTGAGCCTCGGCCTGACCGTGCTCGCCGTGGCCCTGCTGTTCCGGCACGCCCCCCGCCGCAAGCAGCCCGGCCTGTCCTGGCTGTTCTTCGGCGCCGGCATCGCCACCGCCCTGTGGTGGCTGGCCAGCCTGCTGCTCGCCGCGTACGTGCGGTTCAGCGACGGGTTCGGGCAGACCTACGGGGCCCTGACCGGCATGATGGCGCTGCTGCTCTGGGCCAACCTCACCGGGATGGCGCTCTTCGGCGGGCTGGCCTTCGCCGCCCAGCTCGAAGCGATGCGCATCGGGGTGCCCGAGCCCGCCCAGCCGGACCTGTGGCAGCCCGAGACCGAACGCGAGGAGATCCACGACACCGGCGAGATGAGCGCCCTGTAGACCTGGCCGCGACACCCCCCGGTGTACGGGAGGCCCGGACCGGGTAAATCGCCTCGCCAGAGCAGACAAGGGAGGTGCGGGGTGACCGCGGTCAAAGAGGTGGTGCGGCGACCACTCGGCCATTTCGCCGAGCGGAGCATCGCCGGGCTGGTGGCCGTCGTCGGCGCGGGGGTCGCCTTCGGCCTGCTGCTGATGCTGGTGCGTTTCCGGTGGAGCCCGCTGCAGCACGCCGACCACGAGGCCGCCGAGTGGTTCAACGGGCTCGTCGCCCCGCACCACGCCCTGGTCACCGTGTTGCAGGCGATCACCGACCTCGGCGGGCGGCCCGTGCTGATCTGGCTGGTCAGCGTCGCCGTGCTCGGGCTGCTGATCCGCAAGCAGGCCCGGCTCGCCGTCTATCTGATCATCACCGGGGTCGGCGGGCTGATCCTCGACCCGTCGCTGAAGACCCTGGTCGGCCGCCTGCGCCCCGTGGTGGACGTGCCGCTGGCCAGCGCCCCCGGCAACAGCTTCCCCAGCGGCCACGCCCTCGGCTCGTTCGTCGCGTACGGGGCGATCCTGCTGGTCTTCCTCCCCGCCATGGCGCCCCGCTGGCGCAAGCCCGCCATCGCCGTCGCCGCCGTGCTGGTGGCCCTGATCGGGCTGACCCGGATCGCGCTGGGCGTGCACTTCGTCTCCGACGTGCTCGGCGGCTGGCTGCTCGGCGCGGCCTGGCTGGGCGTCACCGCGTACGCCTTCCGGCTGTGGCGGCGCGAGCGCGGCCGGCCGGTGCCGCCGCTGACCGAGGGCCTGGAGCCGGAGGCGGGCCGCGACATCGCCCCGGCCCCCGCCGAGGAGCACGTGCTGGAGCACCCCCGCTCGGCCGTCGCCGAGTTGCTGGTCGGCTGGGTGCTGGTGTTCGGCGTGCTGTACGCGTTCGGCATGTTCGTCAGCTACCACGCCAAGGACACGTTCCTCGGCACCCTCGACACCGAGGTCCCGCGCTGGTTCGCCGACCGGCACACCGACGCGTTGACCGACCTGAGCTGGTGGTGGAGCAAGTTCGGCGACACCCACGCGATCCTGCTGGTGTCGCTGGTCTTCTGCCCGCTGGTGCTCGCCGTGTGGCGGCGCTGGCGGCCGGTGCTGTTCGTGGCGCTGGCGATGATCGGCGAGCTGACCCTCTTCCTCGCCTCCGCCCGCGCCGTCGACCGGCCCCGCCCGCCCGTGGAGAACCTCGACGGGCAGATGCCCACCTCGTCGTTCCCGTCCGGGCACATCGCCGCCACCATCTGCCTCTGGCTCGCCATCGCCCTCATCGTGTTCCCCCGCACCGACCGCTGGTGGCGCTGGATCTTCGTGGCCGCCGCGGTGGTCATGCCGGTGGGGGTGGCGGTCTCCCGGATGTACCGGGGCATGCACCACCCGACCGACTTCATGGGCGCGATCCTGCTCAGCGCCCTGTGGATCGGCCTGCTCTACTGGGTGATCCGCCCCAACGCCGACCTCGCCGAGGGCAACCGGCCGGCGATCGAGTCCGAACAGGTCGACGAGCTGGACGACGAGCTGGCCACCGCCGGCCGCCCCGACTGACCCGATGCTGCGGGTGATGACCTGGAACATCAAGACCGGCGGTCGGGACCGGACAGGTCCCGGCCGCCTGGACCGGGTGGCCCGGGTCGTCGCCGCGCACCGGCCGGACCTGCTGGCCGCGCAGGAGCTGCGCGGCTTCGACTCCGGCGGCGTGCTGGCCGGCTTCGCCGCCGCCGTGGGCATGGAGCCGTACCTGGCCCGGTCGTGCTTCGGCCAGCCCGTGGCGGTGCTGGCCCGCCCGCCGCTGCGGGTCGTCGCGGCCGGTCCGGTCCGCCGCCCGTTCCACCACGCCGCGGTACGCGTCACCGTGGCCACCGACGCCGGTCCGCTGACCATGATCGGCGCGCACCTCGACCCGTACTCGGGGCTGCGGCGGCGGGTCGAGGCGGGCTGGCTGGCGGGGGCGGTCGGCCGGGCCCCCGGCGCGGGGCGGGGCGCGCTGGCGCTGCTGGCCGGGGACCTGAACACCCTCGCCCCGGGCGTCGACCACACCGACCGCGTCGCCCGGCTGCCGGCCGCGTACCGGCGTCGGCACCTGCGTCGGGACGGGCGGACGGTGGAGACCCGGGCGGTGGCCCGGCTCGCCGCCGCCGGCCTGGTCGACCTGTACGCCGCGCTCGCCCCCGCCGACGACGAGGGGCCGACCGCGCCGACGCGGCACGGCGGCGGCGCGGAGTTCTCCGGCATGCGGCTGGACTATCTCCTCGGCACGCCGGCCCTGGCCGGGCTGGCCCGGTCCTGCGTCGTCGTGCGCGGCGGCGACACCGAGTACGCCTCCGACCACTACCCGGTGCTCGCCGACCTCGACCTGCGCCCGGCCTGACCGCCGCCCGCGCCGCCGCGCCGGCCGCCGCCGCGTGGTTGCCGCAGGCCACTAGGCTCGCCGGCGTGACCGGTCGCCCCACCCCCCGCCCCGAGCCGCCGCCCCCGCTGGTCGCCGCGTTCGCCCGGGGCGTCGCCCTGGTCGTGGTGCTGCCCGTCCGGCTGCTGTGGGAGCTGCTCGTCGGGGCCGGGCGGCTGCTGCACCGGTGGCTGCTCAGCCCGCTGGGCAGGGCCCTGCGTGCCTGGGTGCTGCGCCCGCTCGCCTGGCTCGCGTACCACCTGCTCTGGGTGCCCCTGACGTGGCTGGCGCGGCACCTGGTGCGGCGTCCGCTCAGCTGGGCGCTCCGGACGCTGGTCCGGCCCGTGGCGCGACTGGTCGTGGTGGCGGTGGACTGGCTGATCCGGCACCTGGTGGTGCCGCTGGTACGCCTGGTGGGGCGGCTGTTCGGCCCGGCGTTGACGGCCCTCGGGCGCGGCCTGTGGTGGCTGCTGCGGCTGGCCTGGACGGCCCTGTCCTATGCCTGGCGGCTCGCCGGGCGCATCCTGCGCGCCCTGCACCGGCTGCTGCTGCGCCCGGTCGGGCTGGCCCTGCGCTGGGCCTGGCGGCACACCGTCGCCCCACTCGGCCGCGCCCTGCGCGCCGCCTGGCGGCACACGGTCACCCCGGCGGCCCGCTGGCTGAACGCGTCGGTCCTGACCCCGGTCCGCGAGGCCACCCGGGCCCTCCTGGCAGCCCTGAACCTCCGCCCCTGACACCCCTGTCGGCATCGTTGGGGCGCTATCACTTTCCGTGATGGTGGTGGGCGATCGGTTGCGAGGTGCGGCTGGCATCACTCTGCGCAATTCTCCAGCGGCGCCACCGAAGTGCGCTCGTTCCCTTTGCTCTGCACCCATCGACGCAGCACCCACCGCGAGCTGCGCGGGAGGGAAGGTGGTGGATTGTGCGGGGCGAACGGCTCGGTTGCGCTGCGTTAGCGATGCGTATGTGGGTGCAGAGCAAAGGGAACGGTGGGAGTGGTGTCGCTGGCCGCGAGAATTGCGCTGAGTCGCCGGTCGATGCCGGACCGGACGCGTCGTTGCCGGCCGGTGATCCAGCCGTCGTGAGGGCGGGTCGCCGGGCCGGGGCCGGGCAGGGCAGGGCCGCCGGGCTACCGGATCAGGTTGAGCAGGACGGTCAGCAGGATCGAGGCGACGACCGAGAACAGGATCATCAGCAGGCAGCCGAGGCCCCCGCCCGCCGGGCGGATCTCCGTGTTGCCGATGCGCATCAGGCCACCTTCCGAAGGGACGGGGCGAGCAGGGCGCGTACCGCCGCGGCGACCGCGGCCGGTCCGGCGGCGGGCCGGGGCGCGGCCAGGGCGAGCCGCAGCCGCCTCACAGCTCGCGGAGCCGGGGGAGCAGCTCCTCCCGGGCCCAGTCGAGGAACATGGGCTGGGTGTCGCCGCCGACCTGCACCAGCGCCACGTGGGTGAAGCCGGCGTCGACGAACTTCTTGAACGCCGTGACGTGCCGGTCGGTGTCCGGGCCGCAGGAGATCCCCTCGGCGACGTCGTCCTCGCGGACGTACTCCGTCGCGGCGGCGAACGACTCCGGGCCGGGCAGTTCGGCGTTCACCTTCCAGCCCATGCCGAACCAGCGGAACTGGTCGTGTGCGATCTTGCGGCACTCCGCCTCGTCGGGGCCGTAGCAGATGGCGACCTGGCCGAACCGGGGCTGCCCCGCGCCGCCCGCGTCGTCGTACATCTGGATCAGGTGGGCGTCGGGCTCGGTGGCGACGAGGCCGTCGCCGTAGTCGGCGGCGAGCGTCGCCGACTGCCGGCCGGACGCGGCCACGGCCATCGGCACCGGACGCTCCGGCCGGTCCCAGACGTACGCGTCGGGCACGTCGAAGTGGTTGCCGGAGAAGGTCAGCGTCTCCCCGTTCAGCAGGGGCCGGATGATCTGCAGCGCCTCCTCGAACATCTCGTGCCGCTGCTGCACGTGCGGCCAGCCGCCGACGACGTGCTCGTTGAGGTTCTCCCCGGCGCCCAGGCCGAGGGTGAACCGGCCGTCCGACAGCGCCCCGATCGTGCTGGCCTTCTGCGCCACCACGGCGGGGTGGTAGCGGCGGATCGGGCAGGTCACGAAGGACATCAGCTCGGCCCGGCTGGTGGCGTGGGCGACCGCGCCGAGCACCGACCAGGCGTACGGGGAGTGGCCCTGGGAGTCGAGCCAGGGATAGTAGTGATCGGAGATCACCAGCTGGTCGAAGCCGGCGGCCTCGGCGCGCACCGCGTAGTCGACCAGTTCCTTCGGCCCGGCCTGCTCGCACATCAGGGTGTAGCCGATGTTGACCATGGCGCATCTCCTTCGCTCTCCCGATCCACTCCGCATACCCCCGTGGGAGTCGGTCAACCCTCGACGGCCGTCGTGGCCTTGACGGGGCGGCCCTGGGTGGTAAGGTCCGGCCTTAACCGGTTCAGGCTGGGGGCGTCGCATCCTGTGGTGGGGATGACCGCACCTGTGGCGGCTCGCTGCCCCGCGAGCCGCCACAGGACATCCCCGCTGAGCCAAGACTCACTGAACCGGTTGCCCCGCATCAGCGATCGGCCTACGCTGATGCCTGCGCCGTCTCGGAGCCGGACGGCGGCTGACGGGCCAGCCGCCTTCTTCGTCACCACCACCGCACCCCCGCCGGGCACGGGGTTTGACCCTCCCTGAGGAAGGCCATGAGAAAACGTCTCTCCGTCGCGGGCGTCGCCCTGCTGACGGTCCTCGCCGCCGTGTTCGCCTTCGGGCAGCCCGCGCACGCCGCCGCCGGCTTCTCCGTCTCCAACGGCAAGCTGTACGACGCCAACGGCAACGAGTTCATCATGCGCGGCGTCAACCACGCCCACACCTGGTACCAGCAGCAGACCAGTTCCTTCGCCAACATCAAGGCGCTCGGCGCGAACACGGTGCGGGTGGTGCTGGCCAGCGGCGACCGCTGGGCCAAGAACGACACGGCCGACGTCGCCAACGTCATCTCCCTGTGCAAGGCGAACAAGCTGATCTGCGTCCTGGAGGTGCACGACACCACCGGCTACGGCGAGCAGAGCGGCGCGATCACCCTGGACCGGGCGGTCGACTACTGGCTGAGCATCTCCAGCGCCCTCGCCGGCCAGGAGAAGTACGTGATCGTCAACATCGGCAACGAGCCGTACGGCAACCAGGGCTACGGCACCTGGGCCACCGACTCGGCCAACGCGATCAAGCGGCTGCGCGCCGCCGGCCTCGCGCACACCATCATGGTCGACGCCCCCAACTGGGGCCAGGACTGGTCGTTCACCATGCGCGACAACGCGGCGTCGGTGTTCGCGGCCGACCCGCAGAAGAACACCGTCTTCTCCATCCACATGTACGGCGTCTTCGACACGGCCGCCGAGATCTCCGACTACCTCGGCCGGTTCCGCACCGCGAAGCTGCCGATCGTGGTGGGCGAGTTCGGCTTCGACCACTCCGACGGCAACCCCGACGAGGACACCATCCTGTCGTACACGCAGGCCAACGGCATCGGCTACCTGGGCTGGTCGTGGAGCGGCAACGGCGGCGGCGTCGAATACCTCGACATGACCACCAACTTCAACCCGGCCGCCCTGACCACGTGGGGCCAGCGCATCTTCAACGGCGCCAACGGCATCAAGGCGACCTCGAAGGAGGCGTCGGTCTACGGCGGCATCGTCACGCCCACGCCGTCGACGACCGTGACGCCGACCCTCCCGCCGCCGACCACGACGCCCCCGCCGACCACCCCGCCGGCCACCGGCGGCTGCACGGCGACGTACACGATCATCGGCCAGTGGCAGGGCGGCTTCCAGGGTGAGGTCAAGGTGACAGCCGGCTCCGCCGCCATCAACGGCTGGACGGCGAAGTGGACGCTCGGCAGCGGCCAGTCCATCAGCCAGGCGTGGAACGCGACGCTGACCAGCAGCGGGTCGAACGTGACCGCCACCAACGTCAGCTACAACGGCAAGCTCGGTGCCGGGGCCAGCACCAGCTTCGGCTTCATCGGCAGCTCCACCGGCACCCCCGCCGCCCCCGCGGTGACCTGCACGGCGAGCTGACCCCCTCCGCACCACCGAGTCGCGTGGGCTAGACCGCGACGACGTCGGCGACCACGCAGGCGACGTTGTCGGGCGCGCCGACGGCGTACGCGAGTGCGACCAGCCGGTCCGCAGCCTCGTCCGGCCCGCCGGCCCCGCCCAGCGCCTCACGCACCGCCGCCGGGTCGACCACCGCCGAGAGCCCGTCGGAGCAGAGCAGGTACCGGTCACCGGCGCGGGCGTCGCGCAGCCCCAGGTCCGCCTCGACGTGCTCGCCGCCGGCCCCGACAGCGCGCACCAGCACGGCCCGCTGCGGGTGGGCGGCGACCGCCTCCGGGGCCAGCCGGCCGGCGTCGACCAGCGACTGCACGTACGTGTGGTCCCGGGTGAGCCGGTGCAGCTCGCCATCGCGCAGCAGGTACGCCCGGCTGTCGCCGACGTGCACCAGCGCCACCCGGGAGCCGGAGCGCAGCAGCGCGGTCAGCGTGGTGACCGGCTGGTGCGGGTCCACTGCCAGCCCGCGCACGGCGCGGTGGGCCTCGTCGACCCCGTCGGCCAGCAGCGCGAGCAGTTCGGTGGCCGGCATGTCGGCGGGCTCCAGCGCCCGGAGGACGTCGATCGCGGCGGCGCTGGCCGCTGCGCCGCCGGGCCCGCGCATGCCGTCGGCCACGGCCAGCAGCCGCTCGTCGGCGTACGCGGCGTCCTCGTTGCTGTCCCGCGCGGCCCCGATCTCGCACCGGGTGGCGTGGCGGACGGCGAGCGTGTGGTGGTCCACGACGGACCCCTTTCCGGACAGGTTGCCGACGAGAAGGGTGGCGAGGCGACCGCGTTCCGCCGTGTCGGCGGCTACCCGCCGCCAGTATGCGTCGACGGCCTCGGCCGCCGCCTCGGGCCGCAGCCCGCAGACGGCACCGATCTCGGCCAGCGGCATGCCGATGCGCCGCAGCGAGGCGATCAGCCGGGCCCGCTCCAACTGGGCCGGGTCGTAGAGTCGGTAGCCCGACTCGGGATCGACCGCCGCTGGCCGGAGCAGGCCCAGCTCGTCGTACAGGCGCAGCGCCTTCGGCGTCAGCCGTGCGGCCCTGGCGAACCCTCCGATGGTCAGCAGCCCCACGTCGCGTCCTCCTCGTGCCGGTCACCGCGACCGGCAGGCACCAGCCTGTGGCCTGCCCGAGGGGGAAGGTCAAGACGGGGGATCAGTCGACCGCGTCGACCTCCAGCAGCAGGGTCTGCTCGGGGTGCAGGGCCGGCAGCTGCAGGCCGACCGAGGCGAGCACCGCGCCCGACAGGGTCACCCCGGGCAGCCAGCCCGGGTCCGTCAGCTGCAGCACCGCCGGCTCCGGCACGCCGGCCGCCGGCCGGACCGCGTACCGGCGGGCCGGGTCGAGCCCCGGCAACCGCAGCGCGCCCGGCACCTGGGCGACCGAGGTGGCGACGCGCGCCACGGCGTACACCGCGTGGGTGAGGTCTGCGGCGACCACGCCGTGCGCCCAGACGGCCGGGTCGGGGTGGTCGACCCGGACGACCCGGCCGGCGTGCAGCAGCGGTCGCAGCCGCTTGTGCAGCGCCACCCAGGCTGCCAGCTCGACCCGGTCGGCGGCGCTTGCCGAGCCGATGTCCCACTCGACGCCGAAGTGGCCGAACAGCGCGGTGGCGGCCCGGAAGCCCAGGTCGTGCACCCGGTGCGTGGTGTGCGAGCGGTCGGGCCCGACGTGGCTGCCGACCAGCTCCGGCGGCAGCAGCAGCCCGGTCCACCGCTGGATGGCCAGCCGTTCCAGGGCGTCGTTGCAGTCGCTGGCCCAGACCCGGTCGGTGCGGCGCAGGATCTCCAGGTCGACCCGCGCGCCGCCGGAGGAGCAGCTCTCGATCTCCAGCCCCGGGTGGCGGGCGCGCAGCTCGTCGAGCAGCCGGTAGGCGGCGGCGGTCTGCGCGTGCACCCCGGGCCGTCCGGCATGGCCGGCCTCCGTGAGGTCCCGGTTGTGGTCCCACTTCAGGTACGCGATGCCGTCGTGGTCGCGCAGCAGGGCGTCGAGCCGCCCCAGCACGTACGCGTACGCGCCCGGGTTGGCCAGGTCGAGCACCTGCTGGTGCCGCCACGCGGGCGGCAGCCGGCCGGGCACCTGGAGCACCCACTCGGGGCGGGCGCGGAACAGGTCGGAGTCGGGGTTGACCATCTCCGGCTCGACCCAGAGGCCGAACTGCATGCCGTGCCCGCGCACGTGGTCGATCAGCGGTTGCAGCCCGCCCGGCCAGACCGTTTCGTCGACGTACCAGTCGCCGAGCCCGGCCCGGTCGTGCCGGCGGCCGACGAACCAGCCGTCGTCGAGCACGAACCGTTCCACCCCGATGGCGGCGGCGTGGTCGGCGAGGGCGCGCAGCCGGTCCAGGTCGTGGTCGAAGTAGACGGCCTCCCACACGTTGAGGGTGACCGGCCGCGCCGAACGCGGGTGCCCCGGTCGGGCGCGCAGGTGGGCGTGCAGCGCGTCGCTGAGCCCGTCGAGGCCGGCGGTCGAGTACGCCGCGTAGAGCAGGGGGGTGGCGTAGGACTCGCCGGGGCCGAGCGTGATCTCCCCGCTGCCCAGCAGCTCGCCGCCGCCCAGCGTGGCGTCCCCGGTGGGCCGCCGTTCGGCGAACGTGACGTGGTCGCCGCTCCACGCGGTGTGCACCGCCCACACCTCGCCGTGCCGGAAGCCGAACCCGGCGGTGCCGGCCACCAGCAGCAGCGTCGCGTCGTGCCCGGTGCGCCCGTGCCGGCCCTCCCGCACCCACGCGCCCATCGGCCACGGGTGCCGCTGCGGCGACCGTTCCCGGCACCACCGGCCGGTCAGGTCGAGCAGCTCGGTGGCGACCGCCGGCACCGGCAGCACGCCGGTCAGCTCCCGCAGCTCGTACGGGGTGTCGCCGTCGTTGCGCAGCCGGTGCCGCAGCAGCACCAGCCCGGCCGGGTCCAGCTCGACCTCGACGGTCAGCGTCAGTGCCGCGTCGGGGTCGCTGGCTGTCACCGCGACCCGAGCGGGACCGTCGGGCTCGTCGGTGACGTCGAGGGCGTCGAGGTGGAACGCCGTGGACCAGGCGGTGTCGGCGCGGTGCCCGGCCAGCCCGGGCCGGCCGCTCCAGCCGGCGCTCGCCTCCGGCAGCAGCGACAGCACGGTCGGGGCGTCGAAGCTGCTCGGCGCCACCGGCGGCACGGTCGCGGCGACCACCGCGGTCAGGTCGTCGGCGGCGAGCGGGCCGAGGTCGGCGCCCCAGTGCGCGACCCGGGGCAGCCCGGGGCCGCGTGCGTCGAGCACCAGGCTGGTCGCGGCCCGGCGCAGGTGGACGATCGTCATCCCTTGGAGGCTCCCAGCGTCAGGCCCCGGACGAACTGCTTCTGCAACAGGAAGAAGATCACCAGGGTGGGGATCGCGACCAGCACGGAGCCGGCCGAGACGAGGTTGTTGTCGGTGAAGAACTCGCCGCGCAGGTTGTTCAGCGAGCTGGTCACCGGGAACTTGTCGCCGGTGCGCATGAGCACGGTGGCCCAGAAGAACTCGTTGTAGATCCAGGTCACCTCCAGGGTGGCCAGCGCCGCCAGCGCGGGTCGGCACAGCGGCATGGTCACCTGCCAGTACTGCCGCCACACGCTGGCCCCGTCGACCATCGCCGCCTCGTACAGCTCGTGCGGCAGGGCCTTCATGTAGTTGCTCAGCACGAAGACGCAGAAGCCGCACTGGAAGGCGACGTTGACCAGGATCAGCCCCCAGTAGCTGTCGTAGAGCAGCTCCGAGTCGCTCATGAACAGCGGCAGCGGCACCTCGGTGAACAGCCGGAACAGCGGGATCAGCAGGGCCTGCTGGGGCAGCAGGTTCGCGGCGGTGAACAGGCCGAGCAGGACGATGTTGAGTTTCCAGCTGAACCGGGCGATGACGAACGCGACGCAGGAGGCCAGGAACAGCGTCAGCAGCACCGCCGGAACGGTGATGTAGACGGAGTTGAGGAAGTGCTTGCCGAACTCGGCGGTGCGCCACGCGGTGACGTAGTTGTCGAGGGTCCAGCCGCCGAGGGAGACGTAGCCGTTGGCGGCGGTGTATTCGTAGGAGCGCAGCGAGGTCAGCACCGCCCAGAGGATCGGGAACAGCCAGCCGACGGCGACCGCGCCCAGGAAGAGGTGCAGGACGACCCGGGCGGGTCGGGGCGGCCGGCGGCGGCGGGTGGACGCGGCGGCGGCCGGTACGCGGGTCGGGGCAGCGGCGGTCACTTCCGGTTCTCCCTCATGACGGTCGCCAGGTAGACGGTGATGAAGACCAGCGAGACGACCAGCATGAGCGTCGCCAGCGCCGAGCCGAAGCCGATGCGGCTGGCCTCGCCGACCACGTTCTGGGTGACCAGCGCGGAGATCAGCTCCAGCCCGTTGCGGCCCTTGTTGACGACCCAGACCAGGTCGAACGCGCGCAGCGACTCGATGACCGTCACCACCAGCACGATGATGTTGATCGGCCGCAGCACCGGGAAGACCACCTTGAAGAAGGTGGTGGCCTCGGACGCGCCGTCGACGGCGGCGGCCTCCCGCAGCGACGGGTCGACGCCCTTCAGCCCGGCGAGGTAGAGCAGCATGATGTAGCCGACGTGCCGCCAGCCGGCGGCGACGAGCACCGCCCAGATGTTGACGTCCGGGTCGCCGTACCAGTCGGTGCTGGTGCCCAGCGCCGCGTTGAGCAGGCCCTGGTCGCGGGAGTAGATGAGCTGCCAGACGAAGCCGATGAGCGCCAGCGAGAGCACCACCGGCAGGTAGAGCGCGGTCTGGTAGAACCGGCTGCCCCGGATCTCCTTGTCCAGCAGCACGGCGAGGAACATGCCGAACGGGGTGGCGACCACGAACAGCGCCGCGAGCCAGAGCAGGTTGTTCTGCACGGCCGGCACGAACGGCGGATAGATGTTGATCACGTCGGAGTAGTTGCGGCCACCGACCCACTCGATCTCGCTGATGGGGCCGATGCCGTCCCAGTTCGTGCCGGACAGCGCCACCGTGGCCACGGCCGGAAACCACACCAGGCCGACGACCAGCAGCAGCGGTACGAGCACCATCAGCGCGATCACCACGCGGTCGGTGCGGGACAGGAGCCGTGGCCCGCGGCCGCGACCACCCTTGCGGGCGGTCGCGGCCGGCGACGACACGGCGGGATCCGCTTGGATCAGGGGCAGGTCGGACACGTGTCCTCGCCTCTCGCCGTCGTCAGTCGGTGAAGATCGACTTCTTCTGGTTCTCGATGCTGGTGAGCAGCCCGCTGATGTCCTTCGGGTCCTTGATGAACTGCTGGATGGCCGGGATCATCACGGTGGAGGCGAAGTCGGGCCGGGTGTCCCGGTCGAGGAACTGGGCGATCTCGGTGGCCGAGCCGACCAGTTCGGCGGCCTTCTTCTGCAGCGCGGTGTAGCCGCTGACGTCGGCGCCGCTGTTGGCCACCAGCGTGCTCGGGTCGTTCTTGACGGTGACGTTGGCGGCGTCCTTCGAGCCGAGGTATTCCATCAGCTTCTTGGCGTTGGCCTCGGACTTCGGCTTGCGGGCCATCATGTAGCCGTCGATCGGCGCGTCCAGGGCCTTGGCCCCGATCGCCGGGTCGATCTCGGGGAAGGTGAAGAAGTCGAGGTCGTCCTGCTCGTCGTTGCTGAACTGCTGGCCGACGAAGAGGCCGAGGAGGTACATGCCGGACTTCTTCTGCTGCAGCGACTGGGCCGCCTCCTGCCACGTCCGGCCGAGGCTGTCGGCCTGGTGCAGCGGCAGCAGCCCCGCCCACGTGTCGAAGACCTTCTTCACCTTGTCGGAGGTCCACGCCTCCTTGCCGGCCATCAGGTCGACGTGGAACTGGTAGCCGTTGATCCGCAGGTTGAGGATGTCGAAGGTGCCCATCGCCGGCCAGCCGTCCTTGTCGCCGAAGGCGATCGGGTTGAGGCCGTCCTTCTTCATCTGCGCGCCGAGGGCGTTCAGCTCGTCGAGGGTCTTCGGCACCTGGTAGCCGCGCTGCTGCCACACCGACTTGCGGTAGAACATCGCCCACGGGTAGTACGACGCCGGCACGAAGTACTGCTTGCCGTCGTCGCCGGTCGACGCCTTCTTGAACGCGTCGGAGTAGCCGGAGAGCTTGCCCCACACGTCGCTGACGTCGCCGGCCAGGCCCTTCGCCGCGAAGAACCGCATGCGGTAGCCGGCGAACCAGGTGTAGACGTCGTCCGGCTTGCCCTGCAGGTAGTTGTTGATGTTCTCCTGGAACGTGTTGTGGTCGACCGTGTTGATCGCGACCTCGACGCCGGAGGCGGTCTGGAACCCGGCCATGACCTTGGCGATCACGTCCTTGGGCTTGGGGTCGGACTGGTTCGAGCCGAGCGACACCGTCTTCGACTCCGCCCCGCCGGACTCGGAGTCCGAGCCACAGCCGGCGAGCAGGCCGGTGCCGAGCAGGGCGCCCGTGCCGGCCGCGCCGGCCAGCAGGGAGCGCCGGCGCAGGCCGGCGACGGACGGGGGTACGAGCCGGGCGAGGTACTCGGCCTGGGTGCGGGGACGGGACATGGTGCCTCCTGCGGCTGAGAAGGGGTGCGGCACCCGGGGGAGGGGTGGTGGGGGTGGTGGGGCGGTCGGCGTTCGGGAATGCCACAGCGGATCCACCGTGAACCCACATCAGCGAACACGAACGGCCATAGGCGCCTCAAGCTACTCGTCCGTCGGGCGCTGTCAAGGGTCGATCTGTCGATCGAAACCGCGCTGTGACAAGGGGATCGACGCGGTAAACGTTGTAAAGAACCGCGATGTTGAAAAGTGTTGACTTGGGTGAGCCGCGCGGGCACGCTGTGCCCTCATGCGGGATCGACACGACACCGGCTGGCAGGGCGACGGCATCTACTACGGCGCCGACTACAACCCCGAGCAGTGGCCCGAGCAGACCTGGGCCGAGGACGTGGAGCTCATGCGCCGGGCCGGGGTCAACCTGGTCTCCGTCGGCATCTTCTCCTGGGCCCTGCTGGAGCCCACCCCCGGCACGTACGACTTCGGCTGGCTCGACCGCGCCCTCGACACGCTGCACGCCGGGGGCATCTCGGTCGACCTCGCCACCGCCACCGCCAGCCCGCCGCCGTGGCTGGCCCACGCCCACCCCGAGACGCTGCCCCGCCGCGCCGACGGCACCGTGCTGTGGCCGGGCGGCCGGCAGGCGTACTGCCCCAGCTCGCCGGTGTTCCGCGAGCGCTCGCTCGCCCTCGTCGAGGCCGTCGCCACCCGCTACGCCGACCACCCCGCCGTGGTGATGTGGCACGTCTCCAACGAGCTGGGCTGCCACAACGTGCACTGCTACTGCGACGTGAGCGCGGCGGCGTTCCGGGGCTGGCTGCGCGAGCGCTACGGCGACCTGGCGGCCCTCAACGAGGCGTGGGGCACCCTCTTCTGGAGCCAGCGCTACGGCGACTGGGCCGAGATCAACCCGCCGCGCGCCGCGCCGACCTTCGCCAACCCCACCCAGCAGCTCGACTTCCTGCGCTTCTCCTCCGACGAGCAGCGCGCCCAGCTGCGCGCCGAGCGCGACCTGCTCAAGCGGATCGTCGCCCAGCCCGTCACCACCAACTTCATGGTGGGCATGAGCAAGCACATGGACTACCACTCCTGGGCCGCCGACGTGGACCTGGTCGCCACCGACCACTACCTCACCGCCGCCGACCCGCAGTCGCACGTCGGGCTGGCGCTGGCTGCCGACCACACCCGGGGCGTCGCCGGTGGCGCGCCGTGGCTGCTCATGGAGCACTCCACCAGCGCCGTCAACTGGCAGCCCCGCAACGTGGCGAAGGCACCCGGGCAGCTGCGCCGCAACAGCCTCGCCCACGTCGCCCGGGGCGCCGACGGGGTGCTGTTCTTCCAGTGGCGGGCCTCCCGGGCCGGGGCGGAGAAATACCACTCGGCGCTCGTCCCGCACGCCGGGGCGGACACCAAGGTCTTCCGCGAGGTGTGCGGGCTCGGCGCCGACCTCAAGGCCCTCGCCGAGGTACGCGGCAGCCGCGTCGACGCCGACGTGGCGATCCTGTTCGACTACGAGGCGTGGTGGGGCGTCGAGCTGGACTCCCACCCCAGCGTCGACGTCACGTACGCCGACCGGCTCGCCGCCCTGCACGGCGCGCTCTGGCGGGCCGGCGTCACCGCCGACGTGGTGCACCCGTCTACCGACCTGTCCCGCTACCGCCTCGTGCTGGTGCCGACGCTCTACCTCGTCCGCGACGCCGACGCCGAGGCCCTGCACGGCTGGGTCGCCGCCGGCGGCACCGCCCTGGTGACCTACTTCAGCGGCATCGTCGACGAGCACGACCACGTCCGGCTCGGCGGCTACCCCGGCGCGTTCCGGGAGCTGCTCGGCATCCGCACCGAGGAGTTCTTCCCGTTGCGCGAGGGCGAGCGGGTCACCCTCGACGACGGCTCCGCCGCCGACGTGTGGACCGAGTGGCTGCACCCGGCCGGCGCGGAGGTCGTCGCCGCGTACGCCGACGGGCCCCTGCCCGGGGTCCCGGCGCTGACCCGCAACGCCGTCGGCGCCGGCGCGGCCTGGTACGCGGCCACCCGGCTCGACGACGCCGCCACCGACCGCCTGGTGGCCCGGCTGCTGGCCGAGGCCGGGGTCCGGCCGGCCGCCGACGCCCCGCCCGGGGTGGAGGTGGTCCGCCGCCGGGGTGACGGGCGGAGCTGGCTGTTCGTCGTCAACCACACCGACCGCCCGGCCCGGATCGCCGCCACCGGCACCGAGCTGCTTGCGGGCGGCCGGTGCGCCGGGGAGCTGGAGGTCGCCCCGGGCGAGGTGGCCGTGGTCCGGGAGGAGGACTCCGATGCTCGCCCAGCAACGGCAGAGCGCCATCCTTGAGCTGATCCGGCAGCGCGGCGGCGTGCGGGTCAGCCACCTGGTGACCCGCTTCGGCGTCTCCGACATGACCATCCGCCGCGACCTGGAGGCGCTCGCCGAGCGCGGGCTGATCGACAAGGTGCACGGCGGGGCGACCCTGGCCGGGCCCGGCTCGGCCGAGGAGCCCGGCTTCGCCGCCAAGTCGATCCGCCAGCGCGACGAGAAGCGGGCCATCGCCGAGCGGGCCGCCACCCTGGTGGAGCCCGGTATGGCGATCGCGCTCTCCGCCGGCACCACCACGGCCGCCCTGGCGACCCTGCTCGCCGACGTGCGGGGGCTGACCGTGGTGACCAACTCGATCCCGGTCGCCGACGCGCTCTACGCCGACCCGCGCGCCGACCGCACGGTCGTGCTCACCGGCGGCATCCGCACCCCGTCGGACGCGCTCACCGGGCCGGTGGCCGAGGCCGCCGTCAGCACGCTCAACGTCGACGTGCTCTTCCTCGGGGTGCACGGGATGAGCCCGCGCACCGGCTTCACCACCCCCAACCTGCTGGAAGCCGGCATCAACCGGCGGCTGGTGCACGCCGCCCGGCGGCTGGTGGTGCTGGCCGACCACACCAAGTGGGAGACCATCGGCATCGCCACCATCGCCCCGCTCGCCGACGCGGACGTGCTGATCACCGACGCGGGGCTCGACCCGGCCGCCCGCGCCCCGCTCGCCGAGCAGGTGGGCGACCTGGTCGTGGTGGAGGTGTAAGGAAGGGCCCCTTGTTAACGCATACGGTAGAGAAGGGTCCCCTTCTCACGCCCTGGCCACGCGCTTGGGAGTCGCGCCCGGGTCTGGGCGCCGCCGAGCAGGGCGTACGGGGTGTTCCCAGGCATCTCACAGCGGTGCAGGCTAGGGTCGGTCCGGTGAGCTGCGACGCTCCAGGGTGGAGCGCGCACCTGCGGGAGTGGCGATGGTCTTCAAGAAGATGTTGAGCGCGTTCGGGGTGGGCGGTCCGACCGTGGACACCGTCCTGGCGAACCCGAACACCCGGCCCGGCCTGGCCCTCGACGGCCGGGTCAACCTGGTCGGCGGGGAGGCCCCGGCCGCCATCGAGCAGATCGCCGTCGGTCTGGTCACCCGCGTCGAGATCGAGAGCGGCGACAGCGAGTACGCGGGCATCATGGAGTTCCACCGGATGCCGGTCAGCGGGGCCTTCGAGCTCGCCCCGAAGCAGCAGCTGTCAATCCCGTTCCAGCTCCCGGTGCCGTGGGAGACCCCGATCACCGACGTGTACGGCCAGCGCCTGCACGGCATGACGATGGGGCTGCGCACCGAGGTGGCGGTGGCCCGGGCCGTCGACAAGAGCGACCTCGACCAGGTCGCCGTGCACCCGCTGCCGGTGCAGGAGCGCATCCTGGAGGCGTTCGCCCGGCTCGGCTTCCGCTTCAAGGGCGCCGACCTGGAGCGCGGCCACATCCGGGGGGTGCACCAGACGCTGCCCTTCTACCAGGAGATCGAATACTTCGCGGCCCCGCAGTACGCGCAGGTCATCAACGAGGTCGAGCTGACGTTCGTCACCAGCCAGCAGGGCATCGACGTGATCCTGGAGTGCGACAAGCGGGGCGGCTTCCTCAGCGCCGGCCACGACGTCTTCGGCCGCTACACCGTCTCGCACGCCGACGCCGACCGCGTCGACTGGGCGCAGGTGGTCGACGGCTGGCTGCAGGAGACCACGTCGCGTTACGGCGGCCTGCGCGCCCAGGGCTTCGGGGCCCCGCAGGGCTACCCGCCGCAGCACGGCTACCCCACGCACGGCTACCCGACGCAGCACGGCCACGGTCACGGCCACAGCCGGGGGCCGGGGATGGGCGGGATCGTCGCCGGGGCGGCGCTCGGCGCGGTCGGCGGGATGGTCGCGGGCGAGATGATCGAGGACGCCGTCGAGGGCGACTTCGCCGAGGACTGGGGCTTCGGCGAGGAGTAGTTCCGCACGTACGCGAAGAAACGCGACGGTGGCCCGCCGGGAATCCCGGCGGGCCACCGTGCTGCTCGGAGCTGGTCCGGCGTCAGTGCCGGGCCTTGCGCTCCGCGCCGCTGCGGAAGTTGCTGCCGGCCTTGGCCAGGCCCCGGCTACCGAGGTAACCGATGGTCAGCAGCGTGATGAAGAACCAGGCCTGCGGCGCGCGGAAGATGTCCACGCCGACCGAGTTCTTGCCGACCAGGTACGACGCGGCGAGCACGCCGATGACGGAGGCGACGTAGACCCAGAACTCCGTGGTAGCGAAGGCCTGCTTGGTCTCCGTGCCCGGCGCCATCATCGGCTCCCGGTGCCCGTCGTGCATCATCGGCATCGGCCGGGTGGGTGCCTCCTGCATCGCGCGGTTCGGCACGTCGTTCATCGCCCGGTTCGGGGCTTCCTGCGTGCGGTTCATCGGCCTGGTGGATGCAGCCTGCGTGCTCATCTTGTCCTCCTCAGGATGCGATGAGTCCTTACTGCGCTCCCTCGCCCCGCTACCGCGTTTCGGCCACGGCACGGTTCACGTTCGTGGCGGGGGCACCCCCCGACTACCCGGCCGACCCGGCGAGGTAACACCCTCCCGTCGCCGGATAGCAGCAGCTCGCGGGCGGCCTGTGCGGGCCTGTGCGACCTGGCCTGTCGCTCGGGGTGCGGCCCGGCCTGGCGGCCGGTGCGCGCGGCCCCGGCACGTTTGGTCGCCCCCGGGCCGGGCACGCAGGAAGATTCCGACACTTCTGCGAGGTGATGGACGTGCGTGAGGACGACAGGATGCGGGAGTCCGCCCGCAAGGCCGAGGAACGGATCACCGGCGGCGTCTACGGCGAGGGGGCCCTCGACGAGGTCACCGTGCCGCAGACCGACGTGCAGCGGGTCATCCAGGACGAGGACCCGGACGACCCGGCGCACGTGCGGATCGACCCGGCGGTGCTGCGCGACGGCGGCCCCACCCGGGGCCAGGGCGCGATCACCACGACCGGCGGCACGGCCGGGCCCGCGAGCACCCGCCGGGTGGCCCGGCAGCCGGAGCGGCACCCGGGAAAGGTCGCCCCGACCACGACGGGCGACGCGACCACGGGTGGCCTGAGCACCCCGGCGGGCGGCGCGACCAGCGACCAGTCCAGCAGCGCCAGCCAGGTCGGCAACTTCACCGAGGACTGACGCCGCGCCGCAAGCTCCTCCACCACGCCAATCTTGGACAGTTACCGTCCGTTGTAGACGGTAACTGTCCAAGATCCGAAAGGAAGGGGCCGGGCCACGCGGCGGAGGACGCCAAAGTGCCGGCCCATGCGGCGGAGGACGCCGGAGGGGCGGGTCAGGCGGGGCGGAGGATGCCGAGGCGCTGGGTGGCGCGGGTCAGCGCGACGTACAGGTCGCTGTGCCCGCGCGGCGACTCGGCGACGATCCCGTCCGGGTCGATCACCAGGACGGTGTCGAACTCCAGCCCCTTGGCCTGGGCCACCGTCAGCAGCACCACCCGGCTCTCCAGCTCCGGGTGGTCGCCGACGGCCGCCTCGGGCAGGGCCGCCACCAGCGCCGCGCCCAGCGCGTCGACCCGGCCGGCGGGCACGATCACCCCGAGCCGTCCGTCGGTCAGGTCGGCGGCCTCGGTGACCGCGGCGTCGGCCAGCTCGCCGGCCAGCCGGTCGGCGGCGACCGTACGCTCCCACGGCGGCACCCCGCTGCGGCGCACCGAGCGGGGCGGACGCAGGTGCGGGTCGATCTCGGCCAGCACCCCGGCCGCCACCGCCATGATCTCGGCGGGGGTGCGGTAGCTGACCGTCAGCTCCTCCAGCCGCCACCGCTGCGCCACGTACGGCTCCAGGGCCTCGCCCCACGACGGGGTGCCGGCGAGCGCGCCGGTCTGCGCCACGTCCCCGACGATCGTCATCGACCGGCTGGGGCAGCGGCGCATCAGCAGGCGCCAGGCCATCGGCGACAGCTCCTGCGCCTCGTCGATGATGACGTGCCCGAACGCCCAGCTCCGGTCGGCGGCGGCCCGCTGGGCGGTGGTCAGCCCGTCGCTGGACTGCTGCCGCTCCAGCAGCCGGTCGGCGTCCAGCAGGTCGGCCACCCCGAGGATCTCGCCGCCCTCCGCCTCGTCCTCCACGTCGATCGACCGGGAGCCCCGGGCGATCTCCAGCACGCCCTCGGCGTACTCGCGTTGCAGGGCGCGCAGGCGGGCCCGGCGGGCCTCGGCGGCCCGGTCGTCCTCGCCGAGCAGCTCGGCGGCCTCGTCCAGCAGCGGCACGTCGGCCGGGGTCCAGCCGCCCGGCTCGCGGCACAGCGCCGCCCGGTCGGCGTCGCTCCAGCCGGGGGTGGCGGCGGCGATGCGGTCCGGGTCGGCGTAGAGGTCGGCGAGCAGGCGCTGCGGGGTGAGCACCGGCCAGAGCTGGTCCAGGGCGGCCCGCACGCCGGGCTCCTCGCGCAGCTCCCGGCGGATCTCCGCGACGTCGGCCTCCTCCAGGAGGTTGGCCCCGCCGAGCGGGTCCGCGCCGATGCGCTCGGCGACCTGGGCGGCGAGGGCGTGCACGACCTCGACGTCGAAGACCGCCCGGGCGAGGTTGTGCGGCCGTCCGGAGCGCCGGGCCCGGTCCCGGGCGGCCCGCACGGTCTCCGGGGCCAGCGGCAGCACCTCCCGCTCGACCTCGATCTCCAGCGGCTCGTCGGGCACCCACTGCCGGTCCCGCACGGCCGCGGCCAGCACCTCCACCATCTCCGCCCGGCCCTTGAGCGCCGCCGTGGCCGCCGGCTCCGCCCGCCGGGCGCTGACGCCGGGGAACAGGTCCCCGGGGGTACGCAGCAGCACGCCCGTCTCGGCCAGCGCCGGCAGCACCTGGGAGATGTAGCGCAGGAACGTCTCGTTCGGGCCGACCAGCAGCACGCCCCGGGTGGCCAGCTCCCGCCGGTGGGTGTAGAGCAGGTACGCCGCCCGGTGCAGGGCGACGGCCGTCTTGCCGGTGCCGGGGCCACCCTGCACGACCAGGGTCCCGGGCAGGTCGGCGCGGATGATCCGGTCCTGCTCGGCCTGGATGGTCTCGACGATGTCGCGCATCCGGCCGGTGCGGCCGGCGTTGAGCGCGGCGAGCAGGGACGCCTCGCCGGTCAGCTCCTCGTGCGCGGTGGGGGAGGCGGTGGCCAGGTCGAGCACCTCGTCGTTGAGGGCGACCACCTTCCGCTGCCGGGTACGCAGGTGCCGGCGTCGCCGCACGCCCTGCGGGTTGGCGGCGGTGGCCAGGTAGAAGGCGCGGGCGGCGGGGGCCCGCCAGTCCATCAGCAGCGGGTCGTAGTCGCCGCTGGTGTCGAAGATCCCGATCCGGCCGATGTAGTGGCGGGCGCCGTCGTCGGTGTCCAGCCGGCCGAAGCACAGCCCGTTCTCCACGGCGGAGTACTGCTCGACCTGCTCGGCGTACATCTTCACGGCGCTGTCGCGCTGGGACCGGGCCTGCTGGGTGCCGCCGCCGTCGCGTAGCTGTTCGGCGAGCCGCCGGGCGGACTGCTCCCGCAGGCCGTCCAGCCGGTCGTAGAGCATGGAGACGTACTCCTGCTCGTGGCCGATCTCGTCGGCGTGGCCGGTTTCGTCAGCGTGGCCGGTTTCGTCGTCGTTGCGCAGCTCGTCGGGACCCGCGGAGTGCCTTGACAAGCCTTCTCCCTAATAATTAGAATTGCGTCAGGAACGGCATTCTGCACGCCGTTCCTTTTTTGTGCCTGAATTGCCAAAGATACCGCGCGGCGACCCCCCGGCCAAGCGATCGGGGCGGCGCTGCGCCACGGGTCGGGACGGAGTCGCGCGCATGCTGCTGGGTGCCGGTCAACGGATCGTGTTCATCGGGGACAGCATCACCGACTGCGGCCGGCGCGACCACGCCGCCCCCTACGGCGACGGTTACATGAGCCTCGTCCGCGCGTTCGTCGACGCCCGGCACCCGCAGCTCGGGCTGACCTGGGTCAACCGGGGCATCGGCGGCGACACGGTGCGCGACCTCGCCGCCCGCTGGGAGGCCGACGCCGTCGCCGAGCGCCCCGACTGGCTCTGCGTGATGGTCGGCATCAACGACATCTGGCGCGGGTTCAGCCCCGGCCGGGAGGCCGAGGCCGTGCCGATCGACGAATACGAGCGCACCCTGCGCGCCCTGCTGCGCCGGGCCGTGACCACCAGCGGGTGCCGCCTGGTGCTGGCCGACCCGTTCCTCATCGAGGCGGACGTCGACGAGCCGCAGCGCGCCGAGACCGACCGCTACGCGGCGGTGGTGGCCGCCGTCGCCAAGGACTTCGACGCGGTGCACGTCGCCACCCAGGCGGCCTTTGACCGGGTGCTGGCGCACAGCCCGTCGAGCCGCTGGGCCGACGACCGGGTCCACCCGGGACTGCCGGGCCACGCGGTGATCGCGGACGCCTTCCTGGCCGCCATCGGCGCCTGACCCCGCCCGGTTCCGGTTCCGGCCTCTCCCGCCCGGCCGGGCGGTCAGCGGCGGCGGGTGCAGACCTGGCGGCTGCGGCCGACCGTGTCCGCCGACCACACCACCGCGACCGTGAAGCAGTAGTCGTTGGTGCGGTCCAGCCCGTGCACCAGGAAGCTCGTGGTGCCCGCCGGCAGGGTCTCGAACGCGTTCGGCTGCCGCCCGGACGGTGCCCCGGCGAGCACGACGGGCCCGCTGGCCCCGGCCGGGTACGTCCAGCGCAGCGCGATGTTCTCCCGGTTGTCCCGCAGGCTCACCCCGCCCGGCGGGCTGCCGGGGGAGGCGGCGGCCCGGGGGCTGGCCGACCGGCTGCCGGACGACTTCGCGCCGGGGGACCTGCCGGACGGCTTCGCGCCGGGGGACCGGCCCGAGGGCCCCGCGCCGGACGGGTCGGGCTGCGGCGGGGCGGTCGCCGAGGGCGACGGGCCGGGCTCCGGCTCGGTGCCGCCGACGCGGGCCACCCCGGCGACCACCGCCGCCGTGCCCAGCACCACCACGGTCACCCCGGCGAGCACCACGAGCGGGGTGAGCCGGCGCGGCGGGGGCGCGGGCGGGCGGGGGACCAGCACCGGGAGCAGCCGGGCGCGGTCCTGCGCGGGCGGGGGCGGGCCCACGGCGCGTACCCCGGCGGGGGCGTCCGCGCCCGTGCCCGCGAGGCCGAGCACCGCGGGCGGCACGGGGCCCTCCGCCGGCCGGGCCGGCTCCTGCGGCCACCGGTCGTCCCGCTCGGCGTGGGTCGGCCCCGGATCGGCGTACGCCGGGTCGGGGCGGGCGTGCTGCCGGATCCACGGGTCGTCGTCGGCCCAGGGCCCGGCCTCCCCGCCCGCCCAGCGGTCGTCGTCCGGGGGGAGCCGGGGGGCGGGCACCACGGGCGGGGCGGGCTGTTCCTCCGCCGGCCACGACTCCTGCGCCGGCCACGCCGACCGGTACGCCGGAGCGTCGTCGTCGCTCGGGTGGGGCTCCTCGTAGGACGGCCACGTGGTGGTGGGGCGGGGTTCCTCCCGGGGCGGCCACGCCGGCTCGTACGTCGGGGGACCCTCGGCGGCCGTCGCCTCGCGGGCCGCCGGCACCGTGGGCGCGACGGGCACCTCGGGCTCGGGGGCGGGGGCCTCCCGCTCGGCGGCGGGCGCGCGCCCGCAGACGTGGTCCGGGTTGGCGGCGGCGCGGGCCAGGGCCGCCACCTGTGCGGCGAGCGGGTCGTCGGCGGTGAGGTGCTGCCGGCACAGCTCCCGGGCCAGGGTCAGGGTGTCGTGGGAGTCGGCGAACTCCCCGCAGTCGCGCTGCATCGACCCGAGCCGGGCCAGCATCTTGATGCCGCTGGGGTGCCCGTCGCCGTAGACCTCGCGGTGCAGCTCCCAGGCGTCCTGGAGGCGTTCGCGGGCCACCTCGCACTGGCCCCGCGCGTATTCCACCGTGGCCAGGTCGGCGTGGGCGGCCAGCACCCGCAGCGACTCGGGCCCGTCGGACGCGGTCAACTCGATGATGACGTCGGAGTAGAGCCGGGCGGCGCGGGCGTAGCTGCCGACCCGGTGCAGCACCGCCGCGAGGGTGGCCGCCGCCGCCACGGTGCGCGGATCGTCGCGGCCGTGCAGCCGGGTCGCCGCCGCGTACGCGAAGGCGGCCCAGCCGCGCGCGGAGTGCGGCTCGCCCAGCGCTACCAGCACGCGGGCCTGGAGGCCGGCGGCTTCGGCCAGCTCGGGCGAGGCGTGGTCGGGGCGGGGGTCGGCGTCGCTCAGCGCATCGGAGAGCAGCTGTTGCGCGCCGGCCAGGTCGCCGGCGGACACCAGCTGGTGCGCCTGGCCGGTCAATTCACCGAAGGCGGGGGACACGCCCCATCGTGGCCGCACCGCGACAATAAGTACAACCCCCCGACGATCGCGATTCGGTCATCCTTCGGTCAGGTGGTCCAGCATCGTCTCGCTGATCCGGTGCAACTGGTCGACCTGGGCGGGGCTGAGCGCGTCGAAGAGGTGCCGGCGCACCCCCTCGACGTGGCCGGGCGCGGCGGCGGCCAGCGTGGCGAACCCGGCGTCGGTGAGCACGGCGATCTGCCCGCGCCGGTCGGTGGGGCAGTCCTCGCGCCGGATCCAGCCGGACGCCTCCAGCCGGGCGGCGGCGTGCGAGAGCCGGCTGCGGGATGAGCCGGTGGCGTCGGCCAGGTCGCTCATCCGCAGCCGCCGGTCGGGGGCCTCGGAGAGCCGGACCAGGATCTCGTAGTAGGCGTGCGGCATGCCGGCGTCGCGCTGCAGCTCGCGGTCGAGCTTCTCCATCAGCGCCCGCGAGGCGGCCAGGTACGCCCGCCAGGTGCGCTGCTCGTCGGGGTTCAGCCAGCGGGTCATGACCACCATCATACGGGCTATTGTTGAGCGCTCAACTAAATCGCGCTAGGGTGGGGTCATGGGAATCCACCGCCTCAACCACGCCGTCCTCTACGTCAGCGACCTGGAGCGCAGCGTCGCCTTCTACCGCGACGTCCTCGGCTTCCGGGCCATCCCGATGACCCCGGACGGGTTCCGGGGCGCCGCGTTCCTCCAGGCCCCCGGCTCCACCAACGACCACGACCTCGGCCTGTTCGAGATCGGCCGGGCCGCCGGGCGCTCCACCGCCGGCCGGGCCACCGTCGGCCTCTACCACCTGGCCTGGGAGGTCGACACCCTCGACGAGCTGGCCGTCACCGCCCAGCGGCTCGCCGCCGCCGGTGCCCTGGCCGGCAGCTCCGACCACGGCACCACCAAGAGCCTCTACGGCAAGGATCCCGACGGGCTGGAGTTCGAGATCGTCTGGCTGGTGCCGGCCGACCTGCTCGACGACGCCGCGCTCACCGCCCGCAAGCGGATCGGCCGCCTCGACCTCGACCGCGAGCGGCAGCGCTACGGCGGGCAGACCCGGGGCGGCGTCGGGATCTCCGTCCCGGCCTGACCGCCGCGCCGACACCGGGATCGCCGCACCCGCGCGGCGGGCGGTGCGGTAGAACGGCAGGATGCCGACCGACGCCGTCCTCCGCGAGTTGCTCGTCCGACAGCTCGACGCCTGGTTGCCCGCAGCGCTGCACCGCGCGCGGCGGGCCACCCTCGCCCTGGCGTACGCCGGGACCGACGCTGGTGGCGCGGACGCCGCGCTGCGGGTGGTGGGGGAGCACGCCGACCGGCTGCGCGGGTTCCGGCTGACCGTCCTCGTGCTCGCCGAGGGCGACGAGACCCTCCCGGCCCGCCTCGGCGCGGTCGAGTCGACGCTGCCCGCCGAGGTGGCCGTGCACGTGGTGCCCGGCGACCCGGCGCGGCTGCCCGTGGCCCTGAAGGCGGCCGGCGCGGCCGGCGCGCCGCTGCTGACCCTGGCCCATGGCGCGGCACCGACGCCGGCGCTGCTGGCCGCCGCCCGGTCCGGCCGCCCCGCCGACCTGCTGCTGGTCACCGCGCCCGACGCGCCCCTGCGGCCGGCGCTGGACGCCGCCGGCTTCCCGCTGGTGGCCGAGGTCGACCTGCTGGCCGCGCCGCCCCCGCCGGGCTCCGCTGGCGACGAGGGGCTGCGGCTGGCGTTCGCGACCGGGTCGGACCGCAGCCTCCAGGCGTTCAAGGACGCCCTGTGGGCGGCCGACGGGCCCACCGGCGTCCGCTACCGCGACCCGGCCGACCCGCAGGGGCGGGCCGTCGACGTCGGGCCGGAGGTGGACCCGGGGCCGCTGGGCCGGGAACTCCTGGCCGAGCTGGCCCGTGGCCCCCGCACGGTGACCGAGCTGCGCCGGTTCGCCCTCACCTCGACCGTCTACCGGGCGGCGGACGCCAACCGGGCCGTGGCCGACCTGCTCGACGCGGGCGCGGTGGCCCGCGACCCGGAGCACGGCAAGCTCGGCGGGGACGTGCTGATCAGCGCCGTCCGGCCTGGCGGGCCAGCTGCCTGACCACGATGGACACCCCCGTGGTGACCACGCCGATGGTGAAGACCATCTGCACGCAGACCGCGACCCGGGCGAACTGGCCCTGCGCGTGCACGTCGCCGTAGCCGACCGTGGTGAGGGTGGCCAGCGTGAAATAGAGCGCGTCGATCCGGGTGGTCAGGTTGACGAACTCGCCCGGGGCGCTGCGGGCGATCACGTAGTCGGCCAGGGCGAACGCGAGCAGGCCCCCGATCAGGGCTACCGCGAGTTGCAGCAGCGAGCGGACCTGCACCTGCTCGGGGTCGTCGGCCACGGCGAGCTGCCGGCGCACCAGGTGGGTGACCAGCCACGCGTCGACGGCCACCAACGCGACCGTGGCGACGCTGCGCGCGGCCAGCCGCAGCCCGTTCGGGTCCTGCTCGACGGGCACCACGAAGTAGGCACCCAGCAGCAGGAGGGACGCCAACGTCGCCACCCGGCGCTGGCGTCTCGGCGAGTCTTCTCCCGTGCGTTCCGGTGTCCCGTCCCCCGTCATGCGGCGATTCTCCGCCGCCTTTCCGGGCCCCGGCGGCGATTCGGCCAACCCGGGCCGCCCGTCGTGCCGGCGGGGTGCGGGGGGTCAGACACGGAACGGGGTGCCGGTGGACCACCGGCACCCCGTTCCACCCCGGGACGTCACGCCCGGGACTTGTCCTGCTTCCACGACAGCGGGCCGGGCAGGTCGACGCGGTGCGCCTTGGCGCGGGAGTTCCACGACCAGCGGCCGATCTTGATGCTCCAGGACGAGAACCCGTTCTCGGTGAAGTTCAGGATGATCGGGCCGTACTTCTTGCGCTTGCGGAACATCAGACCCATCGCGGGCTCCCTTCGTGACCTTCCCTGCCGTGTCGGACTCGAACATGCCCGCAACGCCGATCCGGGAAACCCACGTCTGTCCGCACTGGACGCCGCCGCAGGACCCGGCCCGATCGAGAATCCCTAGTCAACAGATGGGCGTTCGGATCTTGTTTACGCTGCATGAAACGGATTCACGAGCGGGAAGCGACGCGCATCTCATCCTGTGGTAGGGCGTTGACCGGTCGCCGGAGGCGGCGGCACCATGGGGTCATGGCGCAGCGGGACGGGCTCTTCAGCGGGCACGCCGACCGGCGGCGTCCCGCGCGGCGGCCGGCATGACCACCGTGGACGGGCCCGCGACCGGGCCCACCGAGCTGCGGCCGGTCGACACCGACCTGCTCCGGGCCCTCCTGCACCCGCAGGCGGCCACGGTCGCCGTGGTCACCACGCCCGGCCGCCCCGCCCGCCGGGGCCGGCCCGCGCTGTCCCCGGCCGCGTTCACGGCGACCTCGTTCACCGCCGTCTCGCTGGAGCCGCCACTGGTCTCGTTCTGCCTGGGCACGGCGTCGTCGAGCTGGCCCGCCGTCGCCCGCGCCGAGCACGTGGCCGTGCACCTGCTCGCCGCCGGCCAGCAGGGCGTGGCCCGCGCCCTCGCCGCCGGTGGCCCCGACCGGTCCGCCGCGTGCCCCGGCTGGTCACCCGGCCCGTTCGGGGTGCCGCTGGTCGACGGCGCGCTCGCGGTGCTGCTCTGCCGCGTCGCCCACCGGGTGCCGGCGGGCGACCACGCCGTCGTCATCGCCACGCCGCTGGCCCTCGGCGCGGGGCGGGACGGTGCCCCGCCCGTGCACCACCGGGGCGCGTTCAGCGCGGCGTGACCCCGCCGGCGCGCCGGTGGTGCGCCAGCCGGGCGCGTTCAGTGTGGTCCGACCCCGCCGGGGGTCAGCGGGGCTCCCACGCGTCGGGCCGGGCGATCAGCCGCCGCACGTGGCCCGGCAGCCGACCGCTGGCCATCTCCGCCAGGCTCACCTCGTCGACCACCTGCCGTACCGCCGCCCGCACGGCCACCCAGAGCCGGGGCAGGTTCTCCGCCGCCCCGTCGTAGCTGGTCTCCTCGGGGCGCATGCCCCGCACCCCGGCCAGCGGGCCGTCGACCGCGCGCAGGATCGCCCCTATCGTGATCTCCTTTGGCGGGCGGGCCAGCGTGTAGCCGCCCTCGGCGCCCCGCTGGGCCCGGACCAGCCCGGCCCGGCGCAGGTCCGCCAGGACCGCCTCCAGGAACTTGCGGGGCATGTCCTGCTCCGCCGCGATGGCCTGGGTCGACAGCAGGGAAGGGTACGCGGTGGCCAGGCTCAGGGCCGCCCGTACCGCGTAGTCGCCGCGCGCGGAGATCTGCACCCACTCATCATGCCCGCCCTGTCATCCCCGCCGGGCCGGTGGGCGGCCGTTACCGGCCGGCCCGCCCCGCGCCGACCGGAACGCGCCCGGGCTCAGGCCCACCTCGCGGGTGAAGAACCGGCCGAAGTTCGTCGGCTCCGGGAAGCCGAGCCGGCGACCGATCCGGGCGATCGGCTCGTCGGTCGCGGCCAGCAGCCGGCTGGCCTCCAGCGCCACCCGGTCGTCGATCACCTGCTTCGCGCTGCGCCCGGTCGCCGCCAGGCAGGCCCGGGTGAGGGTACGCACCGAGCAGCCGATCCGGGCCGCATAGTCCTCCACCCGCCGGGTGTGCTGGTAGCCGCGCTCGACCTCCTGGCGGAGCCGGCGGAACGTGGCGTTCTCGGTGCGCGGCCCGGCCCCGGCCCCGGCCGCGTCCCCGCCCGTCGGGGCCGGCGGCAGCAGCGCCAGCCGCAGCAGCAGCACCGCGAGCCGGTGCCGCACCAGCGCACGGGCGGCGGGCACGTCCGGCTGCCGCCGGCAGTCCACCACCAGCTGGGTGACCTCGTTGCGCAGCACATCGGCGTCCTCGCCCGCGAGCTGCCAGTGGGCGGGCACGTCGGCGGCGGCGTCGACGTCGAGGCCCCGCAGGGCCGTGGCCGACCAGCGCACCACCACCGCGTCGAGCCGGGTGGCCTCGCACCGCAGCGCCTGGCCGGGGCGGGCCCGCAGCAGCGTGCCGGGGCGGCAGGGCAGCGGCCGGAAGTCCAGCTCGGCGGTGCCGTGGCCGCCGGTGACGAGGACGACCAGGTCCGCGTCGAGCAGCACCGGGCGTCGCCACTCGACGCCCTCGGCGAGGTCGCCGAGGGCGAGCGTCGTGATGTCGTCGGGTCGGGGTGGGGAGGCGTCGACGCGGGTTGCCGGGGGAAGCTGACCGGAGGGGATCATCGTCTGCGACGGTATCCCGCGCGCGGGACGGTCGCATCCCGGCGGGACTGCCAGGGCCGCTTTGCCTTCCCGGTCGGCCGGGTGGCTTGTCGGGGTGCGGCCGGCGGGCTACGTTACCGATCGGTAGTGCCCGGGTCCGGCGGGTGCCCGGCGGCCCGCCGAACAGCGAGGGGATGGGCATGACGGATCTGTTCTCGGTCGAAGGCAAGACGGTCCTGGTCACCGGCGGGTCGCGGGGGATCGGGCTGATGATCGCCCGGGGCTTCGTGCGGGCCGGCGCGCACGTGGTCATCTCGTCCCGCAAGGCCGACGTGTGCGAGGCCGTCGCCAAGGAACTCTCCGCCGAGGGGCGCTGCGAGGCGATCCCGGCCGACCTCAGCCGCGACGAGGGCGCGCTCGGGCTGGCCGCCGCCGTCCGCGAGCGGACGGACCGCCTCGACGTGCTGGTCAACAACGCGGGGGCGACCTGGGGCGCGCCGCTGGAGGCGTACCCGGAGAGCGCCTTCGACAAGCTGTGGGCCGTCAACGTCAAGGCCGTCTTCCGGCTCACCACCGCCCTGCTGCCCGAGCTGCGGGCGGCGGCGAGCGCCGACGACCCCGCCCGCGTGATCAACATCGGCTCGATCGACGGGATCCGGGTGCCCTGGCTGGAGGTCTACGCGTACTCGGCGACGAAGGCCGCCGTGCACATGCTCACCCGCAGCCTCGCCCACCAGCTCGCCGGCGAGCACATCACCGTCAACGCGATCGCGCCCGGCCCGTTCGAGAGCAAGATGATGGCGTTCGCGCTCGACGACCCGGAGGCGCGGTCGGCCATCGAGAAGCAGGTGCCGCTGGGCCGCATCGGCCGCCCCGACGACATGGCGGGCGCGGCCATCTACCTGTCCTCGCGGGCCGGTGCCTACCTGACCGGCGCGGTCATCCCCGTCGACGGCGGGGTCACGACGCACGGCTGAACGCGCAGCGCGTACCCCGTGGTGTGAAAGCCCGGGGCCGCGCGGACTCGGCAGATCCGCGCGGCCCCGGGTGTGGCGTGGTCAGCGACCGGCGAGCAGCCGGGTCACCGCCGTGTCGACGTCCAGGTGGTCGGCCTCCCGGCCGCGCGGGACGACGACGTAGGTGCGCCGCAGGAAGCGCACCAGGACGCTGCGCGGCACCTCGAACAGGGCGTTGCCGTCCGGGGACGACAGCGCCAGCGCGACGAAGTCCCCGCGCGGGGTGGCCCACGGCCAGACCCGCACGTCGCCGATGCCGGCCGGCTCGTCGAGGCCGGTGACCAGCAGCTCGCGGGCGAACGACCAGCTCACCGCCTCGCCGCCGGCCGATTCGGCATGGAACAGGACATGGACCGCATACGGGTCAGCAGGGTCGTAACGCAGGCTGGCACGCACCGGCAAGGCGGTGGCGTCAGGCGCGACGAGCCTTAGCGACGTCTCGACCTCTACGGTCGTCGGTCGGATGACACTCATGGACGTTCTCCCCCCGGCACCGCTGCGGAACGCGCGTGTCCCGCTTTCCCCATACTCAGGTGCTACCTCTGGCTACGCTCCGCCATACGCTGACTTCACCCTGTGGTGGGAAGAGGGTCGGAAACGCCGCTAGAATGTGAAAATTCTTGTACGATATCCGGTTTTGCCCAATGCTTGATCCCGCCCGGCGTCGGGGTTGGTTCAGACGTCGACTTACTCCGGTAACGTCCAGTGGTCCGATGGAGTGACGGGCCACGGCGACACTGGGGGACGAAATGACCACGAACCGATCCTCAATGGATGTCGCGGCCCGGTCCGGAAACCCGAACGGCGGGGTCCGGGCAGCCGAAAGGCGGGGGTACGCAGTGCCGAAGCAGCAGCGTGGCCGGCGCGGCCCGGGAGCACCCGGCGACGCGACGACCGGGGGTGGGACGGCCGTCGCCGAACGGCGCGGCGGACGCCTACGGCAACGGATCAGCACCACCCTCGACCTGATCCGCGCCAACCCCACCGGCCGCGTCGCCCTCAAGATATTCATCGCCGTCGCCGGTGCGATCGTCGTCACCGTCGGCATCGCGCTCATCCCGCTGCCCGGCCCCGGCTGGCTGCTCGTCATCGCCGGGCTGGGCGTCTGGGCCGTCGAGTTCCACTGGGCCCGCCGGCTGCTCGCCTTCACCCGCCGGCACGTGCACGCCTGGACCCGCTGGGCCACCAGCCGGTCACTGCCCGTGCGCCTCGTCCTCGGGTCCGTGGGCCTCGTCTTCGTCGCCACGGTCGTCTGGCTGTCGCTCAAGTACAGCCTCGGCATCGACCTGGTGGCCCGGGCGCTGCACTACCTCGCGACGCACTGACCCCGGATTCGCGGTCCGGTCCCTCGATCAGGTAGAGTCATCGTCGCTGAGGGCGATTAGCTCAGCGGGAGAGCGCTTCGTTCACACCGAAGAGGTCACTGGTTCGATCCCAGTATCGCCCACGCAGGTTAAAGGCCACTTCCCATTGATGGGAGTGGCCTTTTTGCTGCCCGTACAGCAGCGAAGTACAGCAGTTCTCGTCAGTGCCCGAGTGACTCACCGAGGCGCTTGAGTGCCTCCCGGGTCGCCGTGGACGAGACCTGGGTGTAGATCTCCATCGTCACCGAGAACCGGGCGTGCCGAAGGATCTGCATGGCAACCCGTGGATGCACGTCGAGGTCGGCCAGGAGGGGTGGCACAGGTCCGGCGGGCGTCGTGAATGGTGATCGGCCGGACGCCCGCCCGGTCACACCGCGTCTGCCAGGAACGCTGGAAGTTGCGCGGCTCGATGGGCGTGCCGTAGCGGGTGGTGAATGCGGGGTCGTTCTCATGCCACGCCTTCCCGGCGGCCGCCCGTGCCTCGTCGCGTTGTACGCGTCGCAGCTTCAGTGCGGCCACGCAGATGTCGGGCAGGGGCAGCGTGGCGTCGGACGCCTGGGTCTTGGTGTCGCGGTGCAGGAGTTGCCCGCGTACCCGTTGCAGTTGCCGGCCGATGGTCAGCTCACCGGCGTCGAGGTCGACGTCCGCCCAGGTCAGACCGAGGGCTTCGCCCTTGCGCAGGCCGGTGACGAGGACCAGGGCGTACGCGGCGTAGAGGGGGTCTTCGTCGGCGCGGGCCGATTCGAGGAACCGACGGGCCTTGTCGCTCGACCAGGACCTGCCCCGTCGGCGGCGGACCGTGGCCAGGGTGACCGGCACGGCCGGATTCCGGGTGATGAGGTCTTCGGCCTGGGCGTGGGTGAGGGCGGCCCGCAGCGCGGCCCGGATGTCGCTGACCGTCCGGGGCGACGGGGCGGCCTGGCAGCAGCGGCCCACCGCGCAGCACCGACGCCTCTCCGTCCGGCGGGCGGCGTCCTTGCCCTGGGCGCAGCACTGGCAGGTGCGGGCTACCTGGTTGAGCCAGGTCTGCACGTCCCGGGGCTGGAGCCGGTCGAGCCGCTTTCCCCCGAGGCTGGGGGCGATATAGCGCCGGACGAACGTCTCGTAGGTGGCGTACGTCAGCGGTGCCCGGTTCGGCTGGACGATCTCGGTCAGCCAGTAGGTGAGGAAGCCGCCGACGGTCGGGACGCTGGTCGCCACCGGTCCCTGCTTCGCCTGCTGGTGCAGCTTGATCCACTTGTCGTGCACGGCGTCGCGGGTCTTGCCGTAGACGTACTTGCGGGTGCGCTTTCCGTCGGGCTTGGTGACCCAGACGTACGCGGCGAAGCCGTTGCGGTACGGGAAGATCGAGCCTTCGCCGTTGGCGCGGGTACGGGCGGGCATCAGGCGGCCTCCTGCCGGTCGACCTGGTCGCGGATGTACTCGTCGACCCACTCGGGGAGGATCCGGCGGTACTTGCCGTCCTTGATGGAGCGCAGCTCACCGGTGGCGATCTTCATCTTGACCTTGGAGATGCCGAAGCCGAGCAGGACGGCGACCTCGGCGGGTGAGTACCAGCGCGGGGTGAGAGGTCGGGTCATGCCGCCACCCCCGACCACGCCTCGTGGGCGAGTTCTTCGCGGCCGATGCGTTGGTGTTCGCGGCGTTGGGCGGCAGCGGTGTTGGCGAGCAGGGCGTCCCCGTCGGTGAGCCAGCCGGAGCCGACGAAGGCCAGCGTGCCGACAGTGACGGTGTCGGCGGTGTCGGTGTGCTCGATGCGGCGGTAGGCGGCGCGGTTGTCGCGGAGCTGGCCGAAGGTGACCGAGTAGCGGCGGGCCTTGGTGAGGAAGTGGCCGCCGTATCCGAGCATGTGCGCCCAGCGGCGCAGCCCGGCGTATTCGTTCGCTGTGGTGTCAAGGACGGCTTGACGCTTGCCGGTCGTGTCGGCGGTGCTGGTGCTCGGAGCGTGGGTGGGGCGGCCGAGTCGCCAGCAGGCGTCGATGAGGCGGGCGAGGTGGTCGCCGTCTGGGTCGGCGTAGGCATCGACGGTGTCCGGGGTGAGTCGGGTGGAGCAGTGGCCGGTGACCTCGGTGGACTTCGTGGCGTACTTGGCGAGGTAGGCGGCCACCTTGGCGTCGGTCACGTCGCCGTCGCTGGTGCCGATGCGGCGTACGTCGATCTGCTCGCCCCAGGCGATCGGCCAGCCCTGCGGCCGGTCGGGGTGTGGCGGGGTGGTGAGGTTGATCTGTCGGGTGGCGGTTTGGACGGCGGCGGCGAGGTCGTCGACGGTGATGCCGGCCGGCGGTGGCACCAGGGCGTGCCGGTCGTGCGGGTCGATGCCGTCGAGGCGCAGCAGGACGTGAAAGTGCACCGCGCCCCGGCGCTGCATCTCGGCGACCTTGCCGTGAGACACCCGCACCGGAGGCACCCGCCGGATCCGGCCGGAGTCGGTGACGACCTGGACGTGGGGGATGCCGCGTCGCCGGCACAGGGCGGTGAGGTGGCGTTCGATGGCCTGTTTCGTGCGCCGCCACAGCTCGCTCGAAAAGTGGTTCCAGACGGCCTGGTGGTCGTGGTCGTAGCAGTCCACGCAGAGCGGCCGACCGAGCTGCGGATCGTCGGCGTCGTGGCGGGCGAAGCAGGCCGCGGGCTGCCCGTGCGGGCAGGTACCGGCGGTGCTCCGGGCGCGGCAGGGTGCGGGACGGCAGTCGCAGCACCGCCGGCCGGCGCAGGTGTGTCGGGGGATGTGCCGGTGGTGGACCGGGCCGAAGGACGGCGCGGTGAAGGTGGCGAAGACGACCGGATGCGCGCTGACGGTGGCGGGGATGGTCTTGCCGCCGGTCAGGCCGCAGCGGACGACCTGGAATGCGTCACCGGCGTAGACCCAGGCGCAGTCGGGGCACTGGGCGGCACGGCGGTTGCCGCACGCCTTGTAGAGCGTCCGGTCGGGCAGTTCGTCGGTGTGCCGCTCGGCCAGGACCCGGCCGGTGTCGGGTTCGACGGCGGTGAGGGTGCCGGTCAGGCGGATCGGGCGGGTGCAGCCTCCGGCGGCGCGGGTGTGCTCCAGCCAGCCGAAGTAGTCCGGGGCGGCGGCGCGGTGCAGGGCCTGGGCGTCACGGCCGGCGGTGAGGGTGGGCATGGTTTTCTCCTCAAGGGGGTGGCAGGGGACGGGCGACGAACTGCCACCGGACGCCGGGGCGGTGTCCGTCGGTGGTGTTCGTGGTGTCTCCTGGCACCGCCGGAGAGGGCGGCTCACGCCGGAGGGCGGGGTTGGCCATCGGGCCGCGTACCGCCGTTGAGCTGGGTTCCTGGATCTTGGGTGATGCCGGGACGGGTGGGGTGCCTGGTCGTCGGCTACCGGCTGGTTGCCGCAGGCGATCCCCACCCGTCGAGGTGCGCGAATCCGAGGGCCATCGTGGACGGCGGGGAAGGCCGTGCTGAGCCGCTCAGCGGATTCCGGGCCGGCACAGTGGCCGGTGCGATCGAGAGCCGGCGGGATATGACCCGCGCCAGCGGCAGGAAGGCCGCTCGGCAACTCCGAAGTCGAGTTCAGCGATCCGGCGGGAAGGCCGCGCTGGCGTGCTCAACGAGGGCCAGAGTAGCACCGGGTGCCGACACGTCAACCCGCCGTGAGTCAGTTGCTGAGGAGCTGATCTCGTAGTGAGCCGAGGTGATGTCACGCGCATCGGGGACGATGCGTTGGACGGGCCGGTGCCATCAGACGTCAGGTGTCTTCGGTGAGGACAAAGCTGCGGCCCTTGTGGGTAGGGCGCACGATGACATCGATCGTGCTTCTGTCTGCGAACCGCAGCTTGAAGGCAGGGTCGAGGTCGCAAAGCAGTGCGAAGCCGCTTCGATTCTCGTCGTCTTCGAGGACCGCGTTGCCGCTTGCCTCCCAGGTGCCATCGTCGGCGGCGGTGATTACGACGTCCACTTCGACGCTGCCAAGCAACGTTATGGGATTTGCCCACCAGTCCAGCCAACAGCGGCCCTCGAAACGGTCCACTCCGCCATCTTGCCAAGGTAGATCCGGCCGGCCAACGGCTGTGGGAGGATTTTCCTTACACCTATCAAGGCGGCCCTGAACGGGCCGCACGCGCCGCCGCCAGGGCGCGCGCCCCTCGCTCCGCTGACGCTCCGACTCCGGTCACGCAACACGCCCGGCGGGCTGGCGCGGAGGGCGGGTAGCCCGGTGGGCCGCCGGATGACGACAGGCCGTTGCCGGTGGGGTGGTGGGGCCGGCAGCCGGCCGGGCCGCGCGGCGAGCACCGCGCGGCGTAGGGGAGCGCATGCCGGGTCCGTCGGCGGCTGCCGGGTTGGTGGCGGGGTTGCGGTTACTGCGCCTCCGGCGGGGGCGCTCCGGCTCCAGGATGGCCGGGGGTCCGTCGGCGGCTTGCGGTCCGTGGGTGGTGGCGGTGGGAGCCATCCAGCCCACCGTCGACCCGGGCGAGCCGAGCAGACCACCGCCCGACCCGCCAGCGTCCGTACGAGCCGTCAAGGCCGTCTTGACGTGGCGGGCCGGGCGGCGGCCCGCTCCACAGAAGTGCGGGTCGAAGGCAGACGGGATGGCTGAGAGCTTGGCTGCGGGCATCACGCTGTGTCTTACGTGACCGTCCCGTCCATGCTGAGCTGCCGGTTCCGGGCGGCTCAGCATGGACAGCAGCACCACTGAAGCTACGGTTGCGTCGACCCTCTAACATTTCCCACCGTGATCGAATGGCTACTGCCGTTGCTTCTGTCGGGAGATGTCGACTGGGGTGACATGCCGGCATGGGTCAGCGCGCTCTTCGCAGCTGCCAGCGCGGCTGTCTCCACGCTGGCTCTCGTGTTCGCGGCTGTTGCCGCTCGCGCCGCTCAATCGGTGTACCACATTGAGTCTCGGCGTGACAGGTTGGCGGAGGAGGAGCGCAGAGAACGTCATGAGGAGTCGCTGAGTGCCCAAGCATCCAGGGTTACCGCATGGACCGAGTCTCAGAAAAGAAATGTAAATTTGAGTGGACAGCGAGTAGAGCGTTTCTGGATTAAGGTCAAGAATTTGCATGACTTGCCAATCTATAACCTGTCGATCCACTACTGCTTTCCCGACGCTGGAGAGTATAAGGTGGTGAAGAGTTACGCGTTTCCGACGGTTCCGCCGGGGGAAACGGTGCAAGTGGATCCTAAGACAACGCTGCTGCTGAGGGTGGGCGTCGATGCGTTCAAGTTGGGTCGGGTAGCTGTGTTATTCGACGACTCGGCTGGGCTCTCATGGTGGAGAGGTGTAGACGGTCGATTGATGCGAAACAGAAACGCGGATATTCCGCTCCCTGAATCACCTCTTAAGGACGTGAAGATCTACGCACACTTTCAGGGGCAGCGAGAGGAATACCAGGAAGACTGATCGAAGTAGTTGGGTCTCCCGTTGGCTGTGCGCGGGGACGGCGGGCGCAGGGACTTGCACGACGGGCCAGAGCTCCATCGGGAAAGGAGGGCTCAGGCCATGGCAGGGTGACGAACTGGGTGACGACGGCGACGAGCTACGGCGGACGGTGGTGGACGTCGCTGGATTGTTTGACCGGCTCAGCGCAGCTGATCGCTCAGCTCTGCAGCTAGTGGTGGTTCCTTTACACAGGGGCGGTCAAGGTCCGCCGACAATCGGCCTGGCGAAGCTTGACATCCATGGGAGCGTCGGGATGGCGATTGGTGCCCCGGACTATGACGGTTCTTGCCCGAACCCGGGAAGCCAGTCAAGATCACCGTCATCGTCCTGCGGCTGCGGAGGCAGGATCGACGACAGTTCCTCATCACCGTGAGACTGCGCTTCCGGCTGGGTGCCGGTGTCGTTGATAGTGTTAAGGCGTGCCTGCTCATGCGCGCCTCTCCCTCGTGATCAAAGCTGCGGAGTCGCTTGCCGCAGGACTGACGAATCCGACGCTGCTCGTCACACTGCACCGTGACATCGATGAGCTGAGCGGCCTCGACGGTCGCAGGCTGGGGCGTTCCACCAAGCAGTACGCGCTCCGCTGGGCGATCTTCACCATGTCCTATGCGGCCATCGAAGCGTTCTTCAACGACGTCCTCCGCGATCCCACGAGTCCGCGCGCGCTGCCGCTGAATCCGGACAAGCTTCTCCAAGCTGGCGAACTATATGGCGTCAAGCTCTTCACGAACGACTGGGGCGTGCGGACGCGGGTCCAGGGAACCGGAGCTGGCAATCGATCCAGGTGGGCTGTGTTCGCCGGCAAGCAGTCCCTCGGTGCTTACCTGGCGGACATGAAGAAACTCCGCGACCTGCTCAGCCACGGTCGGGACCCGCGGGCGGCGTCGAACGCTTCGGGCGCACTGTGGACGCTGGCGAACGGGGGGTATTCGATGCGGCTCATGGGCGCAGAAGGTTTCATCCAAGCCGCCTGCGATCTATCTGCCCAGACGGTGCTGGCCTTCGGTGGTGACCTGAACGATCTCCCGGAGTGGCCCGAGCCAGCTCGATCAGGGCTATCGGCGGAAGCGCGCCCGGCGTTGAAGCTCTTGCCTGCCGACGCATAGATTTGCCCCCACCGCCGGCAGGTTGACACTCTGACCGGCATGGGGCCCGGCACCGACAGCAGCGCTGACAGCAACCGGCCGGGACGAGGGCAACCGCCGGCGGCCGATCACGGACAGCCGCCCGAGGTCGCAGACGTGGACGGACCCCGCCGGAACGGAGCGCCCAGAACTTACAAGCGAGGGGTCGGGCGACTTGGCAGAAGCGGGGTGGTGCGGCCAGCGGCTGCCGCCTTTCGCGCACGGTGAGGGGTTCGACGCGGATACTGGCGGGGTGGTGGAGGAGCAGGCGACGGAGTTGACCCGGTGGACCATCCATGGCGAGCGGGTCGTGGACGACACCCGCCGGGCGCGGCTGAGCATCGCCGAGGTGGAGTTGCCCGACGGGGTGCGCTTCGAGCAGTACGTGATTCGGGCTCCCCGGTCGGCCATGGTCGCCGTGCTCAACGATCAGGAGCGCCTGTTGTTGATGCGGCGGCACCGGTTCGTGTTCGACCGGTGGGTATGGGAGCTGCCCGGAGGCTACGTCGACGACCAGGAGCAGCCGGCGCAGTGCGCGGTACGGGAAGTCGAGGAAGAAACCGGCTGGCGACCCCAGAAGGTCGAGCCATTGTTGTCCTTCCAACCCTGGGTCGGCACCGCCGACGCCGAGAACCTGCTCTTCCTCGCCCGGCAGGCCGAGCACATCGGCGCACCCGTGGACGTGAACGAGGCAGAGCAGGTCGCCTGGATCCCGCTCGACGAGGCATACGAGCTGGTATCCCGGGGTGAGATCGTCGGTGCCGGCACGGTGATTGCGGTGCTGGAGCTGGTCGCGCGGAGGGCACGCGGGGAGCTGTGACGGTCAGCGCCGCTGGCCGAGGGTGGCGTCGACGCGGCCGGTGAAGTGCCGGACGGCGGGCAGCAGCCGGTGTGGGGCGAGTTGGGCTTGCAGGTCACGGAGATAGCGGACGGCTCTGGCGGAGCGAAGCTCGGCAGTCAGGGTCAGGGCTTCCGTGCCGATGGCGCAGGCCCGGTCGGGTTCGCCCTGTTGGGCGTGGACGCTGGCGAGCAGCGCGAGGTTGAAGGCTTTGCCGCGTACGTAGCGGTTGTCCATCCGCAGGGATCGGGCGGCGAAGCGTTCGGCGTGGGTGTTGCGGCCGAGGGCGTGGAAGCAGTGGCCGAACTTGGCCGACAGGTATGCCTCGTCGAAGTAGCTGAGCCACTGCGGGTCGGCGCTGCGGTCGGCCCGGTCGAGGGCCTGCTCCGCCTGGTGCAGGGCGGCGGCGCAGGCCCGTTCGTCGTTGGCCTTGGCCAGGGCGTGGGCTTCCATGACGTGGGCTTCGGCGGTCAGCACGGGTACCCCGGCGCGGCGGGCGGTCTGACCGGCGGCGCGGGCGAGGTCGAGGCCGGTGGCGGTGTGGCCGAGGTAGGTGGCCTGGTGGCTCATCGCGGCGAGGATCTCCGCGCCGAGGCCGTCGTCTCCGGCAGCGTGGGCGAAGTCCAGGGCGAGGGTCAGGTACCGCTGGGCGATGCCGTGCTCGGCGGTGTCGTACGCCTGCCAGCCGGCGAGCTGGGCCAGTTCGGCGGCGGCGCTGAGCAGCCGTTGCCCGGTGGGGTGGTCGTACCGGCCGTCGGTGAGTAGTGGGGTCACCTCCTGGTGGAGGTAGCGGGCCACGGTGTCGCGGGCGTGCCCACCGCCGTACTGGTTGTCGAGCTGGCGGTAGGTCGAGGTCATCGCCCGGATGGTGTCAATCTCCGGTTGCCCGACCGCGCTGCGTCCGGGTTGGGTGACCGGGGCCGGGTCGGGGGCGGTGAACCAGCGCAGCGCCGGCAGGGTGTAGCCGGCGGAGCTGAAGGCCACCTGCCGGAGCACGTCTCGACGGTTCACGTCACCTCGCCAAAGCTCTGCCGCACTACGCACGTCGTCGCGCCAGGTCCGCTGCGACGGCGGCTCGCCGGGAACGCGCCGCCCGGGGTCGGTTGGTGGTGCGGTCTGCCGGGGTGCCAGGCCCATCGTGGTACGCGCCTGGTCGGGCATCCGGTATCCGTCGGCGATCCGTTCGAGGACGTCGATCGAGGTGACCTTGCGTCCGACCATGATCCGGCTGACGTAGCCCTGTTCCAGCCCCACGGCGGCGCCGATCCGGCTCTGACTCGCCCCGGTAAGACTCGTGATCCAGCGGAACAGCCCGCCGATGTCGCGGGCGGCCAGCACGGTCAGCACCTCGCCGTGCGACCACGCATCCTCCGGAATCCGAAGGGGATCGAGCGGATCGAGCAGCACGGCAGCTCCCAGCGTCGCGTTCCGACTACTCAAGGTGTCCAGGTCGACAGCCTAGGGCGACCGTTCGCGCTGGTCGAGCCGTCCCATGTCACCGTGACATGACCGCTGGCCATGGAACCGGCCGCCGCCGGCCGGGATGGTCAGCGCATGTCCTTCGATATCGACAACCCGCCCGTGGAACCACCCGCCGAATGCCAGCACCGCCTGCTGTGGCGACTGGCCCGCGCCCTCTGGGAGGCCCACCGACCCGACAGCTTCGGCTTCTGCGTGGTCGCCGGCTGCTGGCACGAGAACCAACGCGACCCCTGCCGCCTGGCCCAACTCGCCCAGCAGGGAATGCGCACCGCCTGCGGTCAGGCCACCCCCGCCTCACCGCCCTGGATCGCCGTCACCCGCGAGCGCCTGGCGGCCGGGGACATCGACCCCGTCGACGCCGTCGCCGAAGCCCTCTGGCACCGCCGCCACACCCCCAGGCCGAGACGGTGACCGGTGGGAGCCCTCTACACCTCGGCGGCCTTCCGCGAGTACGCCAGAGCACAGGTTGCCCACGCGGACATCCTGCTGACCAAGCACGCCGAATCGGCCCTGGACCTGTGCCGCTGCGGCCGACCCCACCCCTGCGACGACCGCCAGCACTGGCTACAGCGACGCGCCCACTTCGGGCAGTTCCTCGTCGACGAGCAGTACAGCAGCGAAGTACAGCAACCCCACCCACCGAACCCGACCCGAGGCGACCCCAGGAGACCGGATGACCTCGGATGACACCCGACCCGACCAGCGTGCCGCGAGTTCACACCGAAGAGGTCACTGGTTCGATCCCAGTATCGCCCACACTGAATACGGCAAGCTCAAGGCCCCTCAATCGAGGGGCCTTGACTCGTTCTGTCGATCAATGTTGGTCGGGGGGCAGCGGGAAAGCGGCGAAGCGTTGCCATCCGGTGACGGTGTCCGATGGGGCTGGCCTGGGATGGCGACCGCGCCGGTGAGCATCAAGGTCCTCACCCATGTTCGGATGGCGGCAGGTTGCTGTGAACTCAGCTACCGCAACCGTCTGGCCAGGTTGAGCACCTCGGACAGTTGGTCGCCGGTCAAGCGGCGGGCATCCCATGCCAACCCGGCAAGTTCGACGTGGCTGCGGTGCAGACGTGGATCGGTGGCCGCGGCAACTCCAGCCACGGCGGCCAAGTCGTCGGCGGGAAAGCCCAAGACCGTGGCGAACGCGGTCACGTACTGCGGCGTCAACTTCGTGCGACCAGGTCCGAGCATCGCCACGGTGGAGCTCGACACCATTGGCCCGTCACCGATGAGGTACAACACCTTCGGGCTGTACGGCCGGATATTGCGGTTCCGCAGTAGCCGCAACATCATCTCGCCAGGCCCCGGCGGGGAGCTGTAGCGCGGCTCTGGCGGCCACGCTGGTGGATGTTCGGGTAGCGACCGGACGAACTCGTGCAACCGCCGCAGTGACTGCGGTGCCAACTTGGCAGCCAACTCCAGCACCGTCCCGACGTGCCAAGGCTTGGTGCTGGCAGGCGTCAGGTCTTGCGGCAGATCGAGTCCGGCGACCACGAACAGATCCGCCACGTGCATGCCAAGCATCGGCGCCAGTTCTCGCACCAACGAAGGGCTGGCGGGGCCGCCGGTCAGCACAGCATCGAGTTGTGGCCGCAGGGAACCCGCTGTCGCGGCAACCTCCGGCCATCGATGCGTCAACAACCGGCCCAACGCGGTTCCGCCCTCAGGTCCCACCATCGCGGCCAGCCTCAACCCGCTCGACCTCCCCCTTGTCAGCCACCCCAGCTCACTTGCGCGGGCCGACCTCGTCCGTCTCGTCAGGGCATGCCCGAGTATCGGAGTGGGAGCGGTGGGCGGGGTCGACGCCATGCAACGTAGGTCATGATGCCGAACACGATCAGAAGTGCCACCGCGACCAGGACGATCAACCATCCGGACTGATCGCCATCCTCCCGCACCCTGAGGCATGGGTCGCTCTTGGCATGGTGGACCCGAATGCGCTGGCCGGCACTCACTGCTCGGTTCGCGCTGGTTGCGACGCGCAGGCGCGATTGACACACCTCGCCATGATTTGTACTGAACTGGACTGTCAGAAACGTCTTCGCTCCGCGCTGTTCGACGTCCAGCACCTCAGCGACTGCCCCTGATCCCCGATGCTCGTCTGCGATCGACCATGCTGCTAGCGCCGCTAACACTGTCGTGAACACCAGACCGAACGTCGAGAACGCCCGCAGAAGGGTTCGGTTTGGCCGTCGGCGATGCATGGCCGGACTGTAGATCTGGTGAGCAACGATGCTGACGCGGTCAACTAGTCGACCACGGCGCCTGTTCGATTACTCAGCGGTATCGGCCAGCGCTACGTAAGTGGCTTGTGAGGAGTCGGAAAAGCCTGCAATGGCTCTCCAAGGCTGATTCTGCTTAGCTTGAGGTAGTCCTCGGGCGAAAACTGTGAATTCTTGGGTAAGGCGTCGAACATCCGTATAATCCGATGATCGGCTTTTGTGTAAATTTGGGCAGGGGCTTGGATGCGTTGCCGGGCGGGCCTTTCTTGCCAGTCGGGCGGACCGGCGTGCGCGGTGCGTGCCCGAAGTGGCGGTCAGCACCGGTGATCGGCGGAGGCGTTGCGACGGTGGTCGAGAATGACCGTGACGTACAGTCGCGGTGCGGGCGAAGCGTCAGGCCGAGATTCCGGCACCGGTGTGAGGGAGGGGCCAGGATGTTCGGTTCGAAGAAGCTCAACGATCTGATGGCGCAGCTCAGGCCCGACTTGAGTCGGGAATCGCTCGGCGTCGGGCCCGACTTCCCGGGCGTCGCCCCGAACCCGCTCCTGAGCAGTGATGCCCGGAAGCGCAATGCGGAACTGCGCACGGGGGCGCTTGCGCTCGGCGTCCTCGTCGACTGGCGGGAGGTGAACAGCAACCCTCGCGTGGTCCTGATGTTCGACGTGGAGACCGCCGAGGGCGTCTCGTTCCGCGGTATCGCAGACGAAGACCTCACGATCACCGAGCTCACCCGACTCGCCCCAGGACAGACGTTGCCCGTGCGCTACCGGCCGGCTGTCATGGACCACTACGTCGCCCTTGCCCGGGACGCGGACCCCGCCCGTGTGCAGCAGCTCTCTGACCAGATCGCGAGCCGCAAGCGGACCTGACCCGTAGCCAGCGGCCGGATCCCTAGCGCTCTTCTGGGTAGCGGTGAGCAAGTCGTCTGATGATGACGGTCGACCTAAAGGATGTCTCGTAACTCGGTGATGGCGTTGCCGGTCAGCGGTGTCGGTGTCACCCACGCAGGATGATGTTGTGGAGGTGGGCGATGCCGGAGACGGTGTCGGCCAATGTGCGGGCGGCGCGTCGGTAGTCGCGCAGGATCTTGAAGGTCTTCATGCGGGCCAGGGCGTGTTCGACCTGCGCCCGGACGGTGCGGTGGTGCTGGTTCAGGTCCTTCTTCCAGTCGGGTAGTTCGCTGCCGTCGATGGGTTTGCGGTACGGGATGATCACCTCGGGGTTGCCGCGGTAGGCACCGTCGGCCATGACCGGCCGTCCGGCCAGCCTCTGGCCGATACCTGAGCCGCGGGAGACGACGGTGCCGTTGCGGTTGCCCGGCTGCGGGTCGCCCAGGGCGACGACCAGGCGGGTGTGGACGTCGATCGCTACCTGCAGGTTCGCCGAGTAGCGGTAGTTCTTGCTCGGGGCGGCCAGCCGGTGGTCCCGGGTCGGAATCAGGGTGCCGTCGACGATCGCGATCTGGTCGACCCGACGCCGGCGTACCGGCGCCAGGGCGAGCAGGAGGCCGAGGGTGTCGATGACCCGGTAAGCGGCGGAGTGCGACACCCCGAACAGCGGACCGATCTGCCGCATGGTCAGGTTCGTGCGCCATCACGCGGCGACCAGCAGCACCCGGTCGGCGAGGTCGAGGGACCACTGCCGTCCGGGCCGCCCGTCAGCGATTGTGTCCCCGCCGCGTTCGGCGACCACCCGGACCAGCCTGCGGAACTGGACGGGCTGCAGCCCGGTGAACGGGAAGATCCACTCCGAGCGGGACGCCGTGATCACCTGCACCACAACATGATCCACCATGGACCAGCCGCCGAGTTACGAGACATCCTTTAGCCAAGTGAGATGGGTCTGGGAGGAGGCGGCCGAATCTGGCTGCGTACCGACAGCAGGCGTCGCGGATGGCGATCGTTGCATTGCTCGTCGCCCTCCCCGATACCGGGGCAGGGGCCTTCCAGGGACTCGTTGGATGCGGTTTGCGTACCTGGTGTAGTCACATGTGTAGCCGAGGACCCCTCACCAGACAGGCTTGACGTGGATCAGCAGACGTTAGCGACTTGGGCGGCGGCAGCCGTAGCGACCGTAAGCGCCTTGATCGTGCTGGGGCAGTTGCGCGTCCAGCGGCGCCAAGGCCAGTTGCAGGAGGCCGAGGCGCATCGACAGCAGGCGAAAGCCTGGGCTGAGCTCGCGGACAGCTGGGATCTCGCTCTGCTTGCCACCATCGGTACGGCCGCGGTTGGCCGATTCGGTGTGACGCAAGCGAAGGCGGCTGAGTTCCTTGACGCGGTGGAGCGCTACAGGGAGACGTCCGTCGCCTATCGCGACATCTCACTCGGCGAGGTCGCGGGCGACTTTGACAAGGCACATGCAGAGCAGATGTCGGCGGCAGAAGGGCTGGCCGCCTACCGAAGTGCGGCCCGACGGATCATTACTCACCTTGCCCAGGTCTCCAGCCTGGTCCTACGTGGGCGGCTTTCTCTGCATGCCGCCTACGAGGCATTCGGCCTGGACGTCATCCGTGCTGAGGGCGATTTGTCCAATCTGCTCCGCTCAAGCTTCGGTCATGGATCGAACTGCCCAGCCTCCGAGAACTGGGAGTGGGATACCTGGCGGGAGTTAGGGCCTGAGCAGGTCGCACGTCGAATCGGCTGGGGCGAGTTCCTCGATGTTGCGCGAGGTACTGCGGAGAGGATTGACCTCTTCCTCGCGCTCCTGTTGGCCCATGGGGTGCGAGTAGGTGATCTTGATGCAGGCTTTCAGGACTTCGGCAATCCGCCTCCCGGGCATGGCCTTAACGATCGGAAGCGACTCGCAACTGCATGGCGGTCTGCACGTCGTCACGGTTTGGCGCGTGCAGTGCGGCTCACTTGGCGACTGGCCGCAGCGGGCCGGCAAGTGAGAGGCAATCAGCGGTGGCGCAAGATTGAGTCTGCTCCGGGCTCGAAGCGCTTACGCCCGTGGAGGCGGCTTCTCCGCCGTCAACCGGAGGCAATCTTGGTAGGTCGTGATGTGATCGACGCTTACCGGCTGTCTCGATCTGTCGACGACCTAAGGCGGATGAACCAGCCTCCCTTTGTTCAGGGGGATGAGGATGAACCGCAGTGAGCCGTCGGCAAGCGCGCCACTGACTCGTGGGTGTACGGGTTGATCAGTCGGGAGTGGCGGACGTCGTCGGCTTCCGCCCACTGAGCATCCGAGGTCCTCACGGCTGGCTGGACGGCGTAAGGGCTCCGTGCCCAATTGATCGCCGCGTAGGCGTCGGGACACTGTTTGCGATCTGGGTCGGGTGTACCGTCCGAAGTGGGAGCTCGTCGGGGTGATGCCGGTGGGCGGTCACTGGATGCGCTAGCGGGAGATGGTATGACCGGGCCAACCGTCGGGGATCGCCTTGCGGAGATTCGCCGAGAGTCGCGGCTGACGCAGGAGCAGCTTGCCGAGCGGTCCGGCGTCAGCGTCGAGGTGATCCGGAAGCTGGAGCAGGGCAGCCGGGGTACGGCTCGACTCGACACCCTGCATGCGCTCGCTCGTGCCCTCGGGGTGGCGACGTCCGCGCTTCTGGGTGATGCGTCGCAGGCTGCTGCCCAGGGAGAACCGGGTCATCGGCAGTTGTCGTTGGCGGAGATTCGCCGGGTGATTGCGCCTGTGCGGGGGATCGATGGTGCTCCGCTCATGATGCCGGCAGGTGAGCCGCCCGGCCTTGACGCGCTGCGGGGGAATCTGCACGCTGCCGATCGGGTCTACAACGCTGGTGACTACGCCGTCGCGTTGCGGGTCGTGCCGCCGTTGTTGGTGAACATGCGCGCTGCAGTCGATCTCGCTGGTGATGAGAGGCGGGCTGAGGCGTATGACTTGCTCGCTCGTGCCCAGCATTTGGCGGGAGGTCTGCTGATCCAACTGCGCTCCGACGACTTGGCGCAGACTGCGCTGTCGGAAGCGCTTGACACCGCGCAGCGGTCGGGGGATTTGGTGGTGGCAGCCACCGTCATCCGGACGATGTGCTGGCTGTTGATGCGTCAGGGCCGTATCCGTGAGGCTGCGGAGCTGGCGGTGGTCACTGCTGACAAGGTTGAGCCCCGACTGTCCCGGGCGACTCCGGCTGACCTGGCCGCATGGGGGTGGCTACTGCTGAGTGCCGCTGCAGCGCGGTCCAGGGACAACCGACCGGATGAGGCGGCCGACCTCATCAGTGTCGCCGCCGCCGCTGCGGTTCGAATCGGTGAGCGGGTGCCGGCGGAGAAGCAGTTGATGCTGGTGGGTGGGTTCGACACCGCCAAGGTGCAGATGCAGCGGGCGGAGGCGGCGGCCGTGGCCGGCGATGCGGGGCGAGTGTTGGAGTTGTCTGCGCTGGTTCCGCCCGTGCCGACCATCAGCAAGTCGGCGTGGCGGCGGCATCGGCTGGATCTGGCATGGGCGTATGCAGAGCTGCGACGGTACGGGAAGGCGACAGCGGTGCTGACGCAATTGCGCGGCACAGCGCCTACCTGGCTACGGCAACAGCGGTACGCCCGGGACATCGTGGAGTCGATCGCAGCGGGTCGCCGTCGGGCGATGACGGACGAGTTGACGAACCTGGTCGACCTGATGGGCTGCGCGCGCTGACTGGTACGGCGCGTCCGAGTCGATAGTTTGCGATCTCCGCCTCGCACTGACCGCACCTGTGTGCTCACCAGCGACCACGCCAATCTGTGACAGCTAGGTGACCGGCTGTTGCTTGATGGCTGTCACCGACGCCGGGCGCGACGGCGACGGTCCTTCCAAGAGCTTGCCGTCGCGCCCCTACCAACGGAGGTGGGGATGCGGGATCAGGACGATAAGCCGGCGCAAAGTCGGGGTGAGCAGATCCAGGCGGCCGAGCACGAAGCCGCCAAGCAACGGCTCCTCGCGCAGGCCGAGGCCGAGCGGATACCGGCCGAGGAGACCACCAAGGCGATACCCGACCGGCGGTGGCGTCGTGGACAGTCTTGAGTCGCTACCCGTCGGCCGGCGGGTCGCCTACTGGCGGGGGCGGCGGAGGTTGTCGCAGCAGGTGTTCGCCGATCGGCTCGGCAAGTCGAAGAGCTGGGTGGACAAGGTCGAGCGGGGTGTCCGCTCCCTGGACAGGGTGTCGACCCTGCACGACGTCGCCGCCGTGTTGCGGATCGAGGCGGCGGTGCTGCTCGGCCGCGACGCCCGGCCCGCCGAGGTGACCGGGCGGATCGAGGGTGTGGAGCGGATCCGGGAGGCGCTGTCGACGTACGACATTGCGGTGGGACGCCCGGTGGTCGGCTGCCCGGGGGTGCCGGCGGACCGGGTGGCGCGGGATGTCGGGCATGCCTGGATCACCTTTCAGCACGCCCGGTATCCGCGGGTGGCCGAGCTGCTGCCGGAGCTGCTGGCCGGCGCGCAGCGCGCCCACGCCGACGATCCGGGGCGGGGTCGGGCGACGGTGGTGGAGGCGTACCGGCTGACCGCGTCGCTGCTGGTGAAGCTGGGCGAGGCGGAGCTTGCCTGGCTGGCCGCCGACCGGGCGATGCTCACCTCGACCGGCGATCCGGTGCTGGTGGCTGCCGTCACGGTGCAGCTCGGCCAGGTCATGCGGGCCTCGGGGCGGGTGCGGTCGGCGTTGTCGACGGCGCTGGCCGCCGCGTACCGGATCGCCCCGCCGGACCCCGACGACGCGTCACCGGCGGAGCTGTCGTTGTGCGGGACGTTGCTGGTGCAGGGGGCCCTGGCCGCCGCCCGCCACGGTGACGACCGCACGGTCGCCGACCTGCTCGACGAGGCCGCCGCGATGGCCGCCCGGGTCGGCGACGGCCACGACCACCATCGGACCGCGTTCGGGCCGACCGCCGTGGACCTGGCCCGGGTGGTCGCCGCCCTCGACCTCGGCCACGCCCACGACGCCGTCACCTGGCACGAGAAGAGCATCGCGCGCGACGGGTGGCGGTGGTTGCCCGCCGAGCACCGGGCCGCGCACCTGCTCGACGCCGCCCGCGCCTACCTGCACGCCGACGACCCGGCCCGCGCCGCCCGCGCGCTGGCCGAGGCCGAGCGCGTCGCGCCGGCGGAGGTGCGCCACCGCCCCGCCGCCCGCGACATCGTGGCCCAGGTCGCCCGCGACCCGCACGCCCCGGCCACGGTCGTCCAGCTCGCCGCCGCCCTCGGGGTGACCTGAGCATGACCGCGCCGTTCCTGTCCCTGGCGCAGATCCGCAACCGGCTGATCCTCACCGCCCGCTGGGTCCTGCGCGCGCACCGACCCGGGCCCGACGGGCGTTGCCCGATCTGCCGGAGATCGGGATGCGCCGTGGCCGCCGCCGCCCGCAACGTCATCGACGCCGCCGGGGAAGTGCGGCAGCGAAGTGCAGCAACCCGGCCAGCCGCACCGGACCGGGACGACCCTCAGCAGACCGGATGACCGGGGATGACACCCGATCCGACCGGCGCGCCGAGAGTTGACCCTCCCCCTGCGGGAGACCTGATCGTTGGGGCATGGAACTGAACTCGAAGCGAGGAACCGCGATCAACTGGCCGGAGCTGCCGGCGGTGATCAGGGGCTTTCTCCCCGCGCATGAGGCCCGGGAGACGGAGACCGCGGCCGGCGCGTTCGCTGCGGACGCGGTGGTGACGGACGAGGGCCGTAGCTACCGGGGGACGGAGGAGGTCCGAAACTGGCTGGTCAACGGGGGTAGTGGGTACACGTACACCACGGATTTCGTCGGTGCTCACCGGGTGGGTGAGGCACGCTTCGACGTGGTGCAGCATCTGGAAGGTGACTTTCCGGGTGGCTCTGCGGACCTGCGCTACCGATTCGTCCTGGACGGCGCCCTGATCACCCGGCTCACGATCGAACCGTGAGCCCCACGTCGGAAGGAAGCAACCCCGTGAGCACCACTGACCAGGAGATTCAGAACGTCGTGTGAGATGGATGCTGTGACGATGCGGAAAGGCCTGACCATCGGCGAGTTCGCCACCATGAGCCACCTGAGCGTGCGGACCCTGCGCCGCTACCACGAGGCCGGGCTGTTGGCGCCGGCCGCGGTCGACCCGCACACGAGTTACCGGTACTACCAACCCGAGCAGATCGCGACCGCGCAGGTCATCCACCGGCTCCGGCAGCTCGACGTGCCCCTGGCCGAGGTCAAGTCGATCCTCGCCACCGACGACCCGCAACGGCGCACCGAACTCGTCGCGGGCCACCTGCGGCGACTTGAGGCCGAACTGGACCGCACGCGGGCCGCCGTCGTGTCGCTCCGCCAGCTGCTGCGTCCGGACGCCGCCGCGCTCGAGATCGAACTGCGTTCCGTTCCCGCCCGGACCGTGGTCGCCATCCGCGCCCAGGTCCGGCACGAGCACGCGCTCGCCTGGTTCGACACGGCGATGACCGAGCTGGACGAGGCCTTCCCGCCGGCCGAGCGCACCGGGCCCCCCGGCGGGCGGTACGCCAACGAGCTGTTCACCGACGGCATCGGCCTCATGACGGTCTTCCGCCCGGTTCGCAGCCCACGCGCGAGCGGCCGGATCGAGGTTGTCGAGTTGCCGTCCGCCGACCTCGCCGTCGCGGTCCACCGGGGGCCACACGACGACATCGACGTCACCTACGGCCGCCTGGGCGCCTGGGTCGCCTCCCACGCCCTGGGCGTCGACGGGCCCGTCCACGAGACGTACCTGGTCGGGCCGCGCGACACGGGGCACTCCGAGCGGTGGCGGACCGAACTCGGGTGGCCGGTGTTCCGCCTGGCCTCCGCCTGACGGTCCGGTGATCCTGACCGGACCGGAGCCTGGGGCGACCGTGGTCACAGCCGCCGCCCCTGGACCTTCTCCCGAGGAGAGGGCCGAGGGTGGGACGAAGACAGGCAGGCGCCGGACGAGGGACGGAACGAGCATGAAGACCTGGTTCATCACCGGAGGCACCCCGGGTGGGTTCGGCATGGCGTACGCCGAGGCCGCGCTGGACGACGGCGACCGGGTGGCGTTGACGACGAGACGGCCCGAAGAACTGGAGTCGTGGGCACGGCAGTACGGCGACCGCGTCCTGATCCTGACCACCGACGTCACCGATCAGAAGGCCGTCGAGCAGGCTGTGCGTGCCACCGAAGAACACCTCGGCGGCATCGACGTGCTGGTCAACAACGCGGGCCGCGGCTGGTACGGCTCCATCGAGGGCATGGCCGACGCCGAGGTCCGACGCATCTTCGAGCTGAACCTCTTCGCCGTCCTCACCGTGATCCGTGCCGTCCTTCCCGGCATGCGTACCCGAGGCAGCGGGTGGATCGTCAACATGTCCTCGGTGGCCGGGCTGCGCGGTGTCGAGGGATTCGGGTACTACAGCGCCGCCAAGTCCGCGCTCGAAGCCGTCACCGAGGTGCTCCGCGCAGAGGTCGCCCCGCTGGGCATCCAGGTGATGGCGGTGGAGCCGGGCGCGTTCCGCACCCGCGCCTACGCAGGCTTCGCCGACGAAGCTGTCGAGGAGAGCATCCCGGCGTACCTGCCGATGCTGGAGAAGGTCCGCACCGCCATGATCGATCAGGACGGGAAGCAGCCCGGTGACCCGCGGCGCGGAGCCCGCGCCGTGATCGCCGCGATGGGTCAGGACACCCCGCCGCGCCGACTTGTCCTGGGCAGTGCCGGATTCGACGCGGTCGTCACCACGCTCGAGGGCACCCTCGACGACATCCGCGGCTCCGCCGCGCTCTCCCGAGGAGCCGACTTTCCTGCCACCTGATGGGCCGCAGGCCGGGCACGGGCGACCGCCACCAGGCCCGCCCGGCTGCCGCCCTCCTTCCCCGGGAGCCGTTTAGAGGTGGCTCGTGGCGCGGCCCAGTTGGGCGAAGGCCAGGTCCGCGTCGGCGACCGCCTCCGGGTGTACGTCGCGTGCGGTGCGCCCGGCGGCGATCTTCTGCCAGTTGGTGCGGGCGAGCACGCGTTGCACCGCGATCACCTGGGCGGCCAGCAGCCGGCCTCGGACGCCGGGGTCGAGGGCGGCGGCCAGGGCGTCCTCGTCGTCGCGCATGTACTGCAGTAGCCGTCCCGCCAGGCTCGGGGTGCCGAACACCAGTCGGTGGAACGCCACCACCTCGGGGTGGTCGTTGAGGCCGGTGACGGGCTCGAAACGGTCGAGGCCGGCGCGGAAGTGCTGGTGCAGGGCCGCGATCGGCGCGGTGCCGGGGCGGCGCTCGCCGACCACGCGCGCGGCCTCGCCGTTGTGGTCCGCGAAGCGGTGCAGGACGAGGTCTTCCTTGGTGGGGAAGTAGCGGAACAGAGTGGGTTTCGACACCTCGGCCGTCGCGGCGATGTCGGACACGGACACCTGGTCGAACCCGCGCGCCAGGAACAGCGAGATCGCCGCGTCGGCGATCGCGTCCCGGGTCCGTGCCTTCTTGCGGGCCCGCAGCCCGACCGGCTCGCTCACCGCGCCAGCGTAACCTTTGTTACCGGGTTGCTTTTGTAACTTGGTAACGTTTGAATGGGCGCATGGGACAGCATGCTGACGTGAGATCCGCAGGAGGGCCGCCGGTGCTCGTCACCGGGGCGACCGGGCGCATCGGCAGCGCCGTGGTCGATCTGCTGACCGGGGCGGGCGTGCCGGTCCGCGCCCTCGTGCGCCGCGCCGAGTCGGCGGCGACGCTGCCCGCCGACGTCGAGGTCGTCACCGGCGATCTCACCGCGCCCGCGTCGCTCGACGCCGCGCTGCCCGGCGTCGGCGCGGTCTTCCTGGTCTGGACGGCCCCGCCGCAGACCGCGCCGGCCGTCGTCGACCGGCTGGCCGCCCACGCGCGCCGGGTCGTCTACCTGTCGGCGCCGCACCGGACCCCGCACCCGTTCTTTCAGCAGCCGAACCCGATGGCGGCGCTGCACGCCGAAAACGAGCGGCTCATCGCGGCCGCCGGGCTCGACGCGACGATCATCCGGCCGGGCATGTTCGCGTCGAACGCCCTGTCCTGGTGGGCCGCCGCGATCCGGGGCGACGGCGTGGTCCGGTGGCCGTACGGCGCGGCCGAGACCGCCCCGGTCGATGACGGCGACGTGGCCGAGGTCGTCGCGCGGATCCTGCGCGAGGGCGGCCACGTCGGCGGCGACCACGTCCTGACCGGACCCGAGTCGCTGACCCAGGCCGAACAGGTGCGCATCGTCGGCGACGCGCTGGGCCGCCGGCTCACGTTCGAGGAGATGACGCCCGACGAGTTCCGGCGCGCCGCCCCGGAGGCCGCGCGCCCGGCCGTGGACATGCTCCTGGCCGCGTGGCGCGCCGCGACGGGACAACCGGCGTACGTCACCTCCACGGTGGCCGACCTGCTCGGCAGGCCGGCGCGCACCTTCCGCCAGTGGGTCACCGCCCACGCCCCGGAGTTCACCGGTGGCTGACGCCGGTCAGCTCCCGGGCCGCCAGCTCAGTTCTTGAGTGCCTGGGTGAGCACGGCGGTGTCCGCGGTCTGCCACTCCCGGACGAGGCGGCCGTTCTCCACCGTCCAGACGTGGGCGAACCGCGACGTCACCTCGACGCCCTCCTTCGTCACGGCGTGGTAGTGGCCAAGCACGAACACGTGGCCCTGGTCGTCCGCGTAGATCTCGTCGGCCTCGGCGCGCATCGAGCCGAAGAGTTGGAACAGCGGGCCGAAGAAGTCGCCCATCAGGCTCTCGTAGCCGTGGAAGACGCCGCCGTACGGGTAGCCCGGGGTGATGTCGACGACGATGTCGGGGTCCATGAGCTTGGCGGCGACGTCCGGCGAGCCGGAGTTCGCGTAGAGCTCGCGGACGAGGTCGATGTTGGCCGAGCTGGTCATGTCGTTCTCCTTAGCGGTCGGTGTCGGCGATCGGTGCGAGGCGGCCCATCTCGCCGGCCCGGTGGCGGGCTGCGGCGGCCTGGATCTGGGCGTGGTCGTTCATGATGAACGGGCCGGCGGTGACCACGGGGTCGCGCACCTCTGCGCCGGCCATGACGAGCAGGTGCGCCGGCTCGGCGGCGGCCAGCGTCACCCGGCCAGCGGCGCCCGTCAGCGCCACGGCGTGCGTGCCCCCGACCGGCACGACCCGGTCGGCGGTGCGGGCGGTCACGGTCCCGTCCAGCACGTAGGCGATCGCGTGGTGGGCGGCCGGCAGGTCGAACGGGATCTCGCCGCGCAGGTGGATGTCGAGCAGGGTGAACGGCTCGGTGGGGGACAGCGGCGAGGCGACGCCGGCGTAGGAGCCGACCACGACCCGGACCCGGGTGCCGTCGTCCCCGACCCACTGCGGGACGTCGGCGCCCTGCAGGTGGTGGACCCGGGGCGGGGAGAGCTTGTTGCGGGCGCTCAGGTTGACGAAGATCTGCAGCCCGTGCAGTTCCCGGCCGGGTGTCGCCGGAACCTCCTCGTGGATGACGCCGCTGCCGGCGTCGGTCCAGACGATGCCGCCGGGGCCGACGCGCAGGTCCACGCCGGAGGAGGCGCGGCTGCGCACGTCCCCCGGCGAGTCCTCGAACACGTAGGTCACGGCCGCGAATCCGGCGTGCGGGTGCGGGGAGAACGGAAGGCCGTCGACCCGGAAGTCGTCCAGCACGGCGACCGGCGAAGCGGCGACGCCCAGCTTCTCCAGGTCGACGGAGAGCAGCGAGGTGAAGCCGGGTATGCGCCGCTGCTCGGCCGCCACGACCGGGGAGAGCCCGACCTGAGATGTTGTCATGTCAACAAAGCTAGGGACCTTGCCGTGATACGTCAACAAAACTGGTGTTGGCGAACGACACACCGTGGGTGGCGGCCGGGGCCGCCACCCACGGTGTAAGGGGCAGCTCAGCGGTTGGTCGGGCAGGTGTCGTCGTCGCCCGTCGCCTCGCCGTGCTCGGCGGCCAGGTGCTGCGTGACGACGTCGGCGATGTCGCCGAGGACGTCCAGTTGCTCCGGGGTCAGCAGGTCGACGAAGCAGTGCCGCACCGCGGCCAGGTGGATCGGCGCCGCCGCCGTGATGGCGGCGGCCCCGGCTGCGGTCAGCACCACGTCGAATCCCCGGGCGTCGTCCGGGCACGGGGCCCGCTCGACGGTCCCGCGTGCCTGCATGCGGGCGATCTGGTGGGACAACCGGCTGCGCTCCCAGTCCAGGGCGCGGCACAGGTCCCGGGAGCGGATCCGCTGGCCGGGTGCCTCGGACACGTTCACCAGGACGGCGTAGTCGGCCTCGGTGAGCCCGCACTCCTGGTTGAGCTGCCGGGCCAGCCGAGCGGTCAACGCGGCGCGCAGGTGATGGAAGCCCCGCCACGCGCGGCTCTCGCGCTCGTCCAGCCAGTTGTGCTCCATGCGGCCAGCCTAGCGTTTGTTGACATGTCCCCTGGTCGCCCGCTCAGGCCGAAAGGGCCGGTGCGGGCGCCACGGGCCGTGCGGCGTCGTCCGGGCCGGTCGCGGTGTCCGCGCCCGTCTCGGTGTGGGTGGCGGCGAGCTTCTTCTCTGGCAGCAGCAGCGCCAGCACCAGGCCGGCGGCGAACAGGGGGATCAGGTAGCCGAACACCGGTGTCAGCGCGTGCTGGTAGGCGGCCACCACGGCCTCCTGCACCGCGGGCGGCAGCGAGTGCACGGCCGCCGGGGTGAGCGAGTCGGTGTTGCCGACCGCGCCGGCCGCGCCGCCGGAGAGCCGGAGGGCGAGCTGGTCGCTGAGCCGGCTGGTGAAGATCGCCCCGACGGCGGCGCTGCCGAGGGTGGCACCGATCTCCCGGAAGAAGCTGTTCGCCGAGGTGGCGGTGCCGACGGCGGCGGCGGGGAAGTCGTTCTGCACGGCGAGGACGAGATTCTGCATGATCAGGCCGAGCCCGGCGCCGAGCAGGAAGATGTAGGAGCAGACCGCCCAGAGGGAGGTGTGCACGTCGAGGGTGGACAGCAGCAGGGCCGCCACGCCCAGCAGGACGGTGCCGATGATCGGATAGATCTTGTAGCGACCGGTCCGGCTGATGAGCTGCCCGGAGGGCAGGGCGGTGCCCATGATGCCGACGACCATCGGGATGAGCAGCAGGCCGGATTCGGTGGCGCTCACCGCGTAGACCATCTGCAGGTAGGTCGGCAGGTAGACGATGACGGCGAACATGCCGACGCCGACCGTGATCAGGCTGAGCAGGGTGGCCAGGTTGAAGATCCGGCTGCGGAACAGCCACAGCGGGATGATCGGCTCGGCGGCCCGGCGCTGCGACAGGAAGAACAGCACCCAGCCGAGCGCGGCGCCGGCGGCCAGGCCCAGGATCAGCGGGTCGGTCCAGGCGTACTGCGTGCCACCCCAGACGGCGACCAGGACGGTGGCGGTGACCGAGGCGGCCATCAGGGTGATGCCGACGTAGTCGATGGAGACCTGGCTGCTCCGGCGCGGCAGGCGCAGGGCGAACGCGGAGATCGCCAGGGCGACGAGACCGACGGGCAGGTTGATCCAGAACGCCCAGCGCCAGTCGGCGTGGTCGGTGAAGTAGCCGCCGAGCAGGGGGCCGACCACGGAGGAGAGGCCGAAGACCGCGCCGATCGGGGCCATGTAGCGGGCGCGCTGCCGGGGCGGGACGAGGTCGGCGATGATCGCCTGGGAGGTGATCATCAGTCCGCCGCCGCCGAGCCCCTGCACCGCCCGGCCGATGATGAGCATGGTCATGCTGGAGGCGGCGCCGGCGATCAGGGAACCGGCGAGGAAGATGCCGATGCCGCTGAGGAACAGGGTCTTGCGGCCGATCAGGTCGCCGAAGCGACCGTACAGCGGCATGGCGATGGTGGCGGCGAGGATGTACGCGGTGGTCACCCACGCCATGTGGCTGACGCCGTTGAGTTCGCCGACGATCGTGGGCAGTGCGGTCGACACGATGGTCTGGTCGAGCGAGGCGAGCAGCATGGTGGCCATGAGGCCGGTGAAGATCAGGGCGAAGTGCGGCGGGAGGGTGAACGATCCACGCTCCCGGGTCGCTGTGGGCGCTTCGGTGTCGGTCATCGGGGTCTCCGGGTCTCCGGGTAGGGGTGAGGTCAGCGGGCGAGCAGGGCGCGCAGCGTGGTCACGGCGCGCTCGACGTACGGGACGGGGTCGTCGTCCTCGCCGGTGGTGAAGTTCTCCATGCCGGTCCTGACGACGGCCATCGCGAGGCCGGCGATCAGGCGGGGCATCTCGTCCTGCGGCTGGTCGCCGGTGCGCGCGGCGACGGTCACGGCCAGCTGCCGTTGGAATCCCTCGAAACCGGCGAGCATGGCGGCGAGGACCCCGGGATGTTCCTGGCCAAGGGCGAACATCGCGTGCAGCCCACCGCGCTCGGGTGGGTGGCGGGCCATGTCGCGCAGGAGCAGGCCGACCAGGTCCAGGAGCACGTCGCCCGGCTCTGCGGGGCCGGCGGCGGTGAACGCGGCGACGTCGTCGTCGGGCGGCATCGGCGGCATCGCGATGACCGCCGCCTCCTTGCTCGGGAAGTAGTTGAAGAAGGTCCGGGTGGAGACGCCCGCCTCGGCGCTGATCATCTCCACGGTCACCTTGGCGAAGCCCCGCTCGCGGGCGAGCCGCAGCGCGGCCTCCTGGATCTCGCGGTGCGTCTGACGGCGGCGTCGCTCGCGTAGTCCTTCGGTCCTGGTCATGCAGCCAATGTTGCACTCAGTGCAAAGACTTCACCAACTGCATGTTGTGCGCGTCACGCATCGGGTGGTCGGCCTCACGGATGGTCGGGGCAGGTCGACTCCGTGGGCGGGTTGCCGGCCGACATTGCCGTCAGGATCCGCCGCAGGTGGTCGCGGTCCGTGTCGGTCAGGGCCCCGAACAGCGCCTCGCTCATCCGGTCGATCGACGCGTGGACCTCCGCGACCGCCGTCCTGCCGTGCGCGGAGATGGTGACGATGTGCCGGCGGCGGTCGGCGGGGTCGCGGCGGCGCTCGACCATGCCGTCGCCCTCCAGGTCGTTGAGCAGGCCCACCAGCACGCTGGCATCGACGTTGAGCTGCTCCAGCAGCTCCTGCTGCCCGGCGGCGCCCCGGCGCTCAAGGAGCAGCAGGACGTTCGCGTGTCGGGGCCGCAGCCGCGACGACGCGAGCTGGCGTTGCAGGAGCTCCCGGGCCCGTTCGCCGGCCTGCGAGAGCAGCACCGGCAGGGGGACGCCTGGCTCCGGGTTCGAGGCGGAGGTCACGCCACGAAGCTACCATTCCGCTGACCATCGGCGCGGTCGGATAGTTGTGGAACCTCAACGATCTGCTACGTTGAACGAAAGGCGTCCTGCCGCACCCCCAGGAGGAGTCATGGGTCTTCTCTCGTCCACCCCGCTCAAGTTCGCCGACCGCTGGACGGAGGACGACGGCGTGGCGGTCTTCGCGTTCACTCCCTCCAGGCCCTTCCGGCACATCGCCGGACAGCACGGCCTCTTCGCCGTCAAGGGCGGGGGAGCCAAGCCGTTCTCCCTGGCCTCGGCGCCGGAGGACGACCAGGTCGTGCTCGCCACCAGGCTCGAATCCGGCAGCCGGTTCAAGAAGGCGCTCGCGGCGCTGCGACCCGGCGACCGGGTCACGATGCGGGGCCCGATCATGAAGTTCACCCTGGACGGGGCCGGCGACGACGTCGTCTTCCTCGCCCAGGGGGTGGGGATCACGCCGTTCCGCTCCCTGCTGCGTCACATCTCCGCCGCCGGGCTCGGCGTCCGCAGCACGCTGCTGCACGTCGGGGACGGGCACGCGTTCAAGACCGAGACGGAGCAACTCGCCAGCGACGCCCGCTACCACCGGGACCGCGAGGGCTTCGCGGTCGACCTCAAGCAGGTCGCCACGAACGCCCCCGCCGCCACCTACTACGTCTCCGGAGTGCCGCAGTTCATCGCCGAGACGAGCGCCGCGCTCAAGGACCTCGGCATCGGGCGCAAGCAGATCCGCAAGGACAACTTCCGCGGCTACTGACGGTCCCGGCCGGCGAGCGGGCCGCCGACGCCGGTCAGCTCCTCGGCCGCCGCCCAGAGCCGCTTCCCGGCCGCCGGGTCGGCGGCCCCGCGACCGAGCCGGGCCTCGGCGACCGGCCCCCACGTCTCCCACAGCCGGGCTGGCCCGAAGAACTGGCCGCCCCGCACGCCCGGCGCCGTCGCCGCGTGCAACTGCGGCAGCGCGCCCTGCTGCGCCGGCTGGGTGGTCAGCAGGCCGAGCCGCGCGACCGCCCGCCCGGCCCGGCCCCGGTGCGCCCAAGCGCGCGGGGTCAGGTTGGTGCGGGTGAGCCCGGGATGGGCCAGCACGCTGACGACCGGCGACCCGGCGGCGCGCAGCCGGCGGTCCAACTCCACGCCGAAGACCGTGGTGGCGAGCTTGGACCGACCGTAGGCGGCCGACCCCCGGTAGTTGCGCTCGTACATCAGGTCGGCGAAGTCGAGGCGCGCGGTGCGGTGGGTGAGCGAGCTGAGGCTGACCACCCGGGCCTGCCGCGCCGCCGCCAGGCTCTCCAGCAGCAGGCCGGTCAGCGCGAAGTGCCCCAGCAGGTTGGTGGCGAGGTGCAGCTCGAAGCCGTCGGCGGAGGTGCGGCGGGGGCCGAGCAGCACCGCACCGGCGTTGTTGACCAGCAGGTCGATGCGCGGGTGGTCGGCGACCAGCGTCGCCGCGAACGCGCGCACGGAGGCGAGGGAGGCCAGGTCCAGCTCGCGTACCTCGGTCTCGCCGCCGATGCGGCGGGCGGCCTCGATGCCGGCGGCGGTGTCGCGGACGGCGAGCACGACGCGCGCGCCGTGGCGGGCCAGCTCGGTGGCGGTGACCAGGCCGAGGCCCGAGTTCGCGCCGGTCACGACGGCGACCCGGCCGCGCTGGTCGGGGATGTGGTCGGCGGTCCATGCGGTCATCTGCGGCTCCTCGAAGCGTCGGTGCGGCAGACGCTAGGCGGGGCGCGGGCCGGCTCCGGCGTTCCCGGTTGCCTAGGTTCGCCGGACCTACCCTCGGCGGTCCGGGCCGCGCCACACTGGCGGCATGAGCCATCCGTACGCCCGTGAGCTGGGCGACTTCCTGCGCGCCCGGCGCGGCCGGCTGCGCCCGCGCGACGTCGGCCTGGAGCCGGGCGGCCGGCGCAAGGTGACCGGGCTGCGCCGCGAGGAGGTGGCCCTGCTGGCGGGGCTGAGCACCGACTACTACCAGCGGATGGAGCAGGGCCGGGAGGTGCGCCCGTCCGACGACGTGCTGGCCGCGATCGCCGGTGCGCTCGGCCTCGACGAGCGGGAACGCCGGCACCTGTTCACGCTGGCCCGCGCCGCCCGCCGGCCGGTGCCCGCCCGCGCCGACCACGGCCCGGAGCGGGTGCCGGAGGGCACCCGGCGGCTGCTGCGGGTGCTGGACACCCCGGCGGTCGTGCTCGGCCGGCACCTCGACCTGCTCGCCTGGAACCCGCTGGCCCAGGCGCTGCTCGGCGACCCCGGCGGCCACCCGCCCGAGCGCCTCAACATGCTGCTGCTGATGTTCGACGACGCGCTGACCGGGCGACGGAGCTGCCCGGACTGGGAGCGCCAGGCCCTCGACTACATCGGCATGATGCGCGTCGCCGTCGCCGCCGACCCCACCCACCCGCGCGCCACCGCGGTCGTCGGCGAGCTGAGCATCCGCAGCGCCGAGTTCCGTCGGCTGTGGGCCCGGCACGACGTGCGCGAGTCGGTCAGCGGCACCAAGACGTTCCGGGTGCCGGAGGTCGGCGACATCGTCCTGGCCTGGGACACGTACCCGCTGCCGGGCATTCCCGGCCCGGTCCTGCTGGTCTTCACCGCCGAGCCGGGCAGCGCCGACGCGGACCGGCTGCGGCTGCTGGCGTCGCTGCGCGCGACCCACCCGGAGCCGTCGCCGCGCTGACGGCAGGGCCCCGAACGGCCGAAACCGTGCGGATTAATTGACCGACATGAATCACGGACGTAATGTGAGCGATAACATCGCGAGCTCGCGTGCGGGCCTTGCCTGATCGAAGGAGGAGCCGGTGAAGCTGCCGACAGACCCGCCCTCGCCGCAGGGACGCGGGGCCCGTGCGCGCTCCCTGCCCCGGTCGGGCATCGTCACCTGGCTCGCGGTCGGGCTCGCGGCGGTCCTCGGCCTGACGATGGCGATGACCACACCGCCCGCGGCGGCCGCCGACAACCCGTACCAGCGGGGCCCGGACCCGACCCTGGCCAGCGTGGCCGCCAGCCGGGGCCCGTTCGCCACGACGCAGGCGACCGTGCCGCCGGGCAACGGCTTCAACGGCGGGTACGTCTACTACCCGACCGACACCAGCCTGGGCACCTGGGGTGCGGTGGCGATCGTCCCCGGCTATTCCGCGCTGTTCGCCAACGAGGAAGCCTGGATGGGGCCCTGGCTGGCGTCCTTCGGGTTCGTGGTGCTCGGCATCGAGACCAACAGCCGCACCGACGGGGCCGACGCCCGCGCCACCCAGCTGCTCGCGGGGCTGGACTATCTCACCCGGTCCAGCCCGGTTCGGGACCGCGTCGACCCCAACCGGCTGAGCGTCATGGGCCACTCCGCGGGCGGGGCCGGCACCCTCCTCGCCGCGCTGCGCCGGCCGTCGCTGAAGACCGCCGTCGGCCTCGCGCCCGGCGCGCCCGGCAACAGCCTGAACATGTCCACCACCCAGGTGCCCACCATGCTCATCTCGGGGCAGAACGACGGCACGGTCACGCCGTCGTACGTGCAGGGCATCTACAACACGCTGCCGGCTTCGGTGGAGCACGCCTGGGCGGAGCTGGCCGGCAACGACCACCTCTCCTTCACCCGGCCGAACCCCACCGAGACGCGGATCCTGATCCCCTGGCTCAAGATCTTCCTGGACAACGACACGCGGTACACCCAGTTCCTCTGCCCGCTGGCGGACAGCACCGGCGTCTCGCGCTACAACTCCACCTGCCCGCTGGTGCCGCCGGGCCTGCCGACGTCGCCGCCCACCACCCCGCCGACGACCACCCCGCCGCCCACGGGCCCGCCGACGAGCCCCCCGCCGCCGACGACCACCCCGCCGCCCTCGGGGGCAGCCTGCACCGCGACCTACCGCACCGTCGGCTCGTGGTCCGGCGGCTTCCAGGGCGAGGTCATCGTGACCGCCGGCAGCGCCGCCATCAGCGGCTGGACCGTCCGCCTGGACCTCAGCGGCGGCCAGAGCATCAGCCAGGTCTGGAACGGCACCCTGAGCACCAGCGGCTCGACCGCGACCGTGCGCAACGTCGCCTACAACGGGTCGCTCGCCGCCGCCGGCTCGACGACCTTCGGCTTCCTCGGCTCCGGCACGCCACCCGCGCCGACGCCGACCTGCACCAGCCCGTGACGCCGACCTGCACCGGTGCGTGACGGCGACGTGCACCAGCCCGTGACCGACGACAGAGATTGATCCAGGGAGAGGAATCCATGCGAACGAGGGCAAGGTGGCTCGCGGCGCTCGCCGCGTTCGGGGTGGCGGTCGCCGGGGTGCTGGCGGCGCCGGCCGGCCCGGCCAGCGCGGAGTCCAACGGCGGGGTGCGCGTGATGCCGCTGGGCGACTCCATCACCGAGGGCACCCAGGTGCCGGGCGGCTACCGCATCGGCCTCTGGCAGCGCCTCGCCGCAGGCCGCTACACGGTCGACTTCGTCGGGTCGCAGTTCAACGGGCCGGCGAGCCTGGGTGACCACGACCACCAGGGGCACCCCGGCTGGCGCATCGACCAGATCGACGCGAACATCGTCGGCTGGCTGAACACCCAGCGGCCGAAGAGCGTCCTGCTGCACATCGGCACCAACGACATCCTGCAGAACTACAACGTGAGCACCGCGCCGAACCGGCTCTCCAGCCTGATCGACAAGATCACCAACACGGTGCCCACGGCCGAGGTGTTCGTCGCGCAGATCATCACGCTGTCCAACAGCAACCAGGCGGCGGCCGCGCGCACCTTCAACGCGGCGATCCCCGGCATCGTGCAGAGCAAGGTGAACGCCGGCAAGCGGGTGCGCCTGGTCGACATGCAGAGCGCCCTCACCACCGCCGACCTGATCGACGGTATCCACCCCACCGCCGGCGGCTACGACAAGATGGCCGCCCGCTGGTATTCCGCGTTGCAGTCGGTGCCGGGCAGCATCGGTGACCCGGGCACCGGCACCGGCCAGGGCACCGCGCTCGTGGGCACCCTGTCCGGGCGGTGCCTCGACGTCCCCGGCTCCACCACCACCAACGGCACCCAGGTGCAGCTGTGGGACTGCCACGGCGGCGCCAACCAGCAGTGGACGTACACCTCCGGCAAGGCGCTGACGGTCTACGGCAACAAGTGCCTCGACGCCGCCGGATACGGCACCTCGCCGGGCACCCTGGTCACGATCTACGACTGCCACGGCGGGGCCAACCAGCAGTGGAACGTCAACTCCAACGGCACCATCACCGGCGTGCAGTCCGGCCTCTGCCTGGACCCGTACAACGTGGGCACGGCCAACGGCACGAAGCTCGTGCTGTGGACCTGCACCGGCCAGACCAACCAGCAGTGGAGCCGCCGATAGCGTGACGGGGCGGGCGGCCTTCGGGGGAGGGCCGCCCGCCCGGCGGGCCGGACGACGTCGGTCGGCCCTGTGCCCGCTGAACCGCTCCCGTGAGTCCGTCGAGCGCCGATCCAACGGCATTTCCTCCGGGCCGATCGATTCGATTTCCCGACCCGGACTGCCCTTCTTGGACTGAGCGGGACGGAACTAGGATCGGGCTGTGATGGATGGCCCAGAGCGGGAGGCGTCCGCCGCGCGCCTCGACCCACGAATGATCAGAGATTTGATCTCGATGCTGCGGGAAGCGCAGGGTTGGCGGCTCACCGACGGGAAATGGCAGGAAGTGGGCCGCCTGGTCGAGGACGTGGAGAAGGCCCTCGCTGGCGGGGACGGCGCCGCTCTGCGTCGGGTGATCGACACTCTGGAAGTGGCCGGGGAAGTGCGCATCACGCGGATAGGCGCGTCGACGCCGCAACCCGTCCCGCCGCGGTTACGTGATCGACTCAATCGTCTCGTGCACCAGTTGTCGCCGCCGTCCGGCGGCCGCGCCGGAGGGGCCGCTGGTGACCGACCATCCCATTGTTGAGCAACACATCGTCGTGCACCGCTTCCTCCCGACCGACGGTCCGCAGGCCGAGGCCGCCGGCGAGGAGTTACGCGAGCTGTGGGCCGCCTGCCGACGCTCCTTCGGGATGACCGGCCCGATCCACGGCACCAACCTGCCGGCCCACCTGCCCGAGGTGCTGGCCGCCGGGCGGGGCGTGCCCGAGGAGGCCGCTCTCGCCGCGCAGGAACGGCCCGACAGCGGATATCAGGCGATCCTGCGGCGTTGCCACGACGTGCTCGACCTGTCGGTGGCGCTGGCGCCGCGGGTGGTCGACGCCGATGGCAGGGTCGTCGTCGATCCGGCGGCGGGTGAGCCGGCGCTCTGGTGGGCCGACCTGGACCGGCGCTGGCAACTGGCAACCGCGGGCCGGTCCGGGGCGGCGCTGGGTGAAGCGGTGCTCTGCGTGGCGGTCGTCGCGGGCTCCGTCCCGGTGGACGGGGCCGGCATCGAGCGGCTCGGCCGCCAGTTGGCGCGGTTCCTACCCCCCGAGCAGGAGGACGACGGATGGCCGTCGAGCGGTGTGCCGGTCGACGACGGGCTGGTGGTCTGGGAGACGACACCGAGGCAGGACGGGCGCGTCCGGCGGCGCTTCCTGATCGTCGGGGAAGAGCGGGCCCAGGGCTCGCTCAGCGCCTGGCTCTGGTCGGACGGCGGGGTGTGGCTCCCGCCGCTGGCCCGCTATCTGTTGCACGCGGCCAAGATCCACTATCAGCTCCGGGTGTGGCGGCGGGACCGTGACCCGCGTGGCCAGGCGGACGGGGCGACCGCCGCAGCCGGCGAGCTGCGGCGGGTGCTGGGCGCCCCGGAGACCGCGGGCGGCGCGGCGTCGGTCGGCCCGCTGGCCGGCTCCGAGCTGGCGGCGGTCCGGTCCGAGGAGTTGGCGGCGGTGTTGACCAGCACCGCGCTCCGGCAGATGCGCCGGACGGTGGAGGTGGCGACGGCGAACATGACCAGCGTGCCCGGGCTCGGCGCAGGACGGGCCGACGGGCACGGCCCGTTCGCCGACGATCTCGCGCTGGCGGGGTGGTTCGCGGAGCAGCTCGCCGACGACGACGCCTACCTGACCGTGGACGCCGAGCGGGCGCGCCGGGTCGGCGAGATCGGCCTCGGGCTGCAGGCCGGAGCCGGGCCGCCGACGGCACCGGGCGTCGCGGCCTCCGTCTCCCCGGCCGCGGCAACCGGGGCGGCGGGCAGCGGTGCGCTCGGTCGGCACGCCGACGCCGGCCGGGAGGCCGGCCCCGCGACGAGGCGCGGCCCCGCCACCCACCCCGAGGTGGCCCGCCGCGTCTTCGTCGTGCACGGCCGCGACCACCAGGTCCGCGACCGGATGTTCGACTTTCTCCGCGCGCTGGACCTGCGTCCGATGGAGTGGGAGCCGCTGGTCACCGCGACCGGCAGCACCGCACCCTACCTGCGGGACGTGGTGGGCTGGGGGGTCACCCACGCGCAGGCGGCCGTCGTGTTGCTGACCCCCGAGGACCAGGTGAGCCTTCATCCGGATCTGAGACTGCCCGCCGACACCAGCGCCGAGGCCCAGCCCGGCCTGCAGGCCCGCCCCAACGTGCTGCTGGAACTGGGCATGGCGTTGGCGACCTATCCGGATCGGACCCTGGTGATCCAGGTCGGGGAGACCCGGCCGGTGGCCGACCTCGGGGGGCTCAACTTCATTCGGCTCACCGACAGCCCCGACTGCCAGCGCAAGATCGCCTCCAGGCTGCGGCAGGCGGGCTGCGCGGTGGACGACACGGGATCGGACTGGCTGGCCCCCGGGCGCTTCGCCGGGCTGGAGGCGTACAACCGGCACGCCCGGTCGTGACCCGGGCCGCCCGGCACGGTGCGGCCGGGCGGGCGCGCGACGACTCCGGCCGGCGTCCCGGCCCGGCACGGGCTCACAGCTGGCGGAGGAAGGCCGCCACGTCGAGGATGTCGACCTGGCTGACGTCGGCCGGCCGGAGCACGATCCGCAACTCCGGGCAGAACAACCGTTGCCGGGACCGGTCGACGTAGGACCGAAGAATGATCTTGATTAGTTCCTCCCGGCCGACCGGAGGGAGCCGGGCCAGACCCGAGCCGATCAGTGGCATGGCGAGAACGCCGAGCTGCCCGTGCCGCTCGGCGGCGTCCCACACCCGGTCCAGGCTGACCCGCAGCTCCGCGACGCTGGACTCGGCGACGAGGTCGTTGCCCATCCGGCTGTACGCGACGCCGAAGATCCGTCGGCGGGGCTGACGGAGCACGGCCACCGTCCCGACGGGATAGCGGATCAGCTTCCCCCGGCGTTTGGCCGCCCGGGTCTCCGTGGCCACCTTCGGCGCGTCGGCGAGCGCCCGCCGAAGCTCCCGATCCAGCCAGGCGCGGTCGCCACCGTATTCGCGTCGCAGCAACTGCCCCTGCACGCTGTCGCTGTTGATCACGATGTCGCCGGTGGTCGAGGTGTCGAAGGTGTCGCTGAACCCGACCACGAGATGCGCGTCCTCCTGCCCGAACAGGTCGCCGGTCAGGATCCGTACGGTGGTGCGCGGCGAGGTGAAGACCCGTTGGACGACGTTGCGGGGCAGCGCCTGAGCCTCGCGCCGGATGCGGTCCATCAGCGCGGCGAGCGCGGCGTCGTCGGGCCGCTCGGCCAGGAGGCCCTGCCCGAACTCGAACGCCCGGTCCCACATCCCGACGTCGCGGTAGGCGTGCAGCAGGGCGCGTTCGGCGGCCTCCCTGGCCTCCCTGAGCTGCTCGATCGTCCGCCGCGCGAAGGGGAAGCTCTCCGCGTCGAAGAGCGGGCGTCCGGACCAGAGCGCGAGCGCGTCGGTGAGGGTGTCGATCGCGGTCGCCGGGTCGGCGTGGTGCGAGCCGTGGACGAGCCGGCGGAACCGGAAGACGTCGACCTGGTCCGGGTCGATGACCAGGCGGTAGGCCGACGTCCGGCCACGCTCCGTGCGCAGGATCTCGGACCGTTCGCCGGGGCGGAGCGGGTCGAGGAGCTTCCGTAGTTCGAGGATCCGTTTCTGGACGAAAATCTTGCCCGGTCTGTCGACCGGCCCGCTCCGGGGCGCCCAGACATCGCGAAACAACTCGTCGACCGTCAACGGCTCGCCGGCCGCCAGCAACAGCCGGATCAATACGGTCGCGGTGGTGGGTGGAAGCGGCGTGGCGACGCCGTCGAGTTCGATGGTCGTGCGCCCGAACAGTCGCACCCGAACTGCCATCCGCGCCCTCCCCGGCCATTTTCGACAGGCCACCACGGTAGAGAACACGTTCACCGGAAGCAAACCGGAAGCGGTCGGTAAGCCGACATTCAGCAGTCCGGGACTTGTTGCGGAAGCGATGCCGCTGATCAGCTGATGTTGCTGATGAAAGGCTGTTTTGGCGGGTCGGAAAGGTGCGTGGTGGTGGCGGGTCGAGAGGTCGACGAGGAGCACATTCTATACGAACTCCAGGGGGTGCTGACCGATCTGCTGGAGCAATTCCTGCCAATGGCCAGTTGGCAGCGGATCGAGTTGCTGGTAATCGCTGCCGATCGGGCGTTGTCCTGCGGCGATCTGATCGAACTCGCTCGGCAATCCGCCCTCATCGAAGCGTCGTTTGCCGTGCGGGCCACCCCGTTGGGCACCCAGCCGAGCCAGCCCGCACCGTACCAGCTGCGCGAACGGGTCGCCATCCTCATCCACCGGGCGGACCAGTGGCGCGGCCGGGGGAATGACGACGGGGGGCGGGTGGATGCGCGCCGCACCGCTGACTGATCGCGAACTGGTGGCGCACGTCTTCGTTCCGCTCACCGGGCCGCACCACCCGCACGGTCACGCCCACCTCGCCCAGGTGTGGCGGCGCTGCCGGGAGTTGCTGGCCATCGTGGAGCCCACCCCGCTCGGCCTGCCGACCGACCTGCCGGGCGATGTCGACGGCCTGCCTCCGCGGGACGGCCCGGTCGCGGCGGCCCGGCGCAGCGGCGGGGGAGTCCATGAGATGTTCGCCTACCGCCGGCACGACATGCTCTGCCTGTCGGTCGTGCTGGCCCCGGGGCAGGCGACGAGCTGGCCGGCGCTGGAGGCCGACTGGGCGCGTGCCCGGGGTGGGGAGCACCCGGCGGTGCTGGGCGAGGTGCGGCTACGCCTGGCCCGACACCGGCGCTCCCGGTGGGGTTCCGCAAGCGCGACTGCCCAGGCGTACGCGTCGCTGCGCGCCGAACTGGACGGACCCGACCGGCCCGGGCCGGCGCAGGGCGCGTCAGGCCGGCGGCTGCCGCCCGGGGCCGACCGGCCGTCGCCGGGGGTGGCCGTGACGTCCGGCGGGTTCGTGGTCTGGGAGGCGTCGGGGCTGCCGGACGACCGCCGGCTGCGTCGGCTCGTGGTCGTCGCGCCGAAAGGCACCGAGGAGCAGCTCAGCGAATGGGTCTGGAGCAGCGGCCGGGCCGAACCGGCGACGCTGACCCGGTACCTGCTGTACGCGGCGATGGCCCGCTACGAGCTGCGGGTCTGGTCCGCCGGGCAGACCCGGTCGCTGCCCCACCGGGTCGACGCCCGGCTGGCCCGGCTGCTGCCGCTGCTGGACGAGGCCGCCGAGGAGGACCAGCCCGACCCGGCGCAGTGGGACCGGTACGCCCGCCGGCTCGGCCAGCTGGTCGCGGACGAGGCCGGACTGCTGGACGCGGTCGCCGAGCTGAGCGGCCTGCGTCGCACGGTGCAGATCGCCACCACCAACATGGCCACGCTCGTGCCGTCACCGGCCGGCGCACACCGGGACGGCCCGTTCGCCGACGACCACGCGCTGACCACCTGGTTCGACCAGCAGCTCGACGACGACCTCACCTACCTGCGGGCGACGCTGGCGCGCACCACCAGCGTCGGCGTGCTGCTCGACCGCTCCGTGCGGCGTTGGGAGGCCGCCCGGCGGGAGCGCTACACCCTGGCGCAGACCGCACTCGTCGGCGCGGTCCTCATGGTGCTGACCGCGATCCAGGCCCTGCGCTACCAGGTGCCGCTGCCGACCCGGGTCCAACCGGCGGTGGTCATCGGCCTCGGCGCGGTCGCCTTCTATCTGCCTTTGGCCGTCATCCGACTGGCCTCGGCGCGCCGGGGCGGCACCACGCTCGTCGAGCACCTGGCCCTGGCCGCGCTGGTCGCCACCGTCCTGTGGGCCGGGCTGGCCTGGCTCGCCAACGTTGTCCCGACGGGCTGGGCATGGGCCGCCGTGCTGGTGCCCGGCGCATTCCTGACGACCTGGCTCGCCCTGGCGACCCGCCGGGCCTACCGACGCCGACGGGCCGAACCCGGCCCCGCGGGACCCGCCGGCGGGGATCGGCGTCGCGCGTCGGTCCACGACGGTGTGATCGACGACCCGCCGCCCGCCCCGCCCGGCCACCCGAGACCTCCGAGACGGATGTGGAGACCATGACGCAAGCCCCGTACGACAGCAGCGACCCGGCGGACGGTGGGCCGGACGCCCGGCCGACCGCCGACGGCGACGAGGAGACCCGGTCGGTGCAGGAGGAACTGCCCGGCGGGGAGCCGGCCGAGGCCACCGCCGACCGGTTGTGGGAGATCAGCGCGGCGCTCGCCGCGATCCAGCACGAGCTCGCCAGACAGAACGAACGGGCGGCGGCCCGGGAGCGGGTCATCGACCGGCTGCACGAGGAGAACCTGCGGCTACGGTCCGGCGAGTACCGGTCGGTGACCCGGCCGCTCGTCACCGACCTGCAGAGCCTCCGCAACGACCTGCTGCGGCAGGCGGCCACCCTGAGTGACCCCGTGACGGTGCCGACCGTGGCAGAGCTGCTCGGCAGCTTCGCCTACAGCATCGAGCTGACCCTGGAACGCGCCGGCGTCCAGGTGCTGCGCGCGACGGCCGGGACCCCCTTCGAACCGGGATCCCACCGGGTGGCCCGGGTGGTCTGCACGGACGACCCGGCACAGGACGGCACGGTGGCCGAGCCGCTCGCCGACGGCTACCGGGACGTCGTCTCCGACCGGGTGCTGCTGCCCGCCTCGGTCGTCGTGTGCCGCCGGTCCGCCACCCCGACGCCGGTGCGCATCCCGACGCCGCCGGCACCGGGCGGCCCGGCGGACCCGGCGCACTGACGTCGACCAGCGAACCACCCGCACGACGGCTTCGAGGACAAAGGGGACAGAGATGACTGAGCAGCTCACCTACTTCGGCATTGACCTGGGCACCACCTACTCGGCGATCTCCTACATCGACGAGACGGGCCGCCCGACCGTGATCCGGGACCTCATCGCCGAGAGCGACACCATGCCCTCGGTGGTCTACTTCGAGAGCGCCGACAACGTGGTCGTCGGGGCGAACGCGCGCAACATGGCCCGGGTCGACCCCGAGCACGTCGTCGAACGGGTCAAGCGTCAGATGGGCCGGGAACGGCAGTGGGAGTTCTTCGGCGAGACGCACACCCCAGAGTCGATCTCCGCGTTGATCCTGCGCCGGCTCACCGAGTACGCCCAGGAGTACACCCAGCGCGAGGTGCGGCAGGTGGTGATCACCGTGCCGGCGTACTTCGGGATGCTGGAACGCGACGCCACCCGCAACGCCGGGGTCCTGGCCGGGCTGGACGTCCTCGGCATCGTGCCGGAACCGGTGGCCGCCGCGTTGCAGTACGACCTGATGGACGGGGCCGCCGAGCGGACCGTGCTCGTCTACGACCTGGGCGGCGGCACCTTCGACACCACGGTGATCCGGGTCGGCGCGGACGCCGTGGAAGTGATCTGCACCGACGGCGACCAGGAGCTCGGCGGCGCAGACTGGGACGACCGCCTGGCCCAGCACCTGCTCCAGGAGTTCGTCGCCGCGGCCGCGCCGGCCGAGGAACCGGCCGAGGACGCCCAGTTCATGCAGGACCTCTACCTCACCGCCGAGCAGGTCAAGCGGCAGCTCTCCCAGGCCACCTCGCGCACCGTCCCGCTGCGCTTCGCCGGCGCCTCCGCGATGATCACCATCACCCGGCAGACCTTCGAGGAGATCACCCGGGACCTGCTGGACAACACCATCGCCATCACCGACCGCACGCTGGACAAGCTCCGCGACAAGCTCGGCGGCGACCCGCGACAGCTCGTCGACGAGGTGCTGCTGGTCGGCGGCTCGACCAAGATGCCCGCCGTGACGGCCCGGCTCGCCGAGGCGTACGGCTGGCGCCCGCAACTGCACGACCCGGACCTGGCGGTGGCCAAGGGCGCGGCCCGCTACGCGCTCAGCCGCGCGGTCTGGCAGGCGGCCGACCCGGCGGCCGAGTCCGCCCCGACCGCCGAGGAGCGGGCCGAGCGGGTCAACGAACTGGCCAACCTGACCGGGCTCAGCGCCGAGTCCATCGCGGCGGTCTCCCACAAGCGGATCACCACCGTGCTGCCCAAGGCGTTCGGGGTGAAGCTGGTCGACACCAACAAGCCCGGCTGGGAGGAGGACACCGAGGCCGCCTCCTACGTCGAGCACCTGGTGCACGCCGACGACCCGCTGCCCTCCGGGCCGCACCCCCTGGTGGCCGGCACCGTAGTGGACAACCAGCAGGAACTGAGGATCGAGGTCTACGAACAGGCCGGCACCGTGGAGAGCGCCGAGTTGTTCGCCAACAAGGCGGTCGACCGTGGCGCGGGCACCATTACCGGGCTGCCGCCGTTGCCGCAGGGCTCCCCGATCGACATCAGCATGACCGTGGACGACAACGGCCTGCTCACCGTGCACGCCGTCGAGCCCACCTCCGGCAAGGACCTGACCATCGCCGTCCGGGTCAGCGTCCTGCCCGAGGAGGAGATCCCCCAGTTGCGGGCGAAGGTGTCGGCGATGTCGGTGAGGTCCTGAGCCGATGGAATTCGACCCGGCCCGGTACGACCGGGAGGTGATCGGCCCGTTGCGCGGGCGTCGGGGCCGGCTGCCCGACGGTGACCTGCGGGTGCGCTACGCCGTCGCGCCCGGCATGGACCGGGCGGCCCTCGAACAGCGGCTGCGGAAGGTGCGCACCTACTGGAACCAGAAGGCCAGCGGGCCGGCCGCGCAGGCGGCGACCGGGGTGTGCAAGCGGCTGCTCGCCGCCGACGAGGAGCTCAAGCGCACCGCCGGCGGCGCCATGCTCGACCCGGCCTGGTGGGAACAGCAGGCGACGGCGTACCGGCAGCGCGCCCAGGGTGCCCTCGACGGGCTGGTCCGTGACCTGCGTGATTCCTACGGCGGCTCGGGCCGGGTCACCCCGGGGCAGCTCGCCGCCATCGTCGCCCACCATCAGGCCACCTTCGACCACGCCCAGCTCGACCAGGCGGTCCGCCAGGCCAAGCTGGTCGTGGTCGAGCCGGTGGAGCTGCCCGCCGACAGCGGGATGGAGCGGACCGCCTACCGCACCCTCACCGAGAACCTGGGCATCGCCGGGGCGTCGACCATCGTGCACCTGCTCCACCCCGACCTGCGGGAACCGTTCCGGCTCTGCGCCGGCTTCGCCGTGCCCGGCCGACCCGAACTGACCCTGACCGCCGAGGTGGTGCGGGCGCGCAGCGCCGCCGAGAACGCCGCCGCCGACTCGCCTGTGGTGCGGGCCCGCAAGGCGGCGCTGGTCGCGCTGCGTACCGCCGCCGACCGTGGCGTCGCGTTGGCCGGCATCGCGCTGTTCCAGGTGGCCGAGCAGGTGCGGCAGGGCCGGGCCGCCGGGCTGGCGGACCGGCTGCTGGTCCGCACCGCCGTCGATCTCGGTCTGACCCCGGAGGACGCCGAGCTGCTGGTGCTCAGCATGCCGGCCACCGTCTCCGCCACGACCACCGCGGCCGACCAGGTGCGGGAGCTGCTCGGCCAGGGTGAGCTGCGCACCGCCGCGCAGCGGCTGGCCGCCGTACCGGCCGAGCACGCCGACCGGGAGACGCTGCGGCGGGAGATCGCCGCCGCCGAGCAGCGGGTCGTCGAACTGCTGGACCAGGTCGACCAGGCGCTGGCCGCCGACCGGGAGGAGGCGGCGGAGCAGCTCCTGCGGCAGGCGCTGGCCGTCGCCACCGACGACGACGCCCTCGCTGCCCGGCTGCGCCGGCTGCGCCCCCCGCCACCGCAGGACCTGCGGGTGCATCCTGGCGCGCCGACGGTGCTGAGCTGGGCGCGGCCGGCCACCGAACGCACCGACCTGCGCTACCGGGTGGTCCGCGGCGACGGGGACCCGCCCGCCACCCCGCAGGCGGGAACGCTGGTCGCCGAGACCACCGAGCCGACGGCGGCGGACCCGGAGCCGCCGGTCGGTGCCCGCTGCGGCTACGCGGTCTTCGCCGCAGGCGAGTCGGGCGCCTGGTCCCGAGCGGTGACCGCGACCGCCCTGCTCACCCCGCCGGTGGGGGAGGCGACGGTGCTGGCGACCCCGCACGAGGTCACCCTCGCCTGGCGTCCGCACCCGGCGACGGTCGCGGTGCGGGTGCGCCGGACCGAGTCCCGACGCCCCGACTCCGCCGACGACGGCGTGCCGCTGCGCGCCGAGCCGACCGGGCTGACCGACACCACGGTCCAGCAGGGACGCGACTACCACTACAGCCTGGTCGCGGTCTACCGGGACCCGGCCGGCCGGCAGGTCGCCTCGGCGATGGTGGTGGTCACCGCCGCGCCGCGGCCCCGGGCCCACCCGGTCGAGTCGCTCACCGTCGAACCGGTCCGGGCGGTGGGGAACCGGGTCCGGGTCCGGCTCTCCTGGCTGCCCCAGCCCGGCGTCCGGGTCCGCATCCGCCGGGCCGACACCCCGCCGCGGTGGCCGGTCGGGGCCACGGTGCACGAGCCGGCGCTCGACGGATACGGCGTCGAGGTCACCGGGGCACCCGCCGACGCCGACGGACGGTGCGTGCTGGAGGCCGACGTGCCCCAGGGCTTCCACGTCTACCTGCCGCTTGCCGTCGGCGGCGAGGGCACGATCGTCGGGCGGCCGGTCACCCAGGGCACGGCCGCGCCGGTGGAGCGGCTGCGTGCGCAGCGCGCCGGCGACCAGGTGAGCATCTCCTGGGTGTGGCCGGACACGGTGAGCCTGGCCGAGGTGACCCACTCCCGCGACGGCCGCCCGGACGAGGTGTTCCAGGTCAGCAGGAGCCGCTACCTGCACGAGAAGGGCTGCCGGCTGACCGCCGACGACCGACCCGCCAGGGTCAGCGTGGTCGGCATCGCGGTCGGACCGGGCGGCCGGTCCCGGTCCCCGGCGGTCTGCTGCGACGTGCCGGGCCGCCCCGGCCGCCTCGCGTACACCGTCGAGCGGCTCGCGGGGCTGCGCAACCGGTTCTCCCCGCGCCGGGCGCTCGCGGTCACCGCCGAGCGGGACTGCGCCGTCGCGCACCTGGTGGTGGTGGCGCGGGCCGGACCGGTGCTGCCGGTGCGGCCCGACCAGGGCCGCGAGCTGCTGCGCGTCTCCGACGTGGAGTTCGGGGCCGGGCAGACCCGGCGGTTCGAGTTCGACCTGCCCAGGGAGCTGTCCCGCCCGTACTGGATCAGGTGTTTCGTCGATCCCCCCTCCGGCGCGGTCCTGCGGGACCCGCCGGTCGACCAGTTGAAGGTGTGACGTGATGCGCCGGAAGACCTCCTGCCCCTACTGCTACCACCGGATCCCCGCCAAACGACTCTGGTACCAGTGCAACGGCCGTGGCTCGGTGAACCGCCCCGGCTGCCCGGCCGCCCGGGACGAGGCGCGGGAGACCGGGACCGGGTTCAAGGGGATCGTCCGCCCCTCCTTCCGCCCCGGCTGGCACCGGGTGCGGCCGGTCTTCCCCCGCCAGGCCAGCTGCCCGGGGTGCGGGTCGCCGACCGGCATCCGGGTCTGCCCCCGCTGCCACACCCCGCTCCCGGTCGGCTTCGACCGGTCCCACAGCCCGCTGATCGCCATGATCGGGGCGAAGAACACCGGCAAGACGGTGTACCTGACCGTGCTCGCCAACGAGCTACGCACCACGCTGCGCCGTCGTTTCCACGCCGACGTGCGGTTCACCGGTGACGCCCAGGGCGGCGCCGAGTCCCCGCTGCGCTGGCTGGAGAGGAACGTCAACCGGGTCTACCAGCGGGGGCAGTTGTTCGCGCAGACCGCCTCGGCGGGCAGCGCCGGCCGGCAGGAGGCGTTGGTCTTCGAGTGGCGGCAGGCCGGCCGGCGGACCCTGACCGGGCTGCGCTTCCGCACCACCTACCTTTCCTTCTACGACACCGCCGGTGAGGACCTCAGCAGCCAGGGCCGGTCCCGGGACCTGAGGTACCTCGACGCCGCCGACGCGCTGATCGTGCTCCTGGACCCGTTCACCCTGCCGCAGGCGGCAGACCGGATCGTCGCGCCCGACGACGACAAGGAAGGGACGCGGGAATCGGCCAAGACCGTGCTCGGCAACGTGACCGACACGCTGCGGGAGAGCCGGAGCATCCCCGGCGACAAGCCGATCCGACTGCCGGTGGCGGTGGCGTTCGCCAAGATCGACGCGTTCTTCGACGCGCTCGGCAGCGACAACCCGCTCTTCGAGGTGCCCGACGAGTCCACCGCCCACTACGACGAGACCGCCGGTCGGGACACCCACGAACAGGTCCGGGCGCTGCTGCACGAGTTCGGCGGGGACGAGATCGACAGCCACCTGAGCACCAACTACACCAACTTCCGCTACTTCGTGGTCTCGGCGCTGGGCGCACCACCGGACTACGCCAACCAGAAGGTGGACCCGGGCGGGGTGCGCCCCTTCCGGGTGGCCGAGCCGCTGCTGTGGCTGCTGAGCCGCTTCGGCGTGGTCCGTGGTGAAACGAGGCGTCGATGACCCCCGACCGTCCGCCGCCGGAGAGCGGCTTCGAGGCCCTCGTCTACACCGACTGCCGTCCCGGCCAGGGGTTGCAGGGCACCGCCGGACTCCAGTTCCAGGCCCGCTCCGCCGGGGCCGACCAGCAGGACATGGCCCTGGTCGAGGGGAACCTGCTCTACGAGCCCCCGACGAACTGGATGGGGGAACGCCGCCCCGCCGACCGGTACCCGTCGTCCCTGTCCCACGTGCACGACGGCCACCGCTACGCCACGGCGGCCGGGTGCTATCTCGGCCGGGAGGCCAACGGGAACCGGGAGGGCAACCAGCTCACCCACGCCCTGCTCACCACCGACCCGGACGCCTATGGGCCGGTGCGTCCCGCCCAACTGTTCGGCGCCTCCTGCTGGACCCGGCAGCCGGCCCCCACCACGAGCTGCCCGCCGCCCGGCGAGGAATGGGAGCCGGGGCCGCTGGACGTCGCCCGGGTCCGGGACCTGGTCCGCGCCACCCCCGGCGGGCGCGACCTGCTCGCCGACCTGGTCACCGTGCTGAGCCGGCTCGACCGACCCGACGCCGTCCGGGTGCTCTTCGTCTGCCCCGACCCGGCGCTGGTGCTGGGCTGGATCACGGCCGCCACCCTGCTGCTGCCACAGCGGGTGGCGCTGACGATCGGCTTCAAGGTCTTCACCACCCGGCCGATGCACGCCAACCAGCCGGTGCTCGCCGTGCATCCGGAGTGGGAGACCCCCCACCCCGCCGTCGACAACGACCAGGGCTTCGTGGTGGTGGACCTGACCCGCGACATGCGTACCCCGGTCGAGGCGACTCCGACGGCCCGCCGCTGGGCCGAGCTCTTCCTCACCGCGGACCCGTACGACGTGGTCGACGCCGTCGAGGTCGCCGCCGACTCCGGGCTGCCGCCGGAGCAGGCCGCCGCGGTGGCCGCCGTGGCGGTGCTGGGACAACCCCCGACCCCGCAGGAGGCCGAACCGCTGGTCCGCTGGCTGCGCGGCGGCCCGGCCCGGCAGGTACGCGACCACGGCGGCCCGGTGCTGGACACCCTCGTCGCCGAGGTGACCCGCTGGCCGGCGGAGACGCTGGCCCTGCTCGACGAGATCGCCCACACCGGCAACCGGGCCGACCCGGGCAGCCCGTTGTGGGCCGCCGACCGGGTCGCCGCCGTCCGGCAGGCCCTGATCGCCGCCGAGCTGCGCCGGGCCGTCGACACCGGGCAGGTGCCCAAGGGGCAGCTCGATCCGCTGCCGCCGCGGGTCTGGACCGGCGCACACCAGCACACGGCGCAGCGACGGCTGACCGAGGAGCTGGGCCGGGCCGAACCGGCGGCCTTCGAGGCGCTGTTGCGCGCCGCCCGCCGCTGCCGCCTCGCGGTGCCGCTGCCGGCCGTACGCCCGGCGGCCCACGCCTTCGCCGTCGACTGGGCCGAGCACCCCGAACACGGGTACGACCCGGGCGACTGGCCGGACGGGGAGGCCCTGGTGGACCTCCGCAACGACGTGTTGCGCGAGCGGGTGCGGCGCGACCCGGACCAGGCCGACGCGATCGCCGACGCCTGGTGGCGGGTGCTGGAGCCCGGGCTGACGGCGATCGACAGCCGGCTGGACGAGGCGGTGGTGGCCGCCGCCGTCCGCCACCTGCCGGCGGCGCAGCGGCACGAACTGGTCGACCACTTCCTCCTCGGCGCGGCGCAGCGGGGGCGGCCGGACACCGTCGAACGGCTGGCCCGGATCCTGTTCCGGCGGGCGACGGCGGACCCGCACGAGCTGGGGCTGCTGGCCCGGAAGGCGCCGCCGGGCACCGTGCTGCCGGCCGAGGCGGTCGCCGGGCTGCGCGAGAGCCTGCTGACCGCCCAACGACTGCCGACCGAGGACCTGGCGCTGGGGCAGCGGCTGCTGCGCCAGGGGCTGTTGCCGCCGGATCCGGAGCTGGTCGAGCTGCTGACGGCCGACCAGGCCGTCGAGGAACTGGCAACCGCCCTGACCCGGGCGCGGAGAGCCGACGGGCGGTTGCGGTCCCGACTGACCGCGTTGCCCCGCGCCGTGGTCCGTGCCCACGACGCCGAGCTGCTCTCCGCGTTGCTGGTGAACCGCCACCCGGCCGGGGTGCTGGAGCACCTGACGGCGCTGCCGGAGCTGACCGCGGCCTACGCGCAGCGCCTGCCCGCCCTGGTCCGCCGGCCCGGGGAGCCGTGGCACGTGGCGGTCGCCTTCGCCCTGGCCGCCGACCCCGGCGCGCCGCCCGAGCTGGACCCCGACCTCCGTAGCGAGCTGGCCCGGGGCGTCCGGCGCTGGCTGGGCAGGGCCGAGGAGCGGCCGCTGGCCGCCGCCGAAGAACTCGTGACGGGGCTGCGCCGCCCCCGGCTGACCAGCCGGTGGCAGCAAGTGGTCGCCGACGCCCGCAAACCGGGCCTGCTGTCCCGACTCTGGCAACGGAAAGGGTGACCGATGGGCTACTACTACGACCCCTACGACCCCTTCTACCGCCGTCCGCTCCTCGACGGGGAGACCGTGAAGTGGTTGCTGGTCCTCGCGGCGGTCGGCGTCTACCTCTTCTTCTGCCTCCCCCTGCTCTTCCTCGCGCTGTTCCAGTTCACCGCCGTGGCGGTGCCCGTGCTGATGGCCGGCGGGGCCGGCTGGGCGATCATCCGCACGATCATGTTGCTCGCGGGACGACGCCCGGTGCCGCTCTTCACCCCGGACCGGGAGGCGGCCCGCTCCGCCCGGCGTCGGCAGCGCAGGCCGTACCTCACCGTCGACCCGGCCTGGCCCAGCTACTGGGTCGGCCAGGTGTTCATCGACCAGTGGGAGGCGATCCGCTGGGTCGTGCGGGACCTGCTGCCGTTGATGCGCTTCACCGGGCGACGCCTCGACGTCAGCAACCGCAAGAAGCTGCTGCTGCTCTGGCCCCTCTTCGCGATCTTCGGCGCGATCGGGATCGGGGTCGGCATGGCGCTCGGGGTGGTGCTGGCGGTGGCAGCCAACCTGCTCGCCACCGTGGTGATGCTGCTGCTCGGCGTGGTGACCACCGGGCTGCTGCGGCTCTACGAGCGGCTTCGGCAGCTTCGGCTGCGCGCCGCCGCGAGTTGCCCGGCCTGCTACCACGTCTCCCGGCTGCCGGCCTACCGCTGCCCCGGCGCGCACCCGCAGGGCGGCGACCTGCACCGGGCGCTGCGGCCCGGCCGGCTCGGCCTGCTCCGGCGCACCTGCGCCTGTGGCGCCGCGCTGCCGGTCACCCGGGGGCGGGCCAGCCAGCAACTGACGGCCCTGTGCCAGCTCTGCGGCCATCCGCTGCACCGGGGGGCGGCGGCGGTCACCGACGTCCGGATCCCGGTCTTCGGCGCCACCTCCTCGGGCAAGACCCAACTGTTGACGAGCACCCTGGTCGGGCTCACCGCGCTCTCCGGCACCCGGGACACCGTGGTCGAACTGGCCGACCGCGACAGCGAGCGGACCTACCGGCAGAGCGTCCAGATCGTCGAGGGGACCGCCGCGATGCGCAAGACCCCCGCCGACTGGGCGCCCTTCGCCACCACCCTGCTCCTGCAGCACCGGGGCCGGGACGCGCTGCTGCATCTCTTCGACGCGGCGGGCGAGAACCTGACCGACCCGAACAGGAACGCCGGGTACGGATACCTGGACTTCGCCCGCACGCTGGTCTTCGTCCTCGACCCGTTCGCCATCCCGGAGGTCGGCGAGCAACTGTCCTCCTTCCCGGAGATCGAGCGGCAGGCCAACGCGTCGCGGCACGATGCCGAGGACTCCTACAACGGCACGGTCAACCGGCTGCGCCGCTACGGGGTGGCCACCGAGCAGCAGCGGATCGCGTTCGTGCTCACCAAGGGCGACCTGTTGGCCAAGCTGCCGGTCGGCGCCAGCATCGAACCGGGCTACGACGACCCGGCCGCGGTGCGCCGCTGGCTGGTCGACCGGCAGATGGAGAACCTGCTGCTCACCGCCGAACGCGACTTCGCCGAGGTCCGCTACTTCTGCATCAACGCGAAGGACACCGGCCGGCAGGGAGCACTGGCCCCGATCGGCTGGCTGCTGCGCCGGGAACGGATCGCGCTGACCTGACGGTAACCATCGCGGGCCCGGCCTCTGTCGACCAAGGGCCGGTCCGCACCGACCACAGGAGCTGACATGTCCACCGAACCGATCCCACCCGGCTACCGCAGCGGCCGGGCCGTGCTTATCGTCGTCCAGGTCCTCACCCTGCTCGCCCTGGTGGCGCTCACCGTCTGGCTCGCCGTCGAGGTGGTGCAGTCCGCCGACGCCTCGACGGGCACGCCGTGACCGGCCCGGCTCGGGCCGGGCCCACCCTCCTGGCCGAGGTGGTCGAGCTGTTCCACCGCTACGTCGCCCTGGCCGACGACGACGCCGCCGAGGCCGCAGCGCTCCGCGCGGAGCTGCTCGGACACCGCAGCGCCTGCGCCGCGCTGCCCGCCGGACCCGAGCGGGACATGGCCGCCCTCCACCTCGGGCTCGCCCTGATCGTGGGCGAACCCGAGGCGGCGGACCTGCGCTCGGCGGTGGAGCTGCTGGCCGGCCCGGTGTGGTCCCTGCCGCCGGAACCGGTGGTCGCCCTCGGCGCTGCGCAGCTGGCCTGGGCGCTGGTGCTGACCGGTGCTCCGCCGCAGGGCCCCACGCTGCTGGCTGCGGTCGACCGGGCCGTGACGCTGATGGAGCCGGCTGAACGGTTGTGGTTCGCCGGGGCGCTGGCCCAGCTCTGCGGCGAGCTGCACAGCCAGACGGACCGGCCGGAGCTGCGGGAGGCCGGCATCCGGCTGGCCGAGGCCGGGCTGGCCGAGGCCGCCGTGTCCGATCCACGGGGCGTCCTGGAGCTGCACTTCCGGCGGCTGACTCTCATGCTCTCGGGCCCCGACTGGCAGACGGTGGTGGGGTCCCGGCCGGCCGCGGTCACCGAGGCGTACCAGGCGTGGCGGGCGGCGAAGCCGTCCGATCCGCGCGACTGGCTGGCCGCCGTGCTGGCGCTGGCGGCCCTCCCGTTCTGGTTCCAGCGGCGTCCACTGTTCGCGCCGTCGGTCTGGCGGGAGCTGCACGACCAGGGCCGCCGGGCGAAGGACCTGCCGGCGAACGTCCGGCTCGGCCTGGCCACCGGGCAGCGGTTGCTCGATGCGATGGGCGCCGTCCCGGGCGAGCCTGATCCCTACGCCGGCGCCAACGATCTGGACCGGCTGCTGCGAGCCGGCATCACCGACGAATCCGGCGAACTCGGGCGGGAGCTCTCGGGTCTGGCGGGGGAAGTGCTGCCGGCTCTGGTCCTGCTGGACGCCCACCGGTCCGGTGACCTGGCGGCCCAGCACCGGGCCGAGGCGGCGTTGGTCGACAGCGCCGACCCGGCCATCGGTCGACTGGCCGCCATGATCACGGACCTGCGCCGGGCCGACCGTAGCCCCGAACTGGTACGTCGGCTTCTCGACGACGCCCGGCGGATGGCGGAGCAGAATCCCGCCGACGAGGAGAGCCGGCTGCTGGTCGACATGCTCGAGTCGCTTCTCGGGATCTGGGGCGCGCCGGCCCGCCCCGCACCGGGACTGGGCGGGCCGCCGGCCCGCGGCGCTACCCGGCCGGCCGGAACCGCGCCGGTGGACACCGACGCGGGACCCGCCGCCACCAGCGCGCAGCCGGCCGTGCCGGTGCTCGGCCAGCTGATGGTCCTGTCGGGGGTGATCGGCCGCTGGACGGCCGACCGGGGCGATCCCACGGTGCTGCGGCAGCTGGCCGTCGAGGTGGAGCGGCTGCTCGACGACCCCTCCGCCGGCACGGCGGTGATCGAACCGGCCGTGGAGCTGCTCGCCGAGATAGGACTGGACCTTGCCCGGCTCACCCGGCGTCGCGCCGACGCCGCGGAAGCGGTGCGCCAGAGCGAGCGGGCGCTCGGCGTCGTCGGCGGGCCGTACGCCGCCCGCTGGCCGGCCGTCGTCCGGCGGCTGGCCGAGGCGTTGCGCCTGCGCTCCCGGGGGTTTGACGCGGACCGCCGCCGAGCCCGGGAACTGGGACTGGCCGTGCTGCGCGGGTACGCCTGGCAGACCCTGTTGCAGGCGCGGACCGAGCACGCCGTCACCGCCGCGGCGCGGGCCGCCGCGGAGGCGGTGTACACGGCGGTGCAGTGCGTCCACGACGGCGCCCTCGACGACGCGGTCCGGGCCCTGGACGCTGGGCGGGGCCTGGTGCTCTACGCCAGCACCGCCGCGCGGTCCGTGCCGGCGATGCTGCGGGCGGCCGGCCGGAGCGACCTGGCCCGGCGATGGGAGGAGGCGGACCGGGCGACCGACGCGGCAGCCGCTGTCGTGGGCGCGGGCGCGCCGGACGCGGGGATCGTCCCGGACGACCTGCGGCACCAGGTGCTACGGGTGTTGACCGGCATCGAGCCGGGCCAGCAACCGGCGGGGAGCGAGGTTGTCGCCGGGTCCCACCGGCCGGGCGTCCCGCCGGGCGCCGCCGTGGCCCTGCTCGACCCGCCGTCCCTGACGGAGATCCGCGCCGCCCTGCGCGCGCAGCGGCTCGACCTGTTGGCCTATCTCGTCCCCGGCCCGGGCCGGCAGGACGGGCTGCTGGTGCTGGTGCCGGCGGACGGTGCGGTCACGGTGCTGGGCAGCGCGGAACTGCGCAGCGGGGCCGGGGAACTGCGGGACTATCTGCGGGCGCTGCGCGAACGCCAGAACGCGCCGGAGGAGCGAAGCGCCGAGGCGGCCGTCCGCTGGCGGGACCACCTGGAGTCGCTCTGCGACTGGGCGTGGCGGGCCGCCATGGACCCGCTGATGCGACACCTGCGCCGGCAGCGGGGCGGACCGGTGCCCCGGATCGGTCTGGTGCCGATGGGCCCGCTCGGGGTGGTGCCCTGGCACGCCGCCCGCCGCTTCGACCGGGGCGTGCCGCGCTACGCAGTGCAGGATCTGGAGATCTCCTACGTCCCGTCGGCCCGCCTGCTGTGCCAGGGCGCGGAGCCGGTCGTCGGTGGTCACCACCGTCGGCTCCCCGATGCCCTGATGATCGGTGATCCGGGTGGGGACCAGGGCGTCGGCGGGGAGGCGAGGGCCGTCCGGGACGCCTTCTACCCGGGCCTGCCGCTGCACGTGGGGCCGGACGCCTCCGTCGCCCGCCTGCGGGACTGGCTGGCCCGACCGGCGGGCGGGCAGCGGCGGCTGCTGCACCTGGGCTGTCACGGCACGGTCGAGGTGGAACAGCCGTGGGAGTCGCGGCTCCAGCTGGCCGGTGGCGAGCACCTCACCGCGGGGCAACTGCTCGATCTGGGCCGGGACCGGGCGGCGCTGGTCGACCTGGTGCTGCTCGCCGCCTGCGAGACCGGCCTCACCGGCGCCGACTACGACGAGGCGTTCAGCCTGGCCACCGCCTTCCTGGTGGCCGGCGCACGGTCGGTGGTCGGCAGCCTCTGGGCCGTCTACGACGACGCCACCTCGCTCGCCATGTTCATGGTCCATCACTTCCTCCGCGACCGGGGGCTGCCCCCGGCCGCCGCGCTGCGGGCCACCCAGCTGTGGATGCTGGACCCTGACCGTCTCGCCCCCAGCACCATGCCCCCGAAGCTGCGCGAGCTGAGCATGCGACCGCGCTGGGTCAAGCCGTTCGCCTGGTCGGGCTTCATCCATCTGGGCACGACGTCGGGCTGAGCCGGCAGCACCGGACCCGGTCGGCGCAGGACCGCGTGGCGGCCGGGGGCGGTGGCTCCCGGGTGCCCGGCGCGCCGGCCATCGGAAGCGGGCCGGAAGCGGAATCGCAGCATGGCGCGCCTTTCGCGGGAAGCCGGGCGTCGGATCGGATGGCCGCAGGAGCCCACGGAGGGAGAGGGACTGTGCGGACGTCGATGGTGCTGCTGCTGGTCGCGCTGGCGATCACGTTGATCACCTTGCTGGTCGTGTCGATAGTGCTGTTCGTGAAGCTGGTCCGGGTCGGATCGCTGATCCGCAGCGACCTGATGCCGGTCAAGGGAAAGATCGCCTTCTGGACCGGCGTGGTCTATGCCCTCAGCCCGCTGGACCTGCTGCCGGATCCGATCTACCTGGACGACATCGGGCTCCTGGTCGGGGTGCTCGTCTACGTCCGGCACCTGGCCAACCAGTACGGCATCGCCGATCGGTGAGCCGGGGCCCCGGCAGCCACGACGGTGGCCCCCGCAACGGCGACGCTGCGGGGGCCACCGTCGTGGCGGGGCGGGTGGCCGGCGGATGGATCTGCGGCGAAATATGCGGGTTGAGTCGACGGAAAACTTGATTGATTCCAGAACAGTGAGCTAGGTTCGGGGGGTGACGCCCGACTTCGAGACCCAGCTCCGGGCGGTCTCGTTGCGCGTGACCCGGCCCCGGTTGGCGGTGCTCGCCGCGCTGCGCGACCACCCGCACGTCGACACCGACACGGTGATCGCCCTGGTCCGGGCCGACCAGCCCACGGTCTCCCACCAGGCGGTCTACGACGTGCTCCGGGCGCTCACCGACGCCGGCCTGGTGCGGCGCATCCAGCCCGCCGGCGCGACCGCCCGGTACGAGTGCCGGGTGGGGGACAACCACCACCATGTCGTGTGCCGCTCCTGCGGCGCGATCGCCGACGTCGACTGCGCCGTCGGCCATGCACCCTGCCTCACCGCCTCCGACGATCACGGTTTCGACGTCGACGAGGCAGAGGTCGTCTACTGGGGCACCTGCCCCGGCTGCGCGACCGCACGCACCGCCCAGCCAACCCAACGCACCGCCCAGTGACCAGCCAGTCCGGAAGGAAACCGATGAGCGACACCCAGGACAACGCGCCCGTCAGCGCCCAAGGCGTGGACAAGAAGGAGGCGGCCGGCTGCCCGGTCGCGCACGACTCCGTCACCGCGCAGGGCAGCGAGAGCGAGAACCCGGCGATCGACTCGCCGACGCCGAAGACGGGCGGTCGTCCCCGCACCAACCGCGACTGGTGGCCCAACCAGCTCGACCTGTCGGTCCTGCACGCCCAGTCGCCCAAGGGCAACCCGCTGGGGGCCGACTTCAGCTACGCCCAGGAGTTCGCCAAGCTCGACGTCGAGGCCCTCAAGCGGGACATCGTCGAGACCCTCACCACCTCGCAGGACTGGTGGCCGGCCGACTTCGGCCACTACGGCGGCCTGATGATCCGGATGAGCTGGCACGCGGCGGGCACCTACCGCATCGAGGACGGCCGTGGCGGCGCCGGCGACGGCGGCCAGCGGTTCGCCCCGCTCAACAGCTGGCCGGACAACGCCAACCTCGACAAGGCCCGCCGGCTGCTCTGGCCGGTCAAGCAGAAGTACGGCCAGAAGATCTCGTGGGCCGACCTGCTCGTGCTCGCCGGCAACGTGGCCCTGGAGTCGATGGGCTTCAAGACCTTCGGCTTCGGCTTCGGCCGCGAGGACGTGTGGGAGCCCGAGGAGATCTTCTGGGGCCCGGAGGACACCTGGCTCGGTGACGCGCGCTACGCCTCCGAGAAGGAGATGACGCCCGGCGTCGGCGCGACCGAGATGGGCCTCATCTACGTCAACCCGGAGGGCCCCCGCGGCAACGCGGACCCGGCCGCGGCGGCGCACTTCATCCGCGAGACCTTCCGCCGGATGGCGATGGACGACGAGGAGACCGTCGCCCTCATCGCCGGCGGCCACACCTTCGGCAAGACGCACGGCGCGGGCGTCGCCGACGACCACGTGGGCCCCGAGCCGGAGGGCGCCCCGCTGGAGGCGCAGGGCCTGGGCTGGCTGAGCACCCACGGCAGCGGCAAGGGCGGCGACACGATCACCAGTGGCCTCGAGGTGACGTGGACCGACAAGCCGACGCAGTGGAGCAACCGGTTCTTCGAGATCCTGTTCGGCTACGAGTGGGAGCTGACCACCAGCCCCGGCGGGGCGAAGCAGTGGGTCGCGAAGGACGCCGAGGCGATCATCCCGGACGCCCACGACCCGGCGAAGAAGCACAAGCCGACGATGCTGACGACCGACCTGTCGCTGCGCGTCGACCCGGCGTACGAGAAGATCTCGCGCCGCTTCCTGGAGCACCCCGACGAGTTCGCGCTGGCCTTCGCCAAGGCGTGGTACAAGCTGCTCCACCGCGACATGGGCCCGGTCAGCCGCTTCCTCGGCCCGTGGGTGCCGGAGGCCCAGCTCTGGCAGGACCCGGTGCCGGCCGTCGACCACGACGTCGTGAGCGACGCCGACGTGGCCGCCCTGAAGGCGAAGGTCCTGGCCTCCGGCCTCACCACCGCCCAGCTCGTCTCCACCGCCTGGGCGTCGGCCGCGAGCTTCCGCTCCACCGACAAGCGCGGCGGGGCCAACGGCGCGCGGATCCGCCTCGAACCGCAGCGCAGCTGGGAGGTCAACCAGCCCGAGCAGCTCGCGACGGTCCTGGCGACCCTGGAGGGCATCCAGCAGGAGTTCAACGCCGCCGGTGGCGCGAAGATCTCGCTGGCCGACCTGATCGTGCTGGCCGGCTCGGCCGCCGTCGAGAAGGCGGCGCGCGACGCCGGCGTCGAGGTGACCGTGCCGTTCCGGCCGGGCCGCACCGACGCCTCGCAGGAGCAGACCGACGTCGAGTCGTTCCGGGTCATGGAGCCGCGCGCCGACGGGTTCCGCAACTACCTGCGCCCCGGCGAGAAGACCCAGCCGGAGGTGCTGCTCGTCGACCGCGCCTACATGCTCGACCTGACCGCGCCGGAGATGGCCGTCCTCGTCGGCGGCCTGCGCGCCCTCGGCAACAACGTCGGCGGCACCGCGCACGGCGTGCTCACCGACCGGCCGGGCGTGCTCACCAACGACTTCTTCACCAACCTGCTCTCCCCGGGCACCCGGTGGAAGGCGTCGGAGTCCGAGGAGCACGTCTACGAGATCCGGGACCTGGCCACCGACCAGGTGAAGTGGACCGCTACGGCGGTCGACCTCATCTTCGGCTCCAACTCCCAGCTGCGCGCCCTCGCGGAGGTCTACGCCAGCGAGGACGCGCGCGAGAAGTTCGTCGCCGACTTCGTCGCGGCCTGGACCAAGGTCATGGAGCTCGACCGGTTCGACCTGGCCTGATCCGCCGCTCCAACCAACGGGCCCCGGTCGATCGCTGACGATCGACCGGGGCCCGCCCTCGTTTCGCGCCGCTCAGAACGGCCACCGGTCGCGGGACCCGGCCTCGACGAGGGGGATCATCGCGAACGCGGCGTCGGACAGGCCGCCGAACGTGTGCCGGTTGCCGACCGTCGGCGCGTGCCCGACCCGGTAGCCGACCAGGTTCCAGGTGTACGTCGGCACGTGGGCCGGCACCGCGGCCGTGACATCGGGGGCGTCGTGCCAGTGCGCCTGCTCGTCGGTGAGGACGACCACCCGGTCGTGCCCGGCGTAGTGCCGCCGGATGGCCTGCTCGGTCTGGGTGCCGCCGCCGTAGAAGTAGCCGCCCTCGCGGAACCGGCGCACCGCCGCCAGCACCGACTCGCCCGCCACGGCCGGGAACACCCGGCTGGCGTGGGAGAACGACACCACCGTCGCGTCCCGGGCGCGGGCGGCCAGCGCGAGACCGAACACGGTGGCCGCGTCCCAGCAGCGCAGCGTGCCGTCCCGGCTGAACGTGCTGTTCATCGACCCCGAAGTGTCGATCAGGATCAGGGTGCGGCCGTCCAGGGCAGGCACGTTCGCCAGCGCCTGCTGCAACGCCCGCTCCAGCGGGTACGCCCACCGCAGGCTCGGCGCGGCGTTGTGGGCCGACAGGAAGCGCATCGGCAGCACGCGCGAGCGCGCGATCTCGCCCGGGTCGGTCAGCTTCGCCGCCACCGCCTCGGCGACGGCGTCGCCGACGCCGGCCCGGTCGAAGTTGCGCAGGTTGCGCAGCAGTGCCAGGTAGCCCATGGTCGGGATGATCGCCTCCCAGGCGGCGGCGTCCATGGGGGCCTGCCGCCAGCCGGCGAGCGCCTCCCAGCTCATGCCGGCCGCGCCGAGCACCGCCGGGTCGGTGACCTCCCGCCGCCGCTGCACGGGCAGGGCCATCAGCTCGGCCCGGGCCGCCAGCACGGTCAGCGACTCCGGCAGCGGGTTGTCGCGCTTGTGTCGCCGGTCGAGGGCGTGCCGGAACAGGTCGCCCTGCCGCGCGTCCCGCGCTACCGGGTGGGTCAGCTCGATGACGTCGCCGAACCGCACGGCGTCGCCGTCGGAGTCGTACCTGAGCAGGCTGCGCTCGTGGTAGAGCCGCACGACGGCGTCGGCGACGCCCCGCTTGACCGGCTTCGGCAGGGCCCGGCCGTGGCGGCCCAGCCAGTACGCCAGCGCCTCGCCCGGCTCGTCGGCGCGCTGCAACGCCGCCCCCACGACCGCCCGGGAGCCGGGCACCCCGGCCGCGACCTGCGCCCGGGAGCCCTCCAGCGCGGCCACCACGGACGCCGACCGCAGCAGCGCGCCGGTGCGCAGCCACGGCACGAACCGCGCGAACCAGTCGGGGTCGGCGACCGCGACGGCGGCCACCAGCTCACGGAACCGGGCGTCCCGGTCGGCGGCGGCCTCGTAGAAGGTGTCGGTGCCGACCATGTTGGACACCGCGAGCAGGAACAGCTCGGCCCGCTGCCCGCGCAGGAACCCCGGTGCGCCCTCGGCGGTCATGGCCTCGGCGGCCGGGCGGTCGGCCCCGGGCCGGTGCCGGGGCAGCTTGAGGTTGAACCTGGCCATCGCGTCCCCCGTGTCGGTCGAAGGCGGGGAGACACCGGCACACCGCACACCCGAGATCGTCAGTCGGCGACGGACTTGTGTCCGCTGCTCTGTCCGGTTGAGCTAGCACGCCGGGGCGTGCGGGGGACTCGAACCCCCAACCCGCGGATCCGAGAAGTAACCGTTGCCTGCGCACCGGGTGTGCGGCGTGACGACGCCTCCCGAGATCAGAGCGGCGACGGCGACCGGCCCTCGCGGGCCAAGGTGACCTGGGCCGCTGGTCGACACCGCCGAGAGGCGGTGGCGGGATTCGAACCCGCGTCTCCCCGTTGGAAGCGGAAGTAGCCGTTGCCTGCGCACCGGGAGGTGCCGAGGGAAAGAGTAGGGGAGCCCGGTGGGGCCGGCAAACGGGTTCGGACCTCGCCGCCTCGTTGTACAATTTCTTGTACACCACGCCAGGGAGGCATCATGCGCATGGTCCCCTACTCGGAGGTCCGGCAGAACCTCGCCAAGCTGCTCGACCATGTGGTGGACGACGCCGAGGAGGTGGTCGTCACCCGGTCGGGTCGTGAGGCCGCCGTCATCATCTCGCTGCGTGAGTACGAGTCGCTGAAGGAGACGGCGTACCTGATGGCCAGCCCCGCCAACGCGCGCCGCCTGAACGAGGCCGTCGAAGAGCTGCGCAACGGGGGCGGGGAGATGCACGACCTGATCGACCCCGATGCCGGTGCAGGTGAGGCGTCGGCGGCGTGAAGGTCCAGTTCGCCAGCCGAGGGTGGGAGGACTACCAGGCCTGGCAGCGGGACCGCCCGATGCTCAAGCGGGTGAACACCCTGATCGAGGACATCCGGCGCAACGGCCACCAGGGCATCGGGAAGCCGGAGCAACTCCGGGGCAACTGGTCGGGATTCTGGTCGAGACGCATCGACCAGGAACACCGCCTGGTGTATCGGATCGTCGACGACACCGTGCAGATCGCGCAGTGCCGCTACCACTACGAGTGAATCAGCCCGTCGTCGACGAGATCGCCGCAGCTGCGCCGCGGCTCAGGCGGCGGGTGCCGCCAGGCGGATCGCCTCGACCGCGCCGTCGAGCCGCAGCGGGCCAGCGGCGTACGGGACCAGCAGCGTGTCCCCCCGGCGCACCGGCACGTCGTCGCGTTCGCCGGTGAGCCGCCCCGCGCCCGCCACCACGACCAGGACGGCGAAGCCCTGCGCCAGGCGGTCGCCGCCGCGCACCCGGTGGGCGGCGAAGAACTCGTCGGCGGCCTGGGGCAGCAGCCGCGCCCCGTCACCCCGCAGCCCGGCGAGGCGCGCAGGCGTCCACGCGCCCCGGTCGACGCAGCTCAGGGCCAGTTCGTAGCCGAGGCCGAGGTGCCCCTCGGTCAGGCCGAAGCCCTCGCATTCCAGCAGCACCGAGTAGTCGGTCGGCTCCTGGACCTCGACCAGCAGGATGCCGTCGCCGATCGCGTGCGGCAGCCCGGCCGGGCAGAGGATCGCGTCGCCGGCCGCGACCGGGATCCGGTTGGTGGCGGCGAGCATCCGGTCGACCTGCTGGCCGGCGACCCAGCCGGCCAGCTCGTCGGCGGCGACGTCGCGGGCGAAACCCAGATGGACGTACGCGTCGGGGCGCGCGGAGACGATCACCCATGCCTCGGTCTTCCCGTACGGGGAGGCGAGGTGCGCGGTGGCGAAGCGGCGGTCGGGGTGCACGTGCAGCGGCAGCCGCTGGCCGGCGTCGAGCAGCTTCACCAGCACGCCGGTGTCGGCGCGGCGTGGGCCGAGCCACCAGTGCGGGTCGGCGGCGACGGCCTCGGCGAGCACCCGCCCGTCGGGCAGGGTGGACAGCCCGGCCGGGGCGAGCCCGAACCGGCTGGTCACCGAGCCCACCCAGTCCTCGGGGCGGTCGGGCAGCGCCGGCGCGTCGCGGAACCGCGCGATCCGGCCGTCCCCCCGGTAGAACGTCTCGGGCTGGTTGGCGGGCAGCGCCTCGATGGTCATCGTTCCTCCTGGCGGACGAGCGCGGCGAGGAAGCCGCCGACGAAGGTGTCGCCCAGGCCGATGGTCGTGGGGCTGGCGACGTCGAGGGCGAACCCGGGGACGCAGTGGACCCGGTCGCCGAGCCGCTCGTGCAGCGCGGCGGCGAAAGCGACGGACTCGGGCCGGCGGGGCTGCCGGCGCAGCCGGTCGACGTCGGCGTCGGTGAAGTCGTCGCCGTGGGCGTAGCGGGTCGCGGCCAGCAGGGTGCCGGTGTCGAGGGCGTCGGCGTAGCGCCGGGCGTTCGCGCCGAGGGCCGCCGCCCAGTACTTCGTGTGCAGCACCAGCGTCGGCGCGGGGACGAGGGCGTGCACGGCGGTGAGCGCGTCGGCGACCTCGTCGGCCGAGAGCAGGTCCACCGGGCGCCCGAGGTAGGACTGCAGCTCGTCCTCGTTGAGCCCGTACACGTCGATCGCGTCGAGCAGCGCGTCGCGGACCCGGCGGCTGAAGCCGGGCTCGTGGTAGGCGGCGTCCTCGAAGTAGGTCACCGCCGCAGGCGGCAGCCGCCGCATGTGGGCGCGCAGCTCGGCGAGCCGCCGGTCGAGTTCGGCCGCGTCGCGCATGGCGTTGAAGCCGGAGATCAGGAAGACGTCGGCGTGGCCGAGCCGGTCGCCGAGGTCGCCGGTGAGCAGCAGCGCGCCGTTGGCCGGGTCGTTGACGTAGATCAGCCGGTTGGGGAACGGCGCGGTGACGTCGATGTCGCCGGCCCGGATCCGCAGGCCCTGGTGATATTGGACGATCAGGTGGGGATGGTAGGTGTCCGCGACGCCGCTGGAGACGTACGCGGTGCCGGCCGGCAGCAGCCGCCGGACGGTGTCGTTGACGCTGACCAGGTGCAGCGTCGACGGCACGCCCAGCCGGCTGAGCAGGATCCCGGCCCGCACGGAGGTGCCGCCCAGGGTCGTGCGGTGCGGGAACCGGCCGGCGAAGGTCTCCAGGGCCGGGGCGGCGGCGACGAAGTGCTCGCCGCCCCGGCCCCGGGCCACGTAGCCGAGGATGGACACCACGAGGTCCCGCTCGCCGTGTACCGCGCTGGGCGGTGCCGCCAGTTCGGCGGCGGCGATGCCGTAGTCGGTGACCAGCCGTTCCAGGACGTCGGCGGTGAGCGTCAGCTCCTGGTCGACGCAGCCGCCGAGGCCGAGGACCACCCGGGAGGCGTCGGCCATGTCAGTAGAGCGAGCCCTTGCCGGTGGCGCCGAACAGGTCGATCTTGTGCGCGGCGACCTCCTTCATGGCGTCGAGGCAGGCGGGCTGGATGGCGTTGGGCTCGCGCACCTTTGAGTCGCTGCCCAGCACCTCGCGCATCTTGTCGTGGTAGGCGACCTTGATGTCCGTCGAGATGTTGATCTTGTTGATGCCGATCCGGGCGGCCTCGCGGATCTCGTCGTCCGGGTTGCCGGAGCCGCCGTGCAGCACCAGCGGGATCCCCACCCGGCTCTTGATCTCCTTGAGCAGGTCGAGCTTCAGCTCCGGCTTGAGGTGTGCCGGGTAGAAGCCGTGGAAGGTGCCGATCGCGATGGCGAGGCTGTCGACGCCCGTGGTCTTCACGAAGGTGACCGCGTCGTCCGGGTCGGTGTAGATGATCTCGGCCGCGCCGGCCTCGGCGTAGCTGTCGTTGCCGCCGATCGTGCCCAGTTCGCCTTCCACCGACACGCCCAGGACGTGCGCGGAGTCGGTGACCTTCTTGGTGATGGCGAGGTTCTCGTCGAACGGCTTCAGCGAGCCGTCGATCATCACGGACGTGAAGCCGTACTGGAACGCCTGGAGCATCTGCTCGTAGGTCGCGCCGTGGTCCCAGTGGATCGCGATCGGGACGGTCGAGCTGTGCGCGCGCTCGATGATGCCGGTGATCATCTCGCGGCCGATGTGCCGCACCTCGTCCGGGTGGATCCCGACGATCAGGGGAGCGTTCTTCTCCTCGCTGATCTCCACGATGCCCCGGAACATGGCCCAGTCGCTGATGTTGAACGCGGGCACGGCGAAGCTGTGCTCGTTGGCGACGTCCAGGATCGCCTTGCCGGTCGTCAGCATGTCGGTGTTACTCCTTAGTGCAGAGGGTGTGGTCAGGCCTTCACGGCGCCGGCGGTGAGCCCGCCGATGAAGCGCCGCTGGAAGAGGAGGAAGAGCACGAGGACCGGGATGGAGCCGAGGATGCTCATCGCCATCATCTGGTTCCACTCGTACGAGTGCTGGCCCATGAGCATCTGGATGCCGATGGGCACCGTGCGCATGTCGTTGGTGCGGGTCAGCGTCAGCGCGAACAGGTACTCGTTCCACGAGATCATGAACGTGTAGACCCCGACCGCGATGAGGCCGGGCACCGAGATCGGCACGAGGATGCGCCACAGCGCCGTCCAGCCGGTGCCGCCGTCGACCTTGACCGACTCGTCCAGCTCCTTGGGCAGGGTGTTCAGGTACGCGGTGGTCATGATGATCGCGTACGGCAGGGTGAACACCATGTGGGTGAGGATCAGCCCGGCGTAGGTGTTGTAGAGGCCGAGCGCGACGACGAGCCCGAAGTAGGGGATGACCAGCGTGATCGGCGGCACCGCCTGGACGCTGACGATCACGGCGTTGATGGTCCGCTGGAACGGGAACGTGAAGCGGCTGAACGCGAACCCCGCCAGGACGGCCACCAGCAGCGTCAGGACGGTCACCGCACCGGCGACGATGTAGCTGTTGAGGAAGAACCGCAGCTGCTCGCCGTTGCCCAGGATCTCCCGGTACGCGTCGAACGAGAAGCCCTCGGTGATCAACTGCGGCGGATTCTGGAAGACCTCCCCGTTGCTCTTGAACGAGGTGGAGAGCATCCACAGCACCGGCAGGGCGGCGAACAGCCCGCCGAGGACGAGCCCCGTGACGACGCCGGCCTTCGCGAGGGTGTGCCGCCGCTTGACGCCTGCCATCTCACCGCTCCCTTTGCTGCTGGCGTACGTAGAAGAAGGCCAGGACCATCGTCAGCAGCAGCACGATCACGGCGGCGGCCGAGGCGCTCGCGAACTCGTACTCGCTGAAGGCCTGCTTGTAGGTGTAGGTGCTGAGCATCTCGGTGGTGTTCAGCGGACCGCCGCCGGTCATCATCCAGATCAGCGCGAACTGCTGGGAGGTCCAGATCAGGTCGAGCACCGCCATGCTGACGATCACCGGCCGCAGCTGCGGCAGCGTCACGTTGAGGAACCGCCGCAGCGGGCCGGCCCCGTCCACGGCGGCGGCCTCGTAGAGGTCGGCGGAGATGCCCTGCAACGCGGCGAGCAGGCTGATCATGAAGAACGGGTAGCCGGACCAGATGTTGGCGAACGTGACCGCCCAGAGCGCGGTGCCCGGGTCACCGAGCCAGTTCACGCCCTCCTGCACGAGGCCGAGCGTCTGCAGCACGTAGTTGACCACGCCGGCCGGGTCGAGCAGCAGCCGCCAGATGACGGCGATCACCGCGATCGTGAACAGCCAGGGCAGGATGTAGACGATCCGGAAGATCGCCTTGGTGACCCCGCTCAGCAACTGCGTGTTGAGCATCATCGCGAAGGCGAGGCCGAGGACCAGGTGGGCGACGGTGCTGACCGAGATGAAGACGGCGGTGTTCTTCAGCGCGGCCAGGAAGTCCAGGTCGGTGAGCACCTTGGCGTAGTTGGTGAACCCGACGAACACCGGGTTCTCCTGGACGATCACGTTGTCCCGGAACGAGTAGCCGACCACCATGACGATGGGGACGATCATCAGGACCACGACCAGCACGATCGTGGGGGACAGGTAGGCGTACGGGATCAGGCGCCGGGCCGGGTTGGCGCGGGCCCGGCCGGGGGTGGCCCGCTCGGCCGGCGGCGCGCCCTGCGGCGCGGTCACGGGCTCGACGTGCGCGGATGTCATCGCTGTCTCCTTGGTCGGGCGCCGCGCCGGTGGACCGGCGCGGCGCCCGGGTGGACTAACCGATCACCGAGGTCCAGGACTCCTGCGACTTGCTCAGGGCGTCGTCGACGCTCTGCTTGCCGGTCAGCACGAGCTGGAGCTGCTCGTCGAAGCTGCGCATGAGGTCCTCGGCCTTGGGCAGGCCGACGAACTCGTTGGCCGGGTAGCCCTGCTTGTAGATGTCGAAGGCCGACTTGAACAGCGGGTCGCTGTTGCTGAAGTCGGGCTCGGCGTTCTTGTTGCCGGGGAAGCCGTTGGCGATGGTGCTCAGCTTCGCGTTGGTCTCCTGGCTCATCAGGTAGGAGACGAACTTGAACGCCTCGGCCTTGTGCTTGGTGGAGTTGGAGATGCCGATGCCCCACGACGCGTACGGGATGCCGCGCTTGCCGGTGTAGCCGTCCTCGGCCGGCAGGGCCGCCACCTCGAAGTTCAGGTCCGGCTTGTTCTTCTTGATCAGGTTGATGTGCGCGAGCGAGTCGATCATCATGCCGACCTGGCCGTTGGTGAACTTCTCGACCTTGTCCTGCTCCTTCATGGTGAGGGAGCCGGGGGCGATGACGCCGGCGTCGTTGAGGCTCTTGACGAACTCGACGGTGCTCTTGACCTGAGGGCTGGTCAGGTTCGGCTTGCCGTCGGTCAGCATGCTGCCGCCCGAGGCCCACAGCCAGGACATGACGTCGTTCTGGATTCCGTTGGGCACGGCGGTGTCGAGCGGGAGCGCCCAGCCCTTGACGTTGTCGCCGGTGGCGCTGACCTTCTTCGCCGCGTCGAGGAACTCGCTGCGCGTGGCGGGCACGTCCGCGACGCCGGCCTTGGTCAACAGGTCCTTGTTGACGAAGAGCGGGTAGACGAAGTTGACGACCGGGATCATGTAGGTCTTGCCGTCGAGCTGGATCTGGCTGGCGAGCTGGCTGGAGTCGTAGTTCGCGTCCGTCATCAGCTTGGACATGTCGGCGATCGCGCCCTGCTTGGCGAAGTCGTTGACCCAGGCTCCGTCGAGGCCGACCACGTCGGGCAGCGTCTTGGACGCCGCGGCGGTGACGAGCTGCTGCTTTGTGGAGGCGTACGGCGCGCTCAGCAGCTTGATCTTGATGTTCGGGTTCTGCGCCGTGAAGTCGTTGATGATCTTGTCAAAGTCCCCGGCCGGGAGTTCGGCACCCCACCACTGGGCGAACTCCAGCGTGACGGTGCCGTCCGCGGCGGCGTCCCCCGAGTCGCCCGAGCCGCACGCCGCGACGGTGGCGACCGTTGCAGCCACCGTCACCGCCCCTATCAGTCGCTTCAGCCGGGTAGCGCGAGTCGTCATGGCGGGCTCCTTCTATATCTAGATCTTTCTGTTCTGTGCTGTGTTGGCGGCCACGTTAGCAGCGTGTTACGGATGGGGACAAGAGAAGAACAGCAGAAAACTGCGGAGTGCGGCATAGTGCGGCGCTGCAAGGTCGACTGGCTGGCCCGAGGGTCTGCTGATGCCCTGCTTGTTCGCAGGTGGGGACCGCTTCGGCTGCCCTGCAGAGGCGAGCTGGTCCCTGCTGTTCTGTGCGGCGATGCGCGTGGGTGGGCCGCATTTGTGGCATACTGCCGCACTGATGGAGGGAGATCAGTGACCGAGGACAGGGACGAACGGCAGCGCCACCTGCCCGCCGGACGCAAGGCCCAGCTTGCCGCGTACGTCGCCGACGCCGGCCAGGTCACGGTGGGCGAGCTGGCGGAGCGCTTCGGCGTCTCCATCGACACCGTGCGGCGCGACCTGGACCAGCTCAGCGCCGAGGGCGTCCTCGTGCGCACGTACGGCGGCGCCGTCAGCCTCGCCACGGTCTCCCGCACCGACCGGGCCGTCGACCAGCGGCTCACCTTCCAGGAACGCGAGAAGGAGAAGATCGCGACGCTGGCCGCGGGGCTGGTCCAGGACGGCTCGACCATCATGATCAATGGCGGGACGACCACGCTCGCGCTCGCCCGCAACCTGCGCCAGCACCGCGACCTCACGGTGGCGACGAACAACCTGCTGGTGCCCGGCGCGCTGCCGGCCACGGCCGTCCGCGACATCTACATCTTCGGCGGCGCGGTGCGCTCGCTCACCCTGGCCACGGTCGGCCCGGTCAGCTTCCGCGCCAACACCGGCGCCGAGCTGGACGTCAGCTGCGACCTGGCGCTGATCGGCGTCGGCGCGGTCGACGCCGACGCCGGCTACACGACGAGCAACCTCGCCGAGGCCGCGATGATGCAGGAGATGCTCTCCCGCGCGACCCGGGTGGCGATCCTCGCCGACTCGTCCAAGTTCGGCCGCCGGCTGTTCGCCCAGGTCTCGGAGCTGGGCGTCGCCGACTACCTGGTCACCGACCGGATGCCGGCACCCGAGATGAGGGACGCCCTGGAGGCGAACGAGGTGGAACTGGTCGTCCCGGCGAACCCGCCGCGACCGCGCGAGGCGAAGGGCTAGGCCCGGGGCGACGACCGCGACCGGGCGAGACCGGCGGCTGGGCCGGGGCGGCCCGACCCGCGCGAGACCGGCGGCTGGGCCGGGGCGGCCCGACCCGCGCGAGGCCAGTGACTAGGCCCAGGGCAGCCGCGACCGGTCGGCCCAGTAGCGGTCGGCGGGCACGGCCAGGCCCGCCCACCGGTCGGGGTCGCCGGTGCACTCCTGCGCCCGCAGGTTCGAGGCCAACTGGTCGCCGGTCGCGGCTCCGGAGAGCACGACGGTCGCCCACGGCTGGCGCAGCGCCGCCGCGAGCGCGGCGGCGTCGCCGGGCGCGTGCTCGCCCACGGCGAGCCGGCCGTTGGCCAGCGCCTCCTTCACGATGACCAGGCAGCCGGCCGCGTGCGCCTGCGCGAGCGCCGGGCCGGCGCTGGGCTCCAGGAGATTCCAGGTCGCCTGCACGCTGCGGAACAGCGGCCGACCATCGACCCGGACGCCGAGCGCCGCCCGGATCGTCTCGGCCTGCGCCGGGCCGCTGGTCGACAGCCCGACCACCGTGCCCTGCGCGCCGAGGTCGGCGAGCCGCCGGTGCAGGTCCGCGTCGTGCAGGGCGGGGCTGTCCGGGGTGACCGAGTGGATCTGGTAGAGGTCGAGGCGGGCGCCGAGCAGCGCCCGCGTCTCGCCGAGCTGCCGGGTGAACGTGGCGACGCCGTGGTCCTTGGTCTCGTGCACCTCGGCGTCGACCCGCCACCCGGCCGTGTAGGTGTAGCCCCACTTGCTGCCGACGACGACGTCGTCCGCCTCCGGCCGGGCGTGCAGCCACTGGGCCAGGAACTCCTCGGCCCGGCCGTAGGAACGGGCGACGTCGACGTAGCGGACGCCGGCCGTGTACGCCCGGTCGAGCAGCTCGTGGGCGCGGGCCCGCATCGCCTCGACGGAGCGCTCGGCTGGCAGGTCGGCGGCCCGGCCGAGATTGATGTAGCCCGGCCGGCCGACGGCCGCCAGCCCCAGCCCGATCCGCGAGGCCCCGGCCAGCCGCTCGACGATGTCCATGATCCCATCTAACACTCCGGCGGGACGTCCACTCCGGTGAGCTGCGCGGAGCGGGCCCACAGCCGCGCCGCGAGGTCGGGGTCGGTGGCCGCCCCGGCGAGCGTCTCGAACGTCGGCCGGGCTGGGCGGGGCGGCCGACCCGGTCCGATGTGGCGGCCGGTGGGCGCCGCAGGCTCGGTGGCGGCGTAGAGGATCGCCGTCACGGCGTCGTCGGCCGGCCGGCTCAGGAACAGCCTCAGCACCGCTCCGACGGCGCGGATCAGGGGCGGCGAGTCGCGGTCCAGGTCGGTCCTCGCCACGCCGGGATGGGCGAGCAGGCTGCGCACCGGGGAGCCGGCGGCGCGCAGGCGGCGGTCGAGTTCCAGGGCGAAGAGCACGTTGGCGAGCTTGGAGGTGGCGTACGCGCCGCCCCGGGAGTAGCGGCGTTCGGCGGCGAGGTCGTCGAGGTCTAGGCGGCCCAGCCGGTAGAGGCCGGAGGCGACGGTGACCACGACCGGGTCGCGCCCCTCAACCAGCCGGTCGAGGAGCAGGCCGGTGAGCGCGAAGTGGCCAAGGTGGTTGGTCGCGAGCTGGCTCTCCACCCCCTGCGGGCTCAGCCGTCGGGGCACGTTGCCGATGCCGCCGTTGTTGACGAGCGCGTCGACGGTGACCCGCTCGGCGCGCAGGCCGGCGGCGAAGCGGCGCGCGGTGTCGAGGTCGAGCAGGTCCAGGTGGCGGACGTCGAGGTCCGCCTTCGGGTGCTCGGCGCGCAGTCGGTCGCGTACGCGATCGCCCTTGCCGGTGTCGCGGACCGCCATGATCACGCGGGCCCCGCGTGCCGCGAGGTGGCGGGTGATCGCGACCCCGAGGCCGCTGCTGGCGCCGGTGACGACGATCGTGCGGCCGGTCTGGTCGCGCAGGTCGGCGATGTTCCAGGTGGCGGCGTGAGCCATGGACCCCTCCCGGGAGTTAAGTGGATTACCTATCCGATTCAAGGCCACCTGAAGCGGATTGTCAATCCGGTTCGGTAGGCTGGCGGGGTGACCACACCACGTCGTGCCGACGCCGCCCGCAACCGCGACCGGGTGCTGGCGACCGCCCGACTCGCGGTGGCCTCGGGCGACCTGTCCCTGCAGCACAACGACATCGCCCGCCGCGCCGGCACCGGCGTCGGCACCGTCTACCGGCACTTCCCGACCCGCCGCGCGCTGCTGGAGGCCCTCGCCGAGGACACCTTCACCGCGCTGCTCGACGACGCCCGGTCCGCGAGGCGCCACGACGACCCGGGGACCGGCGTCGAGATCCTCCTGCGGGCGCTCCTGACGCGGCAGCTGGCCGACCCGGCGTTCGCCGAGGTGATCGCCGGGGAACCGGAGCAGGACGCCGACCCCGGCACCACCGCCCGCCGCGCCGAACTCGGTGAGCTGGCGCGGGCCGTGCTCGACGACGCCCGACGGGCCGGCACGCTGCGCCCCGACCTCACCGAGGACGACCTGCGTCATCTCCTCTGTGGCGTGGCCTTCGCCGTGCGTATCGGCGACGGGCCCGACGAGCGGGCCGACCGCTACCTGCGGGTCCTCCTCGACGGCCTCCGGCCGACGCCGGGCAACCCGGTTGACCGGCGGCGATAGCGTCACCTGCGCTGATCCCGCAGCGCGGTACGGGTCACCACGGCGGCGGAATCCGTGAGAGCCTGACCGCACCCCCGTCCGCCCTCCCGACCGGAGGCACCGCCATGCACCCGCACCCCGCCCGCCGCTGGCTCGCCGGGTTGGCCGTGGCCGGCGCGCTCGTCGCGACCCCCACCGGCGCCGCCGTCGCCGCCGCACCGGCCGACGAGGTGACGCTCTACGCCAACGACGTGACCGTCGCCCCCGGCGGCCCGCAGAGGTGGGTCTCGCTGCGCGCGCTGCCGGACCGGGCCTTCGGCACGTACACGGTGCGGGTGGACCGCAGCGCGGTCGCCGCGTTCGCCGAGGTCGCCGAGGACGACCGGGGCTCCTGCACGACGGCGGGCGACGTCATCACCTGCGCGATCACCGACGACGGCGAGGATTCGAGCCTGGTCAGCCTGCCGGTGACGGCGCGGGCGGGCGCGGAGCCGGGCCGGCAGGGCACCCTGGCGTTCACGGTGACCGCGCCCGGCGTGGGCACGGCGACCTACGAGTCGACCGTCAGCACGGGCGAGGGGGTCGACCTCGTCGCCGACCGGCAGCTCCCGCTCGACGGCCGGCCCGGCGCCCTGGTCGACGTGCCGCTGGTGGTGACGAACCGGGGCACGACGACCGCCCGCGGCGCGGTGCTGTACCTGTCCGGCTCCTACGGGTTCACCCCGGGGAAGCGCTACAGCAACTGCGAGTACGTCGACCCGACCCTCGACGACAGCAGCTTCGCCTGCATCTTCGACGACGAGCTGGCTCCCGGCGAGACGGTCCGGGTGGACCCGACGTTCGGCGGGACGATCCCCGCCGACGCCTGGGCCCCGAACCTGCACTACAGCTTCGCCGTGTGGTTCACCCCGGCCGACTGGGCGGAGTTCCGGGCCCAGCACGGGCCGGCCGAGCCGTTCGGCCGCAAGGGCACCGACGCGGCCCTGAAGCTGGTGCCGGCGGGCGGCGCGCAGGCGCGCGCGGCCGGTCAGACCGACACCAGCCCCGTCGACAACGAGACCCGGGTCACGCTGACCGTCGCCGGTGACCAGCGCGGCGACGCCGCCGCGCAGGGCGCCACGGTCACCGGCGCGGTCGGTGCCACCGTGCCGATGACCGTCGGCTACCGCAACAACGGCCCGGCGCGCGTCGGGCCCAACGGCCAGCGGGGGCTCAACATCGCCACCATCGTGACGCTGCCGGAGGGCGTCACGGCCGTGACCGTGTCGAAGTCCTGCGTGGATCCGGACGAGGACGAGTGGCAGCCCGGCAAGCCCGGCGCCCGGGTCTACGAGTGCTCCGCCCGGGGCACGATCGGCGAGGGCGAGCGGGTGACGTTCGAGTTCGCGCTGCGCATCGACCGGGCCGGCAGCCGGACCGGCACGGTGAAGCTGCACACCTTCGACGGCGACGGCCCGGTCAAGGACCTCGACCCGACCAACGACACCGCGCAGATCACGGTGAAGCAGGCCGGCGGCACCGGGGGCGGCGACGACGGGTCGCTGCCGATCACCGGTGTGCCCACCGGGCTGATCGCCGGCCTCGGCGGGCTGCTGATCGCCGCCGGCGCGGGCGGCTACCTGCTGGCCCGCCGTCGCCGCACCCGCTTCGTCGCCTGATCCGGCACGCACCGCGGCGTCGCCGTCGATGCCCGCCGGTTGTCGCCACGCCCAGGGCAACGATCCGTGCGAATATGGACGACGTGAAGCCGAAGTGGTGGCAGGTGTTCGCCGCCGGGGTCACGGTGACGCTGCTGGGTCTCTGCGCGATCGGGGTCGGCACCGTCGGGCTGGGGGCCGCCGACCAACTCGCCAGCGTCGGATCGTTCGCTCTCACCGGGGTCGGCACTCTGGTCACCGTCGCAAGCCTGGTGCAGGCGGTCCGGCAACAGCGGCAGCGACCCCTCGTGGTGGGGCCCGCCGAGCCGCCGCCCCCCGCACCGCCGTCCGGGGTGGCTCCGCTGGCCGCCGACCTCGCCCGGCTCCGCGACGTCACCAACGTCGACCACGAGAGACTCTTCGGCGTCGACGAGGCGATCGACAGGCTCGGCGAGAGCCTGCGCAACCCGGGCGGCGCTTCGATCATCTCCATCTTCGGCGGCGCCGGCGTGGGAAAGACCGCGCTCGCGTACGAGCTGATCAGGCGGCACGCGGAGGAAGCCGGCTTCCGCCGCGTCGCGAGCGTTTCGGCGAAGTTCAGCCACATCGACCGGGTCGGCCATCTGGAGCGTGACGCCGAGCGCGAGAACGTCGACTGGCATGCCCTGCTGGTCGAGCTGGCCCAGCAACTCGCGCAGGGCTCGGACTTCAACGACACGCTCATCGAACAGCAGCTTCCGCAGGCCATGCCCGCCGAGCCGTGCCTGATCGTCGTGGACAACCTCGAAACCAGGGAGGCCGAGGTCGCGGTCCGGTACCTCGCCGGTTCGGGCATCCTCGACCCGCACAAGGTCGTCATCACCACCCGGGAGGCGGTGGCGGGCACCGGCGTCGGCCGCCTGCGCGAGCTGACCTGGGACGGGCCCGACCACGCAGCCGCCTCGGCCTACGCGCGCTATCTGGTGGCCGACGACAGCCTGCTCGACCCGCGCAAGAGCGACCTCGACGACGTGGTCCGGGCAGCCGAGCGCACGCCACTGTTGATTCAGATCATCATCAACCAGGCCAGGGTCGAGCGGTTGCCCATCCGCGACGTCATCGGCCGGCTGCGCGACGTCAGCGGCAACCTGGGCAGGGCGGTGTGGACGTACTGCTACGTAAACTCGCTCAACGTGCTGGAACAGAAGCTCCGCGATCCGGGCCTGCCGGAGGAGAGCGCCCGCGAACAGGCTGCCGACACCGTCGCCAACCTCATGGCGGTCTTCTGCTTCCGGCCGGCCGGCAGCAGCATCGCGTCCGAGGACTTCTTCGAGCTGAGCCAGATCGGGGACCGGGAGGCATTCCTCCGCGCCCGGGCGATGGCGTGCCGGCTCGCGCTGGTGAAGTCGCTGAGGAACAACGAACGGTTCACGGTCCACTCGCTGCTGCGGGAGTTCTACTGTGCGCAGCGGGGGCCCTGTGGATCGGCCTCGTGAGCGCCCCCGGGTTCGACGCCGCGCAGTGGCGGGCGAGGATCGACGCCCGCGCCAACAGTCGCGAGCGGTGGACGGCCAACATCCAGGGTTTGACCCGGAAGGTGCGGCAGCGGAGGGCCTCGCAGCTCCAGCGGGACTTCACCGACTACGTGTTCAACGTCAACGAGTTGGCCGCTCGGCCCGCCCTCGTCGACGCGGACACGCTCGCCGCCTACTTCACGGAGTTCGGCCGCCTCGCCGCCAACCTCGGCGAGCCGGCCAACGACCGGCAGGTCGCCGACGGGCTGGAGCGGGCCATCGCCGTGCAGCGGGAGAACGGCGGTGACATCGCGGGGCTCTGCCTGGCCAAGGCGGCCTTCCTCGCGTTGCGCGAGACCGACAGCGCCGAGCGGCTCGACGCGATCCTGACTGCGATCGACGTGTCGCCGACCGGCTCGGACGCCTGGGCGACGGCGATCGTCGCGCTCGCGGCCTACCAGATCGAGGTGAGCCGCTACGACGACGCGATCAGCACGGTGGCGCGACTGCGCACCGCGATGCCCGCCGAACGCTACGAGCGGACGTTCCGGTGCGCGTCGTTGGTGTATGAGGGGATGGCCCGGTTCACCTCGTTCCGGGACATCGACCGGGCCCGCGAGGTGCTCACCGAGGCGTGTGCGTACCGGGAACACGCGGACGACCTGGCGATCGCGCGGTGGGTCGCCACCGCGTACCACTATCTCGCGCGGATCGCCGAGGTCGACCGGCAGTTCCAGACCGCGATCGACCTCTACCTGTTGGGCAAGCAGTTCCAGGACCGCTGCCCGGAGGAGGTCGAAGCGGACGCGTTCATCCAGCTCAGGATCGCCGAGCCGCTCATCGCGGCCGGCACCCGGAAGCTGGCGAGGGACCACCTGGACGAGGCGCGGCGGCTGGCCTTGACCGGCTCGAACGTCAGCTCGGCCCGGCTGCAGGTGGAGCTCGGGTTCGCGATGCTGCGGGCTGCCGACGGCGACATGCGCGAGGCGGAGCTCCTCGCCGTGGAGGCGCTGCGGATGGCGCGACGCGTCGCCTTCTGGCGCGGGGAGCTGCTCTGTCTCGGATACCTTCTGGTGCTGGGCATCCGCCGCCGACGTCCGGACAAGATCCTCGCCGTCGGGTTCCGCATCCTCGGGACCGCCTTCTTCGGCGAGCTGCGCCGCAACGGCCTGTTGAAGTTGCTGACCCGGATCCCCGTCGTGGTGCCGATCGCGGTGCGCCGGATGTCGCGACGCCCGACGGCGGAGGGTGAACCCGCCGTCCGGTGCGGCTGTCCCCTCCACGACCGCGGCTCCACCGGCGCGGCTTCCGGTCGACCCACGTGACCGGGTGACCGCCGGATGCCCTTCACCGGTTCTCACCCGGCCGCTGTCCTGCCGTTCGCCCGGTCGGCGATGCCCCTGTCCGCGCTCGCCATCGGCAGCATGGCACCCGATCTTCCCCTGTACGCGCCGATGCCGTACACCACGCGGCTGAGTCACCACCTCGTCGGCGTCGTCACCGTCGACGTGCTGGCCGGTCTCGTGGGGTACGTCGTCTGGATCGCGCTGTTGCGACCGCTCGTCGTGGCGTACGCGCCGTCGGCCGTCGGCCGCCGGGTCCGCCCGGCCCCGGCGGCGGGACCCGGCCGGGTGGTCGCCGCGCTGGGAGTCGGCGCGCTCACGCACGTTCTGTGGGACGGCTTCACGCACGGCGGCGGGTGGGGCACCCGGCTGGTCCCCGCGTTGGACGAGCGGATCGGGGCGCTTCCCGCCCACGAGTGGGCCCAGTACGCCAGCAGCCTCATCGGGGCGGCGGCGATCTGCTGGTGGGCGGCGCGTCGGTGGCGGACGGCCACCGAGGTCGGCGATCCGCAGCGACCGGCGGCCGAACGGCTCGTGCCGAGCCGCCCGCTCGCCGCCGCCCTGGTCTCGGTCGGCGTCCTCGCGGGTGCCGCCCTCGGATTCCGGTACGGCGTCGCCCAGCCGGACCCGGTCCGCAGCGCGCTCTTCCACGTGGCGGTTCGCGGCACCGACGTCGGCCTCGTGATCACGCTGTGCATCGCCCTGATCCACCGCCGCGCCGCTCGGCGTCACCAGGCCGGGAGCGACCGGCGATCCGGTCGCCGAGGCGGCCTGGGACCACGCCGAGCGGATTAGCCCGCTGCTGCCGGGCGACACGTGCGGCGTGCTCCCATCCGCCGGAGCACTACCAGGTCTCGGCGGGGCGTGCCCTTCGCCCACATCGAAACATATGGTGTTAACGTTCACACGGCAAGAGTCGGTTCTTGCAGATCGCTCACCCGCCCCGTGGCCCCGCCGCGCCGTCCGCCCCTGGTGGGACGGCCGACCGTCGATTGACCGTGGGTGGCTCGGTGCGGGCGGCGTCGGTCGACGAGACCATTGACATCATCCGATGTGAACGTTAACTTTCTCTCGGTGCAGCGGCGCGGGTCACGTCCGCTGCCGCGAATCCGGCTGGTCAGCGGCCCCCGGCGTCCGGGCCGCCGGCCACGCCGGCACCGGGCGGCGAGTCCCCCTCCGGGCCGCGCTGCGCCGGTCACCTACCGCCCCTCGGAGTCCGGGTCCCGACAGGCGGCGCACGGGCCCACCCCGTCCGGGCCCGATCCCTGCATCTCTGTTTGCATCTGGAGGGCTCCATGAAACGTGGCAAAGCATGGCGTCGCCTGCCGGGGCTGGTCGCGGCCCTCGCGACGCTGGTCCTGGTCGGCGGCGGCCTGGTCGGCACGCGGTTGGCGACCGCCGCCGCAGCCGGCTGCCAGGTCACCTACGCGGTCAGCTCGGAGTGGCCGGGCGGCTTCGGCGCGAACGTGACCATCACAGACCTGGGCGACCCGGTCAGCAGCTGGCGGCTGACGTGGAGCTTCGGGGCCGGGCAGACCATCACCCAGCTCTGGAACGGCTCCTACACCCAGTCCGGTGCGCAGGTGACCGTCACCAACGTGTCCTACAACGGCAGCATCCCGACCGGGGGCAGCACCTCGTTCGGCTTCAACGGCGCGTCCAACGGCAGCAACCCCGTGCCCACCTCGTTCGCGCTCAACGGCACGACCTGCACCGGGGGCGTGACGCCGACGACCCCGCCGACGTCGACGACCCCGCCGCCGACCACTCCACCGCCGACCACCCCGCCGCCGTCGACGCAACAGCCCTGTGACATCTACGCGGCGGGCGGCACGCCGTGCGTGGCCGCGCACAGCACCACCCGGGCGCTGTACGGCGCGTACAACGGGCCGCTCTACCAGGTGCGGCGCGGGTCGGACAACACCACCCGCGACATCGGCCCGCTCGCGCCCGGCGGGGTCGCCAACGCCGCCGCGCAGGACTCCTTCTGCGCCGGCACCACCTGCCTGATCACCATCATCTACGACCAGTCCGGTCGCGGTAACAAGCTCACCCAGGCCCCGCCCGGTGGGTTCTCCGGCCCCGCCCCGGGCGGCTACGACAACCTCGCCGACGCCACCCTTGCGCCGACCACGGTCGGCGGGCACAAGGCGTACGGCGTCTACGTCGCCCCCGGCACCGGATACCGCAACAACAGCACCAACGGCATCGCCAAGGGTGACCAGCCCGAGGGCATGTACGCCATCCTCGACGGCACGCACTACAACGGTGGCTGCTGCTTCGACTACGGCAACGCCGAGACCAACAGCCGCGACAACGGCAACGGCACCATGGAGGCCATCTACTTCGGCAACAACAAGGTCTGGGGCTACGGCGCCGGCAACGGCCCGTGGATCATGGCCGACCTGGAGAACGGCCTCTTCTCCGGGGTGAACCAGAAGTACAACGCCAACGACCCCAGCATCAGCCACCGCTACCTGACCGCCATCGTCAAGGGTGAGCCGAACCACTGGGCCATCCGGGGCGGCAACGCCCAGTCCGGTGGCCTGTCGACCTTCTACAACGGCGTGCGGCCCAACGTCCCGGGCTACAACCCGATGAAGAAGGAGGGCGCGATCATCCTCGGCATCGGCGGCGACAACAGCCACGGGGCGCGCGGCACCTTCTACGAGGGCGTGATGACCTCCGGCTACCCGTCCGACGCCACCGAGAACGCCGTCCAGGCCAACATCACCGCCGCCGGCTACCGGTGACCCGGTTTCCCCCCATGCCACCCCACCCCCGTCCCTCCAGGAGATCCCTCATGTCCTCGTCATCCCATCGACTGACCCGTCGCGGCCTGCTCATCGCGAGCGGCGCCACCGGCGTCGCCGCCGCCACCGGCCTGCTCGGCGTCCGCAATGCCCTGGCCACCGCCGGGCCGCAGAGCTACACGCCGACCTGGGCGTCGGTCGACCAGCACCCGCCGGCCGCCGAGTGGTTCCAGGACGGCAAGTTCGGCATCTACTACCACTGGGGTGCGTTCGCCGTCCCCGCGTTCGGCAACGAGTGGTACCCGCGCAACATGTACAACAACGGTTCGTACGAGAACAACCACCACAAGAGCGTGTTCGGCGACCCGTCCGCGTGGCCGTACCACAACTTCATCAACGGCGCCCGCGACAAGGCGGGCAACTGGGTGCAGTTCGCGCCGAAGCTCAAGTCCGCCGGCGGCAACTGGGACCCCAACGAGTGGGCGCAGCTGTTCGTCGACGCCGGGGCGAAGTTCGCCGGCCCGGTCGCCGAGCACCACGACGGCTACTCGATGTGGAACAGCAGGGTCAACGAGTGGAACTCCGTGGCGACCGGCCCGAAGCTGGACCTGCTGCGGCTGCACGCCGACGCCATCCGCGCCAAGGGCCTCAAGCTGTTCGTCTCGCTGCACCACCAGTGGAACTTCGGCGGCTACTACCAGTACGTGCCGCAGCAGTCCAGCACCACCCTGCGCAAGCTGTACGGGCAGCTCGACAACGCCACCGAGCAGCAGCTGTGGACCGACAAGCTGCGGGAGGTCATCGACGGCTACCAGCCCGACCTGATCTGGCAGGACCTCTATCTGGGCCGCATCGACGAGGCGCGCCGGCTCGACTTCCTGGCGTACTACTACAACAAGGCCGTCGCGTGGAACAAGGACGTGGTGGTCACCTACAAGGACGGGTTCAACAACCGCGGCGAGGTCTACGACTTCGAGCGCGGCGGCCCGGCGGGCATCCAGACCCCGTACTGGCTGACCGACGACAGCGTCTCCAGCAGCAGCTGGTGCTACACCCAGGGGATCGGCTACTACTCGACCACCGCGCTGCTGCACGCGCTGATCGACCGGGTCAGCAAGAACGGCACGATGGTGCTCAACGTCGCCCCGACGGCCGACGGCGTCATCCCGTCCGGGCAGCAGACCATCCTGCGGGGCATCGGCGACCACCTCAAGCGGTTCGGCGAGTCCATCTACGGCACCCGGGCCTGGTCCGTCTTCGGCGAGGGCCCCACCCAGATGGGCGGTGGGTCGTTCGTCACGCCGCGCGCGGGCACCAACAAGGACATCCGGTTCACCCGCAACAAGAACAACACCGTCCTGTACGCCACCGTCATGGGCTGGCCGGGCAGCACCCTGACCATCACCACGATGACCTCCAGCCGGGTCAACCTGGGCAACCTGACCGGCGTGCAGCTGCTCGGCTCCACCGCCGGCACGTACATCAACCTGCCCCGGCCCACCCAGGACGGGGGCGGCCTGCACATCACCATGCCGTCGGCGAGCGCGCCGTACAGCGCCCTCGCGTACGTGGTGAAGCTGACCTTCGTCGGCGCGACCCCCACCCCCACCGCGTCGCCGACCGTGGCGCCGACCCCGACGCCGACCGGCACCACCACCCCGCCGCCGGCCGGCCAGGCCACCGCGAAGTACACCGTCACCAACTCCTGGTCCGGTGGCTTCCAGGCCGACGTCACCGTCACCGCCGGGGCGGCACCGATCAACGGCTGGAAGGTGTCCTGGAGCTTCCCCAACGGCCAGGTGATCAACCAGATCTGGAACGGCAGCCACACCCAGAGCGGGTCGAACGTGACGGTCTCCAACGTCGCCTACAACGGCGCGCTCGCCGCGGGGGCGTCCACCACGTTCGGCTTCACCGCGACCTGGAACGGCACCAACAACCCGCCGGCCAGCATCACCTGCACCACCAGCTGACCGTCCGCGCCCGCGCCCGCCGGTGACCGGGCCGCTGCGGCGCGGGGCGTCCGTGCCCCGCGCCGCGGCGACCCGAACTGGTCAAGATTGACTAGTTTCGATGCATGTGGGAGTCTGCCAGGCAGAGCCGCAGCGGGAGCCACGCAAGCAGGCGCGGGAGCGGGCAACTCCCGACCGTCCGGGTGTCGTCGTCCGACCTTTCCCTGGAGGGCTCCGTGTCCCATCTCGTCCGATCACGTCGCATCCCCCTCGTGGCGTGGCTGCTCGCCGTCGGCGCGGCCGCCGCGCTGCTGCTGACCACCGCGCTGGCCAACCCGGCCGCCGCCCACGGCTCCACCGTCGACCCGGCGTCCCGCAACTACGGCTGCTGGGCCCGCTGGGGCAGCGACTTCCAGAACCCGGCCATGGCCACCGAGGACCCGATGTGCTGGCAGGCCTGGCAGTACAACGCGTCGGCCATGTGGAACTGGAACGGCCTGTACCGCGAGGGCGTCGCCGGCAACCACCAGGCCGCCATCCCCGACGGCCAGCTGTGCAGCGCCGGCCACACCGGCGACGGCCGCTACAACTCCCTCGACGCGCTCGGCGCGTGGAAGACCACCAACGTCTCCAACAGCTTCAAGGTCAAGCTGTGGGACCAGGCCAGCCACGGTGCCGACTACATCCGGGTGTACGTCACCAAGCAGGGCTTCAACGCCCTGACCAAGCCGCTGGCGTGGAGTGACCTGGAGCTGGTCGGCCAGATCGGCAACACCCCGGCGTCGCAGTGGCCGACCAAGGAGAGCCAGGGCGTGTCGATCCAGGTCCCGGCGAACGCGCCGGGGCGCACCGGACGGCACATCGTCTACACGATCTGGCAGGCCAGCCACTCGGACCAGTCCTACTACCTGTGCAGCGACGTGAACTTCGGCGGCACGACGACCCCGCCGCCGACCACCACGCCGACCACGGCTCCGCCCACCACCCCGCCCGCGACGACCCCGCCCGCGACCACGCCGCCGGCCTCCGCCGGTTGCTCGGCCGTCTACAAGTCCACCGGGCAGTGGTCCGGCGGCTTCCAGGGCGAGGTCGAGGTGACCGCCGGCAGCAGCCCGATCCGGGGCTGGACGGTCACCTGGACGTGGTCCGGCGGGCAGCAGATCGCCTCCTCCTGGAGTGCCACGGTCACCACCAGCGGGTCGACCGTGACCGCCCGCAACGCCAGCTACAACGGCACGCTGGCGGCCGGGGGGAAGGCCAGCTTCGGCTTCACCGGGTCGGGGGCGGCCAGCACCCCGACGCTGAGCTGCACCGCGACGGCCTGACCGACGGCCGGGCCGCCCCCGATCCCACGTCGGGGGCGGCCCGGCCCGTGGCCGCTCCCGCCGGCGGTCAGACCTGCGCGTACGCGGCCCGCCAGGCGCCGTAGCCGCCGAGCAGGTCGGAGACGTCCCGCCGGCCGGCGCTGCGCAGCAGGCTCGCCGCGACCGAGGAACGGTAACCCCCGGCGCAGTGCACGACCACGGGCCGGTCGGCGGGCACCTCGTCGAGGCGACGGGTCAGCTCGGCCAGCGGGATGTGCAGCGAACCCGCGATGGCCCCCTGCTCCCGCTCCCCGCCGTTGCGGACGTCGAGCACGACCGGCGGCTCGGCGCGGTCGAGCGCGGCGCGCAGCTCCGTCGCCGTGACCCGGCTGGCCCGGCTCGTCTCGGACGCCAGCTCGGCCAGGGTCGCCCCCGCGTCGCGCAGGTGGCCGAGGACCCGGTCGAAGCCGATCCGGGCGAGCCGTACGACGATCTCCTCCTCGCGTCCCTCCGGCGCCACGACGAGCACCGCGCGGTCGGGGGCCACCACGCTGCCGGCGGTCTCGGCGAACCGGCCGTCGGCCGGGATGTTGATCGCCCCGGCGACGTGCCCGGCGGCGAACTCCTGCGGGTCGCGGGCGTCGACGACGACCGCGCCGTCGGCGCGGGCCCCGGCGAACTCGGCGGCGGTGAGCGGGCGGGCCGTGGCGCGGGAGTCGAACAGCTCGTGCGCCCGCCGGTTGAGCACGGCGTCGAACGCGAAGTAGCCCGGCGCGGCCGGCTGGCCGCCGGTGACCAGGGCGAGGAACTGCTCCTGGCTCATCGGCGCGCAGGCGTAGTTGGTGCGGCGCTGCTCGCCGATGGTGGACTGCCGCTCGGTGGAGAGGTTCTTGCCGCAGGCGGAGCCCGCCCCGTGGGCGGGGAAGACCCGCACCTCGTCGGGGAGGCCCATCAACTTGCGCTGCACGCTGTCGTAGAGCATCGCGCCCAGCTCCTCTGCGGTGACGCCGAGGGACGCGAGCAGGTCGGGGCGGCCGACGTCGCCGATGAACAGCGCGTCGCCGGTGAGGACGCCGTGCGGCACCGGGTCGGCGGCGTGCTCGTAGACCAGGACGCTGATCGACTCCGGGGTGTGGCCCGGGGTCTCCATGATTTCCAGGGTGACGTCACCGAGGCTGATCCGCTCGCCGTCGGCGAGCTTGCGGATCGGGTACTCGGTCTCGGCGCGCCGGCCGTAGCCGATCCACGCGCCCGTCGCGGCGGCGACCTCCAGGTGGCCGGCGAGGAAGTCGGCGTGGAAGTGCGTGTTGATCACTCCCTCGATGGTCAGCCCGTGCGCCCGCGCGTCGGCGAGGTATTCGCCGATGTCGCGGCGGGGGTCGACCAGCACGGCCCGGCCGGTGCGCTCGTCGGCGACGAGGTAGGACGCCTGGGACAGGCAGTCGAGGTAGTACTGCGTGAACAACATGGGCCGGTCTCCTCTGCGGTGATGGTCGGCGGTACACCGACTGTAGCGCATACCCCCCGGGGTATATTCCGGGTCGAAGGTCCCGTCCCTTTCCGGGTGGGCCGCTGGCGGATCGCGTACCCCCGGGGGTATGTTCGAGCCGGTGGCGCGCGGCCCGCATGGCGACGGCGGGCGCGGGTAGACCGTGGTGCGCCCGGCTTCGGGCGCAGTCCGCCGACAGCATACCCCCCGGGGTATTTGTGGAGGGAGTACGCAATGACGCTCGACGTGTCCGTCGTCGCGACCTCGTCGCTGGGCGACCGCAGCTACCTGGCCTCCGACGGCCGGGTGGCCGTCGTGGTCGACCCGCAGCGCGACGTCGACCGCATCCTGTACCTCGCCGGCACGAAGGGGACACGGATCACCCACGTGGTCGAGACCCACCTGCACAACGACTACGTCTCCGGTGGCCTGGAACTGGCCCGCCTGACCGGCGCGCGATACCTGGTCGCCGCCGCCGACGACGTCCGGTTCGACCGGGACCCGGTCACCGACGGCGACACCGTCGCCATCTCCGACACCCTGCGGCTGCGGGCCGTGGCCACGCCGGGCCACACCTTCCACCACCTGTCGTACGTCCTCGACGAAGCCGCCGCCGGCCGGTGGCGGCCCGTCGGCGTCTTCACCGGCGGCTCCCTGCTGTTCGGCACCACCGGACGCACCGACCTGCTCGGGCAGCGGCACGCCCACGACCTCGCCCACCGCCAGCACGCCTCGGCCCGACGGCTGGCCGACCTGCTCCCCGACGGGACGCAGGTGTGGCCCACCCACGGCTTCGGCAGCTTCTGCTCGGCCAGCCAGGCCGACGCGCCGGACTCCACGATCGGCCGGGAACGGCGGGTCAACCCCGTGCTGCGGCTCGCCGCCGACGACTTCGTCACCGAGACCCTCGCCGGGCTGGACGCCTACCCCGCCTACTACGCCCACATGGGCGTGGCCAACGCCGCCGGACCCGCGCCGGTCGACCTCACCCCGGCGGCCCGCGCCGACGCCGCCGAGCTGAGCCACCGGCTCGCCGCCGGGCAGTGGGTGGTCGACCTGCGCCACCGCAAGGCGTACGCCGCGTCGCACCTCGCCGGCACGGTCGCCCTCGGCCTCGACGGGCCGATGTCGACCTGGCTCGGCTGGCTGATCGACTGGGGCGCCCCGCTCACCCTGCTCGCCGAGACCCCCGAGCAGGTCGCCGACGCCCAGCGGGAACTGGCGCGCATCGGCATCGACCGGCCCGCCGCCCAGGCCACGGGCGCGCCCGAACGGTGGGCGGCCCGGCCGGAGCAGCTACGGCAGCTGCCCACGGCCGACTTCCCCGCGCTCGCCGCCGCCCGCGCCGGACACCCGCCCGCCGGCCTGCCCGCGCCGGACGTCGTGCTCGACGTCCGGATGACCAACGAGTGGACCGCCGGCCACCTCGACGGCGCGGTGCACATCCCCCTGCCCGACCTGCCGAACCGCCTCGCCGACGTGCCCGCCGGCACCGTCTGGGTGCACTGCGGCTCCGGCTACCGCGCCACCGCCGCCGCGTCCCTGCTGGCCAACGCCGGCCGGGAGGTCGTCGTCATCGACGACCGGTTCGAGCGGGCCCAGACCCGACCGACCGGGACCGACAACAGGAACGAGGAGACATGAGCACTTCCGAGAACACCCGCCCGGCCACGCTCGACGCCGCCGGCCTCCGCGAGCTGATCGACTCCGGCCGCGCGCCCCGCCTGCTCGACGTGCGTACCCCCGCCGAGTTCGAGACCGCGCACATCCCCGGCGCCTACAACGTCCCGCTCGACCTGCTGCGCGAGCACCGCGAGGAGCTGCGCAACCACCTCGACGAGGACGTGGTGCTGATCTGCCGCTCCGGCGCGCGCGCCACCCAGGCCGGGCAGACCCTCGCCGGGGTCGGGCTGCCCCGCCTCAAGGTCCTCGACGGCGGGATGCTGGCCTGGCAGGCCGCGCACGCGCCCGTCCGGCAGGGCGTCCCGCGCTGGGACCTGGAACGGCAGGTCCGCCTCGTCGCCGGCTCGATCGTCCTGGTCGCCGTCCTGGGATCGGTGCTCGTCCCCGGCCTCAAGTGGGTCGCCGCCGCCATCGGCGCGGGCCTCACCGTCGCCGCCCTCACCAACACCTGCGCGATGGGCATGCTGCTGGGCAGGCTGCCCTACAACCGGGGCGCGAGCTGCGACCTCGACACCATCGTCGGCCAGCTCCGCGAGGGCTCGACCGCCGGGCGGCGGTCGTGACCGGCAGCCTGGCCCTGACCGTCGGCCTCGCCGTCCTCATCGGCGTCAGCCTCGGCCTGCTCGGCGGCGGCGGCTCCATCCTCGCCGTGCCGCTGCTCGTCTACGTCGCCGACCTGCCGGCGAAGGAGGCGATCGCCACCTCGCTGCTCGTCGTCGGCGCCACCAGCGCCGTCGGCGTCCTGCCGCACGCCCGCGCGCACCGGGTGCGCTGGCGCACCGGCCTCGTCTTCGGCCTCGCCGGCATGACCGGCGCGTACGCCGGAGGCCGCCTCGCCGCGTACGTCCCGGCCGCCGTCCTGCTCACCGGGTTCGCCCTGATGATGCTCGCCACGGCGGTCGCCATGATCCGGGGGCGGCGCGACGCCGGGGACCGGCCCGTGCCGCACGAGCTTCCCGTGCCGCGGGTGATCCTCGACGGGGTCGTGGTCGGGCTGGTCACCGGCCTGGTCGGGGCGGGTGGCGGCTTCCTGGTGGTGCCCGCGCTGGCGCTGCTCGGCGGCCTGCCGATGCCGGTCGCCGTCGGCACCTCGCTGGTGGTCATCGCCATGAAGTCCTTCGCCGGCCTGGCCGGCTACCTCTCCACCGTCAGCATCGACTGGGGGCTGGCCGCCGCCGTCACCGCCGCCGCCGTGGTCGGCAGCCTCGCCGGAGGCCGGCTCGCCGGGCGCGTCCCCGAGGCGGTGCTGCGCCGGGCGTTCGGGTGGTTCGTGGTGGTGATGGGCGTGTTCGTCCTGGCCCAGCAGCTGCCCGACGGGCTGCGCACCAACCCGGTGCTGTGGATCGCCCTCGGCGTCGCCGTCGCCGCGGCGGTCACCGTCACCGCCACCCACGGCCGCCGGGCCGCCCCGGTGGAGGCACCGCCGTCGACCGAGGCCGAGGTGGCGCACGCCGGCCCGCCCGCCTGACCCTGCCACGGGGACGTCCGACGTCGGTGCGGCTCGACCCCGGCTGCCAGGATGGTCCTGTGAGGACGTGGACGCGGCCGTACGCGGACCCGATGCGGTGGTTCAGCGGGGCGATCGCCTCGGCCGGCACGATGCTGTGCCTCTTCGCCGGGCTGCAGGTCGCCACGCACTGGGAGCGGATCGCCCCGATCCAGGTGGTGCCGGTCGCCGCGTTCTTCTCGGTGTGGCTCACCATCGCGTGGCGGCTGCACCGCACCGCGCTGGTGGTCAGCCCCGCCGGGGTGCGGGTGCGGTGGCTGTGGGCGACGCGGACGGTCCCGTGGGAGCAGGTGGACGGCTTCCGCACCGGGCCCGACTGGCTGGTCGCCGACCGGCTCTGGATCGCGCTGAGCGACGGCACCGAGCTGCGTACCCCGGTGCGCCCGCGTCGGCCCGGGCCGGTCACCCTGCGCGACGGCGGCACCGCCCTCGCCGCCGGGCCATACGCCGAGCTGCTCGCCACGCTCGACAGGTGGCGGGCCGCCGCGCCGCCCGTGGCCCCGCCGGCCTGACGCAGGGGCCGTGGGCAGCGGAGCCGTAACGCCGGGGTGGTTTGATGGTCCGATGGCGCACCCGGTGATCCTCTCGATCGACGACGACCCGGCGGTCTCCCGCGCGGTCGCCCGCGACTTCCGCCGCCGCTACGGCGACCGGTACCGGGTGGTGCGCGCCGGCTCCGGCCCGGAGGCCCTCGACACGCTGCGCGAGATCAAGCTGCGCGGCGAGCAGGTGGCGGTGCTGGTCGCCGACTACCGGATGCCCGAGATGAACGGCATCGAGTTCCTCGAGGCCGCGATGGACCTCTTCCCCGCCGCGCGCCGGGTGCTGCTCACCGCGTACGCGGACACCGGCGCGGCGATCGACGCCATCAACCTGGTCGACCTCGACCACTACCTGCTCAAGCCGTGGCACCCGCCGGAGGAGAAGCTCTACCCGGTCGTCGACGCGCTGCTGGAGGCGTGGACGGCCAGCCCGGAGGCCGCCACCACGGAGATCCGGGTGGTCGGGCACCGCTGGTCCGCCCCGTCCTTCGCGGTGCGCGACTTCCTGGCCCGCAACCTGGTGCCGTACCGCTGGTTGCTGGCCGACGAGCCCGAGGGCGGCCGGCTGCTCGCGGCGGCCGGGGCGAGCGCCGCCGACGTGCCGCTGGTCGTCACCGCCGACGGCAAGGCCCTGGTGGCGCCCACGGAGACGGAGCTGGCCGGCCTCGTCGGCCTCAACGTCGTCCCGGCGGCGGACTTCTACGACCTGGTGGTCGTCGGCGGCGGGCCGGCCGGGCTCGGCGCTGCCGTCTACGGGGCGTCGGAGGGGCTGCGCACGGTGCTGGTAGAGCGGCGGGCAACCGGCGGGCAGGCCGGGCAGAGCAGCCGGATCGAGAACTACCTCGGCTTCCCCGACGGCGTGTCCGGGGCGCAGCTCACCGACCGGGCCCGCCGGCAGGCGCTGAAGTTCGGCGCGGAGCTGCTGAGCACCCGGGAGGTCGTCGGCTTGGCGGAGGCCGGTTCGGCGCGGCTGCTGCGCTTCGACGACGGGTCCACCATCGCCGCGCACGCGGTGGTGCTGGCGACCGGCGTGTCGTACCGGATGCTCGACGCCCCCGGCCTGGCCGAGCTCACCGGCCGGGGCGTGTTCTACGGCTCGGCCGCCACCGAGGCGCCGAGCTGCGTCGACCAGGACGTCTACATCGTCGGCGGGGCGAACTCGGCGGGCCAGGCGGCCGTCTACTTCTCCCGGTACGCCGCCCGGGTGCACGTGCTGATCCGGGGCGCGGACCTCACGGCGTCGATGTCGAGCTACCTGATCGACCAGCTCGACCGCATCGACCGCATCACCGTGCACCCGCACACCGAGGTGGTGGCCGGCGCGGGGGAGGAGCACCTGCAACGGCTGACCCTGCGCGACACCCGCACCGGCGAGCGGCGCGACGTCGACGCGTCGTGGCTGTTCGTGTTCATCGGCGCGGAGCCGCGTACCGAATGGTTGGAGGGCGTCGTGGTCCGCGACGAGCGGGGATACGTGGTCACCGGGCCGGACCTGGTGGCCGGTGGGAGCCGGCCGCCCGGCTGGTCGCTGCCCCGCGACCCCTACCACCTGGAGTCCAGCCTGCCCGGCGTGTTCGCGGCCGGCGACGTGCGCGCGGCCTCGGTCAAGCGGGTCGCCTCCGCCGTCGGCGAGGGCGCGATGGCCGTGTCGCTGGTGCACCGCTACCTGGAGGCGCAGTGAGCGGCCTGACCCCCGCCGAGGTGCGGACGCTGTTCCTGTTCGAGTCGCTCGACGACCGGCAGGTCGCCTGGCTGGCCGAGCACGGCCGGGTCGAGCACCGCACGGCCGGGGAGGCCGTCTACGCCGAGGGCGAGCCGGCGACCTGCTTCTTCGTGCTGCTCGCCGGCGAGGTGCGGCTGTGCCGGACGATCCACGGCGAGGAGGTGGAGATCCTCCGCACGGCGCAGCGCGGGGTGTACGGCGGGGCCACCCAGGCCTACCTCGACGACCAGCAGATCTACCGCAACGGGATGTGGTCGGTCACCGACGCGGAGTTCTTCGTGCTGCCCGCCGAGACGTTCGCCCACGCGGTGCGATCCTGGTTCCCGATGGCGATGCACCTGCTGGAGGGGCTGTTCATCGGGATGCGGGACACCCAGACGGTCGTCGGGGAGCGGGAGCGGCTGGTGGCCCTGGGCGCCCTGTCGGCGGGGCTGACCCACGAGCTGAACAACCCGGCGAGCGCGGCGGTGCGGGCCGCGTCCGCCCTGCGGGACCGGGTCGCCGGCATGCGGCACAAGCTGGCGATGATCGCCGACGGCCGGCTCGACGGGCGGCGGCTGCACGCCCTCGTGGCGTTGCAGGAGGAGGCGGTCGAGCGGGCGGCGAAGGCGTGTGCGCTGTCGCCCCTGGCCACCAGCGACGCCGAGGACGAGCTGACCGACTGGCTGGACGACCAGGGGATCGCCGCCGGGTGGGAGCTGGCCCCGATGCTGGTCGCCGGCGGGCTGGACGTCGCCTGGCTGGACCGGGTCCGCGCGGAGCTCGGTGCCGACGACCTGGAGCCGGCGGTGCGGTGGCTGACCTACACCGTGGACACCGAGCTGCTCATGCGGGAGATCGCCGACGCGGCCACCCGGGTCTCCAAGCTGGTCGGCGCGGCCAAACAGTATTCCCAGCTCGACCGGGCGCCCTACCAGGTGGTGGACGTGCACGAGCTGCTCGACGCGACGCTGGTGATGTTCAAGGGCAAGCTCCCGCCGGGGGTCCGCCTGGTCCGGGAGTACGCCCCGGCGCTGCCCCCGATCCCCGCGTACGCGGCCGAGCTGAACCAGGTGTGGACCAACCTGATCGACAACGCGCTCGGCGCGATGGGCGACGAGGGCACGCTGACCGTCCGCACCGGCCGGGTCGACGACCAGCTGACCGTCGAGGTGGCCGACACCGGCCCCGGCATCCCGGCGGCGGTGCGCCCGCGCATCTTCGAGCCGTTCTTCACCACGAAACCGGTCGGCGAGGGGACGGGGCTCGGGCTGGACATCTCGTACCGGATCGTGGTCAACAAGCACCACGGGGACATCCGGGTGACGAGCGAGCCCGGCCGGACGGTGTTCCGCGTGCTGCTGCCGATCAGCCCCGCCCCCGGCGTGGCCCCGGAGGTAGCCCCAGCGCCGTGACGCGGGCTGGCTGGCTGCGGCAGCGTGCCTGGCCTGGCCTGGCCTGGCCTGGCCTGGCTTGGCTTGGCTTGGTCTGGCTTGGCCCGGCCGACGTCGCGTGACACGGCGTGGTTTCCGCTCGCCGGGTGCCGACACCTTCTCCGCCCCCTTTGCTCTGCACCCGCATACGCAACGCCTACGCAGCGCGACGGTCCGCCGGTCGCGGCGTCGTTCGCGTTTGCGTTCGCGTGCAGCCCGGCTGGGTGCTGCGTCCGTGGGTGCAGAGCAAAGGGGGCGTGCGAGGTCGGTTGGGGTCGGAGGAGGGTCACCCAGAGTCAGCCAGCGCCGTCGACCGTTGCACGCACAACCGGGGGTGGTCCACCACCCGTACCGGGGCCAGGGGCGGCCCCGGCAGAGCGGTCGTGGCCAGGGCGGGTGCCGTGGCCAGGGCGGTCGTGCGGTGGGCGGTCATCCGCTCCGCCGCGACCCGCAGGGCCAGCGGCCGACCGCCGCAGCGCCGGACCAGGTCGTAGGCGGACTCGGGGTCGGCGTCGACCCGGTCGCCGATCAGCCCGCGCAGCAGCTCGACGCCCGCCTCGGCGCTCAGCGGACCCAGCTCCAGCCGCCGCGCCCCGTGCCGCACGACCAGCTCGGCCAGGCCGTCCCGGCTGGTCACCAGGACCAGGCAGCCGGGCGAGCCGGGCAGCAGGGGGCGCACCTGCCCGACGGTGCTGGCGTTGTCGAGCAGCACCAGCATCCGGCGTCCCGACATCCGGGTGCGGTAGCGGGCGGCGAGGGCGGCCGGCGACGCGGGCAGGTCGGCGGTGGCGACGCCGAGGGCGTCGAGGAAGGCCGTGAGCACCTCGACCGGTGTCGGCGGCTGCCCGGGGCTCTCGCCGCGCAGGTCGGCGTAGAGCTGGCCGTCGGGGAAGCGGTCGGCGACCCGGTGGGCCCAGTGCACGGCCAGCGCGCTCTTGCCGATCCCGGTCGAGCCGGTGAGCAGCACGGTCATCATCGCGGCCCGGGTGGCGCCCTCGGCGAGCAGGCCGTCGAGCGCGGCGCGGACCGGGCCGCGCCCGGTGAACGGCAGCACGTCCGGCGGCAGCTCGCGGGGGACGGGCGTGGCGTCGGCGGGTGCCCACGGCCGGGCGTGCGGCGCAGGGTCGACCAGGCTGTCGTCGTGCGACTGGCAGCGGTTGGCCCGACGCCACAACGTGGCGAACTCCTCGACGTCGCCGCCGAGCACCCGGACGATCTCGCCCACCACCTCCCACCGGGCCAGGCGGGGGCGCGTGAAGACCGCGTGGATCGACGTCGGGTTGATGCCCCGGGGCCGCCGCTCGGCGCGGGTGAGCTGTTGCAGCCGGCGCACGCTGGGCTGGCCGGCGGCGAGGTGCAGGGCGTGTAGTCGGTCGTAGAAGTCGGCGAGGGGACCTGCTGGCACGAGAGGGCGGGTGAGCCGGCCCATTGGCGTTCTCCCCACATCTTGGCGCTGGCCCGGAAACCTCCGAGCTTCACCACTGTCCGATGTTGAATCCTTGCGGTCAGTCAGGTCGCGGACACACTGTCAGCGACAGAGTTGACGGCCCCGGGTCCTTCCGTCGCCGTTTCCCGGCCCCGCATGCTGTGCCGAGCGCTTAGACAAGCGCCAATGTGTTTGGTGGGAGGAGAACGAATGCACTTTCCGGACATCCGGCGGGTGGCCACGGTCACCGCGTCCGCCGCGCTCGTCGCGGCGACGGTGTTGGTGGGCACCGGGCCCGCGCAGGCAGCCCCCGTCGGCGGAGCGTCGGCCACCACGGTGGCGGCGACCACCTCCACCACTGCGGCCCGCAGCGGGCTGACCGCCGCCCAGCAGGCGAGCGACTACTGGACCAAGGAGCGGATGCGCACCGCGATCTCGGCGGACGTGCTGGTCAAGAAGGCGGGAGCCGTGGCCGGCAAGGGCCTGAAGCCGACCGGGCCGGCCCGCTCCGTGCCGCCGGCCGCGCCCACCGTGACGGCCGCCTCCAGCGTCGCGTCGCAGGCCGGTGGGGACATCAGCGCCTACGTCGCCGCGTCCGCCACCGTCGGCAAGGTCTTCTTCTACAACCCCGTGGACGGCAAGAACTACGTCTGCTCGGCCGGTGCCGTGAACAGCACCTCCAAGCTGCTCGTCATGAGCGCCGGGCACTGCGTGCACGGCGGCAGGGGCGGCCAGTGGATGCAGAACTGGGTCTTCGTGCCGCTCTACAACTACGGCGCCGAGCCGTACGGCCGGTGGTCGGCCAAGTACCTGACCGCGTTCAACGCCTGGATCAACGACAGCAACCTCGACCGGGACGTCTCGTACATCACCGTGTACCCGAACGCGTCGGGCCAGCGGCTGGTCGACCGGGTCGGCGGCAACGGGCTCTCGGTCAACTACAGCTACACCCAGGCCGTCACCATTCTCGCCTACCCGGCGGCGCCGCCGTACGACGGCGGGTGGCAGCAGTACTGCCAGGGCACGACGTACCGGCCCGGCAGCGAGAACAAGATCGCCCTCAACTGCGGCTTCACGGGCGGCTCCAGCGGCTCGGTCTGGCTACGCCTCTACAACGACGTGTACGGCTACGTGAACGGAATCATGAGCACACTGAACAGCGCCGGGGTGAACAAGAGTTCGTACTTCGACACCGCGGTCATGGACGTTTACAACTCGGTCGCGGCCCGCGTCTGAGTCATCCGATCGGGTGATGCCCGCCCCCGGCCCGGACCCGACGGATCCGGCCGGGGGCGGCGCGCGTCCAAAGAGTGTGGTCGTGGCCGGGCGTCGAGTTCCCGGTCCCGCGTCGCCGCGGGGGCGGCGGAGAGGAGTGCGGGATGAGGCAGGGGTGGGGTGCGGCGGTGGCGGTGGCCGTCGCGGTGGTCGTGGTCGCCGTCGTGGTGGCCGGGGTGGCGGCCCGCCGGTCCGGGCCGGGGGAGCGGCCGGCGGCGCCGGCGTCCGTGGGGGACAGCGGCGCGTCGAGCAGCCGGGCGCCGTCCCCGGACGGCTCGTACTGGGACCCGGGCCGGATGGGCAGCGCGGAGCCGGCCCCGATGCCCACCGAGTGACCCGGAACAGTCGGCGGACGCCGGCTCAGGGGCGGGGCAGGCCCCGGCCGAGGTCGGCCAGCTCCCGGTCGAGCAGCTCGACCAGGAGCGCGGACCGGCCCGACGCGTTCTCCCCGGTCATCCCCCGGCTGGGCATTTCCACGATCATCAGCAGGTAGAGGTGCAGCCGGTAGAGGCCGAGCCGCACCCGGGCCGCCGGGTCGAACGCCGCCGGGTGCCCGCCGGCCGCCCGCCAACCGCGCAGGAAGGGGTGGTCCGGCTCGTCCTCGGCCCGCCGGAACAGCAGCGGCGAGACCAGGTCCAGCAGCGGGTCGCCCCACAGGTAACGCTCGCCGTCGACCAGCCCGCACATCCGGTACGCGCCGGTCGCGTCCGGCGCGGCGAGGACGTTGCCGTCCCAGCCGTCGAAGTGCAGCAGGGCGGGGCGGCGCACCTCGTCCAGCGCCCCCGCGTGGTGGCGCACCAGCTCCCGGATCAGCCGTGGCCCGCCGGGCGGGGCGACGTCCCAGTCCACCGCGTCGGCGAGCAGGTCGTCGATGATCGCGGCGAACGCGCGTGACCACGTCGGCCCGCCGGCCCGGTCGCCGTCGTAGCCGTACCGGTCGCCGGTGATCCGGTGCAGCGCGACGGTGGCGGCGCCGAAGTCGGCGCGGGCCGGACCGGCGTCGACGTCGGCCGTCAGCTCGGCGAGGGGACGCCCGGGCAGCCGGTCGGTGAGCAGCCACTCGCCGCGTTCCGGGTCCCGGCCGTGGTGCAGCACCCGGGGCACGGGCACCTGCGGCGCGTGTGCGGCAACCAGCCGGAAGTAGCGTGCCTCCGCCGCCGCCAGGCCGCGCTCGTAACGCAGCAGGCGGGCCTCGGGCGGCGGCGCGACCTTCAGCACGGCCGCGCCGCCGTCGTCCAGCGTCAGCCACCACACGGTGGCGAAGCCGCCCCCGCCGAGCGGTCCGCAGTCGACCACGTCACGCCCGGGGCCGAGGGAGGCCCGGACGTGCCAGGCCACGTCGTCCCGGGTGAGGGACCGCTGGGTGGGGCTGGGCCCGCTCATTCCGCACCTCCGCGCCGTGTGTGGGGTGGACAGTCCGCCCGGCAGCGAGCCTAGGCAGTGCGCCCAGGTGGCCGGGTCCGACCCCGCTGCGGGCCGCGTCGGTTAGCGTCGCGGCATGGAACACATGCTGGTCACCGGGGGTGCGGGGTTCGTCGGCGCCAACTTCGTGCGCCGGGCGCTGACCGCCCGGCCGGGCCTGCGGCTGACCGTGCTCGACGCGCTCACCTACGCCGGGAGCCGGGACAGCCTCGCCGAGGTCGCCGACCGGATCACCTTCGTCCGTGGCGACGTTTGCGACGGCGACCTGGTCGACGCCCTGGTCTCGGACTGCGACACGGTGGTCCACTTCGCCGCCGAGTCCCACGTGGACAACTCGTTGCAGGACCCGACGCCGTTCCTGCGTACCAACGTCGAGGGCACGTTCGTGCTGCTGGAGGCGGTTCGCCGGCACGACCGGCGGCTGCACCACGTCTCCACCGACGAGGTGTTCGGCAGCCTGCCGCTGCACGGCGGCGGGGCGTTCACCGAGCAGAGCCGGTACGACCCGTCCAGCCCGTACTCGGCGACGAAGGCGGCCTCGGACCTGCTGGTGCGGGCGTGGGGCCGGTCGTACGGGGTGCGGGCGACGACGTCCAACTGCGCGAACAACTACGGGCCGTACCAGAACGTGGAGAAGTTCCTGCCCCGGCAGATCACCAACGTGCTGCGCGGTCAGCGGCCCAAGCTCTACGGCACGGGCGCGAACGTGCGGGAGTGGACCCACGTCGACGACCACAACGACGCCGTGCTGCTGATCCTCGACGCGGGGGTGTGCGGGGAGACGTACCTGATCGGCTCCGGGGCCGAGTGGAGCAACCGCGCCCTGCTGGAGTTGACCCTGACGCTGCTCGGTCGGCCCGCCGACGACTTCGACCACGTGCCGGACCGCCCCGCCCACGACCTGCGCTACGCCTGCGACAGCTCCAAGATCCGCCGGGAGCTGGGCTGGCGTCCCCGCCACCGGGACCTGGCCGACGGGCTGGTCGCCACCGTCGACTGGTACCGCCGCAACGAGTGGTGGTGGGGGCCGCAGAAGGCCGCCACGGAGGCCCGCTACGCGGCGATCGGCCGGTAGCGGCGTCACCGTCGCCCTGCCCGTACGTGCTACCGTATCTTGTACGGCAACGTTGGTGGGGTGCGGCGGAGGGGGCGACGTGACAGCGGGTGGATACGCGATCGCGGCGGAGGGGCTGCGCAAGCGGTACGGGGACGCCCCGGCCCTGGACGGCTTCGACCTGCGGGTCCGGCCGGGAACGGTGTGCGGCCTGCTCGGCCCGAACGGGGCGGGGAAGACCACCGCCGTGCGGATCCTGTCGACCCTGCTGCGCCCCGACGCCGGCCGCGCCGAGGTCGCCGGCTTCGACGTGGCCCGCCGGCCCGACCAGGTGCGCCACCGCATCGGCCTGGTCGGGCAGCGCGCCGCCGTGGACGAGGTGCTCAGCGGCCACGAGAACCTGGTCATCTTCGGCCGGCTGTGCCACCTCGGCGCGAAGCGCGCCCGGCAGCGCGCCGACGAGCTGCTCGACCGGTTCGGGCTCGCCGACGCGGGCGGCAGGCCGGTCAAGGCGTACTCCGGTGGCATGCGCCGACGGCTCGACCTGGCCGCCGGGATGATCCTGGCCCCGGCGGTGCTCTTCCTCGACGAGCCGACCACCGGGCTGGACCCGCGCAGCCGCAACGAGGTGTGGGAGGCGGTCCGCGAGCTGGTCCGCGCGGGGACCACCGTCCTGCTCACCACCCAGTACCTCGACGAGGCCGACCGGCTCGCCGACCGGATCTCGGTGCTCGACGGCGGGCGGGTCATCGCCGAGGGCACCCCCGACGACCTGAAGGCCCGGCTCGGCGGCGACCGGATCGACCTGGTCGTCCGCGACGCCGCCGACCTGGCCGCGGCCGGGGCCCAGCTCGGCCGGGTGACCGGCGGCGAGCCGGAGGTCGACCCGGACCGGCGGCTCGTCAGCGCCCGGGTGGAGCACCGGGCCGGCGCGCTGACCGAGGTGCTGCGGGCGCTCGACGCCGTGGGTGTCGCCGTCGAGGACGTGGCGCTGCGCCGGCCGACCCTGGACGAGGTGTTCCTGCACCTGACCGGCCGCCGCACCGAGACCGCCGAGGAGGTCCCCGCGTGACCAGCACGACCCTGCCCGACACCGCGTCCCCGCACGTGACGCCCGGCCGCCCCGCCCTGCTGGCCGACAGCGTCACGCTGACCCGGCGCAGCCTGGCCCACTGGCGGCGCGACCCGGGCCCGCTGGTCGCGGCCCTCGGGTTCGACATCGTCATGGTGCTGATGTTCGCCTACCTGTTCGGCGGCGCGTTGCGGGTGCCCGGCGGCGGCGACTACCGGGAGTTCCTGATGCCCGGCATGTTCGCCATGACCATGGTGTTCGGCATCAGCCTCACCACGCTCGCCGTCTCCGCCGACCTGGACCGGGGCGTCACCGACCGGCTCCGCTCGATGCCGGTCTCCCCGCTGGCCCCGCTGGTCGGCCGGGCGGCGGCCGACCTGCTCTTCGCGGTGCTCACCCTCGCGGTGATGCTGCTCGTCGGCCTCGCGGTCGGCTGGCGGGCGCACGGCGGCGTCGGCGACACCGTCGCGGCGTTCGGGCTGATCCTGCTGCTGCGCTTCGCCCTGGTCTGGGTGGGCGTCTTCCTCGGCCTCGTGCTGAAGGGCCAGCAGGCCGTGGCCGGAGTGCAGACGCTGGAGTTCCCGCTCGGCTTCCTGTCCAGCGCGTTCGTCGCCCCGGCCACCATGCCCGGCTGGCTCGGCGCGGTCGCCGAGTGGAATCCGCTGTCGGCGACCGTCGGCGCGACCCGGGAGCTGTTCGGCAACCCCGGCTGGGGCGGCGACTCCTGGGCCGTCCAGCACGCGCCCGCGCTGGCGCTGATCTGGCCGGTCGTGCTGGTCGCCGTCTTCCTGCCGCTGTCGGTGCGCAGGTACCGGGCCCTCGGCCGCTGACGCCCGCTGTAATCGTGCGGACTACGGTACGACGTACGCTAGGATTGTCCTTCCCTCGGCGGGCGGTCGCCGCCCGCCCGATCACCGCTGGAGGCACGGTGCGACTCGGCCGGTTCGCGGTCGTCTTCGAGCCGGGCGACCCGCCCCGGGCCGGCACGGTCAGCTTCTACGACCCCGCCGGGCACGCGCTGCCCGAGGAACTCGACGCGCTGGGGGAGTGCGGCGAGCTTGACCTCGCCCTCCGGCTCGACGGCCCCGTGGCGGCGTGGACGGTGCCCGCCTGCGCCGTGCCGGTCGGCGACGCGGTCCGGCAGCTCGCCGCGCTGCGCGACGCCGACGCCCCCACCCCCGCCGCCGCGTTCTGGTCGGCGGTGGCGGTCACCGGCCTGCACCTGGCCGCCCGGGGGCGGATCCTGCCCGGCGTCTCCCCGCAGGGCTGGGACGCCTGGCGGGTGGGCCCCCTCGACGTGGCCGACGTGGAACGCATCCGGGCCCTCGCGGCGGCGATGCCGCCCGAGGCGCGGGCGATACCGGTCGACGCCGCTGCCGAACACCTCACCCTGCCCGAGCCGGAAGGGCTGGTCCGTGCCTTCCTCGACGCGGTGGCCGACACCCTGCCGCGCAGCCCGGCCGCGACGTGGCTGACCGGCGACCCCCGGTTCGCCGGCCTGGACCCGGAGCCCGTGGACGACCTGCGCGACTGGGCGCGGGAAGTCTCCGCCGGCGTCGACACCGGCCTGCGGGTGGCGCTGCGGCTGGAGGGCCGGGGCGACCTCGGCAGCACGCCGCTCGCCGCCGTGGTGCGGCTGCGCAGCCTCGCCGACCCGACGCTGGTCGCCGACGCGGCGGCCCTGTGGGAGGGCGACGGGCACGGCCTCGGCGAGCAGGCCACCTTCGAGGCCATGCTCGCCGTGCGCCGCGCCGCCGTCGTGTGGCCGCCGTTGGAGCGACTCCTCGACCACGCCGCGCCGGTCGAGCTGGAGCTGCTCGACGAGGACCTGGTCGACCTGCTCGGCGGCGCTCAGGCGCGGCTCGCCGCCGCCGGCATCGACGTCGAGTGGCCGCCCGGGATCTCCCGCGAGATGGCCGCCCGGGTGCTGGTCAGCTCCCCGCCGGAACGGCCCGCCGAGGTGGCGGAGTTCTTCCGCTCCGCCGCTCCGCTGCCGCTGAGCTGGCAGCTCACCCTGGCCGGCGACGCACTGACCGACGACGAGATGGACCTGGTGGCGAAGTCCCGGCCGATCGTCCGGCTGCGGGACCGGTGGGTGGCGGTCGAGCCGGAGCTGGCCCGCCGGGCCCGCGAGCGGCAGCTCCCGCCGCGCAGGGCGTACGACGCCCTGGCCGCGACGCTGATCGCCAGCACCGAGGTCGAGGGCGAACGGGTCGACGTGGTCGCCGACGGCTGGCTGGGCGCGCTGCGCGAACGGATCGCCGAACCCGACGCCGGCCCCGAGCCGCTGGAACCGCCAGCCGCGCTCCATGGCACGCTGCGCGAATACCAGCTCCGCGGCCTGCGCTGGCTGGAGCGGATGACCTCCCTCGGCTTCGGCGGCTGCCTCGCCGACGACATGGGCCTCGGCAAGACCGTCACCGTCATCTCGCTGCACCTGCGCCGCCAGGCGGAGCCGGCCACCGCCGGGGCCACCCTCGTCGTCTGCCCCGCGTCGGTGCTCGGCAACTGGGAGCGGGAGATCCGCCGATTCGCCCCGGGCGCGAGCGTCCGCCGGTTCCACGGCACCGCCCGGTCCCTCGACGGGCTCACCGGCGGGTTCGTGCTGACCAGCTACGGCACCATGCGCCTCGACGCGGGCAGCCTCGCCGGGCACGAGTGGGGCCTGGTGGTCGCCGACGAGGCGCAGTACGTCAAGAACCGGCTCAGCGGCACCGCGAAGGCGCTGCGGGCGATCCCCGCCCGGGCCCGGGTCGCGCTCACCGGCACGCCGGTGGAGAACAACCTCTCCGAGCTGTGGGCGATCCTCGACTGGACCACCCCCGGCCTGCTCGACTCCGTCGGCGCGTTTCGGGCCACCTGGGCCCGGCCGATCGAGGTGGACCGCGACGGCCCCGCCGTGGCGCGGCTGTCCCGACTGGCCCGCCCCTTCCTCCTGCGGCGGCGCAAGTCCGACCCCGGCATCGCCCCCGAACTGCCGCCGAAGACCGTCACCGACCACCTCGTGTCGCTCACCGCCGAACAGGTGGCCCTCTACCAGCGGGTGGTCGCCGACGTGCTGGCCGAGATCCGCGCCAGCACCACCACCATCGCCCGGCGCGGCCTGGTGCTCAAGCTGCTCGTCGGCCTCAAGCAGGTCTGCAACCACCCGGCGCACTACCTGAAGGAGGCGCACGGCCCGTTCACCGGCCGGTCGGAGAAGCTGCAACTCCTCGACGACCTGCTGGAGACCATCCTCGCCGAGGACGGCGCGGCGCTGGTCTTCACCCAGTACGTCCAGATGGCCCGGCTGCTCCAGCGGCACCTGGCCGAGCGGGGCGTGCCGGCGCAACTGCTGCACGGGGGCACGCCCGTGCCGCAGCGCGAGGAGCTGGTGCGCCGGTTCCAGGCCGGCGAGGTGCCGGTGTTCCTGCTCTCGCTCAAGGCGGCCGGCACCGGCCTGAACCTGACCCGCGCCGACCACGTCGTCCACTACGACCGGTGGTGGAACCCGGCCGTGGAGGAGCAGGCCACCGATCGCGCGTACCGGATCGGGCAGACCAAGCCGGTGCAGGTGCACCGGCTGATCGCCCAGGGCACCCTGGAGGACCGGATCGCCGAGCTGTTGGAGGCCAAGCGGGAGCTGGCCGACGCGGTGCTCACCGGCGGCGAGACCGCCCTGACCGAACTCTCCGACGCCGAGCTGCTCCGGCTCGTGCAACTGCGCCACCAGGGATGAGGGGCCGCGACGTGGACTTCGATATCGACTTCGACTTCGACGAGGCGGAGCCCGACGACGAGCGGGAGCCGGACGCCGGGCCGACCGCCGACGAGCGGCGGGCGCGCAGCTTCCCGAGGTTCGGCCCCGGCCGGCGGGTCGGCAGGAAGTTCGCCGACACCTGGTGGGGCAACGCCTGGATCGAGTCGATGGAGCGCACCGCCCTCGACCCGGAGCAGCTCAAGAAGGGCCGCCGGTACGCCTTCGCCGGGCAGGTCGGGTCGATCACCGTCAGCCCCGGCCGGATCTCCGCCGGGGTGCACGACGGCGACCAGTACACCCCGCACGACACCATCGTGCGCGTCGGCACCCTCGCCGCGGCCGAGTGGGACCGGCTGCTCGACCGGGTCGCCGCGAAGGCCGGGCACATCGCGGCCCTGCTCGACCGGGACATGCCCCACGACCTGGTGCAGACCGCCGACGACGCCGGGGTGCGCCTGCTGCCCGGCTACGGCGACCTCGACCCCGAGTGCGACTGCCCGTCCTGGGACCACCCGTGCCGGCACGCCGCCGCGCTCGCGTACCAGGCGGCGTGGCTGCTCGACCGGGACCCGTTCGTGCTGCTGCTGATGCGTGGGCGGGGCGAGGCGGAGCTGATGGCGGACCTGCGCCGACGCAACGCCCGCCGGTCCGTCGCCGCCGACGCCACCGACGAGGCGGCCGGCACCCCGGCCGAGCAGGCGTACGCCGCGCCGCCCGCCGCCCTGCCCGCGTCGCCGGGGCCGGTCACCGGCGAGCCCCTCGCCCTCGCCCCGCTGCTCGCCGGGCACGAGGCGCCCGGCATCGACGCCGAGGCGCTCGGGGTGCTCGCCGCCGACGCGGCGCACCGGGCCCGGGATCTGCTCGCGAGCTTCGCGGGACCGGCGTCGTCGCCTCCAGGCGCGACCAGGGCGGGACCGATCGTCCCCGAGCCCGACGCCTGGTGCGACGCGGTGCGGTTGGCGGCCCGGATGCCGCGGTCTGCGGCGGCGAAGCGGCTCGGCGAGGCCAGCGGCCGGGCCGCCGACCTGCCCCGGGCCGTCAGGGCCTGGGAGTACGCGGGCGCGGCCGGCGTGGACGTCGTCGACGCGGTGTTCAGCCCGCCGAGGGAGCTGGTCGCCCGGGCCACCGAGGCGCTGCGCGAGGCGGGCGGGGTCGACGGGGCCGCGCCCGAGGTGCGCAACTGGCGCAACCGGTGGACGGTCGGCCGCGACGCGCAGGTGCGCTACGGCCGCGACGGCCGCTGGTATCCGTTCCGCAGGCGCGCGGGGCAGTGGTGGCCGGCGGGGCCGCCCGGCCCCGACCCGGCGGACGCGCTGCTCGACCTTCCCCAGAGCTGACGCTGTCGGCCCCGTCGCTCGCCCCGTACGAGGTACGGTATCCCGCCGTTAGGATGGCGGCACTATGTCGAACGCGCGCAAGGGCAAGGTCGACCCCGCCCGCAGCCTGGCCATCCTCTGGCGCACCCGCGAGCCGGCCAGCCGCAGCGCCGGGCCCGGCCTCAGCGTCGACCGGATCGTCCGGGCGGCGATCGAGATCGCCGACGCCGAGGGGATCGACGCGCTCACCATGCGCCGGGTCAGCGAGGCGCTGGGCGCCGGCACCATGTCCGTCTACACGTACGTGCCCGGCAAGGCCGAGCTGCTCGACGTCATGGTCGACACGCTCTACGGCGAGATGAGCCGCCCGGTTGACGTGCCCGGCGGCTGGCGGGCCCGGCTGGAGCAGATCGCCCGGGAGAACCTGCGGCTCTACCGCGCCCACCCGTGGCTGCTGCGCGCCGAGACGAGCCGGCCGGTGCTCGGCCCGAACCTGCTCGCCAAGTACGACTACGAGCTGGGCGCGGTGGCCGACGTCGGGCTCGACGACGTCGAGATGGACGCCGTGCTCACCCTGGTCCTCGGCCACGTGCGGAGCGCGGCGCGGGCCGAGCTGGACGTGGTGAACCTGGAGCGCGAGACCGGCATGACCGACGGCCAGTGGTGGCAGTCGCACGCGCCCTGGCTGGAGCGGTTCATGAAGTCGGGCAGCTACCCGACGGCCGCCCGGGTCGGCACCGCGGCCGGCGAGGCGCACGGCGCGGCGTACGGGCCGGAGCACGCGTTCGAGTTCGGCCTGCAGCGGGTGCTCGACGGCATCGCCGTGGTGGTCGCCGACCGTCAGGGCACTTGATCCGGGCGGGCCCGGACAGGGAAGCTGTACGCATCCACGCACGCCGATACATGGAGGTTCGGATGCGCCGCTTCCCCCTGCTCGCCCTCCTGCTCGCCGTACCCCTGCTCGCGCCGCCGGTGGCCGCCCACGCCGCCCCCACCGCCCCGACCGGCGCGCCCGCCCCGGTCGTCGTCGCCGACGCGCCGGCCGGCACCGCGTGGACCGTGGACCCGGCGACCGGCCGGACCACCGTCGCCGCCGACGACACGGTCGGCGAGGGTCAACTGGCCGCCCTGCGCGCCCGCCTGGCCACCACCGGCGCGGTGGTCCGCCGCGAACCGGGCCGGCTGAGCACCCTCATCGCCGGCGGGCAGGCCGTCTACGCCGCCGGCGGCGGGCGCTGCTCGCTCGGCGCGAACGTCCGCAGCGGCAGCACCTCCTACTTCGTCACCGCCGGCCACTGTACGACGACCGCCACCACCTGGTACGCCGACAGCGCCGGCACCAGCGTCCTCGGCTCCCGCGCCGGCAGCAGCTTCCCCGGCAACGACTACGGCATCGTCCGCTACACCTCCACCACCATCGCCCACCCCAGCGCCGTCCACACCTACCCCGGCACGCTGACCGTCACCGGCACCGCCGCGCCCGTCGTCGGCATGGCCGTCTGCCGCAGCGGGGCCACCACCGGCGTGCGGTGCGGCTCGATCACCGGGCTCAACGCCACCGTCAACTACGCCCAGGGCTCGGTCACCGGTCTGATCCGCACCAACATCTGCGCCGAACCCGGCGACAGCGGCGGCCCGCTCTACGTCGCCGCCACCGGCAGGATCGTCGGCATCCTCTCCGGCGGCAGCGGCAACTGCACCACCGGCGGCACCACCTACTACCAGCCGATCAACGAGATTCTCGGCGCGTACGGGGTGACGATCCCCTGAGCCGGCGGGCCGGGCGGCCTCAGGCGACGAAGTGCGGGTTGCCCGCCGTCAGCCGCAGCGTGTAGCCGCCCGGCCCCCGGTGCGCCGACACGTGGTTGCAGGACTGGTGGGCGATCCACAGGCCGAGGCCGCCTTCGGCGCCGTCGCCGGCCGGGAGCAGCCCCGCGAACGGGTCCTTCGGCCCGTCGCCGCCGTCGGAGACCGTCGCCACCAGCCGGTCGGGCCCCACCCACAGCCGCAGGCAGACCGGCGGCTGGCCGTGGCGCAGCGCGTTGGTCACCGTCTCGCTGACCGCCACCACCAGGTCCTCGACGTCGTCGACGGGCAGCCGGCCCCCGCCGGCGGCGTGCACGGCGGCCCGGGCCTGCGCCGCCGTGGGCTCGGACAGCTCGACCACCGGCGGCGTCGACTGGAGCGGGTCCGGCGGCGCCGGCCGGTTCTCCCGCAGGTAGGTCGTCGGCTCCGTGTAGTCGGGACTCGGCACGTGCCGCCCGTCCGGGGTGGCGTGCCGGGGGTGGGTGCGCGCCACGTCCCGCAGCACCGACGCGGGCGTGCTGCGCGTGTCGTACGCGCACATGCTCCACAGCGGGAACTCGTCGTACGCGTGGTTGATCGCCGACTCGTAGCGGGCCCACCAGTCCCAGGTCACCCCCAGGGCGACCGGCGGCAGCTCCCCGACGATCCGGATCTGCCGCGCCCCGTCGGCCACGTGCCCGGCGAGCATCTCGCGGTAGGAGCGGATGGCGGCGGTCGGCCGGGCGTAGACGTCGCCGCCGGGCAGGAAGGTGACCCCGCAGCCGGCGGGCAGGGCGCCCCGCACCAGGGCGGCGTTGCGCGCGCCCAGCGACACCACCGTCGGCTCCCCGGCCGCGACCCCGCCGAGCAGGAACGGCACCACGACCGTCAGCAGCTCCTCCTCGGAGGCATAACAGGCCGCCTCGTGGAAGTAGCCCCGGTGACCCGCCGCCGCACCCGTCCTCATCGCCCGGCCTCCACGCGTATCCCGGGCAGGCCCAGCAGGTCGACGAGGCGGGCCACGCCGACGCCGGGCAGGCCGCGCAGCACCGCCACGGCACCCAGGCCGCAGGCGTACTCGCCCAGGAGCTGCAGGCAGCGGTGGTCGGCGAAGCGCAGCCGGCCCGCCTCGAACACCACCCGCCCGTCGACCGGCCGGGGCGCGGCCCGCTCCAGCGCCGTGGCGAGCAGGTCGCGGGCCGACCGGTCCAGCTCGCCGGCCAGCCCTGTGCGGCCCCGGCCCGCCGCGTAGAGCCGGAACAGCACGTCGTCGACGTTGCCCGCCGGGTGCAGGCAGGCCAGCTCGGCGACCGCCGCCGCACCCAGCTCACGGGGGTCGTAGACGCACATGGCGGAGAACGGGTGGGCCCGCATGTAGCCGTCGATCAGGTGTTCGTAGCGGGTGAAGGCCACCCGCTGCCGTGGGGTGCGGACCAGCCCGGTGGCCTCCGCGACCACCCGCAGCCCGGCGTGGCCGGCGGCCAGGGCCGCCTCGGTCGCCTCCGCGTAGGCCCGCACCTGGGCGGCCGGGTCGGCGACCCGGCCGTCGACGTAGGTGCCGTCGAGCGCGACGACCCGGGCGCTGCCGTCACGCAGGGCGTCGGCCAGCCCGGGGACGGCGGCCAGCCACTCGCGGGCCCCGGCCGGATCCCGCTCCGTCACGAACCACAGCTCCTCGCCCGCGGCGAGGCCGACGGTGAGGAACGCGCGGGCGGCGGCCTCGAAGGCGGCCGGGTCGTCGTGGCGCCAGCAGACGTGGTCGGTGGGCAGCGCGGGGCACCCGTCGCCGCTCACCGATGCTGCCCCATGCCCGCAGTCTATGCCCACCCTGTCGCCGCCAGCCGTCCCGGCCGTCCGCGCTGGTGGGGGCGGTTCTGCGGCGGCCGCTTCAGCGCCCCCGCAGCACGCGCAGCGCGCCGGCCCAGGCGATTACCTGGTCGAGCATCTCGCCCACCGCCTTCGCCTGCGCCGGGGCCGGCCGGAACTCGGTGAAGTCGACGAAGTCCGTCACCAGGGAGAGCGACACCTGCGACCGGACGTCGGCGACCTCCACCTGGGAGAGGACCAGCCGCAGGTGCTCGGCCGCCCGGGTGCCCCCGTGCACGCCGTAGCTGACCAGCCCGGCCGCCTTGTTCCGCCACTCCCGGTAGAGGTAGTCGATCGCGTCCTTGAGCACCCCGGGCACGGAGTGGTTGTACTCCGGGGTGACGAAGACGTACGCGTCGAAGGCGGCGATCCGGGCGGCCCACCGGCGCACCGCCGGGTCACCCGACGGGGCCATCGACGGCGGCAGCGGCGTGTTCAGGTGCGGCAGGGCGTGATCGGCGAGGTCCACCAGCTCGGCGGTCGCGTCGCCGCGCTGGGCGGCGATGTCCCGCACCCAGGCGGCGACGGCCTCCGCCTTGCGGCCCGGCCGGGTGCTGCCGACGACGACACCGATCCTGATCATGTGCGTTCCTTTCGGTCGAACGGGCGGCCCGGGTCGACCCGGGCCGGTGCGGCTTCAGCGGGGCGCGGCCAGGTCCCGGGCTAGCGCCACCGCGCCGTGCAGCGAGGAGAGCCCGCCCAGGGCGGCGGCCCGCACGGCGGGGGCCGGGCGGCCCGGCCGGGCGAGCCGGATCACCTCCCGACCGACCAGGTCGACGAAGCCGGGCAGCCCGGCGGCGAAGCCGCCGCCCAGCACCGCCACCGCCGGGTCGAGCAGCTCGCCCAGGCTGACCACGGCCGCCGCGAGGGCCGTACCCGCCGGTCGGACCGCGTCGTGGGCCCACGGCCGGTCCTGCGCCAGCCCGTCGCGCAGCTCGGCGAAGCCCACCTCGCCGCCCCGGGCCGCCGCGGCCCGGCGCAGCGTCGCCGGCCCGGAGGCGACCGCCTGGAGGCAGCCGTGCCGGCCGCAGTCGCACCGGGGCCCGTCGATGTCGACGACCAGGTGGCCGACCTCGGGGGAGCCCCGGCCCGGCACCGGCAGCGGCCGGCCGCCGAGCACCACGCCACCGCCCACGCCGGTGCCGACCCCGAGGTAGATGACGTCCTGCGCGCCCACGTGCCGGGCCTCGGCCAGCGCCGCCAGGTCACCGTCGTCGGCCCAGGCGGTGCGGCTGCCCGGGAAGAGCCCGCGCAGCGTCTCGTCGAAGGGCAACCCCGCCCAGCTCGGCCGGCCCGGCCACACGACCACCCGGCCCGTCGGGCCGGTGGTGCCGGGCATCGCCACCCCGACCGCCGCGAACCGCAGCCCCGACTCCGCGCGCAGCGCGCCGACCGCGTCGGCCAGCGCCGCCACGTCGGCCTCGACGCCGCCGCCGGGCCAGGTCAGCACCCGCTCGTACGCCCGGACGCCCGCTTCCGTCGCGACCCGGACCTTCCCGGCGCGCGCGCCCTCCGCAGGCCCGGCCGCGAACTCCTCGGCGCGCAGCGCCACCTTGGTGCCGCCGATGTCGACGCCGAGGACGCCGACGTGGTCCCTGTCGCTGTCCCCGGGCACCGGTCTCACCTCTGGAGCACGTGCAGCACCGCGAGCGCGGCGGCCGCCAACCCGAACGCGATCGGCATCACCGTCACCGCGAACGGGTCCCGGGCGCGCAGGTGGTAGCCGGCGGCGCCGATCATCAGCGGGACGAGGCCGACCGCCGCCGCGAGCCCGGCCAGCGGCCAGAACAGCCCGACGAGCAGGCCGACGACGGCCGCCAGCTCCAACACCCCGATGACCCGGGTGAGGCCGGCGGAGACGCCGAGGTGGTCCATCCGCTCGCGGGTCTTGCGCTCGCCGAGGAGCTTCTGCACGGCCGTGGCCATGAACACGGCGGCCAGGATGATGCTGAGGGTGATGGTGGGAGTCCGCACGGAAACATCCTTAGTGGAGGGGGTGACGGGTCGCCGGGACCCTGTCGGGCTGCCCGGCCCCGGCGGGCCGGTCGACGCGGGGGCCTGCCTTCCGGCCGGGCTCAGCCGACCGTGGCGACGAGGGCGCGGGCGGCCAGCCGGTAGCCCAGCGGGCCGAGCCCGACGATGACCCCGCTGGCCAGCGGGGCGAGCACCGAGTCGTGCCGGAAGCTCTCCCGGGCCCACACGTTGGACAGGTGGACCTCCATCCACGGCCGGGGATAGTTGGCCAGCGCGTCGCGCAGGCTCCAGCCCGCGATCATCAACGCGCCCGGGTTCACGATCGCGCCCACCGTGTCGTAGTGCTCCTGCACCGTACGCACCAGCGCGCCCTCGCAGTCGTGCTGCACGGCCACCACGTTCCAGCCCCGCGCGGCGACCTCCTCGCCGACCGCCCGCTCGATGTCGGCGAGCGTGTCGGTGCCGTAGATCTCCGGCTGGCGTCGACCGAGGATGCCCAGGTTCGGGCCGTTCAGCAGGAGCACGTCGGACACAGCTCACCTCGCGTGGGGCGACCCGGCGGGGCCGGCGACAGATTCCCCGCAGTCTTACTACGCCACCCGCCGACCACGGGCCGGGCACCACCGGCCGGCCGGCGAACTAAGGGGTGGGTAGGGGCCCGCTAGGGGAAGTGAGCAGGCTGCCGGGTCGGTTAGCGTCCACCGCGAGCCGATGACGTTGCCAGCTGGAGACCGCTGCGTCCAGCCGCCGCGGGACGGCCGGGGAACCGCTGGTCCTCCTGGATTGGGAAGTGGGAAGTCATGAGTGGTCAGCCGTCGACGGTGCCGGAGTTCCCCGAGTGGCCGCAGTTCGGTGACGAGGAACGAGCCGGCCTGATCCGCGCCCTCGAACAGGGCCAGTGGTGGCGGATGGGCGGGAGCGAGGTCGACACCTTCGAGGCGGAGTTCGGGGCGTACCACGGCACGCCGCACGCCCTCGCCGTCACCAACGGCACCCACGCCCTGGAGGTCGCCCTGGAGGTGCTCGGCGTCGGGCCCGGCACCGAGGTCATCGTGCCGGCGTTCACCTTCATCTCGTCGTCGCTCGCGGCGCAGCGCCTCGGCGCCGTCGCCGTGCCGGTCGACGTCGACCTCGACACCTACTGCGTCGACCCGGCCGCCGTCGCCGCCGCCGTCACCGACCGCACCAAGGTGATCATGCCGGTGCACATGGCCGGGCAGTTCGCCGACATGGACGCGCTCGACAAGATCGCCGCCGACGCCGGGGTGGCGCTGCTCCAGGACGCCGCGCACGCCCACGGCGCGCAGTGGCAGGGCCGCAAGGTCGGCGAACTCGGCTCGGTCGCCGCGTTCAGCTTCCAGAACGGCAAGCTGATGACCGCCGGCGAGGGCGGCGCGGTGCTCTTCCCCGACGAGGAGACCCGCGAGCGCGCCTTCCTCGTGCACAGCTGCGGCCGGCCGCGCACCGACCGCGACTACCTGCACCGCACCACCGGCTCCAACTACCGGATGGGCGAGTTCACCGCCGCCGTGCTGCGCGCCCAGCTCGCCCGCCTCGCCGGCCAGATCGACGTACGCGAGCAGCGCTGGCCGCTGCTGGCCGGCCTGCTCGCCGAGATCCCCGGCGTGGTCCCGCAGACCATCGACCCGCGCACCGACCGCAACCCGCACTACATGGCCATGTTCCGCATCCCGGGGATCACCCCGGAGCGCCGCCGCGCCGTGGTCGACGCGCTCATCGCCCGGGGCGTGCCCGCGTTCGTGGCGTTCCGGGCCATCTACCGGTGCGAGGGCTTCTGGAAGGCCGGCGCCCCCGACGAGACCGTCGAGCAGATCGCCGCCCGCTGCCCCAACGTCGAGCAGATCCACTCCGACTGCGTCTGGCTGCACCACCGCACCCTGCTCGGCACCGAGCAGCAGATGCACGACATCGCCGCCGTGCTGGCCGACGTCCTCGCCGGATGACCACCCCGCCGCCGGCCGTCTCCGGCGTCGCCGTGCCGCCCGGCGGCCCGATCCGGGTCGCCGTGGTCGGCCTCGGCTGGGCCGGCCGGGAGATCTGGCTGCCCCGGCTCGCCGCGCACCCGGCCTTCGAGGTGACGGCCCTGGTCGACCCGCAGCCGGCCGTCCGGGAAGCCGCCCGCGACACCCACGCGGTGCCCTTCGCGTACGCCGACGTCGACGACCTGCCCGTCGGCGCGGCGGACCTGGTGGTGGTGGCCGTGCCCAACCACCTGCACGCCGCCGTCGCCGCCCGGCTGCTGCGCCGGGGCGTACCCGTGTTCCTGGAGAAGCCCGTCTGCCTCAGCTCCGCCGAGGCGGCGCTGCTGGCCGACGCGGAGCGCGCCGGCGGCGCGGTGCTGCTGGCCGGCAGCGCCGCCCGGTGGCGCGCCGACGTGCGGGCCCTCGCCGACGCCGCCGCGGAGCTGGGCCCGATCCGGCACGTCGACGTGGCGTGGGTCCGTGCCCGGGGGGTGCCCGACGCGGGCGGCTGGTTCACCCGCCGCGACCTATCCGGCGGCGGCGCGCTCGTCGACCTCGGCTGGCACCTGCTCGACACGGTGCTGCCGCTGCTCGGCCCGGCCACCCGGATCACCCACGCCGTCGGCAGCGTCTCCGCCGACTTCGTCAACGACACCGCCGCGCACGCCGTCTGGCGCGACCCCGCCGGTTCCGCCGCTGCCGCAGGCGCGTTGCGGGGCGACGGTTCGGTCGGCGGGTCGCGGGGCGACGTCGAGGACACCGCCCGGGGGTTCCTGCTCACCGCCGACGGCGCGTCCGTCGCCGTGCACGCCTGCTGGGCGTCGCACGAGGCGCTGGACCGCACCACCATCACCGTGCAGGGCGTCGCCGGCACGGCAACCCTGCGCTGCACGTTCGGGTTCAGCCCGAACCGGGAGCCGACGCCGGTGCTCACCCGCACCCGCGACGGCGAGACCGTCGCGCTGCCGCTGCCGGCCGAGCCGATCGGCACCGAGTACGACCGCCAACTCGATGCCCTGCCCGGCCTGCTCACCGCCCCGGCCAGCCGGGGCGCGGCCGTCGCCGAGGCACACCGGACCATCGACATCATCGAACGGATCTACCGCACCGCCCGGCCCACCGAGCCGGAGCGGGAGCACGCGCTGGCGGGCCAACGCGACCGGTGAGAACCACCGGCGACCTCACTCGCTCCGGGGAGCAGCCATGACCCATCCACCGTCCACCATCGACGTCACCCTCCCGCCGCCGCCCGCCCGGGGCCCGATCCGCGCGGTCGTGTTCGACCTCGACGGCGTCGTGGTCGACAGCTCGGCCGTCATGCGCGAGGCGTTCAGCATCGCGTACGCCGAGGTGGTGGGCGACGGGCCCGCGCCGTTCGAGGAGTACAACCGGCACATGGGCCGGTACTTCCCGGACATCATGCGGCTGATGGGGCTGCCGCTGGAGATGGAGGAGCCGTTCGTCCGGGAAAGCTACCGGATGGCGCACCTCGTGCCGCTGTTCCCCGGCGTACGCGAGACCCTGGAGGAGCTGCACGGCCGGGGCGTCCGGATGGCCATCGCCACCGGCAAGAGCGGCCCCCGGGCCCGCTCGCTGCTCGACACGCTCGGCGTGCTCGGCCTGTTCGACCAGGTGATCGGCTCCGACGAGGTGGCCCGCCCGAAGCCGGCCCCGGACATCGTCCTCGCCGCCCTCGGCCACCTCGACGTGCCGCCGGAGCAGGCCATGATGGTCGGCGACGCGGTGATCGACCTGCTCAGCGGCCGGGACGCCGGCGTCACCACGGTCGCCACCACCTGGCACGGCGGGGACGTCGCCGCCCTGCTCGCCGCCGGCCCGGACGTGGTCGCCCACGCGCCGACGGACCTGCTGGCGTACTGCCCGGCGGCCCTGGTCCCCTGACCCGCGCGCCCGCGCGCGGTCGGGCGCGGCCGCCATGTCGGCGGCATGGCGGTATCAAGTCGGCCCGGATGCCGCGATGTCGCCGACATGGCGGGGCGACCCGCCGGCCCCGGACCCCGCCGGCCCCGGACCCCGCCGACGCGGCGGCGGGGCGTTCGGCGGGCGCGGCGACCGGTCAGGGGAGGCGGTACACGGAGACGTGGTTGCGCGACTCGGCGGTGAACTCGCCGCCGGCCCAGTCCGCGTGCCGCGACTCCAGCTCGAAGCCGGCCAGCTGCGCCATCAGGTCCAGCTCCGCCGGCCAGATGTAGCGGTGCGGCGTGCGGAACACCTGCGCCTCGGTGCCCTCGCCGAACCTGAAGTGGTGCGACACGACGTGCTGGCGCAGCACGTCGTAGGTGTCCAGGCCGATGTAGCCGGGCTCGCAGTGCCAGACCGTGGCCTGCCTGCCCGGCGGGAGCTGGCGCAGCTCCGGCACCCACAGCTCGACCACGAACCGGCCTCCCGGGCCGAGGTGGCGGGCCGCGTTGCGGAAGCAGGCGATCTGCTCGGCCTGGGTGAGCAGGTTGGCGATCGTGTTGAAGACCAGGTAGACGAGCGTGTACGCCCCCGGCGCGACGGTGGTGGCCATGTCCCCGACGACCACGGGCAACGCCGCCTCGTCCACCTTCGTCCGCAGCCTGTCGACCATGGCGGTGGACAGCTCGATGCCGGTGACGGGCACCCCGCGCTCGGCGAGCGGCACGGCCACCCGGCCGGTGCCGACGGCGAACTCCAGCGCCGCCCCGCCGCCCGCGAGCGCGGCGAGCCGGTCCACGGTCGGCCCCAGCACCTCGGGGGCGAACATGCCGACGCCCGGCGTGTCGTAGCGCGCGGCGGCGTCCGCGTTCCAGATGTCTTCCTGCCTCATGGGCCGACGATCGTCCTACGACGGCACGCTGTCCACCCGATTACGGCTTGTTAGGAAGGGTCCCCTGTACAACAGAATGCGTTAACAAGGTGCCCTTCCTTACGCCAAGGCGGTGCGGACGGCGTCGGGGGGGACGTCCGCGACCAGCTCCGGGCCCCCGGGACCGTCGAGGACGAACGACAGGCCCGCCGTGGCCTTCTTGTCGCGCCGCATGAGCGCGACCAGCTCGTCGTGGTCCACGTCGGAGGGCAGCTCCGGGTCCAGGCCGTAGCCGGCGACCACCTCGTGGTGCTCGGCGACCCGCTCGGGGCCGATCCGGCCGAGGACGCCGGCGAGCCGGCCCGCGAAGACCGTGCCGACGCCGACGGCCTCGCCGTGCCGCAGCCGGAAGCCCGTGGCGACCTCCAGCGCGTGCCCCAGCGTGTGGCCGTAGTTGAGGATGTGCCGCAGCCCCGAGTCGCGTTCGTCGGCGGCGACGACCCGCGCCTTGAGCGCCACGCACGCGGCGATCTGCTCCGCGACGGGCCGCCCGCGCAGGTCGCCCGCGCCGATGAAGTGGGCGCGGGCGATCTCCCCGTAGCCGTTGCGCCGTTCCCGCTCCGGCAGGGTCGTCAGGTGTTCGGTGTCGCAGAGCACCGCGCGGGGCTGCCAGTAGACGCCGACGAGGTTCTTGCCCTCCGGCAGGTTCACCGCCGTCTTCCCGCCGACGCTGGCGTCGACCTGGGCCAGCAGCGACGTCGGCAGGTGGATGACGGCGATCCCCCGGTGGTAGAGGCCGGCGGCCAGCCCCACCACGTCGGTGGTGGTGCCGCCGCCGCAGGAGACCACCGCGTCGGTGCGGGTCAGCCCGAACTCGGCGAACGCCCGGCACAGCTGTTCCACCGTGGCGAGGGTCTTGTCGTGTTCGCCGTCGCGGGCCGGCACCACCCGGTGCGGCACACCCGGGTCGGGCGTCCACTCCGGCGGCCGGGCCGAGACCACGACGACCCGCCGCGCGCCGATCCGTGCCACCTCCGCCGGCAGCCGGTGGCGCACGCCCGGCCCGATCAGCACCGGGTAGGCGCGCTCGCCGAGCGCCACCTCGATCCGCGCGGGGGTCTCTGTCACCTGCATGCGGCTGCTCTCTCCTCCGACTCGGGTGTGCGGCGGACCAGCGTCAGCCGCAGCGCCAGCGCGGCCAGCGCGTCGACGTCCGGGGCGATGCCCCACCGGTCGTGGCTGAGCTGCGCGTGGTGGGCCAGCAGGAAGCCGCGCGGCGCGTCCGGGTGGTCCCGCCCGGCGACGTCGGCGACCCGGTCCAGGTAGCGCCGCCACGCGGCCTCGGTCGCCCCGCCCGGCGGCAGGTCGTCCGCCGCTAGGACGATCTTGTCCGCCCCGGCGGCGGCCTGCGCGGCCAGTTCCCGCCGCTGCGCCCCGGTGAGCGCCGCGCCGCGGTCCTGCCAGTGCAGGAAGAGGAACGCGGCCCGGTCGGCCGCGGGCAGCAGCCCGGCCAGGTGCCGCAGGTGCGCCACGGCCAGCGGCAGCTCCGCGCCGGGCAGCCACGGCCCGTCCCCGGCGAGCAGGGCCAGCGCCAGGTCGCTGCCGGCCTGCGCGAGGGGTCCGCCCCGGGCCGGGTCGCGGACCACGTGCGGCTCGTCGACCAGGGAAAACCCTCGGTCGTACGCGCGCAGCCCGGCCCGGACCGCGGCGAGCCCTGCCGCCGACGCACAGATGCCGAGGCGCAGCCGCGGCCCGGCGGCGGAGCCGGCCGGGGCGACGGGGACGCCGGTGGGGTCGAGCCGGTCGTAGAACCAGCCGGACCCCGGGTCGGCGCGGCGGGCTGCGGCGACCAGCCCGGCGACGACGGTGCCGACCAGCTCGGCCGCCCGGGCGTCCGGGCAGCCGCCGGCCGGCACGGCCAGGCGGGCGAACAACCACGAGCGTTCCAACGACGGCACCTCGACTGACGGAAGGCGGGGCATGGGCGCGACGGTCTGCGCAGGCTCGCCCCATCATCACCTCCGCCGCAGGTCGCGCCGGTCGGTCGGCGGCCGGAACTGGGGACGGGTTAGGGGTGCGACAGGGGTAGGTCGCCGCCACGACGCTGGGAAGACTTGTGCCGTTACGGCGAGCGAGGTCTACGCCGCGGATGGGGAGTCTCGCCGAGCGGACGGATGGTGACATGCTTCGGAGCGACCTGGTCCAGCCGTTGCCCGGTCTGCTGAAGGCGCACGCGGAGGAGTTCGGGGACCGGGTCGCGTTCCGCGACGACCGCCGCGCCGTCCGGTACGCCGAGCTGGCGGCGCGTACCGCCCGGCTGGCCGGGCACCTCGCGGCGGCGGGCGTGGGCCGGGGCGAGCGGGTGGCGTTCTGCCTGGGCAACCGGGTGGAGACGGTCGAGACGTGGCTGGCGGTCACCCGGGCCGCCGCGGTCGGCGTACCCCTGAACCCGCGCTGCACCGACGCGGAGCTGGCCCATCTGCTGGACGACTCGGGCGCGGTGCTGGTCGTCACCGACCCGGAGCACCTCGACCAGTTGCTGCGGCTGCGCGCCGACCGTCCCGCCCTGCGCCTCTGGGTCACCGGCGACGGCGTCGTCGGCGACGACGTGGCCGCCTGGGGCGAGCTGGTCGACGCCGAACCGGGCGTGCCGGCCCGCGACGACCTGGGCCTCGACGAGGTCGCCTGGATGCTCTACACCTCGGGCACGACGGGCCGGCCCAAGGGCGTGCTCTCCACGCAGCGCACCTGCCTGTGGTCGGTGGCGTCCTGCTACGTGCCGATCCCCGGCCTCACCGGCGACGACCGGGTCGTGTGGCCGCTGCCGCTGTTCCACAGCCTGTCCCACATCGGTTGCGTGCTCAGCGTCACCGCCGTCGGCGCGAGCGCCCGGCTCGTCGACGGCTTCTCCGCCGACGACGTGCTGGCCGCCGTCGCCGAGGACTCCGCGACGGTGCTGGCCGGCGTGCCCGCCATGTACCACCACCTGGTCACCGCCGCCCGCAGCACCGGCTTCCGCGCCCCCGACCTGCGGGTGTGCCTGGTCGGCGGGGCGATCACCACGGGGGCGCTGCGCCGGGCGTTCGAGGAGGTCTTCGACGCGCCGCTGCTCGACGCGTACGGCAGCACCGAGACCTGCGGCTCGATCGCGATCACCCGCCCGGACCGGCCCCGGGTCGAGGGCTCCTGCGGGCAGCCCGTGCCCGGCGTCGAGGTGCGCCTGGTCAGCCCGCAGACCGGGGTGGACGTCCCGGCCGGCGTCGAGGGCGAGGTGTGGGTACGCGGCCCGAGCGTGATGCTCGGCTACCACGGCCTGCCCGAGGTGACCGCCGCCGCGCTGCGCGACGGCTGGTACCGCACCGGGGACCTGGCCCGCCGCGACGCCGACGGCAACCTCTTCGTCACCGGCCGGCACCAGGAGCTGATCATCCGGGGCGGGGAGAAGATCCACCCGGCCGAGGTGGAGGACGCGCTGCGCTCGGTGCCCGGCGTCGCCGACGTGGCGGTCACCGGCCGGCCGCACGAGGTGCTCGGCGAGGTGCCGGTGGCGTTCGTCGTACCCGGCCCGGACGGGTTCGACCCCGCCGAGGCGTACGCGGCCTGCCGGGAGCGGCTGTCCTACTACAAGGTCCCCGACGCGCTCTACGAGATCGACCAGGTGCCCCGCACCGCGTCCGGCAAGGTCACCCGCCGGCTGCTGCTGGCACGGCCGGCGCGGCTGCGCGCGGTCAACGGCGGCCACCACGACACGCTCAGCCGGGTCACCTGGCAGCCGCTGGACCTGGCCAGCGCCGAGCCCGCCGCCGAGGCCAGCGCCGAGCCTGCCCCCGGGCCGCGCCGCTGGGCGGTCGTCGGGCCGGGCGCCGCGGCCCTCGTCGAGGCGCTGGCCGTGGCGTCGGCGGGCGACGTGTTCCGGGCGTACCCGGATCTCGCCGCGCTGGGCGACGACCCGGAGGCGCCCGACGTGGCGCTGCTGCCGGCCGGCGTCGCCGACCCGCCGAACCTCGCCGGGCGGCTGGGCGACCTGCTCGCCGACGCCCGGTACGCCGGCACCCGGCTCGCGCTGCTGACCACCGGCGCCGTCGACGCGTCCACTCCCGACCGCCCCGACGACCCCGACCTGGTGCCGGCGGCCGTGGCGGCGTGGGCGTGGGGGCGCTGCCTGCACGCCGCGTACCCGGATCGGGTCGTGCTGGTCGACCGGGACGCCGACGACCTGTCGCTGGCCCTGGTGCCGGCGGCCGTGGTCACCGGCGTCGCGCAGGTCGCGCTGCGCGCCGGCGCGGCCCGGCGCCCGGTCCTCGGTCCGGCCCCCGCCCGCGCGCCCCGCCGGCCGGCGACGGTGGTCGACCCGGCCTCCCCGGCGGTGGTGACCGGGGTCGACGGGCCGACCGGCGCGGCGCTGGCCCGGCACCTGGTCGCCGCGCACGGCGCCCGCCGGCTGCGGCTGGCGCCCGCCGGCCCGCCCGACGCCGCCGCCCTGCGGCGACTCGTCGCGGACCTGACCGACGCGGGCGCGACGGTCACCCCGCTGGATCCCGATTCCGCGTCCGCCGAGACCGGTGCCGCGTCCGCCGACGGGCCGCTCGGCGCGGTCCTGCTCTGTCCGTCGGCCGCCGACCTCGCCGACGACGCCGCCGTCGCGGCGCTGCTGACCCTCGCCGGGACGCTCGACGCCCGGACCCGGCACGCCGCCGCCACGGCGTTCACCGTCGCCGTCCCGGCGGCCCTGCTGCTCGGCGCGGCCGGGCGGGAGCGCGCGGCCGCGGCCGTCGCGGCGCTGCACGCCCTCGTCGCCCGCCGCCGCGCGGCGGGCCTGCCCGCCCGGCTGATCGGCACGACCGACCCGGCCGCGCAGGCGGAGCCGGCCGATTCCGCCGCACCGGCGCAGCCGACCGACGCCGCCGGCCGACCGGTCGGCCCCGCCGCGCCGCCGCACGCCGCCGCCGGTGCCCCGGCGGGCGGGACCGCCGTCGACCTCGCCGCGTTCGACGCCGCCCACGACGGCGACGACCCCGTGCTGCTCGCCGTGCCGGCCGACGCGACCCACCCCGCCTGGCGGCCCCCCGCCCGCGCGGCGGGCGAGGGCGGTGACGCGGCCGACGCCGCCGAGCTGCGCCGCCGGCTGGCCGGCCTGACCACCGCCGAGGGTGACCGGCTCCTGCTCGACCTGGTGCGCGCCGCCACCGCCGACGTCGCCGGCCTGCCCGGCCCGGCCGCCGTCCGCCCCGGCCGCGCGTTCAAGGAACTGGGCTTCACCTCCGTCGGCGCGGTCGCCCTGCGCGACCGGCTGGCCCGGGCCACCGGGGTACGGCTGTCCGCCACGGCCGCGTTCGACCACCCGAGCCCGGACGCCCTCGCCCGGCACGTCGCCGCCCGGCTGCGCGGCGGCCCGGACGCCCCCGTCGCCCCGGCCGGGCCGGCCACCGCGCCCGACGCCGACGATCCCGTGGTCATCGTCGCGATGGCCTGCCGCCTGCCCGGCGGGGTGGGTTCCCCGCAGGAGCTGTGGGACCTGGTCGTCGAGGGCCGGGAAGGGCTGACCGGGTTCCCCACCGACCGGGGCTGGGACCTGGCGCACCTGTTCTCCGACGACCCCGACGCCCCCGGCACCTCGTACGTGCGCGTCGGCGGGTTCCTGCCCGACGCGGCGGACTTCGACGCCACCCTGTTCTCGATCAGCCCTCGCGAGGCGCTGGCCATGGACCCGCAGCAGCGGCTGCTGCTGGAGACCTCCTGGGAGCTGTTCGAGCGCGCCGGCATCGACCCCACCTCGCTGCGGGGCAGCGCCACCGGCGTCTTCACCGGCGTCATGCACCACGACTACGCCGCCAACCTGCGCCAGGCCCCGCCCGGCACCGAGGGCTACCTGGGCGTCGGCACCGCCGGCAGCGTCGTCTCGGGGCGGGTCGCGTACGCGCTGGGGCTGGAGGGGCCGGCGGTCACCGTGGACACCGCCTGCTCGTCGTCGCTGGTGTCGCTGCACCTGGCCGCCCAGGCGCTGCGCGCCGGGGACTGCGACCTCGCGGTCGCCGGTGGCGTCGCGGTGATGGGCACCCCGCAGGCGTTCGTCGAGTTCAGCCGGCAGCGCGGGCTCGCCCCCGACGGCCGGTGCAAGGCGTTCGCCGACGCCGCCGACGGCACGGGCTGGTCCGAGGGCGTCGCCGTGCTGCTGCTGGAACGCCGCTCCGCCGCCCGCCGCAACGGCCACCCGGTGCTCGCCGTGCTGCGCGGCAGCGCGGTCAACTCCGACGGGGCGTCCAACGGGCTGACCGCCCCCAACGGCCCCGCCCAGGAACGGGTCATCCGGCGGGCGCTGGCCAACGCCGGGCTCACCGGAGCCGACGTGGACGTCGTGGAGGCGCACGGCACCGGCACCCGGCTCGGCGACCCGATCGAGGCGCAGGCGCTGCTGGCCACCTACGGTGCGGGGCGCGGCGACGCCGAGCCGCTGCGGCTGGGCTCGCTGAAGTCGAACCTCGGCCACACCCAGGCCGCCGCCGGCGCCGCCGGGGTGATCAAGATGGTGCTCGCCCTGCGGCACGGCACCCTGCCGGCGACCCTGCACGTGGACGCCCCGACGTCCGAGGTGGACTGGGCCGGCGGCGCGGTGGAGCTGCTCACCGAGGCGCGCCCGTGGCCGGCGGTGGACCGGCCGAGACGGGCGGGCATCTCGTCGTTCGGCATCAGCGGCACCAACGCCCACGTGATCATCGAGGCGCCCCCCGCCGACGACGAGGAGGCCACCGCCGCCGACGCCGCCGACCTGGCCGCCCCGAGCGCCATCACCCGCCGGCCGCCGGTCCCGTGGCCGCTGTCCGCCGCCACCGGCGAGGCGCTGCGCGACCAGGCGGCGCGCCTGCTCACCTGGCTCGACGGCCCCGGCGCGGACGCCGACCCGGCCGACGTCGGGCACGCGCTGGCCACCACCCGCGCCGCCCTGGAGCACCGGGCCGTGGTGCTGGCCGGCGACCCGGCCGCCGCCCGCGCCGGGCTGACCGCGCTGACCCGGGGCGAGGCGGAACCCGACACCGCCGCCGTGCTCACCGGCCGCGTCGCCGACGGCCGGCTCGGCCTGCTCTTCGGCGGGCAGGGCGGCCAGCGCCCCGGGATGGGCCGCGAGCTGCGGGCCGCGTACCCGGTCTTCGCGGAGGCGTTCGACGCCGCCTGCGCCGAGCTGGACCGCTGCCTCGCCGGGCACGCCCCGCACCCCGTCGCCGACGTGGTCGCCGCCGCCGACGGCACCGACCTCGCCGCCCGGCTCGACGACACCCTCTACACCCAGCCGGCCCTGTTCGCCTTCGAGGTGGCCCTCCACCGGCTGCTGGAGTCCTGGGGCGTACGCCCCGACGCGCTGCTCGGCCACTCCGTCGGCGAGCTGGCCGCCGCGCACGTCGCCGGGGTGTTCTCCCTCGCCGACGCGGCGGCGCTGGTGGCCGCCCGCGCCCGGCTGATGCAGCAGCTCCCCGACGGCGGCGCGATGGTCGCCGTGGAGGCCGACGAGGCGGAGGTGGCCGCCCACCTCACCGACCGGGTGGGACTCGCCGCCGTCAACGGGCCGAGCAGCGTCGTCCTCTCCGGCGACACCGACGCGGTGCTGGCCGTCGCCGCGACCCTGCGCGCCGCCGGCCGGCGCACCAGCCGGCTGCGGGTGTCGCACGCGTTCCACTCGCCGCGCATGGAGCCGATGCTCGACGCGTTCCGCGCCGTGGCCGCCGGCCTCACCTACCGCACCCCGCACCTGCCCGTGGTGTCCAACGTGACCGGTCGGCCGGTCGACCCGGCCCGGCTCTGCTCGCCGGAGCACTGGGTGGAGCACGTGCGCGGCACCGTCCGCTTCCTCGACGGGATGCGCGCCCTGCGCGGGCTGGGGGTCACCACGTTCCTGGAGGTCGGCCCCGGCGGGGTGCTCACCGCGATGGCCCAGGACTGCCTCGCCGACGACACCGCCGACGAGCTGGCCTTCGTGCCCGCCGTGCGGACCGTCGACGGCGAACCGGACGCGCTGGTCGCCGCCGTGGCGCGGCTGCACGTGCGTGGCGTCGCCGTGGACCCCGCCGCCCCCGCCGGCCCAGGGCCGCGTCGCCGGGTCGACCTGCCCACGTACGCGTTCGCGCGCCGGCACTACTGGCTGCCGTACTCGGCGGTGGCCGGCGGGCCCGCCGACGTGGGACTGGCCGACGCCGGGCACCCGCTGCTCGGCGCGGTGCTGCCCGTCGCCGGCACCGGGCAGGTCGTCTGCACCGGGCGGGTCGCCGTCGCCACCCACCCGTGGCTGGTCGCGCCCGACGCCGACGGGCCGGCGCTGCTGCCCGCCACCGCCCTGCTGGACGTGTTCGCCCACCTCGGCGTGCTGCTCGACCTGCCCACCGTGGAGCGGCTGCGCGTCCCCGCGCCGGTGCCGCTGCCCGCCGGCCTCTCCGTCGACGTGCAGGTCACCGTCGACGCGCCCGACGAGCACCCGCGCCGGGTGGCGCGCTGCCACGTGCGGGCCGCCGACGGCCAGCCGTGGCGGGAGGTCGCCGAGGCCGTCCTCGCCCCCGGCGACCACCAGGCCGGACCGGCCGCCGCCGCGGCGGTGTGGCCGCCCACCGGGGCCCGGCCCGTCGATCTGGACACCCCGCAGCGGCGGGCGCTCGCCGGCGACCTGGCCCGGGCCGCGTGGGTCGCGGGGGACCGGCTCTGCGTCGACGTACGCCTGCCGGAGGACGCCCGGGACGCCGACGCCGACCGGTACGCGGTGCACCCGCTGGTGCTGGACGCGGCCCTGCGCCTGCTCCCGATCGCCGGCTTCGCCCCCGCCGCCGGGGCCACGGCGCGGCCGACCGCGACCGACTGGGCGGGGGTGCGCGTGCACGCCACCGGCGCGCACGCCCTGCGGGTCGTGCTCGCCCCCGCCGGGGCGGACGCGGTCACCCTCTCCGCCGTCGACGACGCCGGTGACCCCGTGCTCGACGTGGAGCGGGTGGTGCTGCGCGCCGTGGCCGCCCCGACCCCCGACGGCCCGGCCCCCGCCGCCCCCGCCGGCCTGTACGCCGTGGACTGGCTGCCCGCCGCCGCCCCGGCGACGCCGGTGCCCGCCTGGGCGCTCGCCGACGGCGCGCCGCCGGCCGGCCCGCTGCCGCCGCTGCTGGTGCTGCGGGTCGGCGACGGCGACCCGGCCGCACCGGTGCCCGACCGGGCGCACGCCGTCGGCCTGGACACCCTCGGCGTGCTCCAGCGCTGGCTGGCCGACCCCCGCGCCGAGAGCACCCGGCTCGCCGTCGCCGTCCGCGACGGCGACCCCGCGCACGCGACCGTCGCCGGGCTGGTCCGCGTCGCCCAGGCCGAGCACCCCGACCGGTTCCTGCTGCTGCGCCTCGACGCGGCCGACGACGCGGGGATCCGCACGGCCCTGGCCGCCGGCCCCGACGAGCCGGAGGTCGCCGTCCGCGACGGCCGGGCCCTGCTGCCCCGGCTGCGCCCCGTCGAGCCCCCCGCCGCAGGCTCCCCGGCCCCGACCGGCGGCACGCCCGCGCCCGCTCCCGGCCCGCAGCCGGCGGCCGGCTCGACCGCTCCCGGCCCGCTGCCCGCGCTGGCCGGCGGGACCGTCCTCGTCACCGGCGGCACCGGCGGGATCGGCCGGCACGTCGCCACCCACCTCGCCACCGTCCACGGCGTCGCCGAGCTGGTGCTGGTGAGCCGCACCGGCCGGCACGCCGACTGGATGGACGCGCTCACCGCCGCCGGGACGACCGTGCGGGTCGTCGCCGCCGACGTCGCCGACCGGGCCGCCCTCGACGCGGTCCTCGCCCCGCTCGCCGGCCGGCTCACCGCCGTCGTGCACGCCGCCGGGGCCACCGACGACGCCCTGCTCACCGGCCTCGACGCCGCCCGCTGGGAGCGGGCCCTGCGGTCCAAGGTGCACGGCGCGTGGCACCTGCACGAGCTGACCGCCGGCCTCGACCTGGCCGCGTTCGTGCTGTTCTCCTCCGCGTCGGCCGTGTTCGGCAGCCCCGGGCAGGGCAACTACGCGGCCGGCAACGCGTTCCTCGACGCCCTCGCCGCGCACCGCCGCGCCCACGGCCTGCCCGCCACCGCCCTGGCCTGGGGCCTGTGGGCCACGCCCGAGGGGATGGCCGGCGCGCTCACCGCCGCCGACCTGGCCCGCCTCGCCCGGGGCGGCACCCGCCCCCTGGACACCGCCGCCGGCCTGGCCCTGTTCGACGCCGCCCTGCACGCCGACCGGCCCGCGCTGGTGCCGATCGGGCTGGACCTGGCCGCCGTCCGGGCCGCCGGGGAGGCGCCCGCCCTGCTGCGGGCCCTGCTGCCCCCGCCGCCGCGCCGGGCCGTCAACGCCGACCCCGCGCCCGCGTCCGCCGCCGGGTTCGCCGACCGGCTCGCCGGCCGCACCGAACCCGAACGGGCCGCCGCGCTGCTCGACCTGGTGCGCGCCCGGTGCGCCACCGTCGTCGGGCACGCCGGCGGCGAGCAGATCGAGCCGCGCCGCCCGTTCAAGGACCTCGGCTTCGACTCGCTGATGGCCGTGGAGCTGAGCAACCGGCTCTCCGCCGCCACCGGCGTCCGGCTCGCCCCGCACGCCGTGTTCAACCACCCCACCCCGGAGCTGCTCGCCGCGCACCTGCACGCCCGGCTGCTCGGCACCACCGCCGCCGAGGTCGCCGACGCCGCCACCGTCGCCGCCGACGAACCCGTCGCCGTCGTCGCCATGGCCTGCCGGTTCCCCGGCGGCATCGGCTCGCCCGAACAACTGTGGCGGCTGCTCGACGGCGGCGGCGACGTCATCGGCGACCTGCCCACCGACCGGGGCTGGCCCGACCTGTACGACCCGGTCCCCGGCACCCCCGGCCGCACCTACGTGCGCTCCGGCGGGTTCCTCACCGGCATCGCCGACTTCGACGCCGCGTTCTTCGGCATCAGCCCCCGCGAGGCGCTGGCCATGGACCCGCAGCACCGGCTGCTGCTGGAAACCTCCTGGGAGGCCCTGGAACGCGCCGGCATCGACCCCGGGACCCTGCGCGGCAGCCGCACCGGCGTGTTCGCCGGCACCCACGGGCAGGACTACGCCGACCAGATCGCCCCCGGCGTCGCCTCCGACGACGGGGAGACCACCGCCGACGAGGGACACCTGCTCACCGGCACCGCCGGCAGCGTCCTGTCCGGCCGGGTCGCGTACGCCCTCGGGCTGGAGGGGCCCGCCGTCACCGTCGACACCGCCTGCTCGGCGTCGCTGGTCGCGCTGCACCTGGCCGCGCAGGCGCTGCGCGCCGGCGACTGCGACCTGGCCCTCGCGGGCGGCGTGTCGGTGCTGTCCAGCCCCGCCGGCCTCACCGGGTTCAGCCGCCAGCGCGGCCTCGCCGCCGACGGCCGGTGCAAGGCGTTCGCCGAGGACGCCGACGGGTTCGGCATGTCCGAGGGCGTCGGCGTGCTCGTCGTGGAACGCCTCTCCGACGCCCGCCGCCGCGGCCACCCCGTCCTCGCGCTGATCCGGGGCACCGCCGTCAATCAGGACGGGGCGTCCAACGGGCTGACCGCCCCCAACGGGCCCTCCCAGGAGCGGGTCATCCGGGCCGCGCTGGCCGCCGCCGGCCTCACGCCCGCCGACGTGGACGCCGTCGAGGCCCACGGCACCGGCACCCCGCTGGGCGACCCGATCGAGGCCGAGGCGATCCTCGCCACCTACGGCCAGCGCCCCGCCGACGCCCCGCCGCTGCTGCTCGGCTCCGTCAAGTCCAACCTCGGGCACACCCAGGCCGCCGCCGGCGTCGCCGGGGTGCTGAAGATGGTCCTCGCCATGCGGCACGGCGTCCTGCCCCGCACCCTGCACGCCCAGCGGCGCACCACCCGCGTCGACTGGGCCGCCGGCTCCGTGGAGCTGCTCACCGAGGCCCGCCCGTGGCCGCGCGCCGACCGGCCCGCCCGCGCCGGCATCTCCTCCTTCGGCATCAGCGGCACCAACGCCCACGTCGTCGTCGAGGCCGTCGCCGCCGAGCCGGAGCCCGACCCCGCCCCGCCCGCCGACCCCGCCGCCCTGCCGTGGCTGCTGTCCGCGCGTACCCCCGAGGCGCTGGCCGGGCAGGCCCGCCGGCTGCGCGACCACCTCGCCGACCACCCCGACCAGCCGCCCCGCGACGCGGCCTGGTCGCTGGCCACCACCCGGGCCGCGTTCGACACCCGGGCCGTGGTCGTCGCCGCCGAACCCGACCGGGTCGCCGCCGCCCTCGACGCGCTCGCCGCCGGCCGCCCCGACCCCGACCTGGTACGCGGCGACGCCACCGCCGCCGGGAAGGTCGTGTTCGTCTTCCCCGGCCAGGGCTCCCAGTGGCCCGGCATGGGCCTCGACCTGCTCGATGCGGCACCCGTGTTCGCCGAGCGGATGGCCGCCTGCGACGCGGCCCTGCGCCCCCACCTGGGCTTCTCCGTGCTCGACGTGCTGCGCCAGGCCCCCGACGCGCCCAGCCTCGACCGGGTCGACGTGGTGCAGCCGGCCCTGTTCGCGACGATGGTGTCGCTGGCCGAGCTGTGGCGCTCCCACGGCGTGCGGCCCGCCGCCGTCGTCGGCCACTCGCAGGGCGAGATCGCCGCCGCCTGCGTCGCCGGGGTGCTCTCGCTGCCCGACGCGGCGAAGGTGGTGGCGCTGCGCAGCCGCGCGATCCGGGCCCTGGCCGGGCACGGGGCGATGGCGTCCGTGGCGCTGCCCGCCGACGTGGTCCGCGACCGCATCGCCCGCCACGGCGACGCCGTCGCCGTCGCCGCCGTCAACGGGCCCGCCGCCGTCGTCGTCTCCGGCGAGGAGGCCGCCGTCGAGGAGGTGCTCGCCGAGCTGGCCGCCGACGGGGCCCGGGTGCGCCGCATCGCCGTCGACTACGCCTCCCACTCCGCCCAGGTGGAACGGATCCGCGCCGACCTGGCCGAGGCGCTGGCCGGCATCAGCCCCGGCCCGGCCGCCGTGCCGCTGTTCTCCACCACCGACCTGCGCTGGCTCGACGGGCCGGAGCTGGGCCCCGACTACTGGTACCGCAACCTGCGCCAGCCCGTCGAGCTGCACCGGGCCGTGGCGGAGCTGGCCGCGCTCGGCCACGACACGTACGTCGAGTGCAGCCCCCACCCGGTGCTCACCGTCGGCATCACCGAGACCCTCGCCGAGCACGACGCCCCGCACGTCGTCGTCGGCTCCCTGCAGCGCGACCAGGGCGACCGGGCCCGGTTCCTGCTCTCCGCCGCCCAGCTGCACGTGCGCGGCGTCGCCGTCGACTGGCGGCCCGCCCTGGCCGGCGGCCGGCGCGTCGACCTGCCCACGTACGCGTTCGAGCACCGCCGCTACTGGCCCCGGCCCGCCACCGGCCCCGGCGACGTCGGCGCGGCCGGCCTCGACGCCGCCGGGCACCCGCTGCTCGGCGCGTCCGTGGCGCTGGCCGAGGCGCGCGGGCACCTGTTCACCGGCCGGATCGCCGCCGGCGCGCCGGCGTGGCTGGCCGACCACCGGGTCGGCGAGACGGTGCTGGTGCCCGGCACCGGCCTGGTCGAGCTGTGCCTGCGCGCCGGCGACGAGGTCGGCTGCCCCGTCCTCGACGAGCTGGTCATCGAGGCCCCGCTCGCGCTGCCCGCCGACGCCGCCGGCAACCCCGGAACCGGCCCGGCCGGCGCCGCCGGCAACCCGGGACCGGGTCGCGCCGCCACCCAGGTGCAGCTCACCGTCGGCGCGGCCGACGACGCCGGCCGTCGCCCCGTCGCCGTGCACTCCCGCCCCGCCGACGCCCCGCCCGGCACGCCGTGGACGCGGCACGCCAGCGCGACGCTCTCCGCCGCGCAGCCCGCCCCGCCCGCCGCCGGCCTCGCCGCCTGGCCGCCGCCGCACGCCCGCCCCGCCGACCTCACCGGCTTCTACGCCGGGCTCGCCGCCGACGGCTACGCGTACGGACCGGCGTTCCAGGGGCTGCGCGCCGTGTGGACCGGTGACGACGAGGTGTACGCCGAGGTGGAACTGCCCGCCGGGCAGCGCGCCGACGCCGACCGGTACCACCTGCACCCGGCCCTGCTCGACGCCGCCCTGCACGCCGCGCACCTCGGCGGCATCGGCGACGCCGGCCCCGACCGGCTGCTGCTGCCGTTCGCCTGGAACGGCGTCGCCCTGCACGCCGCCGGCGCGTCCGCGCTGCGGGTCCGGCTCACCCGGGTCGCCCCGCACGCGATCGCGCTGACCGTCGCCGACGCCACCGGCGCACCCGTGGCCGAGGTGGCGTCGCTGGCGATGCGCCCCATCTCCCGCGCCGAACTCGGCACCCGCGACGCCGCCGTCGACGACGCGCTGTTCCGCCTCGACTGGCAGCCCCTGGCCGCGCCGGAGACCCCCGCCCCGGCCCGCGTCGTCGCGCTCGGCCGGGCCGTCGGCGCGTTCCCGCACCACGCCGACCCGGCGGCGCTCGCCCGCGCCGTGGACGGCGGCGCGGCCCCACCCGACGCGGTCCTCGCCCCGCTGGGCTGGTCCGACGCCCCCGCGGCCGGCGCGCCCGACGTGCCTGACGTGCCCGTCGCGTCCGACGCGTTCGCGGGGGAGCCCGACCGGGCGCGGGCCGTCGCCGCAGAGGCGCTCGCCCTCGTCCAGGCGTGGCTGGCCGACCCCCGCTGGGCGGCCACCCCGCTGGTGCTGCTCACCCGGGGTGCGGTCGGCGTGCACAGCCCCGCCGAGGTCGACGACCCCGACGCCGCCACCGCCTGGGGGCTCGTCCGCACCGCCCAGTCCGAGCACCCCGACCGGTTCGTCCTGCTCGACGCCGACACCCCGCCCACCGACGCCGAGCTGACCGCCGTCCTCGCCGCCGCAGAACCCCAGGTGGCGCTGCGCGCCGGCACCCCGTACGCCCCCCGGCTGGCCCGCCGCGTGGAGGCCGCGACGCTCACCCCGCCGGCCGGCGCGACCGCCTGGCGGCTCGACACCACGGCGCGCGGCAGCCTGGAGAACCTCACCCTCGCGCCCACCGACGCCGCCGACGCCCCCCTCGGGCCCCTCGACGTGCGGGTGCGGGTCCGCGCCGCCGGCCTCAACTTCCGCGACGTGCTCAACGCGCTCGGCCTCTACCCCGGCGACCCCGGGCCGCCCGGCGGCGAGGCCGCCGGCGTCGTCACCGAGGTCGGCGCGGACGTCACCGACCTGCGCCCCGGCGACCGGGTCCTCGGCGTCTTCGTCGGCTGCTTCGGCCCCGTCGCCGTCACCGACCGCCGGCTGCTCGCGCCGGTGCCCGACGGCTGGACGTACGCCCAGGCCGCGTCCGTGCCGGTGGTGTTCCTCACCGCCTACCACGGGCTGGTCAACCTGGCCGGGCTGCGGGCCGGCGAGTCCGTGCTCGTGCACGCCGCCGCCGGTGGCGTCGGCATGGCCGCCGTGCAACTCGCCCGCCACCTCGGCGCGACCGTCTACGCCACCGCCAGCCCCGGCAAGTGGCCCGCCCTGCGCGCGATGGGCATCCCCGACAGCCACCTCGCCTCGTCGCGCACCCTCGACTTCGAACCGCACTTCCTCGCCACCAGCGGCGGACGCGGCGTCGACGTCGTCCTCGACTCCCTCGCCCGGGAGTTCGTCGACGCGTCCCTGCGGCTGCTGCCGCGCGGCGGCCGGTTCGTCGAGATGGGCAAGACCGACCTGCGCGACCCCGACCGGGTCGCCGCCGACCACCCCGGCGTCGCCTACCAGGCGTACGACCTGACCACCGTGGACCCCGACGAGACCCAGCGGATGCTCGTCGAGCTGATGGGCCTGTTCGCCGCCGGCAGGCTGACCCCGCTGCCGGTGCGCGCCTGGGACGTCCGGCAGGCCCCCGACGCGTTCCGCCACGTCCAGCAGGCCCGGCACGTCGGCAAGGTGGTGCTCACCGTGCCGGCCCCGTGGGACCCCGACGGCACCGTCCTGCTCACCGGCGGCACCGGCCTGCTCGGCGGCCTCGTCGCCCGCCGCCTCGTCACCGGCCACGGGGTGCGGCACCTGCTGCTCGCCAGCCGGGGCGGCCCCGACGCACCCGGCGTCGCCGAGCTGACCGCCGAGCTGACCGCCCTCGGTGCGACCGTCACCGTGGCCGCCGCCGACGTCGCCGACCGCGCCGCCGTGGCCCGGCTCGTCGCCGCCGTGCCCGCCGAGCGTCCGCTCACCGCCGTCGTGCACCTCGCCGGGGTCCTCGACGACGGCGTGGTCACCGCGCTCACCCCCGACCGCCTCGACACCGTCTTCGCCCCCAAGGTGGACGCCGCCCGGCACCTCGACGAGGCCACCCGCCACCTCGACCTCGCCGGGTTCGTGCTGTTCTCCTCCGGCGCCGGGGTGTTCGGCGTGCCCGGCCAGGGCAACTACGCCGCCGCCAACGCCTACCTCGACGCCCTCGCCACCCGCCGGCGCGGCGCGGGCCTGCCCGCCCAGTCGTACTCGTGGGGCCTGTGGGAGCAGGCCAGCGCGATGACCGCGAAGCTGGACCGCGCCGACCCCCGGATCACCGCCCGCGACGGGCAGCTCGCGATCTCCTCCGACCTGGGCATGGCGCTGTTCGACGCCGGGCTCGCCGCCCCCGAGGAACACCTCGTGCCCACCCGGGTCGACGTGACCGCCCTCGCCGGCCGGGCCAGCGTGCCCGCGCTGATGCGCGGCCTCGTCCGACGCGCTCGCCCCCGGGCCCGCGCCGAGGCAGCCCCCGGCGGCCGGGACCTCGCCGGCCGGCTGCGCGCCCTCACCACCGGCGAGCAGTCCGCCCTGCTGCTGGACCTGGTCCGCGCCGAGGCGGCCACCGTCCTCGGCCACACCAGCCCCGACGCCGTCAAACCCGCCCAGGCGTTCAACGAGATCGGCTTCGACTCGCTGACCGCCGTCGAGCTGCGCAACCGGCTCACCGAGGCCACCGGCCACCGGCTGCCCGCCACCGCCATCTTCGACTACCCGGACCCGACCGCGCTGGCCGGCTTCCTGCGCGCCCAGCTCGTGCCCGACGGCGGCCAGGCCGCGCCGGCCATCCTCGCCGAGCTGGAGAGCCTGGAACGGTCCCTGGCCGAGACGGTCGTCGAGGCGGAGCTGCACACCCAGGTCGCGGCCCGGCTGGAGGTGCTGGTCGCCAAGTGGCGCACCATGCGCGGCGCGTCCGCCACCGACCACGACCTGGACCTGGACCTCGACCAGGCCAGCGACGACGAGATCTTCAGCCTGATCGACACGGAACTCGGGCTGTGACGCCCGACCCGACGCGCGGACCCGGGGGGACGGCGATGACCGACGTACTGATCGTGGGCTACGGCCCGGTGGGCCAGGTGGCGGCGATCCTGCTCGCCCAGCGCGGCTTCACCGTGCAGGTGGTGGAGAAGTGGGCCACCCCCTACAGCATGCCCCGCGCCGTCTCCTACGACGGCGAGGCCAGCCGCATCCTCGCCGCCTGCGACCTCGGCGACACCCTCGACCCGGTGTGCGAGCTGTCCGGCGAATACACCTGGAAGAACGGCTTCGGCCGCACCCTGCTGCACGTCAAGGTCGCCGAGGACGGCCCGACGGGCTGGCCCGACTCGATCTCCTTCTACCAGCCCGGCCTGGAGGCCGCCCTCGCCGCACGCGGCGCGGCCCTGCCCGGCGTACGGGTGCTGCGCGGCGTCGAGGTGACCGACCTCGCCGACCACGGCGACCACGTCGAGGTGGCCGCCGTCGACGCCGACGGCACGCCCCGCACCTTCACCGCCGACTGGGTGCTCGGCTGCGACGGCGCCAACAGCTTCGTCCGCCGCTGGCTCGGCGCGACCGTCACCGACCTCGGGTTCGGCTACGGCTGGCTGGTCTGCGACGTCGTGCTGAACGAGCCCGTCGAGTTCAAGCCCAACAACCTGCAGATCTGCGACCCGGCCCGCCCCCGCACCGCCGTCTCCGCCGGCCCCGACCACCGGCGGTGGGAGTTCATGCGGGTGCCGGGGGAGACCCTGGAGGAGTTCCAGACCGAGGCCAGCGTGTGGCGGCTGCTCGGCCTGTTCGACATCACCCCCGCCACCGCCCGCCTCGACCGGTACGGCGTCTACACCACCCAGGCCTGCTACGCCGACACGTGGCGCTCCGGGCGGGTGTTCCTCGCCGGGGACGCCGCCCACGTCATGCCGCCCTTCCTCGGCCAGGGCATGAGCTCCGGCTTCCGCGACGTCATCAACCTGGCCTGGAAGCTGGACCTGGTGCGCCGGGGACTCGCCGACGCCACCCTGCTCGACACGTACGAGGTGGAACGCAAGGCGCACGTGCAGCACGCCATCCGGATGTCCATCGACTCCGGCAAGGTGATCTGCGAGACCGACCCGAAGCAGGCCGCCGGCCGCGACTCGGTGATGCTCGCCGCGCTGCGCCGCCGTACCCAGTCCAAGCACGCCCGGTCGCTGCGCGAGGCCATCGTCGACGGGGTGCTGCACCGCCGCCCCGACGGCACGCCCGCCCCGCGAGCCGGCGACCCCGTACCCCAGGGGCGGGTGGCCGCCGGCGGTCGCACCGGGCGCTTCGACGACGTCGTCGGCGGCGGCTTCGTGCTGATCACCCGCGCCGACCCGGCCGCCGGGGGCGATCCGGCCGCCGCCCTCGACGACGCCGCCACCGCGTTCCTCGACGCCCTCGGCGTCCGCTGGGTCACCGTCCGCCCCGCCGACGCCGCCGCACCCGCGATGCCCGCCGACGCCGACGCGGCCGGCACCGACGTCGTCGACCTCGACGACGTCTACCTCACCTACCTGGCCGGCGCGGACGCCGACGCCGTGCTGGTCCGGCCCGACTTCTACGTCTTCGGCGTCGCCGCCGGCCCCACCGGCCTGGCCGCCCTGGTGGACGACCTGCGCCAGCAGGTCTCCGCCCGGGTGCCGCAACCCTGACCACCTGCTGCGCAAGGAGTGACATGCTGGAGAACCTCCGCACCCTCGGCCGGGTCATCCGCACCCTGGCCACGAAGGACCCGGTGACCCGGGTCCGCCGCTTCTACGAGATCCAGTCCCCGAACGTGGAGTTCGCCGCCCGCACCACCCGCTACATGAACGTCGGCTACTGGGAGGACGGCGTCACCAGCCTCGACGTGGCCGGCGAGGCGCTGGCCATGAAGCTCGCCGACGCGGCCGGCTTCAAGCCCGACGACACCGTCCTCGACGTCGGCTTCGGCTACGGCGACCAGGACTTCGCCTGGCTGCGCGAGCGCCGCGTCGCCAAGGTGCACGGCATCAACGTCACCCCCCGCCACGTCGAGCACGCCCAGCAGCGCGCCCGCCGCGAGGGCCTGGCCGAGCAGGCCGAGTTCCAGCTCGGCAACGCCCTCGCGCTGCCCTTCGCCGACGGCACCTTCGACCGGGTCGTCGCCCTGGAGTCGGCGTTTCACTTCTATCCGCGCAGCGCCTTCTTCGCCGAGGCGTTCCGGGTGCTCAAGCCCGGCGGCACCCTCGCCACCGCCGACATCATCCCGCTCAGCAACGACACCGCCCGCATGTCGATCAACTCGGGCCCGCTGAGCTTCATCAAGTTCAGCATCCCCGACGAGAACTGGCACGACCGCGCCGGCTACGCCGAGCAGCTCACCGCCGCCGGCTTCGCCAACGCCGACGTGCAGTCCATCCAGGACCGCACCTGGGAGGGCTGGCGGCGGTTCCAGGCCAGCCGCCCGTCCGACCCCGCGTTCCAGGCCGAGGCCGACCGCAGCGCCGTCAAGGGCATGGCCAACCACTGGCGCGACGAGACGCTCATCAAGAAGGAACTCGCGCTGCTCGACTACGTCATCGCCGTCGCGCACAAGCCGTGACACCGACGCGGCCCCCGCCGGTGTCCGGCGGGGGCCGCGCCACGAACCACTGCCGTCAGGACACCGGCGTACGCGCCAGAGCCGCCGAGATCGTACGCAGGATCGCCGGCTGGTGCTGCGCCAGGAAGAAGTGCCCACCCGGGAACACCTGAAGGTCGAACGCGCCCGTGGTGTGCCGCTCCCACGCCCGCGCCTCGTCGACCGTCGTCTTCGGGTCGGCGTCGCCGGTGAACACCGTCACCGGGCAGCCCAGCTTCGGCCCCGGCGTGTACTCGTACGTCTCCGCCGCCCGGTAGTCGTTGCGGATCGCCGGCAGCGCCGCCCGCAGCAGCTCCGCGTCGCCGAGCACCGCCGAGTTCGTGCCGCTGAGCCTGCGGACGTCGGCGAGCAGCCCCTCGTCGTCGAGCAGGTGCACCGTCTCGTGCCGGGGGCACGACGGGGCCCGCCGCCCGGACGGGAACAGGTGCGCCGCCGACGCGCCCGTCTCCGCCTCTATCAGCCGCGCCACCTCGAAGCCCAGCGTCGCGCCCATGCTGTGCCCGAAGATCGCCAGCGGCTGGTCCAGCCACGGCCGCAGCACCCCGAACACCTGCCGGGCCAGCTCCGGCAGATTGTCCACGCACGGCTCCTGGCGGCGGTCCTGCCGCCCCGGATACTGGATCGCGAGCACCTCCACCGCCGGCGACAGCGCCCGCGACACGGGGAAGTAGAAACTCGCGGACCCACCGGCGTGCGGCAGGCACACCAGCCGCCGCGCCCCGGCCGGCGCCGGGTGGAACCGGCGGACCCACAGGCCGTTGTCTGAGTCGGTCATGCGTACACGCGGTCCTTCCAGCGGTGGTGCCGGGATCCGCCGGCACCGGTGCGATCAAAAGGACGCTAATCGGATCCACCGGGGGCGGCCACCCCTAGCGGACCGCCGCGCGGGTTAGGGGTTGTCGCAGGTCATCGCGACGCCATAGCTTTCCCCGGCAGAGGGGACCCGGGGGCTGCCGGCCGCATTGTGCAAAGGACGTAGAACCGATCTGGCCTGAGGAATTCGCGCATTCGTCCCGTCGCCTACGTCAGGTCTCCGCCGGCCACCGCGATGGGTCAGGTTGATGGACACCGAAGAGAAGCTCCGGGAGTATCTGAAGAGGGTCACCACCGACCTGCGGCGGACCCGGCAACGCCTCCGCGACGTCGAGGACGCCGCCGGGCAGCCGATCGCCATCGTCGGGATGGCCTGCCGCTTCCCCGGCGGGATCACCTCGCCCGACGCGCTGTGGGACCTCGTCGCCGCCTCCGGCGACGCCGTCGGCCCCTTCCCCGCCGACCGGGGCTGGGACCTCACCGACCTGCACGACCCGACCCGCGAGCGCCCCGGCACCTCCTGCGTCGCCGAGGGCGGCTTCGTCCACGACGCCGGTGACTTCGACCCCCGGTTCTTCGGCATCTCCCCCCGCGAGGCCCTCGCCATGGACCCGCAGCAGCGGCTGCTGCTGGAGGTGTCCTGGGAGGCGTTCGAGTCCGCCGGGATCGACCCGACCGGGCTGCGCGGCGGCCGCGTCGGCGTGTTCGCCGGCCTCACCCACGGCGACTACGCCGCCGGGGCCACCGACGTGCCCGACGGCGTCGTCGACTACCTCGGCCTCGGCAACGCCGGCAGCATCAGCTCCGGCCGGGTGGCTTACGCCCTCGGGTTCGAGGGCCCGGCCGTCACCGTCGACACCGCCTGCTCGTCGTCGCTGGTCGCCCTGCACCTGGCGGCGCAGTCGCTGCGCTCCGGCGAATCCGACCTGGCCCTGGCCGGCGGCGTCACCGTGATGCCCACCCCCGCCGTCTTCGTCGACTTCACCCGGCAGGGCAACCTGTCCATGTCGGCCCGCTGCAAGGCGTTCGCCGACGGCGCCGACGGCACCGCCCTCGCCGAGGGCGTCGGCATCCTCCTCGTGGAACGCCTCGACGACGCCCGCCGGCTCGGCCACCGCGTCCTCGCCGTGGTGCGCGGCACCGCGGTGAACCAGGACGGTGCGTCGAACGGGCTCACCGCGCCGAACGGTCCGTCGCAGCAGCGGGTGATCCGGCAGGCCCTGGCGAATGCGCGGCTGGCCCCGGCCGACGTGGACGTGGTGGAGGCGCACGGGACGGGCACGACCCTCGGTGACCCGATCGAGGCGCAGGCGCTGCTCGCCACCTACGGCCAGGACCGTGCCACGCCGCTGCTGCTGGGGTCGATCAAGTCGAACCTCGGCCACCCCCAGGCCGCGGCCGGCGTCGCCGGGGTGATCAAGATGGTGCAGGCGATGCGGCACGGCCTCGTCCCCGCCACCCTGCACGTCGACGCCCCGTCGTCCAAGGTGGACTGGTCCGTCGGCGCGGTCACCCTCGCGACCGAACCGACGCCGTGGCCGACGGCCGACCGGCCGCGTCGGGCGGCGGTGTCGTCGTTCGGGATCTCCGGCACCAACGCGCACGTGATCGTCGAGCAGGCGGAGCCGGCCGGGGCCGAGGGGGCCGGGCCGGTGGCGTTGCCGGTGGTGCCGTGGCTGGTGTCGGCGCGCGCGGCCGACGCCCTCGCCGGGCAGGCGGGCCGGCTGGCCGCGCATGTCCGGGAGCAGTCCGGGCTGTCGCCGGTCGACGTGGGCTGGTCGCTGGCGACGTCGCGGGCCGCCCTGGAGCACCGGGCGGTGCTCCTCGGCACCGACCGCGACGCCCTGCTGTCCGGGCTGGACGCGCTTATCGCCGGCGAGACCGCCCCGGGTGTGTTCACCGGCGAGGTTTCGTCGGGCCGCCGGGCGTTGTTGTTCACGGGTCAGGGTGCGCAGCGGTCGGGGATGGGTCGGGAGTTGTATGACCGGTTCCCGGTGTATGCGGAGGCGTTCGATCGGGTGTGTGCCCTGTTCGCGGGTCGCCTTGACCGGTCGTTGCGGGAGGTGGTGTTCGCGGAGCCGGGCTCCGGCCTGGCTGCCCTGTTGGATCAGACGGCGTTCACGCAGGCGGGTCTGTTCGCTCTGGAAGTGGCGTTGCACGAGCTGTTGGGG
>NZ_JBSWBU010000012.1:0-139956 GCF_054052245.1 Micromonospora sp. PTRAS2
CTCAGTCACCGGTTGTCACCGGCTCCACCCGTGGTTTCCGGCAGGCCGGCCGCTGCGGTCTTCCGCACGCTCGCCCGGTTCCCTACCGGCGGTGAACCTTACCCGGTCGGTCTCGCCTCGCCAAATCCGCCCTGCGGCAGATCCGGGGCACCGCCCGGCCCGAATCACGAAGAGTGTTCCCTCTGCGACCCGGTGTTCCATACCGCGCTCCGGCCTTGGAGGCTTTTCGCCCCGTTTCGCCCGTTCCGCGCTGGCAGAGAGAAAGTTACGCCCCCGACGGATTGGTCGTCAAATCCGTCGGGGGCGTCCCGCGTCACACTTCCCGCGCGCCGCTATCCGCGCAGCTCCACGCCGGCGAACGACTTCTTGCCGCGACGCAGGACCAGGTACCGGCCGTGCAGCAGGTCCGCCGCGGTGGGCCTCGCGTCGACCTCGGTGATCCGGGTGTTGTTGACGTACGCGCCGCCCTCGGCGATCACCCGACGCGCCTCCTTGGCGCTCGGCACCAGGCCCGACTCCCGCAGCAACCCCGCGACGTCGGGCAGCTCGTCGACGTGCACCAGCCCGGCCTCGGTCAGGGCCGCCCGCAGCGTCTCCGGGGTCAGGTCGTCCAGCGACCCCCGACCGAAGAGGGCCTGGCTGGCGGCGACGGCCTGGGCCATCTCCCGCTCGCCGTGCACGAGCGTGGTCAGCTCCTCGGCGAGTGCCCGCTGGGCGAGCCGGGCCGCCGGCCGTTCCGAGGTCTCCTTCTCCAGCTGCTCGATCTCGTCCCGCGAGCGGAAGCTGAAGTAGCGCAGGTAGCGGACCACGTCGCGGTCGTCGGCGTTGAGCCAGAACTGGTAGAACGCGTACGGGCTGGTCAGCTGCGGGTCGAGCCAGACGGCGCCGCCCTCGGTCTTGCCGAACTTCGTGCCGTCGGCCTTGGTCACCAGCGGCGTCACGAAGGCCTGTACGGGGCCGGCCCCCCGGCGGCGGACGTAGTCGACCCCGGCGGTGATGTTGCCCCACTGGTCGGAGCCGCCGAACTGGAGCTGGCAGCCGTGCCGGCGGTGCAGCTCGTAGAAGTCGTGGGACTGGAGCAGCTGGTAGCTGAACTCGGTGAAGCTGATGCCCGTCTCCAGCCGGGCCTTCACCACTTCCCTGGCCAGCATCTTGTTGACCGGGAAGTGCTTGCCGACGTCGCGGAGGAACTCGACCACCGACATCTCGCCGGTCCAGTCCAGGTTGTTGACCAGCCGCGCCGCGTTCTCGCCGGCGTAGGACACGAAGGGCGAGAGCTGGTCGCGGATGCGGTCGACCCAGCCGGCCACCACCTCGGGCGGGTTGAGCGTCCGCTCGGCGCTCTCCTTCGGGTCGCCGATCTGCCCGGTGGCCCCGCCGACGAGCAGCAGTGGCCGGTGCCCGCCGAGCTGGAGGCGGCGGGCCGTGGTGACCTGCATGAGGTGGCCGACGTGCAGGCTGGCCGCCGTCGGGTCGAAGCCCACATAGAAGGTGGCGCTCCCGCCGTCGAGCAGCGCGCGCAGCTCGTCGAGGCCGGTCGAGTCCTGGATGAGGCCCCGCCACTGCAGGTCTTCGGTCAGGGAGTCCCGCCCGGTCGGCGGGAGGCTGCTGTCGGTCACGGTCACCGATTCTCCCCCATCGCCGGAACCGGCCGGTACCGGGTTTGCCGCTGATCACGGTTGGCTAGGCTGGCCCTCCCTGACGCGAGGAGGAGCCGCCGTGGAAATGCCCGAGCTGACCGGGGGCTTCGTCGCCCTGCTCGGCCTGGAGTTCGACGAGGTGAGCGCCGATCGGGTCGTCATCCGGTGGCGGGTCCGCCCGGACCTGCACCAGCCGTTCGGCATTCAGCACGGCGGGGTGTACTGCGCGGTGGTGGAGACCGCCGCGAGCGTCGGCGGCTCGCTGTGGCTGGGCGGGCAGGGCCGGGTGGTCGGGGTGTCGAACCAGACGGACTTCCTGCGCGCGGTCCGCGAGGGCGAGCTGACGGCCGTGGGGACCCCGGTGCACCGGGGCCGCAGCCAGCAGCTCTGGCAGGTGGAGATCTCCGACGACGCGGGGCGGCTGGTCTCCCGGGGTCAGGTGCGCCTGCAGAACCTCACCGGCGCCTGATCTCGCCGCCGGCAGAGCCGGGCCGGCCCTGCCGACCCGCCGGCCGGATGCCCGGTTCGGGGCTTGAGGGGCTTTCTGCCCGGATATCGTCGCGGCGATGGCACCCGTCGACCCGCGCCCGAGGTGAGGAAACTCCTCGCCGCGACGCTCGGCGTGCTCTCCGCCGTCGGCGGGTTCGTGGACATCGGCGACCTGGTGGCGGCGAGCCAGGCGGGGGCGCGCTTCGGCATGGCGCACGCCTGGGTGCTGCTGCTCGGGGTGGTGGGCATCTGCGCGTACGCCGAGATGGCCGGCCGGGTCGCGGCGGTGAGCGGCCGGGCGGTGTTCGACCTGGTGCGGGAGCGGCTGGGCCCCCGGGTGGCGCTGCTGAACCTGGTGGCCTCCTACCTGGTGACCGTGCTGACCCTCGCCGCCGAGCTGGGCGGCGTGGGGCTGGCCCTGCAGCTGGCCTCCGGGCTGAGTTACCTGCTCTGGGTGCCGGTCGCCGCGGCGGCGGTCTGGCTGGTGCTGTGGCGGATGCGCTTCCAGCTGATGGAGCGGGTGTTCGGCCTGGCGGGGCTGGCCCTGGTGGGGTTCGCGGTGGCGTTGTTCTGGCTGCCCACCGACTGGGCGGCGCTCGGGCGTTCGGCGGTGCACGGCGGCGCGGCGGGGCAGGGCTGGGGGGCCTACTGGTTCGTGGCGGTGGCGTTGTTCGCCTCCACGGTCAGCCCGTACGAGGTGTTCTTCTTCTCCTCGGGCGGGGTGGAGGAGCGGTGGAGCGCCGCCGACCTGGCCGACGCCCGGTCCAGCGTGCTGATCGGCTTCCCGGTGGGCGGCTTCCTCGCCCTGTCGCTGATCGCCACGGCCGCGGTGGTGTACCACCCGGGCGGGACGTCGCCGGACTCCCTCGCCCAGGTGGCGCAGCCAGCGGTCCTCGCGTTCGGGGCGGCGGGGCTGGCGGTGGCGGCGCTGGCGTTCTTCGCCGTGACGTTCGGGGCCGCGCTGGAGACGGGGCTGTCCGCCGCGTACGCCGCCGCGCAGTATTTCGGCTGGCAGTGGGGCAAGTGGGTGAGCCCCCGTGAGGCGGCCCGGTTCCACAGCGTGCTGCTGGTCAGCGTCCTGCTCGGGATGCTGGTGCTGCTGACGACGGTCAACCCGGTGACGCTGACGGAGTACATGCTGGTCCTCAGCGCGGTGGTGCTGCCGCTGACGTACCTGCCGATCCTGATCGTGGCCAACGACCGGACGTACCTGGGCGATCGGGTGAACGGGCCGCTGGCGAACCTGCTGGGGGTGGTGTTCCTACTGGTGATCGTGGTGGCGTCGGTGGCGGCGGTCCCGCTGGCGGTGGTGACGGGGATGGGCCGATGAGGATGCAGCTCGGCCGGCAGCTGCTCGACCGGCAGATCGTCGACCGCGACGGCCGGCTGGTCGGCAAGGTCGACGACGTGGAGTTCGGGGTCGACGCGGACGGGGTGCCGTACGTGGCCGCCCTGCTCACCGGGCAGGGGGCGCTCGGGCAGCGGATCGGCGGCCGGATCGGGCGGCTCCTCGTCGCGGTGGCGGACCGGTTCACCGAGGAGCGGGCGGTGACGCCGCTGCGCATCCCGTACCGGCTGGTGGAGCGGGTGGACAGCGCGGTGCGGCTGCGGGCCTGCCTCGGCGACCTGCCCGCCTCGCCGGTGGAGCAGTGGCTGCGCCGGCACCTGATCGACCGGATCCCGGGGGCGGACCGTGCGGGCGGGTGAGCTGCTCGGCCGCACCGCGTACGACCTGCACGGCCGGCGGCTGGGTCGCGTGGTGGACGTGGTGGTGCGCGGCGAGCGCCCCGACGGGCGGCTGCGGCTGACCGACGTCGTCGTCGCCGGGCGCTGGTACGCCCGGGTCAGCGGGCGGCTGATCGGTGCGGAGCGGCACCCGTCGGGGCCGTGGCTGATCCGTCTGGTCGCCCGGGCGCTGCGCGGCAGCAGCCGTCAGGTGCCCGCCGACGCCGTCCGGTTGGTGCCGCCGGTGCCCGGCTTCCCGTTCGGCGCGGCGCAGCCGGCGCAGCCGGAGGGGCCGGAAGGGCCGCCCACACCGCCGGCGGGACCGTCCGGGCCGGGCTGAGGGTCAGCCCCGGGCCGGGTCGAGGGCGGGCTCGGCGTCGGGCTCCGCGTCGGCGTCCGGCTCGGCGGGGGCGGCGATGCGGCGCAGCCGTACCGCCGTGATGGCCCGCTGGTCGATGTCGGCGACCTCCAAGGCCCAGCCGTCGATGGTGACGTCCTCCCCCGGCACCGTGGGGATGTGCCCCAGCAGGGTCAGGACCAGGCCGGCCACGGTCGTGTAGTCGCCGGCGGGGCGGCCGGGCAGCTCGACGCCGACGTCGACGAGGTCGTGGACGGGGAAGGTGCCGGGCAGCAGCATCGCGCCGTCGGCCTCGGTGCGCACGGCGCGCACGTCCCGGTCGGTCTCGTCGTAGATCTCGCCGACGATCTCCTCGAGGATGTCCTCCAGGGTGACGATCCCGTCGACGGCGCCGCGCTCGTCGACGACGAGGGCGATGTGCTGCCGTTCCGCCTTGAACTGGCGCAGCGCGTCGACGACCGGCAGCGAGTCGGGCAGCAGCATCGGCGGGCGGGCGCACTCGTCGACGGGCCGGTCGTCGGGCACCCCGACCAGGTCGCGCAGGTGGATCACGCCGACCGCGTCGTCGAGGCCGCCGTGGCGCACCACCGGCGCGCGGGAGTGGCCGGTGGCGGCCAGCACCAGCCGCGCGGCCTCCGCCGTGGTGCCGCTGTCGAGCGTGAAGACCTGCAACCGGGGTACGAGCACCGCGCGCAGCCGCCGGTCGGCGATCTCGACCGCCCCGGCGATGATGGTGCGCTGTTCCTTGGTGAAGCCGTGGTTGCCGGCGACGATGTCGCGCAGCTCGTCCGGGCCGATCTCGTCCGGCTCGTGCTTGGGGTCGAGGCCGACGAGGCGGACCACCAGGTCACTGGTCGCGCCGAGGGCCCAGACGGCGGGGCGGGTGAGGCTGGCGAGCAGGTCCAGCGGGCGGGCCACCAGCAGCGCCCAGCGCTCGGCGGCCTGCATGGCGATCCGCTTGGGGGCCAGCTCCCCGAAGACGAGGGTGACGAACGTCAGCACCAGGGTGACCAGCACGATGGCGGCCGTCTCGGCGGCGGAGCCGAACACCCCGAGCAGCGGCACGAGGGGCTTGGCCAGGGAGACCGCCGCGGCGGCCGAGGCGAGGAACCCGGCGAGGGTGATGCCGATCTGGATGGTGGCGAGAAAGCGGTTCGGGTCCTTGGCGAGGCGGGCCAGCACCCGGCCGGCCCGGCCGCTGCGTTCCAGCCGTTGGACCTGGCTGTCGCGCAACGAGACCAGCGCCATCTCGCTGCCGGCGAAGATCGCGTTGAGGACGACCAGGACTCCGACCAGGGCCAGTTGGCTCCAGTAGCTCTGCACGCCCGGTTCTCTCCCTCGCTCCGACGGCCCCGGTCGCGACGACCGGTGGCGCCGCCCGGCGGGCCCGGGCCGGCGTAGGCCCCTCTGTGCCCCGTCGGCGGGTCGGCGAATCCTCCCGCCGCCGGCCGGGCGGTCGCGGGGCGGCGGGTCCGCCGGTCGGCCGCCCCGTCCGCGCCGGTCAGGCCCGGTCGGCGGCGGCCAGATCGAGCACGTACGCGTCGTCCTCGGCGCGGAAGCCGAGCCGGTGGTAGTAGGGCGCGACCATGCCGGGCGGGCTGACCACCCGACGGAACCCCCGGTCGGTGAAGAGGCTGCTACGCCGGTAGACGAACTCGCCGGGGGTGAAGTCGCGGAACGGCGGGGTGACGTAGTCAAGGTCGACCTGGGCGGTGTCGCCCTCGGCGTGGGAAAGGACCACCCCGACCACCTCGTCGGCGCGGACGACCAGGAACGCGGAGCGGCGGGCGGTGTGCTCGCCCCAGTGGAAGCCCGGGTTGAACCGGGCGATGTCGGCGGCGTGCACGCGCAGCGTGTGGGCCAGGAACTGGTCGTCGACGCCGACCTCGACCACCTGGTACGTCTGCTCGTCGTGCCGGGTGGCGAGCATCTTGCGCAGGTACCACACGTTGATGACGGCGAGCACGACGTTCAGCCCGACCATCGGCCACACGGCGAGAGCGGTGTTGTAGCCGATCAGCACGAGGCAGCCGACGAGGTTGAGTGCGCGCAGCCGGAGGATGCGCGCCTGCAGCAGGGACCAGACCAGCAGCGCCGAGCCGGTCCAGCCGATCAAGTCCAGCCAGTTCACCCCGCGAGACTAGTGCCCGCCCAGCTCAGGCCGGCTGTGGGGCGGTGCCGGGCGGGTGCCGGCGCTCAGGCGGCCAGTTCGAGGACCCACTCCTCGACGACGGCGCGGCGGCCGTTGGCGTACCCCGAGTCCTCGCCGACGACGACGAAGCCGCACTTGCGCAGCACCGCGAGGGAGGCGGCGTTGTCCTTGGCGGCGCGGGCGCGCACCGGGCGGCGCGGCAGCTCGGCCAGCAGGGCGGCGAGGGCTCCGGTGGCGTGGCCGCGGCCCCAGCGAGCCCGGTCGATCCAGTAGCTGACCTCGGTCTGGTCGTCGACGGGGAAGGCGGCCACGTGGCCGACGACGGTGCCGTCGACGGTGACGGTGCGGGTGACGATCGCCGGTTCGGCGCGGATGCGCCGCCAGTGCGCCTCGAACGCCGCCCGGTCCGCCGGGTCGACGGGACCGAACGCCGCCACCCAGTTGGCCTGCGCGTCCTGCTCGAAGGCGAAGAAGTGCGGCAGGTCGTCGTCGCGCACGGGGCGCAGGCGCACGGCCTCGCCGGTCGCGGCGGGCGGGCGCAGATCCTCGGCGGTCACGCAGGCAGGGTACCGGCGGGGTCCGACAGGCCGGGACCTCCGGCCCGGCGGTCGTTCCATCCGGCCCTGTCGGCGGCCCGGCGCGGCCCGCTACCAAGGAGGGGGACGACGTTCCCGCACGGTAGCGGAGTGGAGGGCCGATGCCATGCTCAAGTACGTCTACGACTTCTTCGAGGGTGACCGGAGCCGGGCGGACCTGCTGGGCGGCAAGGGGGCGAACCTGGCGGAGATGACGCGGCTCGGGCTGCCCGTGCCGCCGGGCTTCACGATCAGCACGGCCGCCTGCCGGGCGTACCTCGCGCAGGGTGCCCCGCCGGCCGGCCTGTTCGACGAGGTGAACGCCCACCTGCGGGAGGTGGAGGCGCGGCTGGGCCGGTGGCTCGGCGACCGGCACGACCCGCTGCTGCTGGCCGTGCGCTCCGGCGGCCGGTTCTCGATGCCGGGGATGATGGAGACGATCCTCGACATCGGGCTCAACGACGCGACCGTGGGCGGACTGGCCGCGCACAGCGGGGACGAGCGGTTCGCCTGGGACTCGTACCGGCGGTTGATCCAGATGTTCGGCCGGACGGTGCACGGGGTGCCGGCCGAGGAGTTCGAGCGGGAGCTGGCGGCGGTGCGGGCGGCGGCCGGGCCGGGCGGGCCGGGTGCGGCGGCGCTGCGCGACCTGGTGGAGACGTACAAGAAGGTGTACGCCCACCACGTGGGGCACGACTTCCCGCAGTCCCCGCACGAGCAGCTCTACCTGGCCATCCGGTCGGTCTTCGAGTCGTGGAACGCCGACCGGGCGGTGCTGTACCGCCGCCGCGAGCACATCCCGGACGACCTGGGCACGGCGGTCAACGTGATGGCGATGGTCTTCGGCAACCTGGGCCCCGACTCGGGCACGGGGGTCGCGTTCACCCGCGACCCGGCCACCGGCGCGCCCGGGGTGTACGGCGACTACCTGCCCGACGCGCAGGGCGAGGACGTGGTGGCGGGCATCCGCAACACCGTCGGCCTGCCGGAGCTGGAGCGGATCGACCCGGTGAGCTTCCGCCGGCTCACCGAGATCATGCGGACGCTGGAGCGGCACTACCGGGACCTGTGCGACGTGGAGTTCACCATCGAGCGCGGGAAGCTGTGGATGCTGCAGACCCGGGTCGGCAAGCGCACCCCGGCCGCCGCGTTCGTGATCGCCGCGCAGCTCGTCGACGAGGGCCTGATCAGCGCGGACGAGGCGCTGCACCGGGTGAGCGGAGGGCAGCTCGCGCAGCTGATGTTCCCCGGCTTCGACCTCGACGCCGCGCCCGTGCCGCTGGCCACCGGCGTCGGCGCGTCGCCCGGTGCCGCCGTGGGGCGGGTGGTGTTCGACTCCGCCGCCGCGGCGGCGGCCACCGAGCCGGTGATCCTGGTGCGGCGCGAGACCAACCCCGACGACCTGCCCGGCATGATCGCCGCGCAGGGGGTGCTGACTTCGCGGGGTGGCAAGACGTCGCACGCCGCGGTGGTGGCCCGGGGCATGGGCCGCACCTGCGTCTGCGGGGCCGAGGCGGTGCGGATCGACCCGGAGCGCGGCGAGTTCACCGTCGGCGACCGGGTCGTCCGGGCCGGCGACGTGATCTCCATCGACGGCAGCACCGGCCGGGTGTACGCCGGGTCGGTGCCGGTGCGGCCCTCCCCCGTCGCCCGCTACCTCGCCGGCGAGCTGTCGCCCGAGGCCGATCCGCTGGTCGCCGCCGTGCACCGGCTGCTCGGCCACGCCGACGCCGTGCGCCGCCTCGGGGTACGCGCCAACGCCGACACCCCCGCCGACGCCCGGCGGGCCCGCGCGTTCGGCGCGGGCGGCATCGGGCTGTGCCGCACCGAGCACATGTTCCTCGGCGAGCGCCGCGAGCTGGTGGAACGGCTGATCCTGGCCGACGCTCCGGCGGAGCGGGACGCGGCCCTGGCGGCGCTGCTGCCGTTGCAGCGGGCCGACTTCGTCGGCATCCTCGCCGCGATGGACGGGCTGCCGGTGACGATCCGGCTGATCGACCCGCCGCTGCACGAGTTCCTGCCCCCGCTGCACGAGCTGACCGCCCGGGTGGCCCGCGCCGAGGCGCTGGGCGAGGACCCGGGGCGCGACGGGGCGCTGCTGGTCGCGGTGCGCCGGATGCACGAGGCGAACCCGATGCTGGGGCTGCGCGGGGTGCGGCTCGGACTGGTCGTGCCGGGGCTGTTCGCGATGCAGGTGCGGGCGGTCGCCGAGGCCGCGGCCCAGCGGCGGCGCGACGGCGGCGATCCCCGGCCCGAGATCATGGTGCCGCTGGTCGGCGACGTGCGGGAGCTGACCGCGGTGCGGGTCGAGGCCGAGCGGGTGCTCGCCGGGGTCGAGGGCACGCCGGAGATCCCGATCGGCACGATGATCGAGGTGCCCCGGGCGGCGCTGACCGCCGGGGAGATCGCCGCCGAGGCGCAGTTCTTCTCCTTCGGCACCAACGACCTGACCCAGACGGCGTGGGCGTTCTCCCGCGACGACGTGGAGGGGGCGTTCTTCGGGGCGTACCTGGAACGCGGGATCTTCCCGGTCTCCCCGTTCGAGAGCATCGACACCGCCGGGGTGGGGCGGCTGGTCCGCCTGGCCGTGGCGGAGGGTCGGGCGGCCCGGCCGGAGCTGACCGTCGGCGTGTGCGGCGAGCACGGCGGCGACCCCGACTCGGTCGAGTTCTTCGCCGAGGTCGGCCTCGACTACGTCTCCTGCTCGCCGTACCGGATCCCGATCGCCCGCCTGGCCGCCGGACGGGCCGCGGTGCGCCCGGCCGACGCGCCATCCGACAGCCGTTGACCCGACGACGGCTGTGCTGACCCGGCAGCCGCTGACCCGACAACCGAACGGAGGTCGCGCCATGACCGCGATCCTGAACGCCACCGGACCCGCCCCGCTCTCCCCACTCCCGCGCCCGCCGTCGCCCGCTCCGCAGCAACCGGCGGCGCAGGCACCGGCACCGCAGGCACAGTCGGCGCAGGGGCCGCAGGCGCAGGGGCCGGCAGCGCAGGCCCGTCCGGCGCAGGCACCGGCGGCGCTGCCGTCGCAGGCGCAGGCGTGCCCGGAGGCCGGGCAGCGGTCCGGCGGGCAGGTCGGGCCCGTGCTCGTCCTGCCCGGCACGTCGCCGGCGGCAGTGGTGCCGGTGGCCCGCGACGGCCGACCGGTCGGCGCGTTCGTGCTCGCCGGGGGCCGGGTGCGCTACCGCGCGCTGGTCGACCCGGACCAGGTGCTCGCCGCGGCGGCCGGGGCGCTGGCCGTCGGGCTGGTCACCGCTGCGGTGGCGGTGGTGGCCGGCCGACGTCGCCCGCCGGCCATCGGCACGGTGCGGATGGGACCGGGCGGGTGGGTGAGCCTGCGGGGCGTGCGTGCCCCGGCCCTGCGCTCGACCGCCCCCCGCCCCTGGTGGGCCCACGTCCGACGCGCCCACCGCCTCCCCGCATCCCCCCGCTGACCCGCTACCCCGCTGCCCCGCTGATCCGGGTGGCCCCCTGGTTCGTGATCAAGAGGTTTGCGTCAGGTTTCGCTCCGGCCATGACGCAAACCTCTTGATCACCCGGCGAGGGCGGGGGGTGGGCGGTGGAGCGGGGTGGGTGGGGGGCGAAGGTCCTGGGTGGGGTGGTCCGGGGACTCTGCCTTCGGCGGGGCGGGCGGAGCAGATTGAGGGTGGAAGCGACAACGGAGCTGGGAGGCCCCCGATGCGTGCGAGTGTCGTCACCGCGTTCGACCGTCCACTGGAGATGTTCGACCTGCCCGTGCCGGAGCCGGGCCCGGGCGAGATCCTCGTCCGGATCGAGGCCAGCGGCCTGTGCCACACCGACATCCACGCCGCGCGCGGCGACTGGCCGGTCAAGCCGAACCCGCCGTTCGTCCCCGGGCACGAGGGCGTCGGCATCGTCGAGCGGATCGGCGGGGGGGTGACCGAGCACGCCGTCGGCGACCGGGTGGCCCTGCCCTGGCTCGGCTGGGCGTGCGGGACCTGCGCGTACTGCGTCACGGGGTGGGAGACGCTGTGCGAGTCGCAGCGCAACACCGGGTACGCCATCGACGGCGCGCACGCCGAGTACGCGGTCGCGTCGGCCCGCTACGCCGTGGCCGTCCCCGCCGGGGTGGAACCGGCCGAGGCGGCCCCGCTGACCTGCGCCGGCGTCACCACGTACAAGGCGGTGAAGGTCGCCGGGGTGCGGCCCGGCGACCGGGTGGCGGTCTTCGGCATCGGCGGCCTGGGCCACCTCGCCCAGCAGTACGCGCAACTGTTCGGCGGCGAGACGGTCGCCGTCGACGTCACCGCCGAGAAGCTGGCCCTCGCCGCCTCGCTCGGCGCGACGCACACCGTCGACGCCACCGACGTCGACCCGGTCGAGGCGATCACCGCGCTCGGCGGGGTGGACGTGGCGATCGTGCTGGCCGCCGACCCACGCGTCGTCGAGCAGGCGCACCGCTGCCTGCGCCGCGGCGGCCGGCTGGTGCTGGTGTCGCTGCCGAAGGACAACGAGGTCACCCTGCCGGTCTTCGAGACCGTGCTCAAGGGCATCACCGTCATCGGCTCGATCGTGGGCACCCGCGCCGACCTGGCGGAGGTGTTCCGGCTGCACGCCGCCGGCCGCACCCATGTCGCATACGAGGTGCGCAAGCTCGACGAGATCAACGAGGCGATCGAGGACGTGCTGGCCGGCCGGGTCGCCGCCCGCCTCGTGCTCCAGCCGTGAACCGCCCGCGGCCGGCCGTCCGCCGACCAGCCGTGACCCGCCACCTGACCGACCGGAAGGACACGACGATGACCGGCACCGAGCACATCCGCGACCCGTGGCGGGGCTTCGCCGAGGGGGCGTGGCGCACCACGATCGACGTGGCGGACTTCGTGCGCCGCAACCACGAGCCGTACACCGGCGACGCCGGCTTCCTCGCCGGCCCGACCGAGCGGACCCTGGCGGTCTGGGGCCGGCTCACCGACATGTTCGGCGAGGAGCGCCGCCGTGGCGTGTACGACGTCGACGCGGCCACCCCGTCCACGATCACCGCCCACGCCCCCGGGTACATCGACGCCGACCGGGAGCTGATCGTCGGGTTGCAGACCGACGCTCCGCTGCGCCGGGCGATCATGCCGGCCGGCGGGCTGCGGATGGTCGAGACCGCGCTGCGGGCGTACGGCTACGAGCCGGACCCGGCGGTGCACCGGATCTACACCCGCTACCGCCGGACCCACAACGACGCGGTGTTCGACGCGTACCCGTCGGACGTCCTCGCGGCGCGGCGCTCGCACATCATCACCGGCCTGCCCGACGCGTACGGGCGGGGCCGGATCATCGGCGACTACCGGCGGGTGGCCCTCTACGGGGTGGACCGGCTCGTCGCCGAGCGTCGGGCGCTGAAGGCGGCCCTGGACGACCGGCCGTCGACCGACGACGTGATCCGCGAGCGGGAGGAGCTGGCCGAGCAGATCCGCGCCCTCGGCGAGCTGACGCAGATGGCCGCCGCCTACGGCTACGACATCTCCGGCCCCGCCACGACCGGCCGCGAGGCGATCCAGTGGCTGTACTTCGCGTACCTGGCCGCCACGAAGGAGCAGAACGGCGCGGCGATGTCGCTCGGGCGGACCGCGAACTTCGTGGACGCCTACCTGCGGCGGGACCTCGCCGAGGGGCGGCTGGACGAGACCGGCGCGCAGGAACTGGTCGACGACTTCGTGATCAAGCTGCGGATCGTGCGGTTCCTGCGCACCCCCGAGTACGACCAGCTCTTCTCCGGCGACCCGACGTGGGTCACCGAGTCCCTCGGCGGGATCGGCGCCGACGGCCGGCCGCTGGTGACCCGCACCAGCTTCCGCTACCTGCAGACCCTCTACAACCTGGGACCCGCGCCGGAGCCGAACCTGACCGTGCTGTGGTCGCCCCGGCTCCCGGAGGGATTCAAGCGGTTCTGCGCCCAGGTGTCGCTGGACACCAGCGCCATCCAGTACGAGAACGACGAGCTGATCCGGCCCGCGTACGACGACGACACCGCGATCGCCTGCTGCGTGTCGGCGATGCGGGTCGGCAAGGACATGCAGTTCTTCGGGGCGCGGGCGAACCTGGCCAAGGCGCTGCTGTACGCGATCAACGGCGGCCGGGACGAGCTGACCGGCGACCAGGTCGCCCCGCCCGCCCCGCCGGTCGGCGGCGAGACGCTCGACTACGACGAGGTGCTCGCCGCGTACGACCGGACGCTGGACTGGCTGGCCGAGACGTACGTGGACGCGCTGAACGTCATCCACCACATGCACGACCGGTACGCCTACGAGCGGCTGGAGATGGCGCTGCACGACCACCCGGTGCACCGGTTCATGGCCACCGGGGTCGCCGGGCTGTCGGTGGCGGTGGACAGCCTCGCCGCCATCCGGTACGGCCGGGTGAAGGTGCTGCGCGACGCCACCGGGCTGGCCGTCGACTACGCCGTGGAGGGCGAACCGCCCACGTACGGCAACGACGACGACCGGGCCGACGAGATCGCGGTGTGGCTGGTGGAGACGTTCGCGGAGAAGCTGCGCCGGCAGCGCACCTACCGCGACGCGGAGCTGACCATGTCGGTGCTCACCATCACCTCGAACGTGGTGTACGGCAAGCACACCGGCAACACCCCCGACGGGCGGCGGGCCGGCGAACCGTTCGCCCCCGGCGCGAACCCGATGAACGGGCGGGACACCCACGGCCTGGTCGCGTCGGCGCTGTCGGTGGCGAAGCTGCCGTACGGCGCGGCGCGCGACGGGATCTCGCTGACCGGCACGGTCACCCCCGACGGGCTGGGACACACCCGCGACGAGCGGATCGCCAACCTGGCCGGGGTGCTCGACGGGTACGCCGACGCGGGCGGGTTCCACCTCAACGTCAACGTGCTGGACCGGGCGACCCTGCTCGACGCGATGGCCCACCCGGAGCGCTATCCGCAGCTCACCGTCCGGGTCTCCGGATACGCGGTGAACTTCGTCCGGCTCACGCCGGAGCAGCAGCGCGACGTGGTCTCCCGCACCTTCCACGGTTCGCTGTGACCGGGCCGCTGGCGACCGGCCGGGCCGGCGGGGCTCCCGCCCCGCCGGCCGGGGCCGCGCCGCTGCCGGCACGGGCCGGGCGGGGGCCCGCCGGCGACGGGCGGGAACTGACCGGCGCGGTGCACTCGTGGGACCTGTCGATCGGGGTGGACGGGCCCGGGACCCGGTTCGTGGCGTTCCTGGCGGGCTGCCCGCTGCGCTGCCGGTTCTGCCACAGCCCGGACACCTGGTACCGGCGCAGCGGCCGGCACCAGACGGTCGACGAGCTGATGGCCCAGGTGGAGCGGTACCGGCGGTTCATCTCGGTGGCCGGCGGCGGGGTGACGATCAGCGGCGGCGAGCCGCTGATGCAGCCCCGGTTCACCGGCGAGGTGCTGCGCCGCTGCCACGCCCTGGGCCTGCACACCGCCCTGGACACCTCCGGCTTCCTCGGTGCGCGCGCCGACGACGCCCTGCTCGACGCCACCGACCTGGTGCTGCTGGACGTCAAGTCGCGCGACCCGGCGACGTACCGGCGGGTGACCCGCACCGGCGAGATCGCCCCGACCCTGCGCTTCGGCCGCCGGCTGGCGGCCCGGGGCACCCCGATCTGGATCCGGTTCGTGCTGGTGCCCGGCCTCACCGACGCGCCCGACAACGTGGCCGGGGTCGCCGACTTCGCCGCCGAGCTGCCCAGCCTGCAACGGGTGGAGGTGCTGCCGTTCCACCGGCTCGGCGCACACAAGTACGCCGAGCTGGGCCTGACGTTCCCGCTCGCCGACACCGAGCCGCCCACGCCGGAGCTGCTGGACCGGGTACGCGGCCAGTTCGCCGCCCGGGGCCTGACCGTCAATTGAGCACCCGGCAGTCCCGGGACGTCGGCCCGCCGGGTCGCGGGATCATGACAGGATCGGGTGCCATGAGGGAATCACGGACGTCTCATCGGGTCCTGGGCCGGCTGGCCCCGGCGCGCGCAACGGGCGCGGCGGCCACCGGCGCCCAGGCGACGGGGGCGCGGGCGGTGGGCGCGCTCTCCGCGGGGGCGATGGCCGTCGGGGCGCTGGCGGTGGGGGCGAGCGCCCTGGCCGTCGTCGCGATCGGGCGGCTGGCGATCCGCCGGGCGGTGATCCGGGAGCTGCGCATCGGTCGGCTGGAGGTCGACGAGCTGATCGTGCACCGCCGCGTCGACGGCGACGCCGTCCGGGGCTCCACCGAAGCCGGGTGACGTCCGGTCGCGGGGATGGTCGGCCGTGGCCAAGGTCCGGCAACCGGGCGAGGCCGTGGGACAGGGCCGTCGATGCTGCGAGACGGCACATAGGGAGCACGGCACATAGGGAGCTGAGTCAGCTACGTCATCACCCACCCCTCCGCCCAGCCCAGCCCCGCCCCGCCCCGGCTCACGGTGATCAAGAGGTCCGCGTCGTCGCCGAGGTCAACCCGGCGGGCGCGCGGGCGCGCGTGAGGCGTGAGTGCATGATGTCGTTTTCGACTCAGCTCCCTATGCGCCGGCAGGAGCCGCCCCCACCGGACGGCGCGCCCAGGGGCCGACCGGGCCAGAACCCGGCCCGAGGTCCGGGTCAGCCCGTCGGGGGCAGCGCCATCGGGTAGCCGTAGAGGTCGAGCAGGCGGATGCGGGCCGACTGGAGCCGGTCCACCACCACGCTCATGAACCGGGTGGTGAGCTGCCGGCCGAACGCGTCGTCGTACTCCATCATCCGGCGCACCCCGGCGGCGGTGAACTCCACGGCCGGGGTGCGGCGCACGGCGACCGCGCCGAACTGCCACCGGTACGGCGGGAACAGCCAGGACCAGCCGAGCACCCCGCCCGGGCCGATCGTGTCGATGCCCACGTCGCCGCGCCCGGGAACCGGGAAGTCCAGGGCCACCTCACCGCCCCGGACCAGCCAGAACCGCTCGGCGGGCTGACCGGCCCGGAACAGCCGGTGCCCGGGGTGCCAGACGACGGGTCGGGCGTACCCGGTGAGCCGGGGCAGCCACTCCTCGGGCACGCCGGTCAGGAACGGGTGTTCGCGGAGCATGTCGAGCGGGGTCATCGGCGGGTCTCCTCGTCGTGGGAGGGGCCCGGCGCGCGGCCGGGCCCCGTGGTCACCTCAGTGGGCGCCGCCGTGCTCGACGGTGATCGGGATCTCCCGGGCGGTCGGCTCCGTCTCGCCGACCGTGGCGGTGATCTCCAGGATCCCGTCGGCGTACGCGGCCCTGAGGGTCTCCTGCTTCAGCCCCGCGGGCAGCGGGACCAGCCGGGAGAAGGAGCCGTAGTGGAACTCGGTGCGGACCTTGTCGGCGTGGCTCTCCCGGCGCACCACGTCCAGCCGCAGGTTCTCCCCGGTCAGGGTGATCCGCACGTCCTTGGCCGGGTCGACGCCCGGCAGTTCGGCGCGCACCACGTACCGGTCGCCGTCGAGGTAGTCCTCGACCCTGATGGTCGGGGCCAGCATCGGCAGCCAGGACAGGTTGGTCCAGTCGAACGGCGCGAGCGTGCCGCCGCCCCTGAACTTCGTGACGGTGGACATCTTCGACCTCCTTGTCGATCGTCCTGCCTCCCATCCGACTCCTGTGCGGCCTGCGGCGTCAGGGCCGTTGGTCCCGGGCCACGCGGGAGAAACGCCTCTGCCGCCGCGCCGGCCTGCGGCGCGACGGTGGAGGGGGACGGCGTGCCCGGTGACGCGCCGCGCGGACAGGGGAGGTCAGTGGTGGCAGTACCCGTCGGACGGGAGCGGACCGATGCTCGCTGACACCCGACCCCGCACGGCCACGCCGGACGGCCCCGCCGAGCCGACGGGCCTGGGGGCCGCCGAGGCCGCCGCGCGGCTGGCCGACGAGGGCCCCAACAGCGTCGCCCGGCCGCAGCGCCGGCACCTGGCGACCCGCGTCCTGCGTCAGCTCGCCGACCCGCTGGTGGCGCTCCTGCTGGCCGCGGCCGTGGTCACCGGCGTGCTCGGCGACTGGCCGGACACCGCCGTCATCGCCCTGGTGGTGCTGGTGAACACCGCGATCGGGGTGGTGCAGGAGGTCCGCGCGGACCGCGCGATCGCCGCGCTGGACCAGCTCGCCGCCCCGACCGCCCGGGTCGTCCGCGACGGCGCGGACCTGATCGTGCCGGCCTCCGCCGTGGTCCGTGGCGATCTGGTACGCGTCGAGGCCGGCGACGTCGTCCCGGCCGACCTGCGGCTGGAGCGGGCCAACCGGCTGCACCTGGACGAGTCGGCGCTGACCGGCGAGTCGGTGCCGGTGAGCCGGGACGTCGGCGAGGAGGTCGCCGCCGGCACGGTGGTGACCGTGGGCCGGGGCACCGGCACGGTGGTCCGCACCGGCCCCGCGAGCGCCCTGGGCCGGATCAGCACGCTGGTGTCGGCCACCCGCCCCGGGGCCACCCCGATGCAGCGCCGGCTCGCCGGCCTGGGCCGGCTGCTGGGGCTGGTCGCGGTGGGGCTGTCGGCGCTGGTCTTCGGCATCGGCGTGCTCGGCGGCCGGCCCGTGGTGGACATGGCGATCACGGCGGTGAGCCTGGTCGTCGCGGCGGTGCCGGAGTCGCTGCCGGCCGTGGTGACCCTGGCCCTGGCGCTGGGGGCGCGACGGATGGCCACGGCGCGGGCGATTCCCCGGCAGCTGCACGCGGTGGAGACGCTGGGCTCGGTGACCGTCATCGCGTCCGACAAGACGGGCACGCTCACCGAGGGCCGGATGGCGGTGCAGCGGGCGGTGACCGCCGACGGCTCCGGCTACGAGGTGACCAGCTCCGGCTACGAGCCGCGCGGGACGGTGCGCCGCGAGGGCGGGGCGGTGGGCGTACCCGACGAGCTGCGCCGCCTGGCGCGGGCCGGGCTGCTCTGCAACGACGCCGCGCTGGCCCCGCCCACGCAGGAGCGGCCGGGGTGGGCGGCGGTCGGTGACCCGCTGGAGGCGGCGCTGGTGGCCTTCGCCGCCCGGTGCGGGCTGGACCCGGCGCTGACCCGGGCGGCGTGGCCCCGGGTCGCCGAGCATCCGTTCGACCAGGCGAACCGGCGGATGACGACGGTGCACCGGTCCTGCGACGGCCGCTGGCTGGTGGTGTGCAAGGGCGCGCCGGAGAACGTGCTCGCCGCGCCGCTGCTCGACGCGGACGACGCGGAGATCGCGGCGCTGACCGCGCGGGCGCACGACCTGGCGGGGGCGGGGCTGCGGGTGCTCGCGGTCGCCGCGGCGCTGGTGGACACGATCCCCGACCCGGCCACGCCGACCGGGCTGCGCCCGGTGGGGCTGGTCGCGGTCGGCGACCCGCTGCGGGCCGGGGCCGCCGAGATCGCGCGCCGGTTCGACGCCGCCGGCGTACGGCTGCTGCTGGTCACCGGCGACCACCCGGCGACGGCCGCCGCCATCGGCGGGCAGCTCGGGCTGTGGCGCGACGGCGACCCGGTGGTGCGGGGCGACGACGGCGACGTGACCGACGCGCACCCGGCGGCCCGGGTGTACGCGCGCACCCAGCCGGAGCAGAAGCTCGACATCATCGCCGGGTTGCAGGCGCAGGGGCACGTGGTGGCGATGACCGGCGACGGCGTCAACGACGCGCCCGCGCTGCGCCGCGCGGACATCGGGGTGGCGATGGGCGGCGGCACGGAGGTGGCCCGCCAGGCCGCCGACCTGGTGCTGGTCGACGACGACCTGTCCACGGTGGCCGCCGCGATCGGCGAGGGGCGGCGCAGCTACGACAACATCCGCCGGTTCCTGCGCTACGCGCTGTCCGGCGGGGTCGCCGAGATCGCGGTGATGCTGCTCGGCCCGCTGTGCGGGCTGGCCGTGCCGCTGCTGCCGGCGCAGATCCTCTGGGTCAACCTGCTCACCCACGGGGTGCCGGGGGTGGCGCTCGGCGCGGAGCCGGCCGAGCCGGGCACCCTGCGCCGGGCGCCGCGCTCGCCGCAGGAGTCGGTGCTGGGCGCGGGCCTGGGGCGCGACGTGCTGTTCACCGGGGCGCTGATCGCGGCCGTGGTGCTCGGCGCCGGGGTGCTCGCCGCCCGGTGGGACCGGCCCTGGCAGTCGGTCGTCTTCGTGGTGCTCGGGCTGGCCCAGCTCGGGGTGGCGCTGGCGGTGCGGGCCCCTCGGCCGGCGCGGCGCGGCAGCGTCCCCGCGGCCGGGCGGGCGGGCAACCCGGCGCTGCTGGTCGCGGTGGCCGCCTCGGCGCTGCTGCAGGTGGCCGGCGTGCTGGTCGAGCCGCTGCGGGTGCTGCTCGGCACCGACCCGCTCGGCGCGGCGGACCTGCTCGCCTGCGCGGCCGTGGCCGTGCTCCCCGGCGTGGCGCTGCGCCTGCTGCGGCCCCGGGGCGCCTCGGAGGGCCCGCACGACCCGGCGACCGACGGGCCGGGGCACCCGGACCGGGACCAACGGCCCGTCGGCCGGGTCCGGCGGCCCTGACCGGCGCGGCCCGGTCGGGGCAGGCTGGAAGCGGAAGAAGGAGGACGTGATGACCATCAGATCCGGTGCCCCCGTCGTGGTGGGCGTGGACGGTTCCGACTCCGCGCTGAACGCGGTGCGGGTGGCGACCCGGGAGGCCGAGGCGCGGCACCGCCCGCTGCGGGTGGTGCACGCCTTCATCTGGCCGCTGCTCGGCACCCCGCTCGGGCCCGCCCCCGGCGGGCCGCCCGACGCCGGGCTGCGCAACTACGCGGAGCGGATCGTCGCCGACGCCGTCGCCGAGGCGAAGAAGGTCTCCACCGAGGTGGACGTGACCGGCGAACTCGTCGACGGCTCCCCCGTCCCGGTGCTGCTGCGCGAGTCCCGCGACGCGGCCCTGCTGGTGCTGGGCTCGCGGGGCCTGGGCGGCTTCGCCGAGCTGCTGGTCGGCTCGGCGGCGATCGGGGTGTCCGCGCGCGCCGACTGCCCGGTGCTCGTGGTGCGCGGCGAGGCCCGCGCCGACGGGCCCGTGGTGGTGGGCGTCGACGGTTCGGCGCTGTCCGACGAGGCGATCGGGTTCGCCTTCGAGGAGGCGGCGCACCGCGACACCGACCTGGTGGTCGTGCACGCGTGGCTCTTCCCCACCCCGGCCGCCCCCGGCGCGGTGCTGCCCCTGGTGTACGACCTCGATGCGCTGGCCGAGGAGGAGGAGCGGGTGCTCGCCGAGTCCGTCGCCGGCTGGTCGCAGCGGTACCCGGAGGTGACGGTGCACCGGCGCCTGGTCCGGGGCACGCCGGCCCGGGTGCTGGTCGAGGCGTCGCGGACCGCGCAGCTCACGGTCGTCGGCGCGCACGGCCGGGGCGCGTGGGGCGGGCTGCTCCTCGGCTCGGTCAGCCACGCCGTGCTGCACCACGCCGACTCCCCGCTGGCGATCGTCCGCCACCACCGCTGAGGTGCAAGGAAGGGCCCCTTCTTAACGCATTCTGTATAGGAAGGGGCCCTTCCTAACGTCTTCGCGCCGACAATGGCCTGTGATCGAGCACCGGGAGAGCTGATGAACCGACCTGTCGTGGTGGGGGTGGACGGATCCCCGTCGAGCCTGGTCGCCGCCGAGCACGCGGCGCAGCAGGCCGCCTGGCGGTCCCGGCCGCTGCTGCTGGTGCACGGCTACCTGCACCCGCTCGGCTACGGCGTGCCGCTCAACCCGTACGACATGGGGTTGCCCGCGCCCACCGAGGAGGCCCGGCGGATGCTGGACCGGACGGCGGAGGAGCTGCGCGGACGCTGGCCCGGCGTCGCCGTCGAGGCGCGCCAGGTGGCCGGCGGTCCCGCCGCGACCCTGGTGGCGGAGTCCCGCCGGGCGGAGCTGGTGGTGGTCGGCAGCCGAGGGCTGGGCGGCTTCGCCGGCCTGCTGCTCGGCTCGGTCGGTGCGCAGGTGGCCGGGCACGGGCACTGCCCGGTGCTCGTGGTGCGGCCCGAGGAGCAGCCGATCCCGGTCGGCGGCCCGGTGGTCGCCGGGGTGGACGGGTCGGAGCCGGGGCGGCTCGCCGCCCTGCTCGCGGCCGACGAGGCGGCCCGCCGGGGCACCGGCCTGGTGCTGGTGCACGTGGCGAGCGCCGACGACGCCCGCCCGGTGCCCGACGCGGTGGCGGAGTCCGGGGCAGCGGCCCGGGCGGAGTCGGCGGACCTGCTCGACGCCACCGCCGCCGAGGTGACGGCCGCCCACCCGGGCCTGACCGTCGAGCGGCGGCCGGTGCGGGCGGCCAAGCCCGAGCGCGCCCTGATCGAGTTGAGCGGGGACGCGGCCCTGGTGGTGATCGGCTCGCGCGGGCGCGGCGGCTTCGTCGGCCTCGTGCTCGGCTCGGTCAGCCAGGCGCTCGTACAGCATGCGCACTGTCCGGTGCTGGTCGCCCACCCGCAGCCGGCCGACGCGGCGTGACCTCGACGGCCGCCCCGCCGGCCCCGCGGCCCCGGGCGGTCAGGAGGGGTCGCGGCCGGCGAGCAGCTCGTCGAAGCCGGCGGTGAGCGCGAACGGGTCGGGCGGCGCGGCGGGGGGCCGGCGCGCCACCTGGTCGGCCAGTTCGCCGGCCGCGCGCACGATCCGGGAGCGCAGGGCGCCGTCGGCCGCCGCCTGCGACCAGTCCTCCGTGGCGGCGAAGACCGCGGTGGGCACGACCACCGCCCTGAGGTACGCGAACATCGGCCGGACGGCGTGTTCCAGGGCGAGGGAGTGCCGGGCGGTGCCGCCGGTGGCGGCGATCAGCACGGGCCGGTCCGCCAGCGTCGTGGCGTCGAACAGGTCGAAGAACGACTTGAACAGGCCGCTGTAGGACGCGTTGAAGATCGGCGTGACCGCCACGACGCCGTCGGCCGCGGCGAGCGTGTCCAGCGCGTCGCGCAGGGCCGGTGGCGGGAAGCCGGTGAGCAGGTGGTTGACCACGTCGTGGGCGTGGTCGCGCAGGTCGATCGGGCGCAGCTCGACCTCGACGCCGCGCCGGGCCAGCTCGTCGCGGGTGGCCGCGGCGAGCTGGTCGGCGAGCAGTCGGGTCGACGAGGGCTGGGAGAGCCCGGCGGAGACCACGGCGAGGGTACGGCGGCTCATCGCCCCACCTCCGCGGCGGCACCGACGGCGTCGGCGGGGCCGGCAGCCGGGTCGACGGCGGCCTCGGCTACGGCGGCGTCCCGGGCGGCCTTCAGCGACGCGTGCGTCGGGGCGTCGGGCACGTGCGCGGGCCGCAGCGCGGCGAACTCCCGGCGCAGCACGGGGACCACCTCCTCGCCGAGGAGGTCGAGCTGCTCCAGCACGGTCTTCAGCGGCAGGCCCGCGTGGTCGATCAGGAAGAGCTGCCGCTGGTAGTCGCCGACGTAGTCGCGGAAGCCGAGGGTACGGTCGATCACCTGCTGCGGGCTGCCGACGGTCAGCGGGGTCTGCGCCATGAAGTCCTCCAGCGCCGGCCCGTGGCCGTAGACCGGTGCGTTGTCGAAGTACGGGCGGAACTCGCGCACCGCGTCCTGCGAGTTGCGCCGCATGAACACCTGGCCGCCGAGGCCGACGATCGCCTGGTCCGGCGAGCCGTGCCCGTAGTGGGCGAAGCGCTCCCGGTAGAGGCCGACCATCCGCTGGGTGTGCTCCTTGGGCCAGAAGATGTGGTTGGCGAAGAAGCCGTCGCCGTAGTAGGCGGCCTGCTCGGCGATCTCCGGGCTGCGGATCGAGCCGTGCCAGACGAACGGCGGCACCCCGTCCAGGGGGCGCGGCGTCGAGGTGAACGACTGCAACGGGGTGCGGTACTTGCCCGACCAGTCGACCACGTCCTCGCGCCAGAGCCGGCGCAGCAGGTCATAGTTCTCGATGGTCAGCGGGATGCCGGCCCGGATGTCCTTGCCGAACCACGGGTAGACCGGGCCGGTGTTGCCCCGGCCGAGCATGAGGTCGACGCGGCCGTCGGCGAGATGCTGGAGCATCGCGTAGTCCTCGGCGATCTTCACCGGGTCGTTGGTGGTGATCAGGGTGGTGGCGGTGGAGAGCAGCAGCCGCTCGGTGCGGGCCGCGATCCAGCCCAGCATGGTGGTGGGCGACGACGGCACGAACGGCGGGTTGTGGTGCTCGCCGGTGGCAAAGACGTCGAGACCGACCTCCTCGACCTTGCGCGCGATGGTCACCATCGCCTTGATCCGCTCGTGCTCCGACGGCTCCCGCCCGGTGGTCGGGTCGACGGTCACGTCTCCGACGGTGAAGACCCCGAACTGCATGACGACTCCTCGTGTGGCTGCCGGACCGTTCCGGCCCCGGACGCAGCGCACAACATATTTGACGAGTCAACTATTCCGTCGGTCGGGGGGCTACGGTCCCGGTGGCCGGACGCGGCGGCGGGCCGGGGCCAGGTGGGCGGGGCAGTTGGGCGGGGCGGGGCGGGGCCGGGCGGGTGGGGGCGCGGGTCAGCCGCCGGCCACCGACGGGAGCACCTGCACCTCGGCGCCCGGCGGAACCGGCGCGTCCAGCCCGCCCAGGTGGCGGCAGTCCTCGCCGTCGACGTAGACGTTGACGTGCCGGCGCACCTCGCCGCGCTCGTCGCGCAGCCGCCGGGCCAGCCGGGGCCACTCCCCCGCCAGTTCGTCGAGGACGTCGCGCAGCGTGCCGGCCGCGGCGACGGTGAGCCGCGCCGCGCCCCCGACCTCGCCGCGCAGCGGCCCCGGCACCAGGACGGTGACCACTCAGACCTCCGCGGCGCGGACGCAGAGCACGTCGGGCAGGTGGGCGGCGACCAGGGCCCAGGAGTCGCCCTCGTCGCGGCTCGCGTAGACCTCGCCGGAGCGGGTGCCGAAGTAGACGCCGGTCGGGTCGGCGTCGTCGGCGCACATCGCGTCGCGCAGCACCGCCGGATAGTAGGGCCCGGCGGGCAGGCCCGCCGAGAGCGCCTCCCACGTCCCGCCCGCGTCGGCCGAGCGGTAGACCCGGCAGCGCTCGTCGACCGGGAAACGCCGGGAGTCGGCGGCGAGGGGGAACGACCAGATCATCCCCGGGCGGGTGGGGTGCGCCACCATCGGGAAGCCGAAGTCGCTGGGCAGGCCGGCGGCGATCGACAGCCACGTGTGGCCCCCGTCGTCGGAACGGTAGACGCCGTGGTGGTTCTGCGCGTAGAGCCGCTCCGGGTCGCCGGCGTCCCGGGCGACCTTGTGCACGCACTGGCCGAACTCGGGCCACTCGTCGGGCAGGAAGTAGGCCCGGATGCCCGTGTTGCCCGGCGCCCAGCTCGCGCCGGCGTCGGCGGAGTGGTAGACCCCGCCCGTCGACATGGCCACCGCGATCCGGGTCGGGTCGTGCGGGTGCGGCAGGACGGTGTGCACCGCCTGGCCGCCGAAGCCCGCGCCCCACTGCTCCCGGTGGGGGTGCTCCCACAGCGCGCGGACCAGCTCGAAGGTGCGCCCCGCATCGGTGGAGCGGAACAGCGCCGACGGCTCAGTGCCGGCCCAGACCACGTCCGGCTCCGCGGGCCCGGCGGGCGTGAGCTGCCAGACCCGGCCGAGGCTCGCGCCGGTGTCGGCCGGGAACGCGACCGGGGCCTGCTCTGGTTCCTGCCAGGACGCGCCCAGGTCGTCGCTGGTGGCCACGCTCGGCCCGAAGTGCGAACTGGTCATCCCGGCGAGCAGCCGGGGCACCTCGCGCCGGGTGTCGACCGCCACCGCGTACACCCCGGTCATGGGGTGGTGGGGGCCGCTGAGCTGCCAGGTGCGGCGGCCGTCGGTGCTGGTGGCGAGGAAGAGGCCCTTGCCGGTGCCGATCGCGAGCAGGGTCGTCATGGGTGCGTCCTTCGCCGAGCCGGGAGCCGGATGGCGTGATTATCACCACCGGGTCCGACAGAAACCGGGCGACCCACCGGGAGCAGAGGGGCCCAACCGCAGGTCAGCGGCGGGGCGGGATCGGTCAGCGGCGGGTGCGGGGCACGTGCCGGCGGTACTGGCTCACGGTCGGCTCGCCGTCGACCCAGAACCGCCACGGCACGTCGTGCGCGCCGGTCACCCCGACCCGGGGGCCAGCGGCGATCGCCGTGTCGGGCACCGGCTCGGCCGCCGGCCGCAGCCGCACCGGCCCGTCGCCGAGCAGGTAGCGCCCGTACGCCGTGCGGTCGATGCCGAGGGCGGCGCAGAGGCGCGCCGGGCCGCGCGCCAGGTCGGCATCCCGGCGTACGGCGGTGCGCCGGGACCGCGCCACCTCGACGCCCTCGACCACCTCGCCGGCCCGCAGCAGCACCGCCGAGGCCTCCCCCTCCGGCCCGGTCACCACGTTCACGCACCAGTGCATGCCGTAGGTGAAGTAGACGTAGGCGTGCCCGGCCGGGCCGAACATCACGGCGTTGCGCGGAGTGCGCCCGCGATGCGCGTGCGAGGCGGGATCGCCGGCCGTGCCCGCGTACGCCTCGACCTCGGTGATCCGGACGGTGACCCCGCCAGCCGAGAGCCGGCAGCCGAGCAGCCCGCGCGCGGCCGGCACGACGGGCCCGGCGAGCAGCTCGGCCAGCCCGGCGACACCCACGTCGGGGTACGACATGAGCCCGACCCTACCCAGCCCCGACCCGCCCTGCCGGTCTGGGCAGGTTTGGGCGGGGCTTGGGCGGGGCGTCGCCATGTCGGCGACATGGGGGCTTCCCCGACCGGGGGACCACCCCGTGTCGCCGACATGGAGTCGATCATCGACGCCATCTGTGAACGAGACGTTGACAACGTGTCGTTTAAGTGGTGGTATCGGGGCATGAGCCTGGAGCAGCAGGAACCGTTCGCCGCGCCCGATCCGGGGCGGGCGCGGGCGCACCGCACCTACGCCGCGTTGACCCGGATCGCCGGGCGGCACGCGGGCGACGACGCGCGCCGCCGCCGCTACGCCCACCCGCACGTGCTGGACCCGTACGAGGCGGTGGCCCTGGTGACCGCACTCGCCGCTGGTGGCGCGGAGCTGGCCGACGGCGAGGAGCCGGTCGACCAGGCCGACCTGGTCGCCGCGCTCACCCTCGTGCCGTACCTGCGCGCCGAGGTGGACGCGCTGGAGGCCGGCCTGCTGCGGCTCGCCCGCGACCGGGGGCTGACCTGGCAGGCGATCGGCCACGGGCTGGGGCTCGGCTCGGCGCAGGCCGCCCGGCAGCGCCACGAACGACTCACCGGCCGGGTCGGCGGCGACCCGCACACCGGCACCGACAATGACGGGGAGGCGTGATGGACCGCGCGGAGCTGATGGCGTACTGCCTGGGCAAGCCCGGCGCGTGGCTCGACCAGCCGTGGGACGCCGAGGTCGTGGTGAAGGTCGGGAACAAGATCTTCGCCTTCCTCGGCCCCGAGTCCGACGACCGGGTGGGCCTCAAGTGCGCCCCGACCCGGGAGCTGGCCGACGAGTGGCTGCACCGGTTCCCCGGCGACGCGGTCGCGTCCTCGCACGTCGGGCGGTTCGGCTGGAACAGCCTCCGGCTGGCCGGGGCGATCGACGACGACGAGCTGCTCGAGGCGGTGGACACGTCGTACGAGGCGGTGGTGGCGAAGCTGCCGCGCCGCGAGCGCCCGACGACGCCGGCCTGACCCCGGCGTCGGGGCGTGGTCAGCGATCCGGGTCGCCGTCGGGGCCAGGCCCGGCGTCGCCCCGGGCCCGGGCCCAGCTGAGGAACCGTTCGTGCAGGTCAGAGGCGCGCTCGGGGTGGAGCTGGGCGAGCTGGGCGCGGGCCTCGACCATGAGCTGGGCCAGGTAGAACAGCAGGGCGGTCCGATCGCCCCGGAACTCGACCAGCAGGCCGAGGCGGGCCGGCTGGCAGGGCCACTCCGCACCGCAGTTGCGGCACCTCCACAGCGGACGCATCGGCACGTGCGGAATCGCCCGGCGCACCATCAGCGCATCCGCAGGGCGATCGCGCGGGCCCGCCAGCATGACCGCAGGGTACGCATAAGACTCTCCTCCAGCTCGGTCGAAGGCCACCGGTCGACAGGGGCCACGCAGCCACCAGTCCGCCCCAAGGGGTGGGCACCATCAGGTGACATTCTGGTGATCAGGCCACTACTCTCGATACGCGCTCGCACCGTTCGCGCAGTTCAGAGCATTAGCCGAGGGGCAGCGGGCGACGCGCCAAAGCAATCGAGAGAGAGTTGGGGAATCCATGGGGATCGCTACCGGCTACATCCTCGACGAGCTACGACTGCTCCGCACCGAACTCGGGTTGAGCCAGGACGACTTCGGCCGCACGATCGGCTACTCGGGCTCGCACGTCAGCTCGGTCGAGACCGGTGGCCGACCGCCTACCCGCGAGTACATGCGGACGATCGACAACCACCACGGCACCGGCGGGCGCTACCTGCGGATGCTGGAGGCACTGACCAGGTTGGACGCCACCCCGGAATGGCTCCACGAGTGGATCGAGTTCGAACGCGAGGCAACCACACTGCGCTGGTTCGAGCTGTCCTATCTGCCCGGGCTGCTCCAGACCGAACGCTACGCCCGCGCAACGCTGGCCGGCGGGCGATTCACCGCGGAGGAGATCGATCTGCTCGTGGCCGCCCGGCTGGAACGGCAGGCCGTGCTGGACCGCGACAACCCGCCGCAGCTCATCGCCGTCCTGGACGAGTCGGTGCTGCGCCGTCCGGTGCTCGACCAGCCGGGCCTGATGGCGGAACAGCTCGACCAACTGGTCGGGCTGGCGCTGCGGGAGCACATCCAGGTGCACGTCGTGCCCGCCGACACCGGAATGTACCTGGGGCTGGCCGGGCAGTTCATCATCGCCGAGCTTCCGGACGGCACCCGGGTCGCACACGCAGACAACCAGTTGAAAGCGCAGATCATCGATGCTCCCGCCGACATTGCTAGGCTGGCCAAGACGTGGGAGATCGTGCGCAACGAGGCCCTCCCTCGCCGCCGGTCAATTGAGCTGATCAAGGAAGTGGCGAAGTCATGGGCATGCTGACTCCTCAGTGGCGCAAGTCGACGAAGTCCGGCGGCAATGGCGGTTCCTGCGTCGAGGTCGCCGACAATCTGCCCGGCGTCGTGCTCGTGCGCGACACCAAGGACCGCGACGGCGGCACCCTCCACTTCGCCCCCACCGCCTGGCGGTCCTTCCTGCGCCTCGCCCGGCAGCCTGGCCCCCGCGCCTGATCCACCGCCGCGGGCACACTGCTACGGGCACGCCTCCGGGCGAAGCACCTAAGGATGGCGCCCAAGATCGTGCTCAGTCCCGGGAAAAGTGGCGTCGGCGTCGCACCGATCCCACTCTTTCCCTGATCGAGCGCGCTCCCCCGGCACCCGCACCACATCCAGCCCCCGCCGCACCCCGGCCCGCTCCCCCACCAAGCGCCGATCTTGCACCTGCGGCCCCACAGGAGGGCGCTTCACCCCTTTTGCCCGGGCCCAAAGTGCAAGATCGCCGCAGGGCGGGGCGGGCGGTGGGGAGAACGGTGAAGGCCCCCCGGCGTGCTGCCGGAGGGCCTTCGGCGGGATGCGGGACGTCAGCGGGGTACGACGGTCTCGGCCGCCCACTCCCGCCAGCCCGCCAGCTTGTCGGCTGCGGTGGCGAGCTGGTCTGCGACCGGCCCCGGGCCGGTGGAGCCGGGGGTGATCCGGGCGGCCAGGGCCGACCGCACCGACAGCACGTCCCGCACCGACGGGTCGAGGTGCTCGCTGACCGCCGCCAGGTCGGCGTCGGAGACCTCGTCGAGCGCGCACTCGCGGACGGCGCAGAGCGCCACCAGCTTGCCGGTGATCTCGTGCGCGTCGCGGAACGGCACGTTGCGCCGGACCAGCCAGTCGGCGACCTCGGTGGCCAGGGAGAAGCCGACGGGGGCGGCGGCGACGAGGCGGTCGACGCGTACCGTCATGGTGGAGATCATCCCCGCGAGGGCCGGCAGCAGCAGTTCCAGGGTGTCGACGGCGTCGAAGGCCGGCTCCTTGTCCTCCTGCATGTCCCGGTCGTACGTCATGGGCAGGCCCTTGAGCATGGTGAGCACGGCCATCAGCCCGCCGACGAGCCGGCCGGACTTGCCCCGGGCCAGTTCGGCGATGTCGGCGTTCTTCTTCTGCGGCATGATCGACGACCCGGTGGCGAACGCGTCGTCCAGCTCGACCCAGCCGAACTCCTGCGACGTCCAGAGCACCACCTCCTCGCCGAGGCGGGACAGGTGCACCCCGACCAGCGCGGTGACGAAGAGGAACTCGGCGACGAAGTCGCGGTCGGCGACGGCGTCCATCGAGTTGGCGAAGGACGTGCGGAAGCCCAGCTCCTTGGAGACGGCCACCGGGTCCAGCGGCAGGCCGGAGCCGGCGAGCGCGCCCGCGCCGAGCGGGCTGACCGCCGTGCGGTGGTCCCAGTCGCGCAGTCGCTCCAGGTCGCGCAGCAGCGGCTGCACGTGGGCCAGCAACCAGTGCCCGAAGGTGACCGGCTGGGCGTGCTGGAGGTGGGTCATCCCCGGCGCGGCCGTGTCGACGTGCCGGGCGGCCTGCTCGACCAGGGCCTCGGCCAGCTCGACGAGGCGACCGGCCACGCCCCGGGCGTGGTCGCGCAGGTAGAGGCGCAGGTCGGTGGCGACCTGGTCGTTGCGGGACCGGCCGGCGCGCAGCTTGCCGCCGAGGCTGCCGAGGCGTTCCAGCAGCCCCCGTTCCAGGGCGGTGTGCACGTCCTCGTCGTCGACGGTGGGCCGGAACGCCCCGGAGGCGCAGGCGGCCTCCAGGTCGTCGAGGGCCGCCAGCATCCTGCCCAGTTCCTCGGGGTCGAGCAGGCCCGCGCCCGCGAGGACCCGGGCGTGCGCGCGGGACCCGGCGATGTCGTACGGGGCGAGGCGCCAGTCGAACTGCACGCTGACGGACAGCCGGGCCAGCGCCTCGGAGGGGCCGCCGGCGAAGCGGCCACCCCACAGGCTCGTACGGTTGGTCGCGGCGCTGTTCTCGGTGAGGCTCTTGTCGTCCACGCCGCCCATTGTCGTTCCCACGGTCAGCACCCTCCCAATCGGGCGTCCCGCGCGGCGGCCAGCTTGCTCGGCAGGCCCCACAGCTGCACGAATCCCTTCGCCAGGGACTGGTCGAAAGTGTCGCCGGTGTCGTAGGTGGCCATGCCGAAGTCGTACAGGCTGGCCTCGGAGCGCCGGCCGGTGACGGTGGCCCGGCCGCCGTGCAGCACGAGCCGCACCTCGCCGCTGACCTGCCGCTGGGCGTCGTCGATGAACGCGTCCAGGGCCCGCTTGAGCGGGGAGAACCACAGGCCGTCGTAGACCAGTTCCCCCCAGCGCTGGTCGACGCCCCGCTTGAACCGGGCGAGGTCGCGTTCGACGGTGACCGCCTCCAGCTCCTGGTGGGCGGTGATCAGCGCGATCGCGCCGGGGGCCTCGTACACCTCGCGGCTCTTGATGCCGACGAGGCGGTCCTCGACCATGTCGAGCCGGCCGACGCCCTGCGCGCCGGCCCGCCGGTTCAACTCCAGGATCGCCTGGTACGGGGTGACGGTCTCGCCGTCGATCGCCACCGGCACGCCGGCGTCGAACGTGACGACGACCTCGTCGGGGTCGCGCTCCTGCGCCGGGTCGGCCGTGTACGCGTACAGGTCCTCGACCGGGGCGGTCCAGATGTCCTCCAGGAACCCGGTCTCCACGGCCCGGCCCCACAGGTTCTGGTCGACGGAGTACGGCGACTTCGCCGACACGTCGATCGGCAGGCCCTTCTCCTCGGCGAAGGCGATCGCCTTGTCCCGGGTCCACGCGAAGTCCCGGGCCGGGGCGATGATCTTCAGGTCGGGGGCGAGCGCGCCGAGCCCGACCTCGAAGCGCACCTGGTCGTTGCCCTTGCCGGTGCAGCCGTGCGACACGATCGTGCCGCCGTGCCGGCGGGCGGCGGCGACGAGGTGCTTGACGATCAGCGGCCGGGACAGCGCGGAGACCAGCGGGTAGCGGTCCATGTAGAGGGCGTTGGCGCGCAGCGCCGGCAGGCAGTAGTCGGCGGCGAACTCGTCGCGCGCGTCGACCACCTCCGACTCGACGGCCCCGCAGTCCAGGGCGCGCTGCCGGATCACGTCGAGGTTCTCGCCGCCCTGCCCGACGTCCACCGCGACGGCGACGATCTCGGCGCCGGTCTGCTCGGCCAGGTAGGGGATCGCGACGGAGGTGTCCAACCCTCCGGAGTACGCGAGGACGATCCGCTCGGTCATGGTGTGGTGTTCCCTTCCGCGCTTTCCTCGCGGCGGGACCACGCGGCGAGCTTCTCGCCCAGCGCGGCCCCGCCGACGGCCTCGCGGGCCACCACGAGGATGGTGTCGTCGCCGGCGATGGTGCCGACGACCTCGGGCAGGCCCGCCCGGTCCAACGCGCTGGCCAGGTACTGGGCTGCGCCCGGCGGGGTGCGCAGCACGGCGATGTTGCCGCTGGAGTCGACCTCGTTGAGCAGCTCCCGCAGCAGCCGGATGAGCCGCGCCGGGGCGGCCTCGGCGTCGCGCAGGGGCCGGTGGCCGTCCTCCGGGATGACGTACACGGGGCGGCCGTCGCCGCCGCGGGCGGTGACCGCGCCGAGTTCCTTGAGGTCCCGCGACAGGGTGGCCTGGGTGACGGCGACGCCGTCGCCGGCGAGCAGGTCGGCCAGCTCGGTCTGCGAGCGGACCGCCTTGTCGCGGATCAGCTCGACGATGCGGGCGTGCCGGGCGGCGCGGGTCAGCGGCGCGGTCATGCCGACTGCTCCAGCAGGTAGGTCAGCACGGCCTTCTGCGCGTGCAGCCGGTTCTCCGCCTGGTCGAACACGGCGCTGGCGGGGCCGTCGAGCACCTCGTCGGTGATCTCCTCGCCCCGGTGCGCCGGCAGGCAGTGCAGCACGATCGCGCCCGGCGCGGCGTGCGCGAGCAGCTCCGCGTTGACCTGGTACGGCAGGAACGGGGTGATCCGGTCCAGCCCGTCGTCCTCCTGCCCCATCGAGGTCCACGTGTCGGTGGCCAGCACGTCGGCGTCGCGGGCGGCGGCGACGGGGTCGCGCAGCACGCGCACCGACCCGCCGGTGCCGGCGGCGATCTTCTCCGCGCGGGCCACCACCTCGGGGTCGGGGTCGAACCCGTCGGGGCCGGCGACGCGCACGTGCATGCCGGCGGTCGCCCCGGCCAGCAGGTACGACTGGGCCATGTTGTTCGCCGCGTCCCCCACGTACGCCAGGGTCCGGCCGTGGGTGCCGCCGCACCGCTCGCGGACGGTGAGCAGGTCGGCGAGGAGCTGGCAGGGGTGGAAGCCGTCGGTGAGGGCGTTGATCACCGGGACGCTGGCCCCGGCGGCGACCTCGGCGATCCGGTCGTCGCCGTGGGTGCGCAGCACGATCGCGGCCACGTAGCGGGACAGCACCCGGCCGGCGTCGGCGAGGGTCTCACCCCGGCCGAAGTGGGTGACCTGCGTGTCCACCACGAGGGGGTGGCCGCCCAGCTCGGCGATGCCGGCGTCGAAGGAGATCCGGGTGCGCAGGCTCTGCTTGTCGAACAGCACCGCCACCGACCTCGGCCCGGCCAGCGGCTTGTGGGCGAACCGTTCGGCCTTCATCCGGGCGGCGAGGTCGAGCACGGTGGCCTGCTCGGCGGGCGAGAGGTCGTCGTCGCGCAGCAGGTGGCGGGTCATGGGGTGGCCTCCGGGGTGGCGGTGTCGAGGGCGGCGGGGAGGGCGGCCAGGAACGCGTCGGCCTGCTCGACGGTGAGGATGAGCGGCGGGGCGAGCCGGATCACGCCCGGCTGCACCGGGTTGACCAGGAACCCGGCGTCACGCAGGGCCGCCGCGAGGGGGCCGGCGGCGTCGGCGGTGAGCACGATGCCGAGCAGCAGGCCCGCGCCGCGCACCTGCGCGACGAGGGGGTGGCCGAGCGCCTCGACGCCCCGGCGCAGCCGCTCGCCGACCCGCTTGACGTGGTCGAGCAGCCCCTCGCTGGCGATGGTGGACACCACCGCGAGGGCGGCGGCGCAGCTGACCGGGTTGCCGCCGAAGGTGGTGCCGTGGGAGCCGGGGCGCAGCAGGTCGGCGGCGGGGCCGAAGGCCAGGCAGGCGCCGATCGGCAGACCGCCGCCGAGGCCCTTGGCGAGGGTGACGATGTCGGGTTCGACGCCCTCGGCCTGGTGGGCGAACCAGTGGCCGGTGCGGCCGACGCCGGTCTGCACCTCGTCGAGCACCAGCAGCGCGCCGTGCCGGGCGGTGATCCGCCGGGCCTCGGCGAGATAGCCGGGGGGCGGGACGACGACGCCGTTCTCGCCCTGCACCGGCTCCAGGATGACCATGGCCGTCGCGTCGGTCACCGCGTCGGCGAGGGCGGTCGCGTCACCGTACGGGACGTGGGTGACGTCGCCGGGCAGCGGGCGGAACGGATCCGCCTTGGTGGGCTGCCCGGTGAGCGCGAGCGCGCCCATGGTGCGGCCGTGGAAGCCGCCGACCGTGGCGACCACGTGCGAGCGGCCGGTGAGCCGGGACAGCTTGAACGCGGTCTCGTTGGCCTCCGCGCCGGAGTTGGCGAAGAACACCCGGCCGGGACGGCCGGCGAGGGCCAGCAGCAGCTCGGCGAGGGCCACCGGCGGCTCGGCGACGAACAGGTTGGACACGTGCCCGAGGGTGGCGACCTGCCTGGAGACGGCGGTCACCACGGCCGGGTGGGCGTGGCCGAGGGCGTTGACGGCGATGCCGCCGAGCAGGTCGACGTACTCACGGCCGGCGTCGTCGACCACGACCGCGCCGGAGCCGGAGACCAGCGCCAGCGGCGGCGTGCCGTAGTTGTCCATCAGCGACTGCCGCCAGCGCTCCACCAGCGTGCTCACGACGGGATCACCATTGTGCCGAATCCTTCCGAGGTGAAGACCTCAAGCAGTGTGGAGTGGGCGACCCGGCCGTCGACGACGTGCGCGGCGGGCACCCCGCCGCGCACCGCCCGCAGGCACGCCTCCATCTTGGGGACCATCCCCGACTGCAGGGACGGCAGCAGCTCCGCCAGCTCGTCGGCGGTGATCTCGCTGACCAGGCTGTCGGTGTCCGGCCAGTTGGCGTAGAGGCCCGGCACGTCGGTGAGGACGACCAGCTTGCGGGCCCCGAGGGCGATCGCCAGGGCGGCGGCGGCCGTGTCGGCGTTGAGGTTGTGCAGCACCCCGTCGGCGTCCGGCGCGACGGTCGAGATCACCGGGATGCGGCCGGCCGCGATCAGGTCGGTCACCGCCGACGTGTTCACCGACTCGACGTCGCCGACCTGGCCGACGTCGACGGGCTCCCCGTCCACGTACGCGGGGCGGCGCACGGCGGTGAACAGGCCGGCGTCCTCGCCGGAGAGGCCGACGGCGAACGGGCCGTGCGCGTTGATCAGCCCGACCAGTTCCCGGCCGACCTGGCCGACGAGCACCATGCGGACCACGTCCATCGCCTCGGGGGTGGTGACGCGCAGGCCGCCGCGGAACTCGCTGTCGATGCCGAGCCGGCCGAGCATGGCCGAGATCTGCGGGCCGCCGCCGTGCACGACGACCGGCTTGATGCCGACGTAGCGCAGGAAGACCATGTCGGCGGCGAAGGCCCGCTGCAGCTCGGGGTCGATCATGGCGTTGCCGCCGTACTTGACCACGAGGGTGGCCCCGGACAGGCGGGCCAGCCAGGGCAGCGCCTCGATCAGCGTCTCGGCCCGGGCCTGGGCCCGGGCGAGGTCGTCGACGGCGCTCACGTCGAGTACGCCGAGTTCTCGTGCACGTACGCGTGCGACAGGTCGTTGGTCCACACGGTGGCCTGGGCCCCTCCGGCGTGCAGGTCGATGCGGATGGTGACGTCGCGTCCGGTGAGGTCCACCTTGGACCGGTCCTCGGCGGCGGCGCCGGAGCGGCACACCCAGACGCCGTTGACGGCGACGTCGAGGGCGTCCGGCTCGAATGCGGCGGCGGTGGTGCCGACGGCGGCGAGGATGCGGCCCCAGTTCGGGTCGTTGCCGAACAGCGCCGTCTTGACCAGGTTGTTGCGGGCCACCGACCGGCCCACCTCGACGGCGTCGTCCTCGTCGGCCGCGCCGACGACCTCGATGGCGATCTGCTTGGTGGCGCCCTCCGCGTCGGCGACCAGCTGCTGGGCCAGGTCGTGGCAGGCGGCGGTGACCGCCGCCGTCAGCTCGGCCTCGGTGGGCTCGACGCCGGACGCGCCGCTGGACAGCAGCAGCACCGTGTCGTTGGTGGACATGCAGCCGTCGGAGTCGACCCGGTCGAAGGTGACCCGGCAGGCGGCGCGCAGCGCGGCGTCGAGCGCCGCCGGCCCGGCCACCGCGTCGGTGGTGAGCACGCACAGCATGGTCGCCATGGCCGGGGCCAGCATGCCGGCGCCCTTGGCCATCCCGCCGACGGTCCAGCCGCCGCCGGCCGCCACGGTGGTCTTCGGCCGGGTGTCGGTGGTCATGATCGCCTCGGCCGCCGCCGCGCCGCCGTCGCGGGACAGGGCGCGGATCGCCGCGCGTACGCCGGGCAGCAGCTTGTCCATCGGCAGCCGCTCGCCGATCAGGCCGGTGGAGCAGACGGCCACGTCGCCGGCCCCGAGCCGCAGCCGGGGGCTGGCCGAGGTGAGCGCGGCGGCGGTGTGCTCGGCGGTGGCGTGGGTGTCCTGGAAGCCGGCGGGGCCGGTGCAGGCGTTCGCGCCGCCGGAGTTGAGGATCACGGCCCGGGCCACCCCGCCCCGGACGACCTGCCGGGTCCAGAGCACGGGGGCGGCCTTGACCCGGTTGGCGGTGAAGACCCCGGCGATCCCGGCGTCGGGGCCGTCGTTGACGACGAGGGCGACGTCGGCGGCGGCGCCGCTCTTGAGGCCGGCGGCCACGCCGGCCGCCCGGAACCCCCGGGGGGTGGTGACGGTCATGGGGTTACTCCGTAGGTGGACAGGCCGGTGGTCTCGGGGAGCCCGAGCATCAGGTTGGCGCACTGCACGGCCTGGCCGGCGGCGCCCTTGCCGAGGTTGTCGATGGCGCTGACCACGATCACCCGGCCGGAGTCGACGTCGACGGTCGCCTGGAGGTGGCAGGAGTTGGCGCCGAGGGTGGCGGCGGTGTGCGGCCACGTCCCCTCGGGCAGCACGTGCACGAACGCCGAGTCCGCGTACGCCGCCGCGAGGACCGCCCGGGGGTCGGCGTCGCCGGTCGGCACGGCGGTGACCGTGGCGAGGATGCCGCGCGGCATCGGCGCGAGCACGGGGGTGAGGGACAGGCTGGTCGCGCCGGTGGCCTGCCTGATCTCCGGCACGTGCTGGTGCGCGCCGACCTTGTACGGCGACAGGTCACCCATCACCTCGCTGCCGAGCAGGTGCGCCTTGGCGGCCCGGCCCGCGCCGGAGGTGCCGGAGGCGGCGACCACCACCACGTCGGCGGGGGCGACCGCGCCGGCGGCGACCAGCGGGGCGAGCGCGAGGGTGATGGCCGCGGCGTAGCAGCCGGTGTTGGCGACCCGGGTCGCGGCGGCGATGCGCGCGCGCTGGCCGGGCAGCTCGGGCAGGCCGTAGACCCAGGCCCCCGCGTGCTCGCCGCCGTAGTACCGTGACCAGGCGGCGGCGTCGCGCAGCCGGTGGTCCGCGCCCAGGTCGACGACCCGGACCGACTCCGGCAGGGCGGCGGCCAGGGCCGCCGACTCGCCGTGCGGCAGGGCCAGGAAGACCAGGTCCGCGTCGGCCAGGGCCGCCGGTTCGGTCACCGCGAACACCAGGTCCAGCCCGGCGAGCTGCGGGTGTACGGCGGTGACCGGCGCGCCGGCCTGGCTGTGCGCGGTGGCGGTGACCAGGTCGAACTCGGGGTGGCCGGCGATCAGGCGCAGCAGCTCGCCCCCGGCGTAGCCGCTCGCCCCGGCGACCGCAACTCGGATACCCATTCTAACCTCCGCATGACTATGCAGAGAAGGTTACCCGTTCATTACGCCGCATCGCAAGGTCATACACCCCACTGCATGGGCATGAGAGGGCGACCGCCACGGCCCGGGGGCTCCCTTCCCGACGGGGGAGCGCCGGGAAGGGAGCCGGTCAGTTGGCCCGCTGGTCGATGCCGTGCTGCCGCTGGTACGTACGCAGCGCAGCGTCCCACGCCTCGGTGTACTCCGACGGGCCCAGACCGAGATCGGTGTGCCCGCGTACCGCCTCCCGCAGCAGGTTCAGCAGCTCCGGCACCGCCTCCCGGCGCTCGGTGACGTAACGGCGGAAAACCTCGGCGAACTGCTCCCCCGCCAGGCGGGCGGCGTGCGCGGTGACCGGGTCGTCCTCCAGCGCCCGCAGCACCTCGCACCACCGGCGGGTCAGCTCGTCGGTGTGGCGGGCCCGCAGCTGCTGCAGCTCGTGGTCGCACTCCAGCCTGATCCGCTCCTCCCAGTACGGGCGCAGCCGCTCGCGCACCCGCTCGTCCGGGCTCACCCGCACCTGCACGGTGAAGTACGGCTGGCTCTCGTCCCGGGGCCAACGCTGGCCCAGCAGCAGGTTGTTCAGGGCCCGCTCCAGCTCGTGCGAACGGTGCGGCTCGTGCGCCCGGGCCAGGTCGACGGCCCGCTCCCGGACGATCCCGTCGGCCCAGGCGAGGTAGCTCTCCGCGCGCTGGCGCAACGCTGCGGGGCTCATGTGCTGCGCCCGCCAGCTGTAGACGGCGAACAGGCGGAAGTCGAACGCGTCCCCGCGCGCCGGCACCAGGATCGGCTGCGGCGCGTCCAGGCGGTAGGTGGACGCCTGCGGGGGTGCCGGCGGCGGCAGGGGCGGCGCGGGCGGCGGGCTCACGGGCGCCGGCCCGAACAGCGAGAGCAGGATCTGCCACCAGCGCCGCCGCTGCGACGGGCGGGGAATGTACCGAGTGCTCATGCGTGGTCCTCGTCGATCAGGCGTCGTACGTCGTGCAGCAGGGTGTTGTCGCGCATCAGGGGGCCCCAGACGTGCCGGAGCTGGTGGTCCAGCCGGCGGCGCAGCGGCTCCCGCCCCTGCACCACCAGGCCGATCAGGCGCAGGCAGCCGGCGGCCACCTCGGGGTGTCCCTCGGCCCGGCTGAGCCAGAAGCCGAGCGTCCGCCACGCGCGGTACGCGGTCCCCGGCAGGCTGAGCGCCGTCGCCCAGCAGGTGGCCAGGTCCGCCATCCGCACCGTGCCGACGCGGGCCAGGTCGAGCAGCTCCGGCCAGCGTTCCCGGGGGGCGGGGGCCCACCGGTCGGCGAGCACCCGCAGCGCCCGCCCGGCGTGCAGCCGCACCTCCGGCTCGTCCTCGTCGACGGCCCACTGCGCCAGCGCCGGCAGCACGCTGGCCGCATGACCGCAGGCGTACACCTCGACCAGGCCGCGTACCACCGAGTTGTTCCGCCGCTGCATGCGCGCCTCGGCGACCCGGCGCAGCTGCGCCAGGGCGGTCTCCGGCCAGAGCCGGGCCAGGCCCAGCGCGTACGCCCGCGCGACGGTGTCGCGCAGGTGCGCCGCCCCGCCGGCCGCCCACCGGTCCAGTTCGATCCGGACCCGCTGGCGCAGCTCCGGCTGCATGGCCATGCCGACCAGCGCGATGGCGGCGGCCTGCCGGACCCCGGCCCGGCGCTCCCGGGCGAGCTGGTCCACCACGCGCAGCGCGGCGTGCACCCCGTGCGCCGCCGACCAGCCGACCGCCCCGGCGGCGGCCTGCCGGACCCCGGGCGTGCCGTCCCGCACGAGGCCGCCCAGCCAGCCGAGCAGCTGCTCCGGCAGCCACCAGTCCGCCCAGGCGACCTCCAGCAGGCTGCGCCGCAGCGGTTCGTTGCCCGGGGCGAACTCGATGCGCCGCCCGCCCGGCACCCGGTCGTCGTCGACCACCAGCACCGCCTCCCGCAGGACCGGGCCGAGCAGCGCGTCGAGCGCCCCGCCCGACCGGTCGGTGGGTGGTGCGAGCGGGGCACCGGCGAACGGGAAGCCCGGCACCGCGCCCGCGCCCGGCGGGCCCGGGACGCCGCCCGGGTCCGGGGCCGGCTCCAGCCCGACACCGGCCAGCCCCGGCGCGGCCAGCGCCCCGGCCGCGGCGTGGATCTCGGCCACCGGCTGCCCGGCCAGCACCGCGCAGGCCAGCCGGAACGCGCGCCGCCGGTCGACGCCCCAGGCGGGCGTGTCGCCGCCGTCGGCGGCGGCGAGGACGCGGGCCGCCCGCTCCCGGAGCTGGCGCGGAAGCAGGCGCTCCAGCCGCTCGGTGAGCTGCGCGCCCCGGGGCGCGGTGCGGGCCAGCAGCTCCGCCAGGCGGACCACCTCACCGGTCCGGGGACCGGCGGCCAGGTGCGCCGCCAGCAGCGGGTTGCCGACGCACTCGTCCTCGACGTAGCCGTCGACGCAGTCACCGACGCAGCCGGTGGCGCACCAGCCGACGCAGCGGCCCCGCAACTGGCGGCGCAGCTGGGCCCGGAACACGTCGACGGGGGCGGCCGGCCGGTGCTCCACCAGGTGGCCGGCCAGCTCCTGGTCGCGGTGGTCGAAGTCGCCGACCAGCACCAGCGTGGCGCCCCTCGCCGCGGCCCGGGCGGCCAGCCCGACCAGGGCCATCCCGTCCAGGTCCCGCGCGGCCGTCCCGGTGAGCCGCCACACGTGGCCGTGTCCGTCGCGCCACGGGGCTTCCGGCAGCAGCAGGTCGCCCGGCTGCTCCGCGTGCAGCACCGCCACCCGGTCGAAACCGTGCCGGCGGGCCGAGGACAGGCACGCGGCGGCGTGTCGACCGGTGCCGGCGGCACCCGACAGGCAGACCAGGTGATGCTGCTTGAGATACCGGTCGAGCTGCGGGTCGCTCGGCGTGGGGGCATAGCCGTCGGCCAACTGCCGCACCCAGGTCCCGGTGAGGGTCTCGGCCCAGGTCCGGCCGCCGCCGTCCGTCCGCGCCGTCGTGATGTTGAGCGTGCCGATGGCCGCCGACCCGGGCCCGGTGGCGTTCTGGCCCCGCACCCACACGTCGCCGACGCCGATCGCCGACGAGGGCCCGAGCAGGGACGCGAGCCGGGCGAGGATCTCCCCGGGATCCGGCGTCTCCTCCGGCTCGTCGGCCAGCACGTCGTCGGGCTCCTCGTCGGGCACCCGATCCACGGGTGGTTCCGCCGGCTCTGCCTGCTGTGGGCTCTCCGGGCCGCCGCCGGGGCCCGCCCACCCACCGTCGGCGTCCGGAGGGGTCGCGCCGCCGGGCGGCTCCCCCGGGACCCCCTCGGGGTCCGCCACCGAACCGCCCGGATCGGCGTCGTGCCCGGCGTGCCGGGGCACGGACCAGGCCGGCGGCCCGCTCACCGGTCGCCCCCGCCGAGGATCGCGTCCCGGCCGACCGAGCCGATCGCCGTGGCCCCCGGGCCGATCGCGTTCTGCCCGCGCACCCGGACGTCGCCGACGCTGATGCCGCCGCCCGGGTGCGCCTGGCCGAAGTCGGGGCGGACCGGACCCCGCGATGGGACCGCCGGACTTCCGGCGCCACCCTCGGGACCGTCCGGCTCCTCCCCGGTCGGCGCCGGCACCGTCGACAGGTCCTCGTCCACGACGCAGAGCCAGGCGTACTCGTCGAAGCCCTTGTCGGGCTTGCTGATCCGCACCCGGCGGAAGCGCTCGGGCCGCATCTCCTCCGGGTATTCGGACACCACGTCGCGGTAGATGTCGGTGGAGACCACCAGGGCGACGCCCGCGTCGGGAAACGCCGCCAGCGCCCGCCGGACGGGGTCGGCGTCGCACAGCCGGCTGACGAACACCACGGCGTTGCCGGGAAAGCCGTTCGCCCCGTCGAGGTGCACGAGTCCCTGGTGGACGGCGATCCGCAGCCGCACCCGCGCCGCCGGCAGCCGACTGCTGTTGTACGCCCGCAGCCGCCGGTTCAGCTCGGGCACGAACCGGCCGATCACCCGCGACTCCGAGACGTCGCGCGGCAGGATCGCCAGTTCCCCGTCGCCGGCCCGCTGGGTGCTCCAGGTCACCCGGTCCAGCCCGACGGCCCCGGCGGCGGCCTGCAGCAGTTCGCGGAACGCCTGCTGCGCCTCGTACTGCAGGATGTTCCCGCGCCGGCTGTAACTCTCCATGTCCACGGAGATCAGCAGTCGTCGCTCGGGATGGTCCATCGCCGTGCCGCCCTTCGTCACCGGCCCGCCCCCGTCGGGCGGGCCGCCCGGAACATCGAAACGGCGGCGGCCGGCCGGGACCCCGTAGAAGTACGGCTTCCGCGGAATCTGTCCGGCACCGGTCATCCCTCTCGGATCCGGTATCCGGGCGGGCCGGGTCGGGTGTGCTGGACGCATGACGGACGTGACCGAACTCCTGCTGGCCGCCGGCTGGTCGCCGGTCGAGGCACTCGTGGTGGTGGCCCTCCAGACCGTGGCGGTCGCCCTGATCCGCGCGAGGGCCTCGCGCTACGCGCAGGGGCGGCTACGCTTCGACGGTTTCCGTCGGACAAGGAGTGCGAGGTCGTCGATGCGACACCACGAACCGCCCCGGGCCGAGTGGCCGTACGGCACCTTCCTGCGGCGGCTGGAGCCGCCGGCCCGCACCGCGCTGCTCGACCTGGGCGTACGACGCCAGGTGCCGGCCGGACAGATCCTGATCCACGAGGGGGTCCGCGAGTCGCACCTGGTGCTGCTGGAGGAGGGGCTGACGAAGGTGACGGCCAGTGTGCCCGACGGGCGGGCCGCGCTGCTGTCGCTGCGCGTCGGCGGGGACCTGATGGGCGAGATGTCGGCCCTCAACGACAAGCCCCGCTCGGCGACGGTCACCACCTGCGGGCCCACCGTCTACAGCGTCATCTCCCGGGACCGGTTCAACCAGTTCCTGCGGGCGCACCCGCAGGCCGCCCTCGAACTGGCGGCGATGGTGTCCGACCGGCTGCGCTGGTCCAACCGCCGCCGGATCGACTTCACCTCGTACGCGGTGAAGATCCGGGTGGCCCGGGTGATCGCCGAGCTGTGCCGCACCCACGGCCGGCGCAGCCGCGACGGGGTGGTCATCGACGTCCGGCTCACCCAGCCGGAGCTGGCCACGATCTGCGGGGCGGCGGAGACGTCCATCCAGAAGACGCTGCGCGAGCTGCGGGCCGACGGCCTGGTGGACACCGACTACCGGCGCATCACCGTACGCGACCTGCCCCGGCTACGCGCCCTCGGCGGACTGGACGCCGAGGAGCACTGACGCCCGGCCGGTCGATGCCGGTCCGGGGCGGTTAGCAGGGGCCCCCTCCTCTACAGAAAGCGTTAAGAGGGGGCCCCTGCTTGCACCTCAGGCGCCGCGGAGGGTGGCCCCGAAGCGTTCGGCCGCGCGGGCCACCGCCGCGTCACGGGCCGCCACCGCCTCCTCGACCGTCAGGGTGCGGTCGGGGGCGCGGAACGTCAGCTTGTACGCCAGCGACCGCCGCCCCGCCCCGAGCTGCTCGGAGGCGTAGACGTCGAACAGCCGCACGCCCTCCAGCAGCTCGCCCGCGCCCTCGACGAGGGCCTGCTGCACCTGCGCCGCCGGCACCCGCTCGTCGACCACGAGGGCCACGTCGATCAGGGCCGGCGGGAAGCCGGAGATCGTCGGGGCCGGGGCGACCGGGGCGGCCGGGAGCGCGTCGAGGTCCAGTTCCATGGCGCTGGTGCGCTTCGGCAGCTCCAGCGCGGCCAGCACCGCCGGGTGCAGCTCACCGGCGTGCCCGACCACGACCCCGTCCACGAGCAGCTCGGCGCAGCGGCCGGGGTGCCAGGGGGCGTGCTCGGCGGCGCGCACCTCGACCCGGTCGGCGGGCAGGTCGGCCGCGGCGAGCACCGCCCGGCCGGCCTCGACGGCGTCCGCCCAGCCGGCCGGGCGACCCGCGCCCCACCAGCCGGCCGGCTCGACGTCCCCGGTCAGCACCACGGCGACGTGCCGGGGCTGGTCGGGCACGACCGCGTCGGCGGCGGCGAACTCGGCGTCGGTGGGCCGCCGGTCCACGCCCATGGCGGGCGGGGCGCCGACGCCCGGGCGCGGGTGGAAGACCGCCCCGATCTCGTAGAGGGCCAGGTCGCGGTGGCCCCGGCCGAGGTTGCGCCTGAGGATGCCGAGCAGCGGGCCGAGCAGCGTGGTGCGCAGCAGCGGCTCCTCCTCCGACAGCGGGTTGGCCACCCGCACCGCCGCCCGGCGCGGGTCGTCGGCGGGCAACCCGAGCAGGTCGGCCAGCGAACCGGCGACGAACGGGTGGGCCAGCACCTCCACGTAGCCGCGTTCGGCCAGCGAGCGGGCCACCGCCCGGCGGCGGCGCTGCTGCCAGGTCAGGCCGCGCCCGGGGGGCGCGGTGGGCAGCACCGACGGCACCCGGTCGTACCCGTCGAGGCGGACCACCTCCTCGACCAGGTCGGCCGGGTCGGTGAGGTCCGGACGCCAGCTCGGCGGGACGACGGTGAGCACGTCCGCGCCGCCGCCGGCCGGCACGCCGGCCGTGCCCGGGTCCTCGCCGAGCCGGTCGACGCCCCGGGTGACGTGGCAGCCGACCTGCTCCAGCAGGGAGACCACCCGCTCCGGGGAGTAGGCGACGCCGACCCGCCGGCTCGGCAGGTCCACCGGCAGGCTGACCGGGGTACGCGGCCGGACGTGGTCGAGGTCGAGGATCTCGGCCCCGGCGGTGCCGCCCGCGTGGGCGGTGAGCAGCCCGACGGCCCGCTCGATGGCGACCAGCGGCAGGGCGGGGTCGACGCCCCGCTCCCAGCGCTTCGCCGCCTCGCTGAACAGCTTGTGCCGGCGGGCGGTGCGGCCCACCATCACCGGGTCCCAGTGGGCGGCCTCGAAGAGCACGTCGGTGGTGGACGCGACGACCTCGCTGGTCTCGCCGCCCATCACGGCGGCGAGCGAGACCGGGCCGGTGTCGTCGCAGATGACCATGTCCTCGGTGGTGAGGGTGCGGGCCACCCCGTCCAGGGTGGTGACCTTCTCCCCCGCCGCGGCGCGGCGCACCACGAGGGTGCCGGTGATCCGGGCGGCGTCGAAGGCGTGCATCGGCTGGCCCAGTTCGAGCATCACGTAGTTGGTGATGTCGACCGGCAGCGAGATGCTGCGCACCCCGGCGACGGTGAGCCGCTGCCGCATCCAGCCGGGCGTCTGCGCGGTCGGGTCGATGCCGCGCACCATCCGGGCGGCGAACCGGTCGCAGCCGACGGTGTCGCGGACCTCCACCGGGTACGCCGGCTCGGCCGTCGCGCCGGGGGCCGGGGCCAGCCCCGGGTCGCGGAACGGCACGCCGAGGGCGTGGGCCAGCTCCCGGGCGATGCCCCGCACGCTGAGCGCGTACCCCCGGTCGGGGGTGATCTCCACCTCGACGACCACGTCGTCGAGGCCGACGACCGGGCGGGCGTCGTCGCCGGGCTTGGCGGGGGTGTCCTCGGGCAGCACGATGATGCCCGAGTGGTCGTCGCCCAGGCCCAGCTCCTTGGCGGAGCAGATCATGCCGTGGGAGTTGCGCCCGTACGTCTTGCGCGCGCCGATGGCGAAGCCGCCGGGCAGCACGCCGCCGGGGAGGATCACCACGACCCGGTCGCCGGGGGCGAAGTTGCGCGCCCCGCAGACGATCTCCTGCGGCTCGCCGGTGCCGTTGGCGGCGCCCACGTCGACCCGGCAGAACCGGATCGGCTTCTTGAAGCCGGTCAGTTCCTCGATGTCGAGGACCTCGCCGACGACGAGCGCGCCGGTGACCGTCGACCGCAGGTCCACGATCGACTCGACCTCGATGCCGAGGTCGACCAGCGCCTGCTCCAGGTCGGCGGCGGGCAGGTCGGCGGGGAGGTCGAGGTACTCCCGCAGCCAGCTGACAGAAACTCGCATGACTCTCAGACCACCGTCTCGTTGTCTCGTGCCCGCACCGTCTACGCCCCGGCCCCGAACGCGCGGGTGAACCGCACGTCGCCCTCGGCCATGTCCCGCATGTCGCTGACCCCGTGGCGGAACATCACGGTGCGGTCGATGCCCATGCCGAACGCGAATCCGGAGTAGACCTCCGGGTCGATCCCGCAGGCGCGCAGCACCCGGGGGTTGACCATGCCGCAGCCGCCCCACTCGACCCAGCGCGGCCCGTCGCGGTGCTCGGGGAACCACACGTCGAACTCGGCCGACGGCTCGGTGAACGGGAAGTAGTGCGGCCGCCAGCGGGTCTTCGCGCCCTCGCCGAACATGGCGCGGGCGAAGTGGTCGAGGGTGCCGCGCAGGTGGGCCATCGTGATGCCCTTGTCGACCACGAGGCCCTCGACCTGGTGGAAGACGGGCGCGTGGGTGGCGTCCAGCTCGTCGGTGCGGTAGACCCGGCCGGGCACGACGACGTAGATCGGCGGCTTGCGGGCCAGCATGGTGCGCGCCTGCACCGGGGAGGTGTGGGTGCGCAGCACCAGCCCGGAGCTGTCCGCGCCGGCCGGCGGGGCGATGTGGAAGGTGTCCATCAGACCCCGCGCCGGGTGGTCGACGGGGATGTTGAGGGCGTCGAAGTTGGTCCACTCCAGCTCGACCTCGGGCCCCTCGGCCACCTCGTAGCCCATCCCGACGAACAGGTCGCTGATCTGCTCCATCAGGGTGCTCAGCGGGTGCCGGGCGCCGCGCGGGCGGCGGTCGTAGGGCAGGGTGACGTCGACCCGCTCGGTGGCCAGCACCCGCTGCGCCTGCTCGCGGTCGAGGATCTCGGCGCGGGCGGCGTAGGCGGACTCGATCGCGCGGCGGGCCTCGTTGACCCGCTTGCCGGCGTCGGCCTTCGCGGCCGGCGGCAGGGCGCCGATCTCCCGGCGGGCCAGGGCGACCGGGGACCGGTCACCGAGGTGCGCGGGGCGCAGCGCGGTCAGCGCGTCCGGGTCGGCGGCGGCGGCGAACGCCTGCTCGGCGTCGGCCACGGCACCGGCCAGGGCGTCCGGGTCGAGCAGGGCGACCTGCTTCGGGTCGTACGGATCGTTGCGGTAGGTCATGGCGTACGGGCACTCCTCACGGCGGCGCCGGCCCTGCGCGGGCGGCGAGGCGAGTCTACGGACGCGCGGCTTCGCCGCAGCCCGCCGGTGGGGAGTTCGTGCAGGGGAAGGGTCAGGCCCGCCGCCCGCCGACACCGGCGGGCTGGCTAAACGAACGCCGTGGCGCGTTCATCATCTCGGGCGACTCCCTGCTGGACGGCCGCGCCGCACCCGTCAGGGGCGGCGGCGCAGTGCTCTGGCTGAAGCGTACAGGCACACGGCGGCGGCCGCAGCCAGGTTGAGGCTCTCGGCGCGCCCGTGCAGGGGCACCCGGACCCGGGCGTCGGCGGCGGCGGTCAGCCCGTCGGGCAGCCCGTGCGCCTCCGAGCCGAACAGCCAGGCGGTCGGCGTCGCGAGGGCCCCGGCGTCGGCGAGGTCGTCGAGGTCGCGGTCGCCGTACCCCGTGGTGGCGAGGACCGCCAGCCCGGCGGCGCGCAACGCGGCGACGACCGCGAGGGGGTCGCCGGCCCGGACCACGTCGACGTGGAAGAGGCTGCCGGCGGAGGCCCGCACGCACTTGCCGTTGTACGGGTCGACGGCGTCGCCGGCGAAGACGACCGCCCCGGCCCCGGCGGCGTCGGCGGTGCGCAGCACCGTGCCGGCGTTGCCCGGGTCGCGGATCTCGGCGAGCACCGCCACGAGGCGCGGGCCGGCGGCGAGGGCCTCGGACAGCGGCACGTCGAGGTGCCGGCAGACGGCGACGAGGCCCTGCGGGGCGACGGTCTCGGCGAGCGCGGCGAGGGCGTCGTCGGTGACGTCGGAGACCGGCACGTCGGCGGCGGCGGCGCGGGCGGCCAGGTCGGCGTGCCGGTCGAGGGCGGCCGGGGTGCCGAACAGCTCGGCGACCGTGCCGGGGCGGGCCAAAGCCTCCCGGACGGCCTGCGGGCCCTCGGCGAGGAACCGGCCGGTGGCGTCGCGGTCACGGCGGCGGTGCAGCCGGCGGGCGGCGACGACCCGGGGCGTACGCGGGGTGAAGGGCATGGTGTGCGGCTCCACAGCGCGACCGAGGCGCCCGCCGCGCGTCGTGGACGACACGGGGGGCGCCTCGGTCGGGTGCTGGCGGATCAGGCGGCCTGGGCCGCCGCGCCACCGGTGCCCTCGGCCGCCACGGCGGCGCGGGCGACCTCGACGATCGCGGCGAAGGCCGCCGCGTCGTTGACGGCCAGGTCGGCGAGGATCTTGCGGTCGACCTCGACGCCGGCCAGGCGCAGGCCCTGGATCAGCCGGTTGTAGGTCATCCCGTTGGCGCGGGCGCCCGCGTTGATCCGGGTGATCCACAGCTGCCGGAAGTCGCCCTTGCGGTCGCGACGGTCCCGGTAGGCGTACTGCATCGAGTGCAGCACCTGCTCCTTGGCCTTGCGGTAGAGCCGGGAGCGCTGACCGCGGTAGCCGCTCGCGGTCTCCAGCAGGGTACGACGCTTCTTCTGGGCGTTCACAGCCCGCTTGACGCGTGCCATCTCAACTCCTTCTTCGGTTCAGGTGGCGCGCGTCAGCGGCCGAGCAGCTTCTTGATGCGCTTGGTGTCGGCCTTGGCCAGCTCGACCGTGCCGGTCAGCCGACGGGTCCGGGTGGAGGACTTCTTCTCCAGCAGGTGGCGCTTGCCGGCCTGCTCGGCGACGATCTTGCCCTTGCCGGTCACCTTGACCCGCTTGCCCATACCCGTGTGGCTCTTCATCTTCGGCATGTGGAACGTCTCTCCCCTGTTACTGACCGCCGGTGTCGGCGGTCGTGCCGGTCTCACCGGCTGCTGCGGTCTCGCCCGCCGGGGTCTCGCCCACCGCCGGCGCCGCGGACTCCTCCGCGGGACGCTCCCGGCCGGCGCCGCGGGACGCCGTGGCGGCGACCGCGGAGGCCTTGACGGCCCGGTGCGGAGCGAGAACCATGATCATGTTTCGGCCGTCCTGCTTCGGGGCGGCCTCCACGTAGCCCAGCTCCGTGATCTCGGACTCGAGGCGACGCAGGAGCCGGTAACCCAGCTCCGGGCGGCTCTGCTCCCGACCGCGGAACATGATCGTCACCTTGACCTTGTCGCCGGCCTTGAGGAACCGCACCACGTGACCCTTCTTGGTCTCGTAGTCGTGCGGGTCGATCTTCGGTCGGAGCTTCATTTCCTTGATGACGGTCTGCTGCTGGTTACGCCGCGCTTCGCGCGCCTTGAGTGCGCTCTCGTACTTGAACTTGCCGAAGTCCATGAGCTTGCACACCGGCGGGCGCGCCATCGGCGCAACCTCGACCAGGTCCAGGTCGACGTCCGCGGCCAGCTGAAGGGCGCGCTCAAGCGGGACGATGCCCACCTGCTCACCCTCGGGACCGACCAGTCGGACCTCACGTGCCCGGATCTGCTCGTTCACGCGTGGTTCGACGCTGATGGGGCCTCCTCGAGTCGAGTGCTCTGCGGTGGCCGACTCCCGCGGCCCCCGTGGCGGGGGCCGACCCGGAAAGCAGAAGGCCCCGGCGCATGCCAGGGCCCGCTCGACCGGTCGGCACGATCACAGGATCGCGCATCCGAAACCGGGACATGCCCGGAACCGGTGACCGGGACCCGGCCACCAACTGGGGCGACTCGGGTGGGAGCAGGGCGCTCCGCTTCAGGACCACCCACACGTGGGACACGGGGGCAGTCTGGTCGACTCAGCAACACTACACCGTCACCGGGCCGGCCCCCAAACCGGGCGCCGGACCCGGCGCGGCGGGTCAGCGCCCGGCCGCGCCCTCGGCCAGCGCCGCGAGGTGGGCCTGGTGCAGCCGGCGCAGGGCGCGCACGCCGTCCACCGCCAGCTCCTTGTCGGCCGCCTGGAGCGCCACCATCGGCACCAGGTCGTCGTCGTGCAGCTCCAGGCTCGCCCACGGCGCGCCCCGGTCGAAGCGCACCCCCCGCACGACCTCCCAGGGCAGCTCGTACGAGCCGAGCACGTTGCGCACCCGCACGCCCAGCGCGTCGGCCTCGACGCGGGGCCGGGTGAACAGCAGGATGCCGAGCGCCCCGAGGACGCCCAGGCCGACCATGGCGAGCTGGTCGCCACGCTGGAAGGTGCCGTAGCCGTTGCCGGTGGGGCCGGCCAGCGACGTGGCCACCAGGCTGAACACGACCAGCAGCGCGGCGGCCGACGCCCAGCAGACCAGCCGGATCCGGCGGGGACGCAGGGTCACCGGTGCGGTTTCGCTCACCCGCCCAGTCTGCCACCCACCGGCGCGGGGCCGGTGCGCGGTCCCACCGTGTCGCCGACCCGCCGCAAGCCGGGGCCACGGCCGGCGACGACCACCGCCAGCAGGGTCAGCAGCGCGCCGACCAGCACCGGCCAGCGCAGCCCGGCACCACCGGGCAGCAGCACGTCCAGCAGCAGTGCGCCGCCGAGCTGCCCGGCGACCAGGGCCAGCCCGGTGCGCAGCACCCCCACGGCGCGCACGCCGAGCATCAGGGCGAGGACGATGCCGACGCCGTACAGGCCGCCGAGATAGAGGAACCACTCGTGCGGCCAGGTCGGCGCCGGGCCGGAGAAGGCCCCGACGAACGCGGCCACCAGCACGACGACGGGGGTGCCGACGGCGAAGTTGACCGCGATCGCGGCGGTGGTGGTGCCCGCCGCCGACACCCGCCCGTTGAGGGCCGACTGCACGGCCACCGCCGCCCCGCCCGCGACGGCGATCAGCACCCCGCCGACCGCGACCCCGCCGACCGGCCGGCCGAGCTGGGCCAGGGCCACGGCGAGGACGCCGAGCAGCGCACCGGCCACCCGGGGCCCGGTCAGCCGCAGCCGGCCCAGCGGGGCCAGGCCCGCCCGGTCCGCCGCGAGCCCGCCGAGGCTGCCCCCGGCCACCTGGGCGATGGTGAAGACCGCGATCCCGAGCACCGGGACGACGTACGTGGCGACGGTGACGATCGCCGCCCCGCCGAGCCCGCCCAGGTACGACCACCACGGCAGCCGGGCCCGGCGCAGCGCGTCCAGCCCGGCCCGGGTCGACGGCAGGCCCGACAGGCCGACGAGGACCACCAGGCAACCGCCGAGGTTGTTCGCCAGCGCGCCGAGGACCGGGTCGCCGGCCCGCTCCCCCAGCACCGCGTTACCCGCCGCCTGGGCCGCCGACGCCGCCCCGCCCAGCACCACGGTCGCGAGGGCGGCGGCCGGCGGCAGCGGCCTCACAACCGACAGGCGTGGATGTTGGTGACCAGGATGGCGCGGGCGCCCAGCTCGTACAACTCGTCCATGATCCGGTGCACGTCGTCGCGCTGCACCATCGCCTGCACCGCCACCCAGCCCTCGCGGTGCAGGGGCGAGACGGTCGGCGACTCGATGCCGGGGGTCAGCGAGCTGGCCCGGTCCAGCAGCCCGGCCGGCACGTCGTAGGCGAGCATCACGTAGCGGCGGGCGACCAGCACCCCGTGCAGCCGGCGCAGCAGCTGCGCGGCCTGCGGGTGCTCGGGGGCGTCGACCCGGCGCACCAGCACCGCCGAGGAACGCAGCAGCGGGTCACCGAAGACGACCAGCCCGGCCTGGCGCAGCGTGGCGCCGGTCTCCACCACGTCGGCGACGACGTCGGCGACGCCGAGCCGGATGGCGTTCTCCACCGCGCCGTCGAGCCGGATCACCTCGGCCTTGACGCCGAGTTCCGCGAGGTACCGCTCGACCAGCCCCGGGTACGCGGTGGCGATCCGGTGCCCGCCCAGCTCCTGGACGCCCGCGACGTCCTGCGGCCGGGCGGCGAACCGGAAGGTGGCCCGGCCGAACGCCAGGTCGACCACCTCCTCGGCGGGCGCGCCGGAATCGATCAGCAGGTCCCGGCCGGTGATGCCGACGTCGAGGTCACCCGAGCCGACGTAGGTCGCGATGTCCTTCGGCCGCAGGTAGAAGAACTCGATGTCGTTGGCCTCGTCCGGGCAGACCAGGTCCTTGGGGTCGGTGCGCTGGCGGTAGCCCGCCTCGCGCAGCATCTGGGCGGCCTTCTCGGCCAGGGCGCCCTTGTTGGGTACGGCGACACGCAGCATGACGGAGTGCTCCCTCGATCGGTGGAGATGATCAGCGGACGGCGCACTCACAGATGTCGGTAGACGTCCTTCAGCTCCAGCCCGGTGGCCAGCATCAGCACCTGCGCCTGGTAGAGCAGCTGGGAGATCTCCTCGGCCGCCCGCTCCGGGCCCTCGTGCTCGGCCGCCATCCACGACTCGGCCGCCTCCTCGACGACCTTCTTGCCGATGAAGTGCACCCCCTTCTCCAGCGCGGCCACCGTGCCCGAGCCGGGGGTGCCGGCAGCGGCCTTGGCCTGCAGCTCGGCGAACAACTCCTCGAACGTCTTCACGGGGTGCGATTCTTCCAGCACCCGCCCGGCCCGGCGCGCGGCGGGTCCGCCGGTCCCACCGGCCCGGATTCGACAGCACGGCGGCGGGACGCACCTGCGCGACGGGCGTCGATGGCTCTACGCTGTCCGCCATGCTCAGCTCCCGCACCGTCGCGCTCGCCGCCGGCACCGTCCTCGTCGCGGTGGCCGCCTGCGCGCCCCAGGACGACGCCACCCCCGTCACCGCACTCACCCCCGCCGCCACCGCCGGCCCGGACTGTCTGAAGGACAAGCTGCCCACCCGGACCCCGGGCAAGCTCACCATCGCCACCGACGAGCCGGCGTACGCGCCGTGGTTCGTCGGCAACAAGCCGGAGACCGGCGAGGGCTTCGAGGCCGCGGTGGCCTACGCGGTGGCCGAGAAGCTCGGGTACGCCCGCGCCGACGTCACCTGGACCCGGGTGAAGTTCGACGTCGCCGTCGCCCCCGGCCCCAAGGAGTTCGACTTCGACATCAACCAGTTCTCCATCACCGAGGAGCGCAAGAAGGCCGTCGACTTCACCGGGCCGTACTACCTGGTCCGGCAGGCCGTGATCGCGCGGAAGTCTGCGAAGATCGCCGGGAAGACGACGCTGGCCGACCTGCGGGACGCGAAGCTCGGCGCGCAGGTCGGCACCACCAGCTACCAGGCGATCACCGACGTCATCAAGCCGAAGACCAAGCCGCAGGTCTACAACAGCAACGACGACGCCAAGAAGGCGCTGCAGAACGGGCAGATCGACGGCCTCGTGGTGGACCTGCCGACCGCCTTCTACATCACCGGCGCGGAGATCACCGACGCGACGGTCGTCGGGCAACTGCCGCAGGTCGGCACGCCCGAGGTGTTCGGGCTGCTGCTGGACCACAACTCGCCCCTCACCCCCTGCCTCAGCGGCGCGGTCGGCCAGCTCACCGCCGACGGCACGCTCAAGAAGCTGGAGCAGAAGTGGCTGACCCAGGTCGCGGGGGCGTACGAGCTGAAGTGATCCTCGCACCGCACGAACCCTCCGCGGCGCAGCGGCGGCGGCAGGCGTACCGCCGCCGGCAGACCGTCACCAGCGTGCTGGTCGCCGCCGCCTCCACGGCCGCGCTCGGCACGCTGCTCGTCGTCGCGGTCACCGGCGCGCCCGGCTGGGACCGGGTCCACGCCTCCTTCGCCGACCCGGCGATCGCCCGGGACGCGCTGCCCGAGGTGCTCGCCGGGCTCTGGCTCAACGTGCGGCTGCTGGTCTGCTGCGCGGCCGGCGCGCTGCTGCTCGGTCTGCTCGTGGCGATCCTGCGCACGCTGCGGGGCCCGGTCTTCTTCCCGGTCCGGGCCCTCGCGGCGGGCTACACGTACACGTTCCGGGGCCTGCCCCTGATCATCGTGCTGTACGTGCTCACCCTCGGCGTGCCCGGCCTGCGGTTGCAGGGCATGCCGCCGGTGCTGGTGCTCGGCGGGCTGGCGCTGGTGTTCACCTACGGCGGCTACCTGGCCGAGGTGTTCCGGGCCGGCATCGAATCCGTGCACCCCAGCCAGCTCGCGGCGGCCCGGTCGCTCGGGCTGACCTACCGGCAGACGATGCGGCACGTGGTGCTGCCGCAGGCCGTCCGCCGGGTGGCCCCGCCCCTGCTCAACGACGTGGTCGCGCTGCAGAAGGACGTCGGGCTGGTCTCCCTCGCCGGGCCGATCGACGCGGTACGCGCCGCGCAGATCGCCACCGCCGAGACGTTCAACTACACCCCGTACATCGTGGCCGGGGCGCTGTTCGTGCTGCTCGCGATCCCGCTGATCGCCGTCACCGACTGGGTGACGCTGCGCGCGGCCCGCCGGCAGGGAAGGTGACGACGATGAGCCTGCTGCGGTGCCGGGGGCTGCGCAAGACCTTCGGCGGTCACGTGGTGCTCGACGGGCTCGACCTCAGCGTCGACGAGCACCGGGTGGTGGCGCTCATCGGCGCGTCCGGGTCAGGCAAGTCGACGCTGCTGCGCTGCGTCAACCTCCTCGAAGAGCTGGACGACGGCACCATCGAGCTGGACGGCCAGGACATCTCCGACCCCCGGGTCGACCCCGACCGGGTGCGCCGGCGCATCGGGATGGTCTTCCAGGCGTACAACCTGTTCCCGCACCTGAGCGTGCTGGACAACGTCACCCTCGCCCCGGTGCGGGTGCACCGGCGGCCCCGAGCCGAGGCGGAGGCGCAGGCCCGGGAGCTGCTCGACCGGGTCGGGCTGGGGGCCAAGGCGAACGCCTACCCCGACCGGCTCTCCGGCGGGCAGCAGCAGCGGGTGGCGATCGTACGCGCGCTGGCCAACTCGCCCCGGCTGATGCTGCTCGACGAGGTCACCTCGGCGCTGGACCCGGAGCTGGTCGGCGAGGTGCTGGCCCTGATCCGCGAGCTGAAGGCCGACGGGATGACGATGGTGCTGGCCACCCACGAGATGGGCTTCGCCCGCGAGGTCGCCGACCAGGTGTGCTTCCTCGACGGCGGGCGGGTCGTCGAGTCGGGGCCGCCGGAACGGGTGCTCGGCGACCCGACCGAGCCCCGCACCCGACAGTTCCTGCGCCGCATCATCGAAGCGGGACGACTCTGACGGGGTCCTACGGCACGAGCGCACGGGCCGTAGGCACGCCTCTCATCGCGGCTTCGACGCGTCTTCCTCGTTCCAGAGCGACATGACGTGCCCCTCCCCGTACTCCGCGACAACGCGAGACCTCGCGTCCTCGGGAGAACTGGCGAGGAGGCGCAGGCGAATGGCTGGCTTGTCTGCTAGCCAGACGAATCCCACGTACTCCCGCATGGGTGGAGTGTCACCGACGTTCACGTTTCCATTCCAGGATCGTTGTGCGGCGATCGCCGGCTGATTCGGTGCGAGAGCGTCGGCTACGCCGGGGACGTGTTGTAGCGATCGAGGGTCGCCTTGGACGTCGAGGCATCGCGGAAGACGAGTTCCCACGGGCCGGTGTTGACGTCCATGTCCTTGCCGAACCCGACCCACTTTCCGGCCATCCGACGCCCCGTGGGCTCGGCCAGCAACTGGATCGCGCCGTGGTATCGGGCGCCCCGGTAGTAGCCCGTCGGGTCGGTCTGCTCCACCCACGTGCCGGTGACGACGGCACCGTCCACGGTGAGGTCCAGGGAGAGCGACGATGCCGCCGAGCCGGGCAGGCTGCGCGCGGTCAACCGGTCGCCGTGCTGGAGGACCACGACGAAGTGCTGCCCGGCGAAGGAGTCGCCGCGACCGCTGGAGTGGTACTGGTAGCGGCTGAGCCACACACCCTCGTACGACCTGTGGGCTGCGGCTGGGCTGGACCTCGGCGTCGGCGTGGCCAGGCTGGACATGGGTGAGGTCAGGTCGTGGCCGCCGTGCTGGTCCTGGGCGACATGTTCGCCCGGCACCGCCGCAAAGCCGAGCAGCGAGATGGGCAGGCCGGTGACGACCTCCAGCGCGCGGGCGTAGACGGGGCGCGGTGCGGCGATCGCGCCGGACTCCCAGCGTTGCACGAGTCGCTTGTTGGCGTCGTTGGGCTCGCCGACGCGGTGGCCGGCGGCCTGGAGCGCGCGGGCGAAGTCGTCCTGGCTCATGCGCATCCCGGTGCGAACGGCGCGGAGCGCGGTGTTCGGGGTGGTCATGACGCCACGATAGCGGCATGTCGCCATAATGTCGCCCCTCATGTGTCTGGATTGTCGCGGCGTGTGCCGTCGCGTCCGGCGACCTTGCGACGTCATCGTTGGTGGCGCGCCGGCATGTTGCCGCCGCGCCGACGGAGGTGGCGATGCGCAGTCACGGCGACGAGCCGCCAGTGAGCCGAGGAGAACAGGCGGAGGCCGCCGAGCGGGAGGCGGCGAGGCGGCGGATCCTCGCCCAGGCCGAGGCGGATCGGATACCGGTCGAGGAGACGACCCGGGCGGTGCCGGACCGGCGGTGGCGGCGTGGACGGTGATCGGCTGCCGGTCGGGCGGCGGGTGGCGTACTGGCGGGGGCGACGAAGGCTGTCTCAGCAGGTGTTCGCCGACCGGTTGGGGAAGTCGAAGAGCTGGGTGGACAAGGTCGAGCGGGGCGTCCGCGCGCTGGACCGGGTGTCGACCCTCCAGGAGATCGCCACGGTCCTGCGGATCGACGCGGCGGTGCTGATCGGTCGCGACGTCCAGCCCGCCGGCGTGATCGAGCGGGCACATCTCGGGGCCGCCAGCCGCTCAAACGACCCCGGCCACCCGCCGGGCCGCCCCGCCCCGCCCGACGCCCGCGTCATGTCGGCGACATGGCGGTATCAGCCGGCCCGGGATACCGCGATGTCGCCGACATGGCGACGCCCAAACGCCCGCCCAGCCCGACGCCCAACGCCCGCCCAGCCCAGCCCAGCCAGGCCCCGTCCCGCCCAGCCCAGCCGGGCGGGCGGGCCGGGCCGAGGCGGGTCAGTGGCCGAAGCCGACCCGGTGGGCCGCCGCCGCGTCCAGGCCGCGTACCGCCAGCGCCGCGTCCAGCGCCGCCACCGTCGCCGACCAGCCCTTGTCCTCGGCGGAGCCGGGCAGCCCGGCCCGGTCCCGGGCCTGCTCGATCGTGTCCACCGTGAGCACCCCGTGCGCGACCGGCTTGCCCTCGTCGAGGGCGACCCGGGTCAGCCCCTCCGTGACCGACTTGCACACGTAGTCGAAGTGGGCGGTGGCCCCGCGCACCACCACGCCGAGGGCGACGACCACGTCGAAGCGGCGGGCCATCGCCTGCGCCACCACCGGCAGCTCCACCGAGCCGGCGACCCGGGCGACCACGGCCCGCGCCCCGCACGCCTGCGCGGCGGCCACCGCCCGGTCGAGCATGTGGTCGGTCAGCTCCCCGTGCCAGCGGGCGGCGACGACGCCGACCGTCATCCCGGCGGCGTCGACCGCCGCCACCCCCGGCTCACCGAAACCCGCCATCGCCCTACGCTCCGATCTCGTCGTTCGCCACCGGGCGGCCCAGCGGCGCCTCGGGCGTCTCGTCCAACTCGTCCAGCAGGTGGCCCATGCGGTCCCGCTTGGTGCGCAGGTAGCGCACGTTCTCCGGGTGCGGCCGGATCGGCAGCGACTCGCGGCCGGTGACGGTCAGGCCGTACCCCTCCAGCCCGGCCCGCTTGGCCGGGTTGTTCGTCAGCAGCCGCATCGACCGCACGCCCAGGTCGTGCAGGATCTGCGCGCCGGTGCCGTAGTCGCGGGCGTCGGCCGGCAGCCCCAGGTCGAGGTTCGCGTCCACGGTGTCGCGGCCGAGGTCCTGCAGCTGGTACGCCCGCAGCTTGTGCAGCAGGCCGATCCCCCGCCCCTCGTGCCCGCGCACGTAGAGCACCACCCCGCGCCCCTCTGCGGCGACGCGGGCCAGCGCGGCCTGCAACTGCGGGCCGCAGTCGCAGCGCAGCGAGCCGAACGTGTCGCCGGTGAGGCACTCGGAGTGCACCCGCACCAGTACGTCCTGCCCGTCGCCGAGGTCGCCCATGACCAGGGCGACGTGCTCGGCCGGGTCGTGCTCGGCGCGGTAGCCGAAGGCCGTGAACACGCCGTGCGGGGTCGGCATCCGGGCCGCCGCGACCTGCTCGACCTGCTTTTCGGTGCGCCGCCGGTAGGTGATCAGGTCGGCGATGGTGACCAGGGTCAGGCCGTGCTCGGCGCAGAACTTCTCCAGGTCCGGCAGGCGCATCATGGTGCCGTCGTCGTTGACCAGCTCGCAGAGCACGCCGGCCGGGCGCAGGCCGGCCAGCCGGGTCAGGTCGACGGCCGCCTCGGTGTGCCCGGGGCGGCGCAGCACCCCGCCGGAGCGGGCGCGCAGCGGCACCACGTGCCCCGGCCGGGCCAGGTCGGTGGGGTCGGTGGACGCGGCGGCGAGCAGCCGGATGGTGTGCGCCCGGTCGGCCGCCGAGATGCCGGTGTCGACGCCCTCCCGGGCGTCCACCGTCACCGTGTACGCGGTGCCCCGGCGGTCCTGGTTGGTGTGGTGCATGGGCGGCAGGTCCAGCCGGTCGCACTCGTCCTCGGTCAGCGGCACGCAGACGTAGCCGGAGGTGTAGCGGACCATGAACGCGACCAGTTCCGGGGTGGCCAGCTCGGCCGCGAAGATCAGGTCTCCCTCGTTCTCCCGGTCGGCGTCGTCGACCACGACGACGGGCCGGCCGGCGGCGATGTCCGCGACGGCCTGCTCGATGCTGGCGAAGGTGGTCATGCCACGACCTCCGAGTAGGTGGGTGACAGGGTGGCGGGGGCCGGGCGGGCGGCGCGGGAGGTGCGCCACCAGGAGACGAAGCCCCAGACGCAGAGCGCCCCGTAGACGAGGTACATGGCCGCCGACGGGTAGAACCCGCCGCGCAGCAGCAGCGGCACGCCGACGGCGTCCACGGCGATCCAGACCAGCCAGAACTCGACCCAGCCGCGGGCCATGCCGTAGGTGGCGAGCAGGCTGCCGGTGAGGATCCACGCGTCGGGGAGCGGCCCCCACGAGCCGAGCGCGGCCAGCACGGGGTACGCGGCGGCGGTGCCCGCCGCGGCGGCCAGCAGCAGGCCGAGGCGCTCCCGCCGGGTGGCCCAGCGCGGGGCGACCGCCGCGTCGTCGCCGCCGGGGCCCGAGCGGCGGTTGCGCGTCCAGCGCCACCAGCCGTAGACGCTCACGGCGAAGAAGAACACCTGCCGGCCGGCCTGGCCGTAGAGGTCGTGGGCCTGCGGGGTGGCGAACGCCCCGCCGAGGAAGACGGTGAGCAGCAGCGCGTTGCCGACCATGCCGACGGGCCAGGCCCACACCAGCCGGCGCAGCCCGAGCAGGGCGGAGGCGAGGCCGAAGGCGTTGCCGACGATCTCGCGGACCAGCACGGGCGAGCCGGCGACGTGCACCTGGGCCTCCAGCAGCCAGCCGAGCGGGCCGCTCACCGCCCGCCCCCGCCGGGAGTGTGCCCGCCTTCACCGGGCGGCAGGTCGCTTTCACCGGGCAGCCGGTCGCCGAGGAGCCGCTCGACGTACTTGGCGAGCACGTCGACCTCCAGGTTGACCGCGTCGCCGACCGCGCGCTCGCCGAGGGTGGTCAGCTTGAGGGTGGTGGGGATCAGCCCGACGCTGAACCAGTCGGGCCCGACGTCGGCCACGGTCAGCGACACCCCGTCGACGGTGATCGAGCCCTTCTCCACCACGTACCGGGACAGGGCGGCGGGGAGCCGGAAGCGGACCGTCTCCCACTGCTGCGCCGGCTGGCGGGACAGCACCGCGCCGACGCCGTCGACGTGGCCCTGCACGAGGTGCCCGCCGAGGCGGCTGCCCAGCGCGGCGGCGCGCTCCAGGTTGACCGGCGCGCCGGGGCGCAGCGCGCCGAGGGCGGAGCGGCGCAGCGTCTCGCCCATCACGTCGGCGGTGAAGACGTCGCCGTCGACGTCGACCACGGTGAGGCAGACCCCGTTGACGGCGATGGAGTCGCCGTGCCGGGCGTCGCTGGTGACCAGCGGCCCCCGGATGGCGACCAGCGCGGAGTCGCCCCCGGTCTCGGCCGTCCGGACGACCTCGCCCAGCTCTTCGACGATGCCGGTGAACATGTCAGCCCTCCCTCTTCCGGGGCAGCGCGGTGATGCGCAGGTCCGGACCGACCTGCGTAACGTCGGTGATCTCCAGGTCGATGGCGTCGGCGATGGTGGCCACGCCGGCGTCGGCCAGCGCGGTCGGCCCGGCGCCGAGCAGCTTCGGCGCGACGTAGCCGACAACCCGGTCGACCAGGCCGGCGGCGAGGAACGCGCCGGCCAGCTTCGGGCCGCCCTCCAGCAGCGCGGCCCGGACCCCCCGGTGGTGCAGCTCCGCGAGCAGCGCCGGCAGGTCGACCCGGCCGTCCGGGCCGGTGCCGACCTCGGCGGCGGTGGCGACCCACGTCCGGGCGGCGCCGTCGCGGACCCGGGCGTCGGCGGGGGTACGCCCGAACGTGTCCACGACCACCCGCAGCGGCTGCCGGATGGCCAGGGTGCCGTCGCGCAGGTTGCGGGCGGTGAGCCGGGGGTCGTCGGCGAGCACGGTGCCGACCCCGGCGATGACCGCGTCGACGGTGCCGCGCAGGGCGTGCACGTCGGTCCGGGCGGCCTCGGAGGTGATCCACATGCTGGTGCCGTCGGCGGCGGCGGAGCGCCCGTCGAGGGTGGCGGCGTACTTCCAGACGACGTACGGCCAGCCCCGGCGCATCGAGGTCAGCCAGGCGACGTTGCCGGCCTCGGCCTCGGCGGCGCGCACCCCCAGCTCGACGTCGACGCCGCCGGCCCGCAGGGTGGCGGCGCCGCCGGAGGCGACCGGGTTCGGGTCGGGCACGGCGATCACCACCCGGGCGACGCCGGCGGCGAGGAGGGCGTGGCTGCAGGGGCCGGTGCGGCCGGTGTGGTCGCAGGGCTCCAGGGTGACGACGGCGGTGCCTCCCCGGGCCCGCCGGCCGGCCTGGGCGAGCGCGACGATCTCGGCGTGCGGTCCGCCCGCGTACGCGTGGAATCCCTCACCGACGACCTCGCCGTCCGGGTCGAGCAGCACGCAGCCGACCACGGGGTTGGGGCTGGTGGTGCCGAGGCCACGGGCCGCGAGCGCGATCGCCCGACGCATCGCGTCGTCCACGGAGACGCTGGCCATCGCCCTGTCCTGCCCTCTCACTCGCCGGTCCGCGCGGGCGAACACGGGAGGCCGCGGGCAGGCGGCGGCGGTCCGGGGACGGCAGAGCCGACCCCGGGGAGCCCACGCGGCGGCCGAGGACAGCCGTCGGCACAGGGCCCGCCCCGTCCCGCGCGCTGTCTCCCATCCGGACTGTCTGGGGGTGGGTTGGCCCGCCCCCAACCGTCGGCCCCGGAGTCTCACCAGGTCCACCGGGCGGCAGGGCCGTCCGGGTCGCGGGCTTACCACGGCCGCAGCCGTGGATCACCGCCGGTTCGGAATTACACCGAGTCCCGCCAGCGCGTGGTGGGTACTGCGAGAAGTGTGGCACGGCACCCGCCGCGCGTCTGCCCTCGGGGAGCTACCTCACACAGGTGGGCAAGATTCAAGAAAGGCTGCGTCGCCGGTCGACCGCCACGTACGAGCCGGGTTGGCTCTTGGCCACGGATTTCATCTCCGAGGCGACCGCAATCGCGTCCAGCGGGTTGGTCAGGCGCTTGCCGGCGTCGGAGACGGACACCCCGATCGACAGGGTGACCAGGGCGGCCCGCCGGATGTTGCCCCGCCGGTCCTTCAGCTCGACGTAGCCGCGCGCGGCGTCGGAGGGGTCGTAGAGCTTGTCGGCGGCGGTCTCGAAGTCGACCACGGCCCGGGAGGTGAGCGGGCGCACCTGGTCGGGGGCGCAGACGATGACGAAGTCGTCGCCGCCGACGTGGCCGAGGAAAGCCGGCGGCAGCCCGATCGCCACGACCGCCCGGTGCAGGCTGCGGGCCAGGGCGGAGATGAACTCGTCGCCCCGGACGAAGCCGTACCGGTCGTTGACGCTCTTGAACCGGTCGATGTCGACGTAGCCGACGGCGTAGTCGACGCCGCTGCGGACCCGGTCGCTGATCTCCCGCCGGATGCGGGAGTTGCCGGGCAGGCCGGTCAGCGGGGAGACCTCCCGGAACTCCTTGTTGCGGCGCAGCGTGGAGCTGACCCGGGCGACCAGCTCGGCGGTGTCGAAGGGCTTGACCAGGTAGTCGTCCGCGCCGGCGCTGAGCCCGTGGACCTTGTCCACGGTCATCCCCTTGGCCGTCAGCATGATCACCGGCAGGGCTGAGGTCATCGGGTTGGCGCGCAGCCGCCGGGTCAGCTCCAGCCCGTCGACGCGCGGCATCATCAGGTCGACGACCGCCAGGTCGGGCCGCTGCCGCTCGATCATCTCGAGGGCCTCCTGGCCGTCGCCGGCGTGGATCACCTCGAAGCCGTGCAGCCGCAGGTTGAACTCGACGAACCGGGCGATGTCGGCGTCGTCGTCGACGACGAGGATGAGGTCGGGTCGCTCGTCGGCCGGGTCCACCTCAGGCCCCGGCGGTCGCGCGCTCCGCCAGGCCCCGCAGGCGGCGGACCGCCTCGGCGGGGTCCTCGGCGCCGTAGACGGCGGTGCCGGCCACGAACGCGTCCGCGCCCGCGGCGGCCGCCTGCTCGATGGTGTCGGCGGCGATCCCGCCGTCGACCTCGATGCGCAGCTCCAGGTGGCCGGCGTCGACGTGCCGGCGGGCGGCGCGCACCTTGTCGAGCAGCTCGGGGATGAACCGCTGCCCGCCGAAGCCGGCCTTGATCGTCATGATCAGCAGCGTGTCGAAGCTGGGCAGCAGCTCCAGGTAGGGCTCGATCGGGGTGTCCCGGTCGATCGCCAGCCCGGCCTTCGCCCCGGCCGCCCGCAGGTCCTTGGCCAGTGACACCGGGTTGTCGCACGCCTCGGCGTGGAAGGTGACGTTGTGCGCCCCGGCGTCGGCGTACCCGGGGGCCCACCGGCGCGGGTCGGTGATCATCAGGTGTACGTCGAACGGCAGCTCGGTCGCGGCGCGCAGGCTCTGCACGACGGGCAGCCCGATGGTCAGGTTCGGCACGAAGTGGTTGTCCATGACGTCCACGTGCAACCAGTCCGCGGCGCCCTCGACGGCGCGGACCTCCTCGGCGAGGCGGGCGAAGTCGGCGGCGAGGATGCTGGGCGCGATGATCGGCGGCGGTACGGTCACGAGGTCAGTGTACGAATGCGGCCATCAGCCGCCCGCATCGCGGCACCTTCCCGGACGCGCTGTGACCCAGCCGTGACCGGTGGTGCAAGATAAACCGGTCCGGATGGGAATCCCGGACGAAAAGTCAGCCGCGACTGGCCGATCGAGGGAAACGCGGCAAGACTCCATGCAGGACGGTCACGTAAGCTGCACGCCCGGTGGCGGAAACGCCCCACGGGCCGTGGCGCCCGACCGTCAGCTCCCGGAAAGGGCGGACGATGCGACGGTGGCTTGTGGCGCTGGCGCTGGCCGGCACGGTGGTGATGCTGCTGGGCGGCTGCGCCCGCCCGCACGGGGCAGACGGCGACCTCACCGACGACTGGCCGACGCTGCGGGAACCGAAGATGTTCATCCCGGCCACCGACGCGTGCCTGCCCCGGATCACGGCGGTCGTGCAGGCCGGCACGTACGAGACGGTGGACTGCGCCCGCAGCCACCTGGCCGAGACGATCCACGTCGGCATCTTCACCGACCCGGCCATCGACGCGGGCCCGCGCCCCGAGGCGGGCACGCCCGTCCTGCGTGTCGCCCGCGCCGAGTGCGACCAGCGGGCCCGGGAGGTGCTCGGCGGCGACTGGCACTCGGCCCGGCTGAGCCTCACCATCGCCCTGCCGTCGACGTCGGCCTGGGCGAGCGGGGCCCGCTGGTACCGCTGCGACCTCAGCGAGACCGACAGCATCGACAACACCCGGCCGGTCAACCGCGTCGGCAGCCTGCGCGGCGCGATGGTCGGCGACTCGCCGCTGACCCACCGCTGCTTCGACCCGAAGCTGATCGGGGCGAACCTGAACTACATGGCGCCCGTGCTGTGCACCGAGCCGCACCGCGCCGAGTTCGTCGGGGTCTACACCGAACGCGACATGACCTGGGCCGAGTTCATCCGGTCCAACCAGAAGGTGCACCGCCGCTGCATGGGGCTGATCGCCGAGTTCGCCAAGGTGCCCAACAACAGCGAGTTGCCGTACCGGGCGGGGTCGATCTTCTATCCCCCGTCGCAGCGGGAGTGGGACGAGGGCGACCGCGGGGTGCGGTGTTTCCTGTGGAGCGACGACCGCAAGCTCACCCGGTCGATGCGCGGCGCTGGGCCGAAGGGACTACCCGCGAGCTGAGCGCCGGTGGCGTAAAGTGCCGCTCCGTGGCGCGCCCGGCGACGGAGGCCGGTGTCCGCGACCACCGGCGACGGGGAGGTCGGACTGATGCGGCGATGGTGGACGGCGGTCGCCGTGTCGGCGGGGGCGGCGCTTGCGCTGGCCGGCTGCGGCACGCCGGCCGGGCTGGACGGTGACCTCGCCGACGACTGGCGGACGATGGCGGCGCCGACGCAGTTCGTGCCCGCCGCCGGAACATGCCACACCGTCTTCGCCGACGTCGGCTACCTCAGCGGCTACAACCCGGTGGACTGCGCGACGTCGCACCGGGTGGAGACCCTGCACGTCGGCACGCTGACCGGCGCCGCCGCCGAGCTGAGCGCGCCACCGGCCGCCGGCTCGGCCGGGATGAAGGCCGTCCGCGCCGAGTGCGACCGGGAGGTCAACAAGGCCCTCGGGGCCGACTGGCGCGCGGGGCGGCTGTTCCTGTCCCCGGTCTTCCCGTCCCGGCAGGCCTGGTCGGGCGGGGCCCGCTGGTTCCGCTGCGACGTGAGCGAGGTGGAGAGCGTCGACGACCCCAGCGCCGTGCCCCGCACCGGCAGCCTCGCCGGCGCGTTGAAGGGCGCCTCGGCGCTGGCCCACCGCTGCTTCAACCCGAAGATCAAGAAGGACGACGTGCAGGAGATGACCCCCGTCGCCTGCACCAGGAAGCACCGCGTCGAGTTCGTCGGCGTCTACCAGGCCCCCGACATCTCCTTCGCCCAGGTCGACAAGAACCGGATGCGCATCCACAAGGGCTGCCGGACGCTGATCGCCTCGTACGCGAAGGTGCCGAACAACGGTGACCTGGAGTATCGGGCGGGCACCATCTTCTACCACCCCTTCGAGCAGGAGTGGAAGGACGGCAACCGGGGCGTGCAGTGCTTCCTCTGGGTCGACCGCGACCTCACCCGCTCGGTGAAGGGCGTCGGCACCAAGGGCCTGCCGGTGCAGTGACCCACCCGGCGGACGGCTGACGCGGTGGGGCGGCCCGGAAGGGCCGCCCCACCGCGGTTTCGGCTCAGCCCCGGCGCAGGACCGCCAGGAACATGGCGTCGGTGCCGTGCCGGTGCGGCCACAACTGCACCGACGGCCCGTCGCCCAGCCCCGGCATACCGGCCGGCAGCAGCGGCCGGGCGTCGACGAAGTCCGCCGGCACCCCGGCCCGCCGCGCCGCCTCGGTCACCGTCACGTGCGTCTCCACGGTGTGCGGGGAACACGTCACGTAGGCCACCAGGCCGCCCGGCCGGGCCGCCCGCAGCGCCGCCGACAGCAGCTCCCGCTGCAGGCGGGTCAGCGGCGGCAGGTCCGACGGCTGCTTGCGCCAGCGGGCCTCCGGCCGGCGACGCAGCGCGCCCAGCCCGGTGCACGGGGCGTCGACCAGGACCCGGTCGAAGTGCCCCTCCGGCAGCTCCGGGTCGGCCCCCACGGTGCGGCCGTCGGTGTGCAGCACCGTCACCGGCAGTCCCCGCGTGGCCTGGCCGACGAGCCGGGCCCGGTGCTCGGAGACCTCCACCGCGGTCAGCCGGGCCCCCCGCTGGGCGGCGATCGCCCCGAGCAGGCCGGACTTGCCGCCCGGCCCGGCGCACAGGTCCAGCCAGTGGGCGTCCGGGCCGTCGAGCGGGGCGACCGCGAGGGCGTTGGCCACCAGCTGGGAGCCCTCGTCCTGCACGTGCGCCCGCCCCTCGGCCAGCGCCGGCAGGTCGCCCGGGGCACCGCCGGCGAGATAGACCGCGTACGGGGAGAACGCCCCCGGTGCGCCGCCCACCTCGTCGGCCAGGGCGACCGGGTCGGCCAGGCCGGGCCGGGCACACAGGTGCACCGGCGGGCGCTCGTTGTCCTCGATCAGCAGCCGGGTGGTCTCGCCGAGGTCGCCGCCGAGCGCCTCGGCGAAGGACCGCACGATCCACTGGGGGTGGCTGTACGCCAGGGCCAGGTGCCCGATCGGGTCCGTCTCGAAGGCCGGGGCGAGCTTCGCCACCCAGGCGTCGGCGTCGCGCCCCGCCACCTCGCGCAGCACCGCGTTGGCGAAGCCCGTCGCCCCGATGCCGACCGCGCGCACCAGGTCGACGGTCGAGGAGACCGCCGCGTGCGCCGGCACCCGCGTGTGCAGCAGCTGGTAGGCGCCCAGCCGCAGCGCGTCGCGCACGGGCGGGTCGATCCGGGCCACGTCCCGGCCGGCCGCGTCGGTGAGGATCGCGTCGAGGGTGCCGATATGGCGCAGCGTGCCGTACGTCAGCTCGGTGGCGAAGGCGGCGTCCCGGCCGGTCAGCCGCTCCTGCCGCAGCAACGCCGGCAGCACCAGGTTGGCGTACGCGTCGTCGCGGTGCACCGCCGCGACCGCCTGGTAGGCGACGTGCCGGGGCAGGTCGACGGCGGGCCGCGCCGGTCGCGCGCCGCGCCGGTCGTCGCCCCGGCCGCCCCGGGCCGGGCGGTCGCCGAAGGCCGGGCGGTCGCCCCGGGGGCCGCCGGTCGACCGGTCGGGCCGCCGGTCGGTGCGGGGGGCGCGCTGCTCGTCGTACCGTCGCTCCGTGGGCCCGGTCACGCGAGCTCCTCCCCCGCGCCGACCCGGGCGCCGCGCGCCCAGTCGCTCGCCGGCATGGCCTTCTTGCCCGCGGCCCGCACCTCGCCGAGGGCCACCGGGGTGGTGGCCGTGCCGGCCAGCACGCGGGACTTCTCCGCCAGCAGCTCGCCGGGCTTCAGGTCGGGGCCGTCGGGCACCGGGACGACCGGGCCGAGCTTGACCCGCTCGCCCCGGAACGTGGTCCACGGGCCGGGCGCGGGGGTGCACGCCCGGATCCGCCGGTCCACCGCGAACGCGGGGTCGCCCCAGCGCACCCGGGCGTCGTCGACGGTCAGCTTCGGCGCGAGCGACACCCCGTCGGCCGGCTGCGGCTCGGCGCGGGCGGTGCCCGCGTCGAGCGCGTCGAGGACGGCCACCAGCAGGCCGGAACCGGAGTGGGCGAGCCGCTCCAGCAGGTCGCCGGAGGTGTCGGTGGGGCGGATCTCGTCGGTGACGGTGCCGTAGACCGGGCCGGTGTCCAGCCCCTCCTCCAGCGCGAAGACGCTCGCCCCGGTCAGCTCGTCGCCGTGCAGCACGGCCTGCTGGACGGGGGCCGCGCCCCGCCACGCGGGCAGCAGCGAGAAGTGCAGGTTGATCCAGCCGTGCCGGGGGATCTCCAGCGCGACCGGGGGCACCAGCGCGCCGTAGGCGACCACCGGGACGCAGTCGGGGGCCAGCGCGCGCAGCCGGTCGAGGAACTCCGGCTCGCGCGGGCGGGCCGGGGTGAGCACCTCGACGCCGCGCTCGTCGGCCCAGGCCCCGACGGGCGAGCGGACCAGGCCCCGGCCCCGGCCGGCGGGGGCGTCGGGGCGGGTGACGACGGCGACGAGGTCGTGGCCGGAGGCCGCGATGGCGTCCAGGGCGGGCAGGGCGACGGCCGGCGTGCCGGCGAAGATCAGGCGCACCGGGTCACCGCCCCAGGCCGAAGGGGCTGCCGGCGTGCGGGTCGAGCTTGACCGTCGGCGGGGCCGCCGCGTCATACCACTCGGCCTGGCGGATCGCCTTCATCGCCTCCTTGCGGCCGGCCGGGTCCAGCCGGTCGACGAAGAGCACGCCGTCGAGGTGGTCGGTCTCGTGCTGCACGCAGCGGGCCATCAGGCCCGTGCCGACGATCTGGACCGGGTCGCCGTAGCTGTTGAAGCCCTTGGCGACGACGTTCTGCCGGCGCTTGGTGTCGAAGTAGAGCCCGGGGATGGACAGGCAGCCCTCGGGGCCGTCCTGCTCCTCGGCGTCGGGGAACTCCAGCACCGGGTTGACCAGGTGGCCGAGCACGTCGTCGACGTCGAAGGTGAACACCCGCAGGCCCACTCCGAGCTGCGGCGCGGCGAGACCCGCGCCGCTCTGCTCACGCATCGTGTCGGTGAGGTCGGCAACGAGCCTGCGCAGCTCGGCGTCGAAGTCGACCACCGGATCGGCCGGCGTGCGCAACACCGGATCCCCGAACAGACGGATGGGCTGGACGGTCACGCGGGATGGCTCCTTCGGTCGGGCGGGTCAGGGCCGTACCAGTCTACGGACTGCCCGGGGGCCTCCCCCCGCCCGCGACCGGGACGGGTCAGGCGCCGGGGGCCGGATCGCCGGCGAGCACGGCGTCGCCGGCCAGCAGGCAGTGCGCCGGCAGCGGCAGGGTGATGCCGTGGGCGGCCTCCCAGTCGTACACGGTGCCGGGGCGGACCTGGGCGGCGAAGTAGTCCGCCGCGCTCGTCCCGCCCACCACCGGCTCGTCGACCTCGGCGACCAGGCGGGCGGGCACCAGCGGGAAGCCGTTGCGGATGGCCGCGCTGAGCCGCCGGTGGCCGTCGACGACGAAGAAGTATTCCCCGGTGAAGCCGATGGTCAGGGGCTCCAGCGCCTCGTCGCCGGCGGCGGCGACCTCGTCGACGAAGCCCGCGTCCCACAGGCCGCGCAGGGCACCGACGTCCTCGGTCGGGTAGACCCGGGTCGGGTCGAGCAGCAGCAGCGGCGGGGCGTCGCGCAGCACGTCCGCGCCGAGCCGCCCCTCGTAGACGTCGATGATGTGGCCGATCACCTGCTCCGGGTTGGCCCGGGTGGAGTCGCAGATCAGGTCGTAGTTGCGCAGCCGGGCCTTGTCGACGCCGTAGCGGACGATGAACCGGCCCCGCTCGCTCTCGCTGCGCTCGCGCAGCTTGGCCCTGGCCTCCTCCAGCGAGGTGTAGCTCTCGGCCGGGCCGGAGGGGCGGGCCAGGACCCGGCGGGCCGCCTCGGTCGGCTCGGTGATCATGTGCACCTTGAGCGCGTCGGTGAAGAAGTGCCAGGCGAGCCGGGAGTCCATGACCAGGCTCTCGCCGGAGGCCGCGATGTCCTGCTGGAGCTGGTCGACGTAGCCGTCGACGGCCTGGTCCAGCTCGGCGTGCAGGTTGAGCTGGAGCGCGGTCATCTGCCGCTCCTGCGCCATCTGGCGGTAGAGGTCGCCGACGCTGACCCGGCGCAGCCCGAGCCGCTTGGCGATCTCGACGGACACGGTGCTCTTGCCGCTGCCGAGGTCACCGTTGAAGACGATCGATTGACGAACGGTCACGACTGGTCCACCCCTGATCACCGGCTGACTGGCGTCGTCGACGTGGCGTCGTACCGACACGCCGTCGTGCGCCCGGGCATGACGGGCGATGCTATCACGCAGCGGCGACCACGGATCGTGACCGCCACTCCGATCGACTAGAACAGCGAAAGAGGGTCGATCTGGACGCGGACCGGATCGGCGGCCTTACGGAGAGTGCGCGCCCCGGCGGCGGCGTGCAGCGCCTCGGCGAGGGCCGCCGCCCGGGCCCGGGGCACCCGGACGAGCATCCGCTCCTTCTCGCCGTCGGCGGGGACCGGGCCCAGCACCTCGGCCGCCTCGGGCAGCCGGGCGGCGGCCAGCAGGTCGGCCACCGCGTCGGGCGGGCCGGTGACGCTGGCCATCCGCACCGCCGGCGGGAACCCCAGCTCGCGGCGCTCGGCCAGCTCCCGGGCGGCGAACCAGGCGGCGTCCCAGCGCAGCAGCGCCTGCACCGGCGCGAGGGCGCCGTCGGCGACCACCACCACCCGGCCGCCGGCCGTCGCGGGTCGGGCCAGCGCGGCGGCGGCCAGCCAGCGGCGCAGCGCCTCCTCGCCGGCCCGCAGGTCGGCCCGGGTCAGCAGGGCCCACGAGTCGAGCAGCAGCACCGCGCCGTAGCCGCCGTCGGCGATCGGCTCGGCCCCCGGGGTGGCCACCACGAGGCCCGCGCCGCCGGGCACGGTGGTGAGCACCTCCTCCCGGCCGGAGGTGCGCACCGGCACCCCGGGGAAGGCCCGGCCCAGCTCCTCGGCGGTGCGCCGGGCGCCGGTGACGGCCGCGCGCAGCCGCCGCCCGCCGCACTCCGGGCAGGCGTACGCGGCGGCGATCCGGCCGCACCAGCGGCAGGCCGGTGTCCCCCGCGCCGACGGCAGGGCGAGCGGGCCGGCGCAGTGCGGGCAGCGGGCCGGGGTGCGGCAGTCCGCGCAGGAGATCGACGGCAGGTAGCCGCGGCGGGGCACCTGGACCAGCACCGGGGCGTCGGCGCCGAGCGCGTCCCGGGCGGCGGCCCAGGCCAGGCTGGGCAGCCGGGCCGTCGCCGCGCCGGGATCGCGGGCCAGCTGCGGGTCGTCCCCGGTCGGCGCGACGGCGGGGGTACGCGCCCGCACGGTGGCCCGGTCGGCGACCACCTCCCGCGCCCAGCCGGTCTCCACCAGCAGCTGCGCCTCGGCGCTGCGGGCGTACCCGCCGACCAGGGCGGCCGCGTCGGCGAGCCGGGCGCGGGTGAGCAGCACGTCGCGGGCGTGCGGGTAGGGGGCGCGCGGCTCGGCGTGCAGGTCGTCGCCGTCGTCGACGATGGCGACCAGGCCGAGCCGGGCCACCGGGGCGAACATCGCCGCGCGGGTGCCGATGACGACCGGCACGTCCCCGCGCCGGGCGGCCAGGAACGCGCGGTAGCGGCGGGCGGGGCCGAGGGCGGCGGAGAGGCTGACGTGCCGCCCGGGGCCGAGGGCGGCGGTCAGCGCCGCGTCGAGGCGGTCGAGGTCCCGGGCGTCGGGCACGACCAGCACCGCGCCCCGCCCGCCGGCCACCGTGGCGGCGACCGCCTCGGCGTACCGGGCGGGCCAGTCCTCCCCCGGCAGCGCGGACCAGACCGCCCGGGCGGGGCGGCCCTCGGTCAGCGCCCGCAGGAACGCCGGCCCGGCCGGGTACGCCCGCCAGCCGGCCGCCTCCGGCGGGGCCAGGGGCGCGGGCGGCTCCGGCGGGACGTGCGGCTCCTTCTCCACCCGGGCGTGCCGGGGCGGCACGGCCAGCCGGAGCACGTCGGCGAGGCTGCCGGCGTACCGGTCGGCGACGGCCCGGGCCAGCCGGACGACCTCGTCGGCGAGCACGGGCTCGGGCGAGACGAGCCGGTCGAGGTAGGCGAGCCTGCCGGTGTGCCCCGAGTCGTCGGCCCGTTCCAGCAGCCAGCCGTCCACGAGCTGGCCGGCGAAGCGCACCTTCACCCGGGTGCCGGGGACGGCCGCGTCGGCCAGCTCGGCGGGGACCAGGTAGTCGAAGGGGCGGTCGAGGTGGGCCAGGGGCACGTCGACACAGACGCGAGCGACCGGCGACCCGTCGGCGGGTCGCCGGTCGCCGCGCGTGTTGCTGGTCAGGCTCCCGCGGCCGACTTGAGGTCGGCGGCCCGGTCGGTGCTCTCCCAGGTCAGCTCGGGCAGTTCCCGGCCGAAGTGGCCGTACGCCGCGGTCTGCCGGTAGATCGGGCGCAGCAGGTGCAGGTCCCGGATGATGGCGGCCGGGCGGAGGTCGAAGACCTCGGTCACGGCCTTCTCGATCGAGGCGACCGGCACGGTCTCGGTGCCGAACGTCTCGATGAACAGGCTCACCGGGTGCGCCTTGCCGATCGCGTACGCGACCTGCGCCTCGCAGCGCTCGGCGAGGCCGGCGGCCACCACGTTCTTGGCGACCCAGCGCATCGCGTACGCCGCCGAGCGGTCCACCTTGGACGGGTCCTTGCCGGAGAACGCGCCGCCACCGTGCCGGGCGTACCCGCCGTAGGTGTCGACGATGATCTTCCGGCCGGTGAGGCCGGCGTCGCCCATCGGGCCGCCGATCTCGAACCGCCCGGTCGGGTTGACCAGCAGCCGGTAGCCGTCGGTGTCCAGGCCGAGGCTCTCCAACTCCGGCGCGATGACGTGGTCGCGCACGTCCGGGGTGAGCAGCGAGTCCAGCGAGATGTCGGCCGCGTGCTGGCTGGACACGACGACGGTGTTCAGCCGGACGGGGCGCAGCCCCTCGTACTCGATGGTGACCTGGGTCTTGCCGTCCGGCCGCAGGTAGGGGATCGTGCCGTCCTTGCGGACCGCGGTGAGCCGGCGGGCGAGCCGGTGCGCCAGGGCGATCGGCAGCGGCATCAGCTCGGGCGTCTCGGAGCAGGCGAAGCCGAACATCATGCCCTGGTCGCCGGCGCCCTGGGCGTCCAGCGCGCTCTCCGAGGAGCCGGTGCGCAGCTCCATCGCGTTGTCGACGCCCTGCGCGATGTCGGGGGACTGCGCGCCGATGGAGACGCTGACGCCGCAGGACGCGCCGTCGAAGCCCTTCTTCGACGAGTCGTAGCCGATGTCGAGGATCGTCTCCCGCACGATGGTCGGGATGTCGGCGTACGCCTTGGTGGTCACCTCGCCGGCCACGTGCACCTGGCCGGTGGTGATCAGGGTCTCGACGGCGACGCGGCTGTGCGCGTCCTGAGCCAGCAGTGCGTCGAGAATGCCGTCGCTGATCTGGTCGGCGATCTTGTCCGGGTGGCCTTCCGTGACCGATTCGGACGTGAAGAGGCGGCGTGTCACGGCACTCCTAAGTTATGGAAAAGTCGTTCCGCGGAAGTGTAGTCATCCGACCTCTAACCGCGCTGAAACGGTGGGTTCCCGGTCACTGGTCGGGAAGGTGGGCCAGCGCGCCACGACGAGGTCCCAGACGCCGTCGGCCAGGTCCTCCTTGGACTGCTCGGCCATCGGGTGCACCGAGCCGTCCGCGCCGATGACGGTCGCCGCGTTGGTCTCGGCGCCGAAGACCTTGTCCGGCCCGACCTCGTTGATGACGATGAGGTCGGCCCGCTTGCGGGCGAGCTTGGCCCGGCCGTTGGCCTCGGCGTCGCCCGTCTCCGCGGCGAACACCACCAGCACCTGCCCGGGCCGGCGTTGCCGGCCCAGCTCGGCGGCGATGTCCGGGTTGGTGACGAGGTCGATCGTAGGTGCCCCGGCGTCCGATTTCTTGATTTTGGCCGACGTGTAGGTGGCGGGTCGGAAATCCGCGGGCGCGGCGGCCATCACCACGGCGTCCGCGCCGGCCGCCGCACGGAGCGTGGCCTCGCGCAGCTCCTCGGTGGTGCCGACCCGCACCAGGTCCACGCCGGCCGGGTCGGCGAGCGCCACGTTGGCGGCGACGAGGGTGACCCGGGCGCCCCGGGCGACCGCCGACCGGGCGAAGGCGTAACCCTGCTTGCCGGAGGAGCGGTTGCCGAGGAACCGCACCGGGTCGAGCGGCTCGCGGGTGCCGCCCGCGGTCACCACCACGTGCCGGCCGGCGAGGTCGGCCGGGGCGTGCGGGCCGCGGGCCAGGGTCCGCCGGGCGACGGCGAAGATCTCCGCCGGGTCGGGCAGCCGGCCCTTGCCCGTGTCGGCGCCGGTGAGCCGGCCGACGGCGGGCTCGACGACGCGGACGCCCCGGGAGCGCAGCGTGGCGACGTTGGCCACGGTGGCGGGATGCTCCCACATCTCGGTGTGCATCGCCGGGGCGAGCAGCACCGGGCAGCGGGCGGTGAGCAGGGTGTTGGTGAGCAGGTCGTCGGCGAGGCCGTGGGCCGCCTTGGCGAGCAGGTCGGCCGTGGCCGGGGCGACCACCACCAGGTCGGCCCGCTGGCCGAGCCGGACGTGCGGGACCTCGTGCACGTCGGCCCAGACGTCGTCGGCGACCGGCTGGCCGGACAGGGCGGCCCAGGTCGGCGCCCCGACGAAGCGGAGCGCCGACGCGGTGGGCACCACGCGGACCCGGTGGCCCGACTCGGTGAAGAGCCGCAGCAGCTCGCACGCCTTGTAGGCGGCGATGCCGCCGCCGACCCCGAGGACGATCTCGGCGGACATCGGCGTGCGGCGCGGTTACGGCTGGTCGGTCGGCTCGGCGGTGAGCAGGCCCGCGTTGATCTCGCGCATGGCGATGGAGAGGGGCTTCTCCTGGGGGGTGGTCTCCACGAGCGGGCCGACGTACTCCAGCAGGCCCTCGCCGAGCTGGCTGTAGTAGGCGTTGACCTGGCGGGCGCGCTTGGCAGCGAAGATCACCAGGGCGTACTTCGACGTCGTCTTCTCGAGCAGCTCGTCGATCGGCGGGTTGGTGATGCCCTCGGGGTTGGCGATGGATCCCACGAAATAACCTCTGCGTCTGTCGTCACCGCGCGGACGCGGTTCGTCTGGCCCCACCACGCGGACGCGGTTGGTGGGTCACTCAGCCGCTCCGCCGCGGTCGGGCCGGAGCCAGATGGGAAGAACCGAACAAGCCTACCAGCTCATCCACCGCCCGCTCGGTGTGGTCGTGCGCCACGACGTGCGCGTCGCCGGCCGGGTCGACCGCCTCCGGCCGCCAGCCGGGCGGGGCGAGCAGGACCAGCCGGGCGTCGGGGTGCGCCGCACGGACGGCGAGCGCACCGGGCAGGTCGAGCGGGAGGAGCACCGGACGGCCGGCGGCGAGCCGCCCGGCCACCGGCGGGGCCGGGGTGCCGCGGGCGTACGGCCCGATGCGGGCCCACTCCAGCAACAGACCGGCGGCGATCAGCCGGTCGAACGCCGCCGGGGCGAGGAAGACCCGGTCGACGCCGTCCACCTCGCCCGCCCGGCGGGGCCGGGTGGTGGCCGGCACCGGGATCCAGACCGACGGAGAACGCGCCCGGAACGGCTCGACGACACTGCCCACGCCGGCCCCGGAGGGACCGGTCAGGACGGTGAGCCGAGCCGCCGGGCGCGCCTCGTCATCCGTGCTCACGGCTCGTTTCTACACGGCGCCGTGCGCGGCCGGCGGCGAACCGCCGGGCTCAGTTGGCGGCGAACTCGCCGAGCAGGGCCTTGCGCTGCTGCTCGCCCAGACCACGCAGGCGGCGGCTGTCGGCGATCTTGAGCTTCTCCATGATCTGGGTCGCCCGGATCTTGCCGATGCCCGGCATCGCCTGCAGGACGGCCGAGACCTTCAGCTTGCCGACGACGTCGTCGCCCTCGGCCCGCTCCAGGACCGCGGCGAGGGTGGTCTTGCCCTGCTTGAGCTGCTCCTTCAGCTCAGCGCGGGCCTTGCGGATCTCCGCAGCCTTCTCGAGCGCAGCTGCGCGCTGCTCGGGGGTAAGTGACGGGAGGGGCACCAGTTCTCCTCAGGTCCTTGTCGCGACGGGCGGGACGCCACGCCGCAGATGTGAAACGTGGAGTCGCCGGAAACCAAAGGGGTCCGTGGTTCCCAGCGCGGGGAAAACTAGCGGTCGCGGACGCATTCGGCAACGTGGGCACGCCACGACCACGGCAAAATGACCGAGCCGTCACTCAGTCAGGAGCCGCCGAGGGCCGCCCTGCAGTCGGCCAGGGCCCGCTGTGCGGCGGCCCGCAGGGCGGCCACGTCGGGCCCGGCGTGCAGCACCTCGCGGGAGTACGACGGCAGGACCCACGGCAGGCTCGCGCCGAACACGGTCCGTAGGTCCGCGGCCGTGGCGCCCTGCGCGCCGAGCCCCGGGGCGAGCAGCGGGCCGCGCACCGCCGACAGGTCGTGGCCGGTGTCGCCGATGGTCGCCCCGACCACCAGACCGAAGCTGCCCAGCGTCTGCGCACCCCGGTTGAGCTGGGCAATCTCGTCGATGACCGCCTGCGCGACGGTGCGCCCGTCGGCGCCCACAGCGCGCTGCACGGCGGCCCCCTCGGGGTTGGAGGTGAGCGCCAGGACGAACACCCCGCCGCCGTGCGTGGCGGCGAGCTCGAACATCGGGGCCAGCGACATTACTCCCAGGTAGGGGCTCGCGGTGACCGCGTCGACATACAGCGGGCTGGATGGATCAAGGTACGCGGAGGCGTACGCGGCGACGGTGGAGCCGATGTCTCCGCGCTTGACGTCGAGCAGAACGAGCGAGCCAGAATCCCGCAACTGTCGGATAGTTGACTCTAGCACCGCCACGCCCCGCGCTCCGAAGCGCTCGAAGAACGCCGACTGGGGCTTGACCACCGCAACCTGGTCGCCTAGGGCCTCCACCACGGTGCGGCAGAACCGCTCCAGACCGTCGACGTCGTCCGTCAGGCCCCAGCGGGTCAGCAGCCCCGGGTGCGGGTCGATGCCCACGCAGAGCGGACCGCGCTGCGCCATCGCCCGGTGCAACCGGTCACCGAAGGTCTCCATCCGCGCCTCTTCCTCTCGACTCCTCCGGGCGCCCGGCGTCCGCCGGCGCGCCACGCCTGTCCGATCACGGTCATGCGGCCAACCCGCGCGGCCGCCCGGGAACGCCGGTCAGCCGGCCGCCACGGCGGCGGTCATCCCGGCGGCGATCCGGGCGACGTCCGCGTCGTCGGCGACGTACGGCGGCATGGCGTAGACCAGGTCGCGGAACGGCCGCAGCCACACCCCCCGGTCCACCGCCGCGGCGGTCGCCGCCGCCAGGTCCACCTCGTGGTCGAGCTGGACCACCCCGATCGCGCCCAGCACGCGGACGTCCGCTACCCCGGGGGCGCCCCGCAGCGGCTCCAGGCCGGCGCGCAGGGCCGCGCCCACCCTCGACACCTCGGCCGCCCAGTCTCCGGCCCGCAGCAGGCCGATGGAGGCGTTCGCGACCGCACAGGCGAGCGGGTTGGCCATGAACGTGGGCCCGTGCGCGAGCACCCCGTCGCGGGAGATGCCCGCCGCCACCTCCGCCGTGCACAGCGCGGCGGCCAGCGTCAGGTAGCCGCCGGTGAGCGCCTTGCCGACGCAGAGGACGTCGGGGCTCACCCCGGCGTGCTCGGCGGCGAACATCGTGCCGGTGCGGCCGAAGCCGGTGGCGATCTCGTCGAAGACCAGCAGCACCCCGTGGGCTCGGGTCACCTCGCGCAGCACCCGCAGGTAGTGCGGGTGGTGGAAGCGCATCCCGCCCGCGCCCTGGACCACCGGCTCCACGATCACGGCGGCCAGCTCGTGCGCGTGCCGCGCCACCGCGTCGGCCAGCGCCGCGCAGTACGCGGGGTCGGGCGGGGCGTCGAAGCCGGCCGGCGGCACGGGCGCGAAGACCTGCCGGGGCAGCACGTCGCCCCACAGGTGGTGCATGCCGCCCTCGGGGTCGCACACGCTCATCGGGTGGAAGGTGTCGCCGTGGTAGCCGCCCCGCCAGGTGCCCAGCCGCCGGCGCTCCGGCCGCCCGAGCGCCCGCTGGTACTGCAGGCACATCTTCACCGCCACCTCGACGCTCACCGAGCCCGAGTCGCACAGGAAGACCCGCTCCAGCCCCTCCGGGGCCAGCTCGACCAGCGTCTGCGCCAGGCGCACGGCCGGCTCGTGGGTGAGCCCGCCGAACATCACGTGGCTCATCCGGCCGAGCTGGTCGACGACCGCCGCGTCCAGCACCGGGTGCCGGTAGCCGTGGATCGCCGCCCACCACGACGACATCCCGTCGACCAGTTCCCGCCCGTCGGCCAGCCGCAGCCGCACCCCCCGCGCGCTCGCCACCACGTACGGGGGCGTCGCGGGGGGCAGCGGCGCGTACGGGTGCCACACGTGCTCCCGGTCGGCGGCGAGGATCTCCTCCGGCGTCACCCGCGCCCCCTCCGGCCCCCGGCGGGACCCGCTGTGGCCGGCTCCCCGGTCACGACCGACCGCCCGACGGCACCGGAGCGGGCAGCGGGCGGGCGGCCCGGGCGGCGGCGCGGACGAGGCCGGGGCCCCGGTAGATGAAGCCGGTGTAGAGCTGCACCAGGGCCGCCCCGGCGTCGAACATGCGCGCGGCGTCGTCGGGGTCGACGATGCCGCCCACGCCGATCACCGGCAGCCGCCCGCCGGTCTCCCGGTGGACGAACGACACCACCGCGCGGGCGCGCGCGGCCAGCGGACGCCCCGACAGGCCGCCCGCCTGCCCGCCGCGCTCCCGGTCGGCGGGGGCGAGCCCGTCGCGGGCCAGGGTCGTGTTGGTGGCGATCACCCCGGCCGCCCCCCGGTCGAGGCAGACCTCCAGCAGCTCGGCGATCGCCGGCTCGGTCAGGTCCGGGGCGATCTTCACCAGCACCGGCTTCTCCCCCACCAGGGCCGCCAGCAGCGCGTCCAGGTGGGCGCGGTCCTGCAACGAGCGCAGGCCCGGCGTGTTGGGCGAGGAGACGTTCACGGCGAAGTAGTCGCCGTGGTCGCGCAGCGCCCGGTAGGAGGCGAGGTAGTCCTCCACGGCCTCGTCCAGCGGGGTCACCTTGGACTTGCCCAGCGAGATGCCCAGCGGCGCGCCGACCGGGCGGGGCAGCGCCGCCAGCCGGTCCGCCAGGGCCCGCGCCCCGGCGTTGTTGAAGCCCATCCGGTTGACCACGGCCTCGCTGTCGCGCAGCCGGAACAGCCGGGGCCGGGGGTTGCCCGGCTGGGCGTGCGCGGTGACCGTGCCGACCTCGACGAAGCCGAAGCCCAGCGCCGGCCACGCCGGCAGCGCCGCGCCGTCCTTGTCCATCCCGGCGGCCAGCCCCACCGGGTTCGGGAAGTCCACCCCGAACACCGTCCGGGGCGCCCGCACGGCGTAGCGGGCCCGCAGCGCGGCGAGCGCCACCGGCGAGCGCGACACGGCGGCCAGCCGGCGCAGCGTCCACTCGTGGGCGGCCTCGGCGTCGCCGCCGCCGAGGCGGAACAGGCCGGGTCGCACCACCCGCTCGAAGATCACCGGGCGCTCCCCGGTGTCCCGGCGGTCACTGGGCGGCCCGCAGGGTGGCGTGCAGGTCCTGCAGGGGACGCACGGTCATGTCGCCGCGGATGCGGGCCTCGATGCCCATCACCGCCGCCGCCGCGCCGGGCACCGTGGTGATGCACGGGATGTCCGCCGTCACGGCCGCGCTGCGGATCTCGTAGCCGTCGGAACGGGCGCTCGCCCCGGAACCCTGCGGCGTGTTCACCACCAGCGCCACGTCGCCGGCGAGGATCATCGACACCGCGTCGGCGCCTGCCCCGGCCTCGTAGTGCTTGCGGATCTGCTCGCAGGCGATACCGTGCCGGCGCAGCACCTCCGCCGTGCCGGCGGTCGCCACGATCTCGAAGCCCAGGTCGGCCAGGCGCTTGATCGGGAAGATCATGCCGCGCTTGTCCCGGTTGGCCACCGAGACGAAGATCCGCCCGGACGTCGGCAGCGACCCGTACGCGGCGGACTGGCTCTTGGCAAAGGCGTGCCCGAACTTGGTGTCGATGCCCATCACCTCGCCGGTGGACTTCATCTCCGGGCCCAGCAGCGAGTCGACGCCCTTGCCGGTCGGGGTGCGGAACCGCTTGAACGGCAGCACCGCCTCCTTCACCGCGATCGGCGCGTCGGCCGGCAGGGTGCCGCCGTCGCCCGTCGGCGGGAGCAGCCCCTCGGCGCGCAGCTCGGCGACCGTCGCGCCGAGCGCGATCCGGGCCGCCGCCTTGGCCAGCGGCACCGCCGTGGCCTTCGACACGAACGGCACCGTCCGCGACGCGCGGGGGTTGGCCTCCAGCACGTACAGCACGTCGTCCTTGAGGGCGTACTGGACGTTGAGCAGGCCGCGCACCCCCACGCCCCGGGCGATGGCCTCGGTGTAGCGGCGCACCTGCGCCAGGTGCGAGCCGGCCAGCGTCATCGGCGGCAGCACGCAGGACGAGTCGCCGGAGTGGATGCCGGCCTCCTCGATGTGCTCCATCACCCCGCCGAGGTAGACCTCGCCGTCGGCGTCGCAGAGGGCGTCCACGTCGATCTCGATGGCGTCGTCGAGGAACCGGTCCACCAGCACCGGGTGGTCCGGGGAGATGTCGGTGGCCCGCCCGATGTAGTCGCGCAGCGTCGGGTCGTCGTAGACGATCTCCATGCCCCGCCCGCCGAGCACGTAGGACGGGCGGACCAGCACCGGGTAGCCGATCTCGGCGGCGATCGCCTTCGCCTCCTCGTAGGAGGTGGCCATGCCGTGCGCCGGGGCGCGCAGCCCGGCCCGCGCCAGCACCGCGCCGAACGCGCCGCGCTCCTCGGCCAGGTGGATCGACTCCGGGGAGGTGCCCACGATCGGCACGCCCGCGTTCTTCAGCCGCTGCGCCAGGCCCAGCGGGGTCTGCCCGCCGAGCTGCACGACCACCCCGACCACGCCCGGCCCGCCGGCCGCCTTGCCGGACGAGTCCTCGGAGTGCCAGACCTCCAGGACGTCCTCGAAGGTCAGCGGCTCGAAGTAGAGCCGGTCGGCCGTGTCGTAGTCCGTCGACACGGTCTCCGGGTTGCAGTTGACCATGACGGTCTCGTAGCCGCCGCCACCGGCGGCGGCCGACCCGACGGGCGCGGCGCGCAGCGCCTGGACGGCGTGCACGCACGAGTAGTCGAACTCGATGCCCTGGCCGATCCGGTTCGGCCCCGAGCCCAGGATGATCACCTTGGGCCGGGCCGACGGCGCGACCTCGGTCTCCGAGTCGTACGTCGAGTAGTGGTAGGGCGTGGTCGCCTCGAACTCGGCGGCGCAGGTGTCCACCGTCTTGTAGACCGGACGGACGCCGAGCCGGTGGCGCAGGGTGCGTACGCCGTCCTCGGCGGCCAGCTCGGGGCGCAGCGCGGCGAGCTGCCGGTCGGACAGGCCGGCCCGCTTGGCGCGGCGCAGCAGGTCCACGTCGAGCACCGGGGCGTCGACGATCTCGGCGCGCAGCTCCACCAGCGAGGCGATCTGGTCCAGGAACCACGGGTCGATCCCGCCGGATGCGGCGGAGACCTCCGCGACCGACGCGCCGAGCCGCAGCGCCCGCTCCACGGTGTAGAGCCGGCCGTCGTGCGGCGTGCCCAGCGCGGCGAGCGTGTTCTCCTTCGTCGCACCCTCCGGGTCCGGGGTGGTCCAGAAGCCCGACGCCTTGGTTTCCATCGAGCGCATCGCCTTGTTGAGCGCCTCGGTGAAGTTGCGCCCGAGGCTCATCGCCTCGCCGACCGACTTCATGGTGGTGGTCAGCTCCGGGTCCGCGCCGGGGAACTTCTCGAACGCGAACCGGGGGATCTTCACCACCACGTAGTCCAGGGTCGGCTCGAACGCCGCCGGGGTCTTCAACGTGATGTCGTTGGGGATCTCGTCGAGGGTGTAGCCGATGGCCAGCTTCGCGGCGATCTTCGCGATCGGGAAGCCGGTCGCCTTCGACGCCAGGGCCGACGAGCGCGACACCCGGGGGTTCATCTCGATCACCACGATCCGGCCGTCGGCCGGGTTCACCGCGAACTGGATGTTGCAGCCGCCGGTGTCCACCCCGACCTCGCGCAGCACCGCGATGCCGAGGTCGCGCAGGTTCTGGTACTCCCGGTCGGTCAGCGTCATCGCCGGGGCGACGGTCACGCTGTCGCCGGTGTGCACGCCCATCGGGTCGACGTTCTCGATCGAGCAGACGACCACCACGTTGTCGTGGCGGTCGCGCATCAGTTCGAGCTCGTACTCCTTCCAGCCGAGGACGCTCTCCTCGATGAGCACCTCGTGCACGGGGCTGGCGGCCAGGCCGGCACCGGCGATGCGCTGCAGGTCGGCGTCGGTGTGCGCCATGCCGGAGCCGAGGCCGCCCATCGTGAACGACGGCCGGATCACCACCGGCAGGCCCAGCTCGGCGACCGTCGCCTCGACCTCGGCCATCGAGTGGCAGACCCGCGAGCGGGGCACCAGGCCCGCCGGGTCGGCCAGCCCCAGGCGTACGCCCGCCTTGGCGACGATGTCCTTGAACAGCTGCCGGTCCTCGCCCCGGTTGATCGCCTCGATGTTCGCGCCGATCAGCTCGACGCCGTACTTGTCGAGCACGCCCGCCGCGTGCAGGGCGACCGCCGTGTTCAGCGCGGTCTGCCCGCCGAGGGTGGGCAGCAGCGCGTCGGGGCGCTCCTTGGCGATGACCAGCTCGACGAACTCCGGGGTGATCGGCTCGACGTACGTGGCGTCGGCGAACTCCGGGTCCGTCATGATCGTCGCCGGGTTGGAGTTGACCAGGCTGACCCGGATCCCCTCGCTGCGCAGCACCCGGCACGCCTGGGTGCCGGAGTAGTCGAACTCGCAGGCCTGCCCGATGACGATCGGCCCCGAGCCGATCACCATGATGTGCTTGAGATCGGTCCGCTTAGGCATGCGCGCGCCCCTCGCTGTTGCTCCGGCCCTCGCTGGGCCGCTGGTCGGGGGCACGGCCCTCGATCAGCTCGGCGAATCGGTCGAACAGGTAGTCCGCGTCGTGCGGGCCGGCCGCCGCCTCCGGGTGGTACTGGACGGTGAAGGCGGGCACGTCGAGCGCCCGCAGCCCCTCGACCACGTTGTCGTTGAGGCAGACGTGCGACACCTCGACGCCGCCGAACTCGGTGTCGATCACCTGGTCGGGCACGACCGCGCCCTGCCCGGCGCCGGGCTCCTGTTCGCGGCCCGGCCAGGCGACCGCGAAGCCGTGGTTGTGGCTGGTCACCTCGACCTTGCCGGTGGCCCGGTCGAGCACCGGCTGGTTGATGCCCCGGTGGCCGTAGCCGAGCTTGTAGGTGCCGAAGCCCAGCGCCCGGCCGAGGATCTGGCTGCCGAAGCAGATGCCGAACAGCGGGATCCGCCGGGTCAGCACCTCCCGGGCCAGCCCCACCGGGCCGTCGGCGGTCGCCGGGTCGCCCGGACCGGGCGAGAAGAAGACGGCGTCCGCGCCGGTGGCGAGCAGGTCGTCGATGCTCGACCCGGCGGGCAGCACGTGGGTGGTGACGCCGCGCGCGGCGAGCCGGCGCGGCACGTTGCGCTTGATGCCCAGGTCCAGGGCGGCCACCGTGAACCGGTGGGTGCCCTCGGCCTCGACGACGTACGGCTGCGCGGTGCTCACCTCGGCGGAGAGGTCCGCGCCGACCATCTGCGGCGACTGGCGGACCCGGGCCAGCAGGGCGCGCGGGTCGTCGTCGACGCTGGAGATGCCGACCCGCATCGCGCCGCGCTCGCGCAGGTGCCGGGTCAGCGCCCGGGTGTCCACGCCGCTGATGCCGACCACTCCCTCGGCGGCGAGCCGGTCGGCCAGCGTGCCGGTGGACCGCCAGTTCGAGGGGACCCGGGCCGGGTCGCGCACCACGTAGCCGGCGACCCAGATCCGGGCGGACTCGTCGTCCTCGGCGTTGACGCCGGTGTTGCCGATGTGCGGGGCGGTCTGCACCACCACCTGCCGGTGATAGGACGGGTCGGTCAGGGTCTCCTGGTAGCCGGTCATGCCGGTGTTGAAGACCGCCTCGCCGAACGTCTCGCCGACGCTGCCGTACGCCTCGCCGTGGAACGTACGCCCGTCCTCCAGGACCAGGATCGCGCTCCTGCGCTTCTCCATATTAGTTAACAGCCTTTCCGTCCAGGACCGTCGGCTCGCCACGCAGGAAGGTCGCCACGATGCGACCCGGCAGCGTCATGCGGGCGTACGGGGTGTTGCGACTGCGGCTGGCCAGTTCCGCGGGCTCGATCACCCGGCGGGCCGCCGGGTCGACCAGGGTCAGGTTGGCCGGCACGCCGGGGGCCGGGTCGACGCCGTGGCCGTCGAGCCCGGCGATGCGGGCCGGGGCGCGCGACATGCGCTCGGCGATCAGGTCCCACTGCGGGCCGAGCACGTCCAGGGCGATCGACAACGCCGTCTCCAGGCCGAGCATGCCCGGCCGGGCGTACGCCCACTCGCACTCCTTGTCCTCCACGGCGTGCGGGGCGTGGTCGGTCGCGATGACGTCGATCACGCCCTCGGCCAGGGCGGCGCGCAGCGCGGCGATGTCGGTGGCCGTGCGCAGCGGCGGGTTGACCTTGAACACGGGGTCGTAGGCTCCCGCCGGGCTCCAGTCGTTCGCGAGCGCGGAGCTGGCAAGCTCACTCCTCCCGCTCACGACCGCGTCCGTCAGCAGCAGGTGGTGCGGGGTCACCTCGGCGGTGACGCGTACCCCCCGGGCCTTGGCCTGGCGCAGCACCTCGACGCTGCCGGCGGTGGAGACGTGGCAGACGTGCAGGCGGCTGCCGACGTGCTCGGCGAGCAGCACGTCCCGGGCGATGATCGCCTCCTCGGCGACCGCCGGCCAGCCGGTCAGCCCGAGCCGGGTGGACACCTCGCCCTCGTGCATCTGCGCGCCCTCGGTGAGCCGGGGCTCCTCGGCGTGCTGGGCGATGATCCCGTCGAACGCCTTGACGTACTCCAGCGCCCGGCGCATCAGCTTCGGGTCGGCGACGCAGTGCCCGTCGTCGGAGAAGATCCGCACCCGGGCCGCCGAATCGGCCATCGCGCCCAGCTCGGCCAGGCGCTCGCCGGCCAGGCCGACGGTGACCGCGCCGATCGGCTGCACGTCGACCAGCCCGGCCTCCCGGCCGAGCCGCCAGACCTGCTCGACCACGCCGGCGGTGTCGGCGACCGGGGAGGTGTTCGCCATCGCGCAGACCGCCGTGTAGCCGCCGAGCGCCGCCGCCCGGGAGCCGGACTCCACGGTCTCGGCGTCCTCGCGGCCCGGCTCGCGCAGGTGGGTGTGCAGGTCGACCAGGCCGGGCAGGGCGACCAGCCCGGTGCCGTCGACCTGCGTGGCGTCGGGCGCGGTGAGGCCGGCGCCGGTCTCGGCGACGACGCCGTCGCGGATCAGCAGGTCCGTCGGCGCGGCGCCGACGACGCTCACGTTGGTGATCAGGTACGCGGTCACAGGTTGTTCCCCCCGAGCAGCAGGTAGAGGACGGCCATCCGCACGGAGACCCCGTTGGCGACCTGTTCGACGATGGTGGAGCGGGGCGAGTCGGCGACCTCGGGCGTGATCTCCATGCCCCGGTTCATCGGCCCGGGGTGCATGACGATCGCGTGCTCCGGCAACCGGCGCATCCGGGGCGCGTCGAGCCCGTAGCGGCGGGCGTACTCGCGGGCCGAGGGGAAGTAGGAGTCGGTCATCCGCTCCCGCTGCACCCGCAGCATCATCACCACGTCCACGTTCGGCAGCACGGCGTCGAGGTCGTAGGAGACGTCGATGCCGGGCGCGAGGGCCTGCGCGATGTCGACGGGGATCAGCGTGGGCGGCCCGACCAGGGTGACCTTCGCCCCGAGGGTGGACAGCAGCAGCACGTTGGAGCGGGCGACCCGGGAGTGCAGCACGTCCCCGACGACCGCGACGTGCAGGCCGGCGAGCCGACCCAGCCGGGCCCGCATCGTGTACGCGTCGAGCAGCGCCTGGGTGGGGTGCTCGTGGGTGCCGTCGCCGGCGTTGACCACCGACCCGTCGACCCAGTCGGCCAGCCGGTGCGGGGCGCCCGAGGCGGGGTGCCGGACGACGACCGCGTCGGCCCCCATCGCCTGGAGGGTGAGCGCGGTGTCCTTCAGGCTCTCGCCCTTGGTCACGCTGGAGCCCTTGGCCGAGAAGTTGATCACGTCGGCGCTGAGCCGCTTCGCCGCCGCCTCGAACGAGATCCGGGTGCGGGTGGAGTCCTCGTAGAAGAGGTTCACCACGGTCCGCCCGCGCAGCGCGGGCAGCTTCTTGACCTCGCGGCCGGCGACCGTGGCCATCTCGGCGGCGGTGTCCAGGATCAGGGTGGCGGTGGCGGCGTCCAGGTCGGCGCCGGAGAGCAGGTGGCGGATCATGCGGCGGTCGCCTCCCCGTACAGCCTGACCTCGTCGGCGCCGTCGGTCTCGGCGAGGGTGACCTTCACGTTCTCGGCCAGCGCCGTCGGGATGTTCTTGCCGACGTAGTCGGCGCGGATCGGCAGCTGCCGGTGGCCGCGGTCGACCAGGACGGCGAGCTGCACCGAGGCGGGGCGGCCCACGTCGCTGAGCGCATCGAGGGCGGCCCGGACGGTGCGGCCGGAGAAGAGGACGTCGTCGACGAGGACGACCCGCTTGCCGTCGATCCCGCCGGCCGGGAGCTGGGTCGGGCCGACCGCGCGGGTGGCGTGCCGGCGCAGGTCGTCGCGGTAGAGGGTGATGTCGAGCACGCCGGCCGGGACGGCGACGTCCTCGAAGGTGCCGATCCGGGCGGCGAGCCGCCGGGCGAGCGGCACCCCGCGGGTGGGAATCCCGAGCAGCACCGTGTCGGCGGCGCCCTGGGTCTTCTCGAGGATCTGGTGTGCGATGCGGTCGACCACGCGCGAGACGTCCGCTGCGGCGAGGATCACCTTCACCGAGGGTTGTCGCGGTGGCGACGTGTGGGCAGCCGACGGGTAGGCCACGGCGGACCTCCTTCCCCGCCTCACGGGACGGGTCGTTAAAGGACGTCTGACGCCTCCGGCGGGCCGCGGGCGACCCGGGCGGGGGCTGCATGCCACGTTACCAGCGGTCATGGGAGGGGCCGACGCCGGCACTGACCCCAGAATCAGGCTGGCGAATCGGGATAACTCCACCCGCCCAGCCCAACGGTAGGGTCACGACCACTTGACCAGTTGTCGCAATCCCCGTACCGTCACGCTCCGTAGCGATCGCGGGGTGAACCCCGAGCAGCACTGGGAGTGTCCGAATGCCCTCTGAATACGCCAAGTCGCTGGGCGCCCGCCTGCGCTCCATCCGCCAGCAGCAGGGCCTGTCCCTGCAGGGAGTGGAGGAGAAGTCCAACGGGCGGTGGAAGGCCGTGGTGGTCGGCTCGTACGAGCGCGGTGACCGCGCCGTCACGGTGTCCCGCCTGGCCGAGCTGGCCGACTTCTACCGGGTGCCCGTCTCCGAGCTGCTGCCCGACGGCAGCGGGGTGCGACACGAGCCCACCAGCAAGATCGTCCTGGACCTGGAGCGGCTCTACGACGACGCCTCCGAGGACCTGGCCTACGTCGCCCGGTACGCCCGCGCCATCCAGCAGCAGCGGGGCGACTACAACGGCCGGGTGCTCTCCATCCGCGCCGACGACCTGCGCGCCCTGGCGATCGTCTACGACGCCTCGCCGTCCGGGCTGATCGAGCGCCTCACCGAGCACGGCGTGCTCGTCGCCGACCCGCGGGCGTTCTTCGCGTCCTGACGCGCCCACGGGGCGCCCTTCGCGCCCCGACAAAGGTCACGCCGAAAGGGCCCGTGCCGCAGGCACGGGCCCTTTTCGACACCGCCTCGCCGGCCGGCGCCCCGAGGGGCGACGGTCAGCGGGTGGCGTACTCGGCGATCCGGCCGAGCACCCCGTTGAGGAAGCGCGGCGAATCGTCGGTCGACATCTGCCGGGCCAGCTCGACGGCCTCGCTGATCGCCACCGCGTCGTCGAGCTCGTCGACGTAGAGCAGCTCGTAGACGGCGATGCGGGCCAGGTTGCGGTCCACCGCCGGCATCCGGTCCAGCGTCCACCCCTCGGCGTAGCTGGCGATCAGCTCGTCGATCCGGTCCAGGTGCGCGGCCACCCCCTCGACGAGGCCGACCGCGTACCCCAGGTGCTCCGGATGGGGCTTCTCGATCCGCTCGACGTAGCCGGCGAGCACCTCCACCGGCGGCCGGTCGCGCAGGTCGGCCTCGAAGAGCACGTCCAGCGCCCGCTTGCGCGCCTTGCGGCGCGCCGGCATCTGCTGCTTGGGCCCCTCGGCCATCAGGCGCGGCCGAGGTAACGGCCGTCGCGGGTGTCGACCTTGATCTTCTCGCCGGTGGTGATGAAGAGCGGCACCTGCACGGTCGCGCCGGTCTCGACCGTCGCCGGCTTGTTGCCGCCGGTGGACCGGTCGCCCTGCAGGCCCGGCTCCGTGTAGGTGATCTCCAACACCACGGAGGTCGGCAGCTCGATGTAGAGCGGCACGCCCTCGTGGGTGGCGACGGTCGCCTCGGCCTCCGGCAGGAGGTAGTTGGCGGCCTCGCCGACGGTGCCCCCGGGGACGGTGATCTGGTCGAACGTCTCCAGATCCATGAAGACGTAGTCCTCGCCGTCGGCGTAGAGGTATTGCATCGTGCGCTTGTCCACGGTCGCGGTCTCGACCTTGGTGCCCGCGTTGAAGGTCTTGTCGACCACCTTGCCGGACAGCACGTTCTTCAGCGTGGTACGCACGAAGGCGCCACCCTTACCGGGCTTGACGTGCTGGAACTCTACGACGGCCCAGAGCTCCCCGTCGAGGTTGAGTACCAGGCCGTTCTTCAGGTCGTTGGTGGTGGCCATTTCCTGCCTTGATCATCAATTGGCGGACAGACCTGGCAAGTCTACTAGCTGCCGCCGCCGGCCGTACCCGCCGTCAGCCGCCGGTCGTTCCCGCGCCCGCGCGGGCCGCCAGGTGGTGCAGGGCGAGCCGGTAGCCGTCCACGCCCAACCCGCAGATCACCCCCGTCGCCACCGCCGAGACCACCGAGTGCGCGCGGAACTCCTCCCGGGCGTGGATGTTGGAGATGTGCACCTCCACCAGCGGGGCGCGCAGCAGGGCGCAGGCGTCCCGCACCGCGATCGAGTAGTGCGACCAGGCCGCCGGGTTGAGCACCACCGCCGCCTGCTCGTCGGCCGCCTCGTGCAGCCAGCCCACCAGCTCGTGCTCGGCGTCGGTCTGCCGCACCGTCACGTCCAGCCCCAGCTCCCGGCCGGTCGCCTCGCAGAGCCCCACCAGGTCGGCGTAGCTGGTCGCCCCGTACACGTCGACCTGGCGGGTGCCCAGCCGACCCAGGTTCGGCCCGTTGAGCACGTACACCCTCATGAGGAGACCTCCCGGTAGGCGGCGTGCAGCAGCTCGTCGTCCGGGCCCTCCAGGATCGCCGGGCGGGCCAGCGCGTCGAGCACCACGAACCGCAGCAGCGAGCCGCGGCTCTTCTTGTCCACCCGCATCGCGGCCAGCAGCTGCGGCCACGCGTCGGCCCGGTACGCCGTCGGCAGCCCCAGCGCCGTCAGCACCGTGCGGTGCCGCGCCGTGGTCTCCGGGTCCAGCCGGCCCGCCAGCCGGGCCAGCTCCCCCGCGTAGACCAGGCCGACGGACACGGCGTGCCCGTGCCGCCAGCGGTACCCCTCCACCTTTTCGATCGCGTGGGCCAGGGTGTGGCCGTAGTTGAGCACCTCGCGCACCCCGGACTCGCGCAGGTCGCCGGAGACCACGTCGGCCTTCACCCGGATCGCCCGCTCGATCAGCTCCCGGACCACCGGCGACGTCGGGTCCGTCGCCGCCGCCCGGTCCCGCTCCACCAGGTCGAGGATCACCGGGTCGGCGATGAACCCGCACTTGACCACCTCGGCCAGCCCCGCCGCCAGGTCGGCCGGCGGGAGGCTGTCGAGCACCGCGAGGTCGCACAGCACCCCGACCGGCGGGTGGAAGCCGCCCACGAGGTTCTTGCCGGCCGCCGTGTTGATCCCCGTCTTGCCGCCCACCGCCGCGTCGACCATGCCCAGCAGCGACGTCGCCACCGGCACCCAGCGCACCCCGCGCAGCCAGCAGGCCGCGACGAAGCCGGCCAGGTCGGTGACCGCGCCGCCGCCCACCCCCACCACCGCGTCGGTGCGGGTGAAGCCCGCCTCGCCGAGCCGGTCCCAGCACGCGGCGGCCACCTCGATGGCCTTGCCCGCCTCGGCGTCCGGCACCTCCACCAGCAGGGGGGCCGCCCCGGCCGCCGCCAGGCGCGCGCCGATCGCGTCGGCCAGCCCCTTCAGCGGCGGCGCGTGCAGCACCGCCACCCGGGTCGCGCCGGGCAGCAACGTCGGGAGCGAATCGAGCAGGTCGCGTCCCACCAACACGTCGTACGGCCGCTCGCCGCCGACCGGAATCCGGGTCACCTCGTCCATCGCCCGGCAGCCTAGTCCAGCCACGGCCCCCACGACGCCGCCTGTCCACTCCGTGGCGGGGCAGGTGCAAGGAAGGGCACCTTGTTAACGCTTTCTGTATAGGAAGGGCCCCTTCCTAACACCACGCACGGCGCGACGCCCACGCACGGCGCGACGCCCGCGCACGGCGCGACGCCCGCGCACGGCGCGACGCCCGCGCACGGCGCGACGCCCGCGCACGGCGCGACGCCGCCGCACGACGGGTCGCCGGCCGCCACGTCACCGGCGGCGGCCGGCGGCGTTTAGCCGGGCAGAGCGGGGGCAGCGTTTCCAGCACAGGCGACGGTCCGGACCCGGACGACGTTCTCAGCACGGCGGCGTCTCCGGCACGGACGGCGTCTCCGGCACGGGCGACGTCTTCCGGCACGGGCCGGCCGACGAGGCGGAGGTACCCCGCGATGAGCAGCACACCCAGCACCAAGGGCACCGAAGGCACCGACATCCGGCTGCCCGCCACGATCCTCGGCATCGGCCTCGGCGGCTTCGCCGACGGCATCGTGCTGCACCAGGTGCTCCAGTGGCACCACATGCTCAGCGGCACCGGCAGCGACAACGTCGGGGTGAAGGCGTACCCGGTGGACACCGTGCCCGGCCTGGAGATGAACACCCTGTGGGACGGGATCTTCCACGTGGTGACCTGGGTGGCGGTGCTGACCGGCCTGGCCCTGCTCTACTCCCGGGTCACCGGGTCGCGGGGCCGGCTGTGGCGCTCCCCCGTGCTGTGGGGCTGGGCGCTGGTCGGCTGGGGGTTGTTCAACCTCGTCGAGGGGATCGTCGACCACCACCTGCTCGGCATCCACCACGTGCGCGAGGGCGCGTACCGGACGTGGTGGGACCTCGGGTTCCTGGCGCTCGGGGCGGCACTGGTCGCCGCCGGCTGGCTGGTGCAGCGCCACGGCACGACCGTGGACGTCTGCGCCGACCGCCGGTGACCCGACGATGATCGGGGGCCTGGCAGTGGGCGGAGGCAGCCACGGCGGGCACGACGGGTACGCGCCGGGGCCGGCGCTGCTCGTACCCCTGGTGATCTTCTGGGTCTATCTCGCCGCCGCGCTGCGGCAGCGCGGGCCCGCCGGCGGCGGCTGGCCGCACCGGCGCACGGCGGCCTTCGGCGCGGGGGCCGGCCTGCTGGCGGTGGGGCTGGCCCTGCCGGCCGGCGGCTTCGCCGCGCACGCCTGGCAGCACCTGCTGGTCGGCATGCTCGCGCCGCTCGGGCTGGTGCTCGGCGCGCCGGTCACCCTGGCGCTGCGCAGCATCGACCGGCGGCGCGGCCGGGCCCTGGTGCGGCTGCTGCGCCGCCCCGCCCTCGCCGCGCTCGCCCACCCGGTGACCGGCCTCGCGCTCACCGCCGGCGGGCTGTACGCGCTGTACCTGACGCCGCTGTACCGGGCGACGCTGGCGCACCCGGTCCTGCACCACCTGGTGCACCTGCACTTCCTGCTCTCCGGGCTGCTCTTCGCCTGGTCGGTCGCCGGCCCCGACCCCGGCCCGCACCGCCCCCGGGTGCCGGCGCGGCTCGTGGTGCTCGGGGTCGCCGTGGCCGCCCACGCCGCCCTGGCCCAACTGCTGTACGCGGGACTCGCCGTGGACGTCCCCGCCCCGCCGGAGCAGCTGCGCGCCGGCGCGACGGTCATGTACTACGGCGGCGACCTGGCCGAGATCGCCCTGGCGCTGGCCCTGCTCGCCACCTGGCGTCCGCAGGTAAGGCACCGTCGCGTGTCGGTGGGGCCGGTTAGCATCCGCCGGTGACCCTCACCCCTGACGACCTCGTCGGCTACGTCGCCGACGGGCTCGACGCCGACCTCGCCCGCTGGTTCGCCGACCGCCCGCCCGTCACGGTTCCCGCCGGGACCCGGCCGGTCGCGCCGATGCTCGACCGGCTCCCGCCGCCGGCCGCCACCGCCCTGGCGGCGTTCGACCAGCGCGTACGGTCGGGGCGCATGCCCCAGTTCCTGGACATCTACGACTGGTCCTACGGGTTCGACTTCGCCGGCAACGACTGCGCGATCCTGGACGCCGACTACGAGACGGTGCTCACCGACGACGACGTCTACTCGATCGGCGCCGACGGGGGCGGCAACCTGCACGTGGTGCTCGCCAACGGGCAGGTCGGCCTCTGGTTCCACGAGGAGGAGGTCGTCGAGGGCGGCACCCGCTTCGACAGCCTCGACGTCTTCGTCTGGTCGGTCGTGCGCTACCACGCGGTGCGCGCCGGGGTGCTCGACCGCGCGGCGGTCGAGGCCGACTTCCTGTCGCTGGGTCAGGACGGCGCGCTGGAGCCGGAGCTCGGGCTGCTCAGCTCCATGAAGTAGGCCGGGCGACCGGGAGCGGGGAGCAGGGCGGCGATCTCAGGGCTTGAGCAGGGCGGCGACCTCGGCGGCGATCTCCTCCGGCGTACGCCCGTCGGTGACCACCGTCGCGGTCGACACCTCGGCGTAGAGCGGGCGGCGCTGGTCCATCAGGTGTTTCAGCGTCGCCCTCGGGTTGATCGCCAGCAGCGGCCGGCCGGCACCCAGCCCGACCCGCTTCACCGCGTCGGCCAGCTCGACGCTCAGGTGCACCACGGTGTGCCCGACCAGGGCGGCGCGGTTCTCCTCGGCGAGCACCGCGCCGCCGCCGAGGGCGAGCACCCCGGCGCAGGAGGTCAGCGCCGCGGCGGTGGCGGCCCGCTCCAGGGCGCGGAAGTGGTCCTCGCCCTCGTCGACGAAGATCTCCGGGATCGGCTTGCCGGCCATCGCCTCGATGTCGGCGTCGGTGTCGCGGAACTCGACCCCGAGCTGCGCGGCGAGGGTCTCCCCGACGGTGGTCTTCCCGGAGCCGGGCGACCCGACGAGGACGACCACCGGCCGCGTCCGGCCGACCGGGTCACCACTGCGGCTCACCGCATCATCACCGGGAGAGGTGCTCACCGGATCACCAGGGAGTCGAGGTAGCCGGCCAGGTTGCGGCGCATCTCGGCCACCGAGTCGCCGCCGAACTTCTCCACGGCGGCCTCGGCGAGCACCAGCGCCACCATCGCCTCGGCGACCACGGCGGCGGCCGGCACGGCGCACACGTCGGAGCGCTGGTTGATGGCGGTCGCCGGCTCCCCCGTGGTCACATCGACCGTGGCCAGGGCCCGGTTCAGCGACGAGATCGGCTTCATCGCCGCCTTCACCCGCAGCGGCTCGCCGGTGGTGATGCCGCCCTCCAAGCCGCCGGCCCGGTCGGTCACCCGGCGCACCCCGGTCGCGGTCGGCACGATCTCGTCGTGTGCCTCCGAGCCACGGGAGCGGGCCTGCAACCAGCCGTCGCCGATCTCCACGCCCTTGATCGCCTGGATCGACATCAGCGCCGTGGCGAGCCGGGCGTCGAGCTTGCGGTCCCACTGCACGTGGCTGCCCAGGCCCGGCGGCACCCCGTACGCCAGCACCTCGACCACGCCGCCCAGCGTGTCGGCGGCCTTCTTCGCGGCGTCGACCTCGGCGACCATCCGGGCGCTCGCGTCGGAGTCGAGGCAGCGCAGCGGGTCGGCGTCGATGCGCTCGGCGTCCTCGGGCGTGGGGCGCAGCCCCGGCTTCGCGGCGACCGGGCCCAGCTCCACGACGTGCGAGACGATCTCGATGCCGAGGGCCTGCTTCACCAGGGCCTTCGCCACGGTGCCGACGGCGACCCGGGCGGCGGTCTCCCGCGCGCTGGCCCGCTCCAGGATCGGCCGGGCGTCGGTGTGGCCGTACTTCTGCATGCCGGCGAGATCGGCGTGGCCCGGACGCGGGCGGGTCAGCGGCGCGTTGCGGGCCTGCCGGGCCAACTCGTCGGGGTCCACCGGGTCGGCGGCCATCACCGTCTGCCACTTGGGCCACTCGGAGTTGCCGACCCGGATGGCGACGGGGCTGCCGAGGGTGACGCCGTGCCGGAGCCCGCCGATAATCTCGACGACGTCCTGCTCGAAGGCCATCCGGGCACCCCGGCCGTAGCCGAGCCGGCGGCGGGCCAGCTCACCGGCGATCTCGCCGGTGGTCACCTCGATCCCGGCGGGCACGCCCTCCAGCATCGCGACGAGGGCGGGACCGTGCGATTCACCTGCAGTCAACCAGCGCAACACGTGGGCAAGTCTGTCACGCCCGGGTTACGTCCCACCGGGCCGCCCACCCTGTCCCGCCCTACGGACGCGCCGCCCGCACGCCACGCCCCGCAGCAGACGAGAGCTTGGACGCTTGCTGTCCGCCCGGCTGACAGCAACTGTCCAAGGTCTGGCGCCTACTGCCGGGTCAGGCCGAGGACGGCGGCCAGGCGGGTGACGTCGGCGGGGGTGGGACCGGTGCGAAGAATCGTGGTGAGGGCGACCCTGGCGGCGGAGCGGGTGCGAGTCTCGGCGGGGGCGAGGCGGTCGGCGGTGAGGAGAGCACGGCCGGCAGCCGCCGGGTCGCCGAGGTCGAGGTGGGCGCGGGCGATGTCGATGAGGTGGGCGGCGCGATGCTCGGCGGGGAGCCGGTGCCACCCCTCGCTGTTGGCGGCGTGACGGTGGAGCGTGACGGCACGTGGTGGTCGCCGAGGTGGGTGGCGGCCAGGGCACGGGCGAGGGTGACAGCGACCGGGCCGAAGGCGACGCCGTCGCCGTCGTACTGCCGGTTGCCGTGGGCGGCAGCGAGGTCGACGGCGCGTTCGGTGAGATCGTGGGCGGTGGCGGCGTCACCACAGGTGGCGGCGGCGAGGGCGGCCTCGATCAACAGGGTCCCGGTCAGTCCCGGTCCGTCCGGCAGGAAGGCGCGCGACGGCGTCCGGTCGAGCTGGTGTACGGCGCTGAGCGCGGCGGCCTGCGCGAGGCGGCCCCGGCGCAGGGCGCGCAGCGCCTGGGCAAAGGAGACGGCGGCGAGCCCGGTGCGGTGCGGATCTCCAGTAGCGGCCATCATGGCGCGATCTGCGGCCAGCAGGCCGAGGTGGGGTTCACCGAGCTTGACCAGCGTCTGGGCGGCGAGCCGGTAGACGCGGACGAGCGGATCGGGGGCGGACGCGTCCCCGGTCGGGGTGTGGTGGCTGTGCCGGATGGCGGCGAGCAGGTCGGGCAGCGTGCGAAGCACCTGCGGATGGTGGCCCTTGCGGTAGGCGGCCCAGGCGTATTCGGCCTGGTCGTCGAGCTGCCGGACGGTGGGGCCGTCGGCGTCGGGCGGGTCGTGGCGGGCCAGCGCCGCCCGGATGCGTTCCACGGCCACGCTGACGTCGGTGCCGGGTTTCCGACGAGGCTCGTCCGCGAGCAGGACGTTCGGGGCGACCCCCAGCGCCCCGGCGACGGTCTCGATGACGGAGAGCCGGTCGAGGGTGCGTACGCCTCGTTCGACCCTGTCGACCCAGCTCTTCGACCTGCCGATCCGGTCGGCGAAGACCTGCTGACTCATCCCCCGCCGGGCCCGCAGCTCCGCCATCCGCCGCCCGACCGGCACCTCGTCGCGACCACTCATCTGTCCTGCTCCACCGGCGGCATGGCCAGGGTGGACTCGCCACAGCGGGGACACCAACGGGACTTCACCCGGAACGCGAGCAGCCCGAGCAGGAAACCCGGCACCAGCCCACCGAACACGACCGACACGGCATCGGAGATCACGAGGCCCTTCGCTTTCTGACGAGGTTGGACAGGACATGCCATGCCCCAGCCGGACAACCGCAGCCGGACGGGGACACCGCTCGTTCCGATGTGTCCAGTTGACCCCGTCCCCGTGGCGACGAAGGTAGGTGCGCGTGGTGCCTATCGGTGCGGATCAGTGCCGCTCCCACCCGCCAGCGAACGCGTCAGCTACTGTCCGTGCAGGCACCAGTACGCGCGAGGGGGCAGAGGGTGGCAACCAGCGGAGAGGCGATCGCGCGCTTGCTGGCTGAGGTGGGCTGGCAGCCCGAACAGCTCGCTCGACGCCTCAACGAGTGCGCTGAACGGCACGGACGCACCGAACGGCTGCACCCCAAGACGCCGTACAAGTGGAAGAGGGGCGATGTTCCCCGCAGTCCCTGGCCGGCGCTGACCACAGCGCTGCTGTCCGAGCAGTTGCAGCGGACGGTCAGTCTCGATGAACTGGGTTGGCCTGACGACGGGTTCGAGGCAGCACCCGCCTCCGCTGGTCTGGATCTGCCCTGGTCCTCAGCCGGGGCCTTGCGGGCAGCCGAGGTGGTGAACGAATCTGAGGGAATGATGCACCGACGGATGTTCCTCACTCTGCTCGGTTCCGCACTCACGTCACCGGCACACGAGTGGCTGATCGCCCAACCACCAGCGGACATCGCGTCGACCGCCGGCCGGCACCTGTCGGGCGAGGTCGTCGACCACCTGGACGCGGTGACGGCCAGCCTGCGACGCATGGACGACCACCTCGGCAGCGGCCATACCCTCGGGTTGGTCCGCCAGCATCTGAGCGTGGTGGTCGGGGCGCTGCAAGAGCGCAGCTACACCGACACCGTCGGTCGGCGTCTCCACGCCACCGCCGGAGAGCTGCTGCGCCTCGCCGGCTGGCTTTCCTTCGACGACGGTCACCACACTCAGGCCCAGCGATTCTGGATCGCCGGCCTCTACCAGGCCAACGCCGCCGGCGACCGTGGGCTCGGCGCGAACATCCTCGGCTTCATGTCCTGCCAGGCCAAGGACCTGGGTCAGCTCCGCCAGGCTGTCACCCTCGCCGAGACCGCGCGAGCCAGCTACCCCACCACCAGCCCGAAGGTGGCGACGATACTCGACCTGCGCGCCGCCGAGGCGTACGCCAACAACAGGGCGGAGACCGACACCCGGCGCGCGCTCGACAACGCATTCGGCAGGTTCACCGACAGCAGGCCGGAGCACGGCGACCCGGACTGGTCGTACTGGATCAACGAGGCGCAGGCACATGCCCAGGCCGGCTACTGCTTCGTCAAGCTCGAAGACTGGCCACGCGCCCGCGATCATCTCCGCACTGCCCTGCGGCTACAGGGCAACGAGTACACCCGCGAGGGCGCACTGCGAAACGCTCTGCTCGCCACCACCTATGTCCAGCAGGAGCAGCCCGAGCTGGACAAGGCCCTCGCGCTCGGCGACCAGGCCGTCCAGACCCTGACCGGCCAGGTCACCTCTGCCAGGTGCATCAAGCATGTGCGCAATCTGGTCGGCGCGCTGGCTCCATACCGGCGTACGCCCGCCGTCCGCCAGTTCTGCCAAGACGCACAAGACCTCATCGCCGCCTGACGCGGCAAGGAGAGCCGACACAGCCGGCCTTCCTCCGCTGACCTCGACGAAAGCGCGATGTGGACGTGAAGACCGTGGAAGGGTGGTCAGCCGAGGGCTGTCCCTCACCCTCGTTGCAGAGTGCGAGCAGCCGAGGTGTCGGGCGAGGATGTGAGGGTGCTGTGGCCTGAGATGATCCGACGTGCCGTGAAGGTCGGAAGCGATCGCGAACTGATAGGCATCTATCCACGCCGCGCAGACCTGCCCCGGCCGGCGTTCCGTGATGCCATCGGGCAGGCCAGTTCTCGGCTCTGGTTCGGTGGATACACCAGCTACTTTCTCTGGCTGGAGGTGCCCGGCATCTCCGCCACGCTCGAAGCGAAAGCCAGCGCCGGAGCCGACCTGCGATTCCTGCTCGGGGACCCGGACAGCCCGGTCACGGCCGAGCGAGAGAGGATCGAAGCGACTCCGCTCACGCTGTCGACTCGCATCGCGATGACGCGCGCAGAGCTCAGCAAGGTCGGTGCCACGATTCCGGTCCGGTTCTCTACCCGTCATCTCGCGATGTCCGTGTGGGTCTTCGACGAGGAGGCCATAGTCGCCACGCACATCGGGGCGGGGCTCGGGCAGGACTCCGTGACGCTGCACCTGCGACGACGGCAGGACGGAGGAGCGTTCGACCGGTACGTCGAGCACTTCGAGTCCTTGTGGACTGACGGCAAGCCTGCCCCACAGCACTGAACCCCAACCACCACCTCACCCCCTCCCCGGGCCCAGGCCCCGGCCCGGTGATCAAGAGAAAAGCGTCAAGTTTGATCATCACGATGACGCAAACCTCTTGATCACCGACCGGGGCGAGGCGGGGCGCACGCAGAGGGCGGGGCCGGGGTTAGCGGGTGGCCAGGGCGCGGGCGTCGGCGGCGATGACGCGGGCCTTCGCCTCCGGCAGGAAGCGGCCGGCGTGCTGGTCGGCGTACCGGGCCAGCTCCGCGTACCGGCCCTTGACCAGGTGGTTGGTGAGCACCGTCAGCGCCTGGTCCGCCGCGCCGGAGGTGAGCACCAGGTGACCGAGGCCCGCCGGGGTCACCGCCACGGTGAAGGTGGCCTCGGCGGTGGCGGTGCCCTTCGGGCCGGTCGCCACGGCGCGCAGCCGGTGCGCGCCGGCCGCCAGCGCGGTCAGGTCGAGGGGCTTGCCCACCGGCACCGCCGCCCCGTCGAGGGTGACGGTCACGGTGTCGGCGTCGGTGGCCGGCACGGTGAGCACCGGCCGCTGCGCCCGGTCCAGCTCGACGCCGTCGGCCAGGGCGGCGATCGACACGGTGGGGACGGCCGCGCCGAGCTGACCGGCCGCGTTCCAGCCGGCCAGCTGCGCCGGCCGGTTCGTGATGATCCCGTCGGTGCCGATCCGCTCCAGCTGCTGCCACTGGGCCGGCGAGTCGACCGTCCAGGCCATGACGGCGACACCGGCGGCGTGCAGGTCGGCGACCACCGACGGCCGGGCCAGCAGCGCCGTACCCGTCGCGTTGTACGCCGTGACGCCCAGCTCCCGCGCCACGGCGACCGGGTCGGCGTCCAGGCCGCTGCGCAGCAGGCCGGTCGGCAGCTCGGGGGCGAGTTCCCGGGTGAACCGCAGGGCGTCGACCTCGAAGCTCTGCACGAAGACGCGCGCCGTCATCTTCTCGGCGCGGATCACCTCGACGATGCGGGCCACCTCGTCGCGGGTGTGCGCGCCCTTGATCTCCAGCAGCAGGTTGCCGCCCCGGGTCCGCAGGTCGGCGAGCTGCTCGGCGAGGGTGGGCAGCCGGGCCCCGGCGTACTGCGGGGCGAACCAGGAGCCGGCGTCGAGCGCCTTGAGCTGGGCGGCGGTGAGCGTACGGATCGCGCCCGAGCCGTCGGTGGTGCGGTCGACGGTGGCGTCGTGCAGCACGAACGGGACCCCGTCGCGGCTGGGCTGCACGTCGTTCTCGACGAAGTCCGCGCCGGAGCGGCGGGCGATCTCCTGCGCGACGAGCGTGTTCTCGGGGGCGGCGGCGGACGCGCCCCGGTGGGCGATGATGGTCAGCGGTGCGCCGGCCGGGCGCAGGTAGCCGTTCGGCGGCAGCTCGGTGACCAGCACGTCGTCGAAGGAGACGCTGCCGCCGTTGACGATCAGGGCCTGCCCGCCGTCGGTGGACCGGGTGAGGCTGCTGGTGCGCAGCAGCTGGCGGCCGTCGAGGAACCAGCGGGCCTGGTTGCCGTGCACCTCCACGGCGACCTTCATGTCCCGCCCCGTGCCGGCGGCGTACGGTGCCGAGCCGGTGTTGGTGACGTTCCAGGCGTTGGCGGTGGTGAGCTGGGCGAACTCCAGGCCGTTCGCGGCAGTGGTGCCGCTGCGCATGGTCGCGATCCACCACGGGGTACGCCCGTCGGCGGGCACGTCGAGGCCGAGCGCCGTCCACCGGGTCGCCTCGGCGACGGACTCGAAGCGGACGGTGGCGGAGAACCGGAAGTCGGTGAGGTGCCGGCCGAAGGTGATCTTCTTGGTGCCGCTGGTGGCGGTGCCGCGCAGCCGGCCGTCGCGCACCGTCCACTCGCCGTCGATGGCCCGCCAGCCGGCGGGCAGCGTACCGGCGGAGAAGTCCTCGGCGACGACGACGTCACCGGGCTTCGCGGCGGCGGGGGCGGAGATCTGGACGGCGGCGAGCAGGCCGGCGGTCGTGGCGAGCGCCGCGAGGACGGCCACGGGCCGACGCGGCCGTCGGTTCAAGGTCAACATGCCCCGGACGCTAGGAACCGCACCCGAACGCCTGGTGTCGCCCCCACTGACACCCGCCGGCCCCCGGATGCACACCGGGGGCCCGGCCTGCTCGGTGGACGGCGAATGTCGGGGAGATAGCGGTATCCGTGGGCGCGGATACCGCTATGTCGCCGACATGGCGGCGCTGAACCGGCCGCGCCGCCGCGCGGGGCGAGCCGGGCGGGGCGAGCCGGGGCGGGCAGGGCCGGGGCTAGCGGGTCGGGCGGATCTCGATGCCCACCTCGGCCGACAGCGCGGCGGCCATCGCCGCGACCGGGGCACGGACGCCGGTGAAGTGCTCGAACTGGCCGACCGCTTGGGCGACCAGCAGATCCAGCCCGGACACGACCCGGCAGCCGGCCGCCTCGGCCGAGGCGGCGAGGGGGGTGGGCCACGGGTCGTACAGCGCGTCGAAGTAGACCGCGCCGGGCCGCCACCGGGCGTGCGCCGCGATCGGGTCGGCGACGCCCTTCGGGACGGTGGAGACGACCACGTCGGCGTCGGTGTGCCCGGCCGCGCCGGCCCAGTCGGCGCCGGCCAGGCGCAGGCCGAGCGCGTCGGCGGCTGGGCGCAGCTCGTCGATGGCCGACGCGCGGCGGGCCACCACGGTCACCGTGCCCGAGCCGAGGCGGGCGGCGGCGGCCAGGGCGGCCCGCGCAGTGCCGCCCGCGCCGAGCACGGTGAACCGGGCCCCCGGCGGCACGCCGGCCGCGCCGAGCAGCTCGATCATGCCGGCGGCGTCGGTGTTGTCCGCGTACCAGGAGCCGTCGGGGCGGTGGACCAGCGTGTTCGCCGCGCCCATCGCGGCGGCGACGGGCGACACCTCGGCCGCGAGGGCGAGGGTGGCCTCCTTGCAGGGCATGGTCACCGACAGCCCGGCCCACTCGGGGCCGAGGCCGCCGACCATGGCCGCCAGCTCCGCCTCCGCGCACTCGATCGTCGTGTACGACCACCCGGCGAGGCCGGCGGCGGCGTAGCCGGCGTTGTGGATCACCGGGGAAAGGGAGTGACTGATCGGCTTGCCGACCACCGCCGCCCTGTATGCCGACACGTCACTCCCTCATCCAACGGTTCCGGACTAGGGAAGCGTAGCCACCGTCGAACAGTTGCCGACACCGGTGCGGCAGATCCGGTAGGAGTAGCCGGAACGCGCGAAACCCGCCCATCCCTCGGTCGCGGTGCAGATCGAGTTGCCCTTGTAGGACCAACTGCTACTGCTGGGGGCCCGCTCCTGCCAACGCGCGCAGTGCCCGTCGGTCAGCGTATCGGTGGCGAAGAGGTCCCAGTCGCCGTTCTTGATGTAGACGGCGCGTCCCGACGCGCCGGTGGTGCTCTTGGTGATCTCGGCCGCTTGGGCCGGCACCGCCGCGAAAGCGAGCACCACCGCGGTGCCCGTAGCGACGATTCCAGCCCTCGTGGCCCATGCGTTCATCTTGATCAAAGCCCGCTCCCCGTCCGTGTAGTTCTTGACTACCGTCGGTCAGAGCCTAGAAACCCATCAATGGCCGATCAAGGTAATTATCGATGCAGACCCGCTCCCCGATTGTCCGGCCCGCGCACCCACTGGGCGGACCGGACGATCCCGGGCAACTCAGATGATCCCGGCTTCTTCCGCCTTCTTCTGATTTCGCAACTGCTCCTCGTACGTCTCGGCGAAGGCGGAGTGCCCCTCCTTGTCGATCGCCACAAAGTAGAGCCACTTGCCGGTGGGCGGGTCCATTGCCCCCTCCATGGCCTGCTTGCCAGGGTTGTTGATCGGGCTGGGGATCATCCCGCGCAGCTTGCGGTTGTACGGGTTCTTCTTGTCGTCCAACTCGGCGTCGGTCATGTCCTTCGACGTCTTGGTCTTCTGCCCGGTCAGCTCCAGGTAGTAGTTGACCGTGACGTCCATCTCCAGGCAGTTGCACGGGAACTCGCCGTACACCCGGTTGTAGGCCACCCGGGCGACCTTGCCGAGGTCGTCCTTGTTGCCGGCCTCGGCCTGGGCGAGGGACGCGACGATCAGCGCCTCGTACGGGCTGATGCCGCCCCGCTCCTCCTGCACCCGGTCGGCGAACTTCATCTCGCCGGTGACGGTGAGGAAGTTCTGCACCATCGTCGACAGCAGGATCTCGGCGGTGGCCTTGGGCGGGATCTCGTACGTGTCCGGGTAGAGGAAGCCCTCGATCGACTTCTTCGCCGGCTTGCCGTCAGTGCGCTTGAACCACCAGTCCGGCACGCCGAGCCCCTCCGGGTCCTTGGCGGCGGCCTCGAACTCCTTGATCGGGATCTTGGTCTTCTCCGACAGGAGTTTGTAGGTGCGCTTGGCCGTGGTCCCCTCGGGGATGGTGATCGTGTTGGTGATCTTGTTCTTCAGGTCGAGCAGCATGACCAGGGCCTGCTCGCCGCTCATCTGCTTGCGCACCTTGTAGGTGCCGGGCTGGATGTTCTTGCTACGCGAGTTGGCCTCGGCCGCCTCGATGAACGCCTTGGCGCTCTTGACCACCCCGGCGTCGTAGAGCGCGACGGCCATGTCGGCGATCAACGCGCCCTGCTTGATCTCGACGGTCACCTCGCCCGTGCCGGCCCCGTCGTAGTCGGGGGTGACGAAGTAGCTCTGCACCCGGTCGAAGCCGTAGAAGGCCCCGCCGCCGATGACGCCGAGCAGCACGAAGGCCATCAGCAGGGCGAGCGCGGTCTTGCCCCCGCTCCCGCCCGACTCGCCCTTGCGCTTGCGTACGTAGCTGCGCCGGTGCTTGCCCTTGTCGCCACTCCGTTCCGACTCGTCGAAACTGAGGTCCAGATCGTCGATCATCGCGTCCGCCTCCGCTGCGCGTCCAGCCAGCTCTGCAGGATCTCGACCGCGGCGGCCTGGTCGACCACCGCGCGTTGGCGCTTTCCCCGGACGCCACGCTCGGCAAGCCTACGAGAAGCCACGACCGTCGACATCCTCTCGTCGGTGAGCGTTACCGGAACGGGCGCTATTACGTCAGCCAACCGGTCAGCATACGCCTTCACATTCCGGGCGGCCGGGCCGTGCTGGCCGGAGAGGTTGACCGGTAGGCCGACGACCACCTCGACGCACTCGTGCTCGGCGATCAGGGCGACGATCCCGGCCATGTCGCTGGGCACCGCGTCCTCGGCCGCTGTCAGGTCCCGGGCGAGTGTCACCAGCGGGGTGGCCAGCACCCCGTGCGGGTCGGAGCGGGCGACCCCGACCCGCACCTGCCCCACGTCGACGCCCAGCCGGACACCGTGCACCGTTTCGGTCATGTTCCGTTCATCCTGCCCTGAAAGACCGTTCATCCTGCCCTGAAAAGACCGTTGTCCGCCCGGAAGCGGTTTTCGTCCTGCCCTGGAACGGGTCAGGGCGGACCGTGACGGCCCGCCCTGACCCGACGTGCGGCGCGCTACGCGTCGGCGATCGCCTGCTCGACCGTGGCCAGCAGCTTCGGCGCCTCGGCCGCCGGCAGGCCGCCGCCCTGGGCCAGGTCGTCGCTGCCGCCGCCCCGGCCGGAGAACGCCGCCTTGACCAGGTCCTTCGCCGCCAGGCCCCGGCTGCGGGCCGCCGCGTTCACGGCCACCACGAGGGACGCCTTGCCGTTCGACCGGGCCGCCACGGCCACCACGGCCGGACGGGCCGGGTCGATCTTGCCCCGGATCTCCTGGGCCAGGGTCCGCACGTCGTTGCCGGCCGCGCCCTCGGGCGCCTCGGTGCCGACGTACGCCACCCCGCGCACGTCCTTCGCCTGCCCGGCGAGGGCCGCCGCGCCGCCGAGCACGAGCTGGGCGCGCAGCTTCTCCAGCTCCTTCTCGGCGTCGCGGAGCTGGGTGACGGTCTGCTCCACCCGGTCGGCGACCTGATCGCCGGGGACCCGGAACAGCTCGGCGAGCCGGGAGACCAGCAGGTGCTCGCGGGCCAGGAAGCCGAACGCGTCCATGCCGACGAGCGCCTCGATGCGGCGTACGCCCGAACCGACCGACGCCTCGGAGAGGATCTTGACGAGGCCGAGCTGGGCCGAGCGGGCCACGTGGGTGCCGCCGCACAGCTCCCGGGCGTAGTCGCCGACCTCGACGACCCGCACCCGCTCGCCGTACTTCTCGCCGAACAGCGCCATCGCGCCGATGCGGCGGGCCTCCTCCTGGCTGGTGACGAAGGCGTGCACCTCCAGGTCGGCCAGGAGCACCTCGTTGACCTGCTGCTCCACGTCGTGCAGGACGCTCGGCGACACCCCGGTCGGGGTGTTGAAGTCGAACCGCAGCCGGCCCGGCGCGTTCAGCGAACCGGCCTGGGTCGCCGACTCGCCGAGGAAGTTGCGCATCGTCTGGTGCACCAGGTGGGTGGCCGTGTGCGAGCGCGAGATGGCCCGCCGCCTGGTCACGTCGATCTCGGCGTACCCCGTCTCGCCGGCGCGCACCTCGCCCCGGACGACGCGGGCGCGGTGCACGATCAGGCCCGGCACCGGCTGCTGCACGTCGAAGACCTCGACCTGGCCGCCGCCGACGGTGATCAGGCCCTGGTCGGGCTGCTGGCCGCCGCCCTCGGCGTAGAAGGGGGTGGTGTCGAGCACCAGCTCGACCGTGTCGCCCTCGGCGGCCGCGCCGACCTGGTCGCCGCCGGCGAGCACGGCGCGGACCCGGGACTCCCGGTTCAGCTCCGTGTAACCGGTGAACTCCACCGGCCCGCCCGCGTCCAGCACCGACCGGTACGCCGACAGGTCGGTGTGCCCGGTCTTGCGCGCCCGCGCGTCGGCCTTGGCCCGCGCCCGCTGGTCGGCCATCAGCCGGCGGAAGCCGTCGGCGTCGACCGCCAGGCCCTGCTCGGCCGCGATCTCCAGGGTCAGGTCGATCGGGAAGCCGTAGGTGTCGTGCAGCTGGAACGCCTTATCGCCCGACAGCGCCGGCTTGCCCGCCGACTTGGTCTCGGCGATCGCCGTGTCCAGGATCGTCGTCCCGGCACGCAGCGTCGCCAGGAAGGCGTCCTCCTCGGCGTACGCGTACTGCGAGATCCGGTCGAACTCGGCCGACAGCTCCGGGTAGGACGGGGCCATGCAGTCCCGCGCCACCGGCAGCAGCTCGGGCAGCGCCCGGTCCTGCCAGCCGAGCAGCCGCACCGCCCGGATGGCGCGGCGCATGATGCGGCGCAGCACGTACCCGCGCCCCTCGTTGCTCGGGGTGACCCCGTCGCCGATCAGCATCAGCGCGGTGCGCACGTGGTCGGCGATCACCCGCAGCCGCACGTCGTCGGGGTGCGACTCGCTGGCGACGTGGCCGGAGTGCGCACCGTACCGCTTGCCGGTCAGCTCGGCGGCGCGCGCCAGGATCGGCCGGACCTCGTCGATCTCGTAGAGGTTGTCGACGCCCTGCAGCAGCGACGCCATCCGCTCCAGGCCCATGCCGGTGTCGATGTTCTTCTTCGGCAGCTCGCCGACGATCTGGAAGTGCTCCTTGCTCTGCACGTCGTCGATCTGGAACTGCATGAAGACGAGGTTCCAGAACTCCAGGTACCGGTCCTCGTCGACCTCCGGGCCGCCCTCGCGCCCGTAGGCGGGGCCCCGGTCGTAGTACAGCTCGGAGCACGGGCCGGCCGGGCCGGGGATGCCCATCGACCAGAAGTTGTCCTTCTTGCCCCGCCGGACGATCCGCTCGGCCGGCATGCCGACGGAACGCCAGATCTCCGCCGCCTCGTCGTCGTCGAGGTAGACCGTCGCCCAGATCCGCTCCGGGTCCAGCCCGAAGCCGCCCTCGGCGACCGACTTGGTGACCAGGTCCCAGGCGAGCGGGATCGCCCCGGCCTTGAAGTAGTCACCGAAGGAGAAGTTGCCGTTCATCTGGAAGAACGTGCCGTGCCGGCTGGTCTTGCCGACCTCGTCGATGTCCGGGGTGCGGATGCACTTCTGCACGCTGACCGCCCGGGAGTAGGGCGGGGTGTGCTGCCCCAGGAAGTAGGGGACGAACTGCACCATGCCGGCGTTGACGAACAGCAGGTTCGGGTCGCTGATGGCGGGCAGCGGAGCGGACGGCACCACGGCATGGCCGTTCGCCTCGAAGTGGGCGAGATACCGCCGCTTGATCTCCGCCGTCTTCATCGCTGGTGCTCCTCCGGAAAGATCTCTCGGTCGCCGATGCGCGGGTCCTCCCGCAGCTCGGCGAACTGGTCGTCGAACGCCTCGCCCCGGGCGAACGCCTCGTGGATCTCCTGCTCGCGCTCGGCCATCCCGATCCGGACGTCCTCCACGAAGCTACGCAGCGACTCCACCAGACCGCCAGCGGATTGCGACAGGCCACCGGCGATGCCGGCCGGCGTGTACGCGTGCGCGGCCTGGGTCGCCTTGCGCACCACCACCACGCCGACGGCCAGCCCGATGCCCAGCCAGAACAGGCGCCTCATGATCTCATCCCTCCGTCGCCGGCCGGCTCAGGCGTTGCCGCGCTTGGCGGCGCGGCGCTGCTGCTTGATGGTGTCGCGCACCTCGCGCTCGGTCTCGGCGTGCCGGCGGGCGGCGGCGGCCCGGCGTACGCCGTAGCCGAAGGCGGCCACCTTCACCAGCGGGTTCGCGGCGGCGGCGGAGACCACGGTGGCCAGGTTCGCCACGTTGGCGGTGACGTTCTGGGCGTGGGTGGTCATCGTGTCCACCTTGGCCAGCTGGAGGTTGACCCCGTCCAGCGAGACCTGCACCTGCTCCAGGGCGGTGTTGACGTTCTTCACGGTGGTGTTGACGTCACCGAGCAGGGGCGCGGTGCGGTCGTTGAGGTCGTTGATCATGCGGGTGGCCGCGTCCACGGTGTGCCGCAGCCGCAGGATGGGCAGCGTCAGGATCAACACGAGCATCGCGAACGCGATCGCCGCGATCAGCGCCGCGACCTCTCCAAAACTCACGCCTGTCCTCCTCGAGCAGAGTTCCGGGGCCCGACGCCCCGGAACGCGCGACCGTCATACCCACACCGTCGTACGGCGACCCGCCCCGGGTCAGCGGGGGCAGGCGGGCCTACCAGCCCCAGACCCTACCGTCAGTGATGAAACCCGGCTCACGACGGTGACGGTGTCGGCGTCAACTCGCCGAGCGGATCCTCGCTCAGGGTCGGGAAGGGATCCTCGCCGGTGAGCGACGGGTCGGTGCTCGGCTGGGGCCGGGTCCGCTCGTCGTCGATGGCGTTGCGGACCTTCACCGACACCAACGACCCATTGCACTCCCCCGCTGCGGGGGGCGTGGCCAGGGACGTCGGCGCGGGCTCCCCGTCGATCGGCGGCGGGACGCAGGTCGGCTCGCGTACCCACAGGTCGAGGGTCAGCTCGTCGCGACGCCAGCAGGTGTAGTCGCCCTTCGCCGGCTGCTCGGGGCAGCGGGTCACCTTCCACTGCTGCCAGCCGGACTCGGTCAGGGCCCGCTCGTAGGCCCGCGCCGTCTCCTCGACCGGCCGCTGCGACTCGACGGTGCGCTCGCGCAGCCGGCACTCCTCCACGCACCAGCGGCTGCCGCTGACGTTGTCGACGGTCTTCGTGGCCGCCCAGCCGGGCACGTTCAGCCCGTCGAGGGTGTCGAAGACGGGGTCGCGGCTCAGCGTACGGATGCCGAAGTAGAGCGGCAGGGCACCCAGCAGCACCACGCTGACCAGCGCGAGGATGCCCATCCGCAGCCGGCGGCGCTCCCGCATCTGCCGCCGCAGCTCCGACCGGGCGCCGCGCAGGCCGCCCGACGCGTCCTCGTCCGCATCGTCCGGGTCGTCCGCGGTGGCGGCCCGGCGCAACTGGGCCGCCCCGGCAGGCTCCGCGCCGTCGGGGCCGGGGCCGGATGCGTCGCCGCCCGGTCGGGCGGCGGGGCCCGGGCCGAGCCGGTGCACCTCCAGGCCGGGCCGGTGCTCCTGCGGGCCGGGCCGGTCCGCGTCCGGGCCGGGGCGGGACGGGGGCACGTCGACGGCCGGCACCACGGCGGCGGCCCGGGCCACCGCGGGCGGCTGGTCGGGGCGGACCACCGACGCCGCACCGGCTGCCGGCTCCGGGGGACGGTGGTGCGGGTGCGCCTCGCCGGGCCCGCCCGGCTGCGCCGGCGGCACGGGGCCGGGGCCGCGCTGCGGCACCGCCGCGCTGCCGGAGTCGCGTGACGGCGGGGCCGCGCGGCCGTCGGCCTGGTCGGCCGGCCGCTCGCCCGGGCGACCGGGCGGGACCACCGCCCGTGCCACGCCGGGCTGGTGGGGGCCGGCGGTCGGTGGGCCGGGCGGCGCGGCCCGGCCGGCGGGACCCCCCGGCGGCGTCGCGCGCCCTGCGGGACCGGGCGGAGGCACGTCCCGGCCGCCAGGACCGGACGGAGGTGCGGCGGGGCCGGACGGAGGCGCGGCCCGGCCGGCGGGGCCGGACGGCGGGTGGACCGGGCCGGCGCCACCGGACCCGGGAACGACCCGGCCGGCGGCGGGACCACCGGGTGGGGTGGCTCGACCGGGCGCGGTGGGGGCCGCCGACGCCCGGGCGGTCGGCCCGGACTCGGGGGCGGAGCCTGCGGGCCGAGGGCCGGCGGTAGCCCCGGACCGGGGATCCGGGCTGGAGCGGGGGCCGGCGCCGGGCCGAGGGCCGGACCCGACCGGCGGGGCCTGCGGGCGGCGCTCCTCCACCGGCCCGGGACGCATTTCACCGGTGCGCGGATCCGCCACCGGCGGCCGCAGCTCACCCGTACGCGGATCCACCGCAGGGGACCGCAGCTCACCCGTACGCGGATCCACCGGCGGCCGGCCCACCTCGCCCGTACGCGGGTCGGCTGCCGGACGGCGGCCTCCCGCACGGGGATCTGCCGGCGGACGGGGTTCCCCGGTGCGTGGGCCCGCTACCTGCGGACGGGACGGCGCCGCCGCCCGGCCGGTGGGCAGTGGGACCGACTCCTCCGCCGGGTCGACGGGCGCGGTGGCGGGCCGGGCCCTGCCCATCGGGGCTGCCGGCCCGGCACCGGCGCCGTGCGGCGCCCCGGTGCCCCGGCCGCCGTCACCGGGCCGGTGGCCCGGCTCCCCGACCGGCGGCGCGACACCCGGCGGCGGCGCGGGCACGCCCGCCCGGTTGACCATCGGCATCGCGGTGTCCGTGTGGGTGCCCCGACCGGCCTGGCGCAGCCACTCCGCCGGACGCTGCGGCCGGTCGCCCCGGCCCTGCGGGGGGCCGCCCGGCTCGACGGGGCCGGGGTACCCGGTGTCGACGGGGCCGGTCGGACGGTGCGACGTCGCCTCGCCCGGGTCCGCCTCGGGCTGGGCCCGGCGGCGGCCGCCTGGCTCCCGGCCTGCGGCCGTCGGCCCCTGGGCGACGGCCGGATCCGCGCCGGTGGGGCCGTTGGGCACCCCGGGCACCTCGGGGGCGTTGCCGCTGAGCGGGACGATCGGCGGCTGCTCCTCGGCGGCCCGCCGGCGACCCACCGGCCCGGGCACGGGCGCGACCGGCCCGGCGGTGCCACGACCCGTCGGCTCGTCCGCGGCGGGTGCGGCGGGGCCGCCGGGGCGCTCGCCCGCCGGCCCGCGCCGGGGCTCGTCGCCGGGAGGCATCGGGGCCGGGTAGGGCGGGCCCGCGGGCCCCGGCGCGGCGCGGTGCGGCCCGGACGGCGGAGCGGCGGCACGACCGGCCGGAGGCGGCGGGCTGACGGCCCGGCCGGCAGGGGGCGGCGGGGCGGCGGCCCGGCCGGCGGGAGGTGCCGGGGCGGCGGCCCGGCCGGCGGGAGGTGCCGGGGCGGCGGCCCGGCCGGCCGGGGGCGACCCGGCGGGGACGACCGGCCAGTCGCCGGTGGAGGGCTGACCACCACGCACGGGCGGGGCCACGGGTGCTCCGGGCGGACCCAGCGGGCGGGGGCGCTGCCCGGGTGCACCGGTAGCCGACGAGGGTCCGCCGGCCCGCTCGCCCGCCGGTGCCGCCGCTCGGGGCAGTTCGCCGGACGGTTCACCGTCGTCGCGCGGGCGCCGGGGCGCGGCGTCCGCCGGATACGGGGCCCGGGCGGGCTGACCCGCCGGGTACGGCGGCCCGGACGGTTGACCCGTCGGGCGGGGCGGGACCGACGAGTGGGCCGGCCCCGGCATCGGCCCGGCCGGCGGGGCCGGCGGCTGCGCGGGGCCCTGCGGTGGCCTCGCCGCCTGCTGGGGAGCCCGGGGCGGTTCCGCCGAGCCGTGCGGCGGGCGGTTCGGCTGGTGGGGCGGCTGCGGAGGGCCCTGCGGCGGAAGGTGCGGCGGTGCGGCCTGCGGCGGGCGGGGCGGCTCGGCGGGCCCGGGGCGGCGGGCCGGCTGCGGCGAGCCGGGCCACGGGCCGTCGACCGGTCGCGGGCGCGCCGGCCCCGGTTCGCCGCCGCGCGCCGGGGCCGCGGGCGCGGTCGGAGCCTGTCGTGCCTGCGGGTCGGGCTGGTCGGGCGGCGGTGCCTGTCCCGGCGCGCCGCCGGGCCCCAGCTCGCCGCGCTGCTGCTTGGCGGAGCGCAGGTCGTCGATCCAGCCGAACTCCTCGCCGGCCACCGGCTCCTCGGGCTCGCTGTCGGGTCGGCCCCGGCCCCACCGGCGCCCCTTGGGGCGCGGCTCGCGCTGCTCCTCGGGGCCGTCCTCCGGTCGCTCCGAACCACGGGATCTCACTGCTGACCCTCCCCGACGGCGCCCGTGCCGTCCTCGTCCGCCGCGCTGGCGTGCCCGTTGCCCGACGGGTGGCGGCCGTTCCCTGCCGGGGCGGGTTCGTCCGGACGTGCCGGGGCCGGCAGCCCCCGGACGATCCGACGCAGCAGGGGCAGCCGGGCGGCCACCGCCCGCTCCGCACCGTGCCCGCTGGGACGGTAGTAGTCGGCACCGACAAGATCGTCGGGAGCGTACTGCTGGGTGACCACTCCCCGGGGGTCGTCGTGCGGGTAGCGGTAGCCCGTGCCGTGGCCGAGCCCCCGCGCGCCGGAGTAGTGGGCATCGCGCAGGCCGCGCGGGACCGGTCCGCCCCGGCCGGCGCGGACGTCGGCCGTGGCGGCCCCGATCGCGGTGGTCGCCGAGTTGGACTTGGGCGCGGTGGCCAGGTGGATCACGGCCTGGGCGAGGTTGAGCTGCGCCTCGGGCAGGCCGACGAACTCCACGGCCTGCGCGGCGGCGGTGGCCACACCCAGCGCGCCCGGGTCGGCCATCCCGACGTCCTCGCTGGCGAAGATGACCAGACGGCGGGCGATGAACCGGGCGTCCTCGCCGGCCACCAGCATCCGGGCCAGCCAGTGCAGCGCCGCGTCGACGTCGGAGCCGCGCATGCTCTTGATGAAGGCGCTGGTCACGTCGTAGTGCGCGTCGCCGGCCCGGTCGTAGCGCACCGCCGCGACGTCGACCGCCTGCTCGGCGGTGGCCAGGTCGATCCGGTCGAGGCCCAGCGCCGCCGCCGAGGCCGCCGCGGCCTCCAGGGCGGTCAGGGCCTTGCGCACGTCGCCGCCGGCGAGGCGGACGAGATGGTCCTCGGCGTCGGCCTGGAGGGTGAACGCGCCGGCGAGGCCGCGCGCGTCGGTGACCGCCCGGCGCAGCAGGTCGCGCACGGCCGCGTCGTCCAGCGGCTGGAGGGTGAGCAGCACGCACCGCGACAGCAGCGGTGAGATGACCGAGAAGTACGGGTTCTCCGTGGTCGCCGCGAGCAGGGTGACCGTACGGTCCTCCACCGCGGCGAGCAGCGAATCCTGCTGGGTCTTGCTGAACCGGTGCACCTCGTCGATGAACAGGACGGTCGGCGGGCCCCCGGAGCGGCGCTGCCGGCGGGCGGTGTCGATCACCGCGCGGACGTCCTTGACCCCGGCGGTGAGCGCCGACATGGCCACGAAGCGGCGGTCGGTGGCGTTCGCCACAAGGTGGGCGATCGTGGTCTTCCCGCAGCCGGGCGGCCCCCAGAGGATCACCGACATCGGGGTGACGCCGCCGACGAGTTGGCGCAGCGGCGCACCCGGCGCGAGCAGGTGCTGCTGCCCCACCAGCTCGTCGATGCTGGCCGGGCGCATCCGGACGGGAAGCGGCGAGTCGGCCGCCACGGGGGTGAAGCCGTCGACGCCGACGGCACCCGTGGGGGCGCCGTGCGCCCCGGCGGGTGCGCCGAGCGAGAAGAGAGCGTCGGACTCCATCACGAAGACAGTACCGGGCCCGGTCCGCCGCGCCGGAACTGCGCTGCGGGCCCGGCCCGGTTAGATCATTTACGGTCAGCCACGGCCGGGGCGGCGGCCCCGGTACCAGCGGCCGCCGCCACCGCCGCGCGGGCCGCTGCCCACGCCGGCCAGGTAGAGGGAGAGCAGCAGCAGGCCCAGCATCAGCAGGGTGTGCACATTGAACAGGTCCGGCGCGCCGAAGTTGGTGTCGAGCAGGTCGATCAACAGGGCGAAGCCGAAGACGACGGCCGCGAGAATGGCGAGCATGACGGTCCTCCGGTGGGGGTTCCCAGTAGGTCGCCGCGTGATGTACCCAATCGGTCCGATCGCCAATCTCCACGGTGGACCGGGCTCGCCGCGGAGACGGTGGGTCACCGCCCGCTCGCCCGCGGTGCAAGGAAGGGCCCCCTGTTAACGCCTGCGGTAGAGAAGGGTCCCCTTCTCACCGCCGAACCGGGGAGGTGGCGGGATCGGTAGCGGCGGCGGGAGCCGGTACGGCAGGGGCGGCAACAGCGGGAGCGGGGGCACGACCGGCCCGCCAGGCGGGCAGGTACAGCGGGGCGGCCATGGCGAGCACCACCGCGCCGACCAGCATCGCCGCGCTGACGCTGGTGTGCTCGGCGAGGGCCGTCAGCGTCAGCGCGCCGAGCGCACCGGCCGGCTGGGCCATCATCGAGTTGAGCGAGAGCACGCTGGTGCGGTACGGGCCGTCGACCTGGCGGTGCAGCAGCCCCATGTGCAGCGGGTTGGACGCGCCGTGCACGGCGTAGCAGGCCAGGTAGGCGACGACCACCCCCACCGGGCCGGCGAGCAGGCCCATGCCGACCACGGTCGCGCCCTGCAGGATCCGCAGCAGCCCGGCGGCCGGCGCGGCCCCGATCCGGCGGGACAGGAGCGGGATGAGCGCAGCGCCGAGGGCGTTGGCGAGCCAGGCCGCCGAGCTGGCCGGGCCGAGCAGCGCGGCGGCCCGGTCGGCGTCGCCGACCACCTCGGCGAGGCGTACGGGCAGCAGCGTCTCGAAGGTGACCATGCCGAAGCCCCAGAACAGCTCGACCGCGACCAGGGCGAGCAGCACCCGGGAGCGGCGCAGCAGGCCGACCGCCTGCCCGACCATGCGGGGGGCCGCCGCCACCGAGGCGCGCAGGGCCGCCGACCCCCGGGCGGTGCGTGCCTCCCGGAGCAGGACCAGCAACGCGACCAGCAGCACGGCCTGCAGCACGATGGCGGCCAGCACCGGCAGGGTCAGCGCGCTGACCGGCCCGACCGGGCCGAGGGCGACGAGGCCGCCGCTGAGCAGCGCGCCCGCGCCGATGGCGAGGCCGATGACCGTGCCGGCGTGGCCGAGGCCGCGCTCGTACTCGGCGTCGGGGTCGGCGGCGAGGGTCGCGTCGACGTACCAGGACTCCAGGGGGCCGCTGTCGAGCGCGCGGTAGACGCCCTGCAGCGCCCAGGCCAGGAAGAACAGCCAGAACGAGTGCGCCACGGCGAAGACGGCGAACGAGACGAGGCCGACGGCCCAGGCCACGGCGAGCACCGGCTTGCGGCCGAGCGCGTCGGCGAGCCCGCCGGTCGGCAGCTCCAGCGCGAGGACGATGAGGCCCTGCGCGATGCCGGCCAGGCCGATCTGGGACAGCGACATCCCGCGCTCCTGCATCAGCAGGATCATCACCGGGATCATCAGGCCGCCCGGCAGCCAGCGCAGGCCGTACAGGACCAGGTAGCGGACCTGGACCTGGCGTACGGTCAGCGCGGTCACGGCGTGTCCTCGCCGGGAAGCGGGGCGGCGTCGGAGATCGGGGCGGCGAGGCGCAGCTCGGCCAGCATCGGGTAGGCGGCCAGGTAGATCTGCACCTGCTCGGCGCCGGGCGCGGCGGGGTCGGCCTCCGCCCGGTAGCGCTCGAAGACCGCCCAGAGCTCGTCCTTGAGGGCCTGGAGGCGCTCGGGCGGGACGGTCATGAACACGTCGCCCATGCCGAACGCGTCGCGCCAGGCCGGCGACCACTCGTGCCGCCGGGCGAACCACTGCTCGGCGTGTTGCGTCAGGTAGCGCACCTGGTCGCCCTCGATCCACTCGATCGCGGCGCGGGCGTCGGGGTCGTCGTCGTAGTCGCTGGGCTCCCACTGGGTCACCTGGTGTGCGGCGCGCCAGTAGCGCTGCCGGCCGGTGCCCAGCTCCGGGTCCTCCACGACCAGGCCGACCTCGGCGAGCTGCCGCAGGTGGTAGCTGGTCGCGCCGGAGTTGGTGCCGAGCGTCTCGGCGAGGTCGGTGGCGGTGGCGGGGCCCTTCACCCGCAGCGCCCCGACGAGGCGCATGCGCAGGGGATGGGCGAGCACCCGCACCTGCCGGTGGTCGAGCCGGACGGTACGCGGCGCGGGCCGCGCCCCCTCGTTCTCCGGGACGTTCTCCATGGCATGCACAATAACTGTGCACATAAGTTATGCACAACTTCTGTGCAGAGTCGGGGATACGACGGGTCGGTTCAGCCGAGCAGCTCGTGCACCCCGCGCAGGCGGGTGCGCAGCAGGCCGGCGGCGCGGGAGCTGTCGAGGCGTACCTCGACGGGGCGGACCAGGCCCGACGCGGCGCTCGTGGCGGTCCGCAGGCCGCCCGGGTCGAGCCCGAACCGCCGCGCCACCAGCAGCCCCAGCTCGGCGCGGCTGACCGCGTCCGGCCCCGCCACGTTGAGCGGGCCGGCGTAGTCCGACGCGGCCAGCTCCAGCACGGCGGCGGCCAGGTCGCCCACGTCGACCGGGCAGCGCAGCTCGTCGGTGAACAGGGCCCCCCGGCCCGCGAGGGCGGCCAGGCAGAGCCGGACCTGCTTGCTCCGCTCGTCACCCACGATCAACGAGGTACGCACCAGCGCCGCGCCCGGGTCGACCGCCCGCACGGCGGTCTCCGCCGCCGCCTTCGCCGCCCCGTACGCGAACACCGGCGTCGGCACGTCGTCGTCGGCGTACGGCTCGGGCCGGCCGGCGTGCAGCGCGTCGCTGGACAGGTGCACCAGCCGCGCGCCCGCCTCCGCGGCGGCGTACGCCACGTTCGCCGCGCCGTCGGCGGTGACCGTCCAGTCGTCGTACCGGTAGGGGGTGCTCACCACGGCGGCCGGCCGCACCGCCGCGACCAGCGCGCGCACGGCGGCCCGGTCGGTCACGTCGAGCCGCCGCGCCTCGACGCCGGCCGGCGCGCCGGGGTTGGCGTGGTACGTGCCGACCACCCGCTGCCCCGCCGCGACGGCCCGGCGGCACACCTCGCCGCCGAGGTACCCGCTGGCACCCACCACGAGCAGCGTCACGCGTCGCCCCCTCACCGACGGCGGACGGCCCACCGTGGGGCCGCCCGCCGGATCGCCGGTCGCTCCTGTTGCCTCGGCTCGGGCCAGGATCGCCTCGGTCGGCTCAGACCGGGTCGGCCACCGGGGCGGCCGGGCCGGCGGTGCCGGCGTGCGCCCCGGTCGGGGCCTTCGGCTTGGCGTCGATGCCCGCCTCGGCGCGCTGCTGCGCGGTGATCGGCGTCGGCGCGCCCGTCAGCGGGTCGAAGCCGCCCCGGGTCTTCGGGAACGCGATCACCTCGCGGATCGAGTCCGCGCCGGCCAGCAGCATGCAGACCCGGTCCCAGCCGAACGCGATGCCGCCGTGCGGCGGGGCGCCGTACTTGAACGCCTCCAGCAGGAAGCCGAACTTGTCCTGCGCCTCGGCGGGGGTGATGCCGAGCAGGTCGAACACCCGCTGCTGCACGTCGCCCCGGTGGATACGGATCGACCCGCCGCCGATCTCGTTGCCGTTGCAGACGATGTCGTACGCGTACGCCAGCGCCCGGTCCGGCGCCTCCTCGAACCGGTCCACCCACTCGGCGTTCGGCGAGGTGAACGGGTGGTGCACGGCCGTCCAGCCGCCCTCGTCGGTCTTCTCGAACATCGGGGCGTCGACCACCCAGCAGAACGCCCACGCGCTCTCGTCGATCAGCTTCGCCCGCTTGGCGATCTCGATGCGGGCCGCGCCGAGCAGCTCCTGCGCCTCCCGGGCGTCGGCGCTCGCCGCGAAGAACACCGCGTCGCCCGGCTTCGCGCCGACCGCGTCGGCCAGCCCCGCCAGGTGCTCCTCGGAGAGGTTCTTCGCCACCGGGCCCCGCGGCGCGCCGGTCTCGGCGTCGAGCACCACGTACGCGAGGCCCTTCGCGCCGCGCGCCTTCGCCCAGTCCTGCCAGCCGTCCAGCTCCTTGCGGGTCTGGCCCGCGCCGCCCGGCATGACGACCGCGCCCACGTACCCGCCCGCGTCGATCGCCCCGGCGAACACCCGGAACGCCGTGCCGCGCAGGTAGTCCGTCAGCTCGGTCAGCTCCACGCCGTAGCGCAGGTCCGGCTTGTCGGAGCCGTACCGGGCCATCGCGTCGTGCCAGGTGATGCGCGGGATGGGCCGGGGGATCTCGTAGCCGGCCAGGTCGGACCAGAGCGCCGACACGATCGCCTCGCCGAGGTCGATCACGTCGTCCTCGGTGACGAAGGACATCTCGATGTCGAGCTGGGTGAACTCCGGCTGCCGGTCGGCGCGGAAGTCCTCGTCGCGGTAGCAGCGGGCGATCTGGTAGTAGCGCTCCATGCCGCCGACCATCAGCAGCTGCTTGAACAGCTGCGGGGACTGCGGCAGCGCGTACCAGCTGCCCGGCTGGAGCCGGACCGGGACCAGGAAGTCGCGCGCGCCCTCCGGGGTGGACCGGGTCAGCGTCGGCGTCTCGATCTCCAGGAAGTCACGCTCGTGCAGCACGCCGCGGGCGAGCTGGTTGGCCCGCGACCGCAGCCGCATCGCCTTCGCCGGGCCGCCCCGGCGCAGGTCCAGGTAGCGGTACTTGAGCCGGATGTCGTCGCCGGCCTCGACCTGGTCGTCGACGGGCAGCGGCAGCGGCGCGGCCTCCGAGAGCACCTCCAGGCCGCTCGCGGTCACCTCGATCTCGCCGGTGGGCAGCTCCGGGTTCTCGTTGCCCTCGGGCCGGCGGGTCACCTCGCCGGTCACCTTCACGCAGAACTCGTTGCGCAGCGCGTGGGCGTCCTCCTCGCGGAAGACCACCTGCACGACGCCCGAGGCGTCGCGCAGATCGACGAAGATGACACCGCCGTGGTCGCGCCGGCGGGCGACCCACCCGGCGAGCGTCACCGTGGTGCCGGCGTCCGTCGCGCGCAGGCTGCCGGCGTCATGGGTACGGATCACGGCTTGCGTCTCCTCATCGTCTGCGTTCGGTCTGCCCTCGCATTCTGTCAGGGTGCCCCGCCCCCCGCCGTCACCGGGCGCGGTTGGGGGGTAAGGAGGGGCCCCTTGTTAACGCTTTCTGTTGTACAAGGGACCCCTGCTAACCCGCCCCGCACCGCGGGAGCACCGCCGGAGCACCGCCGACGCGCCGATCCGCCCCGCGCCGCGTACGGTGTGCCGGATGCGTGTCGTACCCCCGTGGGCCCTGCTCTCCGCCGGCGCGGCGCCGGTCTTCCTGGTCGGCGGCTGGCTGCTCGGCGCGGCCCGGCAGCCCGGCGGGTTCGACCAGGTCTCCGGCACGATCAGCGCGCTCGCGGCCGTCGGCGCGGCCGACCGGTGGATCATGACGCTCGGCCTCGTCGGGCTCGGCCTGTGCCACTGCGTGACCGCCGCCGGGCTGCGGCCGCTGGCGGTCGGGGGGCGGGCGCTGCTCGCGCTGGGCGGGGTCGCCACGCTCGCGGTGGCGGCGTTTCCGCTGCCGGCCGCCGGCGGCTCGGCGCCGCACGGGCTGGCCGCCGCCGTCGCGTTCGGCGCGCTGGCCCTCTGGCCAGTGCTCGCCCCCGCCGGAGACGGGCCACGGGCCGGCCGTCCCCGACGCGAGGCGGTCGGGTCGGCGGGCGGCGACCGGCCCGCCCCTGACGGGTACGCCCGCGGGCGGGCCGCCTGGGCGGCACTGGCGGTGGGGCTGCTGGTGCCGGTGGCCTGGTTCGCGGTCGAGCTGGCCACCGGCGGTGACCGGGTCGGCCTGGCCGAGCGGGTGGCCGCCGGCGCGGAGGCGCTCTGCCCGTTGCTGGTCGCCGGGTGGCTGGCCCGGCGCTGACCACGGCACCGCCGGGCGCACCGCGGCCCGTGGTGTTAACAGGGGGCCCCTGTACAACAGAAAGCGTTAACAAGGTGCCCTTCCTTGCATCCCTGCTACGGCTCGTCGGCGGGGAGGAGGTGGGCGACGTGGACGTCGCCCTCGGTGAGCGCCCTCGCCCGCTCCTCCGCCGCCCGGTCCGCGCCGGTGAGCCGGCCGCCGTGCTGGCGCAGGTGTTCCTCCCAGGACGGCACCTGGTACACCTCGACGAAGCCGTGCGCCCGCTCCCCCGCCCGGAACAGCCCCCAGCGCATCGCCCCGGTGCGCCGCCGCGACCGGCCCACCGCCCGCATCGCATCGACGAAGGCGTCCTGCCGCTCGGGCGGCACGGTGTAGGAGACGGTCACCAGCACGGGCCCGGTGCGCGGGTGCGCGTCCAGGGTCAGGTGCGGCTCGGGCCAGTAGACGGCCGGGTCCCGGTCGACCCCGCGGGTGTCGCGCAGCGGCCACAGCGGCACGGTGAGCGCGGCGACGGCCATGGCCGCCCCGGCCACGGCGAGCGCGGTGACCAGGCCGGCGAGTTCGCCGAGCGCGCCCCAGGCGAGGGCGCCCAGCGCCTGCCCGCCGGCGAAGACCATCTGGTAGACCGACAGCCCCCGGGCGCGTACCCAGCCGGGGAGGAAGAGCTGCATCGCGGCGTTCACGGTGGACAGCACGGTCATCCAGGCCAGCCCGGCGGGCACCAGCGCCGCCGTGACCAGGGCCGGCACGGGCACGAGGGCGAGCACCAGCAGCGTCCCGCCGTAGACCAGCCCGGCGACGAGGAGGAGCTGGCTGGCGGTGAGCGCCCGGCGCACCCGGGGCAGCACGAGCGCGCCGGCGACCGCGCCGACGCCGAGCGCGGCGAGCAGCACGCCGTACCCGCCGGGGCCCAGGCCTAGGCGCTGGCTGGCCACCAGCGGCAGCAGCGCCCACAGCGCGCTGCCGGGCACCACGAACAGCGCGGCCCGCAGCAGGATGCGGCGGACGACCGGCGAGTGGCGCACGTACCGGCCGCCGGCGCGCAGCGCGGCGGTGAACCGTTCCGGCATGGCCGGGCCGTCGGGGCGGTCCGGCCGCCAGCGCAGCAGCGCCCCGGCGAAGATCGCGAAGGACGCGGTGTTCACCGCGAAGACCACGGCCACCCCGGCCTGGGCGACCAGCACGCCGGCCACCGCCGGGCCGACGGAGCGGGCCAGGTTGACGCTGATCGAGCCGAGCGCGGAGGCGCTGACGAGCTGTTCCCGGGGCACCAGCTCCGGGATCACCGCCTGCCAGGCGGGCAGGGTGAGGGCCTGGCCGACGCCGAGGGCGAAGGTGAGGGTGAGCAGCAGGGCCGGCGGCATCCGGTCGGCGGCGGTGAGCGCGGTCAGCAGCACCCCCACGGCGGCCAGGAAGCACTGCACGCCGATGAGCAGCCGACGCCGGTCGAGGGTGTCGGCGAGCGCGCCGGCCGGCAGGGCCAGCAGCAGCACCGGCAGCATGCTCGCGGTCTGCACGAGGGCGACCAGGGTGGGGGCGTTGGGTTGCTCGACCAGCAGCCACTGGGCGCCGACGGTCTGCATCCAGGTGCCGACGTTGCTGGCCAGCACGGCCAGCCACAGGCTGCGGAACACGGCGAGGCGCAGCGGGGCCCAGGCCGACGCGGGCGGGGCGGAAGGCGGTGTGGCGCTCACCGGGCGCAACGTACCCCGGTTCGGCCCGCCCAGTCGATCCGCGCGCGGATCCCGCCCGACCGGGCCGCCGCTCCTCGCGGCTGCGCCGGTTCCGGGGGTACGCCGGAAGCGGGCCGCCGGAGGCCGGCGACCCGCTTCGCGAGGGCGTGGTGGATCAGATGATGCTGACGCCGTAGACGCTGAGCGCCTCGGTGACCGGCTGGAAGTAGGTGGTGCCGCCGCGGGTGCAGTTGCCGCTGCCGCCGGAGGTGAGGCCGATGGCGCTGCTGCCGCTGAACAGCGAGCCGCCGCTGTCGCCCGGCTCGGCGCAGACGTTGGTGCGGATCAGGCCGGAGACGGAGCCCTCGGCGTAGTTGACGGTGGCGTTGAGCGCCCCGACCGTGCCGCTGTGCACGCCGGTGGTGCTGCCGGAGCGCTGCACGCTCTGGCCGACGAACGCGTTGGCCGCGCCGGTGACGTCCCGGTAGGTGCCGTTGTAGAGGGAGACGTTGCCGGTCGCGTTGGCGGAGTTGCTGTGCCGGACGATGCCGTAGTCGTTGCCCGGGAAGCTGGTGCCGGTGCGGGTGCCCAGGACGCTGGTCTGGGCCGAGTTCGAGTACCAGGTCGAGGCGATGTTGGTGCAGTGCCCGGCGGTCAGGAAGAAGGTGGTGCCGGCGCTGTTGCGCACGTTGAAGCCGAGCGAGCAGCGGCCGCCGCCGGCGGCGTAGATCGCCTGGCCGCCGGAGATGCGGGTGCTCAGCACGCCGGCCTCGGCCTCGATGCGGACGGCGCCGCCGGTCCGGGCGGCGGCGGCCTTGACGCGCTCCAGCTTGGCGCCGGTGACGGTGCTGTCGACGGAGACGACGACCTGGTTGGTGACCGGGTCGGTCCACCACGCGGTGCCCGCGATCTTCGCGGAACGCTCCAGCTCGGCGGTGGCCCGGTCGAGCTCGGCGGCGCCCCGCTTGACGAGCTTGGCGATGGCGCCGGAGGCGCGGACCTGACGGGCGGCGGCCGCGTCGGTCACGGTGACGACCATCTTGCCGCTGGCGTCGGCGTACGTGCCGGCGGAACGGTCACCGAGCCGCTCGGCCAGGGTGGCGGCGGCGTCGGGCGAGGCGGCGGGGGCGGCCTGGACGGGTGCGCCGATCAGCGCGGTGGCGACCAGGGTGCCGGCGGCGGCGACGGACACGGCGCGGAGGAGCGTTGACCTCGTGGGTCGCATGTAACAACCTCCCGGAAGGGGGTGAACGGGTCGCGCCGGGGGTGACGGACCCGAGGACCACCGGCCGGAGCTGGGGTGAACCGGCCGAGTGAACTGAAGTATTCACATACTTGGATTCACTCGCAAGACCCGGCTTCGCCCCGTTTCACCCCAGCCACCCGCCACCCCCGTTCCGGGGGACGGGTCAGCGGGCGGCGGCCAGGCGGGCCGCGCGGGCGTCGCGCTTCTCCTCGAAACGGGACGCGTGGACCTCAAGGGTGTCCAGGTGGGCGGCGATCTGGTCGCGGGCGGCCTCGCCGTCGGCGTTCAGCCCGGTCACGTTGAAGATGTCCCACTGGCGCAGCACCGGGACGACCACCTCGTCGCGGTGCTGGCGCAGGTCGTAGATGCCGGCCAGGGCGATCGCCACCGACTTGCGGGCGAAGCCCTCGATGCCCACGCCGGGCATCTGGAAGTCGGCGAGGACCTCGGCGATGGCCCGCATCGCCTGGCTCGGGGCCACCTCCAGGGCGGCGGCGAGCAGGTTGCGGTAGAAGACCATGTGCAGGTTCTCGTCGGCGGCGACGCGGGCCAGCAGCGCCTCGCACACCGGGTCGCCGGCCACCCGGCCCGTGTTGCGGTGCGAGATCCGGGTGGCCAGCTCCTGGAACGACACGTACGCCAGCGAGCGCAGCATCGATTCGTCGTGGGAGTTGGTGTAGCCAGCGGTCATGTGCACCATCCGGGCCCGCTCCAGCGCCACCGGGTCCACCGCCCGGGTCACCGTCAGGTAGTCGCGGATGGCGGTGCCGTGCCGGCCCTCCTCGGCGGTCCACCGGCCCACCCACGTCCCCCACGCCCCGTCCGGGCCGAAGAGGGTGGCGATCTGGTGGTGGTAGGAGGGGAGGTTGTCCTCGGTCAGCAGGTTCACGATCAGCGCGGTGCGCGCGATCTCGGGGATCGTCGAGTCCTGCGGCGACCACGCCTCGCCACCGAGCGGGCCGTCGAAGGTGCGCCCCTCGCTCCACGGCACGTACTCGTGCGGGAACCATTCCTTGGCCATCGAGAGGTGGCGGTCGAGGTTCTTCGCCACGACGGGTTCGAGCTCGACGAGCAGGGCGGTCTGGCTGAGTTCGGTCACGAGGTTCTCCCTACGGTGGCGTAACTTACGCCACCGTAGGTCTTCCGCGCCGTACGCGCCAGTAGCGCCCGCCCGCGCGGCGTCCTCTCAGCTCACCAGGGGCGACAGGTCGGCCCGGGGCGGGGTCCACTCCCCGGCCGCCGCGACCACCTGCTCGCCGGAGCGGATGTCCTTCACCTCGTCGGGCGCCCCGTCGGCACCGGGGAACCACACGTACGGGATGCCGCGCCGCTCGGCGTGCCGGATCTGCTTGCCGAACTTCGCCGCGCTCGGCGCGACCTCCGTGGGCACCCCCCGGCGGCGCAGCGCGTCGGCGACGGCGTTGCTCGCCGCCCGCCGCTCCTCGCTGGTCACCGCGACCAGCACGCACGTCGGCACGCTGCGGGACACGGTGAGCGCGCCCGCGCCGAAGAGCAGCCCGAGCAGCCGGCTCACCCCGATCGAGATGCCGACCCCGGGGAAGGACGCGCCACCGGCGCTGACCAGGTTGTCGTACCGGCCGCCGGAGCAGATCGAGCCGAACCGCTCGTAGCCGGCCAGCGACGTCTCGTAGACGGTGCCGGTGTAGTAGTCGAGCCCGCGGGCGATGCGCAGGTCGGCCACGCACAGCCCCGGGGAGTGCGCGGCGGCGGTCTCCACCACCGCGACCAGCTCGGCGACGCCCTCGTCGAGCAGCGGGTGGGTCACCCCGAGGCCGCGCACGGCGTCGGCGAACGAGGCGTCCGGGGCGGAGATCTCGGCCAGGGCCAGGCACGCCTTGGCCTGCGCCTCGCTCGCCCCGGCCGTCTCGGCGAGCAGCTCGGCCACCCTCGCCGGGCCGATCTTGTCGAGCTTGTCGACCGCGCGCAGGGCGGCCTCCGGGTCGGTCAGGCCGATGCCCCGGTAGAACCCCTCGCAGATCTTGCGGTTGTTGACCTGGATGGTCACCGGCGGGATCGGCAACGACCGCAGCGCGTCGCCGATGACCAGCGGCATCTCCGCCTCGTAGTGCGCGGGCAGGGTGTCCCGGTCGACGATGTCGATGTCGGCCTGGAGGAACTCCCGGTAGCGCCCCTCCTGCGGGCGCTCGCCCCGCCACACCTTCTGGATCTGGTAGCGGCGGAACGGGAACTGGAGCTTGCCGGCGTTCTCCAGCACGTAGCGGGCGAACGGCACCGTCAGGTCGAAGTGCAGGCCGAGGGCGTCGTCGCCGGCCGGGCCGTCGGCGTCGGCCTGCAGGCGGCGCAGCACGTAGACCTCCTTGGAGGTCTCCCCCTTGCGCAGCAGCTGGTCCAGCGGCTCGACGGAGCGCGTCTCCAGCGGCGCGAAGCCGTACAGCTCGAAGGTGGCGCGGATCCGGTCCAGCACGAACTGCTCGATCATCCGCTGCGCCGGGGTCCACTCGGGGAAGCCGGAGATGGGCGTGGGCTTGCTCATGACGCTCCGTTCAACACCCGCGCCGCCGGCGCGGGAAAGGTCGAGGCGCGGCCTAGAGACCGCGGGTGGGTGCGGCCGGGCGCGCGTCGCCCGAGGCCGCCACCTCGATGAGGTACGGGTTGCTCGCGCGCTCGCGGCCGATGGTGGTCGCGGGGCCGTGGCCGGGCAGCACCACCGTGTCGTCGGCCAGCGGGAGGATCTTGTCACGCAGGCTGGTGAGCATCCGGGGCATGCTGCCGCCCCACAGGTCGGTGCGGCCGATCGAGCCGGCGAAGAGCACGTCGCCGGAGAGGCAGACCTGCTCGGCCTCCCACTCCGAGCCCTCGCCCGGCAGCCGGAACAGCACCGACCCGCCGGTATGGCCCGGGGCGTGGTCGACGGTGATCTCCAGCCCGGCGAGCGACAGGGTCGCGCCGTCGGTCAGCTCGGCGACGTCGTCGGGCTCCGAGTAGGGCAGCCGGCCGCCGAAGAGCCCGCGGAGGTCCATCGACAGCCCTTTGGCCGGATCGGCCAGCAGCTCCCGGTCCTCCGGGTGGACGTACGCGGTGACGCCCCGCGCGCCGCAGACCGGCGCGACGGAGAACGTGTGGTCGAGGTGGCCGTGGGTGAGCAGCACGGCGGCGGGGTGCAGGCGATGCTCGGCGAGGACGGCGTCGAGCCGGTCGATCACCCCGATGCCCGGGTCGACCACCACGCACTGCTCCCCCGGCCCGGTCGCCACCACATAGCAGTTGGTGCCGAAGGCGTCCGCGGGAAAGCTCGCCACGAGCACGGCGCTCCCCTTCCGTCGCTGTCTAGCCTGCACGGGAAGCCTAGCCGCAGCGGCGGGCGGATCGCGCCGGCCCACCCGCCCCCGTGGCACCACCGGCCCAGTGAGCAACTCCGATAAAGCCAGCCCGGACCTCGTACACCACTTTCCCAGCCGCTACCCGTACACTCTGGCGGGCGTGTGGCGTGGCGCACGTGGCACCCGACGGGGCGCGACGCCGACCGCCGGTGACCATCAGGGTAGAGGAAGGGGAGCACGGGTGGCTTCCAGCAGGGACCGGCAGCGCAAACTGGCGCGGGCCAAGCTCGACCGGCAGCTGGCGCGACGGGCCGCCCGGACCAGACGCCGACGGCAGATCCAGGCCGGTGTCGGCGCCGCCGTGGTGCTCGTGCTGATCGTGGCCGGTTCGGCCTGGGCGCTGGGCGCCTTCGACGACGACCCGAAGCAGGACACGGCCGCCGAGGACGTCTGCCTCTGGACGCCGCAGGACGCCACCGCGAACACCAACCTCAAGGACGTGGGCACCCCGGCCACCCAGGGCCTGCCGACCTCCGGCACCCGGGCACTGACCGTCACCACCAACCAGGGCGCCCCGATCACCGCCGAGCTGGACCTCGCGTCGGCCCCGTGCGCCGGGGCGAGCATCGCCCACCTGGCGAGCAAGGGCTTCTACGACAACACGAAGTGCCACGAGATCACCTCCGAGGGCGCGCTGCGCTGCGGCGACCCGAGCGGCACCGGGCTGGGCGGCCCGACGTACTCGTTCTACGACGAGAACGTCCCGGTGGCCCCCGAGGCCAGCCCGTCGGCGAGCCCCGCGCCCGACCAGCCCCCGGCGTACCCGAAGGGCACGGTGGCGATGGTCGCCAACCCCCCGGGCGCCAACGGCAGCCAGTTCCTGATCTTCTTCAAGGACTTCGACCCGGACAAGCCGGCCTACCCGGTGATCGGGAAGGTCACCGGCGGCCTGGACGTGGTCACGAAGATCGGTGCCCTGCAGACCGTGGACAATGGGAGCGGAGCCAAGGTCAAGCCGAAGACCGACGTGGTGATCCAGAGTCTCACCGTCGGCGAGCCGACGACCGCGCCGGCCCCGGCCCCCAGCGGCGCGTCGGCCAGCCCCAGCGCCGGCTGACCCGGCTCCCCCACACCCCACAGCCTTTTGCGGCACCGGCCGCGCCCGAGACAGTCCAGGAGGATCGACCGTGACGTCCACCAGAGAGCGGCAGCGCGCGGCGGCGCGCGCCCGGCTCGAGCGGGAGATGGCCGAGCGCGCGGCCAGGGCCCGCAAGCGCCGGCAGACGCAGGCGATCGTCGGGGCCGGGGCGGCCCTGCTGCTCGTGGTCGCCGGCACCGTCTGGCTCGCCGCCAGCATCGGCGGCGACGACGACAAGAAGCAGGACACCGCCGCCGCCCCCGGCTTCGTGCAGTGCGCCTGGACCGAGGTCCCCAAGGAGCAGCAGACCAAGGAGATCAAGGACGTCGGGCTGCCGGCCGCCCAGCAACCGAACACGGGCACCCAGACCCTGACGTTCGACACCAACCTGGGCCCGATCACCGCCAAGGTCGACCGGTCGGCCGCGCCGTGCACCGCCGCGAGCTTCACCCACCTGGCGAGCAAGAACTTCCTCGACAACACCAAGTGCCACCGCCTGGTCACCGAGGGCATCAAGGTGCTCCAGTGCGGCGACCCGAGCGCCACCGGCAAGGGCTGGCGGGACACCGACGGCACCGGCGGCCCGAGCTACCGGATGGCCGAGGAGAACCTGCCGACCGACAAGCGCCCGCCGTACCCGGAGGGCGTCATCGCGATGGCCAACTCGGGGCAGCCGGGCAGCACGGGCAGCCAGTTCTTCATCGTCTACGGCGACTCGCCGCTGGACGCGAACTACACCGTCCTGGGCACCATCACCGGCGGGATGGACATCGTCAAGGATGTCGCCAAGGCCGGCGACGACGGGGCGTACGCCAAGCAGGCCGGCGGCGGCCACCCCAAGAAGGAGGTCGTCATCAAGAAGATGACGATGAGCGAGGCGCAGGGCTGACCGCCCGCCCCACCCCGCACGACGAAGCGCCCGCCGGTCACCACCGGCGGGCGCTTTCGTGTCCGGGGCCCTGCTGAGCGGCTCAGGACCCCGAGGTGACCCGGTAGGCGTCGAACACCCCGTCGACCTTGCGGACGGCGGCCAGCAGGTGCCCCAGGTGCTTCGGGTCGGCCATCTCGAAGCTGAACCGGCTCACCGCCACCCGGTCGCGGGTGGTGGTGACCGTCGCGGAGAGGATGTTGACCCGCTCCTCGGAGAGCACCCGGGTGACGTCGGCGAGGAGCTTGTGCCGGTCGAGGGCCTCCACCTGGATGGCCACCAGGAACGTGGAGGCGGAGGTGAGCTTCCAGCTGACCTCGACCACCCGCTCGGCCTGGGCCCGCAGGTCCTCGGCGTTGGCGCAGTCGTCGCGGTGCACGCTGACCCCGCCGGAGCGGGTGACGAACCCGAACACCGAGTCGGGCGGCACCGGGGTGCAGCAGCGGGCCAGCTTGATCCACACGTCGCTGACGCCCCGCACCACCACACCCGGGTCGGCGCTGCTCTGCCGGCTGCGCGGCGGCCGGGTGGCCACGGCGGTCTCGGCGATGTCCTCCGCCGCGCCCTCCTCGCCCCCGTAGGCGGCCATCAGCTTCTGCACCACCGACTGGGCGGAGACCTGGCTGTCGCCGACCGCCGCGTACAGCGACGCCACGTCGGCCAGGTGCAGGTCCCGCGCGATGGCCATCAGCGCGTCGGAGGTGAGCATCCGCTGCAACGGCATGCCCTGCTTGCGCATCGCCTTGACGATCGCGTCCTTGCCGGCCTCGATCGCCTCCTCGCGCCGCTCCTTGTTGAAGTATTGCCGGATCTTCGTGCGCGCCCGGGGGCTCTTCACGAAGCCCAGCCAGTCCTGCGTCGGCCCGGCCGTGTCCGACTTCGACGTGAAGATCTCGATCACGTCGCCGTTGGACAGCGTCGACTCCAACGGCACCAGCTTGCCGTTGACCCGCGCCCCGATGCACTTGTGCCCGACCTCGGTGTGCACCGCGTACGCGAAGTCCACCGGCGTCGACCCCGTCGGCAGGGGAATGACGTCACCCTTGGGGGTGAAGACGTACACCTCCTGGCTCGACAGGTCGAACCGCAACGCGTCGAGGAACTCGCTCGGGTCGGCCGCCTCCCGCTGCCAGTCCAGCAGCTGCCGCAGCCACGTCATCTCGTCGATGTGCGCGGGCGGGCCGACGATCTGGGTGCCCTTGTGCTCCTTGTACTTCCAGTGGGCGGCGATGCCGAACTCGGCGGTGCGGTGCATCGCGTACGTGCGGATCTGCATCTCCACCGGTTTGCCGGTGGGCCCGATGACCGTCGTGTGCAGCGACTGGTACATGTTGAACTTGGGCATCGCGATGTAGTCCTTGAACCGGCCCGGCACGGGCTGCCAGTTCGCGTGGATCACGCCCAGCGCGGCGTAGCAGTCGCGCACCGTGTCGACCAGGATCCGAACCCCGACCAGGTCGTAGATGTCGTTGAAGTCGCGGCCCCGCACGATCATCTTCTGGTAGATCGAGTAGAGGTGCTTCGGCCGGCCCGTCGTCTCCGCCTTGATCTTGGCGGCCTTCAGGTCGGTGCCCACCTTCTGCGTCACCTGACGCAGCAGCGACTCCCGCTGCGGCTGGTGCTCCCCGATCAGGCGCAGGATCTCCTCGTACCGCTTCGGGAACAGCGTGCCGAAGGCTAGGTCCTCCAGCTCCCACTTGATCGTGTTCATGCCGAGGCGGTGCGCCAGCGGCGCCAGGATCTCCAGCGTCTCCTTCGCCTTCTGCTCCCGCTTCGGCGCGGGCAGGAAGGAGAGGGTGCGCATGTTGTGCAGCCGGTCGGCCAGCTTGATCACCAGGACCCGCGGGTCCTTCGCCATCGCCACGACCATCTTGCGGATCGTCTCCGCCTTCGCGGCGTCGCCGAGCTTGACCTTGTCGAGCTTGGTCACCCCGTCGACGAGCAGGGTCACCTCGGGGCCGAAGTCGACCTTCATCTGGTCGAGGGTGTATTCGGTGTCCTCGATCGTGTCGTGCAGCAGCGCGGCGACCAGCGTCGTGGTGTCCATGCCCAGGTTGGCCAGGATGGTGGCCACCGCGAGCGGATGGGTGATGTACGGGTCGCCGGACTTGCGGTATTGACCGGAGTGCCAGCGGTTGGCGGTGTCGAACGCGGTCTGGATCAGCTTCGCGTCGGCCTTCGGGTGGTTCTCCCGGTGGCTGGAGATCAGCGGCTCCAGCACCTCGCTGACCTGCGAGGTCTGCCAGGGCGCGTTGAACCGGGCCAGCCTCGCCCGCACCCGCCGCCCGGTGGGCGCGTTGGAGAGGGCGAAGCCGCCGCTCGGCGACGGATCGCCGGTGAGCTGCGACGGATCGTCGGCGGCGTCGGCCGGGAACAGCGGCGCACCGGCACCCGCCGCCGCGCCGTCGGCGGACCCGGAGCCCGCGCCGTTCCCACCCGCCACGGCCAGGGCGTCAGCGCCCCGATCGGTTACCGAACCGTCAGCGTCGCCTGTCGGGTGCACCGTGCCCTCCACCGGAGGGACGACATCGTGGGACACCGGCCTCCTCACCGCTCGCCGGGGATGCGCCGACCGTCCGGCCGGCCTGGTCTCACGCCGCCCGGACGGTCACCCGCCCGGTCAGCAATGGGCAATGCTACCCGCACGCACGGTGCCCCGCCGCTCCGCCGGACGGTCCCCACCGGGTCCGCCCGGCGGCCGGGGCCACCAATCGGGCACCGGGGCACGAACAGGCACTGCGCACGCCGCGCCCCGGGTCGTCGGTGCCGGGGCGAGGGGCGGCCCGGACGGCTCACACGCTCAGCAGGGCGTGCACGGGGCGCGGGGCGAGCCGCTTGCGCCCGCCGAGGAACCCCAGCTCCAGCAGCACCGTGAAGCCGGCCACCGTGCCGCCGGCCCGCTCCACCAGATCGAGGGTGGCCTCGGCGGTGCCGCCGGTGGCGAGCACGTCGTCGACCACCAGCACCCGGTGCCCGGCGGTGAACGCGTCCTCGTGCACCTCCAGCGTCGCCTCGCCGTACTCCAGGGCGTAGGAGGCCGAGTAGGCGGGGCGGGGCAGCTTGCCGGCCTTGCGCACCGGCACCACGCCCACCCCCGTCGCGTACGCGATGGCCGCCGCGACGACGAAGCCCCGGGCCTCGATGCCCACCACGGCGTCGAACGCGTCCCGCCCGTGGTACGCCACGATCCCGTCGACGACCTGCCGGAACACCTCGCCGTCGGCGAAGAGCGGCATCAGGTCCTTGAACATCACGCCCGGCTTCGGGAAGTCCGGCACGTCCAGCACGCGGCTGGCGACCAGCTCGGCGACCCGCGGGCCGCTGTCTCCCCGTACCCCGGCGCTGTGCGTCTCCGTCACGGCGGCCCGTCTCCCTTCATGGCCGACGGCGTCCCGCACGCTGCTCGCACAGCCTGCGGGACGCCGTCGGAACGTGTTCCCTACCGGTGTGGCCGATCAGCGCCGCTTGGCGCCGCCCGGCCGGTTGCCGCCGCCACCGGCGGGGCGACCGCCCCGGGCGCCGGTCGCGCGCTTGCCGGCGGGCCGGGCGCCCACCTTCGGGGCGGCCCCGGCCAGGGCCGCGTCGGCGTCGGCGGGCTCGTCGGCGTCGGCGGCCGGGCGCGCCGCGCCCTTCGGGGTGATCTCGCCCCGGGCGAGGGCGGTCCGCCGGGCCAGGACCCGCTTGTTGTGCGCCTGGATCCGCGGCTCGTAGTTCTTCAGCAGCACCAGCAGCGGGGTGGCCAGCAGGATGGAGGTCAGGAAGGCGACCGCCATACCGACGAACAGCACCAGGCCGAGGTCCTTCAGCGTGCCCGCGCCCAGCAGGCCGGCGCCGATGAAGAGCAGACCACCGACGGGCAGCAGCGCGACCACCGAGGTGTTCAGCGACCGCATGAGGCTCTGGTTGATGGCCAGGTTGGCCGCCTCGCCGTACGTCTGGTTGTTGTTCGCCGTGATGCCCCGGGTGTTCTCCTGCACCTTGTCGAAGACCACCACCACGTCGTAGAGCGCGAAGCCCAGGATCGTGAGGAACCCGATGATCGTCGACGGGGTGACCTCGAAGCCGACCAGCGAGTAGATGCCGGCGGTGAGGATCAGGTTCATGAACAGCGAGGAGACGGCGGCGGCCGCCATCCGCCACTCGAACCGCAGGACCAGGTAGACCGTCACCAGCAGGACGAAGATCACCAGACCGAGCAGCGCCCGGGAGGTGACCTGGCTGCCCCACGCCTCGCTGACCTGGTTGCCGCTGATCTGGTCGGGCTGGATGCCGAACGCACGGGCCATCTCGGCCTTCGCCGCGTTGGCCTGCTCGGCGTTGAGCTGCGTGGTGCGCATCTCGTAGAAGTCGCCGCCGGTGCCGCCGACCTTCTGCGCGGTCACCACCTCGGCGCCCGCCGCAGTGCTCGCCAGCACCGTGTCGACCGTCTTCTCGGCGTCGTCGAGGGTGCCGACGCTGGCCGGCACCTGGAACGAGTTGCCGCCGGCGAACTCGATGCCCAGGGTGAAACCGCGCAGGGCGAAGCTGAGCACGGCGACGAGGATCAGCGCCCCGGCCACACCGAACCACAGCTTGCGCCGGCCGATGACGTCGAGGCCGGCCTCGCCCGCGTAGAGGCGGCTCGCCAAACCAGTCTTAGCCATCTCAGGCCTCCTTGACGCGCGAGGTGCGGGTGGCCTGCTCGCTCCGCGCGGGCGGAAGGATCCGGCCGAGACCGCTGACCCGCGGGGACAGGAACGCCCGGGTCCGGGCGAACATCGTCATGATCGGGTGACGGAACAGGAAGACCACGACCAGGTCGAGCACCGTGGCCAGGCCGAGCGCGAAGGCGAAGCCCTTCACCGCGCCGACCGAGACGATGTAGAGCACCACGGCCGACATGATGGTGATGGCGTTGGCCGAGATGATCGTCCGGCGGGCCCGGGTCCACGCCCGGGGCACCGCGCTGCGCGGGCTGCGCCCCTCCCGGATCTCGTCCTTGAGCCGCTCGAAGTAGATGACGAACGAGTCCGCCGCCACACCGAGTGAGACGATCATGCCGGCGATGCCGGCGAGGGTGAGGGTGAAGCCGATCTGCCGCCCCAGGACGACCAGCGCGCCGAAGACCAGCAGACCCGACAGCACCAGGCTCAGGAAGATGACCGAGCCGAGCAGCCGGTAGTAGAAGAACGAGTAGATGATGACCAGCAGCATGCCGATGCCGGCGGCGAGCAGGCCCGCGCGCAGGTGGCTCGCGCCGAGGGTGGCGGTGACGTTCTGCTGCTCCTGCGCCTCGAAGGTCACCGGCAGCGCGCCGTAGCGCAACTGGCCGGCCAGGGCGTTGGCCGTCTTGTTGTCGAAGCTGCCGGTGATCTGCGAGTCACCGGTGAGCACGCCCTGGATCTCCGGCGAGGAGACGACCTTGTTGTCCAGCACCACGGCGACCCGGCACTTGCCGTCCTGACCCAGCGCGGTCTGGTCGCAGGCCTGGCCCTCGTTGTTGAACGCCTCGCGGGTCAGGTTGGTCCACTTCTCCTGGCCTGCGCCCTTGAAGTCGAGGCTCACCACCCAGGAGCTGGTCTGGTCGAGCACCGCGTTGGCGTCGCCGACGTCGGTGCCGAGCACCTTCGCCACGTCCAGCAGGTATTTCTGGACGCCGTCCTCGCAGGCGACGGCCTTCTGCTTCTCGTCCTTGATCGACGCCGGGGGGCGCTGGTCGAGCTGCGCGCAGGTGATTGTCGGCACGTTGAACTGCATCTCGGCCGGCAGCACGGCGACCTCGCGCGGGCTGAGCGCGCCGAACGGCTTGAGCTTGTCGGCCAGCGACGGGTCGGCGGTCAGGTCGGCCGGGGCCTGCAGGCCGCTCGCGGCCTGCCAGGCGGCGGCACCGACCTTCTGCTCGACGGCCTTGCGCTGCTCCTCGACGCCCGCCGGCACCGGCTCGGCGCTGGCGCTCGACGACGGCGCGGCGCTCGCCGAGGGCGACGGGGTGGCGCTGGCGCTCGGGGCCGGCGCCCCGCCGCCCTGGCCGCCCGCGCTCGGCGACGCGGTGGCCTTCGCGCCGGACGGCGACGCGCTGCCCGACGGCTTGGCGCTGCCGGACGGCTTCGGCGACGCGCTGCCGGACGGGGCCGGCGTCGGGGTGGGCGCGGGGGCCGCCGCCGCGCCGCTGCCGTCGGCGGCCTTGAGCACCTTGCGGAAGCGCAGCTCGGCCGCGCTGCCGACGTCGGTGAGGTCGCGGTTCTCGCCGGGCAGGGAGATGACGATGTTCCGGTTGCCCTCGGTGACCACCTCGGCCTCGGCCACGCCGTAGGCGTTGACCCGGTTCTCGATGATCTGGCGGGCCTCTTCGAGGTTCTCCGCCGTCGGGGGCTTGCCGTCGAGGCTGTTCGTCGCCTCCAGCGTCATCCGGGTGCCGCCGACCAGGTCCAGGCCGAGCCGGGGCTCCAGCCGGTCCTTGAAGCCACCACTGGCGCCGCCCGAGAAGAACACCAAGAGATAGAGGACGACGAAGATGAGCCCGAGCACGGCGAGCTGCCGTCCGGGCCGCATCTGTCCCTGAGGTGGTGGTGCCACGGCTGTCTGTCTCCCTGTTACGGTCGCACCGCCCTAGGCGGCGGCACGAGGGTCGGGCCGGGGGTCCCGGCGACGGGTGTCCGGGCCGGCGACCCGACGTCGACACGGCTGCCCACGGCCGTCGCGGAGGCGGCGGCCGGCAGCGCTCACGCGTCGGCGTCGGGCGTGGGCCCAACTATCCAGTTTTATCGCTGTCTCCGCTGCCCCGTCCCCGGGACGACGGTCACTCCTTGACGGTCTCGGCGTCCTCGACGTCCTCGGTCGACTCGGCCCGCTCGGCCTGGCTGACGACGCGGGCGATGGCCGGACGGGCGTACCGGGTCTGCACGCCGGGGGCGACCTCGAGCAGGACGGTCTCGTCGTCCACGCCGGTGACCGTGCCGTAGAGCCCGCCAATGGTGACCACCTCGTCGCCGGGGCCGAGGGTGGACTGCATCCGCTCCGCCTCGCGGCGGCGCTTCTGCTGGGGGCGGATCATCATGAAGTACATGACGCCGAAGAGCAGGGCGATCATGAGGATCGGCGTGAGACCGCCGGCTCCCCCGCCACCCGCTGCTGCGTAAAGCACGGTTACTGACCTTCCGATTGGCCTCCGGCTCGGCACGAGGGGCACCGGAGCGGAGGCGGATTCTCACGTCCTGTACAGACCGCGGCGAGTCTAGTCCCTGCACCTGGGAACGCCGAATGCGGCACAGATCACGAACGGATCACGGCTCATCGGGCGCGGCGGAGAACAGATCGGGCGCGGGAGGGGCACCGGTGCCAAATGTACCATTCGGTGGGGTACGACCCAGATGACGCCAGGCCGCCTCGGTGGCCACCCGCCCCCGGGGCGTACGCGCGAGCAGCCCGGCCCGCACCAGGAACGGCTCGCACACCTCCTCGACGGTGTCCGGCTGCTCCCCCACCGCCACGGCCAGCGTCGACAGGCCCACCGGGCCGCCCCGGAACGAGTCGACCAGCGCGGTGACCACCGCCCGGTCCAGCCGGTCCAGCCCGAGCGCGTCGACGTCGTACACCGTCAGGGCCGCCCGGGCCGTCTCCAGCGTGACCGTGCCGTCGGCCCGGACCTCGGCGAAGTCGCGCACCCGGCGCAGCAGCCGGTTGGCGATCCGGGGGGTGCCCCGGGACCGGCCGGCGATCTCGGCGGCCCCGTCGTCGGTGATCGGCACCCCGAGGATGCGCGCCGACCGGCGCAGCAGCACCTCCAGGTCGGCCGGGGAGTAGAAGTCGAGGTGCGCGACGAAGCCGAAGCGGTCCCGCATCGGCCCGGTCAGCAGGCCCGACCGGGTGGTCGCCCCGACCAGGGTGAACGGCTCGACGTCCAGCGGGATGGCGGTGGCCCCCGGCCCCTTGCCGACGATCACGTCGACCCGGAAGTCCTCCATCGCGCTGTAGAGCAGCTCCTCCGCCGGCTTGGCGATCCGGTGGATCTCGTCGATGAACAGCACGTCACCCTCGGTGAGGCTGGTCAGGATCGCCGCGAGGTCGCCGGAGCGCTCGATGGCCGGGCCGCTGGTCACCCGGATGCCGGAGCCCAGCTCGGCCGCCACGATGTTGGCCAGCGTCGTCTTACCCAAGCCAGGCGGCCCCGACAACAGGATGTGGTCGGGCGGGGAGCCGCGCCGCATCGCGCTGCGCAGCAGCAGGTCGAGCTGCTCGCGGACCCGGTGCTGGGCGATGAACTCCTCCAGCCGCTTCGGCCGGACGCTGGCCTCGGCGTCACGCTCCGCGTCGTTGACGTACGCGGAGACGAGGTTGCCGTCGGGCCCCGTCATCGGGTGCGGCCGAGCAGGCGGATGGCCTGCTTGAGCAGGACCGGCACGGGCGGCGGCGGGCCGTCGACGGTCTCCGCGACCGCGGCCACCGCCTGGTCGGCCTGGCCCGCCGTCCAGCCGAGACCCACCAGCGCCTGGCGGACCTGCTCGGGCCAGGCGCCCCCGGTCACGCCGGCCGCCCCGTCGGCACCCACCGGCACCGGGCCGATCCGGTCCCGCAGCTCCAGCACCAGGCGCTCGGCGCCCTTCTTGCCGATGCCCGGCACCCGGGTCAGCGCGGCGGTGTCGGCGTTGGCGATGGCCTTGCGCACCGCGTCGGGGGTGTGCACGGCGAGCACCGCCTGGGCCAGCCGGGGCCCCACCCCGCTCGCGGTCTGGAGCAGCTCGAACAGCTGCTTGGCGTCGTCGTCGGCGAAGCCGTAGAGGGTGAGCGAGTCCTCCCGGACCACCAGGCTGGTGGCCAGCCGGGCCGGCTCGCCGACCCGCAGGTCGGCGAGCGTGCCGGGCGCGCAGTGCACCGCCAGGCCCACCCCGCCGACCTCCACCACCGCGTGGTCCGGGCCGGTCGCGGTCACCGTCCCGCGCACACTGGCGATCATCGTGCTCCTCCTCGTCGTGCCCGGTCGGCCGCCTCGGCCAGCTTCGAGCGGGTGCCGCCGCGCCAGACGTGGCAGATGGCCAGGGCCAGGGCGTCGGCGGCGTCGGCCGGCTTCGGCGGCTCGGGCAGCCGCAGCAGCCGGGTCACCATGGTCGTCATCTGCGCCTTGTCGGCCTGGCCGGAGCCGGTGATGGCGGCCTTGACCTCGCTCGGGGTGTAGGTCTGCACGGGCAGCCCGGCGCGCGCGCCGGCCAGCACGGCGATCCCGCTGGCCTGGGCGGTGCCCATCACGGTGCGCACGTTGTGCTGGCTGAACACCCGCTCGACGGCGACGGCGTCCGGCCGGTGCTCGGCGACCAGTTCGGTGAGCGAGCGGTCCAGGTGCAGCAGGCGCAGCGGCAGGTCGTCGCCCGGGTCGGTGTAGACGACGTAGTAGGCGACCAGGGTGCAGGGCCGGCCCGGCACGCCCTCGACCACGCCGACCCCGCACCGGGTCAGCCCCGGGTCGACGCCGAGCACGCGCACGCCGCCTCCTCCCCACCACGTCGGCAGTACGTGTGTTCGACACCCTACTGGGCGGCCCCGACAGCCGGCTGTGGGGACACGCCGCCGAAGAGCAGGGGGCGGGCCGCCGAGGGGCCGGGGGTCAGGCCGCCGACGGGCCGGGGGGCGTGGCGGCACACAGCCGGGGTGTCGAGTATGTGCCATCGACCCATGTGCCCCCGGCCACCCAGCTCGTAGCTTTGTGCGCCATGACGGCAGAACCCGTGGCGGGCCCCCACGTCGTACACGTCGACCTGGCCGGTCGGACCGCGCTGGTGACCGGCGGTGGCGGCGGCATCGGCCGGGCCTGTGCCCTGCGGCTCGCGGCGGCCGGGGCCCGCGTGCTGGTCCTCGACCGCGACGCGGACGCGGCCGAGGAGGTCGCAGCGCTGGCCGGCGGCCGGGCCGTGCGGGTGGACCTGGCCGACCCGGCGGAGGTGGACCGGCTCGACGCCGACGTGGACATCGTCGTCAACAACGCCGGCCTGCAGCACGTCGCGCCGGTGCCGGACTTCCCGCCCGAGCGGTTCGCCTACATCCACCGGGTGATGGTGGAGGCGCCGTTCCGGATCGTGCGCCGGGCGCTGCCGCACATGTACGCCCGGGGCTGGGGGCGGATCGTCAACATCTCCTCCGTGCACGGGCTGCGGGCCTCGCCGTACAAGTCGGCGTACGTGTCGGCGAAGCACGCCCTGGAGGGGCTGTCGAAGGTGGTCGCGCTGGAGGGCGCGGCGCACGGGGTCACCGCCAACTGCATCAACCCGGCGTACGTGCGCACGGCGCTGGTGCAGGACCAGATCGCCGACCAGGCCGCCACCCACGGCATCGGTGAGGCCGAGGTGGTGGAGAAGATCATGCTGGCCCGGGCGGCGATCAAGCGGCTCATCGAGCCGGAGGAGGTCGCGGAGCTGCTGGCGTACCTGTGCGCGCCACCGGCCGCGTTCATCACCGGCGCGTCCATCGCCCTCGACGGGGGCTGGACGGCGAACTAGTGGCCTCGCGCACAATGTCGGTCATGTCGTCGCCGGTGGAGTTCCTGGAACTGCTCGCCCGGGAGGCCGCCGCGGTGGAGTTCGAGGGCCCGCTGGTGGCGGCCCGCGCGGCCGGCGCGCCCCCCGACCGGCTCGCCGAGCTGGAGCAGGCGAAGGTGGTCGCGCTGCGGGTCCGGGCCCTGCTGGAGCGCCGGCGCCGCCGGGAGAGCGAGCTGTCCGGCCTGTACGACACCGCGAGCGACCTGGCCGGCCTGCGCGACCTCGACGCCGTGCTGCGGGCGATCGTGCACCGGGCCCGGCACCTGCTCGGCGCGGACGTGGCGTACATGACGCTCGACGACGACGAGCGCGGCGACACGTACATGCGGGTCACCGACGGGTCGATCTCGGCGCGGTTCCAGCGGCTGCGGCTGCCGATGGGCGCGGGCCTGGGCGGTCTGGTGGCCCAGTCCGGCACCCCGTACGTCACCGCGAACTACCCCGAGGACGAACGCTTCCACCACACCGGGGAGATCGACGCCGGGGTGGGCGAGGAGGGCCTGGTGGCGATCCTCGGCGTGCCGCTGCGGCTCGGCTCCACCTCCATCGGCGTGCTGTACGCCGCCAACCGCTCCGCCCGGCCGTTCGCCCGGGAGGAGGTGTCGCTGCTGGTGTCCCTCGCGGCGCACGCGGCGGTCGCGATCGACACGGCGCGGCTGCTGGCCGAGACCCAGGCCGCGCTGGCGGAGCTGTCGGCGGCCAACACCACCATCCGGGCGCACAGCAGCTCCGTCGAGCGGGCGGCGGCAGCGCACGACCGGATGACGGCGCTGGTGCTGCGCGGCGGCGGGGTCGAGGACGTGGCGTCCGCCGTCACCGACGTGCTCGGCGGGGCGCTGCTGGCGCTCGACGCCCACGGGCGGCGGCTCGCCCGGGTCGGTCAGATCGACGAGCCGGACCGGGCGGACCTGGTGGAGGCGGTCGCGGCGTCGCGGACCGAGGGGCGCAGCGTCCGCCGGGGCCCCTTCTGGTACGCGGCCGTGGTCGCCGGCACGGAGAACCTGGGCGCGCTGGTGCTGCGCCCCGACGGCGAACTGGTCGACGCCGACCAGCGCATCCTGGAGCGGGCGGCGCTGGTGACCGCGCTGCTGCTGCTGTTCCGCCGCACCGTGGCCGAGGCGGAGGGGCGGGTGCGGGGCGAGCTGCTCGACGACCTGATCGCCCGGCCGCTGGCCGACACCGACGCCCTGCGCACCCGGGCCCGCCGCCTCGGTGTCGACCTGGACGCCCCGCACGTGCTGGTGGCGGTCGGCGACGACGCGATCGCCGCGACGGGTTCCGCCCGGCAGCGGGCGCTCTCCTGGGCCACCACGTACGCCTCGACGCGCGGCGGCCTGGCGGCGGCGCGCGACGGCCGGGTGGTGCTGATGCTGCCCGGCCGGGACGCGGGCGGCGCGGCCCGCGCCGTGTCGCGGGACCTGTCCCGGGTGACCGGCCGGCCGGTGACCGCCGGGGCGAGCGGCCCGTCGACCGATCCCGCCTCGCTGGCGACGATCTTCCAGGAGGCGGACCGCTGCCTGACGGCGCTCGGCGCGCTGGGCCGCACCGGGCAGGGGGCGAGCACCGCCGAGCTGGGCTTCGTCGGGCTGCTGCTGGGCGCAGTGGGCGACCGGGGCGACGGGGACGTGGCCCGGTTCATCGCCACCACCGTCGGGCCGGTGGTGGACTACGACGCCAGGCGGGGCACCGCGCTGGTGAAGACCCTGGAGGCGTACTTCGGGGTGGGCGGCAGCCTGGCCCGGGCGGCCGAGCTGCTGCACGTGCACGTCAACACGGTGACCCAGCGGCTGGAACGGGTCGGCCAGCTGCTCGGCCCCGACTGGCAGAAGCCCGGCCGGGCCCTGGAGGTGCAGCTCGCGCTGCGCCTGCACCGGCTCCGCGAGCCGGCGCCCTGACGGTTCGGGGCGCCACGCCGCCGACCGGCGCGGGGCGACGGCCCGCCGACCGGCGCGGGGCGACGGCCCGCCGACCGGCGCGGGGCGACGGCCCGCCGACCGGCGCGGGGCGACGGCCCGCCGACCGGGGCGGGGTGCGTCAGCGGGCCCGGATGCCGTCCAGGACGCCATCGACGATCCGGTCCGGGAGCAGGACGTCGTCCAGCTCGGGGTGCCAGCGCAGCATCCGCTGCATCAGCATCGGCCCGGTGAGCAGCGCCATCGCCACCTCGATGTCGAGGTCGGCCCGCAGCTCGCCGAGGCGTACCCCCCGGCGGAGCACCTCGCGCATCAGCTGCCGGCGGGGCGCGATGATGTTCTGGTAGAGCCGGAAGTGGTCGGGGCTGCGGTTCACCTCCGGCACGAGGCAGGGCATGATCTTCGCGGCGCGCGGGTCGATGTTGTGGCCGACCGCCCCGACCAGCAGCACCAGGTCGTCCCGCACGGAGTGGCCCGCCGGATTCGGCAGCACGCCCTTGAGCCGGCGCAGCGCGTCCAGCAGCAGCGCGTCCTTGCCCGGCCAGCGGCGGTAGATGGTGGCCTTGCCGACGCCGGCGCGGGCCGCGATCGCCTCGATGGTGAGCGCCTCGATCGTGCTGCCCTCCGCGAGCAGGTCGAGGGTGGCCTCCACGATCGCCTCGTCCGCGCGGCTGCTCCGCGGTCGCCCGGGCGACCGCGGAGCCTCGGCGGCGGAAGTCATGTCCGACATTGTTCCCGGACCTACGCTGTTCCGGCCAACTCGGGTTCACTCGCCGCCGGTGCGCCGGCCGCCCGGTCGAGGGCCCGGCCGGGCATCCAGCGCAGCACGACCACGAAGCCGAGCACGGCGACCGCCGCGGAGAGCGCCGCGGCCCAGTGCATCGCCGAGACGAAGGCGCCGTTGGCGGCCGTGACCAGGGCCGGCCCGGTCGGACCGAGCTGCCCGGCCGCCGCGTACGCGCCGGAGATCGACTCGCTCGCCGCCTCGTGCGCCCCCGCCGGCAGGCCCCGCAGGGCCGGGGCGACGTCGTCCCGGTACACCGCGGACAGCACCGAGCCGAGCACGGCCACGCCGAGGGCGCCGGCGACCTGGCGCACGGTGTTGCTGACCGCCGACCCGACGCCGGCCTTCTCCCGGGGCAGCGCCGACATGATCGACTCGGTGGCCGGCGGCATGATGTTGGCCATGCCGATGCCCTGGAGGAGGAAGACCACCAGGACCACCCAGATCGGCGTGCCCGCGTCGATGAACGCGAACGCCGCGAGGGCCACGCTGGTCAGCGCCAGCCCGACGGCCGCGACGGCCCGGCCCCCGTACCGGCGGACCATCGCCGCGCTGCGCGGGGCGAAGACGAGCTGGGCGGCGGCGAACGGCAGGAAGAGCAGGCCGGTCTGCAGCGGGGTGTAGCCGCGGACCAGTTGCAGGTAGAACGAGCTGAAGAACATCACGCCCATGGCGGCGAAGAAGACCAGCCCGACCAGCGCCACCGGGGCCGCGAAGCGGGGCACCCGGAACAGCCGGACGTCCAGCGACGGGTGGTCGCTGCGCAGCTCCAGCAGCACGAACCAGGCCAGCACGGCCAGGCCACCGAGGATCGACACCCAGACCAGGGGCCGTTCGAAGCCGTGCTCGCCGCCGTCGATGATGCCGTAGGTCAGGGCGACCAGGCCCACCACCGACAGCAGCACGCCGGGGACGTCGACCCGCCCCGGGTCGGGGTCACGGGACTCGGGCACCAGCAGGGCGACCAGGACCACGCCGGCCGCGACCACCGGCACGTTGATCAGGAAGACCGAGCCCCACCAGTAGTGTTCCAGCAGCGCGCCGCCGAGGATCGGGCCGATCGCCACGGCGAGGCCGACCGCGCCGGCCCACACGCCGATCGCCCGGCCGCGCTCCCGCGGGTCGAAGACGTTGGAGATGATCGACAGGGTCACCGGCATGATCGCCGCCCCGCCGACGCCCATCAGCGCGCGGGCGCCGATGAGCTGCGCCGGGCTCTGCGCGTACGCCGACAGCAGCGACGACAGCCCGAACAGGACCAGCCCGACCAGCAGGAAGCGCTTGCGCCCGGCGCGGTCGCCGAGCACGCCGAAGGTGAAGAGCAGACCCGCGAAGACCAGGGTGTACGAGTTGATCGCCCACTCCAGCTCGCCCTGGCTCGCGCCGAGGCCGTGCACCGGGTCGGCGAGGGTGCGCAGGGCGACGTTGAGGATGGTGTTGTCGAGGACGACGACGAGGAGGCTGATCACCAGCACCCCGAGGATCGCCCACCGCCTCGGATGTCCGGTGTTCTCGTGCGGTTGCATGGGCCGGTCCTCTCCCCCGGTTCGCCCGTCCCGCAAATACGATACGGGGCAGGATCGTAACTCCGACGACGTTAGGCGAACCGTTTACGATACGGAACCGGATCGTATCGTTTGTGCGCCACGTCACGCACCACCCGGCACCCGATCCTGTTGATCGACTCCATGTCGGCGACGTGGCGGCATCAACGCGCCGGGATACCCCCCACCTGCCCGACATCCCGCACGCGACGGCCCGGCGCGGCGGTTTGTCCGACCCGGCGCCGTGGCATGAGGCGGCTTTGGCGTGGGGCGGGGCGGGAGTGACCGGCGGTCCCGGCCCGGGGCCGGGGCCGGGGCGGGCCGGGGCCGGGGCGGGCCGGGGGCGGGGCCGTGGCGGGCCGGGGGCGGGGCGAGCCGGGGGCGGGCCGGGCTGGGCGCCGCTGGGTTGATCGACTTCATGTCGGGCAGGTGGGGGTATCCCGCGCCGTTGATACCCCCACCTGCCCGGCATCCCGTCACCCCTCCACCGGAATGAGCGGATTGTCCGACCCGGCGGGGTGGTGTGGGGCGGGCCGGGGGGGGTGGGGCGGGGTGGGGCGGGCCGGGTCAGGCCGGGGTCGGGGTGGTGACCGGCGGCACTCCCGGGCCGGAATCCTGGCCGGGGCGGGGGCGTTACACCTGACGGACGACCGCAGCAGCACCCCG